>CAVZQX010000059.1:0-176281 GCA_963777475.1 uncultured Alphaproteobacteria bacterium
GCCGGCGTCGAAGGCGGCTTTGGCCTCGCGCGCCATCTGTTCTGGGGTCACCGGCACATGACGCTGCCTGGGATCGGTCAGCATGCTGTTCAGCGCGCAGGTGATGACAGCCTTGTCGCTCATGAAATGCCTTAAGGTCCACTTGGGTCCGGGAAGCGCGCTAGCGTCGTTGCGCGATCATGCGGATGGCATCACCCGGCTTCTTGCGTCCACGCGCGATCGGCCAAATCCGCGACCTGGCTGCGGTAGATCGCGAGATCGCGCGAACCCGAGAAGATCGCGCGCGGCTTCAGGCCATAAAACCTGCGGATCGAATGGCTGAAATGGGTGGAGTTGGGATAGCCGATGTCCTGCGCCAGATGCGCGAGGTTGACGTCCTGGTTGGCGAAATTGAGCAGGTGCCGCGCCCGTTTCCAGGCCCGGAAGGAGCGGAAGGAGATGCCGGTCTCCTGCTTGAACAGATGCAGGAAGCGCGATGCGGACAGTCCTGCTTCCGCCGCGCAGCTTGCCGCCGTCACCGGCTCGCCGCAGAAGCGGCCGATCTGCGCGATGGCTTTGGTCACTCGCGGATCAAGCGGCCGCTGCGGCAACGCCTCGCCAAAGCACATGGTGTCGAACTCGGCGCGCGTGATGTCATCTCGGCACGTCCGGTCGCGCAATTGCGCGTAGGCTGCGCGAATGCGGTCGGCGAAGATCGCGCGCTCCGCGCCCGACAGGCGCGCCGTCAGCTCATCCGATAGTCCCGCGTGCACCGTCTCCGGCTCGATCAACACGCAAATCACGGAACGATGGTCGCTGGCGATGGTGTGCCTGACATTGGACGGCACCGCGACCAACTCGCCGTCAACCTCGCGGCCGTCGGCGGTCGCAAGCCACAGGGCGCCCTTGATCGCGACATAGACATGGAACGCGCCCGAGCACCGCTGGCGCGGACGGCCGAGCAGACCGGCGTAGAACACGCGCTCCGGCGTGATCAGCATCAGATGGCCGGAATCGCGGCCCTTGTCGTCCATGGCTCGTCCTCCGCGCCCGGCTCTTTTTCTGGCCGCTGCGAGGAGCGATCATAGCGTCATTCCGGGGCGATGCCATAGACCCTCATGGTGAGGAGGCGCGCTTGCGCCGTCTCGAACCATGAGGCCCCCGGCGCCCGTTTCGCGGCCTCGTCCTTCGAGACGCTTGCTCGCGCAAGCTCCTCAGGATTAGGGGGAAAAGCCGGTTATGACGCATCACGCCCGGAGCCGCGGCGGCACGTTCTGCTCGACTCCGGCGCGACGTTCGGCCGCGATGGCCCGCTTAAATCCGTCGCGGGTCTGCAATCCCGCCCAATAGGCGGCGACATTGGGGCCGAAATCCTTTGCGAGGGCGATGCTGTCGGCGAGCCGCAGCGCGTAGCCGATGACGATGTCGGCCGCGGTGAAGCGGCCGGCGCACAGCGTCTCGGCGTTGGCGACTGCCACCTCGACTGCCCGCAGCCTCCCTGAGAACCATTTGGCGTAGTCGGTCGCCACCTGCGGATTGCGCCGTTCCTCCGGCTCAAGCTGGCTGTAGCGCAGCACCAGCGTCTGCGGAAAGGTCAGCGTCGCGTCGCTGAAATACATCCAGTTCAGGAATGCGCCATAGCAAGCCTCCTCGACGCCGACCATCAGCGGCGTCGGGCCATAGCGCATGCCGAGATAGTGGCAGATGCCGGAAGACTCCGTCATTCTGGTATCGCCGTCGATCAGATACGGGATGGTGCCGAGCGGATTGATCGCGAGATATTCCTTCGCAAACACCCGCGGCGGGAACGGCAACATCTTCAGCTGATAAGCGAGCCCAAGCTCTTCCAGCATCCACAGCGGCCGGAACGAGCGCGCCCCGTCGCAATGATAAAGCGTGATCATGTGCTGCTTCCTCTGTTTCTCGTCATTCTAGTGCCTGTGCCGGCTTGATGCGCGCACGAAATATGGATTGGTCAGGCACGTCGCTGGAAGGCCGGAGGCCGTAGCTGCGCACTGAGCGAGCGAGGTAAAGATGCAATCCATCCGTTCACCCGGCAACTCGCCAAAGACGTGCATGCAGACAGGATATTTGGGATCATAAGTTTGAGCCTGCGCACAGTTGACGATAAGAGCCATCGCAAACGCAAGGATCGAAAAAATCAGCTTGATCACGAGGTCCCTCCAATTACAGACATGTCCGTCAGATCGACCGTAATACGCCATAATGGCACCGATTCATCCAAGGCGAAACCGGTGATCCGCATCGGGGGGAAGTGTGACATATGTATTCGATTGATCCCGTCGCGGGATGGTCAGAATTGAAGGTAGCGTAGCCTCCAGCTGATCAACCTCGAATCATCGGACGCTGGCGATGGGGGCGCCGCAAGGTTAGTTGCGACAGAGTTGATCATCGTCCATATTGATGTGCCCTGTTCATGCGGATGCACCGCACGGGGAAGTCCAAAGTCGGGAAACGGCCGCCGTCTTGCGCGCGGCTCCGAGGACGAGATCCGAAAGGTGAAGTACCTGAACCGATCGGTTTCATGGAGTCGGTCGCTTAGATCACAATCCCATCTGCCGGCTGGCGAGATCCTTCATGATCTCCTCGGTGCCGCCACCGATGGCGTTGACCTTGACCTCGCGATAGATCCTCTCAACTTTAATGCCGCGCATAAAACCGGCGCCGCCGAAGATCTGCACCGCCTCGGAGGCGCAGAACGCCATGGTCTGCGTGGCCTGGTTCTTCATCATGCAGATTTCGGCGACGGGATTTTCGCCTTGCTCGAGCCGCCAGGCCAGCATTTCCAGCATCGCTTGCGATGCGGCGACCTTCTGCGCCATGTCGACGAGCTTGTGCCGGATCACCTGGTGCTGGGCGATCGGCTTGCCGAACGTCTTGCGCTCCTTCGCATAGGCCATCGCCTCCTCGAGGCAAACGCGGGCGTAAGCCGTGCAGCTCGCCGCCATGCCCATCCGCTCGCTATTGAAATTCTGCATGATGATGCGGAAACCGTGGCCTTCGTCGCCAATCAGGTTTTCGGCGGGCACGCGGCAATCGTCGAAATGAAGCGTCGCGGTATCCGACGCCCACCAGCCCATCTTCTTCAGTTTGGTCCGCGACAGGCCCGGCGTATCGCCTTCGATCAGGAGCAGGCTGACGCCGCCGGCGCCCTCGCCGCCGGTGCGCACGGCTACCGTCAAGTAATCGGCCCGCATGCCGGAGGTGATAAACGTCTTTTCGCCATTGACGATGTAATGATCGCCGTCGCGGCGCGCCTTGGTGCGCAGGTTGGCGACATCCGATCCGCCGCTCGGCTCGGTGATCGCAAGCGCCGATATCTTCGTGCCCGACAATACCTGCGGCAACACCCGCGCCTTCACTTCAGGCCGGGCCGCGCGCGCGATCGGCGGCGAACCGATGGTGTGGCTCATCAGGCTCGCACCGATCCCGCCCGCGCCGGCGCGGGCGAGCTCCTGGGAGGCCGCGATCTTCATGAACTGGTCGGCCGGCATGCCGCCATATTGCTCGGGAAAGCCGAGGCCAAGCAGCCCGATCGCCGCGGCCTTCTCGTAGAGCACGCGCGGAAACTCGCCGGCCTCGTCCCACTCATGGGCAAAAGGCTCGATCTCCTTCTCGACGAAGCGGCGCACCACCTCGCGAAACGCTTCGTGCTCTTCGGTATAGAACGGGCTATTCATGGGCGTCGCTTCCTCTCGACGGTCATGCAACATGGCCGGAACTGACCGCCGCAAACTTGCGCCCAGTAGCGGGTATTGGGAAGCGGCAATTCCGTTCGCCGGACTAATCTTGCTGGGTCATAAGCGGGTTTATCCCCTCATCCAGAGGAGCTTGCGAAGCAAGCGTCTCGAAGGACGAGGCCACCACCGGGCCTCATGGTTCGAGACGGCGCAAGGGCGCCTCCTCACCATGAGGGTTTGGTGACGCAGCCGGACTAAGCCGCGACGCAACATCATGACCCAGGCCGCCAACCTGAAGGGCGCGGCGCTTCCGGTGCTGCTGCCCGGCATCACCCTGAACACCTCGGCCACCGACGACCGCCCGATGAATCCATTTGACTGGCTGTCCCGACACCATCGCCCTCTCCCGGAATTTCTGCTTAGATCACCGTCTGTCTGGGGGATACGTCATGCCTTCTGAGCTCCGCTCGCCTCGTCTCGCTGTTCTGATTGATGCGGATAATGCTTCCGCGAAGATCGTGGATGGACTGTTCGAGGAGATTGCGAAGATCGGCGAGGCCAGCGTTCGCCGCATCTACGGCGACTTCTCCAATCCGCGCTCCAAGGCTTGGGCCGATACGCTGTCGAAACATGCCATCATACCTCAACAGCAGTTCGCCTACACCACCGGGAAGAATGCATCCGACATCACGTTGGTCATCGATGCGATGGACCTGCTTCATAGCGGCCGGTTCGACGGATTCTGTCTGGTTTCCTCGGACAGTGATTTTACCCGCCTTGCCGCCCGCATCCGTGAGCAAGGCATCGATGTTTTTGGGTTCGGCGAGCAGAAAACTCCGGAGAGCTTCCGCCAGGCCTGCCGCAGGTTCGTGTACACCGAGAACCTGCGTAGCGGTCCCGCAAACAGTCACGATGCCGCCGCAACGGCGAAATCCCTTCAGCCCCCCAGCGCGGCCACACCGATCATCATGAAGGTCATGACGCAGATGGAAAGCGAAGACGGGTGGGTGCCGCTGGGAGAAGTTGGAAAACAGCTTGCCAACCTCGCTTCCGACTTCGACCCGAGAACATTCGGCTTTCGGAAGTTGAGCGATCTGGTGCGAAAGACGAATTCGTTCGAAATCGATCAGTCAAAAGGCGGCGCCATGCGCATTCGCACAAAGTCTGCCGCCGGACCCTCCCCGAAACCGAAAACCGGCGCCAAAACTGCAACATGAAAATTCGCCCAGAGCCAATGTTCTGCAGGTCCGCTTTCGAGGCAGTACGCATCCGACGACGGGCTGGTCAGGTCGTCTTGGGCTGATGTTTGATTATACTCAAGCAGCATCAGCGACGTTGTGAGGCTGTAATGGAGTTACAATGACAGTGCATTTCATTGATCTCGATGACAGAGCCATTTCGCGAATTATGGTGTTTTGGGGGGGTTAGATAAGATTGGAAGAGATCGTCGGATGGCGGTTCAGCGCGTGTGGGAGGGCGAGAGACGAGCGTGGTGATGCCTCTATGAGTTCGTGTAGTGATTATAAGTGGTTGCGAGAGGCGAGTGGGAAAGGGCGCGGCTTGCGTGCGCTAAGTTCGCGGAAAGGTACGGGGCGCCCGCGCGCTGCGCCGAGCGAGAGCAACAATTGTTTCGTTGGATCAATGGAAGGATCCACGGCAGCATGGTTTTGATTTTGGTTGGGATGAGGTTGATCGTGCGCAAGCTGATTGCGGCAAATTCGAAGCTAATTTGGGTGTAACGGCTGTCGGAAAGTTACTTGCGAAATTAGGATTGACGCCGCAGAAGCCACTGAAGCGAGCTTACGAGCGAGATCCCGTTGCGATTGAAGCGTGGAAAACCGACGTCTATCCAGCCTTGCAAAACGGGCAAAAAAGCGAGGTGCCGAGATTTTTTTCTGGGATGAGTTCGGCTTTCGTTCCGAAGCCGTGCAGGGAACGACTTGGGGTGTGAAAGGGCAGACCCCAATTATTTGTGTGCCCGGCACACGACAATCCGTCTCGGCGGCTTCAGCCGTAAATGCCAAAGGCGGTTTCTGGTGCGCGACCTACAAGGGTGGAATGAACGCGGAGCTATTTATTGCGCTGCTCAAGGCAATGATGTTTCGTCGCAAGAAGCCTGTGCTCCTAATTCTTGATAGTCTACCTGCCCACAAAGCCAAGATCGTCAAAGATTACGTTGCGTCGACTGATGGGAAGCTCGAATTTCACTTTCTGCCGGGCTACGCCCCCGAACTCAACCCGGATGAAATGGTGTGGAATTACATGAAGAGGACCGGGACGGCGCGCAAGCCGCTTGCAAAAGGGGAATTGTTGCACGATCGGATCGACGTCGAACTACAACAAATTCAAGAGAACCGCGCTCTCGTTCGATCGTTTTTTCGAGCAGAATTGTCTCCTATATTAGTGATGATAGTAAGTGTACTGGACACCGTAACGTCCCCATGCTCGACGCCCCCGGCGCGGGACTTGTGCGCCGCCGACCTTATTTCTGGTTTCCAGAATTTTCTCTTGACGCCCAACCCAAATCAGCACTATAGCGATTTGGTCCCGCTCCTCAGAGGGGCGTTGCGCAACGTCACGGACGCTGGAAGCGGGATGCGGTGGACGCGAGCGGCGCGCTTGACGGGCGAGCCTGATGCGGACGGCGAAGTCGTGTGGTCCTGACGCCCCGACGCTGGCGCCAAGGTTTGCAGGGTTATTCCTTGCGAAACGACGGGGGCAAAAGAGCCCGGTCCCCGGGGAGATCACGTATAAGCCGTAAAACCATTGCGTGGGGAATGCCGGATGTATCCGGTGCTTCCGCTGTGAATACTCGTGTGCATACTCCAACTACAAAGCGCACACGAGGCTGCGGGTGCATTGGGCACCCGGCATTCCCCGCGCCCTCTGATTATTCGAAGGCGGAACGATTCAGGCCAAACCTCGCGCAAGAAAAGATATGCGGCGAGATCGCGAAGCTGTGTTTGTCCTCCAATCGTCATCGCCCGCGAAGGCGGGCGATCCAGTATTCCAGAGACATCCATGATTGAACCGAGAAGCCGCAGCGTACTGGATGCCCCGCTTTCGCGGAGCACGACGAGGAGCAAGCGGGGCGAGGTGACTTGAAACGCTTCGCGCTTTTGATGTTTGAAATTTGAATCGGTAACGTCGTACGCGCCGGACCCCGCAGGGTGTCCCCAGCGCCTCAACGCAAGACATTTTCGCGCGGACTCCCGAACTGGCGTGAAGGTCGCACGCTGCCCAAAAGTCCGGCTAGCCAGTCCATCCGTAGTTGGGCATGGTGCAGCCGAAAAGCCCGCGTCAAGGGCGCGCGCGGCAACGGCCGCCTGCATACTCGGAGGGAATTTTGCCAGTTCGGCACTATGACTGGATCGCGCATTTCAGCCGCCGGACGCCGGACAAGGTGGCCGTGGTCGATCTCTTCAGCGAACGCCGCTTCACTTACGCGCAATTCGACGCGCGGATTTCGCGCCTTGCCGCGCATTTGCGCGATCGGCTCGACGATCGCGCGCGGCGACCGCGTCGCGGTGCTGGCGCACAACACCACCGATACGCTGGAGGTGCAGTTCGCCTGCGGCCGGCTGGGCGCGGTGTTCCTGCCGCTGAATACCCGCCTCACCGTTCCCGAGCTGCAGTTCATCGTCGCCGACGCCGCGCCGAAGCTCATGATTCACGACGCCGATCTCGCCGAGACGGCGCGGACGGTCGCCAGACTGTGCGATGTCGCCGCAGCGCTCGCGCTCGGAGCGGGCGGCGCGTACGAGGCCGCGATCGCGGCGGCAAGGCCGCTCGACAATTGCGAAGACGTCACGCTCGATGACATCTCCACCATCATGTACACCTCGGGCACCACCGGCCAGCCCAAGGGCGCGATCATCACCCACGGCATGACGTTCTGGAACTGCGTCAATCTCGGCGGCCCGGCCTATATCACGCCCTCCTCGGTGCTGCTGACCGTGCTGCCGCTGTTCCACACCGGCGGGCTCAATTGCTACACCAACCCGGTGCTGCATGCCGGCGGCACGGTTCTGATCATGCGCGCCTTCGATCCCGGATTGGCGCTGCAGCTGATCTCTGATCCCGCGCAGGGCATCAACGTGTTTTTCGGCGTGCCCTCGATCTACCAGTTCATGGCGCAGCATCCCTTGTTCGAGACCGCCGATTTCAGCCGGCTGATCATCGGCGGCGTCGGCGGCGCGCCGATGCCGGTGCCGCTGCTCAACGTCTGGGAGATGCGCGGCGTGGCGCTGCAGCAGGGCTACGGCATGACCGAGACAGTCGCCGGCGGTGCTCGACGCTCGACCGCGAGGACGCCGTGCGCAAGGCCGGCTCTTCCGGCAAGCCGGTGCTGCATACCGAGGTGCGGATCGTTCGGCCCGACGGCTGCGACGCCGCCGTCGGCGAGCTCGGCGAACTCTGGGTCAAGGGACCGAACGTCACGCCCGGCTACTGGAACCGGCCGGATGCCAACCGGTCGTCCTTCACCGACGGCTGGCTGCATACCGGCGACGCCACGCGCGTCGACGAGGACGGTTTCTACTACATCGTCGATCGCTGGAAGGACATGTACATTTCCGGCGGCGAGAACGTCTATCCGGCCGAGGTCGAGAACGTGCTGCACCAGATCGCAGCGCGTCGCGGAGGCCGCCGTGATCGGCGTGCCCGATCCGCAATGGGGCGAGGTCGGCATGGCGATCGTCGCGGTAAAGCCGGGCCATTCGCTGACCGAGGCGGCGATCCACACCCATTGCGCCGCCAATCTCGCGCGCTTCAAGTGCCCGCGCCTGATCCGCTTCGTCGACGCGCTGCCGCGCAACGCCACCGGCAAGATCCACAAGCCGACCTTGCGGAAGAATTTTGCTCGATTGCCGACGGCCACCGATCTGGCTCGGGGCTGCCGCCTCGTGACCGTCGCCCGCGCATGATCGGCCGTTTCGAATTCCCGTCCCCTTGAAGTCCCAACCACGAAGAAACGAAGGAATGCTCTGTCATGAACAACAAGAAACTGTCCCTGCTTGCGGCCGCGACCGCGATCTCGCTGCTGGCGAGCCAAAGCGCGTTCGCGCAGAAGAAATACGATACCGGCGCCAGCGACACCGAGATCAAGCTCGGCAATGTCGAGGCCTATAGCGGACCGGCTTCCGCCTACGGCGTCATCGGCAAGACCGAGGACGCCTATTTCAAGATGATCAACGACAATGGCGGCATCAACGGCCGCAAGATCAACTTCATCTCCTATGACGACGGCTACAGCCCGCCGAAGACGGTGGAGCAGGTCCGCAAGCTGATCGAGAGCGACGAGGTGTTCCTGATCTTCAACGCGCTGGGCACGCCGACCCAGAGCGCGGTGCAGAAATATCAGAACACCAAGAAGGTGCCGCAGCTGTTCGTCGCCACCGGCGCCAGCAAGTGGAACGATCCGAAGGATTTTCCCTGGACCATGGGCTTCCAGCCGAGCTACCGGGTCGAGGCGCGGATCTTCGCCAAATACATCCTGAAGAGAAGCCCGGCGCCAAGGTCGCGGTGTTCTACCAGAACGACGATTTCGGCAAGGACTACGTGGCCGGCCTGAAGGA
The DNA here is from genome assembly GCA_963777475.1 of uncultured Alphaproteobacteria bacterium. Classification (GTDB taxonomy): domain Bacteria; phylum Pseudomonadota; class Alphaproteobacteria; order Rhizobiales; family Xanthobacteraceae; genus Bradyrhizobium. The sequence continues at coordinate 9,257 of CAVZQX010000059.1, forward strand.
CGTGTTCGGCGACAAGGCCTCGAGCATCATCGTCGCCGAAGAAAGCTACGAGACCACCGAACCCTCGATCGATTCCCACATCGTCAAATTGAAGGGCACCGGCGCCGACGTGCTGGTCAACATCTCGACGCCGAAATTCGCCGCCCAGGCCATCAAGAAGATGGCGGAGCTGCGAGTGGAAGCCGATGCACCTGATGACCGACGTCTCGATCTCGATCGGCGCGGTGATGAAGCCCGCCGGGTTCGAGGCTTCGCGAAGGCATCCTGTCGGCCGGCTACCTCAAGGACGCCTCCGACCCGCAGTGGAAGGACGATGCGGGCATGAAGAAGTTCATGGCCTTCGCCGACAAGTACATGCCGGGCGCCAACATCTCCGACGCCAATCTGGTCTATGGCTTTGCCGCGGCCGAGACCATGGTGCAGGTGCTGAAGCAGGCCGGCGACGACCTGACCCGCGAAAACGTCATGAAGCAGGCGGCGAGCCTGAAGGATTTCGCGCCGGACACGCTGATCCCCGGCATCAAGGTCAACACCAGCGCGACCGACTTCGCCCCGATCGAACAGCTCAAGATGATGCAGTTCAAGGACGGCAAGTGGGTGCTGTTCGGCGACATCATCAGCGCCGAGACGGGGGGCTAAGGCGGAGCGAACGACGCGTCATTTCGAGGACGCCCTCCTGGAATGACGCGCTCGCTCTACCCATTGCAGGAACAGCGCGAACGGCTCGTCGACGGTGCGGCGCAGGTGCTCGCGATAGACCGCGTAGTTGGCGTCATCGGGCGAAATCCGCCCCACGCGTCGGATTTGCGAAATTTCTGATCGGCAACAGCGCGATCGGCGCCGCGATCGGCGTCAGCTGCGAGCCGCGTCCGGCCAAGAGCGTCGTGATGATGCCGTACATCTCGCCCGATGATGGTCGGCCGCGACACCGTGATCAGCCGGTGCTGGCCGTGGCGGTTGGTGACGAGATAGATGAAGCCGGACTGGTTCGGAACGGCGACTTCGCCGAACTGGGTGTAGGCCGCATCGAGCCGTTCGCCTTCGCGAAACACCAGCGACGAGGCGGCGTGCATCCCAGGCGATCTCGGTGCGATAGGCGTAGATCGCCTCCTTGTCGCCGAACGACGGCCGCACCGTCACATAGGCTCCTTCGAGCCACGTCACCGCGCGGCGCGAATAGGCTCCGAGGCTGTCGGGCGCGATGTCGCCGTTGACCGGCGCCGCGGCTGGCGGCATCCTTCGGCCTTGCGCAGGGAGACGCCGAGCGCCTGCTCGAGCCGCACCGTGGTCGCCAGCGTAAACGGACGGCGGCCGCCCAGCACCTTCTCCAGGGTCGAAAGGCTGAGCTTGGCCTGTTCGGCCAGCGATCTGCCGGGAGATGCGGCGGCGCGCGATTTCCTCGCGAATGGTCTCCGCCACCTGCCGGCTTTGCTCGGCGGAAAGCTGCTTGTCCGGCGTCGGCATCGTCACCCCTGTTCGACTCCGGCCATCCTAGCAGACGCACAATCCTGCACAAAACCGCACAAATCCGCCTTCCGCCGCGGCGCGGCGTGACCGAAGCGCGGCTGAACAATGCCGATCATTCTGCTCGCGCCAAGGCGCGGCTTTCCGCACAACTTCGGACGGCGAAATACGCCCTTCGGGAGTGAATAAAATGACCACGTGCGATGAAATCGAGATCGGACAGCCGTTCGGCGCCTGTCGCGCAAGATGTGAAGCTGCTGCTGTTCTTGCTGGTGCAAGGCGTTGCCGTCATCCTCGTCGGGTTTGCGGCGTTATTTCTGAGCTTTGAGCCGGTGTGGTCGGCCGAAGGCCCGCCCGCCGCCCTGACCAAGCCCGGCGACGCGCGCTCCGGCTCGCTGCTGTTCAAGACCGACGACGGCTATGCCGACGCGCCCCGGCTCGGCATCGACGTCGACCTCACGGTATCAGGTCCGACGATCCGCGCCCGCGTCACGCAGATCTTCCGCAACCCGACGCAAGAACTGGGTGGAGGCGACCTATGTCTATCCGCTGCCGGCGGGCGGCGCGGTCGACACGCTGAAGATGGTGGTCGGCGACCGCGTCATCGTCGGCGACATCAAGGAGCGGCAGCAGGCCCGCGTCATCTACGAGCAGGCGCGCGCGAACGGGCAGAAGGCGGCGCTGACCGAACAGGAACGGCCGAACATCTTCACCAATTCGGTCGCCAATATCGGCCCGGGCGAAACCGTGCTGGTGCAGATCGAATACCAGGAGCCGGTCAGCCAATCCGGCAATGAGTTCTCGTTGCGCGTGCCGATGGTGGTCGGCCCGCGCTATAATCCGCGCCGGTCGTCCAGAGCGTCGACCTCCGCGCCGATGGCGGCGGCTGGGGCGCGAGCAGCGTCCGATCCGGTGCCGGATCGCGACCGCATCTCGCCGCCGGTGCTCGACCCCGCGCAGAATGGGCCCGGTCAATCCGACCAGCATCACGGTTCATCTGCAGGCCGGCTTTCCGCTCGGCGAGGTCAAAAGCCATCATCACGCCGTCAAGATCGAGAGCCCGGACGCCGACGACCCGCATCATCAGGCTCGCCGACGGCGCGGTGCCGGCAGATCGCGACTTCGAGCTGACCTGGAAGCCGGCCGCCGAAACGGCGCCCTCGGTCGGACTGTTCCGCGAGCATGTCGGCAACGCCGACTATCTGCTGGCCTTCGTCACGCCGCCGGCGGTCGAACAGGCCGAACAGAAGCCGCTGCCGCGCGAAGTGGTGTTCGTGATCGACAATTCCGGCTCGATGGGCGGCACCTCGATCGTGCAGGCCAAGGCGAGCCTGATCTACGCGCTCGGCCGCCTGCAACCGAACGACCGCTTCAACGTGATCCGCTTCGATCACACCATGGACGTGCTGTTCCCGGCATCGGTGCCGGCCGATGCCGAGCATCTCGATCGCGCGACTTCTTTTGTCGACGCGTTGCAGGCGCGCGGGCGGCACCGAAATGGTGCCGGCGATGCGCGCCGCGCTGACCGATAACGGCAGGCAGCGACACGGCGGACCATGTCCGCCAGGTCGTGTTCCTGACCGACGGCGCGATCGGCAACGAGCAGCAATTGTTCGAAACCATCACGGCGATGCGCGGCCGCTCGCGCGTGTTCATGGTCGGCATCGGTTCGGCGCCCAACACCTATCTGATGACGCGCGCCGCCGAACTCGGCCGCGGCGCCTTCACCCATATCGGTTCGGTCGATCAGGTCGAGGAGCGCATGCGCGGCCTGTTCGCCAAGCTGGAAAATCCCGCGGTGACCGGGCTCTCCGCGAAATTCTCCGACGCGGCAGCCGATATCACGCCGGCCGCCATTCCCGATCTCTATCGCGACGAGCCGCTGGTGCTGGCGGCGAAGCTCGACAAGCTTGCCGGCTCGGTCGAGATCAAGGGACGGATCGGCGACCGGCCCTGGGTCGTGACCCTGCCGCTCGCCAATGCGGCCGAAGGCAAGGGCCTGTCAAAGCTCTGGGCGCGGCGCAAGATCAGCGATGCCGAGGTCGCGCGCACCCTGCGGCAGGTGAGCCCGGAGGAGGCCGACAAGACCATCCTGGCGCTCGCGCTGGAGCATCAGCTGGTGACCCGGTTGACCAGCCTCGTCGCCGTCGACAAGACGCCGAGCCGTCCCGACGGCGAGCCGCTCAAGCTCGCGGAGCTGCCGCTCAACCTGCCGGCGGGCTGGGATTTTGCGAAGGTGTTCGGCGAGCGCCCGCAGCCTGCCCTCGCCGCCGACGGAACGGCGCGCCGAGGCCGATGCGTCGCGTTCAGCCTCGCAGCGCTGAAGCGTCCGGTGGTCGTTTCCCCGCCCAGCACGGTCATGCTGCCGAAGACGGCGACCGATGCCGAGCTCAAGCATGATCGTTGGTTCGGTCCTGCTGATGCTCAGCCTGATCCTGTTCGTGTTCAACCGGCGTCAGACGTTGGCGCGTTGATGCCGGATGAAAGGAGGAGGCGCCCCAGTTCCTCCTTCAGGCGCGCGCGGCTCCCTTGTCCCCCAGGGCCGCGCGCGCGATCTTTCAAGAAAAGTCTGAAACGCCCAATCGCCGAGACGCCGATGCCCCGCCTCGCCACTGCCCTCCTTCTCGCAATCGCCGGCCTGCTGCGTTCGGCCAGGGCGCCTACATCCAGGCCAAGGCGTGGCTGGCGCAAGTGCTGCTGCAACGGGCCTTTGCGGAAACCATCGCCACCGGTCACCCTACAAAACCGTGGTCGTGGGCCGATACCTGGCCGGTCGCGCGCATCGAGGTGAAAGGCTTCACGCCAGCGCCATCGTGCTCGCCGGCTCGAGCGGCCAGGCGCTGGCCTTCGGTCCGGGCCATGTCGAGTTGACGCCCGACGCCGGCGAGCGCGGCGTGGCGGTCTATTCCGCGCACCGCGATACCCATTTTCGTTTTCTGCGCGATGTCAGGATCGGCGATGAGATCGATATCACGCGAGGTGACGGCAAGACATTCCGCTACCGGGCGGATAGAGCCGCAGTGGTGCGCTTCGATGCTTCCGGGATCGATCCCCTTACCGAGCGGATATGAACTGGTGCTGTCGACCTGCTGGCCGTTCGATGCGCTGACGTCGGGGCCGCAACGCTACATCCTGCATGCCACCATGATCGGACCGGATTCTTGAGCAATGTCCCGGCTGCCGTGCAGCGGACAAAGACCCGAGCCTGCGCCTGCGAAGCCTAAAATCGTCGCTTTTGCGGCGATTTTTTGCATCTCGTCCATCGTTGTCGCGGAACGAACCGACCCCGGACCATTTGTCATTCCGGGTCTGACATGAGATGTTTGGCCACCTGCATGGCGCGAATGCGAACGTAACAGATTTGACCGAGATCATGAATTCCCAAATGCACTACCTGCCGCTGACGCCGGGATTTTTCTCGATCCTGGTGCGTTTTGTTCGCTGGGCTGATCATCCTGATCCAGCTCCGCATCCTGCGCTATGCCTATATGCGCCTCGGCGTCGGGCCGGGAATGGCGCTTGCTGCTGCTGTTCGGCTCGCTGATCGGCAGCTATTTCAATATCCCGATCACCGTGCTGCCCGGGCATAACGTGAGAATGGGCGAGGTCGTCGACTTCTTCGGCATGCGCTACGCCGTGCCTCTGGTGACGTCGTGGCCCGGCACCGTTATCGCGGTCAATATCGGCGGCGCCGTGATCCCGACCCTGATGTCGACCTATCTCGTGCTTCGCTATCAGCTCTGGCTCAAGGCTGCGATTGCGACCGCCGCCATCGCCATCATCATCCACGCGATGGCGACGCCGGTGCCGGGCATGGGCATCGCCGTGCCGGTGTTCGGGCCGGTCGTGGCCACCGCCATCCTTGCCTTCATCCTGTCGCGCGAATACGCGGCACCGCTCGCCTATATCGGCGGCTCGATGGGGACGCTGATCGGCGCCGATCTTCTCAACCTCGACAAGATCTCAGGGCTCGGCGCGCCGGTCGCCTCGATCGGCGGCGCCGGAACTTTTGACGGCATCTTCCTGACCGGCATCCTTGCCGTGCTGCTCGCCGGCATTGCCTCGCCGGAGCGCCCGCGGCCCGCCTGGTAAACGCAAACGCACAGGGAAACAGTCGCGGCGGTTGCCGCAAGGCGCGAGTTGCCACCGTGCTCGACTGCCCATAATAAGCTTGAGCAAACCTGCGGGATGACGATCGCTCACAATGACCGCCGCACGGAATAAAGAAACTGAATAAGAGAATAAAGAAAAGGGTAAGGTTACGCCGATGGAAGCTCAGGTCAGCACCGCATCTTTCTCATCCGGCAAATGGTCGCCTGCGCCCGATGCAAGCCACATCGTCAAGGGCATCCATGCGATGCTGCATCCGCGCAACATCGTGCTGGTCGGCGCAACCGACAAGCCGGGCAACTACGCCGAGCGGATCTGGAACAATCTGATCAAGTACAAGTACGAAGGCGGCCTTTATCCCGTCAACGCCAAGCGCGAGACGGTCTGGGGCGTGCCCTGCTACAAGGATTTCGCAAGCCTCCCCGACAAGCCCGATCACGTCGTGGTGCTGGTGCCGGCGCGCTTCGCGGTGCAGGTGATCCGCGATGCCGCGGCCGCCGGCGCGCGCTCGGCGACCATCGTCACCTCGGGATTTTCCGAGTTGCAGGACGAGGAAAGCCAGCGGCTCGCGCTGGAATTGCAGGCCGCGATCCGCGAAACCGGACTCGCGGTCACCGGCCCGAACTGCCTCGGCAATCTGAGCGCCGGCGAGAACATGTTCACCAATATCGACGACCGCATCGTCACCATGGAGGCAGGCCCGGTGGCGATCGCCGGTCAATCCGGCGCGATCGTGATGGCGATCCGCCAGGCGCTGGAGGATCGCGGCGTCGGCGTCGGCTATATGGTGACGACCGGCAACGAGGCGGGCCTCGAGACGCCGGACCTGATGGCCTATTTCGCGGCCGATCCGAGCGTGCGCGTCATCGTGGTCTATCTGGAAGGCGTGCGCAACACCAAGGCCTTCCGCGATGCCTGCAAGGCCGCGCGCGCCGCCGGCAAGCCGGTGATCGCGCTCAAGCTCGGCGCATCCGAGGGCGGACGCGCCGCCGCGATGGCGCATACCGGCGCGCTGGCCGGTTCGATCGAAACTTTTGATGCGATTTCGACCCGCGAAGGCGTGATCCGGGTCCGCGGTCTCGACGAGCTGATCGAAACCACCGAATGCTTCGTGCATGCCGATACGCCCAAAGGCAACCGCCTTGCGGCTGTGACCCTGTCGGGCGGCAAGCGCGGCCTCCTGATCGACGCCTTCCATTCGGCCGGGCTCAATTTCGCTCCGCTCAGCCAGGACACGAGCGAGAAGCTTGCAAAGATGCTCGGCCCCGGCTCGATCGTCGGCAATCCGCTGGATGCGGGATTTGCCGCTGTGGTCGATCCTTCCGTCTACATGCAGTCGATCAAGATCATGATCGACGACCCCGACACCGACATCGTCATCATCGACGCCGAATTTCCGAAGGCCCCGCACGAGTTGCGCGAGCGCAACCTGCGCATTGTGAATGAAATGGCGGGCCGGGCTTCCAAGCCCGTGATCTATATCAGCGCGATGTCCATCGGCTTCACGGAGCACACCAAAGCCTTGCGCAAATCGCTGCCGGACATCGCCGTCATGCAGGGCCTGGACCGCGCGGTCGGCGCCATCAAGGAGCTGATCGACTATGCGAACCTGCGCAAGGAGGTGCCCGATATCGTCTCGAGCTCGAAGGCTTCCGCCCGCGCGATGCTGGAGAAATTGCTGAAAAACGCGAAGGGTGCTGCGCTCGACGAGGTCGCATCGAAAGCGCTGCTGAGAGCTTACGGCATTCCGGTCTCCAAGGAAGCGATCGCGCAGACGCCGGCGGAAGCGGTGAAGATCGCCAAGAAGATCGGCTTTCCGGTCGTCGCCAAGGTCGTCAGCGCCGATATCCTGCACAAGTCCGATATCGGCGGCGTGGTGCTCAATATCAACAGCGCCGCCGAGGTCAGAAAGGCGTTCGACGCCATCACCGCGCGGGTGAAGAAATTGAAGGGTAAGCCGAAACTCGAGGGCATCCTGATCGCGCAGCAGGTCAAGGCCGACCTCGAGCTCGTGATCGGCGCCTCGCTCGATGCCGAGATGGGGCCGGTGGTGCTGTTCGGGACCGGCGGTATCGATATCGAGCTGATGAAGGACGTCGCGCTCGCCGGCGCACCGCTGGATGAGGCCGAGGCCAAGGCCCTGATCGGCCGCACCAAGGCCGGCGTCAAGATGAAGGGTTACCGCGGCAAGCCGGCGCTGCACGAGGCTTCCGCACTCAAGGCGCTGGTCGGCCTGTCCAATCTGATCGCGGATGCCGGAAGTCGCATTGCGTCAATCGACGTCAATCCGTTCCTGATCAACGCCAAGACCGGGGTTGCCGTCGATGCCCTGATCGTTCTCAACAACGCCGCCGCCAACCGCGCCGCCGGGCATTGAGCCGTTGCTGGCGCCTCGCAGGATGGGCTGGAAATGATCATCGAAAATCAGGCCATGGTGACCGACGCGGTCCTTGAAGCCGTCAGCCGCACGGAAGATCCGCGTCTGCGCGAGATCTTGCTGGCGATGGTGCGGCATCTGCACGGCTTTGTGCGCGAGGTTCGCCTGACCGAACGCGAGTTCCAGGAGGCGGTGAGGATCGTCGCGGCGCTGGGCCAGAAGACGACGGCCTCGCATAACGAGGTGGTGTTGATGGCGGGCTCCTTGGGAGTCTCTTCGCTGGTCTGCCTGCTCAACAACGGCAACCAGGGCCAGACCGAAACCCAGGCGAACCTCTTGGGACCCTTCTGGCGCGACGATCAGCCGCTGAGCGCCAGCGGGGATTTGCTGGTGCGTTCGCCGACGCCGGGAGCGGAGCTGATCGTTCGCGTCTCCATTGCGGACGGTAACGGGCTTCCGGTCGCAGGCGCCGAAGTCGACGTCTGGCACTCCTCGCCGGAAGGTCTCTATGAGAACCAGGATCCCGCGCAGGCCGAGATGAATTTGCGCGGGCGTTTTGTTTCCGACCAAGGGGGGCGCTTTGATTTCCGCAGCGTCAAGCCGGCGGGTTATCCGATTCCGATCGATGGCCCCGTCGGCGAACTGGTGAAGGCCACCCGTCGCCACAACTACCGGCCGGCGCACCTGCACTTCATGATCTACAAACCCGGTTTCAAAACGCTCATCTCCCAGATCTACGCGCCTGACGATGAGCACATTGACTCGGACGTGCAGTTTGGCGTCACACGGGCTCTCATTGGCAACTACCTGCGCCATGACGAGCCCTCACCCGAGCTAGCATTACAGTTGCCCTTTCTGAAGATTTCTAAATCCATGGGCAACCATGATTCGAAGATCGTGGGCGCAGGCAGCGTCGATTGAAGAGACGCTTGCGTTGTGGGCTGCGTCGCTTCGGGAGGTTAAGAAGCGGATACGTCCGTTGTTCGGGCAGGAACGGGTTGCGAGAAATGCAGGCCTGTTTCTCGAGGGTTTGCTCGGCGATGAGCAACGCAAGACCGGCTGGATGCGCGCGGAGGCGGCCGGTGATCCTGGCCCATGGCGGCAACAGGCGATCCTTGGTCGCAGGGATTGGGATGCCGATGCCTTGCGCGATATCGTGCGCGATTATGTCATCGAGCATTTGGCAGATGACGATGCGGTCCTGGTCGTCGACGAGACTGGCTTTCTCAAGCAGGGCAAAGCGTCGTGCGGCGTGGCGCGGCAATACACCGGTTCGGCAGGCAAGATTACGAACTGCCAGATCGGCGTCTTCGCTACCTACGTTTCGCGTCATGGCCATGCGTTCATCGATCGCGCGTTGTATCTTCCAAAGGAATGGACCGACGATCCAGATCGTCTGGAAGCCACGTACGTTCCTGCCGACACGGGCTTTGCGACCAAACCAAAGCTTGCGACGAGAATGATTGCACGCGCGATAGTCGCGGCTGTGCCATTCAAGTGGGTGGCTGCCGATACGGTCTACGGTGTCGGAGATATCGAACAGCAACTACGCCATGCCGGCAAAGGCTATGTGCTCGGGGTCAGCAGCGCTCATGTGTTCCGATCCTGGGGCAAGCGGCGATCAATCTCTGGCACCGCCGCGGACATCGCCTCGACGCGGCGTTCGTCCGACTGGAAACGCCTGTCGGCAGGGGACGGAACCAAAGGACCGAGGCTGCATGATTGGTGCTATCTCGAACTGGCCGATCTCGATGCCGGCCAATTCAACAGCGCAAATGACGGTTTGTGGACCCGCGGTCTGCTGATCCGTCGTCGCATCGCAGATGATGACCTCGCCTTCTTCACCACCTGGTGCCCAGCAGGAACAGCCATCGAAACGCTGGTCGCGGTCGAAGGCCATCGCTGGGCGATCGAGGACAGTTTTGAGACCGCCAAAAACGAGTTCGGGCTCGACCACAACGAGAGCCGATCCTGGCATGGCTGGCATCGCCACGTATCTATGGTGATGCTCGCCTTCGCCATGATGGCGGTGATCCGCCATCATGCCAATCCGCCGCAACCAAAAAAAACGCAACGCCGAGTCACGGCAAAAACAAAACCATCGCCGCCTCGTCATTGATCCGATGGTCAATCCAGGAAGTTCGGCGCATCGCCATCAGGCTCGCTCGAAAGCGGATCCAACCCGCCCACATCATCGCATGGTCACTCTGGCGCAGAGCTCACCAGGCGATCGCTCGACGCGCACACCTCAAAGCAAAACGACAACTGTAATGCTAGGTTTCGCCACTCCCTGGTATTCCCTCGATCAGCGCTTTATCCTGGAGCCCGGCGATGCCAGGCGTCCGATCGCGCCAATCCGCTCCAAAGCGTCAGCCGCGGTGCGAGGAGACCGATGAACAGGGTCTGCCTATCCGCCTTATACCAGCTGGTCAGCTCAGACTTGAAGCTGATCCGCGGAATGTTATTTTACGGCAGCGAACGTGTGCCAGCGGCCGCCGTCGATGCGTTGATCGTGCTTAACAACGAAGCAGCCAAGAACAAGGCTAAAAACGAGGCCAAGAGTACCGGCCATTGACGGCTTTGTGAGCCGGCCTAGGCCGAAGGTCGCAACGCCTCGTTCTTGGCAAAGGCAACAGGGAAAGGCTAGGGTCGCCGTCAATCAAGGCATCGCAGAATGCCACCCAACAAGACACAATCACCTTGCTCGGGAGGATATCATGGGTATTTCGAACCGCCTCTGGTCGATCGATCGGCGGACCATCCTTAAGTCCGGCGCAGCGATTGCTGCAGCGCAATTCTCGTCCCCTTTCATCGTCAAGTCACTCGCCGACGAGCCGATCAAGATCGGCATGGTCAACCCGCTCACCGGCGTTCTCTCGGCACTGGCGCAGAGCGAGGTCGACGGCGCCAAATACGCCGAGGCCGAAATCAACAAGAAGGGCGGGATTCTGGGTCGCCAGGTTCAGCTCCTGGTCGAGGATTCGGCCAACGATGTCGGCACCGGCGTGCAGAAGACGCGAAAGCTGATCGACCGCGACAACGTCAGCGTCATCCTCGGCGACGTCAACTCCGGCATCGCCTATGCGATGTCGCAGGTGACCACCGAGAAGAAGGTCCTCCACATCGTGCCGGGCGGCCATACCGATCCGATCACCGGCACGAACTGCAAATGGAACGTGTTCCGGGTCTGCAACACTACGACGATGGATGCCAGTGCGGTCACGCCGGAATTGGTGAAGAAGTTCGGCAAGAAATGGTTCTTCATCACGCCGGATTATGCTTACGGTCACACGCTCCAGGACGCTTTCGTCAAGGTGCTGACCAAGGCCGGCGGCACCTTCGAGGGCGACATGCTGCCGATCAACGCCACCGATTTCTCCGCCACGCTGATCAAGGCCAAGGCCTACAAGCCGAACGTGCTGCTCAACAACATGGGCGGGCTGACGCAGATCAATTGCATGAAGCAGTTCACCCAGTTCGGCATGCAGAAAGACATGGCGCTCGGCGGCGCGCTGTTCGAGCTTGAAAGCATCAAGGCATGTCCACCGGATGCACAGACCGGCTGGTGGGATATGGAATGGTGGTGGAATCAGCCCGACGTGCCAGAGGTCGTCAAGTTCGTTAGCGATTACCGCGCCGCGACGAAAAAGACCCCATCGGCGCGTGACTGGTTCGGCTACGTGTCGATGCACACGGTCCGCCTCGCGGCGGAACGCGCGAAATCACTGGACGGTCCGAAGATGGCGAAGGCTATGGAGGATCTCGAGCTGCCGCCGGACGTCGCATTGCAACCAGGAAAGGTGCGCTATCGTGCCGGGGATCACGAACTGATGCCGAACATTTTCGTCGGCGAGGCGCATGCGCCGAAGTCCGGTCCTGATGACGTGTTCACGGTCTCCACGCTTGTTCCAGGTGAGCAGGCCGCGGGCTCCGTCGCAGACACCGGTTGCAAGATGGTGGAGCCGGCCTGATCGAGTAGCGGGCCTGATGCGGTTTCCGGCAGCGAAGCGGACATCGGTTCGCTGTGCAAGAAATCGTGTCAAAACAAGAGCTGGAGCCTCCGTTTCGGTTTGATCGGGACGGAAACGGCTCCAGCACTCATCAGGGCGGAGTACGGGATGACCCAGCTGATATTGTTCAACGTCACCAATGGACTCATCATTGGTGCGTTCTACGTGCTTATGGCGCTGGGTCTGTCGCTGATCCTTAATCTCAGCAACGTCATCAATTTCGCTCACGGCAATTTCCTCGCGCTCGGCGGCTATCTTGCCTACACATTGTCGCCGACGCTGGGTTACTGGGGCGCGCTCCTGGTGTCCCCGCTGATTACCGCGCTGATCGGCCTGACGGTCGAAAGGCTGATGATCCGTCGCGTCTACAACCGCGATCCGGTCTACAGCCTCCTGCTCACCTTCGGGTTTGCATTCGTGATGCAGGATGTCGCTCGTTATGTCTGGGGTCCGAACGGCCTGCCCCTGGGATTGCCGGATTTTCTGTCGCAGCCGATCAGTCCCGAGCTGTTCTTCATCACCTGGTATCGCGTCTTCATGGTCACGGTCGTGATCGTCACGGTGCTCGGTCTGTTCGCGTTCCTGCGCTACACCCGGGTCGGCGTGCGGATCCGGGCAGGCACGCTCGACCTCGAAACGGTGGCTTCGCTGGGGGTCAACATCAGTCTGCTGCGGACATTCAATTTCGCGCTGGGCTGCATGCTGGCCGGCTTGAGCGGGGTGCTTGCCGCCGGGCAGATCGGCCTCAATCCCAACATGGGCGACGACCTTTTGATGCCGAGCTTCATCGCGATCATCGTCGGCGGGGTTGGCAGCCTGATCGGCACGCTGTTCGGCGGGCTGTTGATCGGGCTGGCGGCCGCCCTCACCACGGTCTTCTTTCCGACCGCGAGCGAGGCGGTGATCTATGCCATCATGATGATTGTACTTCTTGTTCGTCCGCGCGGACTCATGGGTGAGGAAGGAATGATGTCATGACCACGGACGTCAGCACAGGCGTCGCTCCCGCGGCGGTCCCGGCGGCGCGACCACCTGTCGTCCCGCGTTGGGCCGCACTCGTCGTCGTCTGGGCCCTTCTGATCGCGGTTCCCTATTGGCTGCCCTTGCTCGGCGGCTACACGGCGCTCGCGGGCCGCGTGCTGGTGTTCGGGCTGGCTGCAATGGGGCTGAACCTGCTATTGGGGTTCACCGGGGTGCTGAGCTTCGGCCATGCGGCCTATTTCGGGCTCGGCGCCTATGGTGCCGGCCTCACGTTGCGCTATCTCGTGCACAGCACGCCGCTCGCCATGCTCGCCGGAACGCTGCTCGGCGGACTTGCGGGCACCCTGTTCGGACTTCTGATCGTGCGCCGCCGGGGCGTGTATTTTGCGATGTGCACGATCGCATTCGGCCAGCTCTGGTACTATCTCGCCTATAGCTGGAACGACTTCACCGGCGGCTTCGACGGCTTGCGCGACTTTCACCGCGAACCGATCGGCTTCGGTCCGCTCACGTTCGATATCACCGAGGGCGGGAATAAATTCTATTTCTTCCTGCTGGCCGTCTTCGCCATTGCCGTCGGCTTGCTCGGGCTTCTGGTCCGCTCGCCGTTCGGCCATACCTTGCGGGCGATCCGGGAAAACGAGCGCCGCGCGCGCTTTTTGGCAATCCCGGTCGAGCGCCAGATCTGGCTGTCGTTTTCGATCTCCTGCTTCTTCACGGCGCTTGCCGGCACGCTCTATGCGCTGCTCAACAATTTCGCCGATCCGCTGGCGCTGCATTACTCGCTGTCCGGCTATTTCGTCGTGATGTGCGTGATGGGCGGCATGCGGACGTTCTGGGGACCGCTGCTGGGCGCGACCGTGTTCGTCGTGCTGCAGGACTACATATCGTCGATGACCGTGAACTGGATGTCGTTCGTCGGCACAATCTTCGTACTGGTCGTGCTATTCTTTCCGCGTGGCCTGCTCGGCATGCGCCGCCAGCGAGGTTCGGCATGACCATGCTCGAGGTTCGCAACATCACAAAGCGGTTTGGCAACCTGGTTGCCGTGAAGGACGTGTCGATGTCGGTCAAGAGCGGCGAGCTCCGCGCCATCATCGGCCCGAACGGCGCCGGCAAGACCACCTTCTTCAACATGATCAGCGGCTATTTTCCCCCGACCAAGGGTTCGATTCTGCTCGAAGGCAAAGACGTGACGCAGGTTCCGGCGCATGCACGGGTCGGCCTCGGCATGGGCCGCACCTTCCAGATCACCGAGATCTTTCCCGAGCTGACCGTCCACGAAAACGTGCTCACCGCGGCCGAGGTCGCGGCGGGACAGACCTTGCGCATGCTGCCGAACCAGGCCGACGCCAAGCTTGCCAACGACGTCGCCTCGGAAATGCTGGCGCTCGTAGGGCTCACCGCCAAGACCGATCGACTGGTTGGCGAACTCTCCCACGGCGATCAGAGGACCACCGAAATCGCGATGGCGCTTGCGCAACTGCCGCGGCTGCTGCTGCTCGATGAGCCGACCGCCGGCATGGGCGACCAGGAAACCTATGAGATCACCGCCTTGATTCGCCGTCTGCACCAGGAACGGAATTACACCATCGTCCTGATCGAGCACGACATGCGCGTGGTCTTTCACCTGGCCGATTACATCACCGTGCTCGACCAGGGCAACCTGCTCGCCGAAGGGACGCCAAAAGAGATCGTAGCCTCCGAGGCGGTGCAGGCAGCCTATCTCGGGGAAAGCCGATGACACCGCTCAACGTCACGGGGTTGCACACCTACTACGGCAAGAGCCACATTCTTCACAACGTCGGCCTGACGGTCAACGAGGGCGAGATCGTCGTGCTGCTAGGCCGCAATGGCGCCGGCAAGACAACAACGCTCCGCAGTATCATGGGATTGACCCCGCCTCGCGAGGGGCATGTGAACCTGTTCGGGACCGAAGCCACCCGAATGCCGCCCTATCGGGTGGCTGAACTTGGCGTGGGCTATGTGCCGGAGGGCCGCAAGATCTTCGCCAATCTGACGGTTGAGGATAATCTGCGCGTACCGATGGCGCGTCCCGGACCGTGGACTATCAAGCGCGTCTTCGAGACATTTCCGCGGCTGGCGGAACGACGGGACAATCGCGGCCGCCAGCTTTCCGGTGGCGAGCAGGAGATGCTTTCGATAGCGAGGGCCCTGCTGCTCAATCCCAAGCTCCTGCTGCTCGACGAACCGAGCCAGGGTCTCGCCCCCCTTCTCGTGAAGGAGGTCTTTCAGATCATTCAGGCGATGCGCACGGAGGGCATTTCGGTGCTGCTGGTCGAGCAGAACGTGCGCGTCAGCCTCGCCATCGCCGATCGTGCCTATGTGCTGGATGACGGCGAGATCATCTACAGCGGAGCCGCGGCCGAGCTCGCAAGCGACGAAGAGCGCGTCCGTTCAATGGCCGGAGCGAGCGCAAAGGAATGGAGCACCCCTGACGAGGGGCCCGGAGCGACCAAGGATCCCCTCGAGGTTTCATAAACGTGGCGGGATCGACGAACCGGACCGCCGGCATCGGCGATCGGGAGACTTTTCAGATCACGCGGCTGATCCGGGGCAAGCCCGGACCTTTCACGCCCGATACGCTGTCTTGCCGGTGCCGCGATAGAGCACCTTGACCTGCTCTTCGGACACCATCTGATGGAAGGCCAACGCCTCGGGTTCGAGATCGCGCTTGGGCACATGCGCGGGCTCGAAATTCCGGAAACTATCCTTGCCGCGCACCAGCGTCGCCCAATCGCGCTGGCCCACGGCCTGCCTGAGGCGGGTCGGGATATAGCGGATGGCAAGCCCGATGCGCCGGTCGTCGGAACGGTTCGGCTCGGAGCCGTGGAACAGCAGCACGTGATGCAGCGAGGCCTGGCCGGGTTTCAGCTCGACATGAACCGCCTCGGCCTCGTCGACCTCGACGGCGATCTCCTGCCCGCGGGTGAGCAGGTTGTTGCGGTCGAACGTATCCTCGTGCTTGACCTGCGCCCGGTGGGTTCCGGCGACGAACTTCATGCAGCCGGAGATTTTGTTTGCCGGCGACATCGCGATCCAGACGGTTAAAACATCGGAGGAGCTGAGACCCCAATAGGTCGCGTCCTGGTGCCAGGACACGAAGCCGGGATCGCGGGCTTCCTTGATGAAGAAGCTGGTGTTCCAGCACAGGATATCCGGCCCCAGCACGTCCTCCACCGCATCGAGGATTTTGCGATGGCGGACCATCCCGTCGATCCAGGTGAAGAGCACGTGGCTGCGATGACGCATCTCGCCCTTGATCGGGGCGCCGCTTGCGGCTTCGTAATCCTCCAGCTTGCGGCGAAAATCAGCGACCTCGGTTGCGCTCAAGGCATCGATCGGAAAATGGTAACCGCGGTCCTGATAGGCCGCGACCTCCTCGTCGCTCAGGAGTTTCGGCACGGGCGTCCTCCGGTTTTGTTGTTGTTAGCGCATGATCCGGAAAAGTGGGTACCGGTTTTCCGAAAGATCATGCGCAAACAATAAGCTGTAGCGGCGCCGGCAACGACCGTGCCGCCAGGGTCCGGCGCTGTCAAGAAGCTGAAACCCGGGCACCCCCCCACGGACAAGCCTTTCGTTCGCCCGGCTTTAACCCTAAAATCGGTTCGCACGGTCTGCACTCGCGGCTTCGGCCGCGCAGGAAATCGGCTTTTCGGGATCAACATGCGGGCGACCAATTTGATGATCGGAGGCACGACGCTTACGGTGATCGCCGCGGCGTTGGTGGGCGTGCTCGCCTTCCAGAAGATCCGCATCGCCCACGCGCGCAGTCCGTTGCGCATCGTCTTCAACGGCTCGGCCAGCGGCCTGCGCCGGGGCGGCGGGGTGATTTTCGACGGCGTACCGGCCGGCGAGATCAGGTCGATCACGCTCGAGAGCCCGCGCAAGATCGTAGCCCTAGTGATGCTCGACAACACAGCGCCGATCCGCAACGACACCGGAGTAGGCATCCAGTTCCAGGGGCTGACCGGCATCGCCGAGATCTCGCTGGTCGGCGGCGCACCGGGCGCGCCCCCGGTGCCGCTGGATAAGGATGGCGTCCCGGTACTGACCGCCGACTGGAGCGAACAGCAGTCGGTCACCGATACCCTGCACAATGTCGACCATCTCATCGTCGACAACGAGGCGACGATCAAAGACGCGCTGCTTTCGTTCGAGACCTATACCGCGACATTGAAGAGCAAGGGCGAAGCCATCGACGGCGCGCTCGCCAAGGCCGATACGGCCTTCGCCAATTTCGGCAGCGTCATCGACAAGATCGACGACGCCATTCCGGGCCTTGCCGATGGCGAGGACGGCGTGCTGTTCCAGAAGGTCAAATCGATTCGTGAGCTCGCCGACAGCTTCAAGAAGCGTTCCTCGGTCTTCATGGAGGAAGGGCGGCGAACGCTGCTCGATATCAGCGAGGCCGCCAACGCGATGGGCCACAAGCTCGATCCCACCGCCGTCCCCGCGCCGCCGCGCCGACCGCAGCCGAAGCGGCAGTGACGGCGGCACGCCCAGGCCTCCGCCCGAGCTCCAAGGATCAGGTCCGCGACCTCGTTTGGGGGTGTGGAACCCGAGCTCACTTTCCGAATTGTTCCACCTGGCCGGATCGCGGAACCGGGGACCCAGCCCGCGCCAAGGCATTTTTTATTTAGACTGACCTGGAACCATCGCGTGCGATTAGCATTGCCTCACTCACGCAAAATCGAGCGAGTTCCAGTTCTCGTCTGTTCTTGCTTGATTTGGAATTCTGCTGAAGCTTCTATTGCCGCGCATCCGACACCGAGTAAAACTTGACCCGCGCAACTTGTTGGGGAGTTACCATGAGTGACGTCGATCCCGTTGCGCCGTCGAGCAATCGGCGCGCCAAAGCCCTCCCCGCCGCCAACGGCCAACGCGACCCTCAGCAGGAACTGTTGCACGCGCTTCAGGCGGTGCGCAGCGGTGATTTTTCCGTGCGAATGACCGGTGACCATCTCGGCGTCGAGGGCAAGATCGCCGATACCTTCAATGAAATCGTCGCAGCCAATCAGCGGATGGCGCAGCAGCTCGAGCGCGTCGGCCAGGCGGTCGGCCGCGAAGGAAAAACCCGCCAACGCGTCAAGTTCGGTCTTGCCAGCGGCTCGTGGGCCGACATGGAAGACTCGGTGAACACGTTGATCGACGATCTGTTGTGGCCGACGCGCGAGGTGACGCGGGCGGTGGCTGCGGTGGCCCAGGGCGATCTGTTGCAGACCGTGCAGCTCGACGTCGACGGCCGCCCGCTGGGCGGCGAGTTCCTGCAGTCCGCCAACATCGTCAACACCATGATCAAGCAGCTCAGCGTGTTCACCTCCGAGGTGACGCGCGTGGCGCGCGAGGTCGGCACCGAAGGCAAGCTCGGCGGCCAGGCCCAGGTGCCCGAAGTGACGGGTGTCTGGAAGGATTTGACCGAGAGCGTCAACTCCATGGCCAACAATTTGACCGGCCAGGTCCGCAACATCGCCGAGGTGACGATCGCGGTGGCGAACGGCGACCTGTCGAAGAAGATCACGGTCGACGTCCGCGGCGAGATCCTGCAATTGAAGGAGGCCATCAACACGATGGTCGACCAGCTGCGCTCGTTCGCCTCCGAAGTCACCCGCGTCGCGCGCGAAGTCGGCACCGACGGCAAGCTCGGCGGCCAGGCGATCGTGCCCGGCGTCGCCGGCACCTGGAAGGACCTGACCGATTCCGTGAACGCGATGTGCGGCAACTTGACCGCGCAGGTGCGCAACATCGCCAACGTCACCACCGCGGTCGCCCGCGGCGACCTCTCGCGCAAGATCACGGTGGACGTGCGCGGCGAAATCCTGGAGCTGAAAGACACCATCAACACCATGGTCGACCAGCTCAACTCGTTTGCGTCCGAAGTCACCCGCGTGGCGCGCGAGGTCGGCACCGAGGGCAAGCTCGGCGGACAAGCGCAAGTGCCCGGCGTCGCCGGCACCTGGAAGGACTTGACCGACAGCGTCAATTTCATGGCGTCGAACCTGACCGCGCAGGTCCGCAATATCGCCGACGTCGCCACGGCCATCGCGGGCGGCGACCTGTCGAAGAAGATCACCGTGAACGTGTCGGGCGAAATCCTGCAGCTCAAGGAAACGCTGAACACGATGGTCGACCAGCTCAACGCCTTTGCCGGCGAAGTCACGCGCGTGGCGCGCGAAGTCGGCACCGACGGACGGCTCGGCGGGCAGGCCAACGTGCTCGGCGTCGCCGGCACCTGGAAGGATCTGACCGAGAGCGTCAACTCGATGGCGTCGAACCTGACCGCCCAGGTCCGCAATATCGCCGAAGTGACGACGGCGGTCGCCAACGGCGACCTTTCCAAGAAAATCACCGTCGACGTGCGCGGCGAGATTCTGGAGCTGAAGAATACCATCAACACCATGGTCGACCAGCTCAACGCCTTTGCCGGCGAAGTCACGCGCGTGGCGCGCGAGGTCGGCACCGAAGGCAAGCTCGGCGGCCAGGCGCTGGTGCGCGGCGTCGCCGGCACCTGGAAGGACTTGACCGACAGCGTCAACTCGATGGCGTCGAACCTGACCGGCCAGGTCCGCAACATCGCCGAAGTCGCGACCGCGGTTGCCAAGGGCGACCTGTCGAAGAAGATCACCGTGAACGTGTCGGGCGAAATCCTGCAGCTGAAGGAAACGCTGAACACGATGGTCGACCAGCTCAACGCCTTTGCCGGCGAGGTGACGCGGGTCGCGCGCGAGGTCGGCACCGACGGCAAGCTCGGCGGTCAGGCCGAAGTGCCCGGCGTCGCCGGCACCTGGAAGGACCTGACCGACAGCGTCAACTCGATGGCCGGCAACCTGACCGCCCAGGTCCGCAACATCGCCGAGGTCGCGACCGCGATCGCCGGCGGCGATCTCTCGCGCAAGATCACGGTCGACGTCCGCGGCGAAATTCTGCAGCTCAAGGAGACGCTCAACACCATGGTCGACCAGCTCAACCGGTTCGCCGGCGAGGTGACGCGCGTTGCGCGCGAGGTCGGCACCGAAGGGCGGCTTGGCGGACAGGCCAACGTGCCCGGCGTCGCCGGCACCTGGAAGGACCTCACCGACAGCGTCAACTCGATGGCGGGCAATCTGACCGCCCAGGTCCGCAACATCGCCGAAGTCACCACCGCGGTGGCGCGCGGCGACCTGTCGCGCAAGATCACGGTGGACGTGAAGGGTGAAATCCTCGAACTGAAAAACACCATCAACACCATGGTCGACCAGCTCAACGCCTTTGCCTCCGAGGTGACCCGCGTCGCGCGCGAGGTCGGCACCGAAGGCAAGCTCGGCGGACAGGCCGAGGTGCCCGAGGTCGCAGGCACCTGGAAAGACCTCACCGACAACGTCAACTTCATGGCCTCGAACCTGACCGCCCAGGTGCGCAACATCGCCGAAGTCGCGACCGCGATCGCCGGCGGCGACCTGTCGAAGAAGATCACGGTCGACGTGCGCGGCGAAATCCTGCTGCTCAAGGACACGCTCAACACCATGGTCGAGCAGCTTCGTTCGTTCGCCGCCGAAGTGACGCGCGTGGCGCGCGAGGTCGGCACCGAGGGGCGGCTTGGCGGCCAGGCCGTGGTCCCCGGCGTCGGCGGCACCTGGAAGGACTTGACCGACAACGTCAACCTCTTAGCGGCGAACCTCACGACGCAGGTGCGCAACATCGCCGAAGTCACCACCGCGGTTGCGCGCGGCGACCTGTCGCGCAAGATCACCGTCGACGTGAAGGGCGAGATCCTCGAATTGAAGAACACCATCAACACCATGGTGGACCAGCTCAACGCCTTTGCCGGCGAAGTCACGCGCGTCGCGCGCGAGGTCGGCACCGAAGGCAAGCTCGGCGGACAAGCGCAGGTTCCCGGCGTCGCCGGTACCTGGAAGGACCTCACCGACACCGTGAACTTCATGGCCGCCAATCTGACCGAACAGGTGCGCGGCATCGTCAAGGTGGTGACCGCGGTTGCCAACGGCGACCTCAAACAGAATCTGACGGTCAAGTCGAAGGGCGAGGTCGCCGCCCTTGCCGAAACCATCAACAACATGACCGAGACGCTGGCGACCTTCGCCGATCAGGTCACCAGCGTCGCGCGCGAGGTGGGCGTGGAGGGAAGGCTCGGCGGCCAGGCCAACGTGCCCGGCGCCGCCGGCACCTGGAAGGACCTCACCGGCAACGTCAACCTGCTCGCTGCCAACCTGACCTCGCAGGTGCGCGCGATTGCGGAAGTCGCAACCGCGGTGACCAAGGGCGACCTCACCCGCTCGATCCAGGTCGACGCCAGAGGCGAAGTCGCCGAGCTGAAAGACAACATCAACACCATGATCACCAACCTGCGGCTCACGACCGACCTCAACACCGAGCAGGATTGGCTGAAGACGAACCTCGCCCGGTTCACCAACATGCTGCAGGGCCAGCGTGACCTCACCACCGTCGGCCGCCTGCTTCTGTCCGAATTGACCCCGCTGGTGAACGCGCATATGGGCGTGATCTACCAGGTAGAAAACGAAGACAATCCGGAATTGCACCTGCTTGCCGCTTACGCGAGCGACGGCAACTATCCGCATCCGAAAGTCATGCAGTTTGGCGACGGATTGGTCGGCCAATGCGCCATGGATAAGCGCCACCGCCTGGTTTCGGACATCCCCTCCGATATCGTTCCGGTCAGCTCGGCGCTGTTGCGCCTGGTACCGAAAAATCTCGTGGTGCTGCCGGTGCTGTTCGAAAACCAGGTCAAGGCCGTGATCGAGCTCGCCTCCTTGAGCAACTTCACCACCTCGCAGAGGACCTTCCTCGAACAGCTCACCGACTCGATCGGTATCGTGCTCAACTCCATCGAAGCCACGATGCAGACCGAAGGCCTGTTGAAGCAGTCGCAGCAGTTGGCCGGCGAGTTGCAGGCGCAGCAGAAAGAGTTGCAACAGACCAACGAGCAGCTCGAGCAGAAGGCGCAGCAGCTCGCCGAGCGCAACGTCGAGGTGGAGCGCAAGAACCAGGAAATCGAACAGGCGCGCCGCGCGCTCGAAGAAAAGGCGACCGAACTTGCGCTGACCTCGAAGTACAAGTCCGAGTTCCTCGCCAACATGTCGCACGAGCTGCGCACGCCGCTCAACAGCATCCTGATCCTGGGTCAGCAGCTCACCGAGAATGCGGACGGCAACCTGACCCTGAAGCAGGTGGAATTCGCGCGCACCATCCACGGCGCCGGCACCGATCTGTTGAACCTGATCAGCGACATCCTCGACCTGTCCAAGATCGAGTTGGGAACCGTCACCGTCGACGCCGAGGAAATCCTCACCTCCAATCTATTGGAGACCGTGGCACGGCCATTCCGGCACGAAGCGGAAAACCGCCAGCTTTCCTTCAACATCGATGTCGATCCCAACCTGGCGCGGAGCCTTGTCACCGACTCCAAACGCCTGCAGCAGGTGCTGAAGAACCTGCTGTCGAAC
Organism: uncultured Alphaproteobacteria bacterium; assembly: GCA_963777475.1. Taxonomy (GTDB): domain Bacteria; phylum Pseudomonadota; class Alphaproteobacteria; order Rhizobiales; family Xanthobacteraceae; genus Bradyrhizobium. The sequence goes on from CAVZQX010000059.1 coordinate 31,681, forward strand.
GCGTTCAAGTTTACCGCCGAGGGCGGCGTGCGGCTCGGCGTCTCGGCGGCGGTCGGCGGCTGGAGTGCCGAGCATCCCCTTCTCAACGGCGCACCCGCTGTAATCGCCTTCGAGGTGTCCGATACCGGCATCGGCATTCCCTCGGAGAAGCAGAAGCTGATCTTCGAGGCGTTCCAGCAGGCGGATGCCGGCACCAGCCGAAAATACGGCGGCACCGGCTTGGGGCTCGCCATCAGCCGCGAACTGGCGAGCCTGCTCGGCGGCGAAATTCACTTGAAGAGCGCACCCGGCAGGGGCAGCGCGTTCACGCTTTATCTGCCGCTGAAATATTCCGGACCGACGGTGGCGCCGCGCGTCGCTACCTCTCAATATGGTTCCGCGCCGGCGCTGCAGGCCGCAACCCAGGAACGGGTCATCGAGCAATTGCCGGACGACCGGCTCAATCTCGAGCCCGGCGATACCATTCTTCTGATTGTCGAAGATGACCCGCACTACGCGCGCGTGCTGATCGATCTGGCGCGCGACAAGGGCTTCAAGGTCCTGGTTGCCGCGCGCGGCACCGAGGCGCTTGATCTCGCCAAGCAATACCAGCCCGCGGCGGTATCGCTCGACGTCTTCCTGCCCGACATGCTCGGCTGGACGGTGCTGAGCCAGCTCAAGCACAATCCGCTGACCCGCCACATCCCGGTCCAGATCATCACGCTGGACGAGGATCGCCAGCACGCGTTGGCGCGCGGCGCCTTCTCCTTCGTCAACAAGCCGACGACCACCGAGGGCGTCAGCGCGGCGCTGTCGCAGATCAGGGAATATGCCAAGCCGCGCCGCAAGCGCCTCCTGATCGTCGAGGACAACGAGGCCGAACAGCTTGCCATTCGCGAACTTCTCGATCATGACGACATCGAGATCGTGTCAACTGATAGTGGTGCCGGCGCGCTGTCGGCCTTGCGCGAAAATCCCTGGGATTGTGTGGTGCTCGACCTGCGGCTGCCCGACATGAGCGGCTTCGAGGTGCTCGACAAGATCCGCAACGACACGGCACTCTCCAACGTGCCCGTGGTGGTGTTCACGGGGCGCGAGCTGTCCGCCGAGGAGGATGCGGAACTCCACACCATGGCGCGCAGCATCGTGGTCAAGGGCGTTGAGTCGCCCGAACGCCTGCTCGACGAGACGTCGCTGTTCCTGCACCGCGTGATCACGGAGCTGCCGGTCGAGAAGCAGCGCATGCTGGAGAAGCTGAACAGTTCCGACGAGGATCTGGTCGGCAGGACCGCGCTTCTGGTGGACGACGACGCCCGGAACATATTCGCGCTGAGCAGCGTTCTGGAGCGGCGCGGCATGAAGGTGTTGACCGCCACCACCGGCAGCGAGGCCGTAGCCTTGGTCAAATCGAACCCGGAGATTGCCATCGTGCTGATGGATATCATGATGCCGCAGATGGACGGTTATCAGACCATCGGTGTGATCAGGCAGAACCCGTCGCTTGGCCGCCTCCCCATCATTGCCTTGACGGCGAAAGCCATGAAGGGCGATCGCGAGAAGTGCCTGGAGGCCGGCGCCTCGGATTATCTTGCCAAACCCGTCAACACCGAGCAGCTTCTTCTCGCCATTCGCATGTGGCTGCATCGCTGATCAATGGCGCCGACGATGGACCATGAAAAGATAAATATTCTTCTGGTCGACGATCAGCCAGCCAAGCTGCTGGCTTACGAAGCGATCCTGAAGGAACTCGGCGAAAATCTCGTCGTCGCGGCTTCGGGACGCGAAGCGCTCGAGATCCTGCTCAAGAACGAGATTGCCGTCATCCTGGTCGACGTCTGCATGCCGGAACTGGACGGGTTCGAGCTCGCCTCCATGATCCGCGAGCACCCGCGGTTCCAGAAGACGGCGATGATCTTCATTTCCGCGATCCAGGTCAGCGACATCGATCGGCTGCGCGGTTACGAGATGGGCGCGGTCGACTACGTCCCGGTGCCGGTCGTGCCTGAGGTGTTGCGCGCCAAGGTCAAGGTTTTCGCGGAGCTCTATCGCAAGACCCGGCAATTGGAGCGCCTCAATGCCGAACTGGAAGACCGCGTGCGCGCGCGAACGGCGGAGCTCGAGCGCTCGACCGCCCAACTCGTCGAAAGCGAGCAGCGGCGCAGCATGGCGATCGCGGCCGGCAAGATGGGGTCCTGGGATTGGAACTGGGCCGACGGCGACTGGATGTGGGACGAGGGCCAATATCGGATTTTCGGCGTCGATCCCGCGCGCTTCGAGGTGACCTCGGCCAATATCCAGGCGCTCCTGCATCCGGACGACGTCGAGGCGCTACGCAAGATCGTCACGGATTTCACCAAGGGCGCGCGGTCATACGAGGCCGAATTCCGAATCAACCGGCCGGACGGCGAACAACGTTGGTGCGTCGGCACCGCCGCGGCGACCACGGACAGGAGCGGCCGGGTCGTCCGCCTCAGCGGCGTCACCGTTGACATTACCGAACGCAAGCGCGCCGAGGAACGCCAGAGCCTGTTGACCCGGGAGGTCGACCATCGCGCCAAGAATGCGTTGACGCTGGCTCAATCGATCGTTCGGCTGACCCGTGCCGACGATGTCAAAACCTATGTCGACGCTGTCGAAGGCCGCATCAATGCGCTGGCCCGGGTGCACACGATCCTCTCGCTGTCGAGCTGGCAGGGCGCCGAAATCGGCAGGCTGGTCGCCGAGGAAGTAGCACCCTACTCGGCCGGCGGCCAGATCCGCTCGTCAGGCTCCGAAGTCCAGTTGCAGCCCGCGACCGCGCAAACGCTGGCGCTCGCCCTGCACGAGCTCGTCACCAATTCGGCCAAGTACGGCGCGCTGTCGACCTTGTCGGGGCAATTGTCGATTGCGTGGAACGCCGAGAACGACATGCTTGCCCTGACCTGGATAGAAACCGACGGGCCCAGGGTTCGCGAGCCGACGTCGCGGGGATTTGGCACCAGAAGCCTTATCGCAAGCGTCGAGTCGCAGCTCGGCGGCACGGCGCTATTCGACTGGCGCGCCGAAGGATTGGTCTGCCGGCTGTCGGTTCCGCTCGCAAAGGACGAAGCCCAGCGACAGCCCAACCGGCATCAGCCATCGGCCATCAATGGCAGCCCCAGCGAACCCGCGTTGCGATCCGCCGGCGGCTAGACTAGTTAGTGGCTGATCATCCAGGGCCGCGCGGTCGGAAAGCTCTTGGCGCCGCTTTTGGTCTTTCGCGTCAACCTTGACGGCTTGGTCGAACAGCAGCCGCAGCCGGGCCCGTGCGAAGCCTTGTACTCGGCCAAGGTCTTCGGCGCGTGAGCGCTGCGCTCGTTGACAGCGATCGCCTTGCGCTTGTCCGACGGCATGCAAAAGAAATTCGGCGCGGTCAGGATCACACGCGGCGCCGATGTATCGCATCGCGGACAGTCCTGCGGCGCGTCGCATTCCGACATCGGCCGCATGTCCGTAAACGGCCCGCATTCGTTGCAGAGATATTCATAGACCGGCATTTTCTCTCCCCCACGCAAAATCGATTTAGCACTTCAACTTATATCAGCGGTTGCCGCCGATCCTATCGAGTCCGTCATTACCGGGCTTGACCCGGCAATCCATCACCTAGAGTCTAAGATCTTCTGTTTTTGATGGATGCGCGGGTCAAGCCCGCGTATGACAAGCCATGTGGTAGTTGGCGGCCGATGCGGGGCGGCAAAACCGCACCGTCCCGCATCCCGTCGCGCAGGGAACCGTTACTTATCCTGTGAGAGCGGCATCTGGATGTCGCCCTTGATATGCTTGATCGGACCGGCGGCCGACGGCATCACGTCGAAGTCGAAGATTTCCGTCGGCAGCCATAGCGTGGCACAGGCGTTGGGCACGTCGACCACGCCGGAGATGTGGCCCTGGCACGGCGCCGTGCCCAGGATCGAATAGGCCTGCGCGCCGGAATAGCCGAACTTCTTCAGATATTCGATCGCATTCAGGCAGGCCATCCGGTAGGCGATGTGGACATCGAGGTAATGCTGCTTGCCGGCCTCGTCGACCGAGATGCCCTCGAAGATCAGATAGTCCTTGTAGGCGGGCGTGATCGGCGATGGCTTGAAGATCGGATTGGTGATGCCGTATTTGGCGACGCCGTCCTTGATGACGTCGACCTTCAGATGCAGCCAGCCGGCCATTTCGATCGCGCCGCAGAAGGTGATTTCGCCGTCACCCTGGCTGAAGTGCAGATCGCCCATCGAGAGCCCACCCCCGGGCACATAGACCGGGAAGTAGATCTTCGAGCCACGCGACAGGTCCTTGATGTCGCAGTTGCCGCCGTGTTCGCGCGGCGGCACCGTGCGGGCGCCCTCGGCGCCGATCTTGGCCTTGGCGTCGCCTTTCGCCTGGCCGCCATGGGCGGTCGGGGCAAACGGCGGATTGGCAAGGCCGGGCACCCGCGTCGGATTGGTCGCGATCAGTTCGGCTTCGCGTGCGTTCCATTTCGCCAGCAATTTCGGATCGGGCAGGCAGCCGATCAGGCCGGGATGGATCAGGCCGGCAAAGCTCACGCCGGGAACGTGGCGCGAGGAGGTATAGAGGCCCTTGATGTCCCAGATCGACTTCTGCGCCAGCGGGAAGTGGTCGGTCAGAAATCCGCCGCCGTTCTTCTTCGAGAAGAAGCCGTTGAACCCCCACAGGCTCTCCTTGAGCGGTCCGACGTCGAGCAGATCGACCACCAGCAGATCGCCGGGCTCGGCGCCCTTGACGCCGATCGGACCCGACAGGAAGTGCACGATCGACAGGTCGATGTCGCGCACGTCGTCGGCGGAATCGTTGTTCTTGATGAAGCCGCCGGTCCAATCGTAGGTCTCGATGATGAAGTCATCGCCCGGGTTGACCCACGCCACGATCGGCACGTCGGGATGCCAGCGATTGTGAATCATGTCGTTATCGTAGGCCGACTTGGTAAGATCGACCTTGATCAGTGTCTCTGGCATCAAAAGCTCCCCTTTTTACAAGCCACGGTACAGTTCAAACGGATGGTTCAGACAGACAGGTATTTCGAGATCTGCGCGGCATCGACGCCGGCGCGTGGATCGTCGCGCACGATCTCGCCGTTCTCGATCACGAGCACGCGGTCGGCGATGTCGAGAGCGAAGCTCAGGACCTGTTCGGAGACGACGATCGAGAGGCCCCGTTCGTCGCGAATCCGTTTCAGGGTGCGCGCCATGTCCTTGATGATCGAGGGCTGGATGCCCTCGGTCGGCTCATCCAGCAGCAGCACCTTCGGCTTGGTGGCGAGCGCGCGCGCGATCGCCAGCTGCTGCTGCTGGCCGCCGGACAGGTTGCCGCCGCGGCGGCTCTTCATCTCCAGGAGCACCGGGAACAGCTCGTAGATGTCGCCCGGCACTTCCGTTTCCCCTGATACGACGAGGCCGGTCTCGATGTTTTCCTTCACCGTCATGGTGGAGAAGATCATGCGGCCCTGCGGCACATAAGCGAGGCCCTTGGCCACGCGCTCATAGCTCTTCAGAGGCGACAGTTCGATGCCGTCCATGGCGACCGAGCCGCTTTTGGCCGGCAGAATCCCCATCAGCGACTTCATCAGCGTGGTCTTGCCCATGCCGTTGCGGCCCATGATCGCGACGATCTCGTTGGGCGCAACCGAGACATTGAGGCCGTGCAGCACCTCGCTCTGGCCGTAGGCGACGTGAAGATCGGAGATAGCGAGCATCATGACCTCCTAGCGCGTGATGACTGTTGTAGCTTCTTTCGACTGGCTGGCTCGGTTCACCTCTCCCGCTTGCGGGGGAGGTCGCATCGCATCGCAAGATGCGATGCGGGTGGGGGAAATTCTCTCCATACGAACAGCGTCATTTGCGGAGGCACCCCCACCCCAGCCCTCCCCCGCAAGCGGGAGAGGGGGCGCGACCTCGCGTGCAGCTTGATATGAAATCAACATGCCTCAGTGCCCCAGATAGACTTCGATGACCTTGGGGTCGTTCTTGACCTTTTCCATCGTGCCCTCGGAAAGGATCTGGCCCTGGTGCAGCACCGTGACCTTGTGGGCGATGTCCTCGACGAATTTCATGTCATGCTCGATCACCAGCACCGAGCGGTCCTTGATGATGCGGTTGAGCAGCTCCGCGGTCTTTTCACGCTCGGAGACGCTCATGCCGGCGACCGGTTCGTCGAGCATCAGCAAATCCGGGTTCTGGATCAGCAGCATGCCGATCTCGAGCCACTGCTTCTGGCCGTGGCTGAGCTCATCGGCATAAATGTTGAGGCGATCCTTCAGGAAGATCATCTCGGCGACTTCCTCGACCCGCTCCTTCACCGCGGCATCGCGCTTGAAGGTGAGCGAGCCGAACACCGTGCGCCCGCGTGGGAATGAAATCTCCAGGTTCTCGAACACGGTGAGGTCTTCGAAGATCGACGGCGTCTGGAACTTGCGTCCCACGCCCGCCTGCACGATCTCGTTCTCCCGCATGTGGGTAAGCTCTTTGCCGCGAAACTGGATCGAGCCGGAGGTGGCCTTGGTCTTGCCGCAGATCAGATCGAGCACCGTGGTCTTGCCGGCGCCGTTGGGGCCGATGATGACGCGGATCTCGTTCTCCTCGACATAGAAAGAGAGATCGTTGACCGCCTTGAAGCCGTCGAAGGAGACCGTGAGCCCCTCGACCGCGAGCAGGAAATCCTTGGGCTGATGTCCGATGAGCATGATCTTCCCTTCACTCCGCCGGCGCGCCGTCGGCGACTGAACCGCCGGTCCAGCCGGACTTTGTCTTGCGCGCGGCGATCAGCCGGTCGATGCGCGGCTGCACGTAGTCGCCCCAGATTCCGGCGAGCCCGTTGGGGAACACCAGCACCACGGCGATGAACAACGACCCGAGCCCGAACAGCCAGAGTTGCGGGAAGGATTCCGAGAGGCTGGTCTTGGCGAAGTTGACCAGGATCGTGCCGTAGACCGCGCCGAAGATCGACGTCCGCCCGCCGACCGCGGTGTAGATCACCATTTCGATCGAGGGCACGATGCCGACAAAGGACGGCGACATGAAGCCGACCTCGAGCGTGAACATCGCGCCGCCGATCGCGGCAAAGACCGCGGCCGCGCTGAAGGCGAAGATCTTGAAATTGGCGACGCTATAGCCGGAGAAGCGGACGCGGTCCTCCTGCTCGCGCATCGCTACCAGGATGCGTCCGAGCTTTGTCAATCGGATGAACTGCGCCACCATGATGCAGCCAAACAGCAGCACGACTTCGACGAAGTAGAGGATGAGCTTGGCGTTGTCGGTTCGGATGTCCCAGCCGTGCAGGGTGCGCAGGTCGGTGATGCCGTTGATGCCGCCGGTATAGCCCTGCTGGCCGACGATCAGGATGGTGAGGATGGCGGCCATCGCCTGGGTGATGATCGCGAAATACACGCCGCCGACCCGGCGCTTGAACATCGCCGCGCCAATGATGAAGGCGAAGAAGCCGGGCACCAGGATGATCGCGGCCAGCGTGAACGGAAAGCTGTGGAATGGTTTCCAGAACAGCGGCAGCTCGGTGATCTGATTCCAGTCCATGAAATCGGGAATGCCGGGCGTCGACTGGATCTTGGTGTTCGCGACGCTGGAGGCCTCGAGCTTGAGGTACATCGCCATGCAGTAGCCGCCGAGGCCGAAGAACACGCCCTGGCCGAGGCTCAAGATGCCGCCATAGCCCCAGCACAGCACCAGCCCGATCGCGACAAAGGCATAGGTGAGATATTTGGCGACCAGGTTGATGCGAAACGCGTCGAGCGTCAGCGGCAGGATGAGAAAGAGCAAGATCGCCAGCGTCACGAAGCCGATGAGTTCGGAGCGGTTGAAAAAGCGCGAGTTGATGATCATGACCGTGCTTTCTTGTTCTTATTTGCGGACCTTGAGCGCGAACAGCCCCTGCGGCCGCATCATCAGGATGCCGACGATCGTAAGTAGCGTGATGACCTTGGCCATCGACCCCGACAGGAAAAACTCCAGGGTCGACTGCGTCTGCGAGATGGTGAAGGCGGACGCGATGGTGCCGAGCAGCGAGGCGGCGCCGCCGAACACGACGACCAGGAAGGTGTCGACGATATAGAGCTGGCCCGCGGTAGGTCCGGTCGAGCCGATCATGGTGAACGCTGAGCCTGCGATACCGGCAATGCCGCAGCCTAGGCCGAAGGTGAGACGGTCGACCTTCTCGGTGTTGATGCCGACGGCGCCCGCCATCACGCGGTTCTGCACCACGGCACGCACCTGCTTGCCCCAGCGCGACCAGAACAGCACATAGGCGACGGCAATCGTGATCAGGATGGTCAACCCCATCACGAACATGCCGTTGATCGGAATCTGGATGGTATCGGTCGCTTGCGCGGAACCCATCATCCATTCCGGCAGTTCGACGCCGACTTCGCGCGCGCCGAATATGGAGCGGTAGGCCTGCTGCAGGATCAGGCTCAATCCCCAGGTCGCGAGCAGGGTATCGAGCGGGCGCCGGTAGAGATGTCGTATCAGTCCCCACTCCACCAGCATGCCGAGCGAGCCTGAGGCGATGAACGCCAATATCATCGCGACAAAGAAGTATCCGGGAAACAGCGAGGGCAGATATTGCTGGAAGGCGTTCGATGTCATCCAGGTGACGTAGGCGCCCAGAATCATGAACTCGCCATGGGCCATGTTGATGACGCCCATCTGGCCGAAGATGATGGCGAGCCCCAGCGCCATCAGCACGTAGACCGAAAACAGGATCAGGCCGGCAAAGCCCTGCATCGCCAGAATGGAGCCGAGGTCGCCGAGCGAATAGCCGAACATGATCCGTCCTCTATGGTGCTGGTCGCCCGCGCCGCCAGGGCATGATCCGGAACAGTGGGAACCGGTTTTCCCTCGCGACAAACGCGGAACGCGTTCGCGCGGAGATCATGCTCGATCGGGCGCCACAACGACGCGGGAATTGCGAGCGCGGGCCAAGGGTCCACGCCGAGGTTTGTCGGCAAGAGCGAGAGCGTCAGATGACGCCAATTCTCACTGATAGCCTTTGGGGAAAGGATTCGGCTCGACCAGATCCGCAGTCTCGTAGATCACGTCGTACTGGCCATCGGCGCGAGCCCGGCCGACGCGGGTTTTCGACCACAGGTGATGGTTCTCGTGGATGCGGACGTAGCCTTCCGGAGCGCCCTTGAACTCGACGCCCGGCGAGGCGGCTGCGATCTTGTCGATGTCGAACGACCCGGCCTTCTCGGCGGTGAGCTTCCACAGATTGGGACCAAGATAGGCAGCCTGCGTCACGTCGCCGATCACGGTCTTCTCGCCCCACATTTTCTTGAACGCGGGCACGAAGGCCTTGTTGTTGGGATTGTCGAGCGACTGGAAGTACTTCATGCAGGCATAGGCGCCCGCGATGTTCTCACCGCCGATGCCGTCGATTTCGTCCTCGGTCACCGAGATGGTGAGCAGCGTCTGCTTCGACAGATCGATGCCGGCCGCCTTGAGCTGCTTGTAGAACGCGACATTCGAGCCGCCGACGATGATGGCGTAGATGACGTCGGGCTTGGTCAGCTTGATCTTGTTGATGACCGAATTGAACTGGGTGCTGCCGAGCGGGAAATATTCCTCGCCGACGACCTTGCAGCCCGTCAGATGGTTCTCGATGTGCTTGCGGGCGATCTTGTTGGAGGTGCGCGGCCAGATGTAGTCGGAGCCGAGCAGATAGAAGGTCTTCGAGCCCTTGGTCTTGTTGACCCAGTCGAGGCCGGCGAGGATCTGCTGGGTCGCTTCCTGTCCGGTATAGATGACGTTCTTGGACTGCTCGAGGCCTTCGTAGAAGGTCGGATAATAGAGCATGCCGTTATACTGCTCGAACACCGGCAGCACCGCCTTGCGCGAGGCCGAGGTCCAGCAGCCGAACACCGCGGCGCATTTGTCGTTGACCAGAAGCTTCTTGGCCTTCTCGGCGAAGGTCGGCCAGTCACTGGCGCCGTCTTCCTGGATGAACTTGATCTGGCGGCCGAGCACGCCGCCCTGCTCATTGATCTGGGAGATGGCGAGCTTTTCCGCTTCCACCGAGCCGGTCTCCGAAATCGCCATGGTGCCGGTAACCGAGTGGAGGATGCCGACCGTCACGTCAGTATCGGTGACCGCGAGCCCGGTGGTGTTGACCGCGGAGGTTGCGGGAACGTCCGCGAATGACGGACGCGGCAGCATCGAGATGGCCGGCAACGCCGCCATTCCCATCAACAGTTTGCGCCGGAGCGGAGAGACAAGGCCTCGTTTGATTTCGTCTGACATGAGCACCCCATTGGTTCGAAGACACGCTTTGCAGTCGGTCAAGGATTGCTCGAATTTGTGCAGCGCACAGATACGCAAGATCGCGTATATTGCACCGCAAAATAACGACGTAGGTTTTGGTACGGGTCTTGCGTTGAGGTTCTTGCGTACGGGTCTTGCGGGTGGATTGCGCAGCGATCCTTTCGGGCAGGAGTAAAGGGAAGTGGCAGGGCGGCAGCGGATAGACCGCGTCAGGCGCCAATATAATCAATGGGTTGCCAACCAGACGCTGGAAGACTACGCGCTGCGCTTCACCGCCAAGAGCGCGCGGCGCTGGTCCGCCGCCCGCGTCGCCAACACCGCGCTCGGCGCGATTTCGTTTCTGGCGCTGGAAGCGATCGGCGGCACCATCACGCTCAACTACGGCGTCACCAACGCCACCGCGGCGATCCTCGTCGTCAGCGTCATCATCTTCTGCTGCGGCCTGCCGATCGCCTATCATGCCGCCAAATGCGGCATCGACATCGACCTGCTGACCCGCGGCGCCGGTTTCGGCTATATCGGCTCGACCATCACCTCGCTGATCTACGCCTCCTTCACCTTCATCTTCTTCGCGATCGAGGCGGTGATCCTGGCTTCCGCGCTGGAGATGTGCCTCGGCATTCCGCGCCCGGTCGGCTATCTGATCAGCGCGGTCGTCATCATCCCGCTGGTCACCCACGGCATCACGCTGATCAGCCGCTTCCAGTTGTGGACGCAGCCGGTGTGGATCGTGCTGCACATCATCCCGTTCGCGGCGATCGCCTATGCCAATCCGCATTCCTTCGCCGAATGGACGAAGTTCGCCGGCGAGCATGGCGATCCCTCGGGCCATCTCGATCTGCTGCTGTTCGGCACCGCGGCGTCGGTGGTGTTCTCGCTGGTGGCGCAGATCGGCGAACAGGTCGACTTCCTGCGCTTCTTGCCGCGCGACCGCCGCACCTCGAAGCGGGCCTGGTGGATCGCGCTGATCAGCGCCGGCCCCGGCTGGATCGTGCTCGGCGGGCTGAAACTGCTCGCCGGATCGTTCCTGGCGTATTTTGCGCTGAGCCACGGCGTGTCGGCCGAGCACGCCGCTGAACCTGCCCACATGTATCTGGAGGCGTTCCGCTACGTGCTGTCGGAGCCTAACCTGGCGCTGGCCCTGACCGGCACGTTCGTGATCCTGTCGCAGCTCAAGATCAACGTCACCAACGCCTATGCCGGCTCAATCGCGTGGTCGAATTTCTTCTCGCGGCTGACCCACAATCATCCCGGCCGCGTGGTGTGGCTGGTCTTCAACGTGCTGGTGGCGCTGCTGTTGATGGAGATCGGCGTCTACAAGGCGCTGGAGCAGACGCTGGCGCTCTATTCCAACGTCGCCATCGCCTGGGTCGGCGCGCTGGTTTCCGACCTCGTCGTCAACCGGCCGCTGGGCTTGCGCCCCGCCCAGATGGAATTCAAGCGCGCGCATCTTTACGACGTCAATCCGGTCGGCGTCGGCGCCATGACGATCGCCACCGTGATCTCGATCACCGCGTTCTACGGCCTGTTCGGACCGACCGCGAAGGCGCTGTCCGCCTTCGTGGCGCTGGCGGTGGCGTTCGTCGCGGCGCCGGCGATCGCCTACGCGACCGACGGAAAATATTATATCGCGCGCAAGCCCAAACGGAGCTGGCAGAACGTCGAGGCCATCCAGTGCTGCATTTGTGAGCACAGCTTCGAGCCCGAAGACATGTCATCGTGTCCGGCCTATGCCGGCCCGATCTGCTCGCTGTGCTGCTCGCTGGATGCGCGCTGTCACGATCTGTGCAAGCCGCATGCGCGGGTGCAGGCGCAGTTGGCCGATACGCTCGGCAAATTGTTGCCGCAACCGATCTTCGCGCGGATCAATTCACAACTCGGTCATTATCTCGGCGTGTTCGCGGTCTCTGCTGGCCTGGTCGGATTGACGCTCGGCCTGATCTATCTGCAGACGTCGGCCGGCGTCCCCGCCGACAAGCTCCTCGTGTCCGACGTGCTGTGGAAGGTGTTCTTCGCGCTGACCATCATTATCGGCGTCGTCGCATGGCTATTCGTGCTGGCGCAGCAAAGCCGACGCGCGGCGGAAGACGAAACCCGGAGGCAGACCACGCTCTTGATCCAGGAAATCGACGCCCATAAGCGCACCGACGCCGAGTTGCAGCGCGCCAAGGAAGTCGCCGAGTCCGCCAACCTCGCCAAAAGCCGCTACGTGGTCGGCCTCAGCCACGAGCTGCGCTCGCCGCTCAACGCCATCTCAGGCTACGCGCAACTACTGGAGCAGGATCAAAGCCTGCAGACCAAGCCGCGCGACCAGGTGCGCGTGGTCCGGCGCAGCGCCGATCATCTGTCGGGCCTGATCGACGGCATTCTCGACATTTCCAAGATCGAGGCCGGCCGGCTTTATCTGTCGCGCGACGAAGTCCGCCTGAGCGAATTCCTCGACCAGCTCGTCGGCATGTTCCGCCTGCAGGCCGCCGCCAAGGGCATCGATTTCGTGTTCAAGCGGCCGTCGGTTTTGCCGGTCGTGGTCTATGCCGACGAGAAGCGGCTGCGCCAGATCCTGATCAACCTGTTGTCGAACGCGATCAAGTTCACGCAAGCCGGCAGCGTGCATTTCGTGGTGCATTACCGCAGCCCGGTCGCCGAATTCGAGGTGACCGACACCGGCCCGGGCATCCAGGCCGCCGACCTCGAGCGCATCTTTGCCCCCTTCGAGCGCGGCGCGCTCGGCGTGTCGCAGCCGCAAACCGGCACCGGCCTCGGATTGACCATCAGCCGCTTGCTCGCGGGCGTGATGGGCGGCGACATCAAGGTGACGAGCGCGGTCGGCGCCGGCTCGACCTTCCGCGTGAAAATGATGCTGTCGGAGGTCACCAATCCCCGGCGCCATGCGCCGGTCGAGGCGCCGCTGTTCGGCTATCACGGCCCGCGCAAGACCATCCTGGTCACCGACGACGATCCGGTTCAGCGCGACCTGTTGCGCGAGGTGCTTACTCCGCTCGGCTTCATCCTGTTGAGCGCGCCGGACGGTGCGGCCTGCCTCGCGCTCGCCCAGCACTGCCGGCCCGATCTGTTTCTCCTGGATATCTCGATGTCCGGCATGGACGGCTGGACCGTGGCGGAAACGCTGCGCGCGACCGGTCATCACCAGGCCCGTATCCTGATGGTCTCGGCGAGCGCGCTGGAAGCGCACGGCGCGCCGCTGGCGCAGCCGTTCCATGACGGCTATCTGATGAAGCCGATCGACATTCCACGCCTGTTGGAAACGATCCGCCAGCTGCTCAGGATCGAGTGGAAATACGAGACAGGCGAAATCCCGGTCCCGCGCTGGAGGCCGGAGACCGGCTCGCGGCCGCCGGTCAAGCATGTCGAGGAGCTGATCGGCCTCGGGCAGATCGGCTATATCCGCGCCATCCAGGTCAAGCTCGACGAGATCGGCAGCGAATATCCCGAACATGTCGACTTTGTTTCGCAAATGCGCAACTTGGTCGACCGCTTCGACCTCGATCAGTACATGGCCACCCTGAAGACCTTGCACGCTTATGATCACTGAATCAAAACGTCGCGACGTCGTGCTCGTCATCGACGATTCCCCGGAAACGCTGAGGCTGCTCACCGACGCACTCGACGGCGCCGGCATGACGGTGATGGTCGCGCTCGACGGCGCCGCCGCGATGCGGATCGTCGACCAGATCACGCCCGACATGATCCTGCTCGATGCCGTGATGCCCGGGATGGACGGGTTCGAGACCTGCCGGCGGCTGAAGCGCGAGGCGGGACTGAGCAACGTGCCGGTGATCTTCATGACGGGGCTTGCCGAAACCGAACACATCGTGCGCGGGCTGGAAGCGGGCGGCGTCGATTACGTCACCAAGCCGATTGCGATCGAGGAAATGCTGGCGCGGATTCGCGTGCACCTGGCGAATGCGCGGTTGACGCAGAGCGCGCGCGCGGCGCTCGACGTCTCCGGGCGGTATCTCTTGGCCGTCAACCGCCAGGGCAAGGTCATGTGGGCGACGCCGCAGGCGCAGAAGCTGTTGTCGGATCACCTTGGCTCGGGCAGCACCGGCGAGATGGTGTTGCCGGAAGCGCTGCAGCCGTGGCTGGAGCAGGCGCAAAAGGGCAAGGGCGGATCGAAGGCGGCGGCGGGATTTCCGGATAATCCGGAGCTTCGTCTCTACTACATGGGCAACGCCGGGCCGAACGAGTACCTGCTGCGGCTGGCGAAAGATACCAGCGCTAATCTGCCGCCGGAATTTACCACCGAGCTCGGATTGACCACCCGCGAGGGCGAGGTGCTGTCGTGGCTCTCCAAGGGCAAGACCAACCGCGACATCGCCCAGATCCTGGGCTTGAGCCCGCGCACGGTGGACAAGCATCTGGAGCAGATCTACGCCAAGCTGGGCGTGGAAAACCGTACCGCCGCCGCCGCGATCGCGACCAATGCGAGCCGGCGGAATTCGTGAGCTAACGCGATTTCCACTTCCGGGGCTTCATCCTTCGAGACGCCCGCCTGCGGCGGGCTCCTCAGGATGAGGGTCTAAATCACGATGAGCTTCAAGACCCTCATGGTGAGGAGCGCGGCTTCGCGCGTCTCGAACCATGAGGCCACGGGAGAAGCGAGGGCGACGTCAACGTTCGATCGCCTCAGCTGTAAACAAACGCCGCATCGTCCAGATCGATCGCCGGGAACTGGTCCTTCTCGGCCCAGTAGTCCTGGCTATGCTGCCATTCCGGCTTGTCGCCGCGCTTGGGCAACAGGTGCATGTCGCGCATCAGATAATTCGGATTGAAGTTTTCCGGATCGATCCAGGATAGTAGCGGCATGTTGTGATCTTCCGGCCGCAGCGCCGGCACGACTTTGCTGGCGCCCTTCTGCTTCATGTGCGCGAGCAGGCGGCAGACGAAATCCGCCACCATGTCGGTGCGCAGCGTCCAGCTGGCGCGGAAATAGCCGAACACCCAGACCATGTTCGGAACGCCGGTGAACATCATGCCGCGATAGGTGACGGTGTTGGCGAAATCGAGCGGTTTGCCGTCGATTGCAAACGCGATGTCCCCGAGGATGGAGAGGTTGAAGCCGGTAGCGGTGACGATGATGTCGGCTTCCAGCGTTTTCCCGGATTTCAGCAGGATGCCTTTTTCCGTGAAGCGCACGATCTCGTCGGTGACGACGCTGGCCTTGCCGCTCTTGATGCCCTCGAACAGATCGGCGTCGGGAACGAAGGCGATGCGCTGCCGCCACGGCCGGTACTTCGGCGTGAAATGCGTCGCCATGTCGTAGTCGGGGCCGAGCACGGCTGAGATCTGGCCGAGCAGTTCCTTCTTCACCTGCTCCGGCTCGCTCAGGCAGCGGCGGGTGAAGGCGTCCTGCTCGAACAGAATCTTGCGGCGCACGATCTCGTGGATCCACTCCTCCTTGACCTGGAGCTGCCGCAGCGTCTCGGCCAGCTCGATGGCGTTGCGGCCGACGCGGAAATAGGTCGGCGAGCGCTGCAGCATGGTGACATGCTCACACTTGTCCGCGATCGCCGGAATCAGCGTCGCCGCGGTCGCGCCCGAGCCGATCACGACGACCTTCTTAGCCCCGAGGTCGATATCCTCCGGCCAGCGCTGCGGGTGCACGATCCGGCCCTTGAAGCTCTTCATGCCCTCCCATTCCGGCGAGTATCCTTCCGAGTGCCGGTAGTAGCCCTGGCACATCCAGAGAAAATTCGCGGTGAACCTCACCGGCTCGTCGCTGTCGGTCTTGACGGCCTCGATGGTCCAGAGATTTTCGTCGCTCGACCAGTTCGCCGACAGAATCCGGTGCCGGTAGCGAATGTGCCTGGCGAGATCGTTGTCGTCGATCACCTCGCCCATGTAGCTGAGGATTTCCGCAGCGGTTGCGATCGGCGGGCCGACCCACGGCTTGAAGCGATAGCCGAAGGTATGGAGATCGCTGTCGGAGCGGATGCCGGGATAGCGGTGGGTCAGCCAGGTGCCGCCAAAATTTTCCTGCGTCTCGAGGATCACGAAGCTCATGCCCGGAAGCTGCGTGGTCAGATGATAGGCGCTGCCGATGCCGGAAATGCCGGCGCCGACGATCAGAACGTCGAAATGTTCGGTGGCTTGCGCGGTGGATGCGGAGATCGAGCGGGCGGCTGCTACATTCATTGTGTGTTCTTTGTTCTTGAAGATCGGCGCCAAGCTAACTGGATTTGTTGACGCAATCGCCCGCCGCGGTCAACCCATCTTCGCGCAAGGCAAAATTGATTTCCATCAATGACGATTGCGAATTTCACAGTGCGAAACCCCACTGCCGCGCGGTCTTCAATATCCAGTCGCGGTAAAGCGTGAGCGGCGTCACGCCAGTCAGACCGCCGCAGCCGGCGCTGCCCTGCGGCCCGGTCGACCAGCTGATGACGCCGATAATCGTCGGGCCCGCCTCTTGATCCTCGAACACCGGCCCGCCGGAATCGCCGGTACAGGCGCCGAGCCCGTTGCGCGCCCCTAGCGTCAGCGGATCGACCAGGCGGATTTGCAACGTCCCAGGCTTGCCGGTGGCAACGAGGCCGGCGGTGCGGATGGTGCCGCCACTCTTGCCATCGCCGCGAACGCGTCACGCCGATACCCGCGATGGTGAAGCCGGCCCCGACCGCAATCGGGAACTGCGGAATGCCGATCCGCGATGGCGATTTTCCTTTTGCCGGAATTTCGAGTTGCAGCAGAGCGACGTCGGCGGTAGCGCGATGCGCCAGCATCTCCGCCATCTTGAAGCCGGGATGGACGGCGACGGTTTTGACGTCCTGCAATTCCGGCGTCTGGTCCGCGCCATACAGCACGATCTTGTAGACGGCGCCGGGCTCGACGCAATGCGCGACCGTCAACACCAATGTCGGCGCGATCAGGCTGCCGGTGCAGAAATTGCCGCGCGAGCCGATAATGGTGACGACGGAACGGCCGACGCCGTCGCTCGACGACGACGGCGCGCTTCCGACGATCGCCTCGGCGGGCGCGGACAACAGCAGCGCGGCGGCCGCTAGCATGGAAGCCGGTATTTTCATCGGCGCAGCAATAGCCGTTCGTTGGGCCATCGCCAAGGGGCTGCCAAGTTGCGGCCAAGTGGCGAGACGCTCTGGCATCGAGCAGCGCCTCGTGTTAGCGGGTCCCGGACGCGCGTTCGAGGAGGCATTAGGGAGTTCGATGGTCGAGGCAGTGATCTGGGATTTCGGCGGGGTTTTGACATCATCGCCGTTCGAGGCCTTCGCGCGGTTCGAGCGCGAGCGCGGGCTGCCGGCCGACATCATCCGCCGCACCAACGCCGCCAATCATCTGGAAAACGCCTGGGCGAAATTCGAGCGCGCCGAAGTCGACATCGACGCCTTCGACGAATTGTTCGCGGCCGAATCGCGCGCGCTCGGCGCGGAGGTCCGGGGCAAGGACGTGCTGCCGCTGCTGTCGGGCGATCTGCGGCCCGAGATGGTGGAAGCGCTGAGAGCGCGTGAAAGCCAGGCTCAGGACCGGCTGCATCACCAACAACCTTCCGGCCAACGCGATCGGCAGCGCCAGCGGACGCTCGCTCTACATCGCCGAGGTGATGGTGCTGTTCGACCATGTCATCGAGTTCAGCCAAGATCGGCCTGCGCAAACCCGATCCGCGCATCTACCGGATGATGGTGGAAACGCTGCAGGTCGATCCGAACAATTGCGTCTATCTCGACGACCTCGGCGTCAACCTGAAGCCGGCGCGCGAAATGGGCATGACCACGATCAAGGTGGTCAGCGCGCCGCAAGCGATCGCCGATCTCGAGGCGGCGACGGGGCTGACATTACGATAATTGCTTCCGACAATCTGCTTCGGATCACAGGCCGCCGCCAGGCAGCTTTCAGTTCGCTTTTACCTCGCTTTCACCCATCGGCATTCGCGAATCCGATGACGCCATGCCTATCCATCAGGCATCACTGCTCCCGCGGCTTTACCGCTTCTTACACGTTTGCCGCTAGTTCTATCCGAAGCGCCGCATCTCTGCGCTTTTGGAAATCGTCATATGTTCAAGGTTTATGATTGCATTGCCTACGCCCATGATCTGAGGCTGGTGGCTCTCGCCGCCATCATCTGCGCCCTGGCGTCATTCGCGGCGATCAATCTGCTTCACTACGCGCGCAAATCGAGCGGCCAAATGCGAGGCGTTTGGCTGGCGCGTCTCGGCGATATCGACCGGATTCGGCATCTGGGCAACGCATTTCGTGGCGATGCTGGCGTTCACGCCGGGAATTCCCAGCGGCTATAATATCTTCTTAACCGTGTTGTCGCTAATCGCGGCGATCCTGCTAACCGGCGCGGGGCTCGCGGTATCGCTTGTTCCGAATTGGCGCCACGGGCCGTGGCTCGGCGGCGCCATCGTTGCCGGCGGCATAGCTGCCATGCACTACACCGGCATGGCGGCCTTCGAAATCGAGGGCGTGATCCTGTGGGATTCCGCGCTCGTGGTTACCTCGATCGCGCTTGGTGGGGTGATCGGTGCCGCCGCGCTTCCTGTCGGCCTTCATGGCAACGAAGGAAAGTGGAAGATCGGTGGTGCCGTTCTGTTGACGCTCGCGATCTGCAGCCACCACTTCACCGCGATGGGCGCGGTGTCGATCATTCCCGACCCGACGATGGAGGTTTCGCAATCGGCGTTGCCCGCCGGGTGGCTTGCGGTCGGCGTGGCGTTTGCGAGCTTCGCAATCATCGGATTGGCAATGGCCGCGGTTGTGCTCGATATTCGCGACCAGCGCCGCTCGGAGCTTGAAGTCGACCGGATGCGCGACCTCGCCAATGCATCGGTGGAAGGGCTTCTGGTTTGCGACGGCGAGGCAATCGTCTCGGTCAACACAAGTTTCGCCACCCTCACCGGTCTATCCGTTTCCAGCCTGGTTGGTGCGAGGCTCGAAAGTTGTTTTCCCGACCAGGCGGCGCGCGCCCGGCTGCTGTCCGGCGGGCATCTCCCGGTGGAGACCGGCTTGCGCCGTCGCGATGGCTCGATGACTCCGGTCGAACTGATTCTGCGGCCGATCGTGTTTGCCGGACGGCCCCATAACGTCGTCGCCGTTCGTGATCTGCAGGCGCGCAAAGAGGCTGAGAAGCACATCCACTATCTCGCACGTCACGACGCGCTGACCTCATTGCCCAACCGCAACCATTTCAACGGGCGGATCGACCAGGAAATTGCCGCGTTGCCCAAGGGGGAAAGCCTCGCCATGCTTTGCCTTGACCTCGACCGGTTCAAGGAAATCAACGACCTGTTTGGGCACGCCGCTGGCGACACAGTGCTCCAGGCCGTGGCTTCGCGCGTCACTGGCCGTGCTCGACGAGCGTCAGATGATGGCGCGCCTGGGGGGCGACGAATTCGCCATCCTAATGTCTGGAGCTGCAAATCCGGCGGCGGCAAGCCGGCTGGCCGAGAGAATCCTGGAAGCCCTGCGTCCAACGAGCGATACGCCGGAGACCAATCGCATCTCGACCAGTATCGGCATCGCGCTCTATCCCGGCGATGCCACGGATCGAGAGACGCTTATGTCCCATGCCGACACCGCGCTCTACCGTGCCAAAAGCGAAGGCCGCAATACCTATCGCTTCTTCGAAGCAACGATGGGCGCCGCGGTCCGCGAACGCCGGATGCTCGAACATGATCTGCGGCTCGCAATCACCCGCGGCGAACTCTCGCTGGTGTATCAGCCCCAAGCGGACATTCGGAGCCACGCCATCACGGGCTTCGAGGCCTTGCTCCGCTGGAAGCACCCGGAACGGGGCAACATTTCGCCTGCCGTCTTCATCCCGGTGGCCGAGGAAACCGGTGCGATCCTGGAGATCGGCGATTGGGTGCTAAAGACAGCCTGCCGCGAGGCGGCAACATGGACGCAGCCGCTAAGCGTCGCCGTCAACGTCTCGACGGCGCAACTTTACAATCCGAACTTCGTCAAGGAATTGCACCAGATCCTGCTAGAAACCGGCCTGCCGCCCCGCCGTCTGGAAATCGAGATCACCGAGACCGCGCTGGTTCGCGATTTCAATCGCGCACTCACCACGTTGCGGCAGATCAAGGCGCTCGGCATTGGCATCGCCATGGACGATTTCGGCACCGGCTATTCCTCGCTGTCAAATCTGCGGGCATTTCCCTTCAGCAAGATCAAGATCGACGGCTCGTTCATCAAGTCGGTCAATTCCAACGAGCAGGCCGCGGCCATCGTCCGGGCGGTGCTCGGCCTTGGACGTGGACTTGGTTTGCCGGTATTGGCGGAAGGCGTCGAGACCGACGCCGAGCTGCAATTCCTGCAAGACGAACTTTGCGATGAGGTGCAGGGCTATCTACTTGGACGCCCAGCCGCCATCGAAAGTTTCCGCGATCTGACGCATCGCGACGCGGTATCGGACGGCAGCGGCGATCTCCGCTGTCGCAAGCAAAAAGCGCCTGACAACGCGCCGAGCCGATCGTTGCTATTCGGCCGCCGCGGCGATCCGCTCGGGAAATGCCGCCGACAGCGCGGCGCGGTTGGCGGCGAGCACGCCGCGTTCGGTGATCAGGCCCGTCACCAGCCGCGCCGGCGTGACATCGAAGGCGTAGTTCGCGACCGGCGATCCATCGGGCACGATCCGTACCGTCTCGATCCGCCCGTCGGCGGTCCGGCCGGTCATGGTCGCGACTTCCTCAGGCCCGCGCTGCTCGATCGGGATCTGGCTCAGCCCATCGCTGACGTTGAAATCGATGGTCGGCGACGGCAGCGCCACATAGAACGGCACGCCATTGTCGTGCGCGGCGAGCGCTTTCAGATAAGTGCCGATCTTGTTGCAGACATCGCCGTTGGCGGCGACGCGATCGGTGCCGACGATGACGAGATCGACCATCCCGTGCTGCATCAGGTGGCCGCCGGTGTTGTCGACAATGATGGTATGCGGCACGCCGTGATGGCCGAGTTCCCACGCCGTCAACGAAGCGCCCTGGTTGCGCGGCCGGGTCTCGTCGACCCAGACATGGACGCTCACGCCGCCATCATGGGCCAGATAGATCGGTGCGGTCGCCGTGCCCCAATCGACGGTGGCGAGCCAGCCGGCGTTGCAATGGGTCAGCACGTTGACGGGCTCGCCGGGCTTCTTCTTCGCCGCGATCGCCTCGATCAGGGCAAGCCCGTTGCGGGCGATGCCCTGGTTGATGGCGATATCTTCCTCGGCGATGTCGTCGGCGCGCGCATAGGCGGCGTCCGCTCGCGCCGACGGCGGCAGCGGCCGCAGCACGTCGCGCATTTCCTGCAGCGCCCATTTCAGGTTGATCGCGGTCGGCCGCGTCGCGATCAATGTCTGATAGGCCCGCTCGATTGCGGCATCCGATTGGTCGTCGTGCATGGCGAGCGCCATGCCGTAGGCTGCGGTGGCGCCGATCAGCGGCGCGCCGCGCACCAGCATCGAGCGGATCGCGTCGGCCGCATCGCCGCATGTGGTCAGCCGCACCACCGCGAGTTCATGCGGCAGCCGCCGCTGGTCGATCGCGCCGACCGACCAGCCGTCCGGCTCAAGCCAGATACTGCAGAAGTGTTTGCCGTCGACCTTCATCGTGTGCTCATCCCGTCAATATTGCCCCCGCAGCACGCGCCCCGCTACCGCGTCAAGCTTCTGCAGAAGTTCCGGATCGCGCGCTTCCGGCGCGGTGATCAGCGCGGTATCGAGCGCGCGGTCGGAACCGATCGGGCACGGCTCGTGTTCCCTCGGAAACTCCTTGGCCAGCCGCGCCACCAGGCCCTTCGCCTTGTCGGCGTTCGTGGTCAGCACCCGAATGATGTCCTGCACCGTCACCGCGTCATGGTCGGGATGCCAGCAATCGAAATCGGTCACCATGGCAACCGTCGCGTAGCAGATCTCCGCCTCGCGCGCGAGTTTGGCTTCGGGCATGTTGGTCATGCCGATCACGGCATAGCCGAGATTCTTGTAGGTCATGCTCTCGGCATAGCTCGAGAACTGCGGACCTTCCATGCACACATAAGTGCCGCCGCGCGCGATCGCGATGCCTTCCGCTTCCGCCGCGGCCGCGAGATGGATGCGCAGCCGCGGCGACACCGGGTGCGCCATCGACACATGGGCGACGCAGCCTTTGCCGAAAAACGAGCTTTCGCGCTTGTGGGTGCGGTCGACGAACTGATCGACCAGCACGAAGGTGCCGGGCGGCAATTCCTCCTTGAACGAGCCGCAGGCCGAAAGCGAAATCAGGTCGGTGACGCCGGCGCGCTTCAAGACGTCGATATTGGCGCGGTAGTTGATATCGGACGGCGACAGCCGATGGCCCTTGTCGTGCCGCGGCAGAAACACGATCGGAAGCCCCGCGATGGCGCCGCGACGCACCGGCGCCGACGCCTCGCCCCAGGGGCTTGCGATCGTCTCCTCACGCGCGTTCTCCAGCCCGGGCAGGTCATAGATGCCGGAACCGCCGATAATGCCAAGCACCGCTTTCGTCATGCTCACTTCCCTGTCGAGGGTGCGAGCTATGGCATTTTTAGCGGGGATTGGGAACAGGAACGCGAGCACGAAGTGTTCAACAGGCTGCCATCGCGTCATTGCGGGCCACCGGGTCGCGCGAATGCGCGCCACCGACGAGCGCAAGAGCGCTCGCGTAGAGATGACAGGCTCCGCGAAGCAATCGACAGCTGCACACACCGCCGTCATACCCCGCGCATGCGGGGTATCCAGTACTCCGCGGCTTCTCGTCTAATCATGACGGCCTCTGGGATACTGGATCGCCCGCCGGAGGGACATCGGCGCCGAAGGCCGGACCGGTTGGCGGGCGATGACGACCAAGGTGTGCTGCGCTTCGTCGCAAGTGCTCCTCGCAATGACGACGTGGCAAGACTGTGCGCTGCGTGACCGCAATGTGACTGCCCGACGGGCAAATCACCTGTCGCGCGCGAAAACCTGTCCAGCCCCCCGCGCAAAAAATATTTCGCTTTTTCAGAAACCCAAATCAGTCGTAGTGTTCGCACCGTCCCGGCCCGATAGAGGGGCGTTTCGCGAACGTCACGGACGTGGGGCGGGATGCGGTGGACGCGACGGCGACGCTAGACGGGCGGCGCTTGACGCGGACGGCAAAGGCGTGTGGTCCTGACGCCCCGACGCTGGCGTTAAGGTCGCGGGTTTATCCTGCGAACGACGGGGGCAAAAGAGCCCGGTCCCCGGGGAGAGCGCGAAATAAGCCGTAAAACCATTGCGTGGGGAATGCCGGATGTTTCCGGTGCCTCCGCTGTGAATAACTCGTGTGCATACTCCAACTACAAAGCGCACACGAGGCTGCGGGTGCATTGGGCACCCGGCATTCCCTGCGCCCTCTGATCTTCAGAAGGCGGAAAATTCAGGATCAACCTCGCGCAAACCTGCGGCGAGATCGCGAAGCCGTGTCTGCAACCGATGCTGTTTGAAATCGCGCCACAGCTCGCTGTCATCATCCCGGCCGTCATCGGCCGCGAAGGCGGGGATGATCCAGTATTCCAGAGACATCCGTGATTGAACCGAGAAGCCGCGGCGATCGGGATAGGGGGAAGTCTCGCGGCTTCGCCCCTCCCACACCACCGTACGTACGGGTCCGTATACGGCGGTTCGGTGGATTATGCATGCCGTTGTGCCGCGATGGAAGCCAAGCCGAGCGAACCGAAGAGAGCGTTTGGCAAAGCCATGGTGAGCGCGGGGCTGTTGCTGAGCCGCCAAGGGCCACGTGGGCTGCTGGCGGACTTTGCCGCCAGGACCCGGCCGACGCCGCGGCGTCGCAGCTCAGCGAAGCGGGTGGGTCCGCGCTTCCATTGCTTCCAGGCGATGGCGCGCAACCGCCGCCTGATCCACTCGTCAAGTGCGCGCAACACCGACGGGGTTTGGCAGAAGCCGAAGTAGCCGCGCCACCCGATGAGGTAGACGGACAACTCCTTGGCGATCTGCGCGAGGCTGCGTCCGCCTGTGCGCCGCGTCAATTCCCGGACCTTTGCTTTGAAGCGGACCAGCGACTGTGGCGCGATGCGCCGCCGCGGTTCGTTTCCGAAGGTGAAGCTGAAGCCCAGGAACTTGCGGACACTCGGTTTGGCGACCGCACTCTTGGCTTTGTTGACCTTCAGCTTGAGGCGCTTTTCGAGGAACCGTTCGATCCCGGCCATCACCCGCTCGCCCGCCTTTTGACTGCGCACATAGATGTTGCAGTCGTCGGCGTAGCGCACGAAGCGGTGGCCGCGCTTCTCCAGTTCCTTGTCCAGTACATCCAGCATCAGGTTCGACAACAGCGGCGAGAGCGGACCGCCCTGCGGCGTGCCCTCCTTCGTCGGACTGACCAACCCTCCCTCCATCACACCCGCATTCAAGAATCCGCGGATGAGCTTCAGAAGGCGCTTGTCGGTAACCCGCTTGGCAACCAGCCCCATCAGGATGTCGTGGTTGACCCGGTCGAAGAACTTTTCCAGGTCGATATCCACGACGACGGCGTGTCCGGACGCGATATACGCCTGCGCCCGTTCCACCGCCTGATGCGCCGAGCGCCTCGGCCGGAAGCCGAAGCTTGTCTCGGAGAACGTCCTGTCCCAGTCGGCCTGCAGCACCTGCATCACCGCCTGCTGGATGAAGCGATCGAGCACCGTCGGGATGCCGAGCGCCCGCAGGCCGCCCGACGTCTTCGGTATCTCCACCCGCCGCACCGGCTGAGGCTTGTAGGTGCCGTCAAGCAACTGGGCCCGGATCGCGAGCCAGTGCTCCTTCAGGTAGGCCGGCAGATCGCCAACGGTCATCCCCTCGACGCCCGCCGCACCCTTGTTGCGCTTCACTTGCGCCAACGCTTGCTTCAGGTTCTCACGCTCGATTACTGCTTCCATCGACGGCCCTGCGACCGCCGGGCGTTCGAGACAGGCTTCCGCCGTGCATGCTTCGGACTCTTGGGCGGCGACGCTTCGGGCTTCACCCTCCGCTCCGGTGCCCAAGTTCAGTTCGATCTGATCTTTCCGCCGCATGGCTTGCACGAGATCGCCGCTCTACTGACCACTTCCACCGTTCGGGCCTTCGGCGGCGCGCTGCCGCCCACTATGCCCTCTGCTGACTTCTGCGCTGCGGTCAGACCGCCTTGCGACGGCCTCAGTCCCGTTGCCGGGACACAACGCAGACCTCCCGAGGTAAGACCGACCGCCTTCACCGCACGCCCGCCGTATCTACCACCCCGGCCCTTGATGACCGCGGACTTCGCGATTAGTAGCTCGCTCGTCCGGCCGGGTAGGCCTCCTTATCCGGTATTTGTCCATCGGGCCGCGGCTTTGCTCCACGCTTTCTTCAGACCCCACCTCGCGATGACGCCCTTGCGCTTCGCTAATCCTTCGCCGTCATCAGGCTGGATAGAGGACTTCCACCTCCAAGCTGTCGTTCATACTCGGCACGCTACTGGTTGCCCCGCGTACGCGGAGCATGACGAGTTATTGCTGGACCCACGGCGTCGCCAAGCCCTCCGCTGTCATCGTCTGCGAAGGCGGGCGATCCAGTATTCCAGAGGCATCCATGATTGAACCGAGAAGGCACGGCGTACTGGAAACCCGCATGCGCGGGTATGACGAGCTGCTATGGAGCCGCCACTTCGCCACAGCCTCAGGACTCTCAAGTTCGTTGACCGGCCCCGTTCACGCCGCCTGCGCGGCGCGGAGCTCTTTCGTGACCATCCGCTCCAGCGTCTCCACCGACTGGAAATTCTCCGGCGTGATCTCGGCTTGCGGAATGGTGAAATCGAACTCGGCTTCGACGCCGAGCATCAGGTTGACCATGTCCATCGAGGTCAGCCCGACATCGACCAGCCGCGAATTGGGCAGGACGTCGGCGGTGATCGAGTTCTGTTCCAGGATCGCCCGCACCAGGACAACGATCCGCTTCCGAACGTCGGCGTCAAAACTTTGCATCGTTAAACCTTCCAGTCTCGCTTCGCCCATTCGCGGCTATGGTTAATTCGCGACGCTTGCGATCTTAACTTCCGAATCCTGAAAAATCCTCTTCGCCGGTTTGATGCGAATCCTGCTTCTGATCTTAACGCTAATGCGAATTCATGCATTTTCGCTCTCATCGAACTACGATGGATTAACCGTCCATCTTGAAAGCAAGTTCGTTTACCCTGAATTTCGTCGACGCATTTGAATTAAATCCTTAGCCTCAGCCTTCACTCGGATACCTTTTCAACGATCGACGCGGCATTGGCGTCGCGCAAGAATTTTCAAGACCGAGAAATTCCGGAGGTCGCACCCATGAACGTTCGCGAAACCACGCTTCGTAACCCTGCCGCCGGTGACACAACCGAAGGTTTGCTGCTCGACCGGGGCTCGCTGTTCCATCAGCGCACCGCGGCGGTCGCAACCGCAGCCGCCGCGGAGGCCGAAGAGGTCGACCTCAAAGCGCGCTTTCCGAAGGCCGCGATCGACGCCGCCCGCGCGCAAAAACTTCTCGGCATGCAGATTCCGGTCGAGTTCGGCGGCTTCGGTGCCACGGTCCACGACGTCACCGAGGTCTGCTACACGCTCGGCCGCGCCTGCGCCTCCACTGCCATGATCTTCGCCATGCATCAGACCAAGGTGGCCTGCCTGATCCGGCACGGCACCGGCAGCGATTGGCATGAAGCGTTGATGCGCCGGGTCGCGTCGGAACAATTGCTGCTGGCGTCCTCGACCACGGAAGGACAGAACGGCGGCAACATCCGCTCCAGTGCGGCGGCGGTCGAGCAGAGCTCCGCGCGAGATCTCGCTGGTCCGCAGCGCCACGGTGATCTCCTACGGCGCCGAGGCCGACGGCATCGTCACCATCGCGCGCCGCGCCGGCGACGCCGCCGCTTCCGATCAGGTGCTGTTGGCCATGACCAAGGACAACTACACGCTCGAGCGCATCCAGGGCTGGGAGACGCTCGGCATGCGCGGCACCTGCAGCGCCGGCTTCGAGCTGAAGATCAAGGGGCCGGCCGAGATGATTTTCCCGGAGGCTTATGAAAAAGTCCACGCGCAGACCATGACGCCGGTCGCGCATCTGTGCTGGTCTTCGGCCTGGGCCGGGATTGCAGCGAGCGCGGTCGAACGCGCGCAGCGCTTCATCCGCAAGGCGGCGCGCGGCGCGGGCGGGCAGATGCCGCCGGGAGCCGCGCATTTCACCGCGGCCAAAATGTCGCTGGCGAAACTGCGTGCGATGATATCAGCCAATCTCGATCTCTATGCCGCGCACGAATATGACGAGCGCGCGCTCGCCTCGCTCGACTTCCAATCCTCGATCAACCTGCTCAAGGTCGAGGCTTCCGAGCTTGCGGTGGAAGCAGTGATGAGCGCGATGCGCGCCTGCGGGCTGGCCGGATATCGCAACGACGGCGAGTTCAGCGTCGGCCGGCATCTGCGCGACGTGCTCTCCTCGCCGCTGATGATCAACAACGACCGCATCCTGGCAAATATCGCAACCGCAAGCCTGATGAGCGGCGTGCCCACGACGCTCCGCGACTGATTTTGTTTCGGCAGATACCAGGAGGCCCGACATGACCGTTGCCATTCAGACCAATTCGCCCGAGCTCGCGCCGCAATCGGCCGATCCGCTCGATCACCTTGCCGATGTCCTGTTCTTTCCGATGGGCAGCGATGGCGTCTACGCGCGAACCGCGCTCTACGAGAACATGGTGGAGCGGCTGGCCGCGCTGATCACCCGGCATCGCGAGCCGAATACCGAGGTGATGCGCTTTCCCCCTGTGATGAATCGCGCGCAACTCGAGAAGTCGGGTTACCTGAAAAGCTTCCCCAACCTGCTCGGCTGCGTTTGCGGCCTGCACGGCACCGAGCGCGAAATCCATTCGGCGGTCAGCCGCTTCGACGCCGGCGGCGACTGGACCACATCGCTGTCGCCGGCCGATCTCGTGCTGTCGCCGGCGGCCTGCTATCCCGTCTATCCGATCGCGGCGAGCCGCGGTCCGTTGCCCGCGGGCGGCCTGCGCTTCGACGTCGCCGCCGATTGCTTCCGCCGCGAGCCCTCGCGCCATCTCGACCGGCTGCAGTCGTTCCGGATGCGCGAATATGTCTGCATCGGCAGCCCGGACGACGTCTCGGCGTTCCGCGAGCGCTGGATGGCGCGTGCGCAAGGTATCGCCCGCGATCTCGGCCTGAGCTTCAGGGTCGATTATGCCAGCGATCCGTTCTTCGGCCGCGTCGGCCAGATGAAGGCGGTCAGCCAGAAGCAGCAGTCGCTGAAATTCGAGCTGTTGGTGCCGCTGCGCTCCGAGGAGCAGCCGACCGCCTGCATGAGCTTCAACTATCACCGCGACCATTTCGGCACCACCTGGGGCATTGCGGACGCGAACGGCGAGCCGGCCCATACCGGCTGCGTTGCGTTCGGCATGGACCGGCTTGCGGTCGCCATGTTCCATACCCACGGCACCGACCTTGCGAAGTGGCCGCGTCAAGGTGCGGGAAATGCTCGGCCTGCAGCAGCAGGCCCACGCCGACGGCCACGTCGAAGGCTGGCGGTGAGACAGCCGGGATGCGATTGGATGCCGTGACCCAGCTCAGGCCAAAAATCCGGTGCCGCGAAATCGCCGTCCCCGATATCGATGCCGTCGCGGACCTGTTGACGCGGGGTTTTGCCGGCCGCTCGCGCGACTACTGGATGCAGGGCTTGCGGCGTCAGGCCGGGCGTGAGGTGCCGCAGGGCTATCCGCGCTTCGGCTATATGCTCGACAACGAGGGAGCGCCGGTCGGCGTGCTGTTGCTGCTGTACAGCACGCGGTTCCGCGACGGCGAAACCGCGATCCACTGCAATCTGTCGAGCTGGTACGTGGAGCCTGCGTTCCGCAACTATGCGACGATGCTGACCAAGATCGCGCAGCGCCACAAGGAAGTCACCTATCTCAACATCAGCCCGGCGACCTGGACCTGGCCGATCATCGAGACCCAGGGTTTCCAGCCCTATTGCAAC
The DNA here is from genome assembly GCA_963777475.1 of uncultured Alphaproteobacteria bacterium. GTDB lineage: Bacteria > Pseudomonadota > Alphaproteobacteria > Rhizobiales > Xanthobacteraceae > Bradyrhizobium. Next base: position 60,892 of record CAVZQX010000059.1, read on the forward strand.
GGATTGTTCTTTTCGCTTCCCGCGCTGTCGCGCCCGGCGCCCGGGATGACGGTCGAGATCGTGCCGGGTGATGCAAAAGCGGTCGAAGGCTTGGACGCCGGCGACGTCGAGCTTCTGACGCGGCACGCGGCATATGGCTGCCTCAGCCTGGTCTGCCGCACGGCCACCGGCGGCGCTTTGCCCTTCATCCTGCTGCCGATGCGAATTCGCCGCGGCTGGATCGCCCCGCCCGCGATGCAGCTGATCTATTGCCGCGACATGTCGGAATATGTGGCTTGCGCCGGCGCGATCGGCCGGTTCCTGCTTCGGCGCGGCAAGATATCGGTGATCGTCGATTCCAATGGACGCGTGCCCGGCCTCGCCGGCGTCTACACCGAAGCCCGCGGCCGCAAATATTTCAAGGGCCCGCACCGGCCGCGGCTGGCCGATCTCACCGATACCGAGCTCGTACTGTATGGTCCTTGAGCTACGCCGCCAATTTTACCGCGTGCGCGAAATCCCAATAAAGTTTTCGCGCCCGCGCATAGAACCGCCCCGGCTGAAGCTGCCGATCGTCGATGCGGATCACCGGGGCGACCTTGGCGAAATTGCCGCTGGAGAAGATCTCGTCGGCGCTCTCGAAGTCCGCATAGCGCAGGGGGGCCTCGATCACGGTGATGCCATCGCCGCGCAACAGCTCGATCACCCGCTGCCGCGTGATGCCGTTGAGGAAGGTGCCGTTCGGCGCCGGCGTATAGACGATGCCGTCCTTGGCCATGAACACGTTCGAATTGCCGAATTCCGCGACGTTGCCCAGCATGTCGAGCATCAGGCAATTGTTGAAGCCGCGCGCGGCCGCCTCGATCAGCGCGCGCGAATTGTTCGGATAAAGGCAAGCCGCCTTGGCGTCGACCGGAGCGCATTCCATGGTCGGCCGGCGGAACGGCGACAGCGTGATCGCGTTGCCCACAGGCTGCGGCATCGGCGCCTCGTAGATGCACAGGCACCAATTGGTGGTTTCGGGATCGAACAGCACGCCGCCGCCGCTGCCGTGCTGCGCCCAATACATCGGGCGGATGTAGAGTTCGGCACGCGGCGCCGAAGCGGGCGATGCCCTCGCGCGCCAATCCGAGCCAGGTGTCGGTATCGACGACGGGCTTCAGCCCGAAATTAATGGCCGACTGGTTGACCCGCGCGCAGTGACGGTCGAGGTCCGGCGTCACGCCTTCGAAAGCGCGGGCGCCGTCGAACACCGTCGAGCCGAGCCAGGCGCCATGGGTGCGCGCGCCCATGATCGGCGCGTTGCCCTCGTGCCAATCGCCCTCGAAGAAGGTCCAGGTCTGGGAGTAGCTGACGGGTTTGACGGTCGGGATCATGATTGCCATCCACGCTGCGGCAGGCGGTGTTATGCACAACGACGTTACTATTGCGGCGATTTTTCCAAGGATTTGCTTGCGCGACCGCGAGCGATCATGCTCGATTCACGGGTAACCGGCCACCCCGATACAACCGTTTGGTTAACCGGAACCGCCATGCCGCTCGACCCTCTCGCCAAGCGCCTTCTTACCATGATGGCGGCGGCCGCGCCGAGTGAGCGGCTGCGGCCGAGCGTCAGTGAGCGGCGGCAATCGCTGGCGAAGCTGATGCAGTTCGCCCGCACCGAGGCTGGAGAGCGTAACCGCGGTCGACGGCACGTTGCCGGGTCCGGCCGGCGAGATCGCCTATCGGCTCTATTCACCGGCCGACGGCGCAACCGAAGCAGCCCCCGGCTTCGTGTTCTTCCATGGCGGCGGCATGGTCGCCGGCAGCATCGATACCCATGACCGCATCGCCGCGGCGCTTGCGGAAGCGACCGGCTGCCGCCTGATCTCGGTCGATTACCGGTTGGCACCCGAACACAAGTTCCCGGCGGCGATCGAGGACGCGATCGCCGCGACCGAGTTCGTGGCGCGCGAAGCCACCTCGCTCGGCATCAATCCGGCAAAGCTCGTGGTTGGCGGCGATTCCGCCGGCGCAACGCTCGCGGCCGTGGTCTGCCAACACGCGCAGCGCCTCGCGGGGCTCTCGATATCGGCGCAATGCCTGATCTGCCCGGTGCTCGATTTCGAGGAAACCTCGCCTTCGCGCGAGGCCTTTGCGGAAAACCACCTGATCGACCGGTTGACGCTGGAAGCCGATCTCGCCGACTACCTGCCGGAAGGTGCCGATCCCGCCGATCCCCGGATCTCGCCGCTGCGGGCGCTCAACGTTGCCGGCCTTCCAACCGCGATCATCCACACCGCCGAGTTCGACCCGATGCGCGACGAAGGCAACGCCTACGCCAGAAAGCTGTTGGCCGCGGGCGTTAGCGTCGAACATGTCTGCCATGACGGCATGATTCACAACTTCCACGCCATGGGCGCGGTGCTGCCGCAGGCGCGGCTGGTGCTTGCCCAGATCGGCGAACAGGTCCGGCGCGCGTTGGCCGCTGCGTGATCGGCATTTGATTCAAATTTTAACCAATCAGCGGCATTTCATTAGGGTTATTTCCTCGATGTTTCCACGAATTATTGCCCGTTTAATCGTCCGCCTCTAACAAAGCTGACGGCGCAAAACGCAACCTAAGATAAACGCGAAAGCGCTAAGGCGGAGGTCGAGGATGCGCAACGAGACGATCGCAATTCACGCCGGCTACGATCCCGATCCGACCACGAAATCCGTTGCCGTGCCGATCTACCAGACGGTCGCCTACGCCTTCGACAGCGCCGATCACGGCGCCGCTCTGTTCAATCTCGAGGCCGACGGTTTTCGCTACAGCCGGATCGCCAATCCGACCACCTCGGTTCTTGAAAAGCGCATCGCCGAACTCGAAGGCGGCGTCGGCGCGCTCGCGGTAGCGAGCGGCCAGGCCGCGCTGCATTTCGCTTTCGTCAATGTCGCCGATAGCGGCGGCAACATCGTTTCGGTGCCGCAGCTCTACGGCACCACGCACACGCTGCTCGGCCATGTCCTGCCGCGCCAGGGCATCACCGGACGCTTCGCCGAGAGCGACCAGCCGGACGCGATCGAAAGATTGATCGACCAGGATACCAAGGCGGTGTTTGCGGAGACCATCGGCAATCCTGCCGGCAATGTCTGCGACATCGAGGCGCTGGCGAAGGTCGCGCACCGCCATGGCGTGCCGCTGATCGTCGACAACACGGTTGCAACGCCGATCCTGCTGAAGCCATTCGACTACGGCGCGGATATCGCGGTTCACTCGCTGACCAAGTTTCTGGGCGGCCATGGCACCACGCTCGGCGGCGCCATCGTCGACAGTGGACGCTTCCCCTGGAAGGAGAACGCGCGCCGCTTCCCCACCTTCAATCAGCCCGACGCGTCCTATCACGGGCTGGTTTATGCCGAACGTTTCGGGCCCAAGGCCTTTATCGAGCGCGTGCGCAGCATCTATCAGCGCACCATGGGATCGGTGCTGTCGCCGTTCAACGCGTTCCTGTTGTTGCAGGGCATCGAAACGGTGGCGCTGCGCGTCGAGCGCCATGTCGAGAACGCGCGCAAGGTCGCGGAATTCCTGCGCAACGATCCGCGAGTGGCCTGGGTCAACTATGCCGGTTTCCCCGACAGCCCCTATTACCCGCTGGTGCAGAAATATCTCGACGGCAACGCGTCGTCGCTGTTCACCTTCGGCATCAAGGGCGGCATGCAAGCCGGAAAAACCTTCTACGACGCGCTGAAGCTGATCACGCGGCTGGTCAATATCGGCGACGCCAAATCGCTCGCCTGCCATCCGGCGTCGACCACCCACCGCCAGATGTCGGCGGAGCAGCAGAGCCTGGCCGGCGTGCTGCCGGAAACCATCCGGCTTTCGATCGGCATCGAGCACATCGCCGACATCATCGAGGACATCGACCAGGCGCTGGCTGCGGCCTGCGCAGGTGAGCGGCGGCTCGAGGCCGCCGAGTAGATCGTCGAGACCGGGCATGACGCTTCTGTTCGACAAGCATCCGCCGATCGCAAGTCCCGCGCTGGCACCCGCGCCGGACGCCTTCGCGCGCGCCGACGGCGCCGAAGTGACCATCGGGCTGATCAACAACATGCCCGACAGCGCGCTGAAGGCAACCGAACGGCAGTTCAAGCGCCTGCTGGAGACGGCCTCCGGGACGACCCGCATCCGCTTTCATTGCTTCTCGCTGCCATCGCTCAACCGATCGCAATCGGCAAAGCGCCATCTCGACCAGGAATACGCCGATATCGCCGATCTCGATCGACTGCACATCGACGGGCTGATCGTAACCGGCGCGGAACCCAACGCCGCGGCGCTACCCGAAGAGCCGTTCTGGCGAGAGCTCACCGGGCTCGTCGACTGGGCCAAGACCCATACGCGTTCCACGATCTGGTCGTGCCTGGCCGCACATGCCGCCATTTTTCATCTCGACGGCATCGAGCGGCGACGGCTCAGCTCGAAATGCTCGGGAGTTTACGACTGCGCCAAGGTGACCGACGACTGGCTGACCAAGGGCCTTCCCTCGCAGGTCAAGGTGTCGCATTCGCGCTACAACGGGGTGAGCGAAAGCGACCTCGCAGCACACGGCTATCAGATATTGACGCGCTCGAATGCGGCCGGCGTCGATATCTTCGCGCGGCAGTTGGAAAGCCGTTTCATCTTCTTCCAGGGGCATCCCGAATATGACGACCTGTCGCTGCAGCGGGAATATATGCGCGACCTCGCCCGCTTCCTCGCCGGCGAGCGGGACGACTATCCGGGCATACCCGCCGGCTATTTCGATGCCGTCACCGAAGCGCGGCTGATCGGCTTCGAGAAGCGGGCGCGCGCCAACCGCGAACCGACGCTCGCGGCCGAACTTCCGGGCCTCACGCTGCGCCGGGGCATCCCGGCAGGGGGTGCTGCGAGCGTCATCTTCAGCAACTGGCTCGGCTTTCTCGTCAAGGGCGCCGCGGCCGCGCAACCGGCCTGCCAGGGCAGGTAACAGCAACCATGTGCGCCAGATGGTCTCAATTCAAAGCGCGCGTCAGTAACCGCCTCGCCCGGCATTTTCGTGCTACGCCGCTTCGGCTGCCCGGCAACGCTCCGATGGTCAGCTTCACCTTCGACGACGTACCGAAGAGCGCAGCAACCGTCGGTGCGCCGATCCTGGAAGAGTATGGCGGGCGCGCAACGTTTTACATCGCCGGCAGCCTGGTCAGCCAGTGGTCCGGCCTCTGGGCCGGAATAGACGCCGACGAGATCATCGGCCTGCATCGCAACGGCCATGAGATCGCCTGCCATACGTTCTCGCACCGGCGCACCACCGAGCTGGATGCGGCCGCGATGGAAGCCGAGATCGAACAGAACGGCCGCTACTTCCACGAGCTCGACGCCTCGATCCGGTTGGAAAACTTCGCCTATCCCTACGGTCTGGCTTCGGTCGCGCGCAAGGGCCAGCTTGGCAACAGCTTTCGCTCATCGCGCGGCATCCTGCCCGGCGTCAACCGCGGCCTCATCGACCTGCAGTTCCTGCGGGCGACGCCGCTGGTCGATGAGCACATCGACACCGGCGGCATCGAACGCAGCTTCGACGAAGCCGCAGGCCTGCGGCGGCTGGCTGATCTTCTACGGTCACGACGTGGCGGCCGAGCCAAGCCCGTACGGATGCACGCCGCAGCTCTTGCGCCACGCGGTGCAGGCCGCGTCGCGGCGGAACATCCCGATCGTCAGCGTCGCGGAGGCCTTGCGGCGGGCAGGAGCGTAGGCGCCGGTCGCGATCGGCGTTGTTGTACGATCGTTATGCAAAGGAATTAGCGGCCTGGCCTTCTTTGCGGCCTCCTCCGGATAACGCGCTCTAAGCGCTTCCTGGCGAGTAACACGGCAACACCGCGCGTCTCGAACCATTGCATCGGGCCGCATTGTTCTTGATTTGTTCATCCTATTCGGCCAACAATCAAATCAAGAGTCAGACATGACGATTCCTTTTTCGGGGCACGGCCGCATCGAAGCCATTGTGGGTGCAGCGGGAATCACGGAGTTTGATTTTCACTCAAGAAAGATCGTTTGGTGCCAGCGGCAACCGCCTATCTCGAAAGCCTCAATCCGGAACAGCGGCGCGCCGTCGAGCATGGCACGGCGGACGCGGGCCCGTTTGCGCCGCTATTGGTGATCGCCGGTGCCGGATCCGGCAAGACCAACACGCTTGCCCATCGCGTGGCGCATCTGATCGTCGTCGGCGCCGATCCAAGGCGCATTCTTCTGATGACGTTTTCGCGCCGCGCCGCTTCCGAGATGACGGCGCGCGTCGAGCGAATCGCGCGCAAGGTTTTGGGCGACAATGCCGGCGTGATGACGGACGCGCTGGCCTGGGCCGGCACTTTTCATGGCATCGGGGCGCGGCTGCTGCGCGACTACGCCGAGCAGATCGGGCTCGACCCAGCCTTTACCATTCATGACCGCGAGGATTCCGCCGACCTTCTGAATCTGATCCGGCACGAAAAGGGATTTTCGAAAACCAAGGAGCGGTTTCCGACCAAGGGCACCTGTCTTGCGATCTATTCGCGCTGCGTCAACGCGGAAACGGCGATCGAAGACGTGCTGGGGTCGGCATTCCCATGGTGCGCCGGATGGGCTGCCGAGCTGAAGGAATTGTTCGCGGCCTATGTGGAAGCCAAGCAGCGGCAGAACGTGCTCGATTATGACGATTTGCTGCTCTACTGGGCGCAGACCATGAGCGACTCCGTATTGGCTGCCGACATTGGCGGTCGCTTCGACCATGTGCTGGTCGACGAATATCAGGACACCAACCGCCTGCAGTCCTCGATCCTTCTGGCACTAAAGCCTCGCGGCTGAGGGCCTCACCGTGGTCGGCGACGACGCGCAATCGATCTATTCGTTCCGCGCCGCCACCGTGCGCAACATTCTCGATTTTCCCGGTCAGTTCTCGCCGCCGGCAACCATCATCACGCTCGATCGCAACTACCGCTCGACCCAAGCGATCCTCGCGGCTGCCAACGGCGTGATCGATCTGGCACGCGAGCGTTTCACCAAGAACCTGTGGACCGACCGCGCCTCGGGGGCAAAACCTCAGCTAGTCGCCGTGCGCGACGAAGCCGATCAGGCCCGCTGCATCGTCGAACGCGTGCTGGAGAACCGGGAATCCGGCACACTGTTGAAACAACAGGCGGTGCTGTTTCGGACCTCCAGCCACAGCGGTCCGCTGGAAGTCGAACTGACCCGCCGCAATATCCCCTTCGTCAAATTCGGCGGCCTGAAATTCCTCGATGCCGCCCACATCAAGGACATGCTGGCGCTGTTGCGTTTTGTCGAGAACCCGCGCGACCGCGTGGCCGGCTTTCGGCTGATGCACTTGATCCCGGGCGTCGGCTCGACCTCGGCGCAGCGCCTGCTCGATCATATCGCAGGTGACGCCGACCCGATCGCGGCGCTTGCGCTGGCGCCATCCCCGCCCCGCGCCGGCGACGACTGGAAAACATTTGTCGCGGCCGTCGCCGATATCAGCCATGCGAACTGGCCGGCGGATCTCGAACGCGCCCGGCTCTGGTACGAACCGCACCTGGAACGAACTTACGAAGATTCCGAGACAAGGCGCGCCGACCTGATCCAGCTCGAGCAGATCGCCAGCGGCTATCCGTCGCGCCAGCGCTTCCTCACCGAGCTGACGCTCGATCCGCCTGACGCGACCAGCGACCAAGCCGGCGTCCCTCTGCTCGACGAGGACTATCTGATCCTGTCCACCATCCATTCCGCCAAGGGTCAGGAATGGAAATCGGTGTTCGTGCTCAACGTGGTGGATGGCTGCATGCCCTCCGATCTCGGCGCCGGAACCTCGATGGAGATCGAGGAGGAACGCCGGCTGCTCTATGTCGCCATGACCCGCGCCAAAGACGATCTGCACCTGATGGTGCCGCAGCGCTTCTTTCCCCGTGGCCAGCCCGCGCGCGGCGACCGTCACGTCTATGCCTCACGGACACGGTTCATTCCGGATCGCCTGCTCTCTTTGTTCGAAAGGACGGTGTGGCCGCTCGCAGTCGCTGGGGCAGCGCCGCGCGCGGCGAGCCAGGGGCCGCGCGTCGACATCGGCGGGCGCATGCGCGGGATGTGGCGTTGAGAGCCTGCGATGAGTAACCTTTCCGCCATGGCCTCCGCCCGTCAAGAGACGCACGCCGGCGCCGACGCGCTGTCGCTGCTGAATTCCGTGTTCGGCCTGCCGGGCTTTCGCGGCGCGCAGGAAGAGATCGTCCAGCATGTCGCAGGCGGCGGCAATTGCCTGGTGCTGATGCCGACCGGCGGCGGCAAATCGCTGTGCTATCAATTGCCGGCGCTGCTGCGCCAAGGCTGCGGCATCGTGGTCTCGCCCCTGATCGCGCTGATGCGCGACCAGGTCGCGGGCCTGATCGAGGCTGGCGTCAAGGCGGCGGTGTTGAATTCCACGTTGTCCGCCAGCGAGGCCTCCGCGGTCGAGGCGCGGCTGATCGCCGGCGAGCTTGACCTGCTCTATGTCGCGCCCGAGCGGCTCCTGACGCCGCGCTGCCTTGCCTTGCTCGACCGAGCGCGCATCGCCCTGTTTGCGATCGATGAAGCCCACTGCGTGTCGCAATGGGGCCACGACTTTCGCCCCGAATATATCGGCCTGTCGGTGCTCGCCGAGCGCTTCCCCACCGTACCGCGCATCGCGTTGACCGCGACCGCCGACGACCTCACGCGACAGGAGATCGTCGAACGGCTGGGGCTCGTTGGCGCACCACAATTTGTCGCTAGCTTCGACCGCCCGAATATCCGCTATGAGATTGTCGACAAGCAGAACTCGTTCACCCAGCTCAAGGCCTTCATCGCAGAGCGCCACGCGGGCGACGCCGGCATCGTCTATTGCCTGTCGCGCGCCAAGGTCGAGGATACCGCGGCGGCACTTTCAAATGCCGGCATCCCGGCGCTAGCCTATCACGCGGGCCTCGATGCCGGGGTGCGCGCCCGCCATCAGGACCGCTTCATCAACGAGGACGGCATCGTGATCGTGGCCACGATCGCGTTCGGCATGGGCATCGACAAGCCCGACGTGCGTTTTGTCGCGCATCTCGATTTGCCGAAGAGCATCGAGGCCTACTATCAGGAAACCGGACGCGCCGGGCGCGACGGCAAGCCCTCCAGTGCCTGGATGACCTACGGCCTGTCCGATATCGTGCAGCAACGCCGCATGATCGAGGAGTCCAACGCATCCGACGCGTTCAAGCGCGTATCGATCGGCAAGCTCGAAGCGCTGGTCGGGCTCGCCGAAACCGCGGGCTGCCGGCGAAGCCGCCTGCTCGGGTATTTCGGCGAGACCTTTGGCGCCACCGGCTGCGGCAATTGCGACAATTGCCTGTCGCCGCCCCGCGTCCGTGAGGGCAAGGTCATCGCACAGAAACTGTTGTCCTGCGCCTATCGCACCGGGCAACGCTTCGGCGCCATGCATCTGATCGATGTTCTGGTCGGCCGCCTGACCGAGCGCGTGACCCAGTTCGGGCACGACAAGCTCTCGGTATTCGGTATCGGCCGCGAGCTCAACGAAAAGCAATGGCGTGCGGTCATCCGCCAGCTCGTCGCCATGGGACATCTTCGCGCCGACAGCGAGGCCTTTGGGGCGCTGAAGCTGACGGAGACCGCCCGCGGCGTGCTGAAAGGCGAAACCGAGGTGATGTTACGCGAACAGATCCCGGGCGCGCGCAACCGCGCCGTCAGATCCAGCTCCAGGCGCGGCGAGCTTGCCCATGACCCAGCCGGCCCAGGCAAAGCCGGCAATCCGGCGTTGCAAGCCGCGCTCCGAGCGTGGCGTTCGGAAGTCGCGCGGCGGCACGGTGTGCCGGCTTACGTGGTGTTGCACAACTCCACGATCGACGGCATTGCCAGCGTGCGCCCGGCGACGCTGAACGAGCTTCGCGGCATCGCCGGCATCGGCGACAAGAAGCTCGAGCATTATGGCGAGGAGCTGATCGCGCTGGTGAAATCTCACCGCGACCAAGGCTGATGCCGCTGCAAAGCAGACTGACGCCGAGACGTTGCGTGTATGGGTCCCTTACCGGGCGTGGCTGACGGTCGGGTTGCCCACATATCCCATGAACAGGATGAGCCCGGTGTTCTGATCGCGAAGCGCGAGCACAAACGGCTTGTCGACGCTCATCTTCAACGGCTCTTCCGTTGCCAACGAGCGGGTCGTCGTCGCAGCCGTGGCCGCGGCGGCTTCTGTGCCGTCTTCATCGAGGCGCAGTTCGAGCTTCTGAACCACGCGGGTGATCACAAGAGGCTCCGGCGAGAATGCGGCGAGCGCATCGCGCGCCTGACGCGCGGCCCTCAAGCCCAGCGCATCGAGCGGCCGAAGCAGCTCTTCGGCCGCCGTGAGATGCAATTTCGGCAATGCGATCTCGCCGCTCTTCATTGCGAAATCCTGCCCGCCGAGCCAGCCGGCCACCGCGGCAAAATCCGACGCCGGCGCGGCTGCGGATTTTGTCGTGACGACGACCAGCTTGAAATCCTCGGTGGCATAGGCAAGCTCAGCGGCGATAAAGCTATCATCCTGACGAAAGCTGAATTTCCGTACGCCCGAATGCATCATCTGCGCATCCACCGGCTTGCCCGACGCAAGCTGGAATTTCTCCGTACGGGTCAGCGCTGGATCGAACGGCGTTTGCCACCTATCCTTGAAATAGAGCGCGTTGACGGCCACGAGGCCCAGGGTCTCGGGCGCTTCCTCGAGAACGGAGGGAATGAGATCACGGGTTTTTCGCCGAACCCACGCATTGATGCGTTCGACGATCTTCGCATCGGAGAGATCGTCGACCAGCACGTCGGCGCCGGCCCCGGATAGCGCGAAAAGCGCGAGTTGCCGCGGTTTGGCCGAGCGGTCGAAGGCCAGCAGATTGGCAAGTGCGAGCGGCCCGTCGTTGGCGCTGCGTTCGATCAGCGCGGAAACCATGGTCCTGAGGGCTTTCAAGTCTCCATCAGCTCTGCTTCTGGTGACGTTCCTGAATCCGAGAGTCCGATGCAGGGCGGCGCGCATCGGCTGGCTCGCACCCAAGTCCACGAACGACAGGATGGCCGCCAAGCTGGCGGGCGAGACGACAAAGTTGGCGTCGGCATCGGCCTTGCCTTCGCCCGCGAGGATGCGGACCAGGTTCTCACCCAGCCGTAACTGCGCCGGCAATAAGCCGTCGCCGCCGGGACTTTTGGCATCATGCGCGCCGGCTTCAAGAATGTCCGCAAGGGAAACGTCATTGACGAGACCGAGCAGTGCGCCAAGACCGGCCTTCAGCAACAGCCGTCGTTCAGCCGACATCGATTGCATGGCATGCCTCATGGCCGCGACCTGGCCTTAAGGCGGCAGGGTTTTGGCGCTCGCGAGAATCGAAACTCCTATTGGCAGACTACCCGGAGATCATTGCCGACCGATGTGACGCAGATCACTTCGCGACGCGCCGAGCGCCGCTCGGCAGAGCCCCTCACCCATTGCGGAAGGCATAGGCATAGCCGTTGAGCGCCGGCGCGCCGCCGAGATGGGCGTAGAGCACTTTGGATCCTTCCGGGAAAAAGCCTCGCTGCACCAGATCGATCATGCCCTGCATGGATTTCCCTTCATAGACCGGATCAGTGATCATGCCTTCGAGGCGCGCACTGAGGCGGATCGCTTCCTTGGTCTCCTCCGAGGGGACGCCATAGGCGGGATACGCATAGCCTTCGATCAGGACGACGTCATCCACGACGATCTCCTTGCCGAGCTCGACCAGGCGCGCGGTGTTCTGCGCGATGGCAAGAACCTGCGCCTTGGTCTGCACCGGCGTGAAGGAAGCGTCGATGCCGATCACGTTGCGCTCGCGGCCGTCCTTGGCGAAGCCGACCAGCATGCCGGCATGGGTCGAGCCGGTGACGGTGCATACCACGATGTAGTCGAAGGCAAAGCCGAGCTGCTTCTCCTGCGCCCGCACCTCTTCGGCAAAGCCGACATAGCCGAGCCCGCCATACTTATGCACGGAGGCGCCGGCCGGGAATCGCATAGGGCTTGCCGCCGGCGGCCTTCACCTCCTCGATCGCCTGCTCCCAGCTCTTGCGGATGCCGATATCGAAACCTTCGTCGACCATCTGCAAGTCGGCGCCCATGATGCGGCTGAGCAGGATGTTGCCGACGCGGTCGTAGACGGCGTCCTCATGCGGCACCCAGCTCTCCTGCACCAGGCGGCACTTCATGCCGATCTTGGCTGCGACGGCCGCGACCATGCGGGTGTGATTGGATTGCACGCCGCCGATCGACACCAGCGTATCGGCGTTGGAGGCGATCGCGTCGGGAATGATGTATTCGAGCTTGCGCAGCTTGTTGCCGCCGAAGGCGAGCCCGGAATTGCAGTCCTCCCGCTTGGCGTAGAGTTCGACCTTGCCGCCGAGATGGCTGGAGAGACGCTCCAGCTTCTCGATGTGGGTGGGTCCGAAAGTGAGCGGGTAACGTTTGAATTTTTTCAGCATGTCGCGATCCCATCGCGAGGTCCAAGATGGGCGAAACGACTATCATTTTCGGTTCGAAAGGTGCTCTCGAAAAAGTCCGTAGATTATAGTCTCTGTTGCAGCTAGCTTGAATCTGTTTATTCTTTCATCCATAAATCATCCATTAAATGAAAGATTCTTCCATGAGCAGAGGATTGGATCGCGTCGACCTTAAGATATTGCGTTTGCTGCAGAATAACGGCCGGCTGAGCAACGCGGAACTGGCGGAAATGGTCGGCGTCAGCGCCGCGACCTGTCATCGCCGCACCCAGCGCCTGTTCGAGCAAGGTTTCGTCAGTCAGGTGCGGGCGATGGTGGCGCCGCGCAAGGTCGGCAAGGGCGCGCTGGTGATGGTCGGCGTCGTTCTCGACCGCTCCACGCCGGAGAGCTTTGCCTCCTTCGAGCAGGCAATCGCCAAGCTGAAATTCGTGCTCGACTGCCATTTGGTCGCCGGCGATTTCGACTACTTCCTGAAAATCCGCGTCGGCGACATGGAGGATTTCAATCGCATCCATGGCGACCAGCTGATCGCGCTGCCTGGCGTTCGCCAGACGCGGACGTTTTTCGTCATGAAGGAAGTGGTCGACAACGCGCCGCTGGATTTTTGATTGCCGCCGCGGTCCGGTTCGAATCCGCCATCGGCGTGCGCCGAGGATGTCAGGGCGCGGAGCGTTGGGGGGGGATCCGAAATCGCGAGAGCGGTCAATTGCGCGCCTGGGCTGCCACTTCCATCCCCGGCGGAGCTTTTTCCCAGGAGTAGTTATGGCTCCCGAGTTTGTAGCCGCGCTCAAACAGCGCGATCATGTATTTCTGGTCGAACGGTTCGCCGCTGGTTTCCTTGAAGTCGGCAGGAATACCCGCAAGATTGAAGTCGACCCCCTCACGCCTGGTTACGGAATAAATACGATAGAGATCTCCGATCCCCTGGTTCTTGATGAGGGTGGAAATCGAGCGCTGCGTGATGGACAGGATATTGTCGTTGACGGATTGGTACTCGGGATCGATTTTGCCGTTTCGGATCACGAATAGTCGCGGCTTCGCTGCTGGCCTTGCAGACTTTGGATCGCGGGACGCTAGCGAAAATATCGACGGAGCGATGAATACCTGCCGGGTGACGCCGCCATCGACGTGCAATTCGTCATAATTCTGTCCGCCGACCCGCACCTGAATCCGCACCGGCGGGAAAAAGCCGGGCAGCGTCGCCGATGCCAGCAATATCTTGCGGAACAGAGCGCCAGCGTTGCGATCGTTGCTCATGGCGATGCGGCCCATGTCCCACAATACCGGCCGCTGCGTATCGAGGCTTGTGGTACCGATCAGGAGAATGCGGCCCTTGATCCGCTCTCTGGCGATTTCCCGCAGAAAAGCGTCGTCCACATATCTTTCGATCAATCGCGCCAGCGGCGCGTCGTCGACCAGCGAGGTACCTTCGAGCAGGCTGGGAACGTTGTAGGTGAAAATGTCCTTCCTTCCATATTGGGTGAAGATCTCGCGCAGTTGACGATCGTGCTCGGGCCCGAGGAAGGCGAAGGGGGCAATGAGCGCGCCGGAGCTGACACCCGTGACCACGTCGAAGGAAGGCCGCGTCCCCGTATCGCTCCAGCCGACCAACAGGCCAGCGCCGAAGGCGCCGTCGTCGGCGCCGCCGGATATGGCGAGGAGATTCGAGACCGGCCGGTGCCTTTCGATCGCTGCGAACGCTGGCGTTTCCGCGTTGGGCGCATCCGCCATCATGGTCGCCTGGATGTCGCGGGCCGATGCATCGCCCCAAAAGCGGATGTTGTGAAAGCCATCGAGCTCGATCTGGCCGGCACTGGCTTGCGGCAAGGGATTGCGCGGCGCAATCGTCGCGCATCCGGCCGTCAGAAGCAGTGTCGACCCGATGAACGTGGCCCGCAACGCCGGCTGCAGCAGTCGGCGCAAGCGCGATCGCCGGGCGAGGTGCGTACCGCGCGTCGGCAATCGTCGGCCCAATTCTGATCCTTGCAGGTATCGGAAGGATCTACTCAATGCGGCAACCGCAGCGGCATTTTCGAATATCTCGCTGTTCGGGCCATCCTGCCCGAAGCGCGCGCACTTCAGTTACGGAGCAGCGGCGGATGAATGTTCGATCTGGGGCATTATCGCGACGGTGATCCGGCCGCGAAACATCCGAGGATATGGCCGGTAGGCCAACGCTGACTCTAACTCAATCTTTGAATTCGAAACTCAAGAAAGCGTTACCGCGACTGCATCGTGACAAACCACGTTGCGCCAACACGTGGCGTCGCGCTTGCGAGTGATTGGCATTGTCAGCAACATTGCCCCGAGATGGATTTCGAAGTCCGCTCACCGTCGGCATCATTCAGATTCGGGAGGCCCACAGAACCAATTCGAGCAGCGTGCGGACGGGAGCTTGCGAGTTCTTGTCAGGCCCGAAGCTCCGGATCGCCGCCTACTTGACGAAGCTGAGGTATGACGCGAGCGCTTCGATTTCCTCCGGTCCCAACGAGCCGGCGACCAGGGGCATCGGAGACGCTGCAGTTGAATGATATCCCTGGCCCCATTCCTCAAGCCTGCGCTTGAGGTAGAAATAGGACATTCCTCCCAGACGCGGAATCTCGCGCACGCCCTGGCCGGCCGGGCCATGGCAGGCGAGGCATGCCACGATATTGGCTTCCGGAATTCCCTGCAGGAAAATCGCTTCTCCCCTTGCCACCAGCGCCCGACGTCCGTCATGGGCGGATTTCGGCGGCAGCGAGGCAAAATAATCCGCCAGCTCTCGCACCGAGTTCGGCATCAAGATTCGCCGCCGCGCTCCACATGTATTGCTTCGAAAGCGGATTGTCGCGGATGTGCGCGGCATAGCCGCGAAGCTGGAACTCGATGTACAGGGGCCGCTGTCCGGCCAATCGCGGCGCGACCGTATAACCTTGTGCCCCGGTTCCATGGCACCAGGTGCAATTACGGATGCTGGCCGTACCTGCCCATGAGGGAGCGGGCGAGCAAAGAAGCGCCAGGATCACCAGTTTTGGCCAGATCCGCTTCATGAAATCAACTTCCGCACTTTCCGCATTCGTTTGGTCAATGATGGACGCTACCTGAGACTACTGACATAGGCAGCGACCGCTGCGATTTGGGATTTGGTTAGGTTGTGCGCGGTCGGCCCCATCACGGCGGACGAGTCCGGCATAGAGGAATTCTGGCCGCGCTCCGCGGCCCAGTTCGTCAGCTTGCTGTAGAAGTAGTCAGAGAGCTGGCCGGCGAGGCGCGGAATCTGGTCCTGACCCTTGGCGTCCTGACCATGGCATGCCGAGCATGCGGGGACATTGGATTCCGGAAGCCCCTCTTCGAAAATCCGTTTGCCCGTCGCGACTGCGCTCGCCGATCCGCCGCCGCCCAGAGGTGGCGGGTTGAGATCCTTGAAATAATGCGCCAGCGCCGAGACCATCGACGGCGACAGCACATGCGCCACGTTGGCCATGATTTCGTTCTTCCGCCGGTGCTCGATGAAAGCCCGCAGCTGATTCTCGATGTATTTGGGCTGCTGTCCCGCAAGCCGCGGCATGGCATAGTAGCCATGATAACCCTGGCCGGACAAACCGTGGCAGGTCTTGCAATAGGTGACCTTGGCCTGAAATTCATCGGCGTGGCCGGCGATCGCGAGACCCGCCGAGAGCAGCGCTGCCAGGATCGCGGTTCGCAACGCAGAATGGTAGCCGACGATCTTCATCATCCTGCCTTCATCGCTGCGCTGGGCGCCGTCGCTCGCCGAGGCACAAGCCAATGGTTCGCGCGCTTGGACATTGCTCTACTGCCAGCCCCAGACGTGGAAATTCACCCCGAGTTTGACCGTCTGCATGGTCGTCTTGAAACTCAGGGGGCCCGGACCATTGACGGCATCGTTCATCGTCGCGGTATGGGTGCCGAAATCGTAGTAGTCGTATTCGAGCCGCGCCGACCAATCGTCCGTGAAGGCCCATTCGACGCCGCCGCCGGCGGTCCAGCCGGTACGCAAGCTCAAGCCTTCGAAATCGAACGGAAGACCGAGACCGGCGCCGCCGTTGAACGTTCCGGTGACGCTGTATTTGCTGGAGGCCCAGGCGACGCCGCCCTTGGCATAAAACAGCCAGTGATCGACCGCATAGCCCGCCCGGCCCGTCAGGCTCGGCACGAAATCCGTCTTCACGTGGACCAAGGCGGTGTCCGGCGGACTATCCGGAAGCGCCACCACGGTGCTGCCCTTCATCGTTCCGCCTGAGGCCGCGCCCTCGACACCGAGCACAAAACTCGACGGGAACTGATAGTCGCAGCCGATCTGGCCGCCGACCTCGGCGCCATTCTCGTTGACGCCGACAGTGGTCGGTCCGCCCGTTGTGAAGCCTGGCCCACCCAGGTTGACGTTGTCCTGCACCAGCAGCACGGGGTCGGTCACATCGTTGCGCATCCAGGCTCCGCCGACATGGGCGCCAAGATAGCAGCTGGTCCAGGTGAACCGTTGCACGAACGTTGCTTTCACCGGCATCTCGGGCGGCAGGTCAGCAGCGGATGCAGGATCCATGATGGTGAGTGCGAGCCCGGCAGCTCCCAGGAAAATCATTTTGTTCATGAACGCATCTCCGTGTGCTCCCAATCCCGCCTACATCGCAAACCAGGCGTGGAGGAACAGGGTGTTGTTGTCATGGGCGCCGACCGTGGTGCCGTCGAACTTGTTGTAGTAGATGTATTGCAGGCCGAGCTTGGCGTTGAACCACGGCCAGCCCGGCGCCTTGCTCAGGCCAAACGGAATGTAGTCAAGCTCGGCCGTCCAGCCGTTGCTGTTCGGGGTAAGAGCGTTCCCGGTAATTGCGTCGACGCCGTAGAGGCCTGCGTCGGCAGTGCCCCAGATGTTGAAATATTGACCGGTCAAGGCGATGCGGTTATCGCCGCCAAAGGTAACCTCGCCGGTCAGACGAAGCGTGTTGAGCTCGTCGGTCGGATTCGAGGACGCCCCCGTGGCGAAGCCTGCGTCCAACCGCTGAAACTCGCGAATATAGTTGGCGCGCAGCGTCACCCAGTAATTCGAACCCTGGTATTGGTACTGCGAGTCGATGCCGATGTCGGTGAACCTGTTGGATTGCGGCAGCGTCCCAGTCGTCCCCAGAGCGAACGTGTTGTCGATCCATGGATTGACATCGAAGATCATGCCGTAGGTACCGAGCATGAAGGTGTGCGGACCCCAGTGCGGCTCGAACGCGACGCGCCAATAAGGCGCAACGCCGCTAAACAGGCCCGGCGACTGGAACGGGTCGATGCCCACCGAGTTCTGTTGGTCGAACTTGAGTGTCTGGTAACCCGTCAGTTCGAGATACAGCATGTCGTTGATCATCGTGTAGGCGCCGACGCCACCGACATGCGCGGCGAACGAGCCTTCGATCAGCGTCGCGGCGCCGGGTTTGTTTGCAAGGGTCGAGCTTGCAAAGGGGAATGACCACGCTGGCGTCGTATTCCACGGATCCTGAACGGTCGGATTGTTGTTGGCGGTGATGCCGTAGATGAGATCGAGCCCGCCGAGGTTCGCGGTACTGGCGAAGCGGAAATCGGTATTGTCCCAATTCCAGGTGTGCAGGAACTGGTCGGCCGGAGTGCCGGACAGGCTGGAGACCGGGCCCGGCGCATTATAGGTGACCTGGACGAAGGCGCCGAGATTGCTGGTGATCGCGCCGCCCCAGAACCCGCTGAAGGGGGACAGCACCACATTGTCGTTCGCGCTGTAGGGATCGGTCGGCGGCGCAACGCTCGGCACCTGGGTGTGGGTGTAACCGACGATCGCCATCATCGAGATCGGCGGCACCCAGGTCTTCTCGGCGACGGGGCCAGAAGCGGGAGCGTCGCCATTACCGTCGATCCGGGCGGCATAGCCGCGCAGCTCGTTATAGGCATCTTTAGGCCCTGGGTTGTCCGAGAACGGCGTCGTCCGGTAGAGGCCGCCGCCCGTCGTGTAGCCCAGCAGTTTGAAGCGGCGGCCAAACGGCGTCAGGCTCGGGAAATTCGTGTGGCAGGTGCCGCAAGGCTGTCCGGTCTGGCGCGCGAAACTCGGCAGCGCTTGCGCCGGCGGCGCAAAGCCGATCGTCAGGAAGCCGGCCAGCACGGCGACGAACGTCGCCGCCGCAAGCACACTGCCGCGACCTAAAGATGGCGTAAAACGATTGGTATTGCCCCGCATCGCACCTGGTCCCGTCGTGTGCGGCGCTGCATGGGAAACTCATAAATCGAACGCCGCTCACTTCCGCCACACTAGTGCAGGATTCGAGGCCGCAGCTAAGCCAAATCGAGACAACAAATCGATTTCAATGGCCGAGCGACATTTCGGCAACAATGGTTGCGGACGCAACAAATCGACCCGCGTCGAAACATGACTGTTTCGTCGCTTGTCGCTGCAACCTAACGGACGCTCGCCGAATCGTCCCTGAATACACTATTATCATTCGCACTTGCGCGACGGCATTGATCCGGATCAACCCCATTCAGAAAGATCGAACTGGATCAGCGGCCCCGCCCAAGCGTATCGTGCGACACTCTTGGAGGTTGGGCGTATGCACTCAAAGTTGCTTTTGCTGACCGCAGCCTTCGCTGCCATAGCCTCAGTTGCGGTGCATGCGGAGGACAAGGGCGCTGGCGCCGTCTCGCAAGCTGAACTCAGGGCCAAGACCGACTATTGCAAGACCTGCCATGGGGTCTCGGGCCAAGGTTTTCGCGGATCGGTTCCAATGCCGCGGTTGGCGGGGCAGCAACCGGAATATCTGAAGAACCAGTTGCAGGCGTTTATCGATCGCCGGCGCACCAACCCCGTAATGTTCAACGTGGCACACGTCCTGAGCCCGCCGATGTTGGAGGGGTTATCCACCTATTTCAAGAATCTCGATCCAAAGCCGTTGGGAGGGGCGCCGAAGGAGCTCGTGGCCGATGGGAGGAAAATATACCAGGAAGGCATTCCCAGCGCCGAAGTTCCGCCCTGCGCGTCCTGTCACGGAGCGGAAGCCAAAGGCGCCGACGCATTTCCTCGCTTGGCGGGCCAGCTCAACGACTACATTTACCGGAAGCTGACGAACTGGGACAAGGAGCGGGGCCAGGACAAGGCCAATCCGGACAACTCCGCCATCATGCAGCCGATCGCGCATAATTTGAATGACGCCCAGATCAGGGCCGTCGCGGCCTATCTCAGCGATCTGGACTGACGCCGGCTCCGCACATCGGAGACGCGTTCCAGATCATCTCCGGCAAGAACGCCCTCGCCGCGATTATGCGAGATCAATGCGGTGCGGTCCGAGGCTATTCACCGTGACGCCACCGATTGCCTGCACAACAGGACAAGGTGTCATGATGGAACCAAGACGAATCTCCCGGCGACGGGTTTTGAGCTATGCTCCAGAGGTTCCTGTGGCCGGCGGGAAAACGATTCTGTCGTCGGTGCGACAGTAGCGGTCCGCGAACATGCGGCCGACGGGATGATAGCGGTCCATGTGCACGCGCATGGCGTTGCCATCCCACAGCTCGTCGCGGATGTAGAAATTTACGCCTTCTCCCATGATGAGCTTGCGCTTGCCGTTCACGTCGATGGTCTTCCAGATCCTGCATTCCATCGCCCACGGCGCGTCGGCCAATCGCGGCACCGCGACCCTGGTCGAGGGCGCCAGATTCAGGCCGAGATAGCCGGGCTCGCCGATTTCGGGCGGAAAGTCGCCGCTGGAATCGTGCATGGCACGCGCCAACGGCTCATCGGCGAGATTGACCACGAACTCCCCGGTGCGCTCGATGTTGACCACGGTGTCCTTGGCGCGCCCGTCCGGCCGTGGATTGACAGCGAACATGCAGAGCGGCGGATCCTCGGAGAACACGTTGAAGAAGCTGAAAGGAGCCGCGTTGACGACACCGGTGGGGCCAACCGTCGTGATCCAGGCGATCGGCCGCGGCAAGACGAATCCGGTCAACACCTTGTAGCGATCGCGGGGGTTAAGATCTTCGGGAGCGTATTCCATGGTGCATTCCTTGTTTGACCGGGAATCCCCCAGCCGAGCCATAAACTCGCTTGATCATCCCGGTTTTTGGAACCCGGCGCAATCAAGCCTGCACGAAGGAATCTGCAACGCTGCATGCAGGGATTGCGCGCGAGCGCGAGCGGCTCGGCCTACGTCGATTGATCCGATCAACGTCGTTGACCGGATCAATCAAGATTTTTGCAACATTATGTAGACAGCAGGCTGCGCGATCGGCGCTGCGCCTCAGCCTTCCGCTTCCGATGGCGTTGGCGGCACGTTCGGTACGCGGAAGCCGAATTTCGACTTCCGCAGCCACAGCACAACCTGGATCACAACCAAGAGCGCCGACAGGCCGACGAACACGGTCGCGATCGGGTGATTGCGGATATCGACGAATACCCCGAGATCGCCGCGCGAGATCAGCATGGCGCGGCGGAAGTTCTCCTCGAATCGGGGCCCGAGCACGAAGCCGAGCAGGATCGGCGCCGGATGGAAGCCTAACAGTAAGAGGACATAGCCGAACACCCCGATCACCAGCGTCAGTCCGACCTGGAACAGATCATTGTTGACGCCATACACGCCGATGCTGATGAAGAACAGCGCGCTCGGAAACAGATACTTATAGGGAACGGCGAGCAGCTTCACCCACAGCCCGATCATCGGCACGTTGAGCAACACCAGGAGAATGTTGCCGACCCAGAAGCTTGCGATCAGGCCCCAGAAGATGTCGGGATGCTCGGAGATCAACTGCGGGCCCGGCACGATGCCCTGGATGATCAGCGCGCCGAGGATCAAGGCCATCACGACGTCGCCGGGGATGCCGAGGCTCATGGTCGGGATGAAATCGCCCTGCACTGAAGAGTGGGTCGAGGCTTCCGGGCAGGCCACGCCCTCGATCATGCCGGTACCGAATTTCTCCGGCGTGCGCGAGATTTTCTTCTCGGTGGCGTAGGACACGAACGAGGCGATGGTCGGACCGGTGCCCGGGATCAGGGCGCAGAGGCTGCCGATCAGGGTGCCGCGGATCATCGGGAAAACCGATCGCTTGAGGTCTTCGCGGCTCGGCCACATGTCGCGCAAGCTCACCTTGGCGTAGGCGCGATCCAGCTTCACATTTTGATTCACGCTTTTCATGAACTCGGCGATGCCGAACAGGCCGAGCGCGAGGGCCGCGATCTCCACGCCATCATAGAGTTGCACGAAGCCGAAGGTCAGGCGGGGCGTGCCGGTCTCGATATCGGAGCCGACGATGCCGAAGATCAGGCCGAGCACCGTCATGGTGACGCCTTTGAGCGGCGAGCCGCGCGCCAGCGTCGAGCCCGCCAGCAAACCGAGCAGCATCAGCGAACAGATTTCCGCCGGCCCGAATTTCAACGCGATCTTCACCAACAGCGGCGCCAGAAAGATCATTTCGGTGATTCCGAACGAGGCGCCGACGAATGATGAGATCACCGTGATGCCGAGCGCGGTACCGCCTTTGCCCTGCTTGGTCAGCGGATAACCATCGAGGCACGTCACCGCATGCGGCGGATGACAGGGCAGATTGAGCAGGATCGAGCAGATCGCGCCGCCATACTGCGCGCCGTAATAGACGCCGGAGAGCATCAGGATCGCCGCGACCGGCTTCATGCCGAAAGTCAGCGGCAGCAGGATCGAGATGGTCGCGACCGGACCCAGGCCCGGCAACACGCCGACCATGTTGCCGACCAGCACGCCGACGAAGCACCAGAGCAGGTTATGCGGTTCAAGCGCGACGCCGAAGCCGTACCAGAGGTCGGTAAATGCGGTATCGATCATCACCAGCCCCACTTCAGGATCGGCATCGAGACCTGCAGGAGATAGGAAAACAGCAGGATGCCGAAGATCGTCACGCTGGCGGCCAGGATCACGGCGCTTTTCAGCGTGGTCTCGCGGTCGCCAAGCGCCGAGACGAACACGCAGGCAAAGGTCGCCGGCAACAGGCCAAAGTATTTGCCTAACACGATGAACAACGTTGGCCCTGCGATGATGCAGAACCAGCCGCGCCACTCGGCGTGGGGCATGGCTTCCTGCTCTTCGGCGCCGCCGGTCGACGCCGTGCCCGCGATCAGGATGCCGAGAAGGACGAGGAGGGAGCCGAGCGCGACCGGAAAGTATCCGGGGCCCATCCTTTGCAGCGTCCCGAGTTGATAGGTGCGGCCCTCGTTCACCACGATCAACCCGATCAACATCATCAAGGCGCCGGCATAGTAGTCGCGCCTCATCTTCAGGAGAAATTGCACGTTGTTTCGTTTCCCGCCTTTGAAATCTTGTGGGTTATCTGAATATGGCTGATGGCAATTGGTCAATAGCGACGATGGGTGCGGAGGCGCGGAGAAGTTCACGCGAACCCGGCCAAACGCCGCACGCTCTAATAGGTGGAATAGGTAACCCGCCCGCAAAAAGTTCGACGTTCGATCCACAAAGGCGCGCTCGAGACGCCGCATAAAGACGACACTGGTGTGACGCCGCGGCGTGGTAGGAAAAAAGTCGAATTTGCTCCTCGCCGCTGCCCAAAATCGCCGGAACATGATGAGCGGCCCGAGGCCGTCAGCAAGGTCTTGGGGTAAGAAAGAACCAAACTCAGGGGTCCCTCCTTCGCCAAAGGCTTCCAAGGGAGCGAATGCCAAATAAACATAAAGCAGAGATACCGGAGGCCCTTGTCGGGCTACGTCAGAGATCTGTAGGCGGATTGTAGCCCACAGGGTCCCGCGCAAATGCCCGATGGGCGTAATCCGCCGTTGCAACTCAGGCCGCCTGGCTGATCGGCGTCGCGGTCATATTCACCGTGGCGTTGCTGGCGAGGCTGCCCGTGATGCTGAGCGTCACCGGCTCGACCCGCTTGTACCAGTTGTTGTTCTGAGGATCCTGATGCGCGCCGGTGACAGGGACGGTGTACCAGCGTTGCGCGGTCGTATGATACAAGGTTGGGGGAATCTGCCCGATGTTCACCAGCAATGTCGCGGCGTAGCTGGAATTCGGCGGCGCGTTGACCGTCTGCAAGATGGAGAACGCGATTGTCTTGGTCTCGCTGGTCGTCTTGGTGTCGCTATGCGTGTAGCAGTAGTTGACCGTCAGCGACCAGGTGGTCGTGCTCGAAGATATGTCCTTGACACCCTCGGATGCCGTTTCGGAGAACGTCGACGAGATGCCCACGACGAGTTGGTCGGTGGTAGCGACCTTCACGGTCTGCGCGTCGGTGTTGTTCAGCGTCACGGTGACGGGCTGCGGCAGCGAGCTGTTGTTGGTTCCGTTGACGACCGAGGTGAGACCGGACGAACTGGACGCTGAGCCGGCGACGACGTTGAACGGGGCGATGATCTCTTTGACGGGAACGATGCCGTCCCAGCGAAACGAGGAAGCAGTCGAGCCGGTCATCGTAGAGATGCACCTTGAGGCGCTGGCCTATCAGGCGTGACGGAACGGTGTAAGACACCTTACGCAGACTGAACATGCTCGAAGAGGTGACGATCACCGTGGCTTCGCTAGCCGCGTGCTTTACCGACTATACGGTGCGGCTAGACCAATGAACCTTCTTCGTCGAAGGATAGTATGAAAAGCTCAAATCGAGGGCGCGACCCTCGCTCATCCAACATCGATTGCGAAATGCGCCTTGCCGCCCCTTTGCAAGGCCTCGGAATTAAGCCGTTTTCAGAACCGTACTAAATCAGCGTAGTCCAGGGCTCCAGAGCAAAGCCGCCATGAGAAAAATCAGATCTTCGTCCGATTTGGCCGGTCAGATCCGAAATGAAAAAAGCCCGCAAAACCTGGGCTTTTGTGCCGCGGATAATGCCCGGAGAACCGGCGTCGCCTGCCATACTGGCGGAGAGAGTGGGATTCGAACCCACGGTACGGTTTCCCGCACACACGCTTTCCAAGCGTGCGCCTTAAGCCACTCGGCCATCTCTCCGGATGCCCTCTCTTGGAGGGGCAAGAGGTTTTTTGCAAGCGGATGCCGCGCGGCACGGCGGAAATTTACATAACTATTTGAATAGTATATCGTTTTCTGTTTTTCGATAACTGCGCGGTCCACCCGGATCGGCCGGCGGCTGAACCGGGAGCCGCACAAATGCGACGATTGATCTGGGCGCCCAGTCACGGGCCATGGAGGGACGGAGATGCGGATCAATCGAACGGTCGCACTGGCGGCCGTTGCGGCCTCGCTTGCCAGCGCAGGAAGCGCCAGCGCCCAAACCTGCACCCGGCTGGGCTTCGACGTGACCTGCGACGACGGCAGGCGCGGCGTCTTGGCGGGCGATGCCATTCTCTGGCCCGATGGCACCCGGTCGAGTTCGACGCCTCATCCGAGCGTCATCATCGGCAATAAGTCATCGGTCAGGATAGGCCCTGGCGTATTCGTCGGCCAGGGCAAAGGATCAGTGCCGCTGGACGATCCAAATGCGCCGAACAAGACGCGCTGCGCCATCCTCGACGGCGTCTCGTACTGCTACTGATCCTCTTTTTTGAGCATGATCTCCACGCGAACGCGTTCCGCGTTCGTTCGCCAAGGGAAACCGGCCTTCACCCCGCTATCGTAGTACGGGGGCAGGCGTTTTTCCGGATCGTGCTCTAATCGTGGAGCCTCAGCAACTTGTCCCCGGTCAGACCGAGACCGCTGGGTAGAGATTCCGGGATTCCGACATGGGCCTCTCCGAGCGCCAGCCGCACCAGACGGGCGAGTTCGGATTTACGATAGGGCTTCGAAAGCAGCATGACGCCCTGGTCGAGTCGTCCGTGGTGCACGATCGCCTTCTCGGTATATCCCGAGGTGTAAAGGATTTTCGTTCCGGGTTGGCGGCTCGAAACTGCATCGGCAAGCTGGCGGCCGGTCATTCCACCGGGCATGACGACATCGGTGAACAGCAGATCGAACGGCTGACCGCTTTCCACATATTCGAGCGCTTCGCGGCCATCGCCGACCGCGGCCGTCCTGTAACCCAGGCTGTGCAATTGCGCCACCACGAAGCCGCGCAGCAGCAGGTCATCCTCCACCACCAGGATGGTTTCGCCGGCGCCTCGGGCCGGCACCAGGGACATGATCGGCGCTTCGGCGCTTCCGCCCGCCGCGGGCAAATAGACCTTGATCGACGTGCCGTGGCCTTCCTCGCTATAGATTTTGACGTGTCCGCCCGACTGTTTCACGAACCCGTACACCATGCTCAGTCCAAGTCCGGTCCCTTTGCCGATTTTCTTCGTGGTGAAGAACGGTTCGAAAACCTTTTCACACAGATCTGCCGACATGCCGGTTCCGGTATCGCTCACGGCAATCATCACATAAGAACCCGGGCGGACATCCACATTGTCCCGCGCATAGCCTTCATCCAGGACGACCTCCGCGGTTTCCAGCATGAGCTTGCCGCCATCGGGCATGGCGTCCCGGGCGTTGATCGCCAGATTGATCAGGGCGTTTGCGAGTTGGGAGGGATCGATCAGCGCGGTTGGCAGTCCTCGCTGCAATATGGAGTCAACCTCAATCTGTTCGCCGAGTGTTGGCCTCAAGAGTTTCGCGATATCAAAGAGCGCCGCGTTGACGTCTACGATGCGTGGCTGCAACGGCTGCTTGCGGGCGAAAGCGAGCAGATGCTGGATCAATTCGGAGCAACGATCCGCCGCCTGATTGATCAGCGCCGCCACCGCCTGAAGCTCGGGCCTGTCGCCGAGATCGGACACCAGGATTTCGGTGGTCCCGGCGATCACCGTGAGCATATTGTTGAAATCGTGCGCCACTCCGCCGGTGAGCTTGCCGATCGCGTCGAGCTTCTGCGACTGGTGAAGTTTTCGTTCTGTTTCGCGGACCGCGGTGATGTCGTGGAAGACCAGCGCCCCGCCGCTGACAGCGCCGGAGGCGTCATACAATGGGCGGCCGCTGGACAGGAGGTGAATCGGATCACGACTGCCGGCATGGCGCACGATGATTTCGAGCGCATCGAATTGTTCGCCGCGCAGGATGCGCGTAGTCGGCCCCTCCTCGAATGGCAGTAGCGTCGATCCGTCAGATTTAAAAGTGGTATTTTGCGCTCTTAACTGGGCGATCGTCATATTCGGGCAATAGTGGAGCAGCCGTTCGGCTGCGGAATTTGAGAGAATTATCTCGCCCGCATTGTCGACGACGAGCACAGCCTCCGCCATGCTGGCGAATGTGCTATTGAGCACCGACGTTGAATGGCGCAGCTTCACGTGCGCAGCCAGCAGGTGCTCGGTCCGCTCCGCGACCGATGCCTCAAGGGATTCGTTGGCGCCCTTGGCGGCGTCCAATGCACGCTGCAATTTTCTGCTTGAACGCCGACCCTCCCGCATCAGGATCGCCGCAAGTATCAGGATCAGCACGGCGCCGGACAGATCGACTGCAAGAAGCAGGGTCCCGGTTCGCTCCGATACCGCCGAACGGATGGCAAGCAGCCTTTGTTCTTCTTTGGCGAGTTGATCGAAGTTCCCCGCAATGGAAGCGGTCCGCGCGCGACGTCCCGCCTCGGCGGCAAGCGCTGGTATGTCTACGGTGTCACCCGCCGCACGCAGCAGAACCATGTGGCTGGTTGCGGCAAAACTTCCGATAACGAGCGTCTCGCTGTCCGCGAGCAAACGCAGCTGTGCAGGATTATCCTTGATCGCCTGTTTCAGTTCCAAGAATGCAGGCAAGATTTGGTCAAGAAACTGATGATAGTCCTCCATGAAGGATCGATCACCGGTCAGCAGATAGCCACTTGCCGCGCTCGCTGCGCGTCGAAACAGCAGCCGCATGTCCTTCAATTGGTTGGATACTTCCACCGAATGATAGATCCAGGCTGCATCGGATCGTGACTTGACGTCGAGAGCGATCGAGGCGGCACTGATCGCCAGAAGAACCGCAAATCCGGTTCCAAGGAGAAGCCGCCGCGACGAAATCGCGAGATTCAGCTTGGGTCTCGCGTTGCCGTGCCCCGCTTCCTGGGATGGGACCAGCGCCCCCAGCAGTCCGCGAAGCCCGTTCATGCCCGCCGCTAGCGTCAGCCCTAATCGACCCGCAAAATCGATGCGAGACATCTCGAAGCTCCTCATGCGATTGAAGACCGGCTTCGCCGGTTCTTCAATCATCGGATGGAGCCCCGAATCATGCTCCTGCCATAGCGATGGGGCTTGCGCCCACGATCTGTCTACCTGCGGGAGTGTATAATATTGCTCACTTGTGCCGCGGTTCGAGCGGCATTGACCGACCGGACATCGGAGGCGACGGGCAGTTGTAGGCACGGGACCATAAGCACGGAACCATAAGAAGCGGTGGACCGGCGGCGTTAGTTTTCCGGGACTGAGCAATATTGAGCAGCGTCCGCGCGGCCGGGCGCGCAAGCTGTGGCTGTTAATGCGCCATCCTTGGCTTATTTCGGTGGCGGAGGGTTGTTGTGCTCCCGCCTGACGCCAGTTTGGCCTACGCGCAGGAGGTTTCAGATGGGAAATCCAGCTAGCGGCGAGTTTGACGCTCAAGACTTTCTTGCCAACGTGGGCGCGGGCAAGACGATCCTCCGATTCGAAAAGAACGAAACGATTTTCAAGCAAGGCGACGTCGCCGATTCGGTCTTTTACATTCAAAAGGGCAAGATCAAGCTCACGGTCGTATCCAAGCAGGACAAGGAGGCCGTGGTGGGCGTTTTTGGCCCGGGCCAGTTCTTCGGCGAAGGTTGCTTGAATGGTCATTCGCTGCGCATCGCGACCACGACCGCCATGGAAAGTTGCGTCGTGACCTCAATTGCAAAACAGGCCATGAAACTTGCGCTTCACGAACAGCCGGCGTTTTCCGAGTTGTTCGTGACCTACCTTCTGACCCGGAACGGCCGGATCGAAGAAGACCTGATCGACCAGCTTTTCAATTCGAGCGAACGGCGGCTTGCCCGCATGCTTCTGCTGCTCTCGCATTTTGGCAAGGAAGGCACCCCGCAGCCGATCGTTCCGAACATCAGCCAGGAAACGCTGGCGGAGATGATCGGCACCACCAGATCGCGCGTCAGTCACTTCATGAACAAGTTTCGCAAGCTTGGTCTCATCAGCTACAACGGGCACATTGAGGTCAACAGTTCTCTGCTGGACGCGGTTCTGCATGACAAGCCGGAGCTGAAAGAGGATGAGTGAAGTGGATCATGGTCGCCGAGAGAGCGCCATGTCATCATCGGCAATAAGTTGTCAGTAACGATGGACCCGAGCGTCTTCATCGGCCAAGGCAAAGGTTCAGTGCCGCTGGACCCGCCGAACAAGACGCGCGGCGCCATCGCGGACGGCGTTTCGTACTGCGACTGACCTTCAGTGAATCCGCGCGCCGGACTGCGCGGTACGCGGCGGCCAGGGCGCCGGCAGCTCCGCCACCGGCGGGGCAGCGGCGATCTTATCGCTCCCGCTCTCCTGCAGTGCATCGACGAAATCGGTGAACCATTGCTGGATGCCATGATCGCGCAGCTTTTCCATCATCGCCGCGTAACGCATGCGCCGTTCGGCCAGCGGCATTGCGAGCGCCATCGCGATGGTGCCCGCCATGCCGTCGATATCGTGGGGATTGACCAGCAGCGCGGTGTCCAATTCGTTCGCGGCGCCCGCGAATTTCGACAGCACCAGCACGCCGGGATCGGCCGGGTTCTGGGCAGCGACATATTCCTTGGCGACCAGGTTCATGCCGTCATGCAGCGGGGTCACCACGCCGACCTGCGCGGTGCGATAAAGCCCGGCCAGCACGGCCTGACTGAAGCCTTTATTGAGATAACGGATCGGCGTCCAATCGACCTCGCCATGGCGGCCATTGACGTCGCTGACCAGCCTTGCGAGTTCGCTCTGCAGGTTGCCGTAAGCCTCGATCGATCCGCGCGAGGGGGTTGCGATCTGCAGCAGCGATACGGTGCGCGCCAGCGCCGGCTGCTCCGTCCACATCCGGTCGAAGGCGCTGATGCGGTTCACCAGGCCCTTGGAGTAATCCAGCCGGTCAACACCGATCGCAAGCTTCTCGCCATTCAGGCTGCGCCGCAGCCGCGACACGTCGGGATGCAACAGGGCTTTCGCCGCCGCTCGTGCGAATTTGTCGGCATCGATGCCAATCGGAAATACCGCAAGCCGCGTTCGGCCGTGGGACGACGTTACCACGCCATCGTGAACCGGCAGCGCGAGATCGTTGCGAATGTAGGAGAGAAAATTCTCGCGATCCTCGTCGGTCTGGAACCCAATGAGATTGTAGGCCAGCATCGCCTCGATCAATTCGCGCTGATGCGGCACGCCCTCAATGATGCCGCGGGCGGGCCACGGCGTATGCAGGAAGAAGCCGATGGGTCCGGTGACACCGAGATCGCGCAATTCCGCTCCGAGGGCCAGGAAATGGTAGTCCTGAACCCAGAATGCAGTGTCGGGTTTGCGGAACCGCATCAGCGCACGCGCCATGAAGGCGTTGACTTCGCGATAGGAACCATAATCGCCATGCGAGATGCGGATCAGGTCGGTGCGCGAATGCAGCGCAGGCCACAGCGCCGAATTCGCGAAGCCTTCATAATAGCCGCCGTAATGCGCCGCCGGCAGATCGAGTTTCGCCAACGCACCGGTGCCCAATGCTTCAATTTCGGCAAATGGCTCCTTCTGGAACCCGTCGCGGACGCGGCCGGAAGAACCGACCCAAATCGCGCCGGAATTCTCCACCACTGGCAGCAGGGCAGCCGCCAAACCGCCCGTCATGGGCTCATTGGCCTTGCTGCTCGCAACGCGATTCGAAACGACGACGAGGTTCACAGGGTCCCCTCCTGTTGGTCCGCCGTGTTAACAACCATTCATCAATATGGTTCCTGACCACCGTTTCAACCAAATGAAACCAAAATCTGGCCCACGCTGGGTCGAAACACGGCGGAGGTAAATAAGAAGATTGTGTAACCGATGAGCAACAAAACGTGACTGGGATCGATCAAAAACCAAACCCCAACAATGGCGGCGGCGTGGCGCCTATGGCCGCACCGTGGCGTTCTCATCGTCCAGCAGCCGGGCAAGAAATTCCCTGACATCGGCAGGCGCATCGAAATGTCCGGCAACGCCGTTGGCGCGTCGGCCGACCGAGAACGAGAGCCCGTCAAAGTCGGGCATGATGGCAAACACCGATTCGTCCGTGACGTCGTCGCCGATGAAGAGCGGTCGGCGGCCCTTGAAGGGTTCGTGCGTCATCAGTTCGCGCACGCCGCTCGCCTTGGTGAAGCCGGAATGCTTGATCTCGCAGACGCACTTTCCCGGCAGCACTTCGATCGGCGCGTCCGGCAGATCGGCCCGGATCAGCGACACTGCTTCGTGGATCGCCTTCTCCGCATGCGGCGCGAGGCGATAATGCAGCGCCAGCGAGTAGCCCTTGTCTTCCAGCAATATTCCGGGGCTTAGTCGCGCGATCGCAGCCAAGCGGCGCTTTAGTTCCTTGTCCATCGGCGGCGCGTGCGTGACGGCGGCCTCGCCGTCGGCGATCAGCCGCATCTCCGCGCCGTGGCCGCCGACGGCTGGAAACTGCGCGGGCGCGAAAATCAGGTCGATGTCATTGAGCGAGCGCCCGCTGACCAGCGCCAGCGCGCCGGACGTCCGTGTCAGCAGCTGGTCCAGCGTCCTTGCCAGCCCCGGCGGCACCCAGACTTGGCGCGGCGTCGGCATCAGATCGAGCAGCGTGCCGTCGATGTCGAGCAGGACCGCGATGTCGCTCAAATGCGGGATCAGCGAGCGCGGGACCGGAACAGCGTCCGGCGCATCGTCTTCCTCCGGTGAAACATCGTCCTGCAAGGGCATCTCGGCCAAACCATCGTTCATGTCATTCTACTCCACAAAAGCCAGCGGGCGCGCCACCGATTCCAGCGGCCGGCGCTCGGCGGCCACCGCATAACGCCACGCAATGGCTGCCGCCGCAATCATCAGGCCAGCCCCAAGCAGGTAGCCGGCGAACACGCTGGCACGCGATCCGGTGTCGATCAGCGCACCAAACAGCACAGGTCCCGCCACGCCGCCAACTCCGGTCCCGATCGCATAGAACAGCGCGATCGCCAGTGCCCGCACCTCCAGCGGAAAGGTTTCGCTGACGGTGAGATAGGCAGCGCTCGCCGCCGGTGAGGCAAAGAAAAAGATCACCATCCAGGCGACGGTCTGGCTTTGCGCGCTCAGCGCGTTGATCGAGAACAGATAGCCCGACAGCGCGAGCAGGATGCCCGACACGCCATAGGTGAGCGCGATCATCGTCCGGCGTCCGAGCGTGTCGAACAGACGCCCGAGCAAGAGCGGGCCCAAGAAATTGCCGGCCGCGAAGGGCAGGATGTACCAGCCGACCTGATCGGAAGCGATGCCGTAGAAATCCGTCAGCACCAGCGCGAAAGTGAAGAAGATCGCGTTGTAGAAAAACGCCTGCGCGACCATCAAAGCGAGCCCGACCAGCGCCCGCTGCCGATAGGTTGAAAGCAGCGTGTGCGCGACTTCGCGAAGCGGCGTGTGGTCGCGCATCCTCAGCCTGATCTTCGCAAACCCTTTCTTCGCAAACCCTTGGCGCGGCGGATCCTGGACATGTCCGATCACGGATCGCTCGATATCGGCAACGATCGCCTGCGCGCGATCGGGATGACCGTGGATCATCAGCCAGCGCGGGCTTTCCGGGATCCACATCCGCATCACGAACACGATGAGGCCGAGACAGGCGCCGGTGAGATAGGCAAGCCGCCAGCCGAGATCGGGACTGGAAACCGCGGGATCGAGCAGCACGATTGCGCTGGAAGCGCCGAGCGCGGCGCCGATCCAGAAGCTGCCGTTGATGACGAGGTCGGTCCAGCCGCGATAGCGCGCCGGCACCAGTTCCTGGATGGTCGAATTGATCGCGGTATATTCGCCGCCGATGCCGGCGCCGGTCAAGAAGCGAAACAGCACATAGCTTGCGAGGTTCCAGGACAGCGCGGTCGCGGCGGTGGCTGCGAGATAAAGCGCGAGCGTAATGAAGAACAATTTCTTGCGCCCGATCCGGTCGGTGAGCCAGCCGAAGCCGAGCGCGCCGATCACGGCGCCGGCAAGATAGGCGCTGTTGGCAAAGCCGACATCGAAATTGGAAAAGTGCAACGTCGGGCTTTGCTTCAGCGCGCCCGACAGCGCACCGGCGAGCGTGACTTCGAGCCCATCCAGGATCCAGGTGATGCCGAGCGCTGCCACGACGCGGGTATGAAAGCCGCTCCAAACGCAGGCTGTCGAGGCGCGACGGTATGGAGGTCTCGATGATGCGGTCAGCGCTCGGCCGCGCGGCGGCCGCGATCCCGGCGCCATCACTCCACGCCTGACTGTGCTGCAACTCCATTGGACCCAGCCAATAAAAAGCACCCTGGGGATGCTGCCTCCCCGAGGGCTGTTAAGACGGCCAAAGCGCGGAAGCGGCAATTGGTATGCCTGGCGCGCCAGGTCAACGCCGCCGCGGCGCGCTTGTTCCGGCATTGGCGGAACCGGAACCGATCGGCGGCGCGCTGGTTTTCGATTCTCGCGGCAAGGAGTTGACCATGGCGGAACGCAGGAAAACGGCAAAAGGAACGACCAAGGGAAAGACGGCGCGCAGGACCCCGCGCAAAGCCGCACCCAAACGCTGGTCGCAACGGGTGACGCAGGAGAGCGATGCGCTCGATCTCAAGCGCGGCGTGTTCAAATTGCCGAGCGCGAAAAAGATCGCCTCCTCGCTGAAGAACTCGGCCGAACAGAGCACGCGGCGCAAGGCGAACGCCTATCGCTCGGCGCTGTCGATGCTGACCTTCTATATCAACCGCGCCGGCAACAACCTGCCGAAAACCGAGCGCGAGCGATTGGAGCGTGCGAAGGTGGAGTTGAAGCGGCAGTTTGGGAAGGAATGAGCGGCTTCCGGGTTACGTTATAAGGTCGTCATACCCGCGGACGCGGGTATCGAGTAATCCACCAGCCCGCATAAGACGGCATGAGAATCGAGACGTCGCCGGGTACTGGATCGCCCGCCGGAGCCTGTCATCGGGCGGCGCTTCGCGCCGACCCGGTGGCGGATGACGACACCGGTTCAATGGTCAACCCTTCCTAAATGGCGAATCCTACGCCGCGCGAATATTCTGCATGAAGCGGTCGAGTTCGGCGCGCAGCCGCGTGCTTTCGCTCGACAACGCCCTTGCCGAGTTCAACACCTCTTCCGAGGCCGAGCCGGTTTCGGTGGCCCCGCGATTGACCTGCACGATATTGACGGCGGCCTCTTGGGTGCCCTCTGCGACGTTCTGGACATTGCGCGCGATTTCCTGCGTCGCCGAGCCCTGCTGCTCCACGGCGGTTGCAATCGAGGAGGCGATACTGGAGATCTGACCGATGGTGGTGCCGATCTCCTTGATCGCCGCGACCGATTCCTGCGTCGCCTGCTGCATGCCGGCAATGTGGTTCGATATTTCGTCGGTCGCCTTTGCGGTCTGGCTCGCCAGCGACTTGACTTCGGAAGCCACCACGGCAAACCCGCGACCGGCATCGCCGGCGCGCGCGGCTTCGATGGTGGCATTGAGCGCCAACAGGTTGGTCTGCTCGGCGATCGCGGTAATCAATTTGACGACGTCGCCGATCTCCTGCGCGGCACGCGACAATTTGCCGATCCGCCCGTCGGTCTCTTGCGCCTGGGCCACAGCTGCTTCCGCGATCCGGTTGGATTCGCGCACCTGCCGTCCGATCTCTCCCACCGAGGTCGACAGTTCCTCCGTCGCGCTCGCAACCGACTGGATGGTGTTGGAGGCTTCCTCGGAAGCGCCCGCGACCTGGCTCGACAGGCTTTGCGTCGTCTCCGCGGTCCGTGTCAGCGTGCCCGCGGCCGATTCCAGATGGCCTGCAGCCGCCGAAACATTGGAGACGATCGAGCCCACCGCCGCCTCGAAATCATCGGCGAAATGGATCAGTTCGGCGCGGCGCGCGGCGCTGGCTTGCTTGTTCAGCGCATCCTGCGCGGCAGCGTCATGCTCGGCCTTGGCGATCGCCTGCAGCTTGAACTCCTCCACCGCGCCGGCCATTTCGCCCAATTCGTCGTTTCGCCCGAGGCCGGGCAGCACGACGTCGAAATTGCCGCCGGCGAGATTGCGCATCGCCTTGCACAACGCGATCATCGGGCTGGAAATGCCCCGGCCCAACAGCAGCGCCAGCATGCCGCCGAGCAGGAAGCCGCCGGCCACGAGCATGAGGACCAGCCGCTCGGTCTCGCCGATGATGGCATTGGATTCCGCTTCGAGCCGCTCTTGCTCCGAGACCAGGTCGGCCTTCATGGCGCTCGAACCCTGGGCAATCGCCCCTGCCGACCCCTTCATCTCGGTCACGAGATCGTCGACCAGCTTGGCGTTCTCGACCAGCTTGGTCAGCGCCTGCCGGTAATCCATCAGCAGTGCGTGCGCCTCTTTCAGGCCCGTCGCGATCTTTTCGTCGTCGGTCGAAATCGCATGCAGCGAATTCTCGACGAATTTCAGCCGCGCCAGCGCGCTTGTAGCGACCGTCTGGTCGTCGTTGACGACGAACATATTGGCGAGCGCGACCGCGGCCTGCAATTGCGCGGTCACCTGCTTGGCGCCGAATTCGATCGCCGGCAGTTCGTCCTCGGACGCGTTGCCGGCGATATCGTCGAGCTTATAGCGCAGCAAATTGCCATCGCGCGTCAGCTGATTTTGCGTCACCAGCGCGCTTTCGCGCTTGGCCTTGACAATTTCGGCAAAAGTCCCCGTGAAATTCTTGAACTCGCCGGCAAGGTGATTCAGCCCCTCGAGCCGCGCCGGTTTCCTGGTGTCCCTGATCGACTGATCGATGGCGCCTTTCAGACTGGCCTCGGCCTCCTGTGCGGCCTTGGCGTCGTCTTCCTTGGCCGTAACCACGTAATATTTGACCAGCGAACGGTAAGAAATCAGCGCACGGTCGATGTTGCGGGCGAGGTCGGCCTCGGCGACGCTGTTCTTGTAGGACGCGACGCTCGCCGAGACACGCTCGAAGCCGAGATAGGCGATGCCCAGGCTGACGGCCGAGATGGCCAGCACGACGGCAAAGCCGAGCAGGATCTTGGCGCGAAATCGCAGTGTCGGAAGCCATCCGGTTAGCGACTGCGGCCAGGTACGCTTCGACATTCCCACCCCCAACTCGACGCTTTCTCCCGGCTTCTTCCGGCAAACCGATGGGAGCCGGGAGGCATGGCGCCCCGACCCCCGTGGGCAAAGTTAGGGCACAATGGATAAAAGGCGGTAAATTTGGCGGGGGGGTCCCAGCGCTGGGTACGAGAATCGCCTCACGCCCGACATGGCGTCATAATGACGTCAGCGACGAAATTCCCAGTTGCAAAGTTCCCGTGCCTGTTTCTAAGTAGAACAAATCAAAAGACATCACTTCGGGAGGTAGGACACGTGTCGACAGTCAAACTGACGGTGAACGGCAAGGCGGTCTCGGTGGACGTCGAGGACCGCACGCTTCTGGTCCAGGTCCTGCGCGAACATCTGAACCTGACCGGTACCCATGTCGGCTGCGATACCAGCCAATGCGGGGCCTGCGTCGTCCATATCGATGGCCGCGCGGTGAAATCCTGCACGGTGCTGGCCGGACAGGCCGCAGGCTCCAGCGTCACCACCATCGAGGGCATCGCCAAGGGCGACGAACTGCACCCGATGCAGGCGGCCTTCCGCGACAATCACGGCCTGCAGTGCGGCTACTGCACGCCGGGCATGATCATGTCGGCGATCGATATCGTCCACCGCCATGGCGGCAAGCTCGACGAGGCAACCGTCCGGCACGAGCTCGAAGGCAATATCTGCCGCTGCACCGGCTATCACAACATCGTCAAGTCGGTGCTTGACGCGGCCGGCCGCATGACGGTCGCGCAGGCCGCGGAATAGGCGCAGGCAAGACGCTTCGATCGCTGAAATTTCAGACCGCTGGTTTCGATGGAAATGGCGGGACAATCAACTGCGGTAGGGAGAGCAGGATATGGGTGTTGAAGGCATTGGCGCCAGCGTGGTGCGCAAGGAAGACAAGCGTTTCATTACCGGCAAGGGCCGTTACGTCGACGACATCAAGCTGATCGGCATGACCTATGCCCATTTCATCCGCAGCCCGCATGCGCATGCCAAGGTCAAGGGTATTGACTCATCCGCCGCGATGAAGATGCCGGGCGTGGTCGCGGTTCTGACCGGGCAGCAGATCGTCGACGACAAGGTCGGCAATCTGATCTGCGGCTGGGCCATTACGTCGAAAGACGGCACGCCGATGAAGATGGGCGCGTGGCCGGCAATGGCGCCGGAGACCGTGCGCTTCGTCGGACAAGCGGTCGCGGTCGTGATTGCCGAGACCAAGAACCAGGCGCGCGACGCGGCCGAAGCCGTGGTCGTCGATTACGAGGAACTGCAGGCCGTTCCCGATATCCGCGCCGCGATCAAGCCCGGCGCGCCGCAATTGCACCCGGAAGCCCCGGGTAACGTGGTCTATGACTGGGCGCTCGGCGATGAGGCCGCGGTGAACGCCGCCTTTGCCAAGGCCGCCAATGTGGTGACGCTGGAGCTCACCAACAATCGCCTGGTGCCGAATGCGATGGAGCCGCGCTCGGCGGTTGCCGAATATGACGAGGCCGAAGAGCATTACACGCTGTACACGACCTCGCAGAACCCGCATGTCGCACGCCTCGTGCTGTCGGCGTTCTACAACATCGCGCCCGAGCATAAGCTGCGAGTGATTGCGCCCGACGTCGGCGGCGGCTTCGGCTCCAAGATCTACATCTATCCGGAGGAAATGGTGGCGCTATGGGCCTCCAAGAAGGTCCGCCGCCCGGTGAAGTGGACCGGCGACCGGTCGGAAGCCTTCCTGACCGACGCCCACGGCCGCGACCATCTCTCCAAGGCCGAGATGGCCTTCGACAAGGACAACAGGATCCTGGGGCTGCGGGTGAAAACCCACGCCAATTTCGGCGCCTATATGTCGCTGTTCTCTTCGGCGGTGCCGACCTATCTTTATGTCACGCTGCTGTCGGGGCAATACATCATCCCGGCGATCTACGCCGAGGTGGTCGGCGTTTACACCAACACCACGCCGGTCGACGCCTATCGCGGCGCCGGACGGCCGGAGGCGAGCTACCTGCTCGAACGGATGATGGAGACCGCGGCGCGGCAATTGAAGGTCGATCCGGTCGAACTGCGCAAGAAGAACTTCATCACCCAGTTCCCGTATCAGACGCCCGTCATCATGGCCTACGACATCGGCGACTTCAACGCGTCGCTCGATTCCGCGATGAAGGCGATCGACTATGCCGGCTTCGCCGGCCGCAAGGCCAAGGCAAAGGCGGACGGCAAGCTGCGCGGCATCGGCGTCTCCTGCTACATCGAGGCCTGCGGCATCGCGCCGTCGAAAGCGGTCGGCAGCCTGGGCGCCGGCGTCGGCTTGTGGGAATCCGCCGAAATTCGCGTCAACCCGGTCGGCACCATCGAGGTCCTCACGGGATCGCATAGCCACGGCCAGGGCCACGAGACCACGTTCGCGCAACTGATCGCCGAACGTCTCGGCGTTCCGATCAGCCAGGTGCAGATCGTTCACGGCGACACCGACAAGGTGCAGTTCGGCATGGGCACCTATGGCTCGCGTTCGATCGCGGTCGGCGGCACCGCCATTGTCAAGGCGATGGAGAAGGTCGAAGCCAAGGCCAAGAAGATCGCTGCGCATCTGTTGGAGGCGTCCGAGGGCGACATCGTCATCGAGAATGGCGAGTTCAAGGTCACCGGCACCGACAAGTCGATCGCGCTGCCGATGGTCGCGCTCGCCGCCTACACCGCGCACAATCTGCCCGACGGCATGGAGCCCGGCCTGAAGGAGACCGCGTTCTACGACCCGACCAATTTCACGTTCCCGGCCGGCGCCTACGTCTGCGAACTTGAAGTCGATCCGGGCACTGGCAAGACCACCTTCGTCAACTTCGTCGCCGCCGATGATTTCGGCCGGCTGATCAACCCGATGATCGTCGAGGGCCAGGTCCATGGCGGACTGGCGCAAGGCATCGGCCAGGCGCTGTTGGAAGGCGCGGTGTACGACAGCAACGGCCAACCCGTGACGGCGTCGTTCATGGACTACACCATGCCGCGGGCCGACGACCTGCCGTCGTTCAAGCTAAGCCACACCACGACGCTGTGCCCGGGCAATCCGCTCGGCGTCAAGGGTTGCGGCGAAGCCGGCGCGATCGGCGCTTCCGCCGCCGTGATCAACGCGATCACGGATGCGATCGGCAACAACAAGCTGGAAATGCCGGCGACACCGGACCGCGTCTGGCACGCGATCCACGGCAACGCGTAACAGGAGTGTTTTCAAGCGAAGTGGAATCCGGTTCGCGTGAAGAAAACACGACAAAATAGGAAATTCGGGAGACGAGCCATGTATTCGACAACATACCATCGCCCCGCCTCGGTCGACGAAGCAGCCAGCCTGTTCGCCAAGGGCACGGAGGCGAAATATCTCGCCGGCGGCCACACCCTGATCCCCGTGATGAAGCAGCGCCTCGCCGCGCCCTCCGACGTGATCGACCTCGCCAAGATCAAGGAACTGGTCGGCATCGAGTCGTCAGGCGATACGCTGACCATCAAGGCCGCGACGCCGCATTACGACGTGGCCCAAAGCGCCGACGTGCAAAAGGCCATACCCGCGGTGGCCTATCTCGCCTCCCTGATCGGCGATCCGGCGGTACGCCATCGCGGCACCATCGGCGGCTCGATCGCCAACAACGATCCTGCCGCCGATTATCCGGCGGCGCTGCTTGCCCTTGGTGCCACGGTCAAGACCAACAAGCGTTCG
The DNA here is from genome assembly GCA_963777475.1 of uncultured Alphaproteobacteria bacterium. GTDB lineage: Bacteria > Pseudomonadota > Alphaproteobacteria > Rhizobiales > Xanthobacteraceae > Bradyrhizobium. The sequence goes on from CAVZQX010000059.1 coordinate 100,144, forward strand.
ATCGCAGCCGATGACTACTTCAAGGGTTTGTTCACGACTGCGCTTGCCGACGGCGAAATCATCACCGCCGTGTCGTTCCCGATTCCGGCCAAGGCGGGCTATGCCAAATTCCCGCACCCGGCATCGCGTTTCGCGCTGACCGGCGTGTTCGTCGCCAAGACCAAGGGAGGCGACGTCCGCGTTGCCGTCACCGGCGCCTCGCAAAGCGGCGTGATGCGGGTGGCCGCGATGGAGTCCGCGCTGAAGGCGAACTGGTCGGCGGGGGCGCTCGATACCATCAAGATTCCGGCGGCCGGCTTGCTCAGCGATATCCACGGCTCGGCCGACTATCGCGCCAACCTCATCAAGGTGATGGCGCAACGCGCCGTTGCCGCCGCCGGCTGACAGCGGCTAAACGCAACTCGTTGCAGGCGGCGCGCTCGCGAAGGCGCGCCGTTTGCGCATTTGGCCCGATATGAACAGCAAAAGATGCTTGCCACCTCCCGCTGAAGGCGAGACAATTTAGCTAATCAGCTAATTAAGAATGGCGAGCATGATCCCGAAAAACCTGCCCCGCACTTGGATAGTGGGGTGGGCACCGGTTTTCCGAAAGATCGTGCTCAAACAGGGTGGAGCGCCCATGAAATTCGGCATTTTCTACGAGCACCAGCTGCCGCGGCCGTGGAATGACGGCGCCGAGCACCGGCTGCTGCAGGAAGCGCTCGACCAGGTCGAACTCGCCGACAAACTCGGCATCGACTACGCCTGGGAGGTCGAGCATCATTTCCTGGAAGAATATTCGCACTCTTCCGCGCCCGAGATCTTCCTCGCCGCCTGCTCGCAACGCACCAGGAACATCCGGCTCGGCCACGGCATCTGCCTGATGCCGCCGAAATATAATCACCCCGCGCGCGTCGCCGAGCGCATCGCAACGCTCGATCTCGTCTCCAACGGCCGCGTCGAATTCGGCACCGGGGAGAGCGCTTCTTTGATGGAGCTCGGCGGCTTCAATGTCGGCTTCGATCCGGTCGAGAAACGGCGGATGTGGCAGGAGGGCGTCGAGCAATGCACCAACATGCTGGTGATGGACCCCTATCCGGGCTTCAAGGGCGAGTTCTTCGAGATGCCATGCCGCAACGTGGTGCCGAAACCCCTGCAGAAGCCGCATCCGCCGTTGTGGGTCGCCTGTTCCAACCGCGAGACCATCAAGATGGCGGCACGCTGCGGCATCGGCGCGCTGACCTTCGCCTTTGTCGATCCGCGCGAGGCCAGGCAATGGGTCGACGACTACTACCGCATCTTCAAGGAGGAATGCGTGCCGATCGGGCACGCGGTCAATCCGAACGTCGCGATGGTGACCGGTTTCTCGGTGCATCCGGATGAAATGGAAGCGCGCCGCCGCGGCGAGGACGGCCTGCGCTTCTTCCGCTACGGATTGGCACATCACTATATCTTCGGCGAGCACAGGCCCGGCCGCACCGACATCTGGGCCAATTTCGAGAAGGCGCGCCACGCGCTGCCGCCGGCCGGCGCCGATCACGGCATCGGCACGCCCGATCAGTTGCGCGCGCACCTGCGGCATTTCGAGGAGTCCGGCGTCGACCAGACCGTGTTCATCCAGCAGGGCGGCCGCAACAGGCACGAGCATATCTGCGAGGCGCTGGAGCTGTTTGCGCGCGAGGTGATGCCGGAGTTCAGGATGCGCGAGATCGAGCGCGAAAAGAAAAAGCAGGAAGATCTCGCGCCCTATATCGAAAAAGCGATGGCTCGCAAGCAGGCGGCAGCTCCGATGCGAGATGAGGAAATCCCGGTCTACATCGCGCTGGGCCGCAAGGTCGCCGAAGAAGGCACCGGCACCGAGCGACAGCAGCAGAACGCCAAACTCTGGGCCGACGCCGCCAAGGTCACGCTCAGCGATCCCGACCGCCACGGCAGCAAGACGCCGGCGGCCTAATCCCTCGACCAATCATGGAACAATGACGTGCTTGATGAATCAGTCTCGCAAACCTCGGTTCGCGCTTCCGGACCACTCGCCGGCTTCCGCATCGTCGAATTCGCCGGCATCGGCCCCGGCCCGTTCGCCTGCATGCTGCTGGCGGACATGGGCGCCGAAGTCGTCACCCTCGACCGAGTCGGCGCCAAGAAGAATCTGAAGGCGGTGGCGGTGCGCGGCCGCAAGGTGGTCGAGCTCGACCTCAAGGACAAGGGCGCGATCGCGCAGGTGCTCGACCTCCTGAGCAATGCCGATGCGCTGATCGAGGGTTTCCGTCCCGGCGTGATGGAGCGGCTCGGCCTTGGACCCGAGGTGGTGCTGGCGCGCAATCCAAAACTGGTCTATGGGCGCATGACCGGGTGGGGCCAGGACGGGCCGCTGGCGCAGGCGGCCGGCCACGACATCAACTACATCTCGGTGACCGGCGCGCTGGCCGCGATCGGCACCAAGGAGAAGCCGGTGCCGCCGCTCAATCTGGTCGGCGATTTCGGCGGCGGCGCGCTCTATCTCGTGGTCGGCGTGCTCGCCGCGCTGTTGGAGGCGTCGAAATCCGGCAAGGGACAAGTGGTAGACACCGCGATGTGCGACGGCGCGGCGTCGCTGATGTCGATGTTCTTCGACATGAAGGCGATGGGCCGCTGGATCGAGGGGCGCGAGAGCAATTTCCTCGACGGCGGCGCGCATTTCTACGGCGTCTATGAATGTTCTTGCGGCAATTTCATCTCGATCGGCTCGATCGAGCCGCAGTTTTATGCGCTGCTGCGCGAACATGCGGGTCTTTCGGAGACCTGCTTCGACGCGCAAATGGACCGCAAGGCGTGGCCGGAACTGAAGGCAAAACTCACCGACGTGTTCAAGACCAAGACGCGCGACGACTGGTGCAGAATCATGGAGGGTACCGACATCTGCTTCGCGCCGATCCTGACCATGGCCGAAGCCCCGAAACATCCGCACATGGCGGCGCGCGAGGTTTTCGTCACCCGCCACGGCGTGACCCAGCCGGCCCCCGCCCCGCGCTTCTCCCGCACGCCGTCCGCGATCCGCGAGCCCGAGACGGCGGAGATTGGGGAGATTATGAGCGCGTGGAAGGCGGGAAGGTGATAGCCCCATCGTCATTGCGAGGAGCGACAGCGACGAAGCAATCCACACTTCCTTCGCGGCGCCATGGATTGCTTCGCTTCGCTCGCAATGACGGGAAAAATCGTAGGGTGGGCAAAGGCGCCCTTGCGCCGTGCCCACCATGATCTCCAAGCGTCGACAAAAGATGGTGGGCTCGCTCCGCTTAGCCCACCCTACGACGTTACGCCGCGTCATCCACCTTCAGCACGCCGCGGCGGATCTGGTCTTCTTCGATCGATTCGAACAGCGCCTTGAAGTTGCCTTCGCCGAACCCGTCGTCGCCCTTGCGCTCGATGAACTCGAAGAAGATCGGCCCGATCGCATTCGCCGAAAAAATCTGCAACAGCACCTTGGTGTGGCCGCCCTCGACCACGCCTTCGCCGTCGATCAGGATGCCGTTCTTCTTTAGCCGCCCGATGTCCTCGCCGTGCTTCGGCAGCCGCGCATCGATCTTCGCGAAATAGGCGTCGGGCGGCGCCGGCATGAACGGCAAGCCGGCCGCGCGCAAGCCTTCGACGGTGCGATAGATGTCCTTGCAGCCGCAGGCGATGTGCTGGATGCCCTCGCCGCGATAGATCTTGAGATACTCCTCGATTTGACCGGACTCGCCGGCGTCCTCGTTGATCGGAATCCGGATCTTGCCGTCGGGGCTGGTCAGCGCCCGCGAGAACAGGCCGGAGGCCCGGCCTTCGATGTCGAAAAAGCGGATCTGGCGAAAATTGAACAGCTTTTCGTAGAAGCCGGCCCAGACGTCCATGCGGCCGCGATGGACGTTGTGGGTGAGGTGGTCGAGATAGAACAGCCCCGCGCCAACGGGCTGGGAATCGCGCTCGCCGAGCCAATCGAACTCGGCATCATAGGCCGAACCCTTGGCGCCATAGCGTTCGACGAAATAGAGCAAGCTGCCGCCGATACCCTTGATGACAGGCACGTCGAGCGTCTTTTGCGCTGCCGGAAGATCGGCAGCTTCCGCCCCGAGCGACAGCGCGCGCTCGTAAGCGGCCTTTGCATCGACCACGCGGAATGCCATCGACGGCGCGCACGGCCCGTGCGCGGCGACAAAGTCGAAGCCGTGGCTGCCGGGCTGCTCGTTGATGAGATAGTTGATATCGCCCTGGCGATAGAGCGTGATCTTCTTGGTCCTGTGCCGCGCCACCGGCGCATAGCCCATCAACTTGAACAGCGAATGCAGCGCTTGCGGTTCCGGGTGCGCATATTCGACGAATTCGAAGCCGTCGGTGCCCATCGGGTTGTCGGCGCTGATGGTGGCGGCCGGCGCGTCGTGCGGAAACGGACCCATGCGAATCTCCGTGGAATTGATCTGGATCAATTTCGCCCAGAACCGGCGCAAAGTGCATGCAAAGAGACTCAAGATTTGCTATGTTGGCGCACGGTTCATGCATTAAATGGAATATTTGCGCATGATATCGATGGACGCCTTCGACCTCAAACTGCTGGCCGCGTTGCAGGATGACGGTCGGCTGACCAACCAGCAGCTCGCCGACCTGGTTGGCCTGTCGGCCTCGCAATGCTCGCGGCGACGCATGCGGCTGGAGGAGGAGAAGGTGATCGCGGGCTATCACGCCGACCTCGCCAGCGAGGCGCTCGGCTTCAACCTGATCGCCTTCATTCACATCACGCTGGCGACCCATTCGCCCGACAATGCCAAGAAGTTTCGCGCGCTGGTCAACCGCGTCGACGATATCCAGGAAGCCTATTCGCTCACCGGCGACGCCGATTATGTGCTGAAGGCCGTGCTGCGCGACCTGAAAAGCCTGTCCGACATCGTCAACAACGTGCTGATGCCGCACCCGAGCGTGGCGCATGTGCGCTCCTCGATCGTGCTGGATCGATTGAAGGAGAGTTCGAAACTGCCGTTGAAAAGTTGAAACGACGCAAATCGAGGGATTTTCGCCATTCGAATCACGCATTCGATCTGCGATGCTGCACTCGCTTCAACGCGGTGAACCAGCCATGGCGCTGCAACTTCGACCGAACTGCGAATATTGCGACAAGGACCTGCCGCCAAATTCGCTGGACGCGCGCATCTGCAGCTTCGAGTGCACCTTCTGCGCCGACTGTGTCGAGACCAAGCTTTTCAACGTCTGCCCGAACTGCGGCGACGGGTTTGTGCCGCGGCCGATCCGCCCCGCGAGGGAATGGCGCCCCGGCGTGTGCGTCATCAAGCAGACGCCGTCGGACAAGCGCGTGCATCTGAAATACAGTTTGGACGATATCGCCCCGCACTCAGCGCGGATCAAGGATATTCCGCCTGAGGAGCGCTGAATCTCTCCACGTCATTGCGAGGAGCAAAGCGACGAAGCGATCCACGCTTTCTTCTCGGCTCGATGGATTGCTTCGTCGCTGTCGCTCCTCGCAATGACGGAGAGAATCACTCCGCCGCCGGCAGAATCGTCCCCTCCACCTCACCAAATCCGACGCGAAAACCGTCGCCCTGGCACCAGCCGCGCATCACAAGCGAATCGCCGTCCTCGAGGAACGTGCGCTTGATACCGCCCGGTAGCTCAAGCGGTTCGGCGCCGTTCCAGCTGATCTCCAGCAGGCTGCCGCGCTGGTGTTTGTCCGGGCCGGAGATGGTGCCAGAGCCTAGCAGATCGCCGACGTTCATGGCGCAGCCGGAGGAAGCGTGGTGCACGAGTTGCTGCACCGAGGACCAGTACATGTATTTGAAGTTGGTGCGGCAGATGTTTTGCGCCGCGTTCGTGGACGCCGCGCGCAACGCGACGTCGAGCTCCATGTCGTAATTGTTCGGCAGCACCTGCCGCAGATAAGGCAAGGGCACCGGATTTTGCTCGGGGCCGTGCAGCCGGAACGGCTCCAACGCCTCGCGCGTGACCACCCACGGGCTGATCGAGGTCGCGAACGCCTTGGCCTGGAACGGCCCGAGCGGCACATATTCCCATTGCTGGATGTCACGCGCGCTCCAGTCGTTCAGAAGCACGAAGCCGAAGATCATCGCTTCTGCCTGCGCTTCGCTCAGCATCTCGCCGATCGGCGACGGCTGCCCGACCACGACGCCCATTTCGAGCTCGAAATCGAGCCGCTTGCAGGGCCCAAAGCTGGGCGTATCCGCCGTCGGCGGCTTCAACTGCCCGCGCGGCCGGCGCACCTTGGTGCCGGAGACCACGACGGTGGAGGCGCGGCCGTTATAGCCGATCGGCATGTGCAGCCAGTTCGGCTGCAGCGCGTTGTCCTTGCCGCGGAACATGACGCCGACATTGGTGGCGTGCTCCTTCGAGGAGTAGAAGTCGGTGTAGCCGGAGACGATGAACGGCATGTGCAGTTTGACGTCCGCCATCGGCACCAGCGCGAGCTTGCGCAACTCGTCATTGTCGCGCAGTTCGGGATGGTCATGGCGCAACAACTCGCTGATGCGAGCGCGCGTCTGCGACCAGACTTTTGGTCCTTGCTGCATGAAGAAATTCAGCGCCGACCCACCAAACGTCCCGACCTCGACATTCAATCGTCCGTCCTGCTCGAGCTCCCAGAGGTCGAGCACGTAATCGCCGATCGCAACCCCGACGCGCGGCGCGAGCCCGTGCGCCGAGAATACGCCATAGGGCAGATTCTGGATCGGGAAATCCGATGTCGGATCGACCGGGATGAAGGAGCGGAGCTTTGGGTCGTTGGGATGGGACACGGTGTTCCTCCGATTTCAAATCGTCGTGGCCGGGCATAGCCGTCCGAAGGACGGCGTTCCGCTCGCCTATGACCCGGCCATCCATCCTTCGAAAGAGCGATGGATCGCCGGGTCAAGCCCGGCGATAACGATAGGAGTGTTACGACGAGTGCTACGGCCTATTCGGGTCGAACCGCTTTTCCAGACCCTTCCAGCAATCCGCGTAGTCGTCCTGCAGCATCGCCGACGTTGCCGCATGCGCGGTGACGCGCTGCGGGTAGCGGGTCTCGAACATGAAGGCCATGGTGCCGGTGAGCTTGACGGGTTTCAATTCGCCGTTCGAGGCATGCTCGAATGCCTGACGGTCGGGGCCGTGCGGCAGCATGCAATTGTGCAAGGACATGCCGCCGGGCACGAAGCCCTGGGGCTTGGCGTCATAGACGCCGTAGATCAGCCCCATGAACTCCGACATGATGTTCATATGATACCAGGGCGGCCGGAAGGTGTTGTCTGCGACCATCCAGCGCTCCGGGAAGATCACGAAATCGATGTTCGCGGTCCCGGCGGTCTCGGACGGCGCAGTCAGCACTGTGAAGATCGAGGGATCGGGGTGGTCGAACGAGATCGCGCCGACCGGCGAGAAGGCGCGCAGATCGTATTTGTACGGCGCATAATTGCCGTGCCATGCCACCACGTCGATCGGCGAATGCGGAAGCTCCGTCTTGAACAGCGAGCCGCCCCATTTCACGAACAGTTCGGTCGGCGTGTCCTTCTCTTCATAAGCCGCAACCGGGGTGAGGAAGTCGCGCGCATTGGCCAGGCAATTGGCGCCGATGGGCCCGCGTTCCGGCAGCGTGAAGGCGCCGCCGTAATTTTCGCAGAGGTAGCCGCGGGCGGGGCCTGAGGGAATCTCGACGCGGAATTTCACCCCGCGCGGGATGACCGCGATTTCGCCGGGCTCGATGTCGATGCGGCCGAACTCGGTGACGAAACGCAGATTGCCCTGTTGCGCGACGAACATCATCTCGCCGTCGGCATTATAGAAATGCTGATCGATCATCGACTTGGTGATCAGAAAGACGTGCGCCGCCATGCCGGCTTGCGCGTTGACGTCACCCGCGGTGGTCATGGTCTGGACGCCCTGCAGGAACGTCATCTCTTCTTTCGGGATCGGCGTCGGGTCCCAGCGCAATTGCCCGATCGGCAGATCATATTCGTGGCAGGGCGCACTGCGCCACAGCCCGGCATCGGCCTTGGTGAAGCGGCCGGAATGTCTGACCGACGGCCGGATCCGATACAGCCACGAGCGCTCGTTGCTGCCGCGCGGCGCCGTGAACGGTGAGCCGGAAAGCTGCTCGGCATAGAGCCCGTAGGCGCAGCGCTGCGGCGAGTTGCGTCCCATCGGCAGCGCGCCGGGCAGCGACTCGGTCTCAAAGCTGTTGCGGAAACCGGACATGTAGCCCGGCGTGACGTGGAGCGAGCTCTGGGTGATATTGTCGGGCGAAGTGTTGATGTTCATGTCTATCCTCCTTGCAGGGCGGCCCACATTTGGCGGTCACGTTCGGCGGTCCAGATCACGGGATCGTCTATGCCAGATGCCTCGTCGAAGGCGCGCGAGACGTTGAACGGCAGGCAATGTTCGTAGATCGCAAAGCTTGCAAATTTCGGGTCCATCACCTCGCGCGCTGCGGCCATCGTCTCCTTCAGGTTACGGCCCTTGGCGACCGCGGCTTCCGCCGCGCCGTAAAGCGTGGTGACGAAATCGCGGGTCATCGCGATCGCCTCGCGCGCGGTGGCGAGGCCGTTAAGCGCATCGCCGCGGCCCGGCGCGATCGCCTTGGGATTGAAGGCGCGGATTTCGTTCAGCGTCGCCGGCCACTCGCGCAAATGCGCATCGCCGCAATAGCAGGCCGAGTGATATTCGATCAGGTCGCCGGAGAACATCACTTCGGCGTCCGGCACCCAGGCAACGATGTCGCCGGAGGTGTGTCCGGCGCCTAATTGCATGAGCCGCACCTCGCGCTTGCCGAGATAGATCGACATGGCGCCTTCGAACGTCAGCGTCGGCCAGGTCAGGCCGGGGATACTCGAGGCGTCCTGGAACAGCCGCGGAAAGCGGCCATATTCGGAATCCCAGTCCTGCTGGCCGCGTTCGGCAACCAGCCGATAGGTTTCCTGCGAGGCAATGATCGCCTGCGCCTTGTAGGCCGAGGCCCCCAGCACGCGCACCGCGTGATAATGCGACAGCACCACATATTTGATCGGCTTGTCGGTGACGCTGCGCACCCGCTCGATCACCTTGCTCGCCATCGCGGGCGTTGCCTGGGCATCGAACACCAGGCAGCCGTCGTCGCCGACGATCACGGCGGAGTTGGGATCGCCCTCCGCGGTGAAGGCATAGAGATCAGTGCCGATCTCGGAGAAGGTGACCTTCTTCTCGCTGAGGTCGGTCGTGGAGGCAAAACCTTTCGCCATCAATTCATTCCCTTGTTGCGTTTATTGTTGTTGCTGCTCTTGCTGCTGGCTCGCGTCGATCATGCGGCGCTTGGCAAGCATGATCGCCTCGCGCAACACTTCGATGTCGCCGATGTGGTTCGCGAGAATCAGAACCAGCGCCGCGTCGAAATCGGCGCTCTGCTCGTCGCTCAAGCCGCGATGCGCTTCGACGATGGCGCGAAAGGCATCGTCGGGTTTGGCAAAGTTCGAACTGGTGGAGAGCGCCATGACCGAATCTCAACTGACGCCGGCGGCGCGGGAAAGCGCCACCTCAAGCGCCGTCCGCGTCGGATGCCGGAAGCGCGCCGCGACGTAGCCGTCGGGCCGCAGCAGATAGGCGGTTGAAGGCTCGGCGTCGTAGCGCGCGCCGGCAAGCCCTTCCGCATCGACGAAACCGCCCTCGCCGCCGATTGCGATCACGCCCAAGCCTTCGGGCACATCGACCGCGCTGCCATTGCCGAATGCCAATAGCGCGAAGCCCAGTCCCCGATCGACAAATGCATCGGTCAGATACATCGAGGCGCCCGAGCTTGCCGCAATCGGCGCATCCGGCATCGAAGTCCCCGGCCGCGGGCCGCCGCGCCAAGTTTCGCGATCGTCGGTCGACAGCGGCAAATCGTAGATCGACGGCACCGAGAGCCGGCCGCCATTGACCATGCGCTTGCCGAACTCGGTTTCGTTGGCGAGCGACAGCACGGCTTTTCGCAAGCGCGCTTCCTGTCGTGTCGCTGGCGCCATGAAATCGGTCGAGCGCGTCGATTCGCGGATGTTCTCGTCCGCCGCAGCACTTCGCTCAATGTGATAGCTCTCAAGCAAATTCTCGGGCGAGGACTTCCGCAACACGCGATCGAGTTTCCAGGCGAGATTCTCCGCATCCTCCAGGCCCGAATTGGCGCCGCGGGCGCCGAACGGGGAGACCTGATGCGCGGCGTCGCCCGCAAAAATCACGCGGCCATGGATGAACTTGTCCATGCGGCGGCACTGGAACTTGTAGAGCGATATCCACTCGAAATCGAACTTGTCGTGGCCGAGCATGCGCGCGATCCGCGGCCGCACATTCTCCGGCCGCTTCTCGACCGCGGGATCGGCGTCGGGATTGAGCTGCAGGTCGATGCGCCAGATGTCGTCGGGCTGCTTGTGCAACAGCGCCGAGCGGCCGGCATGAAACGGCGGATCGAACCAGAACCAGCGCTCGGTCGGAAATGCCGCGGTCATCTTGACGTCGGCGATCAGGAACTGGTCCTCGAACACTTGGCCCGCGAATTCCGCGCCCACCATCTGCCGCAGCGACGAGCGGGCGCCGTCGCACGCGATGACGTACTGGGCATGCATCCGGTAAGGGCCGTCGGGCGTCGCGATGGTCAGCGCGACCGCATCGTTGCGCTGCTCCAGGGCGACCACCTTGTTGCGCCAGCGCAGATCGATCGCCGGCAATTGCTCGACCCGATCCACCAGATAGGCTTCGGCGTAGAACTGCTGCAGGTTGATGAAAGCGGGGCGCTTGTGGCCCGGCTCGGGCAACAGGTTGAACTGATAGAGCTGCGAATGGCCGTGAAAGATCTTGCCGACGCTCCACACCACGCCCTTGTCGACCATGCGCTGGCCGATGCCGAGCCGGTCCCAATATTCCAGCGAGCGCTTGGAAAAGCAGATCGCGCGCGAGCCCTCGCCGATGCGGTCAGCATCGTCGAGCAGCACCACCGCTTGACCCCGCTGTGCCAGATCGATCGCAAGCGACAGCCCGACGGGACCGGCGCCGACCACGACCACCGCATGTTCGGCGGCGTCCACGCCGCCACGGTCCTGATCGGCGTGACGCCGATAGCCGAACTGGGTCTTTGCCTGTTCTTTGGCTTGGGTGTCGACCTGCGCCATGCGCTTGCTCTGGAAAAGGGGGGATAGCGGCCTTGCCAATTAGTCGCAACTGCAACTATCTTAAACAACCGGCGCGCTTCCGCGTCAACTCCCCATCGGAGGGTTTTTTGGCCAGAACTCGACCTGTTCAAATTTGCGCCTTTCCGGCTGAACCGGCTCGCGGCCGAGGTCTCGGCCGCCCTGTCGAGCGAGTATCAGGAACGCTATGGGCTCGATGTTCCGGAATGGCGTGTGCTGGCGACGCTCGGCTTTCGCGACGACGCGTGCAGCGCGCAATACATCTCGCATTGCACCCGCACCCACAAATCCACCATCAGCCGCGCCGTCACGGCGCTGATGGAGCGGAGGCTGATCGAGCGGGTCGAGAACGAGGACGACCGCAGAGAATTCCGGCTGCGCCTGACCCGCAAGGGCAGGACGCTGTACGAGGCCCTGATCCCGCGGCTGTTGCGCAGAGAGCAGGAAATCCTGTCATGCCTTTCCGCGAAGGAGCGCAAGGAGTTTGCGACCCTGCTCGGCAAGATCGAACAGAGCCTCGATCTGGTGCAGACGAGCAAGGACGCGGATGCGAAGGAAGCGTATTAGATTTCGCCGCGGAACGACACGGTGGTCATCTCGCAAACGAGCGCGACGGCACCTTGTGCAGGGCGAAGGCGTCGACCTTGTCGCTGGCGCGCGGATAGATTTCGGCGACGATCGGATCGTGCCCCGGGATGAAGCGATCGGGATGGCCGGCGAGGCGCTCGACGATTTCCCAGCCCTGCGCCATGTCGCCGACATTGTAGACGATCGGAAACGGGCTTCTGCGCTGCAGATTGGCGTAGTAATGCGCGGCATCCGAGGCCAGCACGACCGGTCCGCGCGCGGTCTCGGCCCGCACCACCTGCAAGCCGTCGGAATGGCCGCCGACGCGATGTAATGTCACGCCGGGTGCGACCTCGCCGTCGCCGGAGTGAAAGGTGACGCGCTCGCCATAGACGTGGCGAACCATCTGGGTGACATGCTCGACCGAGAACGGATGCCGCAGCATTCCGTTGCACATGCAGCGTCCGGTGGCATAGCTCATCTCGCGATCCTGCAGGTGGAATCTCGCGTTGGGAAAGCGGTCGAGATTGCCGGCATGGTCATAGTGCAGATGGGTGACGACGACATCCCAGATGTCCTCGGCCTTGACCCCGAAGGCTGCCAGTGCGTCCACCGGATTGAGGGTCAGCTTGCGGGCGCGCAGCTTCGCCTCCTCGGCGTTGAAGCCGGTATCGACCAGGATGTCGCGGCCATGGCCCCGGATCAGCCAGACGAAATAGTCGAGGTCTTGCGCCGTGGTCTCGTGCGGATCGGGCAGCAGGAAGTTCAGGTGCGGCGTGCGCGGCGACATCGTCGCATAGCGGAGCGCATAGATTTCGTAAGCATTTCCCATCGCTTTTCACTTTTCTTTTTGCGAGCCGTCGGATCGTGCGCAGCAAGCCACCGCTGCCGGTAAAGGTCAAACGGCCGTCACGGGGAAGACGCAGACACCTCTAAGCTTTTTGTTTGGACGCGTTTTCTTTACGCGAACCGGGCCCACTTCGCTGGAAAACGCTTTGAATGTGAGGCTAATCACACTAATGCCGCAGGCCCTCCAATGAAACCTGTCGGGCGTCGTCGAGCAATCGGCGCCGGCGGAGGGTTTTGAGGCGCTTACTTTCGCCGCATTGGGGCAACCGCGGCGCGGTCGTCAGTCGCAATAAGCTCGATTCCGCAAGCGGTTGACGGGTCGCGACCGTGGTTTGATAATGCATGTTGCGTAGAGTAAGGTCGCCGCGGCGCAAGCTGGTGTCGGCGCCTTTTTTACTGGACCGCCATCGTATGAAAACTCGTCTTGCATTGCTTCTGACATTGATTTTGTCGGTCGTTTCGACCGCGCCAAGCTCCGCCGCTGGCGATCGCTATGCACTCGTGATCGGCAACGCGAAATATCCCGACGCCGACGCGCCGCTGAAGGAGCCCATCAACGACAGCCCACGACGTCGCCGACGAGCTCAAGCGCGACGGCTTCAATGTCGATGTCGGGGAAAATCTGACCGGCGACGGGATGCGCCGCGCCTTCGACAAGCTGTACGGCAAGATCAAGCCGGGTTCGGTTGCCCTGATCTTCTTCTCGGGCTTCGGCATCCAGTCCAACCGCCAGAGTTTCATGATCCCGGTCGACGCGCAAATCTGGACCGAATCCGATGTCCGCCGCGACGGCTTCAGCCTCGAGAACGTACTCGGCGAGATCAACAGCCGCGGCGCCGGCGTCAAGATCGCCCTGATCGATGCCTCGAGGCGCAATCCGTTCGAACGCCGGTTCCGCAGCTTCTCGGCCGGGCTCGCGCCGGTGATCGCGCCGAACGGCACGCTGGTGATGTATTCGGCGGCGCTCTCCTCGGTGATATCCGACAATGGCGGCGATCACAGCCTGTTCGTGCAGGAGTTGCTCAAGGAAATCCGCGTTCCCGATCTCGCGGCCGAGGAAACGCTGAACCGGACCCGCGTCGGCGTCACCCGCGCGTCGCGGAGCGAGCAGGTGCCATGGATTTCGTCCTCGCTGGCGGAGGATTTTTCCTTCATTCCTGGCGCTCCCGGCGGCCCGCGCCCGCCCAGTCCGCCGCCTGGTCCAGTCGCGACGCTGCCGCCGCCACCCCCGCCGCTTGCCGATCCACTGCCGCCGCCCCCCGCGCCGCCACCGATCGAGGTTCCCCTCACTCCGCCGCCAGCTGAGAAGAGCACTGGCGCACCTCAGGTCGCGCTCGCCGACGATCCGACCATCAAGAGCCTCACCGCCAAAATCGCGGACAATCCGGACGACATGAACGCGCTTTACCGCCGCGGGCAGGTCTATGCCAGCAAGGGGGCATATACGCTTGCGATCAAGGATTTCGACGACACCATCCGGCTGAACGCCAAGGACGTCGAAGCTCTCAACAACCGCTGCTGGGCGCGGGCCGTCATCGGCGACCTTCAGGCGGCCCTGAAGGATTGCAACGAGGCGCTCCGGCTGCGGCCGAACTTCGTCGACGCGCTCGACAGCCGCGGCCTCGTCAACCTGAAGAGCGGGATGACCAAGAACGCGATCACGGATTTCGACGCGGCGCTGAAGGTCAATCCGCGGCTGACTTCCTCCCTGTACGGCCGGGGCCTCGCCAAGCAGCGGAATGGCTCGATTTCTGAAGGCGCATTGGATATAGCCAATGCCAAGGCGATGGACCCCAACATCATCCAGGAATTCGACAGTTACGGGGTCCACTGAGAATTATTTGAGTTGCGGGACCGGCGTCGCTCGAACCCTTGGGCGGCGTCCAAGACAAACAGGTAAATACCAACAGGCAAGTGCACACAGGTGAGTAGCTACGGCCGCGGGTGATTTTTGCCGCGGAATATTGAAAATCATTGGAACAGCGCGGGCTGCGCAGGAGGGACTGGCAATGTCGAAAATCTCTGCCAAGAGTTTTACCGCCAAGAGTCTTACCGCCAAGAGTTTGACCGCGATCATTTCGATCGTGACGGTCGGCGCCGCAATTTCCTTTGGCCTTGTCGGCAAGGCCACAGCCGGCGACAACAACGTCACCGAAGATCAGATCGTCCGCGCGCTGGCTCCGCCCAAGAAGCCCTTGACCCGGGGCCTGTCGATCGGTCCGCAGACCACCGTCGACCCGGCCGTGACCGCCTCGGAGACCAAGTTCGTCTCGACCATCCGCGGCCGGACCACCCGTTCGCTCTCGAATACCGAGCGCGAGGAAATCGCGACCATGGCCAAGGACAAGCCGAACATCGATCTGGAAATCACCTTCGACTACAACTCGGCTGATATCAGCGCGAAGTCGTTGCCCTCCGTCCAGGCGCTGGGCCGCGCGCTGACCAGCGCTGACCTGAAGGGCTCGACCTTCATCGTCGCCGGTCATACCGACGCCGCCGGCGGCGAGGCCTACAATCAGGACCTTTCAGAGCGGCGCGCCGATTCGATCAAGCACTATTTGATGGACAAATTCGGTATCGCCGGCTCCGAGCTCGTGACCGTCGGTTACGGCAAGAGCAAGCTGAAGGATCCGAACCAGCCGATGGCGGAAGTGAACCGCCGGGTGCAGGTGGTGAACATGGAAAACAAGACCACCGCCTCCAAGTAACCGCTCGAACAAACGGTGGTTGCGCTGCGTGAAGTCTTGCTGCGTGAAGTCTTGCCGAACCGACGCGTCCCGCAGCCCTGCGGGGCGCTTTTCTCGTCATTGCGAGCCAACGGGTCGCAATGACGGACGCAAAGCCTCTATATTGCCGACCGTATTTCAGATCACACTGTCACCCGCTTAGCTGTGGAATGATCCGGCGATGACGCTCTCCGAATACCTCAAGCCCGCGCTCGGAGTGGTGTTCTTTGCCGCGCTCGCGGCCGGATATTACTGGGTCGAGCATCGTCCGCAGCCGGTGGAAAAGGACACCCCGGCCGAGGCGCTGGTCGTGGTGACCAAATCCACCAACGCCTGCTTCTCCGACCTCGTCCGGGTCACCGGCCACGTCGTGCCGCGCCGCGAGGCCGTGGTCGGCGCCGATCAGGAAGGCTCCAAGGTCACCGATCTCTTTGTTCGCGAAGGCGACGTCGTCACCGACAACCAGGAGCTGGCGCGGTTGAGCGCACCGCCGCAACAACCCGGCGCGCCCGCAGGCAGATCCGGCCCGGTCTCGCTGCGCGCGCCCGCGCCGGGGCTCGTCACCGAAGTCAGGACGGCGGTCGGCGCCCCGGCCTCGCCGCAGGCGGGACCGATGTTCCGCATCTCCATCAACAACGAGGTCGAACTGGACGCCGAGGTTCCGGCCGTTCACTTGTTGAAGCTCAATCCCGGCGCGACGGTGCGGATCAGCCGCGACGACGCGCCCGATATGGTCGGCCGCGTGCGGCTGGTCTCGCCGCAGATCGACCGCGCCACCCAGCTCGGCCACGTCAGGATATCCATTACCAGCAACCCTTCGCTGAAGGTCGGGATCTTTGCCCGCGCCTCGATCGACGCCAAGCGCAGTTGCGGCGTCGCCGTCCCGCGCACCGCCATTGACCATCTGACCGTTCAGGTGGTGAAGGGAAACACGGTCGAGACGCGGAGGGTCCGGGTCGGGCTGGTGTCCGACACCAACACCGAAATCCTGGACGGCCTCGAGGTCGGCGAAACCGTCGTGGCCGACGCCGGCTCTTCGCTGCACGACGGCGACCAGATCAAGACCATGTTCGCCGACGAACTCGATCGACGGGTACGCTGATGGCACTCAATATCTCGGCATGGTCGATACGTAACCCGCTTCCTTCCGTCGTCTTTTCGATCATCCTTTTGATTCTGGGCTACATCAGCTTCACCAAGCTTGCGGTGACGCGGCTGCCGTCCGCCGACATCCCGGTGATCTCGGTCGCGGTCTCGCAATTCGGCGCCGCTCCCGCCGAACTGGAATCGCAGGTCACCAAGACCATCGAGGACGGCGTATCCGGCGTCGAGGGCGTGCGGCACATCTCCTCCTCGATCACCGACGGGTTGTCGGTGACGACGATCCAGTTCGCGCTCGAGACCAACACCGATCGCGCGCTCAACGACGTCAAGGACGCCGTCACGCGGGTGCGCGCCAACCTGCCGCAAAACGTCACCGAGCCCTTGATCCAGCGCGTCGACGTGATCGGGCTGCCGATCGTCACCTATGCCGCGATCTCGCCCGGCAAGACGCCGGAGCAACTGTCCTATTTCGTCGACGACGTCGTCAAACGCGCGCTGCAGGGCGTGCGCGGCGTCGCCCAGGTCGAGCGGATCGGCGGTGTCGAGCGCGAGATCCTGGTCTCGCTCGACTCCGACCGGCTGCAAGCCGCAGGACTGACCGCCGTCAATGTCAGCCAGAGCCTGCGCGGCACCAATGTGGACCTTGCCGGCGGCCGGGCCGAAATCGGCAAGAACGATCAGGCGATCCGCACGCTCGCCGGCGCCAAGACCTTGAACGACCTCGCCGGCACCATGATCCCGCTGTTCGGCGGCGGCGAGGTGCGGCTCGACGATCTCGGCACCGTTACCGACACCATCGCCGACCGCCGCACCTTCGCCCGCTTCAACGGCGAGCCCGTGGTCGCGCTCGGCATCAAGCGTTCCAAGGGCGCCAGCGACGTGGTGGTCGCGGGCCTCGTGCAGAAGCGCATCGATGCGCTGAAGGAGGCCTATCCCGACGTCGACCTCAAGCTGATCGACACCTCGGTGGATTTCACCAAAGGCAATTACGAGGCGGCGATCTCGACCCTGTTCGAAGGCGCCACCCTCGCCGTCATCATCGTGCTTCTGTTCCTGCGCGACATCCGCGCCACCGTCATCGCCGCGGTCTCGCTGCCGCTGTCGATCTTCCCGGCGTTCTGGGCGATGGACCTCCTCGGCTTCTCGCTGAACCTGGTCAGCTTCCTGGCGATCACGCTGTCGACCGGCATCCTGGTCGACGATGCCATCGTCGAAATCGAGAACATCGTGCGCCACATGCGGATGGGCAAGACGCCCTACCGCGCCGCCATTGAGGCCGCCGACGAGATTGGCCTGGCGGTTATTGCGATCTCGCTCACCATCATCGCGATCTTTGCGCCCGCGAGCTTCATGTCCGGCATCGCCGGCCAGTTCTTCAAGCAGTTCGGCATCACGGTGTCGGTGCAGGTGTTCTTCTCGCTGCTCGCCGCGCGCTTCGTCACGCCGATGCTGGCGGCCTATTTCCTCAAGCATCATACGCATGACGATCCGCCGCCGGGCCGCTTGCTGAAGGCCTATAACAAGCTGGTCACATGGTCGGTGAAGCACCACTTCATCACCATTCTGATCGGCTTCGGCATCTTCGCCGCCTCGATCTGGAGCATCACGCTGTTGCCGCAGGGCTTCCTGCCCGCGCAGGACACCGCGCGCTCGCTGCTCGCCATCGAGTTGCCGCCCGGCACGCAGCTCGCCTTCACTGAAAAGGTCACCGAGGACATCGTCGCGCGCCTGCGCAAGCGCCCCGAAGTCAGGAGCGTGTTCGTCGACGGCGGGCGCGTTCCGCCGGGCATCCAGGAGGTACGGCGCGCTGCCCTGATCATCAACTATACGCCGAAGACCGCACGCAAGATCACCCAGCGCGAGCTCGAACTCTCGATCGGCCAGGAACTGGACAACGTTCCCGACATCCGCTTCTGGTTCCTCGACGAAAACGGCCTGCGCGCGATCTCGCTGGTCGCCACCGGCGTCGACAGCAACATCGTCAACAACGTCGCCGATGAGCTGGCGACGCAGATGAAGCGGATTCCGATCATTTCCAACGTCACCCCGGAAACCTCGCTCGACCGCCCGGAGCTTCGCATCCAGCCGCGCGCGGATCTGGCAGCGCGGCTCGGCGTCTCCACCGAGAGCCTGTCGCAGACCATCCGCGTGGCGACGATCGGCGACGTCGGTCCTGCGCTTGCCAAGTTCGACGCCGGCGACCGGCTGGTGCCGATCCGCGTGCAGCTCGAAGACGCCGCGCGCGGCAATTTGAAGACGCTCGAACAGCTGCGGGTGCCGCTCGGCGAGCACGGCGAGAAGGGCGGCGTGCCGCTCGAGGTGGTCGCCGACATCAAGCTCGACCAGGGCCCGACCAGCATCAATCGCTACGACCGCGAGCGGCAGGCAACGGTAGCCGCCGACCTCGTCGGCTCCGCCGCGCTCGGCGACGCCACCAAGAAAATCTATGACCTGCCGGTCATGAAGAGCCTGCCGAAAGGCGTCAAGGTGAGCCCGTCGGGCGACGCCGAAAGCCTCAATGAATTGTCTGCCGGCTTTGCCACCGCCATCACCGGCGGCCTGATGATGGTCTATGCGGTGCTGGTGCTGTTGTTCGGCACCTTCCTGCAGCCGATCACCATCCTGTTCTCGCTGCCGCTTTCGATCGGCGGCGCGATCGCAGCCCTGCTCTTGACCGGCAAGCAGCTGACCACGCCGGTGTGGATCGGCATCTTGATGCTGATGGGCATCGTAACCAAGAACGCCATCATGCTGGTGGAATTCGCGATCGAGTCGGTCCGCGCCGGCAAGCCGCGCGACGAGGCCATCATCGACGCCGGCATGAAGCGTGCCCGCCCGATCGTGATGACCACGATCGCGATGGCGGCCGGCATGATGCCGAGCGCGCTCGCGGTCGGAGCCGGCGGCGAGTTCCGCTCGCCGATGGCGCTGGCGGTGATCGGCGGGCTGGTGTTCTCCACCATCCTGTCGCTGGTGTTCGTGCCGGCGATGTTCATGTTGATGGACGATGTCGGTTCGCTGATCTGGCGCTTCGGCAAGAAGCTCGTGGTCTCCAGCGACGATGCCGAGCACGGCGACCATCACACCGGGCAGCCGGCGCCGCCGCCTCCCGCACCGCCGGCGGCGCAAGCCCCGTCCAAGATCGCGCATTCGCCGGCGGCGAAATAGGGCCTACGGCTTCACACCGTCGGCACTGGAAGCCGGCCGAAACACCGGGTGGCCCGACCAATCATGGTCCTCGATCAGCAGGTGGTCACTCGGCCGCGGCCCGCCCGCGCCGATCTGGTCGAGATGCCGCTTGAAATAGGTTCGGAACATCTCGTCCACGTCGGATGAAATCGAATGCCGGCGGGTTTCGATCGCGACCCGGCTGGTGACGCCGCTGCCGGCGAAGAAATCGAGCACCGTGGATTCCGGGTAGGACAGCGCGCG
Source organism: uncultured Alphaproteobacteria bacterium (assembly GCA_963777475.1). Taxonomy (GTDB): domain Bacteria; phylum Pseudomonadota; class Alphaproteobacteria; order Rhizobiales; family Xanthobacteraceae; genus Bradyrhizobium. Next base: position 119,942 of record CAVZQX010000059.1, read on the forward strand.
CACCAGCCGCTCGATCAGCTGCTTCGGCTTCTGGGTCGGATGGCCGACGCGTTCCTTCGAATTGCCGTTCAGCCGCGGGATGTTCCACACATTGGTGGGATTGATGCCCTTGTCGAGATTTTCGGGATTGAGCCGCTTGTCGCGCTTGTAGAGCGCCAGCGTCGTCACATCGAGCTTGGTCCGCACCGCGTCCAGATCGAAATAGTATTTGGCGTCTTGGCGAACCAGGCGATCTCTTCGTGCCGGTTGGCGAAGAAGCGTTGCGCGCCCATGCCGTTCGGATAATGCCAGATGATGAGATTGGCGAGCAGCATGCGGCTGTGCCGGCGCATCCAGCCCATCAGGCTGAGCAGGTCGCCGCTGCCGGCCTCAGCCTGATACTGCAGGCCGCCGAACAGCACGAAGTTGCCGGACGGCGCCAGCACGCGCTCGACTTCGGCGATCCATTGCCCCGCCCAGTCGACATAATGTTCCAGATCGTCCCAGGCGGCGACGCTGATGTTGTAGGGCGGATCGCAGATCACGAGCTGGATCGATCCGGAAGGGATGCTCCGCAGCATCGCGAGGCAATCGCTCACCGCGACGATGTGCGAGGTCGGATCGGAGGTCGGGCTGCTCGCGGCGCGCGCGGAAGAATGCGCCAAGCCGTTCTTGCGCAGGAGATTCATCCCGATATGCCCGGCGTTGCGATGAGATCGGTTTGACATCTTTCACCGGGATGACGCGGCACCAGCACTTTATTCGCTGCGCGATTGCGGTCAACCGGACGATATCCTGCTTTGCGATTCGAGTATCGCCGCTCGGAGAAACGCCTAGAGCCTCCGATCCGCTTGAATCGGAACGAAGCGGGAAACGACCCTCGCCGACGCGGTTGCAGGCGCGGTTAGCGCTCAGGGTTCGATGTCGATTCGGCCCAGCTTGCGCCGCTGCGACGATCGGCGCTGAAGTCCTCGACCTGACCGGCATCTGCCTGCGGGGCAATGATGCGTTCCTGCGGCGACGCTGGCAGCATCATGAAGGCCGTGAAGCTTTCGGTGGCGCCAGGCCATCCGAACAGGCTCGATTGATAGACAAGCTCGGATTTGACAACTCGACCGCCCAGCGCCGCAAACTTTTGCAGCCCGGCCTCGCAATTCGCGTCGCCACCAAAGCAAAAGCCGACCCATCCGCCCTCGGCGATGACCTGCGGCGGCAACTCCTCGGCGATCGGGTTCACGAGGCGCCGCTCATAGACGGGATGATCCGGACTGTAAAACGCCATGGCGAATGCGAGGTCATCGTCACCGCCCACGGACTCGAGAGGCGTCGCGGACAACGCGTGCCACTGCTGGGTCACTTCCTCCGCCACCAACCGGTAGAAATTGCGGCCCTCATGCAGGGGATGGCTGTTGCGATAGAGGGCGTGTATCGGCGCGGCGACCAGCGCCGTCAACAACGCGGCCACCACCACGACGCCCGCCAGTGCGGCGATACGGTAGCGCTCGATTTGATAGCGCGCCCCGCAGACGATCAGTATCACAAACAGGAAGAGCCCCTGCAGCGACCAGATCACCATCATGTCGCTGCTGAGGGCGAGCGCGGTGATCGGCGGGAAGACGATCGTGCCGATACCGATGAAGAGGAGCAGCAACAGGCCTGAGTTCATCGCCCGAAAATCTTGGCCGAAATCCTTGAGACGCTTTCCGGCCAATAGAGCCCACGCGCCCGCGGGCGCGGCAAGAAGCATTCCCACCCCGAGGAAGAAAAGTACCCCTTGCGTCAGCGCAGCGCCGAAGGGCTTGCCCGCATGCGTTTCCATCGCATAGGCGAACGGCGGGGCGCCGGTCGTGACCAGCCAATACAGATGCGGCGCGAGCGCGACCAAGCCTGTGGCTGCCGAAAGCCAGGGAGCCCTCGATCCGAAATAGGCACGTCGCTGCGGGTGGCAGATCGCGGCAAGAGCAAAGCTTACGATGAGAAAGACCGAATAATACTTGCCCAGCATCGCGAGTGCCGCCGTGAGGCCGGCGGCCACCGCCCATCCGATATCGCGCTGTTCGAAGGACCGCAGAAAGCAATAGGTGGCGAGCGGCCAGGTCGCGAGCAGGACCGCGTTGGCGTTGAATCGCTCGGCGTGAAACTGGTAGATCGGCGTCAGCATCAACAGCAGCAGCACCAGCAGTCTCTTGTCACTGCTCGCGAAGCGACGCGTGATCAGATCAACGGTCCACAGCGCGACGGCCGAGTTGGTCAAAGCCATCAAATGAAACGACCAGTCGGTGAGTGGAAAGACCGACGTCCACGCTCGCGCGACCCATCCCATTAGCGGGGGATGCTTCGAATAGCCCCATTCAAGGCTGCGCCCCAGCGTCCAGGTTTCCAGCACGTCGGGGTGCAGATTGCCCCCGACATAGGCGACGCTGAAATAGATCAGCCAGACGGCGACAAATCCGATCAGCAGGCAGGGGATGATCCATCCGGCTTCAGCTTCAGCATCGGCCAACCAGCCCAGAAAACCCCTTCGCCAGCGCGCCGGACAAGTTTCCACATACGCGGCGTTCGCAGGGTATGCGGGGTACGCAGAGACTCATCGGTACAAACTCAATTACAAACTCCGCGCTTTCGGCAGGCAAACGTCTTCGAGTCCCCAAACGCATTGCGCACGGAAATGCGTCAGCCGTCGTGTCTGCCAAACAACGTGTTAATTTTCATTACAAACTGTTCATGTCCCAATTTCCGAAACTTGGTGTCCCAATTGAGATCATGTTTTGCAGGCGCGGCCTCAATGTTGTCGGCGCGAATTTTCGCGTCACGCGGCTGGCCGGAAAAAGACAATATCGATGGTACGTCAGTGCGCTTCGTGGTGAAGCAACACCGCGCGCTCAAGCCATGAGTGTAATCCGCGCGCGCACACGCCTTCAAAGGCGGCAATTGTGAGAGCTGCGGAAACCGCCGCGGCATTCTGACGCGTCTTCTTTACGCGAACGGTCCGCGAGCTTGCCCACCGCGGATCAGGTCCGCGCCAGGCTGTTCGCTCGAAAACGCTCCGGCGCGTCATTCGTTGCGCGCGATCGCGGCCAGGCGCGTGATGTTCTGCAACAGCACGCGGCCGCGCTGCAGATCCAGAATACCGTCCTTGCGCCAGAGCTGCAGTTGGCGGTTGACGCTCTCGCGCGCGGCGCCGACGAAGACGCCGAGCTGCTCCTGCGAGATGTGCACCTCGGAACCGAAATCGTCTGCCAGCGCGCAGAGCCGGCGGGCGAGCCGCACCGGCAACGGCTGCAGCACCAATTCCTCCATCCGCTCGCTCTGCCAGCGGATGCGCTGGCAAAGCAGCTGGATGATCTTGATCGCGACTTTTGGCTCGCGCTCGAGGAAGCTCAAGAAATCCTCCCGCCGCAGCACGAACAGTTCCGTGGCCTCGGCCGCGGCCGCGTCCGCCGTGCGGCTCTGACTGTCGAGGACGGCGACCTCGCCGAACAGCTCGCCCGGCCCCATGAAATTCAGCGTCAGCCGGCTGCCGTCGGCGGCGCCGGTCTCGATTCGGATCTGGCCGCGGCGAACCCCGAACAGCGCGTCGCCCGGATCGCCTTTCTGGAACAGAACCTCGCCCACCCCCAAATGCTGGGTGTGGCAAAGGTTCGAGAGCCGCTGCAGTTCGTCGGAACCGAGGTCCGAGAACATCGGATTCATCTTCAAAATGACCGCAAATTCGGCCTGTTTGCTCATTTGCAATGCCCTTATCAGCTAAAAATAGCTTGGCAAATCCACGTCAGGGGAAAGTGTGTCATAAGTCACATATCTTTGCAGCATCCCCGGATTATTTTTGGGTCCTTTTGAGCGATCTCCCTTACGCGGTAGACTAATGGGATCGCATGGTGCCGTTTGCCGCCGGGAACGTCGACATGAGAGCATTGAAAATCGCCAGCGCCGCCGTCGCTGCCATCGTCGTGATGCTGACGCTGCTGTTGTTCATCGGCATCCCCTCGGGCTTCCTGACCTCAGCGATCCAGGACCGGGTCGAGCGCGAGACCGGATACCGATTGACCATCGCCGGCTCGACCAGGATCGGCCTGTGGCCGTCGCTGAACGTGACCTTGAGCGACATCGCGCTGCAGGACCCGAAAGACCGCGATGGCTCTAACCGCGTGACGGTCGAAAGCCTGCAGGCAGACACCAGCCTGTCGAGCCTGTGGTCCGGTCGCCCCAAGATCAGCGCGCTCATCGTCACCAGGCCGGTGCTCTACGTCCCGCTACTGCGCGAGCGCAACCGCTCGCTCGCCCCGAGCGCAAGACCAGCGGCTTCGTCGGACGATGCCAACGCGGTTGCGATCGATCGCGTGACCATTACCGACGGTACGATCGCCTTCGCCAACCTGCGTGACCGGGTCGATAACCGGATCGACGGTATCAATGCCGCAGCCACTGTCGGCGCCGACCGCAAGATCAGGCTGACGGGGACGGCGCGCGCGGGCACCAATCCGTTCAAATTCGACGTCAAGGCGACAGCGCCGCCGAGCGAGCGGCAGAACATGCCGACCGAACTCGTGCTCGACGCGCCCGGCCTGTTGCAGGCGCCGTTGTCGGCCAGCGCCGAGGTCCGGCTCAACGGCTCGGTGGTGATGATCAACGGGGTGACCGGATCGCTCGGCGACGCCTCCTTCAACGGCTGGGCCTCGGTCGACGTTGCCAGCAAGCCGCTGGTCAAGCTCGACCTCGACTTCCAGCGGCTGGAGATTGCCGGCGCCAAGCAGCAACCCACATCCGGCTCCGAGCCCTGGAGCAACGCGCCGATCGACCTCACCGGCCTGAACTATGTCGACGCCCAGGTCCGCCTGTCGGCCGCCGACATCGCGATTGCGAATGCGCGTTTCGCGCCGGCCCAGATCGACGCCACGCTCGCCGGCGGCGTCTTGAAGGCGGCGGTGTCCAACCTCGGGACCTATGGCGGACAGGCCACCGGCGAGCTGATCGTCGACGCCTCGAGCCGAGAGCCGAGCTATGCGATGCATTGCGACCTCGTCGGCGTGCGCGCTCTGCCGCTTCTGACCAGCCTTGCCGATTTCGACAAGCTCGACGGCAAGATGCAGGCGAAGATCGCCGCGCGCTCGACCGGCGCGAGCCAGCGCGCCATCATGTCCAACATGAGCGGCACCGTGTTCCTGATCTTCCAGGACGGCGCGATCCGCGGGCTGAACGTCGCCCAGATGATCCGGCAGCTGACGGCGCGGCCGTTGTCGGGCTGGCAGGAGGAGAAGGAGCAGGCCACCGACTTGACCCAGCTCTCGGCCTCGTTCCGGATCGACCGCGGCCAGGCCACCACGACCGACCTCAACCTGGTCGGCCCGCTGGTGCGCCTGACCGGCACCGGCACCATCGACCTCGGCACCAAGATGCTGGGCTTCCGGGTCGAGCCGAAGCTGGTGCTGACCACCGAGGGTCAGGGCCGCACCAATGATCCGGTCGGGCTCGGCATTCCCGTTGTCATCGACGGCCCGTGGGCCGAGCCGCGCATCTATCCCGACATGGCCGGCATGCTGGACAATCCGGATGCGGCCTATGCCAAGCTCAAGGAGATGGGCAAGGGCCTGTTCGGGACCAACGGCGGCGGTCTCGGCGGACTCCTGGGCGGTTTGGGCGGCAACCAGCCCGGCGCCGGCACCGCCAATTCTGGCGGCGACGCCGCGCAGTCCAACCCGCTCGGCGGCAAGCTCGGCGAGACGCTCGGCAGCCTGATCCAGCAGGGACTCGGTGGCCAAGGACTCGGTGCCGCGGGCGCCAGCCGTCCGCGAGGTGTCCCGGGAACGCCCGCCGCGCAACCGCAAGCCTCGCAGCCTCAAGTCGCGGCACCCCCGCCGCCGGCGCCCGGGCAGGGCGAGGCCACACCGACGGTGCCCCAGGACAGCCAGCCGATGAACGACGTGCTGAAGCAGTTGTTCAACCGCGCGCCGAACTGAGGCCGGCTGCCCCTTTCCTTACCTCCCCCGCTTGCGGGGGAGGTCGACGCGCCCGCAAGGGCGCGGCGGGTGGGGGAAGGTCTATCCCCTCGACCAGCGGAGTTTGCGGAGACACCCCCACCCCAACCCTCCCCCGCAAGCGCGGGTGAGGGAGCGATGGAGCGTGCCCGGCGCCCCTCGGGATCGAGCCTGCTGCCGTCCATGCCGCTAACCACGCCCCCGGCCAGCCGGCCGACCCCGTCAAACTGTGCTAGAAAGGCCTTTTCGCGCGGCCCGTCGCTTGCAGCGGTTTGGCACGCCCACCGGATCAACGGGGGCGCACGAGGGTCTGGATGATCGGCGTCAAGGACAAGATCTGGTTTCTGCGCGAGGGGCTGTTCGCCAAGTATGTGGTCTCGCTGGTCGGCCTCGTGGTGTTCGTGCTGGCGGTGAACGGCCTGACCGAGACCTGGATCAGCTACCGCGCCACCAAGACCACGCTGACCGATGCCATGAGCGAGAAGGCCGACGCCACGGCGAAGCGGATCGAGCAGTCGGTCGCGGAATTGGAGCGGCAGATCTCCTGGGTCACCCGCGCCGGCGGCGGCGAGCGCCGCAACGACTACGCCCAGCTGTTGAACCAGGTCGCGCCGGTCAGCCAGCTCACCCAGCTCAACGGCCAGGGCCGCGAACTCCTGAAACTGTCGCGCACCGCGATCTCGGTCGCGAGCGGCACCGACTTTTCGCGCGACCCGCGCTTTACCGAGACGGTCGCCCGCGGCGTCGACTACTCGCCGGCTTATTTTTCCGGCTCCAGACCCTTCATGTCGATCTCGGTGGCGCATTCCGGCTTCAACGCCGGCGTCACCGTCGCCGAAATCGACCTCGGCTTCCTCACTGACTTCCTCGGCGACGCCCAGGTCGGCAAGGCGTCGTTCGCCTATGTGGTCGATACGCGCGGCCAGGTGCTGGCGAGCTCCTCGAAGGGCCCGGAGGTCGCCAAGGACCTCTCCGCCCTGCCCCAGGTCGCCGCGCTGACCGCGCCGAACGGCCAGCCGCTGGCCTCGGGCACCGACGCCGACGGCAATTCGGTGCTGACTGCCTCCAGCGCGGTGCCAAAACTCGGCTGGATCGTGTTCTTCGAGCAGCCGACCGCGCAGGCGCTGGCGCCGATCCGCGACCAGCTGCTGCGCGGCGCCTTGCTGATCGGCCTCGGCCTGGTGGTCGCGATCCTCGCCGGCACCTATCTCGCCCGCCGCATGCTGATCCCGGTCACGGCGCTCTCGACCGGCGCGCGGCGGCTCGGCGCCGGCGATTTCAGCCATCGCATCGATGTCACCACCGGCGATGAGCTGGAAGAGCTCGCCGATCAGTTCAACAACATGGCCGGCCAGCTCGCCGAAACCTATTCCGGCCTCGAATCCAAGGTGGAAGAGCGCACCCGCGACCTCGCGCAGTCGATCAACGAGTTGAAGGTGCTGGAAGAGGTCGGCCGCGCGGTTTCCTCCTCGCTCGACCTCAACGCGGTGCTGCCGACGGTGGCCTCGCGGGCGCTCGAGATCACCCATGCCGACGCGGTCCTGATCTACAGCTATGACGCAACCAAACATCAGTTCAACCTGGTCGAGGCCGGCGGCATCGACAAGCAGGCCGAGGGCGAGCATCTCAGCATCGACGAAGGCGACAGCATCCTGTCCGAGGCCGCGCGCACCGGCGAGCCGGTCGCGGTGCCCGATCTGTCGACCGCGACCGATCATCTGCTCGGGATGTCGCGATCACCGCCGGCTTTCATTCGGTGCTGGTGGTGCCGCTGGTCGACCAGCAGGGCGTGCTCGGTGCGCTCGTCGTGCTGCGCCGCGCCGCCGGCGAGTTTCCGCAAAACCTGATCGGGCTGATGCGGACGTTTGCGCACCAATCGGTGCTGGCGATGCGCAATGCGTGGCTGTTCACCGAAGTCGACCACAAGGGCCGCGAGCTGGCCTCGGCCAACAGCGTGGTGCAGCAGCAGGCCGACAAGCTCACCGAGCAGACCGAGCAGCTGCGCAACTGGAACCGGTCGCTGGAGGAGCGGGTCGAGAAGCAGCTCGGCGAGATCGAGCGCATCCGAAAACTCGAGCGCTTTCTCGCGCCGCAGGTCGCGCAACTGATCGCCTCCTCCGACGGCCACGACTCGCTGCTCGACAGCCATCGCCGCGAGGTGACGGTGGTGTTCTGCGACCTGCGCGGTTTTACCGCGTTCACCGAGACCACCGAGCCGGAAGAGGCCATGAACGTGCTGCGCGAATATCACGCAGCGCTCGGCGAATTGATCTTCCGCTACGAGGGCACGCTCGACCGCTATGCCGGCGACGGCGTGATGGTGCTGTTCAACGCGCCGATTCAATTTGCCGACCACACCAAGCGCGCGGTGAAGATGGCGGTCGAGATGCGCGACGTGATCGGCGCGCTGACCGAGAAGTGGCGCAACCGCGGCCATAGTCTGGGTTTCGGCGTCGGCATCGCGCTCGGCTATGCGACCTTGGGCCAGATCGGCTTCGAGCACCGGCTCGAATACGCCGCGATCGGCAGCGTCACCAACCTCGCCTCGCGGCTCTGCGACGAAGCCAAGGCCGGCCAGATCGTCGCCAGCCGCCGCGTCTTCGGCATGGTCGAGCCCTGGGTCGAGGCGAGCCCGCTCGACGATCTCGTGCTGAAGGGATTCAATCACCCGGTGCTGGCGATGGAGATCAAGAGCTGGCGCGAGGAAGTGGATAATGTCGTGGAGGCCGGCGCGGCCGCGGTGCGGCGGGGAAGTAGGGAGAGGCGCGGCGGAGAAAGTGAGCGGGACATCCACTCCGCTGTCGCCATGGACTCCGCTGTCGCTATTCACTCCGCTGTCATCGCCCGCGAAGGCGGGCGACCCAGTATTCCAGAGACAGCGCGGTAACACAGAGAGGCCGCGGCGTACTGGTTACCCCGCCTTCGCGGGGTATGACGATTGTGGGTATGGCGCGAGTTTTCAAACAGCCGCATTGTTCGCAAGACACACCGCCGCGTTCTCGCGGCACGATGCGTCCGAGGTTTGCTAAACGATGGCGCCATGAGGAAATCAGAGGGCGCGGGGAATGCCGGGTGCCCAATGCACCCGCAGCCTCGTGTGCGCTTTGTAGTTGGAGTATGCACACGAGTATTCACAGCGGAGGCACCGGAAACATCCGGCATTCCCCACGCAATGGTTTTAACAGCTTATACGTGATCTCCCCGGGGACCGGGCTCTCTTGCCACCGTCACCCCTGAGAAGCTTGCATCTCGCGAACTTGACGCCAGCGTCGGGGCGTCAGGACCACACGACTTCGCCGTCCGCTTTGGCGTCGCCCGTCTAGCGCCGCCTTTGCGTCCACCGCATCCCACCCCGCGTCCGTGACGTTCTCGAGCCGCCCCTCTGAGGGGTGGGACCAAATCGCTATAATGCTGATTTGGGGTTGTCAAGGTAAATTCCGAAAATCAGAAGTTGATGAAGATTCAACCCTTGGGGTCCCGCAAAGCGGAATGGTTTCTTGCGCAACAAGCTATTTCGCCGGGTCGATCCGCTCGATATCCTCCTTGAGCAGCGTGTTGACCAGGTCATTCAGCGAGACGCCCCGGACCGTGGCCAGCTCGGATAGATGGTCGAGCACGTCAGGCTGCCAGATGCCACCGGCGGCACCAGCCGCGCGCCCTTCCGGAAGAACCGGCCGCGCTCGGCGGTCGAGAAATCGTATTCGTCCTTCATCGGGTCACCCATCCTCAGGCCGCGTCGGCCACCGCGCGCACTTGCAGCCGAACGCCGGTTTCCGTCTGCAACAGGCCGATCACGGCCAGCAGGTTTTCGGCGGTGGGATTGCCCGAAGGTCCGAACATCCGCATCAGGCTCTTGGGCGAACGGCCGAGCGCGGCGCCGAGCTTTTCGAAGCCGATCGTGGCATTGATGCAGGAGCGCAGCGCGGCGCGCCCCTCCTCCAGATTGCCGTCGAGCAACGCCTGCATCGCCTCACCGAGCAGCGCTTTGCGGAACTTGACGTCGCGGCGCGCCCGCGCCTGCACCGTCTCGCGAAAACTCCTGGTCAGGGGCATGGTCATTTCCTTTTGGCCCGTCCGGACGCCTTGCGCTCTTTGTAGCTGTGCCAGTGGCGTAGCGCTACCCGGATATCACTCTGCTGCCGCTTCTTGGTGCCGCCGCCCAGCAGAATCACAAGCACCTTGCCGTCCCAGCCGAAATAGACGCGATAGCCGGGGCCGCGATTGATCCTCAGTTCCGAGACGACCCTCGCTCAGCGACTTCGCGTTGGACGAGTTGCCTTCGCCAAGGCGATCGATGGCAAGGGTCACCCAGCCGCGGCCTGCTCGTCGAGCGCATCGAACCAGCGCCGGAAGGGGCTCACATCCTCGTCGGTGATGAACTCTTCAACCCGGATCATATGGTACCATATATGTTACCACATCGCAACCGGTTGGTGTCAAAGAACCGCTTCACCGCTCGTTCGCTTCGTCACGATCGAATTTGTAACCTTCGGGGGCAGGCCAGCGAAACTGCTCCATGTCCTTGAGGAACCGCGCCCGCCGGTCCACTTTTTCGACGACAACCTTCTGCTTCGAACTCTCGACGATGGCCAGTTCGTCGCCGTCCGTCAGGTCCATTTCCGCGACCAGCGTCTCGGGTAGCCGCACCACAAGGCTGTCGTCCCATTTGAACACCTGCATGGCAGCCTCCTTCACTAGATTGCTCTGCCCCACGATATCATTCCATGGATCGCGTCGGCAACGACGATCAGGGTTTGGCAGCCCGCTTGCGGGAGGTCGGCCTGAGGCGGCTGCGCCAACGAAGACGCTTCTGCGAGTTATGAGGCCTTGGTGGGCAGGAATAGGAATTGGCGCTGTCATATAACCCTCTTTTCAAAATGAGGGCTGGCACCGCTCTGCTGAGTTTGCCGTCAAAACGGCCACATCCCACGTTTGTGGAAAACCACCTTGCCGCAGTGTGGCAGGTTGGTGAAGGTGCCAGCCTTCGTCGAGATGCATCGCTGATCTAGGCTCAATCTCGAAGATTTCAAGTCAGTTGCCGGCGTCCCCATCAGGCAACCGGCGCGCCGGTCAATTCAGGACTTGATTTTCCGGCGGCGTTCTTATCCACGATCTCCCCTCGATCTTCACCAATTGGATTGGAAGCTCACCGAGGATCACGAAAACGATGCGCGCCAAATATCCGGACGCAAGTGAAGCACTTTGTTCAGAGGGGGAGCTATCTGAAAAATACGGGGGTTCTGAGCGAATAAATGCACGCGATACAACCGCCATGATTTCGCAGATGCGGCAGCCCTTTGACATTCGTTTTCGGAAAGATAAAGAACGGAGTCCCAGCTGCTCCATTCGTCGTTTTGACTTCAATTAGACGTTCTCGACCGTCGCGGCTCGAAGGAAAGGATATCATATCCTGCGCCATCGCCCTCCTCCGCCGATATCCATCTTATCCTTTTAAAGGTCTGGGGCCGGAATTTTTCAAGTTTCTTCCTTTCTATTTCCAAGACAAATTCTTCGCCCGCTCGGCCCAAAGTCCGGTTGCGTAGATCGCGTTCTACTGGATCAAATTTTCTAACCAGCCGCTCAAGCTGCCAGGGCCTGTTGGGCTGAAATTCCAATTTGGGGGCATCGACAAACATAACGCCATCGTCAGCTATTGCGAGCACTTTCGGAGGCAGCTGGTGATAGACTACGTCTTCGTGTGACGAAAGATAACGGTCGATCGCACCAAAAATCGAGACCTGATAATTTCGTTTTGGCTTATAACCGACGATCCAAGGCAATCCCATTTCTTCCAAAACGGCGGATATGTTTTGATGCTTGAACTCTACAGATCGATGCGTTCGTCCGATTTGTTGCATGAGGACCGCGCTGTGATGAGATTTGACATATGGCTGCCGAAATAGCTCGGCCCTCAACATCGAGAAATAGTCAGCGACGATGGCATCGAGCTCATCATTGTTCCAAGGTTTTCCGATCTTGTCTTGCTCAGCCATGGTCAAGACTAGCACTGCGTTCGGGCCGAAGTCGTTCAGGCACCATTAGGCTGATATCACTATACCCAATTTCCATTGCCGGTTGTCTGGAGGACCTTCCTTCTGATATCCATAACTTCCGGAACTGGACTGGACCGCCGATGAACCACCTCGTCTCGCGCGCGCTTTCGCGCAAACTGGCTCGCCCTCGCCGCCCTCCTCCTCTTTCGCCCACCCGGCCCGCTCCGCCGACGACCCCGACGCCCCCAAGGGCGCCGCGGTCACCGTGCTCAAGGCGGCGAAGACCTGCTTTGCCAATGTCGTCGAGGTTTCCGGCATCGTGATTGCGCGCGAGGAGAGCGCGGTGCGGCCGGAGCGGCAGGGGCTGAAGGTCGCCGACGTGCTGGCCGATCCCGGCGACACCGTCACCGCCGGCCAGACGCTGGCCCGGCTCAACCTGCCCGAAGGCGGCTCGGTCAACGTCCAGGCGCCGGTCGCGGGCGTGATCTCGGCCTCGACGGCGATCGTGGGGGCTATGGCCTCGGGGCGCGGCGAGGCGCTGTTCAACATCATCGCGCGCAGCGAATACGATCTGGTCGGCCTGGTGCCGACCGAGGATCTTCCCAAGCTCGCGGCCAAGCAATCGGCCGCGATCCACATCGTCGGCGCCGGCGACGTCCAGGGCATCGTCCGCCGGGTCGGCGCCGACGGTCGAGCCCAACAGCCAGCTCGGCCAGGTCTTCATCGCCATCACCACCAGCCGGCGGCTGCTGGTCAATTCGTCGGGACGGGCGATCATCACCATCGACCAGAGCTGCGGCGGGCTCGCGGTGCCGCTCACCGCCGTGCTCTACGGCACCGGCGGCGCCGTGGTCCAGGTGGTGAAGCGCGACCGGGTCGAGACCAAGTCGGTCGAGGTCGGGCTGATGTCCGGCGGCAATGTCGAGATCAAGAGCGGGCTGACCGAGGGCGACGACGTGGTGGCGCGGGCGGGGGCGCTGTTGCGCGAGGGCGATCCGGTGCGGCCGATCATGGTGGGCAAGGGCGGGGGTTAGCGGGGGCTGCGCGTCACCTCGCCTCGTCATGCCCCGCGAAGGCGGGGCATCCAGTACGCCGCGGCCTCTCGATTCTGTCGTCTCTGGAAACTGGGTCATCCGCCTCGCGGACGATGACAGCTCAGGATCGTCATGCCCCGCGAAGGCGGGGCATCCAGTACGCCGCGGCTGGTGGCTCAGCCGAGACGCCGCGGAGTACTGGATCCCGCCGGAGCCTGTCGCCGCCGCGGCCGGACCGGTTGGCGGACGACGACAGCCCAGGATCGTCATGCTCCGCGCATGCGGGGCATCCAGTGCGCCGCGGCCTCTCAATTCTATGCACTGGCGTCTCTGGAATACTGGGTCGTCCGCCTTCGCGGACGATGACAGCTCAGATAAAAAACTGGCAGCCTCGTTGCTATGCCCCGCCTGAAGCGGGGCATGACAGTGAGCGAGATTGACCGCTGGGACACGCAGCTTCTACGTCTACATCCTCGCCAGCCGAATCGGCGGCACGCTCTACATCGGCGTGACTAACGACCTCATTCGCCGCGTCGGCGAACATCGGCTGAAGCTGGTCGATGGCTACGAAGAAATACGAGGTTGCGAGGCTGGTCTACTTCGAACAGTTCGATGATATCGAAAATGCGATCAAGCGCGAAAAGCGTTTGAAGAAGTGGAATCGGGCCTGGAAGGTTCGATTGATCGAGGCGCGAAATCCCAATTGGGACGATCTGTATCCAGGCATAGCCGGGAGCTAAACATTCTCCGTCATGCCCCGCGAAGGCGGGGCATCCAGTACGCCGCGACATCTCGATTCCGTCACTGACGCCTCTGGAATACTGGGTCGTCCGCCTTCGCGGACGATGACTACCAAGGGTGCGGCACGAGGAAGGGGACGTAAGGCGTTCGTGGGCCTCAGCTGCCCGCGTCGCCGCCGAAGCGGACGTCTTCCAGGAGCGAGGAGGAGACGGAGGGGACCTGCTGGCCGTCGGAGGCGCGGGAGATGGCGACGCGGGTCTTGTTGAAGACGGCTTCGGCGCCCGAGATGGTCTGCGTGTTCAGGTTGGTCAGCAGCTCGGTCACCAGCACGCTGTCGTCGCCAGCGGAATCGTCGGCGACCTTGCCGGGCGTCGCCGAGGACAGCACCAGCGCGTTGTCGGGGGCGTTGATCGGGGCCAGCCCATGGGAGAAGGCGCGGAAGCGGCGCTCATAGGGGTTGCGGCGGGAGGCGTCGATCCACCGCGAGCTTGGCGCGGGCGCCCTGCTCCTTCATCACGTCCAGCACCGATTCGATGCTGACGCCGTTGCGGCGGACGTCGGCTCTCCTTCCAGATCGTGGCGTCGACCGGGATCATGTAGCTCTCGCGGCCGGACTGAATGCCGTAGCCGCCGAAGAACAGCATCACCACCGAAGTCCGGCCTGATCTTGGCCTTCAGCCGGTCGACGGCGCGCGCAATGTCGTCCTTGCTGGCGTCTTCCAGCATGTCGACGTCGAAGCCGTTGCGGCGCAGCGCATCGGACAGCGCGCGGGCATCGTTGATCGGCTGGGTCAGCGGCGCGTTGGCGTCGGGATAATGGCCGTTGCCGATGACGAGCGCGAGGCGCGACACTTTCCTGGTCGCATCCGCGCTCTGCTCGGTCGCGACCGCTTTCGCGGCATCCAGCGTGCGCATGTTCAGCGCGGCATGGGCGCCGATCGCCAGCGACACCGTGCCGGCCACCAGCGCCGCGATGGCGATGGAGCGGCGGGAGATGCGACGTTGCCTTACATTCATCACGGGTCAATCCTGGTCACTAGTGCGCAACGTTGGTCGCGCCAAGGTCGTCTCGAGTTTGAGGGCTACTACTCGGTGTTGTCTTCTAATTGGGCTCAATTTGCGGCACCGCAACAAACAATCCCTTAACCCGACTGGACAGATCCGGCAAGCCGCCCCCGCGCATACCGGTTAACCCACTGGAAGAATTGGATAATATCTGCCGCTGCCGGAGCGATTTATGGTCCGGCAGAGGGCCATTCCCTGCACCGCAACCATGCGGCCAAACCGCGCGGCATCGCCGTGACCTCCATCACATTTGTGTTTCCTGCCTATTCGGATAGCTTTTCAAGCACTTGAAGCTTCGAGCGCCGTTTGGGGACAAATCCGGTCTGGCGAGCGGTATTGGGGGATGGCGCGACAAGGCATCGCGGGCGGATTTCCGGAAAGAGCGTGGATGAGTTTTCAGTATTTTGCCGGTGCCGCATGCCGCGCGCTGACAGCGGCCAAGGACGGCCCGTCGCTCTATGACGTCTGCGATCCGCTGTTGTTCCGTCAGCACGGCGGCGATCCGCATCTGGCGAAATTCTACCGGACCGCGCTCGGCAATCTCGCGCTGCGGCCGCTGTTGCGCCGGGCCGGGCTGCCCGAACTGCGCGACGCCGCGCGGCTTGCGAGGCTGCGCGAGGCGATCCGCCAGGCGCGCGACGACGAGGCGCCGGACTGGGGGGAAATCGGCCAGCCGGTCGCGGCGCTGCTCGATACCATCGCGCTGTCGCATCCGAAACCAAGCGGACGCGCCGCCGTCCGGGCCGGCGCCGGCGCTCAAGCCAAATCGACCGCGTGATCCGCGACTGCGCCGCGCACCTGTTGCGCGCGTTCCGCAGCAACGGCTTCATCCCGACCTATGCGGCGTTCAACCTGATCGGCGACGCCGACCTGCGCGGCCGCGAGATGGCGATGGCGCTGACCGGGCTGAACTCG
The DNA here is from genome assembly GCA_963777475.1 of uncultured Alphaproteobacteria bacterium. Lineage (GTDB taxonomy): Bacteria > Pseudomonadota > Alphaproteobacteria > Rhizobiales > Xanthobacteraceae > Bradyrhizobium. The sequence goes on from CAVZQX010000059.1 coordinate 135,644, forward strand.
CGCGGCTACAAGAACTCGACGCTGTTGTTCAACCTGGCGCGCGTCTTCATCGCCCGCTCGCCGGCCGCCGCCCTGATCAACCCGCCGTGGACCGGCATTGCCGAGCCGATGTGGGCGCCGGTGCAGATCCGCCATCGCTCGGCCTATTACGACGCGTTCTTCACCGAGGCGCTGCTTGAGTTTTGTCGAGACCGGCCTCGCCACGCCGGATGAAGTCGCCGCCGCGCGGCGGGCGATCGCCGAGATGGTCGATTTCTGCCTCGTGACCAGCCGGGAGGAGGTGCGCGCGCTGGACGGCACGACGTTCAACGTGGTCACCGCGCTGGCGCCGCTGCCGCATCCGCGCTTTTCGCGCTTCTTCGCCCAGATCAAGCAGGACCTGGGCTTCGGCGTCTACGTGCCGGATTGCGACACCACCGCCTGCTCGTTCTCGGCCGCGACCCAGGCCGGCTCGGACGATCCGATCCTGAACCAGCCGCTGCTCGACTTCTATGCCGGCTACCAGGTCCGCGAAGGCAGCAACGAGCCCCGCGTGACGGTGCCGATCAACGACAATATCGATTTCGAGGGCGGGGTCGCCACCTGGATCGACAGTTTTGCCGGCGAGCGGCCGTTCGGCAACGATCTCGATCCGACGCTCAATCTCGACATCCTCGAAGTCTCGTTCCGCAATTTGAGCCGCTGGAAGGTGCTGGAGACGCCGCAGCGGCTGGAGGTGGTCCGCCGCATCATCGTGTTCCAGAAGCGGCTGGCCGAAAGCGGCGCGTTCGCCGATCCGCGCTCGCACATCTATTATCTGCCGGAGCTCTACTGCGCCTATTTCGGCCGCTGCTATGCGGCTTTCATGATGCTGCCGCCGGCCGCGCGGCAGGCGATCGATCCCGACGGCGCGTTCGACCTCATCCGCGCCCGCGTGCTGGCCTATGTGCAGGGCGAACTGATCATCGCCGAGATGAACGTGTTCGACGCGGCGCTGGCCTTGATCGCGCTCGGCCATCTCGGCGCCGACGTCTGCGAGCTTCACCCCGGCGCTGAACTGCATCGTCGGCCATCTCGGCGAAGGCGGCCGCCATGGGCCCTATCGCGCCTACGAGTGGAACAAGATGAAGACCCCGACCCGCATCCTGGTCGGCGGCAGCGAGGTCACCTCGGCCTTCGTGCTGATGGGGCTGGCGCTGGCGCGCCGGGCGATGACTGGGGCGGGGCTAGCTCCGCTGCGTCGGCCCCGGCATTCGCGAAAGCGGGGTATCCAGTACGCCGTGGCGTCTCGGTTCAATCACTGCACGTCTCTGGAATACTGGGTCACCCGCTTCGCGGATGACGACTGGAATGGGGTTAACTGGCCATCTCGTTAAATTGAAACCGGCGGCCACTCGCCGCTGGCACCGCGGTCAAATCCGCACCACAATCGGCGCGTCTATCCAGGCCCCATTGCTTCCGGCCCGTTCATGTTCATGAAATTACTGATTTCAGCTGTCGTGCTGCTGCTGCCGTCGCTCGCGCAAGCTGCCGACATCACCGGCGTGCCAAAAATCCGCGAGGGCGACCAGGTGCAGATCGGATCAAGCCGCATCCGGCTTTTCGGCATCGACGCGCCGTCGGTCGATCAGCTCTGCCTCAACAACACCGCCGAACGCTGGACCTGCGGCGTCGCCGCGCGCGACGCGCTGATCAAGCATGCCGACAACAAGAGCTGGACCTGCCACGTCAACTCGACCGACCGCCGCGGCCGATCGATCGCGCGCTGCGAGGTCGACGGCGAGGACATCCAGAAATGGATGGTCAAGAACGGCTGGGCGCTGTCCTACGCCCGCGTCTCGCACGACTACGATGCCGACGAGGCCGCCGCGCGCGAGGCCAAGGCCGGGATGTGGCAGGGCGCCTTCATCGCGCCGTGGGACTGGCGCATCCGCAACAAGAAGACCGCGATCCTCGGCGCCACCAAGCCGCCGGCCAATTCGCACGCGGTGCTGCTGGCGTCGGCCTCCGGATCGGTCGCGCCCTCGCCGGACTGCACCATCAAGGGCAACGTCAACTCTTCCGGCGAATGCATCTACCATAAGCCGACCAGCCGCTGGTACGCGCAGATCAAGATGAATATCAGCAAGGGCACGCGCTGGTTCTGCTCGACCGAAGAGGCCGAGGCCGCCGGCTGCCGCGAAACCAGGCGCTAAAGCGCGATAGGATTTGATCGATCGGCGACGGAAGTGCACTCCCTGTCCCGCGCTTTTCGCGGGGGAGGGTGGGGTGGGGGTGCCTCCGCAAAACGCGCTGGTCGAGGGCATAGACTTCCCCCACCCGCACGCTCTATCGAGCGTGTCGACCTCCCCCGCGCGAGCAATCGGAAAATGTTGTGAGAGCGCCGCGCCGTGGCTGATCTTTATGACGATCTGGAGTCCGAGCAGCTGCGCGATCGGTCGCGGCTCGAGCGCGTGCTGCTGGCATTGCTGGCCGTGGTCTTGGCCTACACCGTCCTCGCCTATCTCGTGCTGCCCGCGTTCTGGACCCACCACGAGCACCAGAAGGGGCTCGCCGATCTGCCGATGCTGACGCGGACGAAGCAGGGCATTCCCGGCGACCCGATCAATGTCGGGTTGATCGGCGACGAGAAGGAAGTGCTGTGCGCGATGAAAGGCGCGGGGTGGTTTCCCGCCGACCCCGTGACGTTCCGCTCCTCGATCGAGATCGCCGGCAGCGTGCTGCTCGACCGCGCCTACAAGGATGCGCCGGTCTCGAACCTGTTCTATCTCGGCCGCCGCGAGGATCTCGCGTTCGAAAAGCCGGCGGGCAACAGCGCCGATCGCCGCCATCATGTCCGATTCTGGAAGGTGCTGGACCAGGGCCAGGAGAAGCGGCCGGTCTGGCTCGGCGCCGTCACCTTCGACAAGGGCGTCGGCGTCAGCCATTTCACCGGCGCCATCACCCATCACATCGATGCCGATCTCGACGCCGAGCGGCAACGGCTCGTGACCGACCTGGAGACCGCTGGCCAGGCAACCGCCAAATATCAGGTGACCGGAATTGGCCCGACCGTGACCGGATACAATGGCGGCGGCGATCTCTATTACACCGACGGCGAGGTCTGGATTCTGCGGCTGGTTCTGGATTGCCAGAGGCAAAGTGCGCCCATCACCGTGATTCCGAGCCCGCCCGCAACCGAGCTGAAGGATCAAATCTGGCACGGCATAGCCGATGCGCTCCAGAAATAGGTCTCAGCACCTTGAAATTCCCGCCGTTAGCCTGCATCCATGACCGGCAATCTGTAAGGAAATCCAAACAATGACCGTTCGCGCGGGCCGGGAATTTCTGGCCATCCCCGGGCCCACCACCATGCCCGACGAAGTGTTGCGGGCGATGCACCGCCCGGCACTCGACATCTATTCCGATCAGATGATCAATCTGACCGACAGCCTGCTGGCTGATCTCTCCAAGCTGTTCGCGACCAAGGGCAAATCCTACATCTACATCGCCAACGGCCATGGCGCGTGGGAAGCCGTGCTCTCCAACGTGCTGTCGCGCGGCGACAAGGTGCTGGTGCTGGAGAGCGGCCGGTTTGCGGTCGGCTGGGGCAACGCAGCGCGCGCCATGGGCGCCGAGGTCGAGGTATTGAAAGGCGACTGGCGCCGCGCCGTGCAACCGAGCGAGGTCGAAGCGCGGCTGCGCAAGGACAAGAGCCACGAGATCAAGGCCATTCTGGTCGCGCAGGTCGATACCGCGTCCGGTGTGTTCAACGACATCGAGGCGATCGGCAAGGCGGTCAAGGCGGCCTCCCACCCGGCGCTGTTCATGGTCGATACGGTGGCGTCGCTGGGCTGCATGCCGTTCGAGATGGACGGCTGGGGCATCGATGTCGCGATGTCCGGCTCGCAGAAGGGCCTGATGACGCCGCCGGGCCTGGGCTTCGTCGCCGCCAACGATCGCGCGCAGGCCGTGCACAAGAGCGCGAACATGCGCACGCCCTACTGGGACTGGACCGAACGCGAGGGCGAGGAGCACTACCGCAAATATGCCGGCACCGCGCCGGTGCATCTGTTGCTGGCGCTGCGCCAGGCGATCGACATGCTGTTCGAGGAAGGGCTGGAAAACGTGTTCCAGCGCCACCGCCTGCTCGGCGAAGCGGTGCGGCGCGCGGTCGCCAAATGGGCCGAGGGCCAGGTGCTCGGCTTCAATGTCACCGAGGCCAGCGAGCGATCCAACACGGTGACGACCGTCCTGATGTCGAACGATCAGGATCCGGTCAGGCTGCATCGTTACTGCCAAGGAAAAATGCGGCGTGGTGCTGGGCGTCGGGATCGGCGAGTTGCAGGGCCAGGCGTTCCGCATCGCCCATATGGGCCATGTCAACGCGCCGATGATTCTGGGCGTGCTTGGCGTGATCGAAGTCGCCCTCAACGCGCTTGAAATCCCGCACGGCCGCGGCGGCACCGAGGCCGCGATCGACTGGCTCGGGGAGAGTGTAAGGGCGTAACTCGGCAATCGGGCGACCCGGCGAAACCGAAAGACGTGGAAACGACTACCCGCATTTGCTATAATGATTCCATGGAACGCAGCGAAGCGAGGAGCGCTGCTATGAGCCGGTTGAGACGAGGTCGATTAGAAACGGATCGGCGTCGAGCATCTTAACATGATCGGCTCGATGGCGCGCGGTGAGGCCGGTCACAAAACCGACGTCGAACTGTTGTGCGGCAATCAAAAAGGCAAGTTCGGCAGTCTTTGAATTGATGGATGTCAAGGAATACGCTGCCAAATCCTCGGCCGCAAGACCGACATCATGACGCGTGAAAGCCTCACAAGACGCTGCGGCAGACGATCGAAGTCACAGCCGCTCGCGTGTTTTAATGATCGAGCATTCGCTCATTCCTCGTCTGCAATTTGAATGATCGCCTTCCGCATATTCGGAGCACCTCTCATCTTGTGGGATCTTTTGTGGTAGAGCTCGGATTGCACGAAGATGCGATCCGGCAATATCTTCCCCCTCGCTGGAAACTTGGCGGGGATGATACTCTGATGGATAAACTGATCGACGTGTCCGACCTGTCCGTGGAAATGTGCAACCATAAACAATTGCACAGACGATCAATGCCGCCCATCTGACCGGTTGCCGGGAATTGCAAAACAATAACCTCATTTCCAACCCTCCTATTCGGAAAGGTTGGAAATTCCCACAAGTCAAGTCCCGGATAATCGCCCTCCCACAAGGGGACAGAGGGCTCACCGCCGTTGCGAAGACATCGAGCCAGATCATACTCAGGCGGATCAGACTTTAGGCGTGCCGGTCTTTCCGACACCCCTTCATTCGTGCTTATATTGATCCACCGATAAATAATAAATAAGAAGGCCGACAACGGCGCACGCGTATTCCGCATACGCGTAGAGATAGGGAGTTTACGATTGGCGTCCGTTGAATTGCGCGGCCTGACCAAGCGATTTGGGTCGCTGGCAGTGGTCGATAGCGTCAGCTTGCGGATCGATCACGGTCAGCTCGTCTGTCTGCTCGGACCCTCCGGCTGCGGCAAGACCACGACGCTGCGTCTGATCGCCGGATTTCTCGAGCCTTCCGACGGCGAGATCCATGTCGGCGAGCGCGTGGTGTCCTCGAAGGCCAGGACCTTGCCGCCCGAGAGCCGCAAGATGTCGATGATCTTCCAGAGCTACGCGCTGTGGCCGCACATGACGGTCGCGGAGAACATCGTCTACGGCCTGCGCCTGCGCAAGCTCGATCGCGACACCATTGCGCGGAAGCTCGCCGCGATCCTGGCCACGACCAAACTCGAGCCGCTGGCGCAGCGTTATCCCGGCGAATTGTCCGGCGGCCAGCAGCAGCGCGTCGCACTGGCGCGCGCGCTGATCGTCGAGCCGGAGACGCTGCTGCTGGACGAGCCGCTGTCCAATCTCGACGCCAATTTGCGCGAGGAGATGCGCTTCGAAATCCGCAGGCTGCACGACGAATACCGCTACACCACGGTCTACGTCACCCACGATCAATCCGAGGCCATGACCACCGCCGACCTGATCGCGGTGATGAACGGCGGCAGGATCGACCAGCTCGGCACGCCCGAAGACATCTATGACCGGCCGCAATCGGAATTCGTCGCGCGCTTCATCGGCGCCAGCAACATCATCAAGGGCGTCGCGCGCGACGAGAATCATGTCGCGTTTGCCGGCGCGACCTTGCAGGTGGTGGGCGCCAAGCTGAAGCCGGGCCAGAGCGCGGCGGTCGCGATCCGCCAGCACGACATCGAGCTTGCGACGCAGCCGCCGCAAAATGCGCCAAACACTGTTGCAGGGCGCGTCACGCGGCAGGTGTTTCTCGGCGCCACCCGCGACTATCTGGTCGAGATAGCCGACGGCACGACGTTGCGCATCGTCACGCCGCCGGCCAACATGGTCGCCGAAGGCGCGCAGGTCTGGCTTACGCTGCCGCCCGAACGCTGCCGGGCGCTCAGCCGATGATCAGACTAGACGAGGCGCGCGATGAAAAACAGTAAGCTATCGAGGCGCGATGTTCTCAAAGGTACGGCCGCGCTTGCGCTCGGCACCGTGTTCGCATCTCCCGTCCGCGCTGCTGCGCCGCCGGCGCAAGCCGTCACGCCGCAACTGATCGAGGCCGCGAAGCAGGAAGGCAAGGTGGTGCTTTATTCCGCGATGGACCTGCCGGTCGGGGAAAAGCTCGGCAAGGCCTTTGAGGCGGCCTATCCCGCAATTTCCGTGCAGATCGAGCGCTCCGGCTCGGAGCGGCTGTTTCAGCGGATCGGTCAGGAATTCGACGCCGGCATCCATGCCGCCGACGTCATCAACTCGTCCGACGCCTCGCACTTCATCCCGTGGAAGAAGAACGGCTGGCTGATGCCGTTCGTCTCCGAGGACATCGCGAAATATTTTCCGGAAAGCTTTCGCGATCCCGACGGCATGTTCGCGACCTCGCGGATCTGGCTGTCCTCGATCGCGTACAACACCAACCTGGTGAAAGCCGAAGACGCGCCCAAGAGCTACGCCGACCTGCTCGACCCGAAATGGGCCGGCAAGATGGTCAAGGGTCATCCCGCCTATAGCGGCACCATCATGACCGCGACCTTCCAGTTGGTCCGCGAGTTTGGCTGGGAGTATTTCGAAAAACTGTCGAAGCAGCGCGTGATGCAGGTGCAGTCGTCGACCGATCCGCCGAAAAAGCTGTCGCTCGGCGAGCGCGCGGTGATGGCCGACGGCAACGAATACGGCGTCGTGCTGTTGAAGGAGGCCGGCCAGCCGGTCGAACCGATCTATCCGACCGAAGGCACGCCGACGATCTCGGGACCGACCGGGATTTTTGTCTCGGCGCCGCATCCCAATGCCGCAAAACTGTTTCAGGCCTGGCTGCATACGCGCGAGACCCAGCAGTTCTTCATCGATTTCACCGCGCAGTATTCGGCCCACGCGCAGGTGACCTCGAAGCCGGGGCGGCGGAAGATCTCCGACATCAAGCTGATGAAGGAGGACGCGGCCGGCGTGGAAGCGATGAGCGAAGAGATCAAGACGCGCTATGCGAAGTTGTTTAGGGTTTGACGACCCTCATGGTGAGGAGGCGCGCGAGCGCCGTCTCGAACCATGAGGCCATACTGCGGCTTCAACCTTCGAGACGCGGCGAAGACGCCGCTCCTCAGGACGAGGGAAACATCTGAACTCGCGGATAACATGACCATAGCTGCCAACCTCGTCGCCCCCGCTTCCAAACCCCGCATCGACCTGACCAAGCCGGTGCTGTGGCTGTTTGCGGCCTTCCTGATCGTGCTGATCGCGATGCCGCTGTCGTGGCTCGCGGTCTATAGCTTCACCGACAAGGCCCGGCATTTCACGCTGCAGAATTTTGTCACGCTGTTCACCGATCCGGATTTCCTCGATCCGTTATTCACCACCGCCATCATCGCCGTCACCTCGGCTGTGATCTGCTGCGTGGTGGCGGCGCCGATCTCCTGGCTGGTATCGCGCACCGACATGCCGGGACGGCAGACCATCCGCGCGCTGGTGACGGCGTCCTTCGTGACGCCGCCGTTCCTGGGCGCGATCGCCTGGGAATTGCTGGCGGCGCCGAACAGCGGCCTGCTCAATCAACTGTTTCGATTCCTGACCGGCGCCGAATCCGACGACCATCTGTTCAACATCTATTCGATGACCGGGATCATCTTCGTCATCTCCTGCTACACGTTTCCGTTCGTGTTCGTGCTGGTCGCCAACGCGCTCGACACCATGCCGGGCGAATTGGAGGACGCGTCCGCGATCCTCGGCGGCAACGCCTGGACCACCGCGCGGCGCATCACCATCCCGCTGGCGCTGCCGGCGCTGGTGGCCGGCAGCCTGGTCGCGTTTCTGCAGGCGATGACGCTGTTCGGCTCGCCGGCGATCCTGGCGCTGCCGGCCGGCTTCCATACCATGACCACGAAGATCTGGAGCCTGTTCCAGTATCCGCCGAAACTCGAGCTCGCCGCGGCCGCCGCGGTGCCGCTGTTGCTGCTCACCATCCTGCTGCTGCAGGCGCAAAAGTTCATTCTTGGCCGCCGCAGCTATTCCGTGGTCGGCGGCAAGTATGGCAGCCCGCGCCGCGTGGAATTGAAAGGCTGGCGCTGGGCGGCGCTCGCCTTCTGCCTGGTCGTGCTGCTCAACCCGGTGTTCCTGCCCTATTTCGCGCTGCTCAACGCCGCCATCTCGCCGAACGCGACGACGCTGGCGACGCCCTCGACGGTGACACTCCGCAACATCATCTTCGTGTTCACCGACCTGTCCTCGACCGGGCTCGTGCTCAAGAACACCGTGATTCTGGGCACCGCGACCGCGACCATCGGCACCATCCTGGCGCTGGTCATCGCCTATGTCACGACGCGCCGGGTGATCGCGGGGCACCGCGTGCTCGGCTTCCTCGCGACCGCGCCGGTCGCGGTCCCCGGCATCGTGCTCGGCGTCGGCCTGTTCTTGAGCTATACGCGGCCGCCCTTCGTGCTTTACGGCACGCTGTGGATCCTGCTGATCGCGTTTCTGACCATCAACCTGCCGTCGGCCTATCAGCAATTGCAGGCGGCGTTCGCGACCCTGCATCCCGAGCTCGAGGATGCGAGCCGCATCCTCGGCGCGACGCGGCTGCAGTCGCTGCTCAAGATCGTCGCGCCCTTGTTGCGCACCGGCGTGATCGCGACCTGGTGCTTCATCTTCATCGGCGTGATGCGCGAGCTTTCGGCTGCGATCGTGCTGTTCACTTCGCAGACCAAGGTGCTTTCGGTCTTGATCTACGACCTCAACGAAAGCGGCGACCTCGCGGCGATCTCGGTGCTCGGCATCGCCATGCTGGTGATCACCTTCGCGTGGTTGATCTACGACCTCAACGAAAGCGGCGACCTCGCCGCGATTTCGGTGCTCGGCATCGCCATGCTGGTGATCACCTTCGCGGTGGTGCTGGCGGTGAACCAGATCCCGATGTTCGGGGCCAACACCAGCGCACGGCTGCGCAATGGCTGACGCGATTGCTTTTGATTGAGTAGGCCCGTCATCGGGTTCGCTGCACCTCTCCCGCTTGCGGGGGAGGTCGACGCGCTCGGCGCGCAATTGCGCGCCAGAGCGCGTCGGGTGGGGGAAGGTCTATCCCTTCGACCAGCACGTTTTGCGGAGGCACCCCCACCCCGGCCCTCCCCCGCAAGCGCGGGAGAGGGAGCGCACTTCCGTCGCCGCGACCACTCAATCCAATCCCATCACGCCTTAATCTAACGCTCGACGCGATACGCCTCGACCTGCGCCTGCAATCGTTGCAACGACGCTGTCGGCGCCGAGGGGTCGACGACATGGCTGCGGTCAGCGAGCCATGACAAGACCTCGAGATCGATCGCCGGCGAATGGTGGATCACATCGGCATAATTATCGAGATCGTGCGTGACCTCTTTCAGCGCGCGGAAGTCATGCAGCCGCGCATTCGGAAACTTCGCCAGCCGTTCGCTGATATAGCCGGTCAAATCATAAACGATCTTCAGCGTCGCCGGCGAGGCATCCCGCATTGCCACCCATTGCAGGATCGAATAGGGCGGAAAATAGAGATCGAATTCGACGTCGGGATGGGTCGAGATCAGCTCGACGGTATCGCGCTCGAAATTCCGAACCATGGCCTCATACCCGTATCCCTTCGCAAGATAGGCGCTACGCGAGGGCGCGGTGATCCGCACGAACTCGGCCATCGCCATTCGTGCGTCGTAGGCGCCAGCGACACGTTCCGGATCGATTGTATTGATATCGTCGACATCGAAGACCGTGAACTTGAATGGAAAGCCTGCCGTCAAGGACGCCGCAGCCGGTGCCAGTTGCGGAATCGACCGCAGCAGCGTCCATAGCGATTCCCGCGCCGTACCCGCGTTGAACAGATAGCCCGCGGCTCCGCTGGCGTTTCGCCGGTAGAGATCGGCAGAGAGATAGATGTCGGAATCGATCGCCGGCGCGTCGCAGAAGATCCAGTCGTCCACTTCCCAGATCACGCGCTTCGGATGACGCTCCAGCGCCGCGGCCAGCACAAAAGCCTGCTCGTGTGAATTTGACCCTGTCATCGACAGTTTCAGCGAACGAACGCCGAGCAGGCGATCGATGTCACGCTGCCGGAAATGGATCGCAAGCGACGTGCCCATGAACGCCGTATCGAACGGCTGGCTCTCGATCAGGCCGGCATCCTGCACACGGCTGTCGTTCGAATACATCGGAGAATAGAACTGCGCGGGCCGAAACCATTGCAGCGGATCGACAAAAAAATTGAGCGCGCCTGCCGCCGCCACGACGCCCGCGGTCGCGCAGAAGAAAAGCAGCAGATGTCGGAATGCCGGACGCATCAAAACCTGAAATAAATGAATTCGCTGTTCTGCTGGACTCCGAGAATGCCGAAGGCCAGCAGCGCCGCGCTGCCACAGAGGAATAGCGGGCGCATCTGCCACGCGTCGACGGTCGCGCCGACGGACCGGTTGCGGTGATCGTAACCCATGACTTGCTGCGTGTTCGGCGCGAACCAGGCGATGGCGGCGTAGAACGCGATGAACAGGATCTCGACGATTTCGCCGCGCCCGAACACCAACTGCGTGGGGCTCGCCATTTGCGACAGAATGGCCAGCGCCGACGCCATGCTGTCGGCGCGGAAGAACACCCAGGCGACGACCACCGACACGAACGTCAAAGCAACGGCGGCGAGATGAGCCGGCCGCGCAAATCGCGGCGCGAGCGTGGGGCCATAATGATTCCAGGCGTGATTGATGCAGAGGTAGACGCCATGCAGCGTTCCCCAGGCGGCAAAGGTCCAGGCCGCGCCGTGCCAGAGGCCGCCGAGCGCCATCGTGATCATCAAGTTGACATAGCGCAGCGTTACGCCGTGGCGGTTGCCGCCGAGCGGGATGTAGAGATAGTCGCGCAGGAACTGCGACAGCGTCATGTGCCAGCGCCGCCAGAAGTCGATGATGCTGGCGGATTTGTACGGCGAGTTGAAATTGACCGGCAGGAAGATGCCGAACATCAGCGAAATTCCGATCGCCATGTCGGAATAGCCGGAGAAATCGAAATAGAGCTGGAAGGTGTAGGCCAGCGCGCCGATCCAGGCCTGGTCGAATGACGGCGTGTTCGGGCCGAACGCGAGCGCGACCAGCGGCTGGACGCCGTCGGCGAGACAGGTCTTCTTGAACAGGCCGACCCCGAAGATGATCAGGCCGCAGAGGATCAGATGCGCGTCCGGGCGCCTGGATTCGGCGCGTTCGAATTGCGGGATCATATCCTTGTGGTGAAGAATCGGACCCGCAATCAGATGCGGAAAATAGCTGACGAACAGTGCATAGTGCGGCAGCTTGTAGTGAGCGACCTTGCCCCGATAGGCGTCAACCAGAAACGCGATCTGGGTAAAGGTGTAGAACGAGATGCCGACCGGCAGCAGAATGTTCACCGTCAAGGCGGTCGAGAATAGCGCATTGAGATTGGCGGCGAAGAAGCCTGCATACTTGAATATGCCGAGCATCAAGAGATCGCCGCCGATGCCTGTCGCGAGCACGGCCGATCGCAGCCCGCGGCGCAGTTTCCTCGCGATCAACAACAGCCCGATGATGTAGTTGAAGGCGATCGAGGCGAGCAGCAACGGCACCAACTGCCAGTTGCCGAACGCGTAGAAGATGACGGACGCCAGCACCAGCCACGCGACCGGCGCCCGATCGCCGTAGCGGCCGGTCGCGAAATATCCGAGCAGGACGGCCGGCAGAAACAGGAAAATGAACGGATAGGAGTTGAAGAGCATCGGGCCTTTTCCGGCGGCGCTGAAAAAGCCTAACCACACAAGCCGGGCGTCAACAACCCGGCGTTGCCGGCGCCAGCGCCGCGCTGCTGGAAATCCGGCCGGTTCGAACCGATATAAGGGCGGCGGCGAAACACGCCCGAAGACCCATCGAGGATCAAGTGACCCAGGCAGCAAGCAAAATACCCTCTCAGTCCCCCCCGGTCGCGCCGCGCCGGCCGCATTCCTTTACCCGCCACGGCATTACCGTGACCGACGACTATGCCTGGCTGAAGGACGAGAACTGGCAGGAGGTGCTGCGCGACCCCCAGGTCCTTGATGCCGACATCAGGCAATATCTTGAAGCGGAGAACGCCTATACCGACAGCCTGCTCGGCCACACGGCTCTCTTGCAGAAGACACTGGTCAAGGAGATGCGCGGGCGGATCAAGGAAGACGATTCCAGCGTGCCCTCGCCGGACGGTCCTTTTGCCTATTTCCGCAAATTCCGCGAGGGCGGACAACACGAGCTGTTCGGCCGCATGCCGCGGCACGGCGGCGAGAGCCATATCGTGCTCGACGGCGATGAGCTCGCCAAGGCACACGACTATTTCAGGTTCGGCGGCAGCCGGCATTCGCCCGACCACAGGCTCGTCGCCTGGAGCGCCGACGTCAAGGGCTCGGAATATTTCTCGATCCGGGTGCGCGAATGGGACAGCGGCCGCGACCACGACGATCTCGTGGAGGAGAGCGACGGCGGCGTGGTCTGGAGCGCGGATGCCAAAAGCTTCTTCTACGTCAAGCTCGACGACAACCACCGGCCGATGCAGGTCTGGCACCATCGCCTCGGCACGGCGCAGGCCGACGATGTCCTGATCTACGAGGAAACCGATCCCGGCTGGTTCACCCATCTGCATGAGAGCACCAGCGGGCGATTTTGCGTGATCGCCGGCGGCGACCACGAGACGTCCGAGCAGCGCCTCGATCGATCTGGCGAACCCGCTTGCCCCGCCGCGTCTGGTCGCGCCGCGCCAGACGGGCGTGCAATATTCGCTCGCCGACCGCGGCGACGAGCTGTTCATCCTCACCAATGCCGATGGCGCGATCGACTTCAAGATCGTCACCGCGCCGCTTGCTTCACCTGCGCGCGCGAACTGGCGCGACCTGATCCCGCATCGCGCCGGTGTCTATATCCTCGATCACGATCTCTATTCCGGGCACCTGGTGCGGCTCGAGCGCGCCAATGCGCTGCCCGCGATCGTCATCCGCGATCTCGCAAGCGGCGAGGAGCACGCCATCGCCTTCGACGAGGCGGCCTATTCGCTCGACACCATGGGCTCCTACGAATTCGACACGACGAATTTGCGCTTTTCCTATTCGTCGATGACGACGCCGTCGGAAGTCTACGACTACGACATGGCGAGCCGCAGCCGCATCTTGCGCAAGCGGCAGGAAATCCCGTCCGGCCACAACCCGGCCGACTACGTCACCACCCGCATCATGGCGAGGTCGCATGACGGCGCCGAGGTGCCGGTGTCGCTGTTGCACCGCCGCGACTTGAAGCGCGACGGCCGGGCGCCGCTGCTGCTCTACGGCTACGGCTCCTACGGCATGGCGATGCCGGCCTCGTTCAACGCCAACCGGCTGTCGCTGGTCGACCGCGGCTTCACTTACGCGATCGCGCATATCCGCGGCGGCACCGACAAGGGCTGGGGCTGGTATCTCGACGGCAAGCGGGAGAAGAAGACCAACAGTTTTGACGATTTCGCCGCTTGCGCCCGCGCGCTGTGCGAGGCGAACTACACCAGCACCAAACGCATCGTCGCCCATGGCGGCAGCGCCGGCGGCATGCTGATGGGTGCGGTCGCGAACCGCTCCGGCGAATTGTTCGCCGGCATCGTCGCCGAAGTGCCGTTCGTCGACGTGCTCAACACCATGCTCGACGACACGCTGCCGCTGACGCCGCCGGAATGGCCGGAATGGGGCAACCCGATAGTGAGCGAACAGGATTTTCGCACCATCCTGTCCTATTCGCCCTACGACAACGTCGCGGCGAAGGACTATCCGGCGATCCTCGCGATGGCCGGCCTGACCGATCCGCGCGTCACCTATTGGGAGCCGGCGAAATGGATCGCGCGGCTGCGCGCGACAATGACGGGCGGCGGCCCGGTACTGTTGCGCACCAATATGGGCGCCGGCCATGGCGGCGCCTCGGGCCGCTTCAACCGCCTCGACGAAGTCGCGATCGTCTATGCGTTCGCGCTGTGGGCGGTGGGGATGGCGGAACGCGGAGAGGTGTGAGTTAGGAGTAGAATCGTCACCGCGTCGGCGGACCGCTCCCTCGCGCCGCTCTTCGCGGTGCCTCCTCGTCAAGACTCGGGATTGTAGCAGGCATCGTGCATGCCCCTCACCCGAAATTCGCTACCCGCGAATTTCGACCTCTCCCCGCAAGAGAGCGGGGAGAGGTAAGAAACCGGTCCCCGGCGTGCTCCCGCCCTTGCGGAGAGAGGGCTGAGGGTTCATCGCCCCTTCTTCTTCCGCCACGCCGCAAAATCCTGCAGCGTCTGCTCGTCGGTCGCGGGATATAGGCCGAAGATGCCGCGGCCTTTCCCGACCTCCTCAGTGACGAAATCCTCGAACGCCGTCATCTCGAACGTTTCGTCGGCGATCTCGTCGGCCAGATGCGCGGGGATCACGATCACGCCGTCGGCGTCGCCCAAAATGACGTCGCCGGGAAACACCGGCGCGTCGCCGCAGCCGATCGGGACATTGATCTCGATCGCCTGATGCAGCGTCAGATTGGTCGGCGCGCTCGGCCGATGGTGGTAGGCGGGAAAGCCGAGTTTTCCGATTTCGGCCGAATCGCGAAAACCGCCGTCGGTGACGACGCCGGCGACGCCCCGCTGCATCAATCGCGTCACCAGGATCGCGCCGGCGGACGCCGCGCGCGCATCCTTGCGGCTGTCCATCACCAGCACCGCGCCCGGCGGACAATCCTCGATCGCCTTGCGCTGCGGATGGGAACGATCGCGAAACACCTCGAGCTTGTTGAGGTCTTCCCGCGCCGGCATGTAGCGCAGCGTAAAGGCTTCGCCGACCATGGTCGGCTGGTCCGCGCTCAGCGGATGCACGTCCTGAATGCACTGGATCCGCAAGCCGCGCTTGTAGAGCGCGGTCGCGACCGTCGCGGTCGAGACGGTCTTCAATTTGTTGCGGGTGGCGTCGCTCAGCTTCGTCATGGTTTACCCGTTTCTCTATCAATAAATCGAAGGCTCGCCCACCGGCGCGCCAAAGCCGGTTTCGAGGAAATCGAAATCGCAGCCCTCGTTGGCCTGCTTGATGTGGCGGGAAAACATCCAGCCATAGCCGCGCTCGAAGCGCCGCGCGGGCTGCTTCCATTCGGCGCGCCGCCCGGCAAGCTCTGCCTCCGCCACCTCGAGATTGATGGTTCGCGCGGCGACATCGAGCGCGATGCGGTCGCCGTTCTTGACCAGCGCCAAGCGGCCCGCCGATATAGGATTCCGGCGAGACGTGAAGGATGCAGGCGCCGTAGCTGGTGCCGCTCATGCGCGCGTCCGACAGCCGCACCATGTCGCGCACGCCCTGCTTCACGAGTTTTGTGGGGATCGGCAGCATGCCCCATTCCGGCATCCCCGGCCCGCCTTGCGGGCCCGCGTTGCGCAGGATCAGCACGTGATCGGCCGACACGTCGAGATCGGGATCGTCGATCGCCTGCTTCATCGCGGGATAGTCGTCGAACACCAGCGCGAGCCCGGTATGCTTGAGGAAACGCGGCTCGCAGGCGCTCGGCTTGATCACGCAGCCGTCCGGCGCGAGATTGCCCTTCAGCACCGCGAGCGCGCCCTCCTGGTAGATCGGGTTCGCGACGGTGCGGATCACGTCATCATTGTAGACCTCGGCACGCGCGATATTTTCGCCGAGCGTCTTGCCGGTCACCGTCAGACAGTCGAGATGAAGATGCTCCCCGATCCGGCTCATCAGGCCGGGCAGGCCGCCGGCATAGAAGAAATCCTCCATCAGATATTTGTCGCCGGAGGGCCGCACATTGGCGATCACAGGCACCTTGCGGCTCGCCTTCTCGAAATCGTCGAGCCCGATGTCTTGTCCGGCGCGGCGGGCCTGTGCGATCAGATGAATGATGGCGTTGGTCGAACAGCCCATCGCCATCGCGACCGTGATGGCGTTCTCGAAGGCCTTTCGGGTCTGAATCCGTTTCGGCGTCAGATCCTCCCACACCATCTCGACGATGCGCCGGCCGCATTCGGAAGCCATTCGGATGTGGCCGGCATCCGCGGCCGGTATCGAGGAGGCGCCCGGCAACGTCATGCCGATCGATTCGGCGATCGCGGTCATGGTCGAGGCGGTGCCCATGGTCATGCAGGTGCCGTAGCTGCGGGCGATGCCGGCCTCGACGTCGACCCAGTCCTTGTCGGAGATTTTCCCGGCACGGCGTTCGTCCCAGTATTTCCAGGCATCCGATCCCGAGCCCAGCGTCTTGCCTTTCCAGTTGCCGCGCAGCATCGGCCCCGCCGGCAGATAGATCGCGGGGATGTTCATGCTGGTCGCGCCCAACAGCAGCGCCGGCGTGGTCTTGTCGCAGCCGCCCATCAGCACCACGCCGTCGACGGGATGGCCGCGCAACAGTTCCTCCGCGTCCATTGCCAGCAGATTGCGGTAGAGCATGGTGGTCGGCTTCAGCAGCGATTCCGACAGCGACAGCGCCGGCAATTCGATCGGAAAGCCGCCGGCCATCAGGATGCCGCGCTTGACGTCGTCGACGCGGGATTTGAAATGCATGTGGCAGGGCTGCGCGTCGGACCAGGTGTTGAGGATCGCGATCAGCGGCCGATCCTTCCACTCTTCCGGCGCGTAGCCCATCTGCATGGCGCGGGAGCGGTGACCGAAGGCTCTGAGATCGTCGGGCGCAAACCAGCGCGCGCTGCGCAGCGTTTGCGGCGTTTTCTTGATGGTTTCTTCCGTCATCGGGACACCCGTTGCAGACCGTTTCAGGTCATCTCACAGGCGGTCCCGGCAGAGCAAGCCCCGGCCCCCGCTTTGTGGTCGGGCGAGCCGCTTCATCGACTTTGCTCTGCCGCGCCTTGTTTAGGACATCGATCGCATCACGCGACCTTGACCGAGTTGCGATGGCCGTCTTGGCGTCCGCTCGGGATTCAAACCGGCACCGTTTCTTTCGTCGAGCTCGATAGCGGAGTCCGACGCGAGCAATGGTTATCTTTCCATTGACGCATTAATCCGCCGCGAAATTGGCATCACGTACAACTACGGCGCGCGGCATTGTGCCGCCGATGCATCCGCTATCGGCTCCGGACGAATCAGGCGCACGCCCCGTGGTTCCGGCTTGTCTGCCCGGAATCGTGCATACGAACCCTTGCTCCGGCGGTTCCTTTTCGCCGGAAATGACCGCGGTCCGCGCCGCCAAGCGCTTGCAGAAAAAGACCGAATTCGGCAAACCTCTGCAACCTGCCGTTGATCTTGATTCTACTGGAAGTGGGGGAGCCGGCCTTGGCGAAGATTTTGGTCGTCGACGACGACGCTGCGGTGCAAATGACGATCCGGCTGCTTCTGGAACGGGCCGGGCACAGCGTGGCCGTCGCCAGCGATGGCCGCAAGGGGCTTTCGGCCTTCGAGGAGGGAAGCTTCGACCTCTTGTTCCTCGACATTTTCATGCCGGGCATGGACGGGCTCGAGACCATGCGGCTGGTTCACCAGCGGCGCCCAGATATCCCGATCATCGTGATCTCCGGACGGCCATTGACCCCGGAGCTGGGCGCGGAACCCGACTTCCTGACCATGGCCACCAAGCTGGGCGCGGTCTGCAGCCTGCCAAAGCCCTTCAAGCCGTCGGCCCTGCTGGCGATGGTTGCGGGTTGCCTTGAAGCCGCAAAGCAGCCATCGTTGTCATCCGCCCCGGACCGCGATGCCGCTTCCGGTCACTGACGCCAAAACGGCTGGTCCGTTCTCCCGGGTAGCGCGCCCGCGCGATACGGCGGTACAACTGCAAAGATGACGCTCACCACCCGACTGGCCATCGCAATGATCTTGCTGGTCGCGATCGCGGTATCCGCGGTCGGATGGTTGAGCTATCGCAGCCTGGAGCAGGCGCTGCTGCCGGGCGTGCTCGATCGTATCGAGACACATTCGAAGCTTGTTGCGGCCGATCTCCAATCCTATTTGCGCGGCGCGCGCGCCGACGTCGCGACGTTTTCGTCCCGTGCGGTGGTGCGCGGCATGATCACCGCGCATTTCAATGGTGGGATAGACCCTGTCGATCATCTTTCGGAAAGTGCCTGGCACGCGGGCCTGCTGACCCGGTTGATCGTGGAACTCGGTTCCAAGCCGTCCTATTCGCAGTTCCGTTTTATCGGCGTCGACGACGGAGGGCGCGAGCTCGTCCGCGTCGATCGCTCAGGTCCCAATGGGGAAGTCCGAGTCGTGCCCGACGCGGAGCTGCAGCGTGAGGGCGACCAGCCGTACTTCAAGGAAACGATCAAGCTGGCCGAGAATGAAATCTATGTCTCGCCCATCGACCTCAATCAGGAGAATGGCGTCGTCGAGACACCGTATGTGCCGACGCTGCGCGTTGCGACACCGGTTTTTGCGCCCGACGGCAAGCCCTACGGGATCGCCGTCGTCAATGTCGACATGCGGCCGGCCTTCGATCGCATCCGCGCGTCAGCGCGGCCGGGTGAACATATCTATGTCGTCGACGAGCAGGGCAACTACCTCGTTCACCCCGATCGGGCCCTCGAATTCGGCTGGGAATTCGGCAGGCCCGCGAACTGGCGCGATGACTTCCCTTTTTTCGCGCCGCTCGCCGGCGCTTCCGATGGCGCCGCACAGATCTTGCCGGATCAGGCCGGACAGTCGGGCGGGGCCGCGCTCGCGCCCGCTATCATGGCCGGCAAACGCTGGGTGGGCATCATCGAAACCGCGCCCAATGCCGTCTTCATGGCCCCGGCGGGGACCATCAGGAACACCTCCCTTGCCGTCGGCCTGCTCGCGGTGCTGTTCGCCGGCGCTTTGGCGGTGCTCCTGGCGCGGTCGCTGACCCGGCCGATCAATCAATTGACCACTGCGGTCGAGCGCATCGGGCGCAATGATCAGGCTTTCATCCCGCTCGACGCCGGCGGCGAGACGGGCGTGCTCGCTCGCGCCTTCGCGCGTGTGATGAGCGAAGCCAAGCAAAAGACCGCCGAACTCGAGCGCGAGGTCCGGGAACATCGTTTCACCGAGGCGGCGCGCGACCACCACGCCGCGCGTGAGCGCCTCTATAGCGCTGCGGTGCAATCGTCCAACGATGCCATCGTCACCCAATCGCTCGACGGCATCATCACGGGCTGGAACCCCGCGGCGGGGCGCCTGTTCGGTTACCGCGCGGATGAGGCGATAGGAAAGAGCATCAACCTGATCGTGCCGCCCGATCGGACCGCGGAGGTAGAGGATATCTGTAACCGGGTCGGTCGCGGCGAAAGCATCGAGCAACACGAAACGGTGCTGTTGCGGAGAGACGGCAGCCCGGCGCTGGTCTCGCTCTCCATCTCCCCGATCAAGACTCCATCAGGACAGATCATCGGCGCGTCCAAGATCGCGCGCGACATCACCGAAAGCCGCAAGACCGAGCAGGCGCTGCGCCAGCAGATCGAGGAGCGCCGCCGGATCTTCGAGAGCTCCCAGGACTTGATCCTGGTTCTGGATTCCAGGGGCTCCATCGTCCAGATCAGTCCGAGTTGCGAGGCGATCTTGGGGTATCGGCCCGAGGAAATGATCGGTCACAGCGGCGTCGACTTCATCCACCCCGACCACCTCGAGAGTTCCCGTCAGGAAATGCGCGCGGCGCGGCGCGGGCAGCGCCCGACCATGTCCGATACGCGCTGCATTCACAAGGGCGGACGGGAGGTGTGGCTGTCGTGGCTTGGCACGTGGTCCGAACCGGTCAAGCGTTACTTCTTCATCGGTCGCGACATGACCGAAAGCCGCCACGCGCAGGAAACCCTGCGCGAGAGCGAGCAACTGGCACGCAACATCATCGAGACTGCGCTCGACGCTTTCATCCAGATGGATGACAACGGAGCGATCCTGAACTGGAACTCGCAGGCCGAACAGATTTTCGGATGGCAGCGCGAGGAGGTGCTCGGCAAGAACCTGATCGAACTGATCGTCGTCGACGCCGACGATCTCAGAGCTGCCCTCGGCCGCTTTCGGCTCTCCGGCCAGCATCAGGTTCTGCAGCGCCGCCGCGAAATACTGCTGCGCCGGCGCAACGGAAGGGAATTCAGGGCCGAGCTGAGCGTAACCGCGCTCCGGACCCGCGGCGGTTTCCTGTTCAACGGGTTCTTCCGCGACCTTACCGACAAGATCGCCACGGAGGAAAGGATCAGACAATCGGAGAAGATGGAGGCGATCGGCCAGCTCACCGGCGGCATTGCCCACGACTTCAACAATATCCTGACCGTCATCACCGGAACCATCGAAATCGTGGCCGCTGCCGTCGAGAAGGAGCCGCAGCTTGCGGCGATCACCAAGATGATCGACGAAGCAGCCGCGCGGGGCGCCGAGCTCACCCAGCACCTTCTCGCATTCGCGCGCCGGCAGCCGCTGCAGCCGCGCGAGGTCGACATCAACACGCTGATCATCGATACCATCAAATTGCTGCGGCCGACCCTCGGAGAGCAGATCGAGATCGAATCGGTCTTCGACGAGGAAGCATGCATCGCGACCGTCGACCCCAATCAGCTCGCGACCGCCATCCTCAATCTTGCGCTTAACGCCCGTGACGCCATGCCGAATGGCGGCAAGCTGATCCTGGAAACCGGTTCGGCCGATCTCGACGAGAACTATTCGCTCAGCAACGACGAGATCCGGTCCGGCCGCTATGCGCGGATCGCCGTCAGCGATACCGGAAGCGGCATTCCCGCTGGCATTCTGGACAAGGTGTTCGACCCGTTCTTCACGTCGAAAGGTCCCGGCAAGGGCACCGGCCTCGGATTGAGCATGGTCTACGGGTTCATCAAGCAATCCGCCGGGCACATCAAGATTTACAGTGAAGAGGGCCACGGGACGACGATCAAGATGTACCTGCCGCCGGGAATCGGAACGCCGCTGGTTCCCGAAACCATCTCGGTCGCTGCGATCGAAGGCGGTCACGAGACGATCCTCGTCGTCGAGGACGACAGGCTGGTGAAGGATTATGTGTTGACGCAATTGCGTTCGCTCGGCTACGCGACGCTGGATGCGCCGAACGCGGCCGAGGCGCTCGCGATCGTCCAAGCCGGCAATCGGTTCGACCTGCTGTTCACCGACGTGATCATGCCAGGCGTGATGAACGGCCGTCAGCTGGCGACCGAGATCAAAAAGGGCCGGCCGGACCTCAAGGTGCTGTTCACCTCCGGCTATACCGAAAATGCCATCATTCATCACGGCAGGCTGGATTCCGGCGTGCTGCTGCTCGCCAAGCCCTATCGCAAGTCGGACATGGCGCGAATGATCCGCAGGGCGCTCGAAGGCTGACGCCAGCTGCGGTGCGCGGTGTTTTCTGGATCAATCCTCGCCCCACAGGGCCCTGCTGGAGAGGAGTCAGGAGGCGCGCTGCGCGGTCATCACGATCCGCACCAGGTCGGCCGCGTTCTTGGCGCCGAGCTTTTTCATAATGTTGGCGCGGTGATCTTCGATCGTGCGCGGGCTGATGCCAAGCGTGCGCCCGGCCTCCTTGTTGGACGCGCCGGCCGTGAATTGCTCCAGGACTTCACGCTCGCGACGCGTCAGCGGCTCGCGCCCCGGGAAATGCAGCGAAGCAATGCTCGAGGCGGCGTTTTCCGCCTGCCGGCGTGCATAGGCGCCGATCGCCTCGTCCAGCCGGGCCACGATTTCGCTGCCGCGGAACGGCTTTTCAATGAAGTCGAGCGCACCGTTCTTGATGGCGCTGACTGCCATGGCGATATCGCCCTGTCCGGAGATCATGAAGATCGGTGCCGGATAGTCCTCGCCATGCAGCTCCTTGAGGATATCAAGCCCGGATTTTCCCGGAATATGGACGTCGAGCAGCATGCAGGCCGGCGTCCTGCCGCGTGCCACCGCCAACAGCGCAGCGCCGTCCGCAAAGCAGATCACCTCATAGCCGCCCGCCGACAACACCATGGAAAGGGTGTCGCGGACGGCGGGATCATCGTCGACCACGAAGATTTCGCCACGGGAAGCATGTTTGTCGGCCATCGTGTCATCCCAAAAAATTGAAAAATGACGTGCACTCGCCGAACAATATCATTGCCCGGCGGAGATTCGACCCACCGGTATTTGTACGGGACGGCGACTTAACCCACAAGTAGCACAGCGATCCCAAAATCGCGGAATAGGAGAGTTCCCCATGCAGAATTCGGCGGACCGCAGCCTGCCAGCTCCATCCGAGGGTCGGAATGACCGCTTCGCTTCGATTGTTTCGAACCTCGTATCCCTGATCCAGAATATCGAGGCGAGCATCGAGCTGATCGAAATCGGCGATCGACCAGGAGTCGCATGCCAGCGATCAGGAAAACGCCGACATCGTGGTCCTGGACGACGTCACACCGCGCTATGCGAAGGCGACCGCGGCCTTGAGCGCCTGCAGCACCAGCCTCGGCGCAACCATGGAATTCCTGCTGGATACCAAGACCTCGGGATCGCAGGCCGATGGAGACGCCGACTGCCGGCGGTTCGCCAGCGCCAAAGCCACCAAACCATATCGATCGCAGCCAATATTGTTGCCGCGCTTGCCACGGCGCGCTTCTCACTTGTTACCTTGAGCATGATCTTCGTGCAAACGCGTTCCGCGTCTGTTGGCTGACGGAAAACCGATACCACACATCAGGTCGTAGCGCGAGGGCACGCTCTCCACATCTTGCTCCACCCCGTCGTTCTGCGAGATGGTCAGCCACTCATCATGGCGTCTTGACTGGATGAGCCGGACCTCTTCTTCCTGTTCTTGCCCTTGAGGAACTGGATATCCATCTCCGAGCCGTTCACGCGAACGAGCTCGCATCGGCGATAAGCGAGGCCCGTCGACGACAGCAGCAGAAAGAATTCCTTGAGATTGAGGCCTTGGATCGAGCCCTCCAGGGTGAGAATGGCGTCGTTGTCGGAAATGGCGTTGAGTTGACAGTCGCGTCGCCAAGTCCCGTCGATCGCCATGATGCAGACATCATAGCCGCGGCTGAACGTGACGCGCTCGGTCCCTTTGTTCTCCTCGCTCATGCGCTAGCATCTCCGCTTCCCTCATGGGCTACATCTGCGCTGCTGCGGCCAACCTGGACGTGGCGGCTGCGGCCGCCATCTTCGCGGGCGCGGCGCGCACGCCGCTCGGCCGATAGAGTCCGCGCCGATCCGGGAACGGTTTGAAGTCCTCGGTCAACCCGACCACGGTTTCAGCCGCGCCCAACACCAGAAAGCCGTCCGGTTCGAGCGCCCTGGCAAGGCGCCCGAAGATATTGATCTTGGTTTCCTGGTCGAAATAGATCAGGACGTTCCGGCAAAAGATCACGTCGAAGGTGCCAAGCTGGGAAAAGTCGTGCAATAGATTGAGCTGCCGGTGCTGAACCATCGCGCGGATGTCGGCATTGAGCTGCCAAAGCTCGCCGTTCTGCTTGAAATATTTGACCAGCATCTGGATCGGCAGGCCGCGCTGGACCTCGAACTGGCTGTAGATACCGGCCTTGGATTTCTCCAGCACTTCCTGCGACAGGTCGGTTGCCAGGATTTCGACCCGCCAGCCGGCAAGCGCCGCGCCCATTTCCTTCAGGCACATCGCCAGCGAATAGGGTTCCTGGCCGGTCGAGCCGGCGGCGCACCAGATCCGCACCTTCTTGCGGCCGGCGCGCGCCTGCAGGATTTCGGGCATGATCGAATCGCGGAAATGGTCGAACGGAATCTTGTCGCGGAAGAAGAAGGTCTCGTTGGTGGTCATGGCCTCGACCACTTGCGTGACGAGGGCCATTGACCCGCCCTTCATCTTCTGGATCAGTTCGGGAATGCCGGGCAGTCCCGCCTTGCGTGCCAGTGGCAGCAGGCGGCTTTCGATCAGATAGTGCTTGTCGGCAGACAGGTCGAGACCGGAATGGTCCTTGAGAAGCTTGCGAAGATACTCGTACTCGATTGGGGACACGGACGGCCTCTTAGGGGCAAACGATCAGAATCAGACGGATTCCGGTGACGCTAGCTGGATCAGGCCGACTTCCTGAAACTTTGCCGCGACAATTTCCTTGTCGAACGGCTTCATGATGTATTCGTTGGCGCCGCCTTGAAGCGCGCGCGAGATGTGGTCGATGTCGTTTTCGGTGGTGCAGAACACAACCTTGGGCGCGTCGCCCCCGGGCATGTGGCGCAGGTGGCTGAGGAACTCAAAGCCGTCCATGACCGGCATGTTCCAGTCGAGCAGGATCGCGTCCGGCAGACTGCGCTTGCACGCTTCCAGCGCCTTTTCGCCGTCCTCGGCCTCGATGATCTGGAAATCCAGACCTTCCAGGATTTGTCGCGCGATTTTCCGCACGACACTCGAATCATCGACTACCAGACATGTCCTCATTGAACGATCTCCGCGCTTGTTGCGATTCGCGAGCCGGCTAGGCGGCGATCGAGGGTTGGGTTGCGATTTCGAGCACGCGATCGACGTCGAGGACGACCATGAGCCGTCCGTCGAGGCGATGGACGCCGCCGGCGAGCTTGGCTATGCGGGGATCGAGATTGACGGGGTTTTCCTCGCGGCCTTCGTCGGACAGCTTCAAGACCTCGCCGATCTGGTCGATCAGGAGGCCATAGGATTCCCCGCGCAGATCGACACCGACCGCCATCGGCGGCTTGCCGTCGGAAGCCTTGGGCAGGCCGAGACGGGCCCGCATGTCGACCACCGTGACGATGCGGCCGCGCAGGTTGAGCACGCCCGCGATCTCTTGGGAGGACAGCGGCACCCTGGTCAGCCGCTCCGGCATGAACACGTCCTGGACGCGGGAGATCGGCAGGCCGAACAGTTGCCCGCCGATCACGGCGGTGACGTATTCGGCCATCAGGCCTTCGCTCGTTTGAGTCTTGCTGGTCATTTCGCTCATCCTTTGGCCCGCCTCTATGCCGCTTTGGCCATCTCGGCGGTCTGCTCTTTCAGCGCCGCGATCAGGCCGGGACGGTCGAACTTGGCAACGTAGTCGTGGAAACCGGCCAGGCGTCCGCGCTCGATCGCGGCCGGCGAGACCAGCGAGGACAACCCGATGATCGGCATCTGGCTCAGGTGCGTATCCGAGCGGATGACTTCCGCGAACTCGAACCCGTTCATGTCGGGCATTTCGATATCGGTCAAAACCACGTCGAAGGATTGTCCCGAGCGCAGCGCGGCGAGACCTTCCTCGGCGCCGTTCGCGACCCGCACCTTGTAGCCCGCAGCCTTGAGCACCGGCGCCAGCATGTTGCGGAAGAACGCACTGTCGTCGACCAGCAGCACCGATTGGGCGGAAGCCGAGGGCGACATCTCCTTGCGGGTGAACCAGTCGGCGAACGCCATCGGCAGGAAGTGGCCGACGTCGATCACCTCGGTGGCCTGGCCCTTGATCACGGCGGAGCCGAGGACGCCGTCCCTGGAGCCGGCGACCTCGATGTTGAGCCGTTCCTCGACGATGTCGATGATCTCGTCGACCACAAGCCCCATCGCGCGCCTGTCGTCGGCGAACACCAGGATCGGCTGGGCGCCCTGGGTGCGGACGGTGACGCCCTCCATCTGCACCAGCGGCATCAGCTGCTCGCGGTACTGCACCATGTAGCGGCCGTTACTGAGTTCGATCTTGTCGGCGGCGATCTCTTCCAGCCGGGTGACGAGGCCGAGCGGCACCGCCTTGGGCTGGCTGGTGCCGGCGCGGAACACCAAGAGCGAGGTGGTCTGCTCGCCGGACGCTGAATGGTGGCCGGCATGCTCGTCGGCGATCTCGTGGGAGGCCGCGCCGGAAGCGCCCAAGGCTTTGGCAATGCCGTTGGGGTCGATGATCATGATCACCGCGCCGTCGCCGAGAATCGTGTTGCCGGAGAACATGTCGATGTGGCGCAGCTTGGTGGACATCGGCTTGACCACGATCTCTTCGGTATGGAAGACGCCATCGACCACGATGCCAAAGGTCTGGCTGCCAACCTGGGTCACCACGATAAACCCGTTCTCGGGATCGGAGGAGGAGCCGTCGTCGATCTTCAGAAGCTTCTTCAGATGCATCAGCGGCAACAGCTTGTTGCGCAGCCTCAAGACCGCGGTGTCCTTGATGCGTTCGATGCGATGCTCGGAATTGGCGCGCGCCCGCACCAGCTCGACCACCGCCAATTGCGGAATGGCGAAGCGGTCGCCGGCGGCTTCCACGATCAGGGCGGAGACGATCGCCAAGGTCAGCGGGATCTTGATGGTGACGGAACAGCCCTCGCCGGCCACCGACTTGATGTCGATGGTGCCGCCGATCTGGTCGATATTGGTGCGCACCACATCCATGCCGACGCCGCGGCCGGAGACCGAGGTGACGGCGGCGGCGGTCGAGAAACCGGGAGCAAAGATGAACTTGTGGATCTGGGCTTCCGTCATCTTCTCGAGCTCGGCCTCGCTGACGAGGCCGCTGGAAAGCACCTTGGCCTTGATCCGCTCGGTGTTGAGGCCGCGGCCGTTGTCGGCGATGCAGATGATGATGTGGCCGCCCTCGTGATAGGCGGAGAGCCGGATGGTGCCCTGCTCCGGCTTGCCGCTAGCGGCGCGCTCTGACGGCGTCTCCAGGCCGTGATCGGCCGAGTTGCGCACCATATGGGTGAGCGGGTCCTTGATCAGGTCGAGCACCTGGCGGTCGAGTTCGGTGTCGGCGCCGTGCATCTCCAGTTCGATCTGCTTGCCGAGTTCGCCGGAGAGGTCGCGCACGATGCGCGGCAGCTTCTGCCAGGCATTGCCGATCGGCTGCATCCGCGTCTTCATGACGCCTTCCTGCAGCTCGGCGGTGACGTTGGAGAGCCGCTGCAGCGGCACCTTGAACTCGGTGTCCTCGTTGCGGCGGGAGATTTCGAGGAGCTGGTTGCGGGTCAGGACCAGCTCGGAGACCATGGTCATCAGATGTTCGAGCGTGTCGACGTTGACCCGGATCGACTGGTTGGCGACCTTGTCGGCCTCATGAACTTCGATCTCGGCGGCCGCGTTGCCGGCGGAAGACTTGTTGGCAGAATGCTTGACCACGGGCTTTGCCTCTTTGGTTCTTGCGGTGGCGGGCTTTTCGGAAGCCGGCGCAGCGGCTGCCGCCGAAGCGGCAACAGGCGCCGGTGCGGGCTCGGCAGGAGCGGCCTCGGTCGACGTCTCGCGGAAGGCACGCTCCAGTTCGTCCAGCGATACTTCACCGGGACGCAACGGCCGCTCCAATGTCTGCGGCACCAATGTGCCCCCTGCGCCTTGCTCAATCGCGGTCTCGCGGAAGGCGCGCTCCAGTTCGTCCAGCGACACTTCGCCCGGACGCAGCGGCCGTTCCAGCGTCTGCGCCAGCAGCTTGCCCGGCGTCGGCGCGGGCGTCGCGAGAGCCTCGGTCGGTACCGGCGGCGGCGCGGCTTCGACCGGTGCCGCTTCGCCAGCGGCCGCCATCGGCATAGCCGAGCCGGACATCGCCGCCATGCCGCGCTCCACCATCGCTTCCAGTTCGCCGATCAGATCCTGGTCGGTGCCTTCCGGCTCGGCTTCGGTCGCCTCGAGCTGGCCCAGAATCTCCTTGATGCGATCGATCGTGGTCAGGATCAGCGTCACCGCCTGTCCTGTCACCGGCATACCGTCGCGGAATTTTCCCATCAGCGTCTCGGCGGCGTGCGCCAGCGCTTCCAGCCGCGGCAGCCCCAGAAAGCCGCAGGTCCCCTTGATGGTGTGAACCAGGCGGAAGATGTTATCGAGAAATCTTGGCGTTGTTCGGTTCCTGCTCGAACCGCACCAGCTGATTGTCAACGGTATCCAGGCTTTCGCTGGTCTCCGTCAGGAACTCCCGCAACAGATCATCCATGAAACTGGCCTTCCAAGAATTTGGGGTTACGATCGACTGTCAACCGTTCTTTGCGCTGGACCTTCTGTGCGCCGGGCCTCGCGCGGCCAGGTGGTTGGGCTCTTCGATCAGGTGGTGCATGGGGTGCGCCGTGCTTGCCGCTTGCGAGAGTTCAACGGATTTCCATCACTGGAACCGATAGCCCTTACGGTTTCTCATTCCCGTTAATTTCGTAGTCCGTGCAAATACGGATGCCCCCCAAATCAGGGCCCAAGGTCAGGGGACCAAGATCTGGGACCAAGAGAGGTCCATGGACGCCCTCCGATCGGCGTCGATCGGGTTTTCAGCTTGGATAAATCGGCCTGGGGATTGCGATGGCGCGCCGCTTTCGAGGCGTCAAACCGCCAGCAGCTCTTCCTCGCGCTTCATCAGCTTTCTGACTTCCTTGAGCGCCTTGTAGAGCGCGCCGGCCGAAACATGACTGTTGATGGCGTCGATCGCGTCGCGGGAACCTGACATGGCTTCCCGCAGGCTGGCAAGGAAGCTGAGATATGAGGCCCGATAACTCGCGATATCGTTTTTCAGGTACATCATCTGGATGCAGAAATAGAGCCGCTTGGCCGGCGTATTGGCGGTCTCCGCGGTCACGGTATCCTTCTCGCGAAGGATCGGCGCCTCGCCATCGACCAGGAAGGAAGTGCGGCTGCCCGAATTGATGATGACGCTTTCGCCGATAACGATGCGTTCGAACGGCTTCAGTTCAACCCTCAACGGCATGGTCGTCGTCTCCTTTCAGGGTACGGCGCGGGCGCGGGGGGCCAGTAGCAGGGTGTCGCTTCGCGCGCGCGATCGCGCGACGAGCCGACGGCCATCCGATCCTTGGAAAAACAGGGAAAATGGCGGCGGGGTTATCCCCGCCGCCATCGTTTGCTTCTTGACCGGGCTCAGCGCAGCAGCTGCAGCACGCTCGGCTGCGACTGGTTGGCGAGAGCCAGCGCGGAGACCGCGATCGACTGGCGGGTCGACAGCGCCTGGCTGTTGGCCGCTTCCTCGTTGGTGTCGGCCAGCGTCAGGTTCGACGAACCGGTCTGCAGCACGTTGATCAGGTTCTTGTTGAAGTCCTGACGGATCTGCACGATCGAGAGGTTCGAACCGAGCGCGGAGGCTTCCCCGCGCAGCGTCGTCGAGGCGTTGGTGAGCGTGGTAAGGACCTTGTTGGCCGAGGCGTTGTCCAGGAAGTCGGTGCCCGCGGTCAGCGTCGACAGACCGAGGCCGGCATCGTTGAAGTTGACGCCGGTGATGTTCAGCGTCGACTTGCCGTTTTCGTTGAACGTCAGCTTCAGCGTGTCGCCATTCAACAGGTTGATGCCGTTGAACGAGGAGTCCGACGCGGTGGTGTTGATCTGCGCCAGCACGTTGTTGTACTGCGCCACCAGGCTCGCACGAGTGGCTTGCGAGTTCGGGTCGGCGACGGGTGCTGCCGCGGCGGCCGACGTTTTGAACGGCGCGCCGGTCGCTGTGACAGCCGTGCCGCTGAGCGTGCCGATCGTCGAGGACGCCGCATCGTTCGATGTCGTGATGGTGATCGCGCCCGTCGAGTCGATCGAGGCCTGCAGGTTGTTCGCCGCCAGCGCCGTGTTGAGCTGGTTGAGCGTCGAGACCTGGTTCGCACCGGTGCCGAAGGTGATGGCGGTCTGGGTGCCGCCGCCGGTCGCGCCGATGGTCAGCGTCTCGCCGCTCACCGGGCTGACGCTGGTGGTGCCGGCCGAGAGACCGAGCGCAGCGAGCGCGTTGCCCGTGCCCCCGAGCACCAGGTTCTGGGCGGTGCCGGTGCTCACCACGAGCGAGCCGGTAGCGACCGACGAGGCGGTTCCACCGGTAGCGCCGGTGATGCTGTCGATCGCGGTCAGGACGTCGCTGACTTTCAGCGTGCTGCCGCTGCCGATGCCGATCGTGACGTTGCCCGAGCCGTCGGTGCTCGATGTGGTCTGCGCGGTCGAGAAGGTGATGGTCTTGCCGTCGACGGTCAGGGTCGAGCCGTTGGTGATTGCGGTCTGCAGATCGTTGGAGGCGGTGCCGGCGGTACCGACCAGCAGCGTCGTAGCGGTGATCGCGGCGGCGCCCGTGGTGGCGTCGTTGGTGAGGGCGGTGCCGGTGACATGGGTGTTGGCGGTGGCAGTGCCGAGCAGGTTGGTGGCGGTGGCGCCGGTGACGGCGGCGGAGACCACGTTGGACTTGGTGGTATAGCCGACCGGGCTCTGCAGCACCTGGTTGGCGATCGACTGGGCGCTCGAGACCAGGCTCTGCAGCGAGGTGATGCCGGTGTTGGCGGCTTGCAGCACCTGCACGCCGTTGCCGATACCGTCGAGCAGATTGGAGATGTCGCTGGCGCGGTTGTTCAGCGACTGCGCCGTGAAGAAGTTGGTCGGGTTGTCGAGGGCCGAGTTGACCTTGTTGCCAGTGGCGAGGTCATTCTGGGTGGTGGCGAGCAGCGAAGCGGTCGACTGCAGCGAGAGCAGGTTTTGGCGGACTGATGCCGAAAGAACAATGCCGGACATAGTATTTCCCTTCTGGGTGAAGATATCTAACGCATCGCCATTTCTATCGGCGACGGGGCCACCCTCTGCCCAGGGCCCTACCCGTTCGTTAAAGCGAACCCAGCAAAACGGTACCAACGCCGAGGCGAGTGCTGTTAACCTTACCGGCGCGTAATTCGCGTCGAATGAATGCGCAAAATGGCTTCGCAATGCGTGTCGATGCCGATGACCTGTAAATCGCGTCGCGCCCGATGATCTCGCGCGCGGGAAGCAGGTCGAGCGCTATGGTTTCAGAAAACCCGGTTCGCACCCATCGGCTCGTGGCCCGCGGGCATGCGGTTCCCTGGCGACAAGCGCGGAGATCATGCTCGAGCTATCGCGCGTGGAGAGCCGCTTTGGGCAAATGGATTTCGGCCAAGCCGCAGCTGCCGTCGTGCTGGCCTGTCCTGATATGGCTGCCGGATCGCCGGATGAATTCTTCTACCGCAGCAAGGTCGGCGAAAATTCGATCCGGGCACTCGCTGGCCGTCTCGCAGCGAGAGGCCTTGAGCGCGATTATGACGTGATCGGTCGCGAACACCTCGCCGGCATCCGCGGAGACGGCCTCCTGGTTTCGCGCGTTCTTGGTCTCGAATGTCAGCTTGCCGCCTTCAGGCATGGCATTGCGCGCCATGATCGCGAGACTCAGGATCGCCGCCATGAGTTGACCGGGATCGGCCAGCGCCGGCGCAATATCGGGCGCCGCGATCGAAGCCATCTCGATCTGTTCGCCGAGCGCAGGCCTGAGCAAGCGGGTCGCCTCGGCAAGCAGCGCGTTGACGTCGACGCAACAGGGTTGTGAAGGCTGGCCCCGCGCGAAGGCAAGCAGATGCGACGTCAGGGCGGCGCCGCGCGTGGCGGCATCGTCGATCAGTTTCGCAATCGCAGCGAGATCCGGCCGGTCGGCGACAGCCTCGGCCAGAATTTCGATCGTGCCTGAGATGACGGTCAGGATATTGTTGAAATCATGCAGGATGCCGCCCGCGAGCTGACCGACGATGACAGCTCTTTGAACCCGGTTCTCCTGCGTCTCGGCCGCTTCCAAAGGCGGGGACTTGCTGTGCATTTCCTCGAGGTCCGACGTCGCCTCCTCTTCGTATCGCTCGTGACAGTCCGCTATCTCAGTTGAGCTGCTCCCGGAAGGCGCGCCCGGGCTTCCGACAGACATTCGTTGATCACGGTCAACAGCGCCACCGGCGTGAACGGCTTGCGCAGGCAGCGCGATGCGCCGAGTTCGAGCGCCATCCTCAGGAAATCGGGCGCTGGCGAATTGAGGTTGGCAAAGGCGTAGCCGGACATCGCGATCAGCGGAATGCTCGGGGCGCGTTCGTGGAAGATTCTGATCGACTCGAAGCCGCGCATATGCGGCATGAAGATGTCGACAATCATCAGGTCGAACCCGCCGCCTTCCAGCGCCCGAAGCCCGGCCTCGCCGCCATCGGCGATCGTTACGTGGAAATTGTGCCGCTCCAGATAGACCTCGATGGCCATGCAGACCATCGGATCATCGTCCACTACGAGAATGCGCTGCATGCTGTCTCCCCGCGGCTGAACACTTTGCTTCGCCGTTTCTGCAACTCCTGGATCGTGGTGCACGCAAGTCTCCATCCTGCTAGAGGAAGAACGAGGGATACGACACATACGCCCGCCCGCAACGAAGATCACCGGAAGCCGGTCAGCCTCGAAACGCAATCTCCATGGTGTTGCCGCCCGATGCCGGTTTTGCCGCCGCTTCGACCGGCGCGCTCGCGACCGCGCCCAGAGTAGCAACATACCTTCGGTGCGGCTCGGCCTCCGCAAGACATTCATCGATCACGGCGAGCAAGGTCGACGGCTTGAACGGCTTGCGCAGGCAGCGCGTGGCCCCGAGCCTGGTGGCCATTCGCAGGAAGTCCGGTTCCGTCGTGGCAAAGGCGTATCCGGAAATTGCGATCAGCGGCACCGTCGGGGCGCGGCGGTGAAACATCCTGATCAATTCGAAGCCACGCATGTTGGGCATGAAGACATCGACGATCATCAGGTCGAAAGTGGAACCATCGAGGGCCGCGAGGCCGTTGATGCCGCCATCGGCGACCGAAACCCGGAAACCAAGGTGGTCGAGCCAGGCACGCATGGCGAGCCGGATATACGGATCATCGTCCACGATCAGAATTCTCCGCATCGCGGGCTCCTGCACTACTTTTCCCCAATTTCCACCGGCTTGGTTCGCAGGAAATTCGACGTTGTCCACCGCGAATCAGCACGCCGCTCATATTTCCGCCGTAAATGGAGGGGGCTGTCTGCCCTTCACCGTGTATACGTTTGCGCTACAACTATTTAGCTTGCCGACGGGCATCCCCTGACTATGTTTGGCTCGTATCGCGCAAGCCCGGAACACTGTCGACGGTAGATCAGATTGAGCTCCCGCCCGTTTCGGCCGGAGAATTTATGCCTACAGTTCAACGTCCGCCCAACCGCTTGCTGCAAGCGCTGCCGGAGGCAGATTACGAGGCGCTGCGCCCACATCTTGAGGTTGCCATATTGGTCAGGGAGACTGTCTTGGTTGAGGCAGGTGCCGCATTGACCCATGTCTATCTGCCGAATGCCGGCGCTGTTTCGATGGTCGTCAACCTCTCCGAAGGGCAAACCGTCGAGGTGGCGATGATCGGCCGCGACAGCGTCGTCGGCGCTTCCACCGCTTTGGTCGACGGAATATCGCTGAGCGACGTGGTCGTGCTGTTTCCTGGTACCGCCTCCACGTTGGATGTTGCGCTCTTCAGGGCGGCCGCCGAGCGAAGTGCAGCGTTGCGGAACCTGCTGGCCCGCCATGAGCAGGCGCTGATCGCGCAGGCCCTGCAATCGGCCGCATGCAACGCCTCCCATTCAGTCGAG
Source organism: uncultured Alphaproteobacteria bacterium (assembly GCA_963777475.1). Taxonomy (GTDB): domain Bacteria; phylum Pseudomonadota; class Alphaproteobacteria; order Rhizobiales; family Xanthobacteraceae; genus Bradyrhizobium. The sequence continues at coordinate 169,357 of CAVZQX010000059.1, forward strand.
GCGCGCCTGTCGCGGTGGTTGCTGCGCGCGCGCGAACTGCATGACGGCGAAACACTGCCGCTGACCCAGGAATTTCTGGCGCAAATGATCGGCGTGCAACGCAACGCGGTCTCGATCGTCGCTCACGCGCTCCAGCAGGCCGGCATCATCCGCTACAGCCGGGGGCGAATCGAAATCACCAACGTGGAAGCTCTGCGGAGGACGGCGTGCGAATGCCATCAGACCATCCAGACGAAGTATGAGCAGTTGCTCAAGATGCCGAATTGACGATCTGCACCATCAGGCGGTTGGACGAACCTCGCGGCGCATCTGCACGTGAGATGGTGCGCGCAGATAGCGGTCAAGTCGCGCGTTTTTCAGTTTCTTGCGATTGAGCACGAAGCTGAACCTGGGCGCTCCTTATCGATCACGACCAGGGACGCGGCGGCGCCTTGGATCGCGCGCCACCGAGTTCATCAGCAGTTCTCACGCGAGATGCATGGCGGCGATGCTAAGCCGCCCACAGCATTTCAGCTGACGCCGGCGCATCGCGCGCTCTTGCTGACCGGTCGGACTTTGCGCGAAGACGTAGAGTTCGCCGTCCTCGGCACAGCTTGACCTGCACGCCTCCCGCGGTCGCCTGGCTTTCAACAGATGCTTCTCCAGCGGTTCAGCGTCCTTCGGCGTTCACAGATAGGGGGGGGGGGGGGGGGGGGGGGGGGGGGGGGGGGTGGTGGGGTGGGGGGGTAGAGGGGTGGGGTGGCGGGGGGTGGGGGTGGGCGTAGTGGGGGGCGCGGAGTGAGGGTGAGAGTAGGTGGGTCAGATCGTACAGCAGAAGTCAAAGTCGGCGTGGAACAGATCGCGCCAGCGCCCGATCAGATGCGTGAACAGCGCCTCCTTGTGCTCAAGCGGTAGATAGTGACAGGCATAAAGCTGTGCTCTCCGCCAAGTCGAAGTCGCCCGAGAAGATCAGCCATCGCGCTGTTGCCGAACCACTGGCGATGCAGCCGCCACTCGCTCCCCGGCGCGATCAGACGATAGGTCGCCAGCACTTGCAGGATCTGATCCCAACGCGTTCGCTTCCGACTTGGCGGCAGATGATCTGCCCAGAACCGATCGAGCTGCAGTTCCTGCCACAACTGCCCGGCCAGCCAGCAAGCGCCCCATTGCCGCGGACGACGAAGCTGCATCTCGGACAGGCGAAGTTGAACGACGGAGGCATCGCCCGCCACAGCCTCGCATCGATCCTCCGGAAACAGCGCTAACGTTCGCGCGCGGCCGGCGTCTTCTAGAACACTTCGATCGCCTTGCGCCATGCAGCTGCCTGCGAAGAATTGATCTCGCCGAGATAAAGCACATGACGCTGCACCACCCGGCCACCATCGAGGCGCTTGTTCTCCACCACGTTCCAGTAGTGGCGCTCTTGCTGTTTTTCTTTCGCTCGGTGCGTCGCAGAAACATGATGCAACAAATTTATCCGCATCATGCCGCGCTTGGGAATCGGGTAGGTCTTCACTACAGCTGTTTTAGCCAGAATTCGACGACCCCACTCGTTGCAAATCAATTACTTAGCCGCCAAAAAAATCTCAAAATCCGTGTTTTCGCGCGGGAAGCCGCGAACGGCTAACGCCCATATGCGCGCACTATCCGATTTTTCTTGCCACCGGAATATCCGAGGCTCATCCTGAGCGTGCGTTAGCGTGCATAGAGTGCGGATGCCCCAGAGACCTGTTTTGCCCATATGGCAGGAGACGGCTTTGGATACAATTTCTTCTCGTTCGGCCAATGGATTTCTGTCAGCTCTTTCCGCGGATGATTTCGAACTGATCCGCCCGCATTTACGGACCGTCGACCTGGTGCAGGAATTTGTCCTGGTCGCAGCAGGCGAACCGCTCAAGCGGGCTTATTTGCCGCATAAGGGCGTTATCTCCCTGGTCGTGAATTTTGCGAAGGGCGACCACGTTCAGATCGCCATGGTCGGCCGCGACAGTATTTTCGGCGCGTTCTCCGTGCTTGGCGATCCGAGCGCGCTCAACAGTGCTGTCGTGCTGATGCCCGGCGTCGCCTCGACGCTCGAACTCGACCGCCTTCGCACCGCGGCCGAGCAAAGCGTGACGTTTCGGGCGCTGCTGGCGCGGCATGGGCTGGCGGTCTACGCACAGATCCAGCAGACTGCGGGATGCAACGCCACGCACGCCGTGGAATCCCGGCTGGCGCGGTGCCTGTTGCAGGCTCACGACCTGTCCGGGGGCTGCAAGCTCATCCTGACCCAGGAAGCGATGGCGCAGATGATCGGTGCGCGCCGCAACAGCGTGTCGCTGGTAGCCAGCACGCTGCAGGAGGCAAACTTCATTCACTACAGCCGCGGACATATCGAGATCACCAATCTCGAGGGCCTGCGCAGTACCGCCTGCGAATGTTACGCGACGGTCAAGGGCCAGTACGAGCGCCTGCTGCAGCCACGTAGCGCGCCGGAAAAGTCCCCGCGGGATTCACCCACGACATCCGATTCGTCCCCTCGACGATAATCGGCTGCGCGCCGGGCGACGATCGCAAGAAACGATATGCATCGTCTCCGTATTATTACGGCCTTTAGGCGCGCGGCTTGCGATATTCGGTCGAGGGGGGAATTAACGCGCTGTTCAACGACCGCTGATAGTTGTCTTTGACGAGCGCGAGTTCCAAAACGCGTCGTTGCACGATTTTTCGCAGCCTTGCAAATATCTTACCGGTATCCGGCTGATTGCGGACTGCGTGGAGTAGACGATATGGCCTTCGATCTATCGATGCCGATCCTGGTGGTCGACGACTACAGCACCATGATCAGGATCATCCGCAACCTGCTAAAGCAGCTCGGCTTTGAAAACGTCGACGACGCCAACGACGGATCGGCCGCACTCGCCAAGATGCAGAGCAAGAAATACGGCCTCGTGATTTCCGACTGGAACATGGAGCCGATGACCGGCTATGACCTGCTCCGGGAAGTGCGCGCGAGCCCGGAGATTTCGAAGACTCCCTTCATCATGATTACGGCGGAGTCGAAGACCGAAAACGTCATCGCGGCGAAGAAGGCCGGCGTCAGCAATTACATCGTCAAACCGTTCAACGCGGCCACGCTGAAGTCCAAGATGGAAGCGGTGTTCGGTCCGGCCCAATAGCTTTTTCGAGAGACCGAACGGGATTGATTTCCGGCCGATGCCGGGACCGATCGGATTCTCCGCCCTGGCGCTCCTTCAAAATACCCCGCACGGTCTGCCCTCGGAGCGCCTCGGCCAAAGCGCGATAGCTCGAGATGGAATCGCTACCGCCGGCTTGTTGTTTGAGCGATATCTGTTTCGGAAAACCGCGGGCAGGCTGTTGCGCTAACGCGACCGTTCGGGTCCGGATCATGCTCGAAAGACATGCGCGCCTTCGCGCCACCGCGAACCCCGCAGTATTGCGACCGTACTTCTACGGTTTTGAATTTTCATACACGGATAAGGATGAACAGCGATAGTCGCGGAAGCACAGGAGAGCTTCATGATCACGTTCGAAACAGCCGACCAGAAGGAAGTACGGCGTTTTCGCATCGCGCAGTTCAACGGCAGGACGGCGACGGTCAAGTCCGGCGGATCGACCATCACGGGCCATGTTCGCTCCGTGTTGGCGAACGAGTCGAGCATCCCGCCAAGCTGGACCATCACGATCGTCCCGACTCCGCCGAAGGAAAAGACCATCTGCGTTGCGGCCGGCACTGCGGGTGCGCCCGTTTGCGGAAGATTTTTGCTGAGCGGCAGCGGCATCGTGATCGCGGCTCGGCATCTCAACGGCTAAAGCGCGATAGATCCGGGTCGTCGATCGCGGCCATTTGTTTTGGGCATGATCTCCGCGCAAACGCTCTCCACGTTTGTTAGCTCAGGCGAAGACCGGCATCTACCCCGCTACCCAAGCGCGGGGCAGGCTTTTGCGCCAAGCGCGGCCCATCGGGTCCGGATCCCCGCTCTAATCGATCGGATGCAGCAGCGCCGCGCGGACCAGGTCCGCGGTATTTCGTGCGCCCAATTTCCGCATGGCTTCGGCGCGGTGACTCTCGAAGGTGCGCGGACTGATGCGCATCCGCAAGGCTCCCTGCTTGTTCGAGCAACCCTGGCTGATCAGGTTCAGGACCTCGCGTTCGCGCTTGGTCAAAGGCCGCTGGACGGCTTCAGCGGAGAACATGACACCCGACGCGTGGCGGGTTTCCGTCGGGCGGCCCGCACCGTCCTGCGTTCCGGTCCTGCGGATGGCGGCGGCGGTGCCCTCGTGGGGGCCCCGCGATTTGCTTGACCAGGGCGCAGACCCGCTCGGTTTGCTGCAGGGCGTTGTCCACGACCTTATGGAGATAATCCCTGTCGGCGGAGGCTTGCGAAAACTGGTGGCTGTGCTGCTTGATCTCGCCCATGTAGAGCAGCAGCGCAGTGAGCGGCCCGTTGAGCTGGCGCGCGATCGCGGCGCCCGCTTCATCGACCGCCCGGGCACGCGCAGCGGACAGCCGGCACGATGTCGGGTTCGTCGGTGTTGCGTTCGACCCGGTCGAAGAATTGCGAATCGCCGATTTCTGGCCGCGACATATCCGTCATTTAACGGACACGAACCTGTTCTGTGGTTAACTTTTCGTACCGTAAGACTACGGTAATTTAGCGGAGAAATGCCGCAATACCCGTTGAAATTGCACAAAAGCTGCAGCGTCCCGCCTAAGTTGCGAAACTTAATCCAATCCGCGTAGTTCTACTGAACCTCTTGCGCGCGTAGAGGTCGCGGCATCGTTCGGGTTAACTTCCGTTCTTAATCTGCCACCAACCGTTTCGTGGTTATATGCGGAACGCCCGACCGGGATACGGGCTCGTCTTGCCGAACCGAACCGCGAAATGACCCGACGATGTCGCTCGACCGGATATGGGACTTCCTGCAGCGCTTGACGCCGCTGGCGCGCAGCTGCCTTCTCAACGAGTTGGAGCGGCTTGAGCTCTCTGGCGTCGAGATTCCCGGCTCGTCGGACATCCAGGCCAAGCTGCGCGCGGAGTTCCGCAAGGACGGATCGACCCACGACCGCGCCAACAGTCCGACGCGTTACTTTTTCGCCCCGCTGGAACCGCTCCTGATCGACGGCGCGCCGGACCACGCCAATTCCGGCCGGATACAGCGCAGCTCGCTTGCTCCGATCTGGGAATGGATCTGCCGCGACCTGTTGCCGACCATGGCGCGCGACTTCAATGCGCAGATGAAAGATCTGATTGCCGCCGACAAGCAGCGCGAGGCCAGCCAGGCAGCCGCGGTGTTCCAGACCAAGGTCGTCAAATCTCTGGAAAACGTCCTTGGTTCGCCCGAAGGCGCCGAGCAGACCCGCGTCAAGCTCTCGACCTATACCGCGGCGCGAACGGCCTTTGGCGACCTGACCAAGATCATGTGCGCGCTGCGCTCGCGCGATGCGCTGGCGAAATTCGACGCGGCGCTGCCCGAGAGGATCTCGAAACTCGACGACGCCCAGATCGTCAAAATGACCGGACTGCTCGATAGTTTCGCAAAAAAGCAGGCCGATGCGGTACCCTTTGCGCTGGCGCTGGTGGCAAAGCGGCTCAAGACGTCCTGGCAGCTGATCCGTTTCGCCACCAAGGCCGCGCCCAGCAAGAGCGCCGCCGATATCGCTACCACCCCCTATGCGATCGTGGTGTCGATGATTCTGGACCGGATGGACGAGAAGCGGGCGGCGCTGCGCATTGCATTGAAGAACAACCGCGTGCTTGTCGCCAAGGAACTGTTGACCGATATCTACGACACCGAATACGCGCTGCAGGTACGCATCGATGGGCTCGACCAATCCGAGTGGGGGAAAAGGCTCCGCAGCATGATGGACGCGATTGCCGCCTTGGTGGAAGCCGAAGTAAGGCGGTTTCCCGACGAGGTCGGTCACGTGCTGGGCTCGCGCCGCCTGCGCAGCCATAATTCGCTCGCCGGCCGCCTGACATATCTCGCCTGGAAGGGACGCGACGCCGTGCAGGACGGCGCAGGCTTCGTCAAGAAGCTGATCAGCTAGACGATGCTCGCCCTCGCGCGATCCTGGCGCCATGCGCGGAGGCTCCGGAACGCGCTTGAGGGAGCTCAGGTCAGGGGCGCTTGACGCGCGGCCGCGTCAGGAAGGTCCGAAGAAACCGCCCCGAGGCCACGAACCAGAACCACCAGTAGACCATCCGCCGCGTCGTCATCGATCCGCCTGCAAGCTGGTTAGCCCCTGCGGCATCGGTAGCGCCGAACGCGATCGTCGCGTGTGACCTGCTTCACATTCAGCGCATGATCCGAGCCCAAAGGGGCGCGCCGGCGCAAGGCATGCCCGCACTGGATCGTGGACCCCAGCCAAGAAGGTCACGTGGTCGCGACGGCCTGATGACCGACGACACATTTCCGGCGAATACCAGAGGCGACGATTTCGCCGTTTACAGGCGTTTTTCCTGCACCGAACATCGCGCATCCGCATTTTCCAACAGAGCCGACGTTCGCAAAAAAGGCAAAAAAGAAATCACGATGGGAACAACAAAAACCCTGTTGACGGCGCTCGCGGTGCTGGCTTCTGCCGCGATATTCAATTCGAACAGCGGCGCGCAGACCACGCCGACCGATGATGCCACGCCGACGCCGGACAATGCGGTGATGATCACCATATTCCTCAAGCACGACGAGTCGCGGCCTTTCGGCGAACTCAACGCAGAGCTCGAGAAGCAGGGTTACTACAAGGCGTTTCCGCCGGCGGGCGTCGAAGTCGTGAGCTGGTACGTGATGATGGGGATCGGACAGGTCGTCACGCTGCGCCTGCCGGCCTCGCGGCTGCGCGAGGTCAACCGCATCATCGAGAACCAGGCCTGGGGCGCCTATCACACCGAATTCTATCCGACCTACGACTACAAGGCGGTCGGACTTGCCGCGCACGAAAAGG
>CAVZQX010000060.1:0-35276 GCA_963777475.1 uncultured Alphaproteobacteria bacterium
GCGCCCAGACGCTCGGCTACGCGCCGACCGAACCTGACGCGGTTGTTGCACCGGATTATGTGAGCCCCGCGCCCGCGCCCGACGACGAAGATAGTCTGCTGCCGGAGCGGCTGCGCCGCACCACCGTCAATCTCGACACCCGCGAGGCAGCAGGCACGATCGTCATCGATACCCCGAATACCTACCTTTACTACGTCCTCGGCCGCGGGACGGCCATTCGCTACGGGATCGGGGTTGGTCGCTAGGGCTTCGCCTGGTCGGGCGTGAAGGCTGTCGATCACCCCCAAGTCCGAATGGCCGGACGGAATCCCGCCGGCGGAGATGATCGCGCGGCAGCCCTATCTGCCGCGCTTCATGGCCGGCGGTCCCGGCAATCCGCTCGGTGCGCGCGCCATCTATCTCGGCGGCACCCTGTACCGCATCCACGGCACCAATGCGCCATCGACGATCGGCAAGCGGGTGTCGAGCGGCTGCATCCGGATGCTCAACGAAGACGTCATCGATCTCTACTGCGCGCGTGGAACCCCGGCACCCGCGTGGTTGTGTTGCCGAAGAACGCGCCGCATTGCGGCACGCCGGTCACGCGCCGCGCGACGACGCCGGCGCAGCGCGCGCCCCGTGGCGATGACGCGGCTCCCGGGCCGCGAGGCGATGAACCTCTCCGGCGCGTCGATTTACTGAGCGGATCTGTGGTCGGGAGGCGCATATGCTCAAAGATTTCAGGCAGGCAAATCGGTCTCAGTGTGGCGATGTTGCTTTGCGATCAGGCGTCACGTCCGCCGCGCGGGCCGAGGACTTCCTGTCGGCGCTTTTCGGCGCGTTCAGCGGCCACCCGCTCCGCGCCGCCATCCGTCGTACTACCGTTCGCCAACGAAAGCGCTCCGTCATCCGAGGCCGCTCCGCGAAGCGAGACGTCGCCGGCGCGCGTTAGCCATGGCGGCGGCGAGGCGTGGCGCGTGCGGGGCTGCGACGGCCGCTATTTCCCTATTACCGGACCCGACAATCAGGGCCGCGTGGCGGCCTGCAACAGCTTCTGCCCAGACGGCCGCGACCAGTCTGGTCTACGGCAGCAATATCGACGGCGCCGCGACCGAAGCCGGCAAGCCCGATTCGGAATTGCCGAACGCCTCCGCCATCGCAATGAGATCGTTGCGGGTTGTACCTGCAACAGCAAGGACCAGTTCGGCCTGGCGCCGGTCTCAATCGAAAACGATCCCACCTTGCGCAAGGGCGACATCGTCGCCGGCGCCGACGGGCTATTGGTCGCCAATCCGGCCGCCAAGAAGCGCGCCGCGCTGTACTTCTCGCCGCTGCCGGAATTGGTGCGCGCGCGCTTCGAGCACGTGCCGGTGGTGGCGCGGGAATAGCCGGGTAGAATGGACAAGGGCGCGCTTGCGCCGTGCCCTCCATTTGCGTTCGCAATTGTCGCGGCACGCTAACCGTTTTGCCACGCGCTGCCGCTGACGCCTTCCGCAAAACGATTGGCTACTGGTGGTCATAGGTCCCGGCGTTCGCCAAGACGACGTGGGCTAAATCACGCCGCGCGGATTTTGCCGAGGAACTCGTTCACCTGACTGCCGAGATGCTGGCTCTGGTTCTCCAGCGTTTCGGATGCATTGTTGACGTGCTCGGCGGCGGCGGCCGCCGCATCGGCGTCGGTTTTCACGCCGGTGATGTTGTCCGAGACGTTCTTGGTGCCCTGCGCGGCGTGGTGCTGCGGGTGATCTCTTGCGTCGCGGCGCCCTGCTGCTGCACCGCTGCCGCGATCGCCGTCGCGACCGCGTTGACCTCGCCGATGATGCCACCGATGCGCTTGATCGCGTCGATGGCCTCGCCGGCCACCTTCTGGATGTCGGAAATCTGTTCGGAGATGTCCTCGGTCGCTTTCGCGGTCTGGCTCGCCAGCGACTTGACCTCGGAGGCGACGACCGCAAAGCCGCGTCCCGCCTCGCCCGCGCGCGCGGCTTCAATCGTCGCGTTCAGCGCCAACAGATTGGTCTGGGCGGCGATGGTGTTGATCAGGCCGACGACCTCGCCGATCCGGCCGGCTGATTTCGCCAGGCCCTGCACCGTGCCGTCGGTCTCGCGCGCCTCGTTGACGGCGCGGCTCGCGATGCCCGCGGCGTGCGCCGCCTGCCGGCTGATATCGTTGATCGACGCGCTCAGTTCCTCCGCGGCGGACGCCACGCTGTCGACGCTCATCGAGGCATCGCCGGAGGCCTTTTGGGCGACTTCGACACGCGCGTTCGTCTGGCGCGATACCGTCGACAGGCCGGTCGAGGTCTTGCGCATCTGGCTCGATGCGTCGCCCAGTTGCTGCAGGGTCTGGCGTACCGCGCTTTCAAATTCGGTGACATAGGCGTCGACCGCCTTCTGGCGCGTGATGGCGCCGGCATTGCGCTCGCGCTCCTGCGCCTCGATCTTGAGCTTGTCCTCGGCCTGGTGCTTGAAACTTTCCAGCGCGCCGGCAAGCGAGCCGATCTCGTCCTGGCGCTCGCCATAGCCGGTGGAGACGGTGAGGTCGCCGCCGGCCACTTTCAGCATGGCGTCGCGGATCGTATGCAACGGCGTGATGACGCGGCGGCGGACCATGGTCATGGCGCCGAATGTCAGGGCGATCGCGGCCGCGAGCAAGCCAAGCTGCAGCACCAGCGAGCGCAGGGCCGCCGAATGCTGTTCGGCTGAGTGCTCCTTCGCCGCTTCCAGCGCGGCTTCGGCGACCTTGACCGCCGCGGCCATGCGCCCGACCGTGATCGGGCTCCATTGGTTGGCGGTCATGTTGGGTTTCTCGCCGGCGACGAGCTGGGTTGCCAGGCCGTCGCGCAGCTTGAGATAGTCGGGATCGAAATAGGCGGTCTTGATCGCGTCCATGGCGGCGGAGAGCGCCGGCGGCAATTGCACGCCGGCTGCCGTCAGCTGCAACGCGTTCCAGGTGGCGTCGATGCCGCCGACAAAATGCGTGTAGTAGAGGCTCTGTTCCGGCGACAGTTTTCCGGTGTTGAGCCCGTTCGAGACCGTCACCGAGGCTTCGCCGGCCGTGTTGCGCAACAGCCAGGCCATCTGCTTGATGTCCAGCAACTGGTCGAACGCCGCATCCTCATGAATGACGCTGGCGGCAAGCGCCGCCGAGGTTTTGTCGAGCGTCGCGAGCAGTGCCAGCGTCGAGTCCAGATATTCCTTGCCCAGCGCAAGCCTGCGCGATGCCTTCGGCTTGGTGACTTCGCCCCAGAATTCCGTCTGCTGGGCGATCAGGAGTTTGTTCAGCCGGTCAAGCTCCGGGACGAGTGTCTGCTTTTGCGCGAATTCGATGCCCGGGAGCAGGTCCAGCGCCCGCGCCAGCGCCGGCATCTGGTCGGCGCGCAGATCGCGCAGATACTTCTCCGCATCATGGTCCATCGGCTGCTCTGCGGTAAGAGCCCGGTTGGTGTAGGGCCGATCGGTGCGCAGATTGTGCATCGCTTTGAACAGGTTCGCCGACGCATCCGCGACCAGCGACATGCGATTGGTTGCCTGCAGGCGCTGCCAGGAGTCCCATGCGCCGAGCGAGACCGCGACGATCACGCAAAGCGCCGTGGTCACGATGACTGCCTTCAGCAGCGCGGACACGGTCAAGCGATTCAACATGAGGGCCCCCAAGGACGATGGCAGGCATTTGGCCCGTAAAGGGTAAATAGTTAGAGAGGATCGCTCCCGTACAACTACGAACTTCCTTGAAAAACCGAGGCTTGCGGCGGTTCCCGGAAGTGGAACCGACTGGCATCGCCAGACGTTAAGCCTTGCCAGCGTCGTCACCATGCCTTCAGGGGGTCTTCAATGCTTATCAGCGTGCTCATTACGTTTCTGGTCGTCATCCTTATTTTGTACCTGATCAACATGTTGCCAATCGACGGCCGTGCCAAGCAGATTGCGCGGGTGGTGGTGATCATCCTCGGCGTGATCTCGCTGTTGAAATACATCGCGGTGTTTTAGGAAGACGAGCCCACAAAAAAGCCCCGGCGTCGCGCGTGAACGAGCAACGATGGCTTCGGCCTCTCCGTACTCTTACGGGAGGCGGAGATTAACCGTCCGATAGCCATTCGGGCTCAATGATCAGAGCAACGCGACGACATCGAGAGACGGAAATGCGCGGCGGGACATGCTGGTTGACCAGGTCCCCCGGCTTCCGATTGACCCGTTCGGGAGTAATTTCGCATGAAGCTTCGTCTGACAATCGCGCGCGCGATGGTGCTGTTCGGTCTCGTCACGGCGGCAGGCCTGGCAGCGGTGGTCTTCACCGGCATATATGCCCTCAGCGACGTCAAGGTTGGCGGTCCGCTCTACGACCACATCAAGCTCGGCAACGATCTCGTCGCCGACATCCTGCCTCCGCCGGAATACGTGATTGAATCGTATCTGGAAGCTACCCTTGCGCTCAACAATCCCGCCGAGCTTGCGTCTCACCGCGACCGTCTGATTCAATTGAAGAAGGATTATGACGAGCGCCGCGAGTTCTGGTCGAAATCGGATCTCGATCCGGCGATCAAGGCAAAGCTGGTACAGGAATCGCACCGCGAGGTGCAGCGCTTTTGGGCCGCCGTCGAGCAAGTGTTCCTCCCGGCTTTGGCCAAGGCGGATAAGGTTGCCGCGGCCAAATCCTATTCGGAGATCACGGCAGCCTATCAGGCGCACCGGGCGCTGATCGATGAAATCGTCAAGAAGACCAATGACGACAACGCGGCCGTTGAAGCGGCCGCGACCCAACGCGTTGGCACTTTCACGATTCTGCTCTGGAGCATCTCGGGGCTGGTCTTCCTCGTCATCGGCGGCGGGCTGTTCGGCGTCGGATTGGGCGTGATCCGGCCGATAACCCGGATGACCGGGGTGATGGCACGGCTCGCCGGCGGAACATTGGAGATCGATATCCCGTCCTTGAACCGCGGCGACGAAGTCGGCGCCATGGCAAGGGCCGTACAGATTTTCCGCGAAAACGCCCAGCGGGTTCAGGCGATGGAGTCTTCGCAAGCGGGGTTGAAGCTGAAGGCGGAGGAAGAGCGCAAGGCCGCGATGAACCGCGTCGCCGACGGCTTCGAGCAAGTCATCGGAAAGATCGTCGAGACCGTGTCGTCGGCATCCTCCGAAATCGAGCTTGCCGCAGGCAGCCTGACCAAGACGGCGGAAGCGACCCGTGAATCGACGACAGCAGCCACGTCGGCGTCCGATCTCTCCTCCGCGAATGTGCAGTCGGCGGCTGCCGCGTCCGAGGAAATGGCTTCTTCGGTGACGGAAATCGGCCGACAGGTCCAGCAGTCGGAAACGATCACCCAGGCCGCCGTGCGTCAGGCGGAACAGACCAATGCCCGGATCTCCGAGCTGTCGCAGTCCGCCGGCCGCATCGGCGAAGTCGTGAAGATGATCGCGGCCGTCGCCGAGCAGACCAATCTGCTGGCGTTGAATGCGACCATCGAAGCCGCGCGCGCGGGCGAGGCAGGTCGCGGCTTTGCGGTCGTTGCCTCCGAGGTCAAGGCGCTTGCTGCCCAGACCGCCAAGGCCACCGAGGAAATCGGAACGCAGATCACTCAGATGCAGTCCGCGACCCACCAATCCGTTTCGGCCATCAAGGAAATCGGCGTGACGATCGGCCGGATTTCGGAGATATCGACGGCGATCGCGGCGGCCGTCGAAGAGCAGGGTGTGGCGACACAGGAAATCGCGCGCAACGTTCAGCAAGCCGCGCAGGGTTCCATTCAGGTCGGCGACAGCATCGCAGTGGTCAGCCGTGGCGCGGCCAGTACCGGAACGGCGGCAGCACAGGTCCATGATTTCGCCCATTCGCTGGCGAACCAAGGCAATCACCTCAAGCTCGAGGTGGGGAAGTTCCTCACCACGATCCGCGCGGCCTGACAAGTTTGCGCGGATCCGTGATCCGACCGGCTCTTCACATCACCCCGCCGCCTTGGCCTCGCGGCGCCGCGCGGTGAGGATGTATTCGGTATAGCCGTTCGGCTGCTCGCGCCCCTTGAAGATCAGATCGCAGGCGGCCTTGAAGGCCACCCCATCGAAGGACGGCGCCATCGGCTTGTAGAGGGGATCGCCGGCGTTCTGCTTGTCGACCACGACCGCCATGCGCTTCAAGGATTCCATCACCTGCGCCTCGGTGATGACGCCCTGGTGCAGCCAGTTCGCCAGATGCTGGCTGGAGATGCGCAACGTGGCGCGGTCTTCCATCAAGCCGACGTCGTGAATGTCGGGCACCTTGGAGCAGCCGACGCCCTGGTCGATCCAGCGCACGACATAACCGAGAATGCCCTGGCAGTTGTTGTCGATCTCCTGCCGCACATCGTCCGGCGCCCAGTTCGACTGCGACACCGGAATGGTCAGGATATCCGAAAGTTTTGCGCGCGGGCCGCCCTTGGCGAGCTCCTGCTGGCGCGCCAGCACGTTGACCTGGTGATAATGCAGCGCGTGCAGCGTCGCCGCGGTCGGCGACGGCACCCAGGCGGTGGTGGCGCCGGCCTGCGGATGCGCGATCTTCTGCGCCAGCATGTCCGCCATCTTGTCGGGCGCGGCCCACATGCCCTTGCCGATCTGGGCGTGGCCGGGCAGGCCACAGGTCAGGCCGATGTCGACGTTCCAGTCCTCGTAGGCCTTGATCCAGGGTTGCGCCTTCATGTCGTTCTTGCGGATCATGGGGCCGGCTTCCATCGAGGTGTGGATCTCGTCGCCGGTGCGATCGAGGAAGCCGGTGTTGATGAACATGATGCGTTTCGACGCGTTCTGGATGCAGGCCTTGAGGTTGACGGTGGTGCGGCGCTCCTCGTCCATGATGCCGACCTTGATCGTGTTCTCGGGCAGCGACAGCAGCTTCTCGACCCGGCCGAACAAATCGCAGGTCAATAAAACCTCGTCGGGGCCGTGCATCTTCGGCTTGACGATATAGACCGAGCCGGTGCGGCTGTTTTTGGTTTTCGAGCTGCCCTTGAGGTCGTGGATCGCGAGCAGGCCGGCGACCGCGGCATCCAGAATGCCTTCCGGAATTTCCTCGCCCTTGTCGTCGAGCACCGCGTCGGTGAACATGTGATGGCCGACATTGCGCATCAACAGCAGGCTGCGGCCGTGCAGCGTCAACTGCTTGCCTTCCGGCGTGGTGTAGACGCGGTCCGGATTGAGGGCGCGCGTCAGCGTCTTGCCGCCCTTCTCGAAATCGGCCGACAGCGTGCCGTCCATCAGGCCGAGCGTGTTGCGATAGACCAGGACCTTGTCCTCGGCATCGACGGCGGCGACGCTGTCTTCCATGTCGAGGATGGTGGAGACCGCCAATTCCAGGATGATGTCGGCGACCCCTGCGGGATCGTCCTTGCCGATGATGTGCTTGCGGTCGATCCTGATCTCGACATGCATGCCGTTGTTGACCAGCAGGATCACGCTCGGAGCCGCCGCATCGCCCTGATAGCCCGCGAACTGCGCGTTCGATTTCAGCGCGGTGGCGTTGCCGCTCTTCAGTTTGACCGCGAGCTGGCCGGCGATGACGCTGTAGGAAGTGACGTCGGTATGGCTGGCGGTTGCGAGCGGCACCGCGGCATCCAGAAACGCCTTGGCCTTGGCGATCACCTTGTCGCCGCGCGCCTTGTTGTAGCCCTTGACGCCTTGCTCGCTCGGGTCATGCGGGATCGCATCGGTGCCGTAGAAGGCGTCGTAGAGGCTGCCCCAGCGCGCGTTCGCCGCGTTCAGCGCATAGCGCGCATTGGTCAGGGGCACGACGAGCTGCGGGCCGCAGATCTTGCCGATCTCCTCGTCGACATCGGCGGTCTCGACCGTCTTGGTCGCGGGCTCCGGCAGGAGGTAACCGATCTCCTTGAGGAACGCGGTATAGGCGTTCATGTCGAACGGCTTGCCCTTGTTGGCGCGGTGCCAGCCGTCGATCTTGGCCTGCAGGGTGTCGCGGAAGGCGAGAAGCTCGCGATTCTTCGGACCCAGATCGCGGAGGATGGCGGCAAGCCCGGCCCAGAACGCATCGGGGTCGATCCCACTCTTGGGCGTCGCCTCCTTGGCGATGAAATCGAACAGGACCGGGGCGATCTTCAATCCATGGGCTTCGATACGCTTCATGATGGGACTTTTTCTCTTTAAGGAGACGGCGGTATGCGCGCTTTCAGGCAACAGATGAGGACCGCCGTGAAGGCGATGTGAGGCCCTTTTAGCGCCAAAGCCGGGCCGCTGAGAAGGGGCCGGGATGCGGCAATTTCGGGCGCTGGCCGAGGGTTGGCGGCCTGGTCCGCGCGGACCACGGAGGCGGTCGGCGTCAAATGTGAGGCTTTCAATGCTGGTTGCGATCATCGCGGAAAACGGCCGACATGCCATCGCCTTGTCGCGGCGCCGTTCGCGCCCGAGCTTTGCCAGTTCGTTCGCCCTTCTGAAGATCAGAGGGCGCGGGGAATGCCGGGTGCCCAATGCACCCGCAGCCTCGTGTGCGCTTTGTAGTTTTAGTATGCACACGAGTATTCACAGCGGAGGCACCGGAATCATCCGGCATTCCCCACGCAGTGGTTTTAACGACTTACTCCGCGCTCTCCCCGGTGACCATCGCTTGGTTGCCACCGTCATCGGCTGAGAAGTTGCTTCCAAGAACTTAGCGCCTGCTTCGGAGCGCCAGGACCACACGGCTTGGCCGTCCGCATCCGAGTTGTTCGTCGGCGCGCCAATAGCGCGCTGCAACTCCGACACGTCCACCGCATCCCGCGCCCAACGTTCGTGACGACCGCGAAGCGCCCCTCTTGACGAGCGCGGGACGTCAGCAGGAAACATCAATTTCTGAAAAAACGAAAGAGAAATATTTTGCGCGGAGGGACTGGATCGGGGAATCGGCTTGAAGCGGCTACAGAAATTAGTTTTTCCGCGCATGCGATTTTCGGTGCGTCGAGAGGCTTCGCCGGGCGCGGCGTCGATCAAAATCGAAAGTGATTTGCCCGTCGGGTCGGCCACTCATGTCTCGCCGTCGTGGCGACGCCCTCCTCGCCGTCATGGCCGGGCTTGCCTGCCCGGCGAAGCCTTTGGCGTAGCCGGGTCCCGGCCATCCACGCCTTTCGTTAAGCGGGCTCAAGGGTGGCAGAGCTATTCGTCAGCCGAAGCTCATGTCTGGGGGCAAGCGTCTATTGAGTGTCAGTGTAATTCCGATCGATCCCGTATGGCTCCGGCGAGCCTGTTTTCCCGAGACGATTTTCGACGAAACGCAACTGCGCATCGTTCCGGCCCCAGACATAGGTGCGAGCGCGGCTCGTCACAAATTCGTTCATGACTTTCATGATGTGGCGGGCATCGAGGGCGCGAAATTCCTTTTCCGCTTGCTCCGTCGCGAAAGCAACGAACAGCATCGTCGGGCTTATCGGAAGGCACATATGGTTGGCGCTGATCGGAAACTGGTTCGAGACGACAGGCCGGTCCGATGTCAGGAGCTCATGCCTATGGTTGCTGAACGCGATGACGCCCCAATGCATGCTGAATATCAGACGGCCCATTCTTGAGTCGAGCATGAGGTCCATCATAAGCTTGCCATGCACGCGGGCGAGTTCGTTGGTCCCGAGCTTTGCCTCATATTCCGCGAACGTCTCCGGCTCGTCCGGCTTGCGGGTTTTCTCGTAGATTTTCTCCACGTTCTGCCGGAGCTGCTTCTTCATTTCTGCGATGGCTTCCGGGTAGCGGATAAGGAGCGACAGCACAAATCGCGTCCAGGCATGCCGCATCCGCTCCGGGCGCGGGAACGGCACTTCGCGCAGCAAGCACTGGAGCGCCTCCGCGGCCATGCCGTCGCTCGGCTTCAGAAACATATCTTCAATGGCGTTTACTACGTTGGGGTCGAGGTCGTCGATCGCGTACAGGCCGCGGACATAGCCGGTGCCATCTGGATGAGGGGACCGCGTTCTAACCCGGTCATACGGTCGACCGAATTCGCAGACCGTGTTCTTGGGACCCATCCACTGCTTCAGGTAGCAAACCGGAATGTAGTGATGCTTCTGTCCTTTGGGTTCTTTTGGCATTGGTTTTTAGGTCGGCCGCACAACGCGGGAACCGTTCCCCGGCCCCGCTACGCCGGAAAGCGGGTTTCAAGAGGAGTGGACGGCCACTTTCTCCCAAGCCTGTTCTCAACGAACCGAAGCTGCCTGTTGTCGATCCCGTAAACATACTTGCGCGCCTGAGACGCGACCCGATGATTTACCTGGGCCATCAAAATACCCGGGTCTATCGTGCGGATCATGTTCTCCGTCTCGATATTGTTGGCGGCGACGAAGAGCATGCGCGGTCCGATCGGCAGGGCCAAGTGATCGTCTTTGCCGATTATCCCGTTGGTCATGATGATCGGTCGGTCCGAGGTCAGGAGCGTGTGCCGCTCCTTTTTGAACGTTACGACGCTCCAACGCATCTGGTTCAGGTGGCCACCCATCGTCGGGCTATCGATGATTTTCTGGAGCGCGTAGGCGCTCATGCGCCCCGCCGGGTGAAACGTGCGCTGCGCTACATATTCCTCAAAGGTGGCCGGATCGTCTGGTCCCCGAAGCTCTTGATATTTTTCCTCGTTGTCGGTTCGCGCGTAGAAGCTGACGACCTCGGCCGCCATGCTGGCGACGTACTCGGGATTGCGGAGCATCAACGAGATGATGAATCGAGACGCAGGAGCTTCGGTCCAGCGAAAAGAAATCAATTTTCCCTTCGCTTCTGAGCTGCTGCGCGACGACGGCCGCGCCGTTGTCGGTGATCCTGAAGAAATGGCGCTCGATGTACTCGGAGACCCGCGGGTCGTTCTTGGGCACCGTATAGAGGCCGCGGACGTACCCGGTAGCGTCCGGGTGCTTCCACTGCGGCTTCACTTCCCCGTACGGCCGGGTGTATTCGCACAAACGTCCGTCCGGCCCGGCCCATTCGCGAGAATAGAAGACCGGGATGTAATGATGCTTTTCACCTTTTCCTGCCGCCGCGCCTATTACCAGCTCGGCAGCGTTGATCTGAAGCACAGCGCTGACCTTTCGAACGGGGCGCGGTAGGTATAGGGATTCGCAAATGGAGTTTACGTCAGCGAGTCTGACCTAACGCGCGGACAGGTGCGGTAAAATGGAAATTGCGGTGCATTTAATTGACCACCGACCACCCAGCCTCGCCATCGCGAACAGCTAAGCGATATCGTCGATATCGACGCGGAGTGCGGCGGCGGTCTTCTTGAAGGTCTCGATGGTTCCCTCTCGCTTGCCGGTCTCGAGTTGCGAGATGTACGGCGCGGCGAGACCGGTTGCCTCGGCCAATTGCTTCGCGGACATGCCGCGATATTCCCGCCAGACGCGAAGCTTGTTTTCGCCGTCGATGATTCGGTCGACAATTTCCGCGGGGATCAACTCCTCCTCGCCGGTCGCAAGGCGGCGCTTGATTTCGTCAACGGCGTGCGCGTCGGCCGCTTCCTCGGCGGCTTCGATCAGGCGCTGATACTCTTCGAAAGGAATGAGCACCATGCGATCTCCGCTCGGAGTGGTGATGATATTGGGTTTGTTCACGGTCCTAGTCCTCGTAGGCGCTGCCGCGCGGGCGCACCTTCAACACGTCCAGAATAACGCGGTAATTTACCTAAGAGCTACGCCGTAATTCTTGCGGAACGATCGATGCGAACTCGGCGGCCGACAGCGTTAACGTTGCGATTGGCTGCACGCCACCCTTCGGGTGCAGTGCGGCCCGGTAGCGCTTGAACAGCGTCCCGCGATCGAAAAAAAAGACGTAATAGACACCGCGATCCGTGCGCACGCCCCACCAAAACGCTGGATGCTGTTTCTTACCGGGTGCAGCCGGCGTCATGGCGGGCGTACCCGCCGTTACTCCGGCAAAGCTCAGTCCCGCCGATCGGCACAGCTCCTTCATGGTCCGGTGCATCGGATTTGCGGCTTCACGCTGGTCCTGAGCCAGGCGGTGTTCCTCCAGTCTGGCGGATCGCAGCGGGTTACGAGCCTCGAGAGCAGCCAGTTCCAAGTCTAACCGCTTCAATTCGACGCCCCGCAAATTAGGAAGGCTTTTCAGCCACGCTCCGTTCAGGGCGCGAAGCGGATTCGCGCTGTTGAGCGCGCGAAATTTCTCGTCGGCCTCGCGGACCCTGATATCCACCCACTCCATAATCTTGCTTGTCAACTTGCCCTCAGTGTCCGCGGTGCGTCGGCGCCCTGCCGCATGAAGGGAATCGTGCAGTCCACCAAACACCTCGAAATATGGCTCGCCACCAAATGCTTTGAGGCCCGATGCGCAACCTGCGACCGTCAAATTTTCGGCGGTAGCCTGTCCCGCGGATTTGATGAACGACCAATGGCCGCCGCGAAGAACCTCTGCTACGTAGGTATCGACAGAGTAGCTCCAAAGCGCCTCGATCGGGTACTCGCCTGGCAGATAGGCGCCCCTGTTGAGCATGTGATTGACGAAATCGACATTGGCTTGCACCAAGTCTGCTATATCGTGGCTGGCAATAGCGTTGGCATCGACAACGATTTGCTCGACCAAAGGTCCCTGATAGGTCGCGAGAGCCCTCGGGGGTAGATTCTTTTGCGCGAAATGCGCTCGCAGAAAATTTTGATCGACCAGGAAGGAAGGTTTTTCAGACATCTAGCCTCCGCGCGTTCCAATCGTCATTGTCGTTCGCTGGGGAGTTCGCATCTTTACCACAAATTATGTCACGCGTACCATCGTACCGGCTCGGGGAGCGCGCTGATGGGATCGGCCCGTCGCGTCTTGAGTCGGGTCAGTGCCCACTCCCAGCCGATCGTCCCAGGTGATATTGTTCCGCGGAACGAATGGATGTCGCCCATGCAGATTGCCGTTGATGAGCGCCGAACCGGCCGGATGTCGGCTGCGGAGTTCCGCGCCTTTCAGGCCAGGCGGCCCGATCACGAGCGCTGGGAACTGCTGGGAGGTGTGGCCATGATGATGACCCCTCCGACCATCGCGCATAACCAGATCGCGAGCAATCTGGAGCGGCTGCTCAACGAGGGTCTGGGGCATCACGCTCCATCGCTGCTCGCCACGCAGCGGCCGGGACTCGACCTGGGAGAAGGCGATTACAAGCCGGAGCCCGACGTCGGAATCATCGACGCCGACTATGACGCTGGCCAGCGCTTCGTCGACGAGGCGTATCTGTTGGCGGAGGTGGTTTCCGACACCGACGAGGTGATCGTGCCCGGCACCGATCGCCGGTGGATCGACGTGAAACGCGACCTCTACCGCTCGCATCCCCATTGCGAGGCGGTGCTCGTCATCGCACAGGACCGCATGGAGGTCGGACTCGATCTCAAGACCGAAACCGGCTGGACATCGTCGGTCCTGCAGGGCAGCGAAGCGGAATTGTCGATCCCGGCGTTCGGCTTCCGGTGCCTGCTCTCGCTACTCTACGAAAAGACGCCGCTGCAGCCGCGCGCTCGTCGATAGGTTGGTGGATCGGTACGGGTGACGGCCGCCTTCAGCCATATTCGAGCCGTTCCAGGATCATGCCGCGCGCTTTGCTGCCGCCTGATGGTCAACGAAGCTCTGCCATCTGTTGGGCTGCGACCGTCTCAGGGTTGTCCTTTCATCCTCAAGTTCGGCGATATGCTTTGCGGCCGCATCCAGCGCCGTTACCGCGCGATTGAAGCTGTCTGCGGTAGATTGAAACGGAAACGTGACCTGACCGTTTGTCACCTTGTAGGCGCCAAACTCCCTGATCAAGACCGCGACACATTGCTCGTAAGCGTTGTAATACTCGGCACGCGCCGCCAGCACCTTGGAAGCGAGCGCAATCATTTCCGCGTGCTGCTCGTTGATCATGGTCATGAACTCGGAAACTGCACCGCTTTCCGCACCGAGTAAGCGAGTGTCGGTTTCCAGTTTGGCGCGCTCGTCGTTGAGCAGGGCAATGTAGCGGGGAATAACGGTTGCTGCATTGCTTTGCGCGGTTTTCACGTCTCGGCGAAGTGTATCAAGATCACTCCGGCTGTATGCGCCCAAGTCGACGGGTTTCAAAAAGTCCCTTGGCTCCGCGTCATTTAGCAGCTTTCGAGCGGCGGCATCGATTTCAACCGAGTCCTTGTTTGCCAGTGCGACCATCTTCAGCATTTTGCTTGAGGGATATTGCCTGAGCAGCCGGTCCAGCTGTTCAGGATCGCTCACGCCGCGCAACGCGGTCTGACTTTGCTTCGCTGAATTCACGGTCTGAAACTTTGCCAGGTCGCCCACGTAGTAGCCGAGGCCGAGGCAAGCGATCACAAAAACGCAAAATAGCACTAAGACCAGGGTCGGTCGGCCACGCGTGTCCGCTTTCTGATCCGAAAATGTTTTCACAGCCCTGAATCCCAATCGAGCTGCACTCTTTTACCTCCTTTTGCCGGACGAGTGGAGCGGATTTGGCGTTCGCTACCGCAGAGGTGGCTTCCGATACCGACGAGGCGATCGTGCCCGCCCGGTCCCGCCTACGGCAAGGCTTCGACGGGCTTGCGGTCTTAGGCCCGCCGGAGCTTTAGCGAAGGCGGCAAGCCGGGCGACGACATCAGGAGAAGTGGTGCGAGCCTTCCTAGATATTCGCGGCGAGGTCGACCAGTTCGTCGAACAGCACACCGGTTTTCGCCAGCATCCGCTCGATCTCGTCGGTCAAGTCAGCGACCGAACGGTTTGAGGTGTCGAGCGTCAGTTCGCCGTTCGCAGGTGGCTGGTAATCGTTGCCGATGCCGGTGAAGGCCTGCAAATTACCCGCGCGCGCCTTGGCGTAGTGGCCCTTGGGATCGCGGCTCTCGCAGACCTCGGCTGGCGTCGCGACATAGACCTCGCGGAACGCGTGATCGGCGATGCGGCGTGCCGCGGCGCGGTCCTCGCGGGAGGGCGAGACCGCGGCGACGATCGCGACATGGCCGTTCTTCGCCAGATGGGTTGCGACTTCGGCCAGCCGGCGGATGTTCTCGGCGCGGTCTTCTGCGGAAAAGCCGAGATCGCCGTTGAGCCCGGCGCGCAGGGTGTCGCCGTCGAGCAGGATCGGCGAGCCGCCGCGGTTGAACAGCCGCCGCTCCAGCGCCCGCGCCAATGTCGATTTGCCGGCGCCCGGCAATCCGGTCAGCCAGACCACCGCGCCGTTGTGGCGATAGCGCGCCGAACGCTCGTCGGGACGCAGCGCGGATTCCACCGGCACGATATCGACGGGAACCGCGCGCTGCCCGGCGTCGACCGACAGCACCAATCCGCCGCCGGCGATGCGGCCGCCGACTTCGATCACCAGCCGCCCGGTGCGCGGGTTGTCGGCATAGGCGTCGGCCGCGATCGGCTGGCTGAGCGAGATGTCGATCTCGCCGACATGGTTCTTCGCGATCGCCTTGTTCTCGATGCTGCGACAATTCGCCGGGATCGACCGCCTTCTCGATCGCGACCACGGTGGCGCGCGCCTCGCGCGTGCCGAGCCGGACCAGGATCTGCTCGCCCTTGGTGAGCGGCTTGTCATGCAGCCAGAAGATGCGGGCGCGCAAGCGGCGGGTGTCGCGCGGGCTAGTCCCGACATGGGCGATGACGTCGCCGCGCTCGATGAAGAGCTCGCGGTCGAGCGTGATGCCGACCGAGCGCCCGGCGCTCTGTCTGGCCCCTGACCGGCGTGACCGGCCAGCTCTCGACCGTCTTGATTTTGGCGATCTTGCCCGCGGGCATGATGACGATCTCGTCGCCGGCACAAAGACTGCCGGACTCGATGCGGCCGGCGACGATGCGGCGGTCGTCGAATTTGTAGATCGCCTGCACCGGCAGCCGCAGCGCCAGCGCTTCCAGCGGCCGCGCCGGCTCCAGCGCATCGAGCGCCTCGACCACGGTCGGCCCGCGATACCAGGCAATTCGTGGCGTATGGACCTTGACGCCATCGCCGTCGCGCGCCGAGATCGGAATCACCGCCGTCGGCGTCACGCCGAGGCCGGTCAGATGCGCCGGTGATCTCCTCGCTGATTTCCTTGAACCGCGCGGCGGAGAAATCGACCCGGTCCATCTTGTTGACGACCACCGCGACCTGCTTGACGCCGAGCAGATGCAGCAGATAGCCGTGGCGCCGCGTCTGGTCGCGCACGCCTTCGAGCGCGTCGATGATCAGACCGCGCCGTCGGCCTGCGACGCGCCGGTGATCATGTTGCGCAGGAATTCGGCGTGGCCCGGCGCGTCGATCAGCACGATGTCGCGCGAGCCGGTGCGGAAGCGGATCTGGGTGGTGTCGATGGTGATGCCCTGGTCGCGCTCGGTCTGCAGCGCGTCCAGCAGGAACGACCATTCGAACGGCATGCCGCGCCGGGCGCTGACGGCTTTCAGCATTTCCAATTTGCCCTCGGGCAGGCTGCCGGTCTCATGCAACAAGCGTCCGACCAGCGTGGACTTGCCGTGATCGACATGGCCGACGATGACGATGCGGACTTGCGGCCGCGTGGTGCCGTTCGGCGTCGTCGATAGGGTTGCGGGGACGATCATGTTCATGGGCCAGCGCCTGTCTTCGAAATGTCGGTCAGAGATAGCCCGCGACGCGCAGCCGTTCGAACGCGTCTTCGGTTTCATGGTCGAGCGCGCGCCCCGGCGCGCTCCGGCACCTTGGTCTGTTCGAGCTCGATCAGGATTTCCTCGATCGAGGACGCGTGCGAGGCGACGGGGAAGGTGATGTCGGCATCGCCGAGCGAACGGTAGCGCTTGCCGTCGTTGGCAAGATAAAGCGGGATGATCGGGATGCTTTCGCGCTTGGTGTAGGCCCAGATGTCGGCCTCGGTCCAATGCAGGATCGGATGAATGCGCAAATGCGCGCCCGGCGGCGGCGCGGCGTTGAACTGGTCCCAGAACTCCGGCGGCTGGTCGCGCACATCCCATCCGCCTTCGAGCCCGCGCGGCGAGAACACCCGCTCCTTCGCCCGCGTCGCCTCCTCGTCGCGGCGGATGCCGGCGATCAATCCGTCAAAACCGAACTTGGCGAGCGCGAGCTTCAGGCCCTCGGTCTTGCGCGCGGCGGAGCGCGCCGCCGGCGGCAAGGTCGGATCGACGGCGTCGATCGGCGGGCAGGGCTCGACGCGCAGATCAAGCTCCCATTCCTTGCCGTAGCGATCGCGGAACGCATACATCTCGGGAAATTTCTTGCCGGTATCGACATGCAGCGCCGGAAACGGCACGTGGCCGAAGAAGGCTTTTCGCGCCAGCCAGATCATGACGTTGGAATCCTTGCCCAACGACCACAGCAGCGCGAGCTTCTTCAGCCGCGCGAAGGCTTCGCGCAGAATGTAGATGCTCTGCGCTTCCAGCGCGTCGAGATGATCCATCGACGGCGCGTCGGTCGACATCGACGGCACGGAAGATGCTTGGTCGACCGGCGTCTGGCGCAAGCGGTCCGCGAGCGGTTTCGCGGTTGAGAAGATGCATCTTCCGACCCTTGGCCTTGAGAGGTGAAAATTCTATAGTTGCAGCGCAATAGAGAAGAAATAATTTTCTCTTTGCGGGTGTTGAAAGACACATATATAGAAAATAATTCCAGTCAACCCCGATGTCGGGGAAGCGAGTGTCACATGCGCTATCTGCCGGTGTTTCTCGATCTGCAAACCGGTCCGGTGCTTCTGGTCGGCACCGGCGAGCTTGCGCGCGCCAAGCTGCGCGTGCTGGTCGCCGCCGGCGCGCGCATCCGCTGGTTTGCTGTTTCCGCCGAGCACGACGTGCGGGGGCTGGAGCCGGCGCAGCTGGCGCGGATCGAGCTTGCCAAGGGCGATCCGCTCGCAACCGATCTCGCCGGCGTGGTTGCGATCTTCTGCGCAGGCGCCGGCGACATCGGCGTTGCGATGTCGGCGCGGGCCAAGTCGGTCGGGCTTCCCGTCAATGTGATGGACGACCTCGCGCATTCGAGTTTCATTTTTCCCGCGATCGTCGATCGCGGTGACGTGGTGGTCGCGATCGGCACCGGCGGCACCTCGCCGGTGGTGGCGCGGCGCGTGCGCGAGCGCATCGAGGCGGTGTTGCCGGCGCGGATCGGCGATCTCGCCAAATTCATCGGACGCTTCCGTAAAGCTGTCCACGCCCGCATTCCCGAGATGCGGCTGCGCCGCCGCTTCTGGGAGCGCGTGATCGACGGCCCGATCGGCGCGCTGGTCCTCTCCGGACACAAGGACGATGCCGAAGCGGCGCTGCAGGAGATTGCCGATCCTTCCGCGTTCGCGGGCGCTGCGGCCTCAGGCCAGCCGCAAGGCAGCGTGACCCTGGTCGGCGCCGGCCCCGGCGATCCCGATCTGCTGACGGTGAAAGCGCTGCGCGCGCTGCAGGACGCCGATATCGTTTTCCACGACGAGCTGGTGTCATCAGAAATTCTCGACCGCATCCGCCGCGACGCTGCGCGCGTTCCGGTCGGCCGCCGCGTCGGCCAACCCGGTATCGGCCAGGACGCCATCAACGAGCTGATGATCGAGGCGGCCAGATCGGGTCAGCGCGCGGTGCGGCTGAAAGGCGGCGACGCCTTCGTGTTCGGCCGCGGCGGCGAGGAAGTCGAGGCGCTGCGCCAGGCCGGCGTCGCCTATTCGGTGGTGCCGGGCATTACTGCGAGCCTCGGTGCCGCCGCGCAATTCGAAGTACCGCTGACCTTCCGCAACGAGGCGCTGCGCATCACCTTCCTGACCGCGCACCAAGGCCAAAGACGCCGAGACGCGTCGACTGGTCGGCGCTGACCGATCCCAAAATGACCGTCGTGGTCTACATGGGCATGGCCGCGGCGCCGTCGGTGCGCGAAGGCCTGCTCGCGGCCGGCCGCTCGGGCGAGACGCCGGTCGGCGTGTTCGCGCGGGTGACGCGGGTGGATGCGCAGGCCGCCGTCGGCACGCTCGATCAATTGCCCGAGCTGATCGCGAAAATCGATGGCGGGCCCGCCATTCTCATCATCGGTGACGTGGTCGCGCACTCCGCGCCCTGGCGTCACCAAACCTTAACCCAAACCATCTCCGAACTATTGGAAGCTGCCGAATGACCTCGCCCCTGGAACAAAAGAAAATCAAGATCACCCGCCCCTCCGTCGTCACCGCCAACCGCACCTGGGACGGCGTCGTGATCTATCGCACCGCCGCCAAGGATTGGTCGACCGACCTGTCGCATGCCGCCATCGTCCGCGCCGCCGACGAGGCGCGCGCGCTGCTCGCCGAATCGGTAGCCGACGATCTCGGCGCGGTCGGCCCCTATATCGCGCCGGTCGAGATCGGCGACGGCGGCAAGGTCGAGCCGGGCAACCTGCGCGAACAAATCCGCCGCTCCGGCGTCACCATCGGCCTGCCGGTCCAGGTGTAGGGCATATTACCATGTACGCTTATGACGAAATCGACCGCACGCTGGTCAACGAACGCGTCTCCGAGTTTCGCGATCAGGTGAAGCGGCGCCTGTCCGGGGAACTGACCGAGGACGAGTTCAAGATGCTGCGGCTGCAGAACGGCGTCTATCTGCAGCTGCACGCCTATATGTTCCGCGTCGCCATTCCATACGGCACGCTGTCGTCGGAACAGTTGCGGCGGCTCGCGCATGTGGCGCGGCGCTACGACCGCGGCTACGGCCATTTCACCACCCGGCAGAACATCCAGTTCAACTGGATCAAGCTCGCCGAGCTCCCCGACGCGCTCGCCGATCTCGCCGAGGTCGGCATTCACGCCATGCAGACGTCCGGCAACAACACCCGCAACGTGACCTCGGACCAATGGGCGGGCGTCGCGCCCGGCGAGATCGAGGATCCCCGCATCTGGGCTGAATTGTTGCGGCAATACACCACGCTGCATCCGGAATTTTCGTTCCTGCCGCGCAAATTCAAGTTCGCGATCACGGCGTCCGCGCATGATCGCGCCGCGATCAAGGTCCACGATCTTGGCCTGCGCCTGCACAGGAACGCCGAAGGCGAAACCGGCTTCGAGGTTCTGGTCGGCGGCGGGCTCGGCCGCACCCCGTTCATCGGCAAGACCATCAAGCCGTTCGTCGCCGGCCGCGATCTCCTGAGTTACGTCGAAGCGATCATGCGCGTCTACAACCAGTACGGCCGCCGCGACAACATCTACAAGGCGCGCATCAAGATTTTGGTGCACGAACTCGGCGTCGAGAAATTCGCCCAAGAGGTCGAGGACGAGTGGCAAGCGATGCGCGACGGTGCGCTGAAGCTCGACCACGAGGTGGTCGAGGACATCCGCGCGCGCTTCAGCTATCCGGCCTACGAGAAGCTGGCGCACATGCCGGACGAATTGAAGAAGGCCGCGCACGATCAAGCGTTCGAGGCCTGGCGCAAGAACTCGGTGTTTGCGCACAAGGTGCAGGGCTACGCGATCGTCACGGTGTCGCTGAAGCCGATCGGTGGCCCGCCGGGCGATGCCACCGCCGAGCAGATGGATGCGCTGGCCGATCTCGCCGACAAATATTCCTTCGGCGAAATCCGCGTCGGCCATGAGCAGAACCTGGCGCTGCCGCATGTCGCGAGGCGCGACCTGCCGGCGCTGTGGAAGGCGCTCGACCAAATCGGCCTCGCCACCCCGAACGTCAACCTGATCACCGATATCATCGCCTGTCCGGGGCTGGATTACTGCTCGCTGGCGAACGCGCGCTCGATCCCGATCGCGCAGGAACTGACCAGGCGCTTCGCCAATCACGACACCGCCAACCTGATCGGCCGGCTGCACATCAACATTTCCGGCTGCATCAATGCCTGCGGCCATCACCATGTCGGCCACATCGGCATTCTCGGCGTCGAGAAGAACGGCGAGGAATTCTACCAGATCACGATCGGCGGCCGCGCCGACGAGAATGCCGAACTCGGCACCTTGATCGGACCCGCGGTGCGCTTCGAGGAGGTCGCCGACGTGGTCGAGGATATCGTCGAGGCGTATCTCGCGCTGCGCGCGAGGCCGGACGAGCTGTTCGTCGACACGGTGAAGCGGCTTGGCGTCGAACCATTCAGGGAGCGCGTCTATGCCACTCGTTAAGGGCGGAAAAATCACCAAGGACGCCTTCCTCGCCGTCGCGGACGATGCGCCGCTGCCGGATGACGTCGCTGTGCTGATTTCGGCCGCGCGTTTCCTTGCGGACCCGGAAGCAATCTTGCGGCGTCCCGGCAAGGTCGGCGTGATCTGGCCGAACGACCGCGACGTCGACGACCTCGTGCCCCATCTCGACCGGCTCGCGGCAGTGGCGCTGGTGTTTCCAACTTTCCGCGACGGCCGCGCCTATAGCCAGGCGCGGCTGTTGCGCGAGCGCTATCACTATCGCGGCGAATTGCGCGCCACCGGCCAGGTGCTGCGCGACCAGTTCGTGTTCATGATGCGCGCCGGCTTCGATGCCTTCGACGTCAAGAAGCAGAGCGACGCCGAAGCCTTCGCCCAGACCGTGCAGCGCTATTCGGTGTTTTATCAGCCGACCGGCGACGGCCGCATCACCGCGCTGCACCGGCGCATGCAGCTGCGCCATTCCGAGAGTGCCGGCCTATGAACGCGCGCGCGCATCCCCTCTCCCCGCAAGCCGCGTCCGTCACCTTGCCGCCGGCGGAGGAGCTCGATCGCGCGCTCCGCGACGCAGCGCCTGCGGAGATCATCGCGGCTGCCTTGCGGACGGTCGGTCGTGAGCGGCTGGCGCTGGTATCCTCGTTCGGCACCGAATCCGCGGCGCTTCTGAAAGTGATGTCGGAGGTCGATCGCGTCCATCCCCGTGATCTTTCTCGATACCGGCTGGCTGTTCGAGGAGACGCTCGCCTATCGCGACACGCTGATCGCTGCGCTCGGCTTGCGCGACGTGCGTTCGATCAAGCCGCTCGAAGCGACGCTGTCGCGCCAGGATAAGGACGGCGATCTGTGGTTTTCCGACCCCGACGCCTGCTGCCGGATTCGAAAGGTGGAACCGTTGGCGCGTGCCCTAAAGCCGTTCGCGGCCTGGATCAACGGACGCAAGCGGTTCCAGGGCGCTCTCCGCGCGCGCGATCCCGGTCGTCGAGGCC
Organism: uncultured Alphaproteobacteria bacterium; assembly: GCA_963777475.1. GTDB lineage: Bacteria > Pseudomonadota > Alphaproteobacteria > Rhizobiales > Xanthobacteraceae > Bradyrhizobium. Next base: position 21,947 of record CAVZQX010000060.1, read on the forward strand.
GATGGTGAGCGGCTGAAGTTCAATCCGTTCGCTAACGTCTCGCGGCAAGACATCGCGGCGATCTATGCGTCGGCCAACCTGCCGCCGCACCCGCTGGTCGCCTCCGGCTTCCTGTCGGTCGGTTGCATGCCCTGTACCTCGCGGACGGCCGAGGGCGAGGATGCGCGCGCCGGCCGCTGGCGCGGCAGACCCAAGTCGGAATGCGGCATCCATGCCGTCAAGGCGTCGTAACACCCACCCTCCCCTGCAGGGTCCTGCAGGGGGAGGGTCGGCTTGCATCGCAAGATGCGAGACGGGTGGGGCGGTAAGGCCGGTTTTCGCGTCTGCCGCCTGAAAAAATTCACCTTTCGGCCACGGTTGGTATGCAACAACGGCCCCTCATCTGGGGCTGATTCATGCGCACGGCGGCGGCGATTCTCATAACTTTATTGCTTGCAGGATTTCTTGCAGGCTGCGCCTCGGAAGCTCCGGTCGAGACCCCCGCCATGTATGTCAACATGGCCGAAGCAGGCGCCAAGCTCGATCCTGTCGCGGCGGCATCGATGATTTCGCAATACCGGCAGAATAACGGCCTCGGCGCCGTGGTGGTCGATCCCGCGCTGGTGAAGCTCGCGGAGGCGCAGGCGCAGGCGATGGCGAGCCAGAACAAGCTCGATCACGATGTCAGGGCGCCGTTGCCGAAGCGCCTCAATTCGTCCGGCTATCCGGCAACGGTGGCGGTCGAAAACATCTCGGCCGGGTATCATACCCTCGCGGAGGCTTTTTCGGGCTGGCGCGATTCGCCCCCGCATCGCGCCAACATGCTGAAGAGCGGTGTCACAAAATTAGGCATAGCCGCAAGCTATGCTCCCAACACCAAATACAAGGTGTTCTGGACGCTGATCATGGCGTCGACGGACAACGGCTAGGCCACCGGTAAGCCAAGGGTAAGTTTAGTGTGATCTGCTTCCGGCGCTATCGCTGGTTGACGCCATGACGAACTGACGCCACCTTGCGGCGGCTTTTTTAATTTTTGACAGACGCCCCTCATGGACCATTCCGATCCCAGTTCTGAACGGACATCTTCTGAACGGACGCCTGCCAACGCGCGGCGCGTCCTGGTGTTGCAGGGAGGCGGCGCGCTCGGCTCCTACCAGGCCGGCGCCTTTCAGGCGCTATGCCGCAGCGGTTTCGAGCCGGACTGGGTTGCCGGCATCTCGATCGGCGCCGTCAACGCCGCGATCATCGCCGGCAATGAGTTCGAAAAGCGCGTCGATCGCTTGAAGGAATTCTGGGAGATGGTGTCCGCGCCGGTGCCCTGGAATCCGGTCCTGAAGGGCGACCGCAGCCGCACCGTCTTCAACGAGACCTCCGCCGCCTTGATCGCGACCTTCGGCGTTCCCGGCTTCTTCACCCCGCGCATCCCGCCGGCGCCGCTGTGGCCGCAGGGCAGCCCGCAATCGCAGAGCTATTACGACACCTCGCCGCTGAAGAAGACGCTGGAGCGGCTGGTCGATTTCGACCGCATCAACGATCTGAAATGCCGGCTCAGCGTCGGCGCGGTGGGCGTGACCACGGGCAATTTCACATATTTCGACAATTTCGAATTCAAGAAGTCCGGCAAGAAAATCGGGCCCGAGCACATCATGGCGTCCGGCGCCCTGCCGCCGGGCTTTCCCTCCATCGTCATCGACGGCGAGCATTATTGGGACGGCGGCATCGCCTCCAACACCCCGCTCGACTTCGTGCTGGATGCGGAGATCGATCGCGATCTCCTGATCTTCCAGGTCGACCTGTTCAGCGCGCGCGGGCCGCTGCCGGTGAGCCTGCTGGAAGCCGCCGAGCGCGAGAAGGACATCCGCTTCTCCAGCCGCACCCGCATGAACACCGACAAGAACAAGCAGGTCCACAACGCCCGCAAGGCGCTGCGCGAGCTGATCGGCAAATTGCCCGATTACCTGAAGAACGACCCTTCCGTCGATATCCTCTGCAAGGCGGCGCGCGAGAGCACCGTCACGGTGGTGCACCTGATCTACCGCAGCAAGAACTACGAATCCTCGTCGAAAGATTATGATTTCTCGCATGTCGGCATGGTGGAGCACTGGGAGGCGGGCGTGCGCGACGTTCACGTGTCGATGCGCCACAAGGATTGGCTCGAGCGGCCGCAAACCGGCGAAACCATGGTGACCTACGACCTCACGGGGGACGAAGCCCCGGTCAAACAGGAGTGAATGCAATGGGTATCTTGACAGGCAAGACCGCGGTGGTGACGGGTTCGACGAGCGGCATCGGGCTCGCCTATGCGCGCGCCTTCGCCGGCGCCGGCGCCAATATCGTTCTCAACGGCATGGGCGCGCCGGCCGATATCGAGAAGGAGCGCTCCGGCATCGAGACCGATTTCAAGGTCAAGGCCGTGCATTCGCCGGCCGACATGACCAAGCCCGCCGAGATCGCCGCGATGGTGGCGCTCGGCGAAAAGACCTTCGGCTCGGTCGACGTTCTCGTCAACAATGCCGGCATCCAGTTCGTCTCGCCGATCGAGGAGTTCCCGCCGGAGAAGTGGGAAGCGATCATCGCGATCAACCTGTCCTCGGCGTTCTACGGCATCCGCGCCGCCGTGCCCGGCATGAAGAAGCGCGGCTGGGGCCGCATCATCAACACGGCCTCGGCGCATTCGCTGGTGGCCTCGCCCTTCAAGGCGGCCTACGTCTCGGCCAAGCACGGCATCGCCGGCCTCACCAAGACGGTGGCGCTGGAGCTTGCGACCTTCAAGATCACCTGCAACTGCATCAGCCCGGGCTACGTCTGGACGCCGCTGGTCGAGCACCAGATTCCGGAGACCATGAAGGCGCGCAACATGACCAAGGAGCAGGTCATCAACGACGTGCTCCTCGACGCGCAGCCGACCAAGCAATTCGTGACCTCGGAGCAGGTCGCAAATCTTGCGCTGTATCTGTGCGGCGACGACGCCGCCCAGATCACCGGCGCCAACCTCTCGATCGACGGCGGCTGGACCGCGGCGTAGGGCGAAATCCTTCGCGTAAGCGGTGCCTCGTAACCTCTCCCCGCCCTTTTGCAGGGAGAGGTCGAAGCCGGAGCGTAGCGAAGGCTTCGGGTGAGGGGCGAGGCACCATATCCGCCGCGAACAGATATCGTCGAAGACCGCGCGGTCCGGATGTTTCTCAATCGTGGTTGACGCAGTGTCTTGCCCCGCTCGCAAGATGCTCGCGACCTCTCCCTGCAAAAGGGCGGGGAGAAGTTAAGAGCCGAACGCCAGCACATGCAGGCCGAGCCGGCGCCGCACGATCCAGAACAACAGCACCGTCTCGAAGGTGAGCGACAGCGAGGTCGCGGCCGCCGCGCCATGGCCGCCGAAATGCGGCACCAGCGTGACGCAGAGCACGACGTTCATCACGAACGCCAGCGCGTAAGCCAGCGCGCAGATATGCTGGTGGCCGAGCATGTTGAGGAGCCGCTCCACCGGGCCGATCGCCGAGCGCACCACCAGCCCGATCGCCGCGATGAACATGATGTCGTAGCCGACCACGAATTGCGGTCCGAACAGCCACAGCAGCGGCTTGCCGAAGGCGAGCAGCGCGACGGTCGCGGCGAGCGAGGGCCAGAACGTCCAGGCGATCGCGTGCGCCATGTAGGCCGACAGCCGCGCCTTGTCGCCGAGCGCGTGATATTCGGCGAAGCGATGCGCGGTTGTTGCCGACATCGCGTAGTGAATGAACGACACCAGCGCCAGCGTCTTCACCACGGCGAAATAGACCCCGACCTCTTCGGAGGGGCGGAACTGCTGCAGCACCAGCACGTCGGTATAGGACAACAGCAGGTAGAAGCTTTCGACCAACAGGATCGGCAGCGAGATCGCAAGCCAGCCGCGGAAGTCGTAGGCCTTTGGCCCCGACTCGATATGACCCGCGAGCCTGCGGTTCAGCGCGATCAGCTGTCCGATCATCGCGATCCATACCGCGGCCGCGCTCGCGGCCATCGCAACTGTGGCGCCGAGATGAAAGCCGAGCGCGAAGGCACCGGCGGTGAAGCCGATGATCAGGCCCTGGCGCACGATGAATTGCGGCATCAGGCCGAGGCGCATCCAGTCGTGCGAGCGCGCGATGCCGTCCTGGGTGTTGGCGACGACGAACGGCGGCAGCGTCAGGCAGCCGATATAGAGCGGAACGATCGCGCCGGCGTCGATGAAGGGCGACAGCAGCTTGACGACGCCCGCGAGCGCGAGCGAGACGCCGCTCGAGACCGCGAACGTCATCCAGCGGCTGCCCGAGAGAAAGCCGCGCAACAGCGCGCGGTCGCCGCTTGCGCGGTATTCCGGGATGATTTTTTGCGCCGAAGCCGAAATGCCGAAATCCATCATGCTGCCGAGCAGCAGCACCCAGGTCCAGACATAGACATAGACGCCGTAGTCCGACCCACCCATCCAGCGCGCCAGCAGGATTTGCGACACATAGGCCAAGCCTGCGCTGAGCACGCGAATGACGAAGACCGTGCCGGCGAGCCGCCGCGTCACCGAGGCTTCGCTGGGGCCGCCGGTCAACTTGGCGCGCAGCCGTCCGGTCAGACCGGCCGGTACGGTAACGGGTTCGGCGTCCATCACGGCCACGGCGAAAAATAATCCCAGCAAAGGCCGCATGCCTGCGGCGATGGCCCGGTCTATCAACGATCCGTTAAGATTCGGTTGGATGGCCAGGGCGTCGTCCCGGGGCGCGCGGTAGGGCAGCATAGCTTTTGTTTGAATTGGTTTACCCACCGGCTCGGTTTCGACTTCCCCAGCGGGGGCCCATTGGGAGAGGTGAAGTCAGCGCCGAAACGTCGGAGCGTCAATCCAGATTGATATTGAACTCGTAGCCCCGGTCGCCGCCGACCAGCGTCAGTTTCAGCGCGGCGCCTTCGGGATTGACGCCGGGCGGCACGCCGTCGAGCGCAAACGCGAAACGTTTCACGCCGGGCGGGCCGTGGTCGAGCAATTTGGGAACCGGCAGGCCCCAGTCCGGTGTCGGTCCCTCGACGAACAGGTTGATGGGCCGCTCGTCGGGCGTCACCACGTCGACCAGTACCTCGGTTCTGCCTTGGCGCTTGACGTCGATGATCGTCAGCGGGTTAGGGTCGCCGACATTGGCGGGCTTTGGAACGGTGTCGAGCGCCGCGAACAACGCGCTGTCCTCGGTGCTCGCCACGCTGTTGAAGGCGAGCTCCACACTGGCTTCAACCGGGATGCAGAGCTTTTCGCAGACCGCATAGTTGACCTCGGCGCGGAGCGTCACCGGCTTGTCGGTGCTCTTGGCGACGATCCGCAACGGAAGCACGACCTGGTCGTGATAGCCGAGCGAGTTCCCGCCGGCGCCGTCGTCGAATTTCGTCGGTGCGGGCCACAATACCGTGACCGCCTCGACATTTTCCGATTTCGAGAAATCGAAGCGCGGCGGCACGCCGGAGTCGCCCGGTGTCCGCCAATACGTCTTCCAGCCCGGCTGGAGCTGGAAGCCGATGCCGCCGAGCAGCACCGAGCCGCTGCGCGATCCCGCGAGCAGCCGGACCGCGGAATGTCCGTCGCGCTGCCAGGGCGAAGCGTCCTGGGCATGGGCTTCGACCGCCAGCAATGAAACAAATATTGAAGCGGCAAAGCCGAGCGCGGCGCGCCTAGGAACTATCGCAATCATGGCCCGTCTTTACAGGTAAGCCAGGGTGCAAACCATTGAAATGCTTGTGATGGCTCGCATGCTCCTGGACTTGATGCTTGATTGACAGAACCGCCGCCCAATATCAGGATGTGGCTCGACATCGGAAGTGGTTGGCGGATGGACCCTGAAGGCAAAAGACCGGGTAAGGTTCGCCGCAAGGTTGTCGGCATCGGCGACAATTCGCCCGACCGCGGCTATCTCGACGGCCACTTGCTGATCGCCATGCCGGTCATGGGCGACCCCCGTTTCGAACGCTCGGTGATCTACCTCTGCGCTCATTCCGCCGAAGGCGCCATGGGCATCATGGTCAACCGTCCGGCGAGCAGCATCGAATTTCCGGAACTTCTGGTCCAGCTCAACATCATCAACAAGACCGACGAGATCAAGCTGCCGGAAAACGCCGAAAGCATGAAGGTCTTGAGGGGCGGCCCGGTCGATACCGGTCGCGGCTTCGTGCTGCATTCGAGCGATTTCTACATCGAGAACGCGACGCTGCCGATCGACGACAAGATCTGCCTGACCGCGACCGTCGATATCCTCCGAGCGATCGCCAAGGGCACCGGGCCGAAGCACGCGATCCTCGCGCTCGGCTATGCCGGCTGGGCGCCCGGGCAGTTGGAGACCGAGATCCAGGATAACGGCTGGCTGCATTGCGACGCCGACCCGGACCTGATCTTCGGCGGCGACGTCGAGGAAAAATACACCCGCGCGCTGCGCAAGATCGGCATCGATCCCGGCATGCTGTCGAACGAGGCCGGGCACGCGTAGGGCTCGGTCGTCATGCCACGCGAATGCGGGGCATCCAGTAATCGCCGGCCTTCGCAATTATGAACGCCTGCGTATACTCGGTCGGCCGGTCCCGTCTACGCCAACCGCCTTCGTCCGAAGGCGGACTTCAGCGAATCGAAGAGGCTTCGACGGGCTTGCGGTCTTAGGCGCGCCGAAGCTTTAGCGAAGGCGGCAAGCCGGCCGATGACAGCGGAAAGTACAATTCTACTCCGCGGCCTGCTGCGCCACCGTCGGTGCCGTACCGGCTACCGTCGCCCGGCGCATGTCGCGCGGCTGCGATTGGTCGTAGCGGCGGACCCGGTGCATGGTCTGGCGATTGTCCCACATCACGAGGTCATGCAGCGTCCATTTGTGGACGTAGACGAACTCCGCAGTGGTGGCGTGCTCGGTGAGATCGCGCAACAACAGCCGTCCCTCCGGCACGCTCATGCCGCGCACCAGGCCGGCATGCGAGGACAGATACAGCGACTTGCGGCCGTGCACCGGATGGGTGCGCACCAGGCGCTGCAGCACCGGCTTGAACATCGCCTTCTCTTCGTCGGTATAATCGAGAAAGCCGAGCGAGCCGCGCGAATACATCAGCGAATGTTCGCAGATCAAATCCTCGATCTCGGCTTTGGTCTCGTCATCGAGCGCGTCATAGGCGGCGCGCATGTCGGCGAATTCGGTGTTGCCGCCCTTGGGATTCACCAGGCGCGCCGACAACAGCGAGAATTTCGCCGGGATCGGGCGGAACGAGCTATCGGAGTGCCACAGGCAATTGCCGAGATTGAACAGATGGGTGCGATGGTCCTTCGGCAGCGGCTTGCCGTCCTTGCCGAGGTTGGAGACGTCGTTCAGCCCGGTGTTGAGCCGGGCGTCTTCCTTCTTGGTCACGTTGCCGCCGCGCGCATGTTCGCGCTCGCCGAAATTCAGCGCGAACGCCATTTGCTGCTCGTCGGTGATGTCCTGGCCGTGGAAGATCAGCACGGCATATTTGTCCATGCCGGCCTCGATCTCGGCCGCTTCCGCTGGTGTCAACGGCTTGCGCAGGTCGAGGCCCGAAACCTCGCCCACGAAATGCTTGTGAAGCTGCCGGATTGCGATCGCCATGGCGTTTCTCCTGAAGCAATGGGCGGTTGTCCCGCTCCGTTTGGGAAAAAACTACTCGCAGATCGTGCGATGTCAACGTTTCACAGGGCAAGCGACGCGCGCATCTGTCATGCCCGGGCTTAGCCTTCCTTCAGGCGGCCATAGGCGAGCGGAGCGACGCCGTCCTTTGGACGGCTGTGGCCCGGCAACGACGAGGGTCTATGCCTTCACGCATTGCGCGCCATCAAGCCGCCGTCGACCGGAATGACCGCGCCGGTGAGAAACGACGCCGCCGGCAGGCACAGGCTCAGCGTCATGTGGGCGACCTCTTCCGCCTCGCCGTAGCGGCCGAGTGCGGTGCGGCGCTTGGCATAGATCGTCTTGTGCTCTTCCGAAATCCGGTCGGTGATCGCGGTGCGGATCGGGCCCGGGCAGATGCAGTTGACGGTGATGCCCTCGCGGCCGAGCTCCACCGCGAGCGAGCGCGTCAATCCGGTCACGCCGGCCTTTGCCGCCGAATAGGGGCTGTGCAGGGCGGTGGCGCCAAGCGCTTCGGTCGAGGCGATGTTGACGATGCGCGGCGACTTCGACTTTCGCAGGTGCGGAAGTGCGGCGCGAACGATGCGCGGATGCGCCGTCAGCATCACGGCAATGGCCTTGGCCCAGGCCTCGTCATAACCGTCATCGTCGATCGCGACCCGCACCGAGACGCCGGCATTGTTGACGACGATATCGAGGCCGCCGAAATGCGCGGCGACGTCATCGATGACAACCGGGATTTCGTCGCGGTTGGCAACGTCGAGCCGCCAGGCTTTGGCGCTGCCGCCGCTTGCTGCGATCTCCTCGGCGACGGCCTGCGCGCCCTCGAGGTTGAAGTCGGTCACGGCGACATTGGCGCCCTCGGCCGCGAACACCCGCGCGGTGGCGCGGCCCATGCCGCTGGCAGCGCCGGTGACGAGCGCGGTCAGTCCCTTTACCGATCGGCTCAGTTCCTTGAAATCGGACATCTTGGGCTCGCTTCAATGTCGGACGATCGATTGACAAGGCTGGCACCGATCCCCAGAGAGGTCAAACAAGAGCATGATCCCGGACCCGAAGGGCCGCGTTAGCGCAAAGTGGGCACCGGTTTTCCGCAAGGATCATGCGCAAAAGAAGGGATGCAGGGAGATGAACGAACTGGATTTCAGCGGCAAGCAGGTTCTGGTGGTCGGCGGCTCCAGCGGCATCGGCAACGGCATCGCGCAGGCCTTCCGCGCCAAGGGGGCTCGCGTGTCGGTCTGCGGCACGCGCGCCGCGGCGAGCGACTATTCGGCGGAACAGGGCTCGGATCTCGACGGCCTCGATTACGCGCAGCTCGACGTCAGCAATCCCCAGGGAATCGAACAATTCAGCCCGTCCTTCTCGAGGCTCGACGTGCTGGTGCTGGCGCAGGGCGCGGTGATCTACCGGCGCGGCGAGTTCGACATGAACGGATTTCGGAAAGTCCTCGAAGTCAACTTGATGAGCCTGATGGCGTGCGCGACCAAGTTTCATTCCGTGCTGCGAGAAGCCAAGGGCGCGCTGATCATCGTCAGTTCGACCGCGGCCTATCATTCGACGATGGGCAATCCCGCTTACAATGCCTCCAAGACCGGCGCCGTCGGGCTGACCCGGACGCTTGGTGAAGCGTGGGCGGAGGATGGCATCCGCGTCAACGGCATCGCGCCGGGCCTCGTCGACACCAAGATGACCAGGGTGACGACATCAAACCCGAAACGGCTGGAGGGCGCGCTTTCGCGGATTCCCTTGCGACGGCTGGGAACGCCGGCCGATATGGCCGGCGCCGCGCTGTTCCTGGCCTCGCCGCTATCGTCCTATATCGTCGGGCAGACCATCGTGGTCGATGGCGGACTGATCCTCTAGCGGTTCGAACCGTATCGGCGACAATCATGTCTCGCTGCTGCTGCCGGTATGGGTGGAAAAGGACTGGAAGGGCGGATGGTCTGCCTTTGGAGGCGGCGGATGCGTCGTAAGCGAGATCCGCTCAACAGATTTTTGCGAGGCAGGTGCGGTCCTCACTTATCAGGTTCTGCCCAAGCTTCAGATCGGCGCGGAGCTTTTCCATCAGACCGCGACTTCCGGCGGCACTCCCGCGACAAGCAGCGTGGGAATCGGCTGGCGTTACGACCTGAACGAGAACTTCCATCTGCTTGGATATGTCAGGCGCGGGATCCAGAATACCGACGAGACGGATCGCTATTCCTGGTACTCGTCCATTCTGTTCACGTTCTGAACGAACCGGGCGCCGGCCGAAGGTCCGGTTCGACAATTCGCAGGTTGAGCCGCGTAGACCGGCTCTATCCCGCGCTGATGGCTTGAGGTTCGCCGGGATGCCTCCCTGCACGCTGGGGCAGGAGCAGAATGCAACCAACGATGAACATCGCAATAACGGCAGACGCGATGGGCCGGCTGAGCGCCATACCGCCGTGGTTCAGCGGCTTGTCGAGGAAGTCGCCGACGGTGGCGCCGAGCGGTCGCGTCAGGATGAACGCAGCCCAGAACAACGCGACGCGGGAAATGTTCGTCCGGTAGTAGAGGGCTGCGACGACGACCAACGCAGCCGAAAACACCAGTGCGCCGCCTTCGTAGCCGAGGCCGGTCGTGTCCGCCATCCAGTCCCCGAGCGCCGTTCCCAGCGTCTGGGAGAACGTGATGGCGGCCCAGTAAAATGCTTCGAACTCTGGGCCGGTACACAGTCTCGACCGAGATCGAACCTTCGGCAAAATACCAGAGCGCAAGCGTTCCCAACAGCAGAGCCAGGAGGAGCGAGGAGCCTCCCGTGTAGCCGATACCAAGCGAACGGTCGCAGAAATCGGCCATGGTGGTGCCGAACGTGGTCGAGGCGACGATCGTCGCCCAGTATAGAAACGGGTGGAAGCGCTTCGCGAGAATCTGCGCGGCCACCAGAATGACCAGCGCAGCGAGAAAAATTGCCGTTCCGGTGAGATAGCCCCAGTTCAAAGTCATGGTCACCGAGTCCCCACCAGTCTCGCCGAGCGTGGTGGCGGCGATCTTGATGATCCAGAAGACGAGAGTGACTTCAGGGATCTTCGTGAGGGCGTCGTGCGGAATCTCGGATTTGAAGGCTGTCATGGCTCTACATCAAGTTGCATATTGCGAACGGGGGAACGCACTGGCGCGTCCACGGTGAGAGTTCGCGCCAGGCCCAGGGACACGAGATCAGGCGTGCGGCCCGGGCCTGGCGAATTGCTTTCTCAGTCCGGGTTTGGACCTTCTTTCTTGTTTTCGAGCACCAAGCCTGTCCGCGCGTCGACCCCGACCTCTTGCGTCACCGAGCCGCGCTTGATGTCGAACGAGTAACGAAGGCCGCTGCCGCCTCCCTCCCGTTCAAGTTCCTCGTCCGTGATCGTTCCGGGATGCGCTTTCAGGGCGATTGCTCTGGCTTGTGCGATCCCGATTTTGGCGCGGTGTGCCAGCTCCTCGCCGGTGTAAGCTTGTGCGGCTATCGTGCCGAACGCCAGGCTCGCGGCGGTGAGGCCCGCTAACGTCGACAATCTTCTGCTCATCTCTGATCCTTCGTTTGCTTCGCCGCCCCCTGCAACGGCAAGCGCTGTTGCTGGCTCCCACGTGCCTCGGTCGACTTAGGAGGGGCTTAGGGCGAAGAATTTCCTTGTGCTGCGTCAATCCGATTTCCGGCGACACGTTCCAACGCGTGACTTTGCCCCTAAGTCTGCACTAAGTCAGAGAAACAATGCTGGGCCGGGCCGCTGGCGGCATTTCGGACCGAGGATTTGAGGAATGCGAGTTCTGCTCATCGAGGACGACAGGATGATCGGTTCGGCGCGTCCAGCAGGCGCTCAGGGACGCGGCCTACGCGGTCGACTGGGTGACCGACGGCGAGGCTGCGGTCCACGCGGCGGAGAGCGAAACCTACGAGCTCGTCCTGCTCGATCTCGGACTGCCTAAAGCTCGACGGCCGCGACGTGCTTCGGCGCCTGCGCCTGCTTGGCCGCAAGCTTCCCGTCATCATCGTGACCGCGCGGGATAGCGTCGAGGACCGGATCGACGGGCTCGATCTCGGAGCGGACGACTACCTGATAAAGCCGTTCGAAATCCGCGAACTGCTGGCGCGGATGCGCGCCGTGCTCCGGCGCGAGGGCAGCGGCTCCGCGGCGCTTCTGAGCAATGGAAAGCTCAGTCTCGACCCCGCAACTCGGGAAGCGAAATTCCTGGAGAAAAGCGCACTGCTGAGTGCACGCGAGTTCGCGCTCCTGCAAGCGCTGTTGGCGCGGCCAGGCACGATCCTGTCGCGGGGCGAGCTTGAACGGCAGATCTACGGCTGGAACGAGGAGGTCGAGAGCAACGCCATCGAGTTCCTGATCCACACCGTTCGCAGGAAGCTCGGAGCCACGGCGATCCGCAACGTGCGCGGCGTGGGGTGGATGGTGGAGCGCGCATTATGATCGGCTCATTGCGCGGACGTCTCTTCGTCGGCCTGACCGCTATGATCGTATTGACGGGCGGGATCGGAGGCATATTCGCCTACAGGTGGGCATTCGATGAGGCTATCGAGATCCAGGATTCGGCCCTGATCCAGATCGCAAGCCTCGCCCAGAATGGCAGCTTCAACGGCGGCCAGGCCGATTCCCGAAATTGAGGAGGACGCGCAGGTCCGGCTGATCGAGCTGGGGAATATCCCGCACGGCACATCGGACGAACGTCAACTTTTCGGGTTGAAGGATGGCTTGCACACAGCGAGTTGGAAGGGCCAAGCGATCCGCGTGCTGCTGCGAACACGACCGGATGGAAGCCGATATGCCGCCGCGCAACCGACCGCGGTTCGGGATGACACTGCAGACGACATGGCGGTTCGGACCCTTCTGCCGATTGCCGCGCTAATTCCCTGCCTGTTGATCGTCACGGCGCTCGTCATTGCGCACTCGCTGCGCCCTATGATCCGGCTGGCGGGAAATCTCGATGCCAGACGCGCCGATGACCTCACGCCGTTGCCGGAGGCGGGCGCACCGACCGAGCTGCATCCGTTCATCACCTCGATCAATAGCTTGCTGACGCGGATGCGGCTCTTGATGGATCAGCAACGGCGCTTCGTTGCCGATGCGGCGCATGAGCTACGCACGCCGATTACCGCGCTGAGTCTGCAGGCGGAAAACCTCAATTCGATCGAACTTCCCGAGGGAGCGAGAGACCGTGTTGCTGCGCTCAGGCAAGGCATGCATCGCACCAAGCATTTGCTTGAGCAACTGCTCGCGGTCGCACGGTACGAGGCAAAGCCCTTCTTCGACGAAATGCAGCAGGTCCCGCTCGACGAAGTAGCAAAGCAGGTTGTGGCCGATCTGCTGCCGCAGGCAGTCGATCGTGGCATTGATCTGGGCTTTGAAATCGTCGAAGCCGTCACGGTCCGCGGCGAACCGGTCATGCTCGCGACCATGATCCGCAATTTGCTTGACAATGCGCTCCGTCATACTCCGCACGGCGGAAGGATAGATCTCGGCGTCTATCGCCAGGACGGCTCGGCGGTCCTGCAGATCGAGGACACGGGCCCCGGCATCGCTACCGCTGACCTGGAGAAGATATTCGAGCCGTTCTTTCGCGGCTCCCGCCCGGAGGGCGAAGGAACTGGCCTCGGCCTCTCAATCGTGAAGCGCATCGCCGAAAACCTGGGCGGAGAAATCACTTTGGAGAACATCTCGGGCGTCGGCCGGTCGGGAGTTCGTGCCACGGTTCGGCTGCCGGTTGCCGCGAACCCAACAGCGAACGGCCGCGGCTAG
>CAVZQX010000061.1:0-10975 GCA_963777475.1 uncultured Alphaproteobacteria bacterium
GCTCCGACACTTCCATTGGTTGTTGCATAATGACATCGAGCGCGACCACGTAGGCGAAAGCAACCGTAAAGAAGTCGACCGTCAACGCCGTGATGTAGGCTGCGGCGCTGTATTGGAGGCCTTCCAAGACGTAGCCAAGCATCGCCAGTGTCACAGCGGAGCCGAATACAACGAAGACCGCGAATATTGCGGGCGGCGGTCCTTCGCCGGCCACCTTGCGGCGTCGGAGCGGATAGGTGACCTGAAGCGACAGCATCGGCAGTCCGAAAAGCACAGCAGAGCCTTGCCAAATCAACTTTTCCGGAACGTCGTAGAGCGCAAATAGCGCCGGCAGCAGCGCTCCCGCCGTCAATACGAAAATGTACGTCATGACCGTTTTTGCAAGGTATCGGTCAAGCCGTGACAACTTCGCTCCAGCGGCCGGTCGGAGCGCCAACAGGAGCGCCGAGAACCCCGCGAACGTGACCATCAGGCCAGCCAATGTGTACAAAAGGGTTGCACCCTTGAATTCCATGTTTTGCTCCACCTCAGATCCAGGGTCGTTTTGGCGCGCGTTTATTCTTACGACAAACCCACCTGAAGGCCATCGTTTTGCTGAAATCTCGTCTGCGCGCGCGCTATCCGCGGCTCCGACCAAGAGCGACTCGAACCATCATTGAAAGTGGATGCAGTGCCAGTGTCGGCGCGCTTCCCGGAATGCGCGCACGCGCCGGAACGATGCGGGCAAATCGCCCCGGCGCGCGCCCAGCGGTCAGGCCGCAGCGGCCGCTTCGATGATGTCCGCGACCGCAGCAGGCTTCGACACGTAGACCGCGTGACTGGCGGGCACCTCCCGCACCGTGGCGCCCGCCCGTTGCGCCATCATCCGCTGCGCGGGCGGCGGAATCATCCCATCTTCGGTGGCCACCAGGTAGAAGCTCGGCTTGGTCTTCCAGGCCGGCTTGGTGACCGCGCCCTCTAGGGACACGACGCCCCAAGGTAACTGCGACTTGGCCATGAACGCGGCCTTGTCAGGCTCGACGTCCGCCGCAAAGGCGGCGACGAACTTGGACTGGTCGAGTAACAGGAACCCGTTCTGGGGCGGCAGGATCGGCGGTGCTGCCGCGCCCGGCGGCGGATTGGCGATCAGCGAGGCGACCGACTCGCCCGCATCCGCCGCGAACGCCGTGATGTAGACGAGGCGCTTCACCTTCGGATGGTTGCCCGCCTCGGTGATCACCACCCCGCCGTAGGAGTGGCCCACCAGGACGACGTCGCCGTCTTGCTGGTCTAGGATCTGTTTGGTCGCCGCCAGATCCGCCTCCAGCGTCGTGGTGGGAATCTGCACCACCGAGACGTTGTAGCCCCGGCGGGTCAGCAGGTGGAAAACGCTCTCCCAGCCGGCGCCGTCGACGAACGAGCCGTGCACCAGGACCACATTCTTGATCGTGCTCATGTGTCTGTCTCCGTGCGTTTGAGGAACTCGGGCTACTGGGCCGACGCCTTTGCCGCCCGTTCGATCAAACGCGCTACGTCCTCCGGCTTGGAAACGTACACCGCGTGGCTGGCGGGAACCTCGATCGTTTCGCTGCCGGCTCGCTTGGCCATCTTGCGCTCGAGATCGGGATTGATGTTGTGGTCGCGAGCGGCGACCAGCGCCCAGCTCTTCTTCTGATGCCAGGCGGCCGTCGTCACCGGCGCGCCGCCAGCGGCCTTGGCCAGCATCTGCTGGGAATGGGCCATGAAGTTCGCCTCGGCGGGCGGGAGGTCGGCGGCGAAATCGGCGGGGAAGGCGGCCGGGTCGAGGTACAGGAAATCGTCCTTGGTGGCGCGCATGTCGTTATTGGCGGCGGGGGCTGACGAGAGCAGGCTGACTGCACTCTCGCCCTGGTCGGGGATGAAAGCGGCGATGTAGACGAGGCCGACGACATTCGGCGCATTGCCCGCTTCGGTGATGACCACCCCGCCATAGCTGTGGCCGACCAGAAGGGCGGGGCCCTGTTGCAGATCCAGCACGCGTTTGGTCGCCGCGACGTCGTCGGCAAGCGATGTCAGCGGCTCCTGCACCACGCTGACCGTATAGCCGTCTTTACCAAGAATGTCGGCGACGCGCTGCCATCCGGAACCATCGGCGAAGGCCCCGTGGACGAGGACGACGTTCTTGACCGGCTCGGCCCGCGCCGGAGCGACGGCAACTGACAGAAGTGCAACCGCTGCGGCCGCTGCGGCGAAGGGTTTATTCAGCATCGCGCTCTCCTTCATGATCATATTCATTGTCAAACCGGTTCAACCGGGAGTTGAACAATTCATTATCAAACTGGTCAACCGGAGGGTTGAATAAGGCGTCGACTTGACAATTGTCAACCTTTGGGTGGAATATTATTTTTCTGAACTCGAGAGTGGAATATTTTTAGAGTCGAGAATCGAGCGCGTAGACCGCCATGATTGAGATCGAAGCCCGAAAGGAAGCCGCTTCGCGCACCGCGCGCCTCGACGCGGTATTCGCCGCGTTAGCCGATCCGACGCGGCGGGCGATTATCGAGCGGCTCTCACGCAGCGAGGCGCGCGTGACCGAGATCGCCGAACCCTTCCATATGTCTTTGAACGCGGTCTCGAAACACATCCGCGTGCTGGAAGCGAGCGGCGTGGTCGAGCGGCACAGGAAAGGGCGCGACCACATTCTCTCCATCAATACCCGTTCGCTCGACGAGGTCGATGGCTGGATCGGGCGGACGCGCCGCTATTGGGAGGAGCGGCTAGACGCCATGGAGCGCCTGCTGCGCGAGCTCAAGAAGGACCACAAGTCGGGGCCAAAGGATCGCAAGCATGGTCCGCGATGACACGGCGGGCCCGATCGTGCAGGTACGCCGGCGCGTGAAGGCCGGGGCGGAGCAGATCTTCGACCTGTGGACCAAGCCCGATTTAATGGTTCGGTGGATGAGCCCCTATCCGGGTCCGGTCGATTGCAAGGCAAGCTGTGACCTCCGCCCTGGCGGAGCCTTCAGCCTTGTCATGTCATCGGAGGAATCAGTCCGCGAAGTATCCGGCACCTATGTGCAAATCGACCGGCCGCGCAAGCTTGTGTTCACGTGGATTGGCCCGCTGACGAACAATGTGAATACGTTGGTAACCGTCGAACTCAATCCGCGCGGCGATGAAACCGACCTCGTGCTGACCCACGAGCGTCTACCGACGCCGGCAATTTGCGAAGGTCATACGAGGGGCTGGGGAAATATATTGGACCATCTGGCGGACGCGGTTTCAAAAAACTCTTAGGTCGAAATTTCACACTCGAAGCACTGGATAACTTCTTGCGGCAAGTCCCTCGAGGATCGGGCCGCCTGCCTGGGCCCGGCGGTTTTCGGTGACATCGGCATTACGCGCGAACGCATCTTCCGCCTGACTGACGAGGTCAAGGCCCTGCGCGACGCTTCAACGCCAAATTGGCTGGGAAAGGAAGATGACGCCGATTCCTGGGATTGTTCGATGCCCTGTCCGGGGGGGGGGCTTATAATGACGACCGCGACATTGGAAAATGCCCGTGGGCGCAGCGCCGAATCGTGGGCAGTCGTATATCCCGCCGTTCCGACGTACTACGGACTCCGTTGTCATAGGGCCACGGCGAAGCAATATTGCTCGTCATCATCGTTCGTGGCCCGCCACCCGCCGTCACCGTTCCTTCCGATAGGCAACATGGTGCGCTGCCGCGGCTGCGCAGGCCTCGAACACGTCCAGCGCATCGATGCCCCGCGCTTCGCCGTCCCTGGGAATAAAGATCGGGCATCCGCCACTCTGAACCGCGCCTACGATCATCAGATTGTCCGGCAGATGGAAACCTTCGATGCCGAGGTCCGCGTAGCCTTCGCCAAGTTGCCTCCGCATCCGCTGCTCGAAGCTCTCGGACGTATTCGAGTAACCAAAGATCGGCTTGCCCTTTCCGAGAAACCAGCCGACCTCGATCAAGGTGCCTGCATCCGCGGATGCGCCTCCGAACGGCGTGAGATTGGCGATGATGATGTCGCATCGTTCCATCATCGCAAGGTCCTTCTCGTAAATGGATTGCCAGACATCCAACGCCTTGGCGGCCGTCTCGACGTCCTGATTGAGCGGCGGGAGACCGCGAAGACCTAATCGCCGGCATATCTCCACCTTCCTTGCGGCGTGCGCGACCGCGTCGGGAAGAAACACATCAGGCCCCGCCAGATAGGCTATTGCTGTCATGACAAGTCTCTCCAAATCGGATCAGTTCGAGCGATCCAATGCACACGAAATCCCAAGGTTCTCGGCATCAAGCCTCGGAGCATGAACCGGGCGCGCCCGGGAGGCAATGCTGCCACGGCGCCCCGATCTGCCGAAGAGATATGACGGCGCGAACGGCGGGATGATGCTCATCGTTCAAAAGCCTGCGCCAGCCTGGCGATCGCCGGCGCAATGATCTGACGGGGATAGCCGCTGAAGCCCAGCATGAGCGCCGATCGCGCCGGTGCCTCAACGTACAGGCGGCTCATGGCACGAACGACGACGCCATGTTCGCGGGCTTCCCGTTCGATCGTAACGTCTGCCAACCCCCGCCGCGTGTAAGCAACAAGGTGCATGCCCTGGTCCGGCGGATCGACGGATAGGTGGTCGCCCAGGCGGCGCCTGACCGCAGCGACCAGCGCGTCCCGCTGGTCGCGGTACATCTCCCGCATTCTGCGGATGTGAGCTGCGAAGTGTCCCTCTTCCATGAAGGCAGCGACCACCGCCTGGCAAAGCGTCGATGGCTGGCGGTCCATCAGATAGCGCGCGGTAACGAAGGCGGGCAGGAGCGAATGTGGCAGCACCGCGTAGCCGAGCCGAAGTCCCGGAAAAAGCGCCTTGTTGAGGGTTCCGGTGTAGATGACGCGCTCGGCTTGATCGAGGCCCTGGAGCGACGCGAGTGGCCGGCCGCCATATCGGAATTCGCTGGCGTAGTCGTCCTCGACGATCCACGCGCCGGACTCTCGCGCCCATGCAAGAAGTTCGAGGCGGCGCGCCATCGACAGCACAACGCCCTTCGGAAACTGGTGCGACGGCGTTATGAACACGGCACGCGCCTTTGGCGCGCGACGGATGCCTTCGGCGATACTGATGCCAAATTGGTCGACCGGTATGGGCCGAACCTTCGCTCCGGCCGCGACGAGGGCAAGACGGGTCAAGGAGTAACCGGGATCTTCGATCCAGACTTCCTTGTCCGGCCCCTGCATGACACGGATCACGATATCGAGGGCTTGCTGCGTACCCGCGGTGATGACGATCTGTTCGGGTTCGCACCGTACCGCACGTGCGGCCTGGAGATAGTCGCAAACGGACTTGCGCAGTTCGAGCATGCCGCGTGGATCGGCATAGCCGAGATGATGTCGGCCAAAGGACCGTAGCGTGCGGGCGCTTAGTTTTCGCCACAGCTCGGCGGTGCGCGCGTCCACCAGCGTGCGTCCCAGATTGAAGGGGCGCTCGTCGCTTTGCGCCGTCACGTCGACGAAGCCGCCAAGAACCCGCGGGGAGGCCGCCGTCCTGGCGGCTGATACCGGCCGCCTCTTGTGGCGGTGAATCGCACCGAATGGCTCGGGAAGATCGGAGGCGACGTAGGTCCCCGCGCCTTTCCTGCTGAAGCTATACCCTTCCGCAAGAAGCTGTTCGAACGCCGAGACCACTGTCGGTCGCGAAACACCGAGTTGAGCCGCGAGTTCGCGCGTCGACGGCAGTTTCGTCCCGGGACGAAACGTTCCCGCAAGGATTGCCGATCGCAGCCGCAGATAAACCTGGCGGAACACCGGCACGTCTCCCGCGCGGTCCACCTCGAATGCGTAAAGCTCTGCCCAGCTCTGTCTGCTTTTCACTCTCGAAAACCATCAGCTGTCTGGCCGAGCAAAGTGGTCAGCCTCATTGCTGCCAGGTGGCCATTTGCATAAGACCACCTTTTTCCTATCCTGTTTCGGATAATCACGGAAATCGAAAATGATTTTTGGTTCGAACAGCGACGCGGAGCGCACCTGGTCATGAGCTCACCACAAATCCGTCGCGCCGACAGGATGATGTCGGATGAAGGTGTGCGGGAGATGCTCGCACGGGGATATAGCGGCCGTCTCGCGACAGTGAGCGAGGACGGGTTCCCATATTGCATCCCCTTGCTGTACCTTTGGATGAACGGGGAAGTGTATTTGCACACCACGAGTGCAAGAGGACATCTGCGCGCAAACGTCGACAGTGAGCGGCGCGTTTGCTTTGCGATCGATGAAGAGCAAGGCGTGTTTGATTATGGCCGGTTCGAATGCGATTCTGGCCTGGCCTATCGCAGCGTGTGTCTGTTCGGCCGGATCCGAATCGTCGAAGATGGTGAGGTCAAGCAGCGGTTCTGCGAAGCGTTGATGGCAAAATACGGCAAGCCCGAGACGCAACGACCGAAGGGCTTCTTCCCGCGGATCGATGTCATCACCGTGTATGCCATTGCGGTCGAGCGCATGACCGGCAAGGAACAGGCCCTGCCGCCGCTTTCCGAGCAGTGGCCTGCGAAGGACAGCACGAAGACGCCGAATGCTTTGCGCGCGGACGGTCTCAAGTCGTCAGACGGGACGGGCCCTGCAAATTCCTGAGCCCGCCTTCGCTTGTGCTACGGCGCGGCGAGCCACGATGCAGCGGCGGCGGGGTGTGGTTCGAAGTTGTGCGATCTAGCGGTTCGGGGTGAGCACGACCGGGCCCTTCGGTTTGCCGGATCGCGGCGTCCGGCGGGTGACCGGTGCGGGAGCCGGCTCGACGCATTGAAATGCGGTCTTCAACGAGGTGAGGGCAAGTTGGGAGGCAGGCTGGTTCCGCTTGTCGGGGTTATCCGAGAGGTATTTCAGAACGGCGTCGCGCACCTGTTCGCGAGCAAGGCCGACGCTGGCGCATTGATAGCCGGTCGCAAGCATCATGTCGAAATAGGCGGCCGGCATCCCGAGACAGAGAAAATCGTGCCCGGGGAATTTGTCCGTGCAGAAGGTCCAAAGGTCGTTGCCGGTCTCGAAATATTCCGCATGGGCGACGCTTGGGAAGAGCAACAGCGCAGCCGCTACCAAACGTTTCATCATCGCCTCGCATTTGATCTTAGTTTACCACGCAAACGTTGACTGGGACGAGGGGCCTGC
This sequence comes from uncultured Alphaproteobacteria bacterium, assembly GCA_963777475.1. Taxonomy (GTDB): domain Bacteria; phylum Pseudomonadota; class Alphaproteobacteria; order Rhizobiales; family Xanthobacteraceae; genus Bradyrhizobium. The sequence goes on from CAVZQX010000061.1 coordinate 7,122, forward strand.
AAGCGGCGATAGCCGATTGCAGGCCCTGTTGCAGCTCTTGGCGGACGTGGCGCGCACTCGAAACCGAAATCACTCGGTGAACTCGAAATTCGCCGGTTGATTTCAACAGATACTATTTGGCGGACAATTTCGCAGCAAGAGCCACGCGTGAAACGACCCGGCCAAAGGGGCGGACCAGCCCCATGATGGCGCCCGGGAGAGGTGGCAGAGCGGTCGAACGCGCCGTGCTCGAAATGCGGCCGATCCGAATCCCTCTTCCTCCGCCTGCTTCGCTGTGAACGTGCGCTGACCGCTACAGGATGAGTGTGGTTAATTTCGCATCTTGTGATAGTCTGCCGGCATATCGACAAATCAATTTTGCGAGGGTGCAATGGCCTGGTTCAAATTGACTGCTCCCAACGGCGATCCGGTGCAAGTCAGCGGTGATCAATTGGTGTGTATCAGAGTCCCGCTGGCCGGGGTTCCTCCCGGGCCGCCCGCCATGGCAATTGTCGAATTCACAACGGGTCACACGCAGGCAACGCTGGAGACGCCGGATCAGATCCTGGATCTGATCGCAGGAAAGACAGCGCCCGAGGCCGCGACTGGAATGGTGGGAGCGATGGCGCCGCCGCAACAGGCCGCGCGACGAGCGACGCGACGGCAGAAATGACGGCGCCCTTGAGTGAAAGCCGTCAACCCCGGCTCCTCACTCTGCGAACTCAGCCAGTTCGAGCCTCTCACGCAGCGTCGTCAGCACGTGGTGCGCCGCGGCGACGGACTTCGATGGCAAGCCCTTCGCCAGCCGCTTCGCCCAGGGTTTTTGCCGTCGGCTAGCTGCCTCGAACAACTGTTCGCCGTTCCTGGTCGGCCGAACCAGCTTGGCGCGGCGGTGATGCGGGTTTTCCTCAAGGGCGAGGATTTCTTCCGCCACGAGCTCGTTGACGATGCGCTGCACGCCCTGCCGGTGCAACCCCATCGAGCGGGCAAGCCTTGCCACCGGTTGCGGAGTTGGCGCCAGCGCCGCGGCGCCGAGCACCTGCCAGCGCGCGCTTGTCAGGTTCAGATCGGAGACGAGCCGGTCGCCGGTCGAGATCAGCCGGCCGTTCAGCCGGAAAACCTCGAGGATGAGCGCCGTCAGCGCCTCCTGTCCATCGAGGTGCGAGGGTTCTTTCACGATGACAACACATGATCATATTGACAATGTATTGTCAAATGTGAAACGGTCTTCCCACCTGCTTTGATGGTGGAGGCGATATGCTGGCCGGTTTGCTCGCCCTGATCGCCGCATCGGCATTCGCCGGCGCGGCGTTCTATGTCGGTTTCGCCGAACAGCCGGCACGCCTGAGGCTCGACGACGAAGCACTGCTGCAGGAATGGAAACCGAGTTACGCGCGCGGCGCTGCGATGCAGGCGACGCTTGCCATCGTCGCGGGCGTGCTGGGACTGGCGGCGAGCTGGCAACTGCAGGATTGGCGCTGGATCATTGGCGCCGTCCTGATGCTGGCCAATTTGCCCTATACGCTTCTCGTCATCATGCCGACGAACAAGCGGCTCACCGCATGGCCCGCCGGTACGGCAGGTCCGCAATCGCGTGCGCTGATCGTGTCGTGGGGAAGGCTGCACGCCGTCCGCACCGCGCTCGGCGTCGCAGCGATAGCGGCCTATCTCGGCCTTGCGGCCAGTTCGGCCGGGTAGGCATCTGCGGTCGCCTGACAGTCGGTCAGTTCAGAAACACTTGAATCTGTAACCAGCGGAGAGGTGCCATGGGTTCAGACGCGCGTCCGGGGCGAGCAGCCAGCAAAGGCTTCCGATAGCCTATTCCTCAAGCCGGAATCTGAAGGTATGGGAATGCGACACGACGCGCCCGGCTCAGAAAGCACGGTCGAGGCGTCGGCGAGCTCTTGCAGCAGCGCCACGCGGGCTGCGAGCACGGCGGTGGGATGATCACGGCCGGGATTCGAACGAGAATGCGGAGAAGACCGGCGGCCGAACGCCGAATGAGACCAACGGTAACGCAAAAAAACCAAGGGAGAGACGCGTGGCAAGGCTGCCCCTGATTGATCCAGATGCGACTGGCGGCGACATCCGCGCGTCGTTCGACCGGATGCCGGTCAAATTGAACATCTTCCGCATGATAGCGCACGCCGAGGCCAACATGATCCCGGCGATGCGGCTCGGCAATTCCATCCTGCATCGCCAGAAACTGAGCGCGGTCAATCGCGAGCTGTTGATCCTGATGGTCGCCCAATTGGAGCGCGGCGCCTATGAATGGCGCCAGCATGTGCCGATCGCGCTTGGCGTCGGCGTCACGCAAGCCCAGGTCGAGGCGCTGGAGCAGGGAAACCACGACAGCGCGGCGTTCAGCGAAGCCGAGCAGGCGCTGTTGGCTTTCGGGCAGGAGGTGGTCGAGAAGGTGCGCGTCGGCGAACCCGTCTTTGCGGCGATGCGCAAGCATTTCGCCGACCAGGAAATCGTCGAGGCGATCATCGCGATCGGTTTCTACATGATGATGGCGCGGGTCACCGAAGCAACCGAGACCGATCTCGATCCGGCCGCTGGCATGCGGGTGTACGACAGCGGCCGCAACCCTTCGCAAGAGCCATGAGCGAGACCTCTATCCCGCCGCCGGAAGCCGGCCGTTACATCCGCCCGCCAAGCGCGGAATCCATGGGTAACGCGCCCGGAAGAGGCCGGCTCACCGGACGCCGCATCCTGATCGTCGGCGGCGGACAACGCATCTTCGATGCGGCGACCGATCCGATCGGCAATGGTCGCGCCATGAGCCTGTTGTGCGCCCGCGAAGGCGCGCAGGTGGCGGTCGCCGACTTAAATCGCGCTTCCGCGCAAGCGACCGTCGACCGAATTTCAGCGGAAGGCGGACATGCCTTCGCGATCGAGGCGGATATTTCCGTCGAAGCCGACGTCCGGCGCATGCTGCAGGAAGCGCACGGCGCGATGCGCGGCCTCGACGGTATGGTCCTCAACGTCGGCATCTTCGGCGAAATCGGCCTCGACGGAGTCAGCGCGGAGCAATGGAGCAGGATCTACGACGTCAACGTGCGCGGCCCGATGCTGTGCTGCCGGGAGGCGTTGAAGGTGTTTGAGAGCGGCGGCGCGATCGTGTTCATCTCCTCGATCGCGGCCTTGAAGGCGGGCTCGCAGATGGCGGTCTATGATTCATCCAAGGCCGCGCTCGGCGGGCTGATGCGCAACATCGCCCATCTCGGTTCGCATCGCGGCATCCGGGCCAACCTGGTCTATCCCGGGCTGGTCGACACGCCGAACGGACGCTCGGCAGGCGCCGGCCGGCCGTCGCGCGGCAAGGGCCGCGTCCCGTTCGGCCGCCAGGCCACGGCATGGGAAATCGCCTATGCCGTGCTGTTCTTTCTGTCGGATGAGAGCGTCTATATCACCGCCCAGACGCTTGCCGTCGACAGCGGCTTGAGCGGCATGTGAGTTAAGCTCCAGGCCGCGACCTTCGGCCGACCCGAACCAGCGTTTCATCGGGGTCGGAGAGCGAGAACTCGTACATGCCCCACGGTTTGTCCTCGGGCTCCGTCCCGTTGACCAGTTCTGCCGCGAACTCTGCGGCCAGTGCGTCGACGTCCTCGGCATAGAAATAAAGCCCGAACGGGTTGCGCCCACGAATCAGCCATCCCTCGATGGCGTCGGTCAAGTGAAGATGGCCGCCCTTGCCGTCGGAGAGAATGCGATAAGTGGCCTCCTCGCCCTTTGCCGGCGCTTCGCGATCGGGCCGCCGGAAGCCGAGCCGGTTGTAAAAAGCCTCCGACGCGTCGAGGTCATTGCAGGGCAGGATGGCGATCAGCGCGTGGCTTGGACGCATTGATTCCTCGCCTCACTGCGCCTTTTCG
>CAVZQX010000062.1:0-27500 GCA_963777475.1 uncultured Alphaproteobacteria bacterium
AGCATCCACGTCGACAGTAGTCAGCCTGCGCGAGCGTAGCGGGTCGGCATCCAGTACTGGCGCATGGCCTCGACGACCGCCGGGATATCGGTGTGGGCGTTGCGCAGGAATTCCTTGGTCTCGGGACCTTTCCTTGCCGGTCCGAGCAGCGGACGGCCCTGATCGTCCAGACAGTGCAGCAGGATGGGTAGCAGCAGGCCGTGGTTGATATTGCGGGTGTCGAGCAGTGGTGCCCAAGCCGATAGTCGCGGCTGCATGGCGGCGTGGAATCCCAGACACCAGGGACGCGCGTCGACGTCGCCGTTCGGCTTGCGCGGATGGATCGGCTCGAACTGCTTCGGGTTGGTCGAGAGGGTGTTGCTGATGGCGTTGCTGATGGCGTTGTGGTGCTGCACGACGGCGGAGATCGCCGCGAATTCCGGTGTGCCGCCATGGTTGAATGCGTCGGCGTCGATGGCGAGCAGCGGGCAGATCCAATCGAGCGGGCTGATCGACAGCGGTCCGGCGACGATTGCGGCAACGTAGCCGTCCAGCGTTGCAATGTTGGTGGCGACGGGACGCCGCTCGGCGCGCGCCTGCAGCCATCGCTCAAGCTCGTCGAGCGGCATGGCGGCTGGCGCTGACGACGCCCGATGGCGGCGCCGGCTCATGCGGCCGCCTGTGCGCTGCGCTCGCGTGCCGCCTTCCAGTTCCAGGCCAGAAGCTCGTGCAGCTGATGGCTTTTGGTCCGCCCGGAGACGATGCGCTCCAGCACGTCGGCCAAATAAGCCTGCGGGTCGAGTTCGTGGAGCTTTGCCGTGTTGACCAGCGATGCCAAGATCGCCCAGCTCTCGGCACCGCCTTCACTACCGCTGAACAGCGAATTGCGGCGGCCCATTGCAATCGGGCGCATGGAACGCTCGACCGTATTGGTGTCGACCTCGACGCGCCCGTCGCGGAGAAACAGCGTCAGCCCGTCCCAGTGGTTGAGCGCATAGTTGATGGCCTCCGTCAGCTTCGACTGCGAGAAGAGCTGGCCGACCATTGCCGTCAGCCGTGTCCTGAGCGCGTCCATCAAGGGTGCGGTCCTGGTGCTGCGGGCGGCAAGCCGCTGTTCGGCGCTGCTGCCGCGGATCTCGGCCTCGATGGCGTAGACCGCCTGCAGGCGCTCGATCACTTCGCGAGCGAACGGCGACTGCATCGTCTTGTACACCTCGACGAATTTGCGTCGGGCATGCGCCACACAAAAAGCCAGCTGGATCGCGCCGCCATGACCGCGCGCCAGCGCCTTGTAGGCGGCATAGCCGTCGACCTGCAGAATGCCGGAGAAGCCTCTCAATTGCCCGGCAATCTTGTCGGCGCCCCGGCCATCGGCGAACACATAGGCGACCGCCGGCGGCGACGGGCCACCCCATGGGCGATCATCAATGGCATGCGCCCAGAACTGGCAGGTCCGGGTGCGATGTCGCCCGGGATCGAGCACCGGCATCGGCGTCTCGTCGCAGAACAGCCGCGGCGAGGCCTGGATCGTCTTCAGTTGCAGCTCATAGAGGCTCTTGAGCCACCATGCGGCGCGCTTCACCCAGCCGGCCAGCGTCGCGCGGTCGAGATGAATGCCCTGGCAGGCCAGAATCTGCACCTGCCGATACAGCGGCAGATACCAGGCGAACTTCGACACCACCACGTGGGTCACCAGCGCCGTCGAGGCCATGCCGCTCTCGATCAGTCGCGGCAGCACCTTCGCCTGCACCACGCCGTCGGTACAGCCGCGACAGGCATATTTGGGACGGATCGTGCGCAGCACCCGCAGGATCGCCGGGATCACGTCCAGCACCTCGTTCACGTCCTCACCGATCTTGTGCAGACCACCCGCGCAGCACGGGCACGCCATCGTGTCTGGCTCCAGCACCTGCTCGCAGCGCGGCAAGTGCTTGGGCAGCGCGCCGATGTTGCGCTTCGCCTTCTTGCGCGGCTTGCCGGGCGGCTTCGTCGCAGGCGCATCGTCGTTCGCAGGCAGAGGCGGCGTGACGCCGGTCTCAAGATCGTCCAACTCGAGCGCGAGCTGCTCGGCGACGAGCACCGCGAGCCGCTCCGAACGCTTGCCGAAGATCATCTCCTTGAGCGTCTGCATCGCCACGCGCAGCTTCTCATTCTCGGCGTCGAGCGCCAGCACCATCTCGGTCAGAGCCGCTGCGTCAGTTGGGAGGGCTTCGGGACGAATCGCCATAACAAAAAGATACATGCACTCGGCATAGGCTCCAGAGAAATCCGCATCTCATCCGACCAGAGCCGGTTGCCTCACAGGCTTTGGCGAGACCCGCGTCCAATCCAAGCCATCGAGCAGCATAGTGAGCTGACTCGCACTCAGATGCACCACTCCGTCGCGGATCGGCGGCCAGGTGAAGCCCCCCTGATGCAGCCACTTGTATCTCAACTGGGAATGCAAACTCTTCGAGTCCAGCGCTGCAGTTTGTGCGGGTCACGCATCCATTTCACCCATTGTTCGGGCGACAGCTTCCCTGCGTCGGTAAACGACATAACCGATATGGCGAACGCCTCTTGCTGCAGGATGATGTCGCTACCGTATGGTCGGTTCCTCCGCAATGGACCGACCTTGTGGACCCTGATCCAGAAGTCGTCATGGGTCATGGACAGGCACTCTTGCGTGCCGTCGACCTAATGGAGCTGGCCGGCCTGGTGAAGCGCCATTCCGATAGGGTAGCCGCGCGCCCGCGTTGCAAAGCGTAAGGGTAATTATGCCGCAAACGTAAGGTGATTAATGCCGCAAAAGCCCCTGGATGTACGCGCAATGTTGCGTAGTATAGCTGATATATGTGCATACGATTGGTGTAGCTGTCTTGACACTGACGCCGATTGCGGCGTAAACGTACTTACCCTAGTGCCTCTTTGCACGCTCGGAGCCGACGGTGCCGGCAAAGCACGACAGCAAGCGCTCAAAGACCGACGCTCTCCTCGAAGAGGGCACGCTCAATCCGACGCCGAAGAAGGTGCGCGACCCAAAGTTTCACGAAAGCGAGTTCTTCGATCCGCACGACGCCGTGCAGGTCAAGTACGAGATGTTGCGTCGTGTCTCCATCGACAACGCTTCGGTGACGGAGGTTTCCGACGAGTATGGCATTTCCAGGCCGACCTACTACCAGGCCAAGGCGAACTTCGATGCTGCTGGGATCGCGGGACTGGTCCCAAAGAAGCCAGGCCCCCGCAATCCCCACAAGATCCGCAGCGAAGTCGTTGCGTTCCTGCAGGCACGGCTGATCCCGGGCGAGCCGCTTCGCGCTCGGGAGCTCGCGAGTTTGGTCCGCAAAGAGCTCGGCATCGAAGTCCATCCAAGAACTATCGAACGAGCGTTAAAAAAAACTGCCGGATAAGGCCGCCGCGACGCCGGCCTGTTCGATCCCAGCGTCCGCCATTGCGGACCAGTATGAGGTGCTGCGCACGGCGGCTCTCGGCGAGGCGCTGCCGCCCAAGGCTCGCAGCGGCCTCATGCTCTTTCTGCGCCGGGGCATGTGGGGGTGGGCTCAGACGCTGGTTGCCGCAAGCCCCGTTCAACAGTCAGTTCATGCGTCATCGCTCACTCCACCAGCGCCTAACGAGCGCACAGCTATCGTTCACGTGCTCGCGACCATGGCGATGAGCACCCGCGATCGGAGAACGCTATGAAGGAATCTCTCAAGGTCCAGCCTCACCACCTCGAACGCAGCGCCTACCTGTACATTCGCCAGTCCTCGATGCGACAAGTCATCGAGAACGTCGAGAGCGCGAAGCGGCAATACGCACTTCGTGGACGCGCAATTGCCCTTGGCTGGCGTGACGAGCAAATCATCGTCGTCGACAATGATCAGGGTGAGTCTGGTGCATCGGCCGCCTGGCGCGAGGGTTTTCAGCGTCTGGTCAGTGACGTCGGCATGGGCCGCGCTGGTATCGTGATGGGCCTGGAGGTCTCCCGCTTGGCGCGGAACAATGCCGACTGGCAGCGTTTACTGGAGATCTGCGCCCTCGCCGACACCCTGATCCTCGATGAGGATGGCGTTTACGATCCGACAAGCTTCAATGACCGCCTCCTGCTCGGGCTCAAGGGCACAATGAGCGAGGCGGAGTTGCATATGATCAAAGCAAGATTACGCGGCGGAATCCTCAACAAGGTGAGGCGCGGCGAGTATCGCTGCTCCCTGCCAACCGGGCTGATCTATGGTCAGGGCGGCAACGTGGCGTTCGATCCCGACTCGCAGATCAGAGAGACCATCGTCCATTTCTTCGACACGTTTTCTCGCGTGGGCTCCGCATGCCAAACCGTCAAGGCCTTTCGCAAGGAAGGCCTTCTGTTTCCCTCGCGTCTGCGCAACAGCGAGACAACGGTTTTTCGGCCGCTGACCGCATCGACGGCGATACGGGTCTTGAAGAATCCACGCTACGCGGGCGTCTATGTGTACGGACGGAGGCGCTATCGACGAGCCACCGACGGCAAGAAGATCGTGCAGCAGAAGCCCGACCATGACGACTGGCTGGCGTGCATCCCAAATGCCCATCCCGGCTACATCAGCTGGGAGCAATTCCAGGAGAACCTCAAAATTCTCAAGACCAACGGTCAAGGATATGAGGTGGCGCGTGCATCGCCTCCGCGGGAGGGGACGGCACTGCTGCAAGGACGCGCGGTTTGCGGGCGATGCGGTAAATATTTCCGGATCCACTACGCCGCCCGGCGCGGACGGTTGGATGCCTGGTACGTCTGTGACCGCGCTCACGGCTATCGCGGCGAGCCCAACTGCCAGTCCATCGCCGGGCCTCCGGTCGATAAGGCCGTCGCCATGCTGATTGTCGAACAGATGACGCCGGCCGCCGTCGAGTTGACGTTTGACATCCGCAGGGAGATCGAGGCCCGGTATGAGGAAGCAGATCGGCTGCGCTGCCGCGCGATCGAACGGGCCCAAATCGAAGCAGATCTCGCCCAGCGCCGCTTCATGCTGGTCGACCCCAATAATCGTCTGGTCGCCGACACGCTCGAAGGTGAATGGAACGAGAAGCTCCGCGTGTTGGCAAAAGCCCGCGAAGATCGGGAGCGCGCACGAGAGCAGGACCAGCTCATTCTCGATGAAGCCGTCCGCGAGCGGTTGATCGCGATGACGGTAGACTTCAATAAGCTTTGGACAGATCCAGATACGCCGGACCGTGAACGCAAACGCCTGCTCGCCCACATCATTGAGGATGTAACCCTCATCAAGATGCCGGCAGAAGGAACTACCAAGATCCACGTCCGCTTCAAGGGCGGCAAAATCCAAACGCTCACCACCATGAGCCCAAAATCTTCCGCGCAACAGGTGAAGACCCAGCCCGGTATCGTCGAATTGGTCGACAAGCTCCTCGACAACCATATCTATTCGGAGATCGCCGAACTCCTCAACCAGCAAGGATATCTTCCGGGAGGCGCAGCGCGGCGTGGTCGCCACGATACTCGCTTTACTGCCTTGCTGGTCGCGTATCTCGTCCATCGATACGGCCTGCGCTCGCGCTATGACAGACTGCGAGATCGTGGAATGCTGACAAAACGGGAAGCGGCCGCACGCCTCAATATCCACGAAATGACCCTCGCCAGGTGGGCTGAACATGGACTCGTCACCAGGCGCGCCTACAATGCGCACTATTACCTGTACGAGGTTCCCGCATCGAACCTGCCACGCAAGCAATGCAGTCGATGGAATCGTCTTGTCGATCGAGCCGCCGCCCTCAAGACGGCAATTGTGCTAAAACCCTCACCTGAAGCGGAAGGAGGTGTAGTATGAATGCACGTAGTTCGTCATCAGGCAGATGCCAGTTCCGTCCCAGCCACAACAGCTTCACCCGGTTCATCCTCTTGGAGCGGAATACGTAGACGGCGCTGCAGAATGGATCGGCACCAAGCGCTGTCTGCACGATGGCGGCGAGGCCGTCGGCCTGTTTGCGGAAGTCCACCGGGCGCGTCGCCACAAAAACCTGGAGGTCTGTTCCGGCCGTGATCATGACACCCCCCGTACCGCACGCAGCACTGCCAAAAGCGCTTCCGTCTCGACCTGACCGATGACGCGCACGACCGCTTTATCGAGCGCGATCTCGATTGTGCCGGAACTGATCGGGAACGGCTGAGAAGGTCGTGACGGCGACGATCGCGCGGGCGCCGAGATCACCACCGGCGCGAACGCTGGGTCGTCGGCACAAATCTCGGATGTAGGGGATTGCCCGCCTTGGCGACGCCGCAGCCGCGGTTCCGGGATCGCAGTAGACCCATCAGCCGACGCCGCGCTCCCGCCTTCGCGAAGTAAAACCCGGGCCTCGCGACGCCACCCGAACAACTGCTGGGGGCTCAGCCCATGGCGTCGCGCTACCTCCGACACGCTGACGCCGCTCGCGAGACTCTCCTCCACGATGCGCGCCTTGTCCGCGATCGACCATCGCCGGCGCAGCCCAGCGCCCATGATAAGCTCGATCCGCCGTACGTCCGTGACGCCGCCGCCAACTCCCGCTGCCTTGCTTTCAAGCTTACGCTCAAGTGTAGTGTCAAAATCAGTGCTCATGGGTCGGCATTACGCCACAACCCGGGCACTAACGAAATGTGGGAAGGAAGCCCCGCTTACTGTGTACCGACTTGCGAAAGTCGACCGGATGCGCCGCCATCACCACCTTGAGGTCAGACCGTAGTGCAATCACCGGCCGCCTCGCAGCGCCGACAGCACCGTCGTAAGCGTCGTCGAATCGACCCCCGGCTCGACCCGGATGCGCGCCCCGCTCACCTCAATCTCGATCATCCCGCGGAGCTTGCCCGGTGCCGATGCCATGTCCAGCCTCGTGTGTGCCGGCGCAAGGCAACCGGGCTCTCCTGACGTCGCCGGAGCGCCCTCGGAAGCGATCCGGACCGGCACAAAGCCTGGCGCGTTAACGCTTGCCGCCGCGAGCTTGTGTCGCCACACCGTGAGCAGCCCACGGACAACGCCATTACGGCGCGCGACCTCGGAAATGTTGGCGCCTTCCTCGAAGCTCTCCGCTACGATCCGGGCCTTCTCCTGCGCCGTCCATCTTCGCCGGCGCCGCTGTCCGGTAATCACCTCGATACGACGATAGGAATCGCCTTCCTGCCTGGCATCAAGCATGGCATTTGCCATCGACCCACCTCCCAACGATCAGCCCATGCCAGGCTGTATCGCAGATCAATCGCGCGACCGCGAGGTGGGGGCCTCATGCCGGTTACCGTCAAATGGGGCCAACGGCACGACGGCGACGGGATAAGCCGTGAGTGAATTCGCACTCCGCGATTGGCAAAAGGACGCCCTCAGACTCTGGAAGGCTGCGGGTAATAAGGGAATCGTAGAAGTCGTTACTGGCGGCGGCAAAACTATCTTCGCTTTGTCTTGTATCCGCGCAATCTCTGCTGAAACTACACTGGTCGTTGTTCCGACCATCGCGTTACTCGATCAGTGGTGGGAAGAGGCAGCCGCCTTTTTTAAAATATCACTTGAGGATATCAACATCGTTAGGGGATCAGGCAGGATACGGACGGGGACCATTAATCTCGTGGTTCTCAATACTGCTGCTAAAATGAACCTTGGCAAGTGGAAAGGCGATTACTTTCTAATTGTTGATGAATGTCACAAGGCAGCTAGCTTAAAATACAGGACGGCGTTGGATGGCGCACCAGTTGCCACGCTCGGCCTCTCAGCGACGCCTGAGCGTCCCTATGACGAGGGTCTCGAAGAAATTCTCGTTCCGAAACTTGGTCAAATTACATATCGGTACACATACAAAGACGCGCTTCGTGACAAGGTAATTGTCCCGTTCCAGCTAAAGAATGTCGTTTTCGATCTGGAGCCTGAGCGTCAAGCTGAATATGACAAATTGACCAAGTCCATCGGCAGGGCAATCAATCAAAACGGCATGGAGGATGAGAAGACAATTGCTCTTCTACTTCGTCGCGCGCGCGTCATGAACTTAAGCGTGAATCGAATCCGCCTCGCGCTGCGTTTGATTGTAAGGCACAAGGGAGCACGCACAATCGTGTTTCATGAAGATATCGAGGCCTGCGATGTCATTCAGGAAGTGCTGAGTAAGGCCGAGCTACGGTCTGGCGTCTACCACTCGAAACTGAAGTTACGTCAGCGCGCCGAGGTGCTCTCAGCCTATCGGCGCGGTGACCTTGATGTGCTGATTACTTGCCGGGCTTTGGATGAAGGTTTCAATGTGCCGGAAACACAGGTCGGCATTATCGCCGCAAGCACCGCGACTAGAAGGCAGAGAATACAACGGCTCGGGCGCGTGCTGCGCCCCGTAAAGGGCAAGGATGGCGCGATAGTCTACAGTTTGGTCGCGACTGAGCCAGAAATCAAACGTCTGCGCACGGAAGAAGCGGATATGGAAGGCGTCGCGGCCGTAACGTGGGGGCGCGCATGACAACAATATTGGTGGGAGATTGCGCGACTGATAATCTTTTCGAGATTTGGGACGCTGACGCTGCCCTTGAGGCTGAATTTGAATTCATCGTCGCCAAAGCAATGATCTGCATCTATCCAGGCTACCATTGCTTTCCGTTCGGTGGCACCTTTAAGCTTGAGGACAATGTTTCGCGTCCGGATATCGCGCTTGTCGCAAAAGACCTTTCGCATTGGTTCGTGGTGGAAGTGGAACTGATCTCTCATTCGTTGGATGGACACGTATTACCGCAGATAAGGACGTTCCGGTATGGCGAACCGCAACGTGATTGTATTTCGGTTCTGGCCAGAGAATTGTCGATGGACCGCCGCCAAATCGAGACCTTTTTGCTGACCGTCCCCCGTTCTGTTGTCGTCATTGCGAACAAACGTCACCGGGACTGGGAGATAGCACTGCGTTCGCTCGAAGTGCAGTTGCTTACGGTGACAGCTTTCAATTCGCCCACAGGCATACAGGCGGTGGAGGTTGACGGAAGGCTTATCGCTCAACAAGAGCATCTGGGTTTCGGCTTGTACGTCGCGACCGATCGAAGCCTCCGCTTTCACAACAGGGTGCAGTTACCCGATGGTGAGATCATGGTGGACGATTTCACTGGCGCGGGAAGCATCTGGACGGTGACGCGGGATACGTCATTCGCATGGGTTACAAAGAACCAAGGCACTCCCGACTTGGTGAATGGTGCTTACGTGCAGATCATCCGGGTCTTCGGCGGGCGATTTTCGATCAAACGCTCCCCCGGTTACTGACCGCAAGAATACGGTTCGAAGGAAGCCCACTTTCACGCTATTTTTGTGCCGCTTTGTGCCAGTTTTGTGCCGTGGAGTTTTTGACAAGGCTTGGTAATCGGCGACGGAATTCATGTAACTCATTGTCAAAGCGACGTTTTTTCCTGAACACTTTGGGAATGGTTCGGAACAAATGAAAAAGCCCGCCGAAGCGGGCCATCTCACTGATATTACTATCAAATCTTGGTTGCGGGGACAGGATTTGAACCTGTGACCTTCAGGTTATGAGCCTGACGAGCTACCGGGCTGCTCCACCCCGCGATAAGCCATTGCGCGCCTTCTGGAGGAAACCGCCGACGAAACGGGGTTGGCCAACGCGCTCTTGCGCGCCGAACGATCCCGTCCAAAGGCTTCCTGAGAAGGCAACCCCGGGCCTGAGCCCCAAGGGGTGCGGGCGGTATGTACCAATGCCCATCTGCTTTGGGAAGGGTCATAAGGCTGGTTTTTTCGATTTTGTGACAGGCAAGAACGGGCCAAATGGCCCAGAATACAGCCCTCTTGCCATAGTTACCGCAAAGGACCAGCTTCGGGGGAATAACCGACGAGGAAACGTCATGGACCAGCCCCTGAAAGGCCCGGCGCAGGCCGCGCTCGACGATGCCTTTCACGTCATGTTCGACAAGTCGCGCCTCGAGCCGGCGCCGACGCTGGAGGCACGACTAGACCGGCTGAAGCGGCTGCGGGCTGCGGTCGCGGACAACGAGGCCCGGTTCGAACAGGCGATCTCGGCGGATTTCGGCCACCGCTCGACGGTGGAAACCACCATCGCCGAGACGCTGTTCCTGATGGTCGAGATCAAGCACACCACCAGGCACTTGAAGAAATGGATGACGCCGCAGCGGATCGCGACCGCGCTGCAGTTCTGGCCTGCGAAAAACCGCCTGATCCCGCAGCCGCTCGGGGTGGTCGGCATCATCGCCCCCTGGAATTATCCGCTGCAGCTGACGCTCGCGCCCGCGATCGGCGCGATCGCCGCCGGCAATCGGGTGATGATCAAGCCGAGCGAGCTGACGCCGCGGTTCTCGGCGCTGCTGAAAGAAGTCATCGCGGCAAGTTTCGACGCCACTGAAATGATGGTGACCGGCGTTGAGGACGAGATCGCAAAAGCCTTTGCCCGGTTACCGTTCGACCACCTGGTGTTCACCGGCTCGACCAAGGTCGGCCGGCTGGTCGCGGAAGCCGCCGGGCGCAACCTCACCCCGATCACGCTCGAGCTCGGTGGCAAGTCGCCCGCGGTCGTCGACCGCTCCGCGGACATCAATGAAGCGGCCGAGCGCATCGCCTACGGCAAGCTGCTCAATGCCGGCCAGACCTGCATCGCGCCGGACTATGCGCTGGTGCCGGAAGCTCAGGTGCAGGATTTCGCCGACAAGGTGGCCGGCCACATGCGGCGCATGTTCGGCACCGATCCTGCCAACAAGGACTACACCTCCGTCATCTCCGACCGGCATTACGCCCGACTCGAGGCGCTGGTGGCGGATGCGGCGGCCAAGGGCGGCAAGATCATGCAGCCCGCCAAAGCTGACGATCCGAACTGGAAGCGAGTGCGCAAATTCCCGCCGACCATCGTGGTCGGCGCGACGCCTGACATGACCATCATGCAGGAAGAAATCTTCGGACCGGTGTTGCCGGTGATCGGCTACAACGACGCCAAGGAGCCGGTCAGCTATATCAACAAGCACGACCGGCCGCTGGCGCTGTACTGGTTCGGCAAGGACGACGCTGCGCGCGACGCGGCGCTGGCGCGCACCGTCTCCGGCGGCGTCACCGTCAACGACTGCCTGTTCCACTTCACCCAAATCAACCAGCCGATGGGCGGCGTCGGCGCCTCCGGCAGCGGCGCCTATCACGGCGAATGGGGATTTAGGACGCTGAGCAAGCTCAAGCCGGTGTTCTACCGTTCGCCATTCAATCGGCTGGCCGATCTCTATCCGCCCTATGGCGGCAAGATCGCGCGATTGCAGAAGCTGCTGCGGTTCATGGCGTAGCGTCGTAGGCCGTCATTGCGAGCGCGCGCGAAGCAATCGAACCATCCGCGCAGGACGTGTGGATTGCTTCGTCGCTTCGCTCGCAATGACGAAAAAAACAAAACATCGAGGGGGGAACACGCGTGACGGATACATTCGATTTCGTGGTGGTGGGCGCGGGCTCCGGCGGCTGCGCGGTGGCAGGAAGACTGTCGGAGGATCCGAACACTTCGGTGGCGCTGCTCGATGCCGGCGGAAAGAACGACAACTGGGTGGTCACCACGCCGGGCGCGATCATCCTGATGGTCGGCGGCAAGGTCAACAACTGGGCATTCGACACGGTGCCGCAGCAGGGCCTCAATGGGCGGATCGGCTATCAGCCGCGCGGCAAGGGGCTCGGCGGCTCGTCCGCGATCAACGCCATGGTCTATATCCGCGGCCACCGCGCCGACTACGACCGCTGGGCCGCGCTCGGCAATACCGGGTGGTCCTATGCCGACGTGCTGCCCTATTTCAAGCGCTCGGAGCACAATTCCGATTTCAACGGCGCCTATCACGGCAAGGGCGGGCCGCTGCGCGTCAACCGCCCGCGCTCCGACAACCCGGTGCAGGAAATCTTCCTGCAGGCGGCGCGCGAGGCCCAGTTCCGCATCCGCGAGGATTTCAATGCCGAGGAGCAGGAGGGACTCGGCATCTACCAGGTGACGCAGGAGAACGGCGAGCGCTGGAGCGCGGCGCGCGCCTATGTGCACCCGCACATGGGCACCCGCGCGAACCTGCGCGTCGAGACCTCAGCGCATGCGACCCGCATCCTGTTCGAGGGCAAGCGCGCGGTCGGCGTCGAATACCGGCAAGGCAATGAAACAAGACAGCTCCACGCGCTCCGCGAGGTGATCCTTTGTTCGGGCGCGTTCCAGAGCCCGCAACTCCTGATGCTGTCCGGCGTCGGCGACGCCGCCGCACTCGCGAAGCATGGCATCGCCAGCGTGCATCATTTGCCCGGCGTCGGACAGAACCTGCAGGATCATCCGGACTTCGTGTTCGGCTTCACCTCCGACGCGCCGTATTTCGCCGGCCTGTCGTTCGGAGGCATCGCCCGGATCTTCAAGGGGATTGCGCAATATCGGCGCGAGCGGCGCGGACCGATGACGTCGAATGTCGCCGAATGCGGCGGATTCCTGAAGACCCGCCCCGACCTCGATCTGCCCGACATCCAGTTGCATTTCTGCATGGCGATGGTGGCCGATCATGGCCGCAAGCCGCGCTGGGGCACCGGCTTCTCCTGTCACGTCTGCCTGTTGCGGCCGCAGAGCCACGGCAGCGTCTGGCTGCAAAGCGCCGATCCGCTAGCGCCGCCCGCGATCGATCCAAACTTCCTCGGCGAGGAGGCCGACCTCGACACCATGGTCAAAGGCTTCAAGATGACCAAGCGGCTGTTGGACGCGCCAGCGCTGAAAGCGCTGCAAACTTCCGACGTGTTCACCGAAGGCGTCGAAAGCGACGACGACATCCGGAAGACCCTGCGCAACTATGTCGACACCGTCTATCACCCGGTCGGCACCTGCAAGATGGGCGTCGGCGATCCCAGCGCCGTGGTCGATCCGAAGTTGAAGGTGTACGGGCTCGAAGGCCTGCGCGTGGTCGACGCCTCGATCATGCCGACCCTGATCGGCGGCAACACCAACGCGCCGACCATCATGATCGGCGAAAAGGCCGCCGACATGATCCGGAGCGAGATGCAGGCGAATTGAGCGAACACCGTAGGGTGGGCAAAAGCGAAGCGTGCCCACCACTTCATACGCTCGTGCGGATGGTGGGCACGGCGCGGGATGCGCCTTTGCCCACCCTACGTAGGTCGACGATCGCGCCGGCTTTCGCCTCAGTGCCCCATCGGGTGATAGCCGCCGGCGCCCATCGGCTGATAACCGCCGCCGCTGTTGCGGGTGACGGTGGTGGTGTAG
Organism: uncultured Alphaproteobacteria bacterium; assembly: GCA_963777475.1. Taxonomy (GTDB): domain Bacteria; phylum Pseudomonadota; class Alphaproteobacteria; order Rhizobiales; family Xanthobacteraceae; genus Bradyrhizobium. Next base: position 13,165 of record CAVZQX010000062.1, read on the forward strand.
GTGTTGCTGCCGCTCTGCGTCGTGGTCGCGCTATAGCCCGCACCTGACGTGGTCACCGACTTGGTATCGCGGTTGACGGTGGTCGTGTAAGTCTGCGCGTCGGCGGCGGTTGCCGCCAACAGAAATCCCAAACCAATCAAGAACTCGCATGCTGTGCCCCTGCAATTGACTTCGGCAGCAGTGGCCTAGCAGGCAGCCTTTGAGGAAAGTTTGTCGGATTGGTTCAAATGCAACCCAACGTTTAGTCTCCGTAGGGTGGGCAAAAGCGCAAGCGTGCCCACCATCAAGGGCACAATCGGAAGGATGGTGGGCACGGCGCGAAGCGCGCGCCTTTGCCCACCCTACGCAGGTGCCCTCTCACGTCAGCAAGAACCCGCCATCCACTGTCACCACGCTGCCGGTCATGTAGCGCGAGGCGCTGGAGGCGAGCAGCAGGATGGCGCCGTCGAGATCGGATTCGGCGCCGACCCGGCGCTGCGGAATCCGCTTGGTCAGCCGTTCGCCGGCTGGCGTCGACCAGAACTCGTGGTTCATCTCGGTGTCGATATAGCCGGGCGCCAGCGCGTTGACGCGGATGTTGTTGCCGGCCAGTTCCAGCGCCATCACTTTCGTCGCCTGGATAATGCCGGCCTTCGAGATCGTATAGGGCGACAGGAATTTCATCACGCCGATGCCGAGCACGGATGCAATATTGACGATATTGCCCTCCTGCTTGCGCGCGATCATCCGCCGCGCCATCTCGGTCGCCGCGAAATAGGCGCCCTTGAGGTTGGCGCCGATCACGGCATCCCAATCCGCCTCTTGCTGGTCGACCGCGAGCTTTTCGATCGCGATGCCGGCATTGTTGATCAGCACGCTGACCGGGCCCAGCGCCGCTTCCGCCGCGTCGATCGCGCCCGCGATCGATGCGGTATCCGTCACATCCATCTGTACAGCAGCCGCGCGGCCGCCGAGCCTGCGGATTTCCTCCTCGAGACTTTTCAGTTTCGCGGTCTGGCGCGCCGCGAGCGCCACCGTGGCGCCATGCGCGGACAAGACGCGCGCGAACTGCCGTCCCAACCCTTGCGAAGCACCGGTGATGAGGATGATTTCTTTACGGACGTCGAATAGGTCTGACATGACGAAACCCCGCCTAGGCTTGGACCGATTGATACAGACCATTTTAGAGATCGCAAACCGGTTTCATTGACCAAGCACCGCGGCCGAAGAAAAGGCAAATCAAGCCATGAACAGTTTCGACATCGTTGTCCTGCTCGGATTGGTCATCGCGGTGGTCACCGGCTTCAATACCGGACTGCTGCGCAGCGCCGTCACGATCGTGGCCTATCTGTTCGCGATGCCGCTCGCGGTATGGGTGATGACAACGCTCGCGCCGCGGCTCGGCGGCCAATTCGAACAACCCTTGGCGCAAAACTGGGGATTTCTTTTCGGGGTGTTCCTGGCGGCCGGCATCGGATTAGGCAAGCTCGCGCGGATGGCGCTCGATGAGACTATCGGATCGGAGCTCGGCATCGTCGACCGCCTCAGCGGCGCCGCGCTCGGCGCGCTCCGCGTCGGCCTGGTCGCGACCTCCGTGGTGCTGGTGTTCGACCAGCTCATCCCCACGGGCCGGGAGCCTGCGTTCCTGAGCGGCTCGCAATTGCGGCCGCTATTCTCCGCCGCCGGACAAAAAGGCTACCGGTCGCTGCCGCCCGAGCTCGCCGCCACCATCGACCGGCTGAAACGGGAACGGCGGATCTAGAGCATGATCCCGAAAAGTGGGAACCGGTTTTCCGAACAGATCATGCTCAAACAACGTTGCTGGCCGCCAGCGCCCTGATATGCATTTTGGCAAGGCGCGGTCCCTTATCAGGGACGCCGAGGTTGGCTAAGGTCGCCCCATCGCACCTTTAAAAATCACCTGACTTAGACGGGAGAGAAACAGTGGATCTCGGGATCAAGGGCCGCCGCGCCATCGTCTGCGCATCGAGCAAGGGATTGGGACGCGCCTGCGCGATGGCGCTGGCCGATGAGGGCGTGCATGTCACGCTGACGGCGCGCGGCGCGGAAACGCTTGCCAAAACCGCCGACGAAATCCGCAAAGCCCATCCCGGCCTCACCGTGACCGAAGTGGTCGGCGATATCACGACGCCCGCGGGCCGCGAGGCCGCGCTCAAGGCCTGTCCCGATCCGGATATTCTGGTCAACAATGCCGGCGGCCCGCCGCCCGGCGATTTCCGCAACTGGACCCGCGATGACTGGATCAAGGCGCTGGACGCCAACATGCTGACCCCGATCGAGCTGATCAAGGCCACCGTGGACGGCATGATGGCGCGGAAATTCGGCCGCATCGTCAACATCACCTCCGCCGCGGTGAAGGCGCCGATCGATATCCTGGGCCTCTCCAACGGCGCCCGCGCTGGCCTCACCGGCTTTATCGCCGGCCTCTCCCGCAAGACCGTGATCAACAACGTCACGATCAACGGGCTGTTGCCGGGACCATTCGAGACCGACCGCCTGCGCGGCACGGCCAAAGCCGAGGCTGAAAAGCGCGGTATCACGGCGGAGCAAATGCTGGCCGAGCGCGCCAAGCTCAATCCCGCCGGCCGCTTCGGCGACCCCGAGGAGTTCGGTCTCGCTTGCGCCTTCCTGTGCGGCGCCAAGGCCGGCTTCATCACCGGGCAAAACATCCTGCTCGACGGCGGCGCCTTTCCGGGCACGCTGTGAAGGCGATCTGGTACGAGCGCTCAGGCCCGGCGGCGGACGTCCTCACCTACGGCGAGATGCCGACGCCGTCAGCCGGCCCGGGCGAAGTCCGCATCAAGCTGGAAGCCTCCGGCGTCAACCCGGCCGATATCTATCGCCGCGCCGGCGCGTTCCGGGGAATGGAATTCGCCCGCGTGATCCCGAACAGCGATGGCGCCGGGATCATCGACCAGGTCGGCGACGGCGTGACGCGGCTGAAGGTCGGTCAGCGCGTGTGGTTGTTCAACGGCCAGCGTAACGGCCGCGCCTTCGGCACTGCGGCGGAATATATTGCGCTATCAGAGCATCTGGTGACGCCGCTGCCGGATAGCCTGACGTTCGCGCAAGGCGCAACGCTGGGCATTCCCGCCATGACCGCGTGGTGCTGCCTGTTCTGCGACGGGCCGATTACGGGGCAAACGGTGCTGGTCACCGGCGGCGCCGGCGCGGTCGGGCATTATGCCGTGCAGCTGGCGAAGTGGGGCGGCGCGCGCGTGATCGCGACCGTCAGTTCGGCGGCCAAGGGTGAACAGGCGCGGCTCGGCGGCGCCGATCTCGTGGTCAACTACAAGACGGAAGACGTCGTCGCCAAGGTGCTGGCCTTTACCGGGCAGCGCGGCGTCGACCGCGTGGTCGATGTCGATTTCGGCGGCAATATCGCAACCACGATGAAGCTGATGGCCATGAACTCGACGATTGCCGTCTATGCCACCAACGGCAACCGTAACCCGATCGTGCCGATGCGCGAGTTGATGGAGAAATGCGTCGCGTTGCGCACGCTGGTGCTGTTCGCGCTGCCAAAACCTTTGCTCGCCGCGGCGCAAGCCGATATCTCGAAATGGCTCGCCGCGGGAACGCGCATCCACAACATCGCCGCGCAATTTCCGCTGTCTGAAACCGCGCAGGCGCATCTCGCGGTGGAGAAGGGCGACAAGCTCGGCACCGTCATCGTCGACTGCGCGCGGTAAACGACGAAACGAGGGGGAGCGCCGGATGCACTGGAAGGTCGGCAAGGTCAAAATCACCAAGATCGTCGAGCTCGAGACCATAGGCTCGACGCGCTTCATCCTGCCGCTCGCGAGCAACGAGGAAATCCGCAAGCTGCCCTGGCTGATCCCGCATTTCGCGACCGAAGAGGGCCGGCTGAAAATGTCGATCCACTCGCTGGTAGTGGAAACGCCCTCGTGCCGCATCGTGGTCGACACCGGGCTCGGCAACGACAAGCAGGGCCGCAACGTGCCGACCTGGAACAACCGCAACGGCCCCTATCTCGAAACCATGACAGCGGCCGGCTTTCCGTCCGACAGCATCGATACCGTGTTGTGCACCCATCTGCATGTCGATCACGTCGGCTGGAACACGAGGCTTGTCGACGACCAATGGGTGCCGACCTTTGGCCGCGCGCGCTACCTGTTCGGCAAAACCGAATATGAGCACTGGCGCGACCATAGCGATGAACCGGACAAGAAGGCGGTATTCGCCAACTCGGTGAAGCCGATCGTCGATGCCGGCAAGGCCGAATTGATCGCAAGCGACGCCAAGCTCTGCGACGAGATCACCATGATCCCGACGGCCGGCCACAGCCCGGGCCATATGAGCATTCACATCCAGTCGGACGGCGAACAGGCGCTGCTCGCCGGCGACGTCGCCCATCATCCCTGCCAGATGGCGCATCTCGACTGGTCCTCGACCGCCGATTCCGACCCCGTGCAGTCGGCCGTCACCCGGCGCCAATTGTTCTCACGGTTCGCGGATCAGCCGGCGCTGGTGATCGGCGGGCATTTCGATGCCGGCCATATCCGGCGCGACGGTGATACCTTTAAATTCGATGCCTCTAAATTCATCGCGTAGGGGTCCCTGAATACGGGGCGGGCAGTTGAATTTCCGCGCCCGCTGTTCCATGAAGCAACCAAGCAGGCCATCCATCCCAAGGGAGTAGCAAAAATGAAGCTTGTTCGTTACGGCGAAAAGGGTGCGGAAAAGCCCGGTCTGATCGACAAATCCGGCCAATTGCGCGACCTGTCGGGGCACATCAAGGACCTCACTGGCGAGACCTATTCGCCGGCTTCGCTGAAGAAGCTGGCCGAAATCGACCCCGCCTCGCTCCCGGCCGTCCCGGGCAAGCCGCGGTTAGGCGCCCCCGTCACCGGCATCTCCAAGTTCGTCGCCATCGGGCTGAACTATAGCGATCACGCCAAGGAGACCGGCAACCAAATCCCGACCGAGCCGATCTTCTTCCTGAAGGCCAATACGGCGCTTTCCGGCCCGAACGATCCGGTGGAGAAGCCGCGCGGGTCGACCAAGCTCGACTGGGAAGTCGAGATCGCCGCCATCATCGGCACCCGCGCCAAGTACGTCTCCGAGGCCGATGCGCTCAATCACGTCGCCGGCTATTGCATCTGCAACGACGTCTCCGAGCGCAACTTCCAGATCGAGCGATTGGGGCAATGGACCAAGGGCAAGTCGCACGACACCTTCGGTCCGGTCGGCCCGTGGCTCGTCACCAAGGATGAAATTCCGGACGTGCAGAAACTGTCGCTGTGGCTCGACGTCAACGGCAAGCGCCGGCAGACCGGCACGACATCGACCATGATCTTTTCGATGGCGAAGTGCATTTCCTACGTCTCGCAGTTCCTGACGCTGCTGCCCGGCGACATCATCACCACGGGCACGCCGCCCGGCGTCGGCACCGGCATGAAGCCGCCGCAGTTCCTCAATGTCGGCGACGTCGTCACGCTCGGCATCGATGGGCTCGGCGAGCAGCGTCAGGAGATCATCGCGGCGTGAACCGCTGGTCATACCCCGCCATCGGGTCTCGCCTTCGGCGAGCCCGATGAAGGCTCCGGCCGGGGCATCCAGTACGCCGCGGCCTGAGCGGTTGAACCGAAAGGCCGCGGATTACTGGATCATCCGCCTTCGCGGATGATGACATCGAGAGTTTCGTCATGGCCGGTCATGACGGATAGAGAGTCGTCAAAGGACTTCAGCATGAAACTCACCTATTCCCCCGCCTCGCCGTTCGCGCGCAAGGTGCGCATTGCCGCGATCGAGCTTGGGCTGATCGACAAAATCGAACTGTCGCCGGTCGCGGTCGCGCCGGGCCAGCCCAACGACGAATATTCGAAAATCCATCCCTTGAAGAAGCTGCCGGTGCTGATCCTCGACAACGGCGACGTCGTCGTCAATTCCTACGTCATCGTCGAATATCTCGACGAGCTCGCCGGCGGCGGCAAGCTGATCCCCGCATCCGGCGCGCTCAAGTGGAAGGTGAAGAGCGATCACTCGCTGTTGCAGGGCATGCTCGATTCCATGCTGCTGTGCCGCTACGAGAAGATGGTCCGGCCGGAAGCCTTGCGCTGGCAGGCTTGGACCGACGATCACTGGAACCGGGCCTGGATGGGCATGGCGCGGTTCGAGCAGCCAGGCCGATGCGATGGCCGCGCGGCCGCTCGACATCGCGCAGATCGCGCTGGTTTGCGTGCTCGGCTATGCCGATTTCCGCTTTGCCGATTGCGGCTGGCGCAAGGCCTATCCGAAGCTCGATGCCTTCCACCAGAAGATGCTGGAGCGGCCGTCGATCAAGGTGTCGGTGCCGCCACCGGCGTAGAGCATGATCAAGTGGGTACCGGTTTTCCGAAGAGATCATGAGCAAATAAAGACGGGAGTAACCCATGAATCTGAAATTCACCGCCGGCGACCTCACCATCCATCGCATCATCGAGCAGGAAACCACCTTCCTGCCGGCGCTTGACTTGCTGCCCGGCCTGACGGCCGAAGTGCTGGCGGAAAACCGGGGGTGGATGAAACAGGCAGGCGCCATCGACGACAGCGACACGCTGATCCTGTGCTTCCAGTCCTACATCGTGACAACGCCGCACCACACCATCCTGATCGACAGCTGCATCGGCAACGACAAGCCGCGGCCGGCACGCCCGAAATGGAACATGAAGACCGACGACACCTATGTGCGCGGGTTGAAGGCGGCGGGCTTTTCGTTCGGCGACATCGACTACGTGATGTGCACGCATCTGCATGTCGATCATGTCGGCTGGAACACGCGGCTGGACAACGGCCGCTGGGTGCCGACCTTCCCCAACGCGCGCTATGTCTTTGCCAAGGGCGAGTTCGACTACTGGACCGAGCAGAACGCCAAGGCCGAGGTACCGCCCTTCGTCGACAGCGTGCTGCCGGTGGTCGAGGCCAAGAAGGCCGAGATCGTCGGCCACGACTTTGCCATCGGCGACCACGCGCGCATCCTGCCGACCCCCGGCCACACGCCGGGCCACGTCGCCTTCGCTTTCGGCAAGGGCAAGGATGACGCCGTCTTCGCCGGCGATCTCATGCACACGCCGCTGCAGACGCGCCATCCCGAGCTATCGCCGAAATTCGACGTCGATCCGGCGCAGGCGGCGGTGACGCGGCGCAATTTCCTGGAGCGCTATTGCGACACCGATACGCTTTGCTGCACGGCGCATTTCCCCTCGCCGTCCACGGGCAAGATCCGCCGCAGGGGCGATGGATTTACGTGCGAGGCGGCGTAGCTGCTTGGCGACGCGCGCGCCGCACACTCGGTTCACCTCGCCCCGCTCTTCGCGGGGAGAGGTCGAAATTCGCGATAGCGAATTTCGGGTGAGGGGGCCTCTCCACGAATTGCGCCCGCGGTGAGAGCTGATTTCTTCCCTCCCCCCGCGCACGCAGTGCGTGGTGGGGAGGGGGAGAGAGCGGAGAGCCTCAATCAAACAGCCCCGGCGTGTGATTGACGGCGGCGCCCTCGATCGCCAGCATCTTCAGCTTGGTCTCCACCCCGCCATTGGCGGAAAAACCGCCGGGCTTGTTGCCCGCCGCGAGCACGCGATGGCAGGGCACCACGATCGGGCACGGGTTGCGCCCGAGCGCCTGGCCGACATCGCGCGACAGTTCCACGCCGCCGAGTTTTTTGGCGATATCGCCATAGGTCATGGTCTGGCCCGGCGGAATCGTGCGCGCGATGGAATAGACGCCGCGGTTGAACTCGGGCACGCCGTCGAGGTCGAGCGGGATGTCCGAGAGATCGTTCGGCTTGCCCGAGAGCAATTCGACGATGCCCCCGATCGCGCTTTGCACCGCGGCCGTGGGCTCATCTCCGCGATCTCGCCGTGGCGCTGGCGGATGCGGGCGCGGGTCTTGTCTTCGCTGCCCATCGGCAGTTGCACCCCATTGATGCCGCGCGGTCCCCACTCGATGCCGCAGATGCCGATCGGGGTGTCGAACAGGGTAAAATGCTGGTCTGTCATGGCTGGCTCCGATTTGCTCGCCCCATGGGTAATCTTGAGCCGGAATTTAGGCTTGGAAATTGTTGCGATCCACCCGGATTCCGGGAATCTTGCACTGGTGTTTCATCGCAGCCTCCGCCCCGAAACGGTGAGAGGGAACCGTCCTCCCCCACCCGCGAGCCCCCAAATGCAGACGCTTCACGTCAACGGATACGACATGGCCTATCTTGAAGTCGGCAGGGAAACGGATCAGCGCCCGCCGCTGGTCTGCGTGCACGGCTCGCTCTGCGACTTCCGGATCTGGTCGTCGGTGCTGGGGCCGCTCACGAAACAACATCGCGTGATCGCGGTGTCCTTGCGGCATTTCTTTCCCGATCACTGGAACGGAGTCGGCGACACCTATTCGATCGCGCAGCATGTCGAGGACATGATCGCGTTCATCGAGCAGCTCAATCCCGAAGCCGGTCGACCTGATGGGCCATTCCCGCGGCGGGCATGTCTCGTTCCGCGTCGCGCAGCGGCGGCCGGATCTGTTGCGCAAGCTGATCCTGGCCGAGCCCGGCGGCGAGCTCGATGCCACGCTCGATCCGGACCACAGGGGTGGACCATCGCCGTTGGCGCAGAGGTTCAAGGTCGCGGCAGAGAAGATCGCCGGTGGCGACGTCGACGGCGGGCTGGCGTACTTCATGGACACGCTGGAAGGTCCCGGCACCTGGCAGCGGATTCCGGCGACCTCGAAGCAGCTGTTGCGCGACAACGCGATGACGCTGATCGGCCAAGTCAGGGACAACCGCCCGCCATTCTCGAAAGCGGATGCTGAAGTCGATTTTGACGCCGACGCTGTTCATCGGCGGCGCCAACACCAAGGGGATGCTGCCGAAGGTGCTGCACGCGCTGGCGGCCCATGTCGCGGGTTCGAAGACGGCAATGATTCCCGGCACCACCCATCCGATGTTCGAACAGGCGCCGCAGAAATATTGCGAGACCGTGCTGGATTTCTTGGCGGAATGACCGCGCGATCGCAGGCTTGGTTACGTTCGCGTCAGGGCCGCCGTGGACGCCGCCCGCAGCGCGACGCCGCGGATGCGAAAGACCAGAATCCCGACGCACACGATCTCGATCGCCATCGACAGGATCGGCACCAGAAATTCCGCGGAAAGGCCGGTTCCCTTTAGTTGCAGCGCCGTCAACACCGCGTCGCTGATGACGGAAACGACCAGCGCCGCCGCGGCTGCGCCGCATAGCAGAAAGAAGCGGCGAAGCTGCCGACGATAGGCCGGATCGAAGGCGGCAGGAATCTGGCGGCTCCGGATGTAAATCCAGCCACTGAACCCAATCACAACCGACGCCAGGAAGGCGTAGCGGTCGATCGTCATCACGAGGCTGCCGGCAGCCCTCAAGTCGTCGCTGATCGCCCACTGCATGGCCGCATACCAGGCGACGCGGGCCTTCATCGCAATGAAGACGCTGACGATGACGAGAACCGCGGCGATGCCCGCTCGTCTGCTGTGCCTTGCCAGCGAGACCACCGCGAATTCGGCTGCGATGACGCGGGCATCGCCGAAATTCGCGATGGCCTGCCGCTGCGCCTCGTAGCTGTTTCCTGACCGGTCGGCCGCGACGGCCTCCCACAGATGGTCCTCGACTTCCTGCCGCACGCAGCGCGAAAGCGATCGATCGAAATCGAGTTCGTGCGCCAGCACTTCGAGATAATTTTCGATCATGCCGGATTCTCGCGTGGCCGGGCTCCCGCAAGCAGACCCGTGATGGCGTCGGAGAATTGTCGCCAGACCGCGTGCCGCTCGGCGAGTGCACGATGGCCGGCTTTGGTCAGGGTATAGACCCGCCGCCGCCGGCCGGAGTCCGCCGTGGTCCAGCGGCTGGAGAGCAGGCCCGCCTGTTCGAGCCGATGCAGCGCGGGATAGATCGTGCCCTCGGGCAGATCGAACGCGCCGCCGCTGCGCCGTTTGATCTCCTCGATGACCGCATAGCCATGGGCCGAGCCCGCCGCCGCCAGCGCGGCGAGCACGATCATGTCGAGGTGGCCCTTGAGCATTTCGCCTTCCATACCTTGGATTACTAGGCTTGCGCGGTCAAGCCGTCAAGCCGCGGACTGACGCGACCGGCTCCGTGCCCCGCGGCAAGCTATTTGCCGCGCGGCACGAACACCTGTCCGTTGACGCCAAATCCCCCTTCAGCCGTCTCGATGATCTGCACGAAGGATATACGGGCCGGACCCGGCGGCAGCTTCATCGCGTTGAGAACGACGTCGGTGATGCCCTTGATCATCGCCGCCTTCTGCTCGAGCGTGAGCACGGCGGAGGGGACCTGAAGCTCCACCAGCGGCGCACCGAAGCTCGCTGATGGAGCGGCATCGGCAAGGGCCGGCGAAATGCCTGCCGCAGCGCCTGCGGCAACCGCCGCGGTGATGAGCACGGCGCGGCGGTTTAGCGCGGCGCTGTCGGGCGTGTCCAAATCGTTGTTTGGCCTGTTGATCATGTTCATGGTCCAATCCTGCGATGATGAGGGTCGACATCAGGTACGGGGCGCATAGACGTTGCCGGTCGCACCCCAATCGCCGGCCGGGACCTCGTTGATCAGCACATAGGTCGGCGAGTTCGCCGGCCGCTTTTCCACGCCGACGATGACGTCGTGAATCCCCTTGACGATCTCGCGCCGCTGCTCCGGCGTGAGAATCCCCTCTGGCACATAGACTTTGGCAACCGGCATGTGAGCCTCCTGCTTTGCTTGACTATACCTTGTTATGCTATGCCTAGTAATACTATGTGTCAAGTCGCTCCGCCCCTGCCCGAAGGGGCGGCGAACTGGGCACACGGCGCATTCCATGAAATGATGACGCCGCCCTCCCCTTCGCTCGCTGCGAGACCTTCCATGCAAACCCTTCGCGTCAACGGCTACGACATGGCCTATCTCGAAATCGGCCAAGAAAAACATCAAGGTCCGCCGCTCGTCTGCGTGCACGGCACGCTCGGCGATTTCCGCACCTGGTCGGCGGTGATGGGGCCGCTGTCGAAAAAACATCGCGTGATCTCGGTCAGCCTGCGGCACTTCTTTCCCGAGCACTGGGACGGCACAGGCGACGACTACCGGATGGCGCAGCACGTCGCCGACATGATCGCCTTCATCGAGCAGATCGAGCCGAGACCGGTCGACCTGATGGGCCATTCCCGCGGCGGGCATATCTCGTTCCGCGTCGCGCAACAGCGCCCCGATCTGCTGCGCAAGCTGGTGCTGGCCGAACCGGGCGGCGACCTCGACGCCTCGCTCGATCCGGCGCTTGGCATACCTTCCGGGCCCGCTGCGCGGATCATGGCGTCGGCCGAAAAGATCAAGGCCGGCGATATCGACGGCGCGCTTAAGAATTTCTTCGACGGCATCGACGGCGAAGGCGCCTGGGCGCGGCTGCCGGCCGCGCCCAGGCAGCAGTTGCGCGACAACGTCTTTACGCTGCTCGGCCAGGTCCACGAAAACCGCAAACCCTATTCGAAGGCGGACGCGCAATCGATCAAAACGCCGACGCTGTTCATCGGCGGTGCCGACACCGAGGGCAGCCTGCCCGCGATAACGCGCGTGCTCTCCGCCCACGTCCCCGGCGCAAGAACGGCCGTGATAGCGGGCGCCCGCCACTGGATGTTCGAGCAGGCGCCGCAGCAGTATTGCGAGATCGTGCTGGCGTTTCTGGAATGAAGGTGTCTTCAGCCCGGCGGTAACCTGCGAACCGGCCGATCGTTTGCTTTTCCGCGTCGTGCGTTCGGCCGGTGCCATCATAACGACGCGACCCCAGCGGATTGGTATTCCACCGCTCCGGTGCTAGTGTTCCGCCCGATCGCGCGAGACGACGCGAGGGGCAACCTCGGTACGAAAAAACGACAAAGGAGGAACATCATGAAACTGACCCAAGAGCAGATCGAGACCTTCAACCGCGAGGGCTGGCTGTTCCTTCCCGAGCTGTTCAGCCGCGAGGAGACCGAGTATCTGGCGCGGGAGGCCGAGCGCATCTATGACGAAAGCCGCCCCGAAGTCTGGCGCGAGAAGAGCGGCGCGCCGCGTACCGCCTTCGCCGCGCACCTCTACAACGAAGCCTTCGGCGTGCTCGCCGCGCATCCGCGCATGATCGAACCGATCGAGCAGCTGTTCGGCGAGAAGCTCTACATGCACCAGTTCAAGATCAACGCCAAAGCCGCTTTCACCGGCGATGTCTGGCAATGGCACCAGGACTACGGCACCTGGAAGCGCGACGACGGCATGCCCGAGCCGCGCGCGATGAACATCGCGATCTTCCTCGACGAGGTGATGCCGATCAACGGCCCCTTGATGCTGGTGCCGAAGAGCCAGACCGCGGGCGATCTCAAGGCCTCGCACGACCTTCAGACCACGTCCTATCCGCTGTGGACGCTGGACGAGGAAACCGTGACGCGGCTGGTAAAACAGGGCGGCATCGTCGCGCCGACCGGCAAGGCCGGCGGCATGCTGATGTTCCACGGCAACCTCGTGCACGGCTCGGCCGGCAACATCACGCCCTACCCGCGCAAGATCGTCTATCTGACGCTGAACGCGGTTTCCAACCATATCCGCAAGCCGACGCGGCCGGACTATATCGCGCACCGCGACTTCACGCCGATCGAGACCGTGGACGACGACGCCCTGCTCCGGTTGGCGCGCGCGCATCGCCAGGCGGCGGAGTGATTTGCATCCGCTCGCTCGCTTCACCTCCGGTGGGAGAGGCGTAGGCCGCCTTCGGCGGCCGTGCTTAGAAGAGAACGCCGAAGCAAGCTTCGGCTATGTTGCATCGTTAGATGCGATCCGGGTGAGGGGTTAGGATCCATCGATGGAGCAGGTCCCCTCACCCGATTTGCACTGGACGATGCTTGGCATCGCCGGGCGCAAATCGACCTCTTCCCGTCGGGGAGAGGTGATCATCGCCGCTACGGCTACACTGACGTATCCCATTCAACCGGACCAGCCCGCCCAATGAACCTCCATCGTCTCCTCGACGCCCGCCGCTCCGCAGGTAACGCCGTGCGCGTTGCGCTGATCGGCGCGGGAAAATTCGGTTCGATGTTCCTGTCGCAAGTGCCGCACGTGCCGGGGCTGGAAGTGCCCGTGATCGTCGATCTCGATCCGCAGCGCGCAAGGGACGCCTGCCGCACCGTCGGCTGGGACGATGCGAGAATCGCGGCCACCACATTCACCGCGGACGCGGCGAAAGCGACATCCGGCGATATCGAGGTGATCGTGGAGGCGACCGGCAATCCCGCGGCCGGCATCCGTCATGCGCGCGCGGCGATCGCGGCGGGAAGACACATCGTGATGGTCAATGTCGAGGCCGACGTGCTGGCGGGACCGTTGCTGGCGCGCGAAGCGCGGCAGGCGGGCGTGGTCTATTCGCTCGCCTATGGCGACCAGCCGGCGCTGACCGCCGAGATGGTCGACTGGGCGCGCGCCACGGGTTTTCGCGTGGTCGCCGCCGGCAAGGGCACCAAATATCTGCCCTCCTACCACGACGTGACGCCGGACGGCGTCTGGCAGCATTACGGGCTCACCGCGGGCGAGGCGCAATCGGCTGGCATGAACCCGCAGATGTTCAACTCGTTTCTCGACGGCACCAAGTCGGCGATCGAGATGGCGGCGATTGCCAATGCCACCGGGCTCGACGTGCCCAGCGATGGCCTGTCGTTTCCGCCCTGCGGCGTCGACGACCTGCCGCATGTGATGCGGCCGCGCGAGCAAGGCGGCGTGCTGGAGAAATCGGGCGTGGTGGAAGTGGTATCCTCGCTGGAGCGCGATGGACGGCCGGTGTTTCGCGATCTGCGCTGGGGCGTCTATGTCGTGTTGGAGGCGCCCAACGATTATGCGGCCGACTGCTTCAAACAATACGGCCTGAAGACCGACGCGAGCGGCAGATATGCCGCGATGTACAAGCCCTATCACCTGATCGGGCTGGAGTTGAACATCTCGGTGTTATCCGCGGCGTTGCGCAAGGAGCCGACCGGGCAAGCTTTCGATTTTCGCGGCGATGTCGCCTCCGTGGCCAAACGCAATTTGCGCGCGGGCGAAATGCTCGACGGCGAAGGCGGCTACACGGTGTGGGGCAAACTGATGCCGGCGGCCGCAAGCCTGAACGCCGGTGCGCTGCCGATCGGGCTTGCGCATCGCGTCAAGCTGAAGAACGACATCGGCCATGGCGCGGTGGTGCGCTGGAGCGACGTCGAGTTCGACGCCAACAGCGATACCGTCAGGACGCGCAAGGCGATGGAAGCAGCGTTCGGCGGATGACGGTCGCCGAGCGGAGCTTCGAGGATTTCACGATGCGGGATGCGCACGCGCGCTGAAGTCGAC
>CAVZQX010000062.1:32500-144625 GCA_963777475.1 uncultured Alphaproteobacteria bacterium
CTTCACTTGATAACCGGAAATCCAAAACCTTTACGGCTTGGATTCGGACATCTCTGTTCGAACCCCAAGACTACCTGTCCGATCAGACTCTGCGTCTGATCGACCAAAGGTCTTGGAGTTCCGGCTATCGAAGGTGGGTTTCCCCATTCGGAAATCCGTGGATCAAAGCTTCTTCGCAGCTCCCCACGGCTTATCGCAGCGTAGCACGTCCTTCATCGCCTCTCAGCGCCAAGGCATCCACCGAACACCCTTAAGGCACTTGATTGCTCTCATTATCAATGTCCACACACTCGGCAGAATGTATGCCGCGAAATTGCCTTGAGACCGAAATCCCAAAACGCGCACCCTCGATGAATGCTCCTTTCGCGGCCGGACACTGATTAGAAAGACCAGCTTGCTTCGTAAGATCGAACCGATAGCGAGGCGGTCAAGCTTCGCTTACAGGACCATTTACAACCCGTTTCATCTTGCGATGAACGAGCGCCGAAATGGCCTGGAGATTGTGAAGGGTCGCGCAATTGCTTGCACGATCCAACTCGGATCGATCTCCTCTTTACGATGTCAGAAATCCCGCATGCCGCATCCCGTTAGGGACGCGCGCATGCGAAGTGATGTTTTCGCGGACGAAATGTTGTTGGGGTCGGTCTGTCCAAGGCCCGTCTTCGCTCTCGCGAGCTTCGACGCGGCAGCCTTCGCCATCGTCGGGCTCGCCGAGCCGAAGCAGGCACAGCCTGCGAAGGCTGGTGGAGCCAGACGGGATCGAACCGACGACCTCATGCTTGCAAAGCACGCGCTCTCCCAGCTGAGCTATGGCCCCGTAACCAGAAGACGAATGCTCATGGAAGGTGCTCAAGTGGCACGCCGAGCCGAAGCTCGCGTCGACCAGCCCGCCTTCGCCCGTTGGGCTCCGGCGCGGCAGCGCTTCACTCGCTAGCGCGAAGGCGAAGGCTGGTGGGCCTGGGAAGACTTGAACTTCCGACCTCACGCTTATCAAGCGCGCGCTCTAACCAACTGAGCTACAAGCCCCTAACGCTTTCCTCAATCGAAAAGGATCAGGGACCCGGCTCGCGCGCAAACCGGCGCTTCGAGCGCCGGATGCTATCGCACAAGCGCGTCAGCCCCTGGCGCGTGTTCGTCCGCGAAGAAAGAGAAACGAAGACGGCGAAATCCCGCCAATGGAACTCAGCAATCCTGAAACTGCTGGCCCCTGATGTTTCTAAAACGATCCGATAGTGAGCAAAGCGCTCGCTGAAGGATCATCCTTAGAAAGGAGGTGATCCAGCCGCAGGTTCCCCTACGGCTACCTTGTTACGACTTCACCCCAGTCGCTGACCCTACCGTGGCCGGCTGCCTCCCTTGCGGGTTAGCGCACCGTCTTCAGGTAAAACCAACTCCCATGGTGTGACGGGCGGTGTGTACAAGGCCCGGGAACGTATTCACCGTGGCGTGCTGATCCACGATTACTAGCGATTCCAACTTCATGGGCTCGAGTTGCAGAGCCCAATCCGAACTGAGACGGCTTTTTGAGATTTGCTAAGACTTGCGCCTTCGCGTCCCATTGTCACCGCCATTGTAGCACGTGTGTAGCCCAGCCCGTAAGGGCCATGAGGACTTGACGTCATCCCCACCTTCCTCGCGGCTTATCACCGGCAGTCTCCTTAGAGTGCTCAACTAAATGGTAGCAACTAAGGACGGGGGTTGCGCTCGTTGCGGGACTTAACCCAACATCTCACGACACGAGCTGACGACAGCCATGCAGCACCTGTCTCCGGTCCAGCCGAACTGAAGAACTCCATCTCTGGAGTCCGCGACCGGGATGTCAAGGGCTGGTAAGGTTCTGCGCGTTGCGTCGAATTAAACCACATGCTCCACCGCTTGTGCGGGCCCCCGTCAATTCCTTTGAGTTTTAATCTTGCGACCGTACTCCCCAGGCGGAATGCTTAAAGCGTTAGCTGCGCCACTAGTGAGTAAACCCACTAACGGCTGGCATTCATCGTTTACGGCGTGGACTACCAGGGTATCTAATCCTGTTTGCTCCCCACGCTTTCGTGCTTCAGCGTCAGTATCGGGCCAGTGAGCCGCCTTCGCCACTGGTGTTCTTGCGAATATCTACGAATTTCACCTCTACACTCGCAGTTCCACTCACCTCTCCCGAACTCAAGATCTTCAGTATCAAAGGCAGTTCTGGAGTTGAGCTCCAGGATTTCACCCCTGACTTAAAAACCCGCCTACGCACCCTTTACGCCCAGTGATTCCGAGCAACGCTAGCCCCCTTCGTATTACCGCGGCTGCTGGCACGAAGTTAGCCGGGGCTTATTCTTGCGGTACCGTCATTATCTTCCCGCACAAAAGAGCTTTACAACCCTAGGGCCTTCATCACTCACGCGGCATGGCTGGATCAGGCTTGCGCCCATTGTCCAATATTCCCCACTGCTGCCTCCCGTAGGAGTTTGGGCCGTGTCTCAGTCCCAATGTGGCTGATCATCCTCTCAGAC
Organism: uncultured Alphaproteobacteria bacterium; assembly: GCA_963777475.1. Classification (GTDB taxonomy): domain Bacteria; phylum Pseudomonadota; class Alphaproteobacteria; order Rhizobiales; family Xanthobacteraceae; genus Bradyrhizobium. The sequence goes on from CAVZQX010000062.1 coordinate 34,996, forward strand.
CAGCTACTGATCGTCGCCTTGGTGGGCCGTTACCTCACCAACTAGCTAATCAGACGCGGGCCAATCTTTCGGCGATAAATCTTTCCCCGTAAGGGCTTATCCGGTATTAGCCCAAGTTTCCCTGGGTTGTTCCGAACCAAAAGGTATGTTCCCACGCGTTACTCACCCGTCTGCCGCTGACGTATTGCTACGCCCGCTCGACTTGCATGTGTTAAGCCTGCCGCCAGCGTTCGCTCTGAGCCAGGATCAAACTCTCAAGTTGGACTTGAAACTTCGAACCGGCTGATCACAACGTTTGACGAGGTCCCACCATAAATCATCAACGATTCACATCGCTGACGACCCGATCTCAATTAAGAGATCATGGTGTAACCTTATTCAAAACGTGTACCGCCGAAGTCTTTCGTCCGGTCCCGAAAGATGAAAACCGAAGTTTCCAACTATTCGAGACCCGCAAGGACTCCGCCGTCCACGTTTCTCTTTCTTCATCTTCACTTGTCAAACAGCCCGGGTCCGGGGAGGAACCCTCTCCCTCTAGCGAGGGAGCCTTCTCGAAGACCCATCCGACGGCAAATCACAACCGGTAGGTACCGGTTGTTGATTTACTCATCATAATGAGGAGCTTCAAAGGGCACGAAAGCTTGCCTTGGCTCAGGGCCAATGCAGCGCCGCGCTCAGTGGGGCGGGTTATAGGCCCGCCCAATCGAAGTTGTCAACGGTCATTGTCAATAAATCGTCGCATCATCTGGGTTATTTTTGCGGTGCGAAGAAGTCTTGATATTTTAGGGACTTCCAGAGACTTCGCGCCGTACTTGAGCCACAATCCTGCGACGTTCTGACAATAGGTTAATAATTAAATCGCCGGATGCCAGTGGGGGGCTGCAGCGGTTCAATGTGTTGGGGATCGGCGATCTCGTGAACCTGTCGCCTGTTCCCGGCCGAGCAACATCGAGAGATCTGTACAGCATTCTTGTTCGCGGTTTCGGCCGGCCTGCCAAGGCTTCTGATTTCCGGACAAGCAATGAGCGCCGTGTTCCCGAGTTCCCTCCGCTGGGGGCAAGTCCGGGTCCAGGACGAGCTTAAAGATCTCCTCGTATGTTATTTGTTGAAATTGGGGGGAACGCCGGGTTGAGCCAAAGGACGTCACGGGGGGGCAGCTACGGACGCGAGATCGGCATGATCGATCTCGGCCACGAACCACCGCTGTCCGTCGATGGCTCCGAAGCCGCGGTGATCGATCGCCGCAGGGTCTCCGTCCAATGGTTCAGCGGCACCATCCTGACCGGTCTGTGCGGCGCGGCTCTGATCGGCGGCGCCGTTTTCGCCTCGCTCGACGGCGAGATGACCTTTGCCAGAGTGCCGGAACGCGTCGAGAGCGCGTTGCGCGGCGCCTTCGGTGCCAACGATCGTGCCGTCAGCCTGCATAAGAGCGACCGCCTGCCGCCGCCCGGCGAATCGACTGCCTCGCGCAGCGTGGTGCGGGTGTCGACGGTTGCCCGCGTCGGCAACCACGACGTCATGCGGGTGCGGCCCTTCGTCCGCGTCTCCGGCAACCTGTCGATGTCCACCAGCGACCTCTCGTCCAAGATCCCGCCTTTCAACGCCCAGCGCCTGCTCAGCGATTCCGGCTCGACCGCGCCTTCGGGTTCCGACGATGCCGACAGCGCGAATGCGGCCGAACCCGACGCCGAGGTCGCCTTCGTCACCAAGGATCTGGCGCCGATCCTGCCGAAGGCGAAGATCGCCGCGGTGGTGGCGCTCGACGACGTGTTGATGCGGGTGCGCGATACCGCGAACTGGCACGGCAATGGCGGCGTGCGTTACGCAGCCCTCGCCAATGCGGCCGCCGACGCCGTCGGCGCGCAGTCCGACATGAAGATGGCCTACGCCAATGAGGGCACCTCGGCCGACCCCTATGCGGGTTTCGAGACCCGGGTGGTGCCCGAGAACGTCACGCTGTTGCCGAAGACCAAGGACCAGGTCACCGGCGGCAATCCGGTTGGCGAACGCATCCACCTGGTCAAGAAAGGCGACACCGTCGTCTCGGTGTTGCGCGATCAGGGCGCGACCCCCGAGGAGGCGAAGGCAATGGCCGCGATGCTCGGCGTCCATGGCCGCGACGGCGGCTTGAAGGAAGGCGAGAAGCTGCGCATCCTGATGGCCCCGGCAAGCGCCGCGCCGGGTGCGCGGCTGCAGCCCTATCGCGTGATCGTCGCCAACGACACCGCGATTGAAGCGGTCGCTGCGCTGTCTGACCTCGGCAAATATGTCGCGGTCGACGCGCAGAGCATGAATACCGCCAACGACACCACCGACGGCAGCATCACCACCAACAACGCCGACGATGAGGACGATGACGGCAGCGGCGTGCGGCTGTACCAGAGCATCTATGAGACCGCGCTGCGCAACAAGGTGCCGACCCCGGTCATCGACGACATGATCCGCATCTATTCCTACGACGTCGACTTCCAGCGCAAGGTCCAGCCCGGCAACTCCTTCGACGTGTTCTATGCCGGCGAGGACGAAGGCACGGCCAGCAACGAGAAGAACGACGTGCTGTACGCGGCGCTTACCGTCGGCGGCGAGACCAAGAAATACTATCGCTTCCAGACCCCCGACGACGGCGTGGTCGACTTCTACGACGAGACCGGCAAGAGCGCGAAAAAGTTCCTGGTCCGCAAACCCGTCAACAGCGCGGTCATACGCTCGGGTTTCGGCGAACGCCACGATCCTTTCCTCGGCATCGTCAAGTGGCATACCGGCGTGGACTGGGCCACCGCCTACGGTACGCCGATCTTCGCCGCCGGCAATGGCGTCGTCGAGAAAGCCGAACGCGAGGGCGGCTATGGCAACTACATCCGCATAAAGCACAACAACGGTTACGAGACCGCCTACGGCCACATGTCGGCCTTCGCCAAGGGCATGGAGCCGGGCAAGCGGGTGCGGCAGGGACAGGTGATCGGCTTCGTCGGGTCGACCGGGCATTCGACCGGCCCCCACGTCCACTACGAAATCCTGGTCAACGGCCGCTTCGTCGATCCGATGCGCATCAAGCTGCCGCGCGGCCGCTCGCTCGAGGGGCCGATCATGACGAGCTTCGAGAAGGAGCGCGACCGGCTGGATGCGATGATGAGCGGCCACGGCGCCGCCGCGCACATCTCCGATGCCAGCGGCGGCCCGCTGCAGATCAGCAATAGGTGACGGCTTTCGCGTTTCGGACCGGCGGGTCGTGCGCCTTCCGAAAGCTTTTCCGCGATCCACGCAATCAGTTTATCTGCGCCAACCGCTCCGCAATCTTGACCCGGTTGACGATTTCACTTGCAGGGTCGGCGGGGCGCATCAGCGTGCGGACGAAAATGCTGACGGCATCCTGCAAAGAATTTGCAGAAGCGAACGCGTCGGATTTTTGCGCAGCCGAGACCATGATGCCGATGTTGACCGCAGGGTCCTGAAGCTCCGCAACACCATGCCCGGCACCAAGTCCGCCCACCATGTTGAGCTGAAATAAGCCAACGCTTCGGTCGGGTGGCGCGGACATCGCGTCGGGATCGAGATTTGACTCCGCCATCGCGTTGGCCAGGGCGGCTAATTGTTGCACGCCAGCAAAGCCAGCAGCGGCAAACGCCTTGACGATCGAACGAGCGATTTCGACACGGTGCTGCGGCACGCAGGTGACATTGAATTCCGTAACCGGTTGGGCAAGCATGCTTGATCCTCCATTGTGGTACCAGGTTGTGAAACGCCACTGCATGAAGCTTCAAACGATATCGTCAGCGTCCTCGCATCGAGTGTGACAGGCTTACCATTCCGGTTTTCTTGGATCGCGACGGACTTGAGCGTGCACCGCGATCATCTGGTTTCGCCGGCTCGGACGGCTAGCTGATCAGCTTTTGAGCGAACTTCATTCGGGTCGCGATCTGCGCATTCGGATTCGCGGGACGCTCAATGTCTCTTACGAAGGCGTCAACGGCCGCCTGTAGCGAGCTCGCGGCGGCAAAATCCTGGTGTCGCTTCGCTTCCTTGAGGATGATTGCAATGTTGGTCTCCGGGTCGACCAATTGTGCTGGCGTAAACCCGTTTCCCAACCCTCCGTCTATATTGCATTGAAAAAGGCCGAAGCTGCGTTCAGGGGGCGGTGAAGGGGCATTCGGATTTAGGCCGGATTCGCCGATGGCATTCGCGACAGCCGCAACCTGTTGGTTCGTCCCGTACCCGGCTCCCGCAAATCGGGTTACGATCAGATCGCCGAATTTACGAAACTTGACCGGAATTTTCGCTGCCGCGTAATTCAGACCGGAGGCTGGCGGAGCGCCTTGCGGCGGACGTTGAGCAACCGGATCGTTGCCCGTCGATGGAGGCGTCGTGGCTGGCACCTGGTCAGGTGCGTTCTGTTGAATGAGGGCAAATGACTTTTGCAGCGCCGCGTCCAGTGCACCTCCGGTCAATTGCACGAGTTGACCGAACGTCGCCGGAAGGGTCGATCCAGCGACCAGCTTCTGAAGCTTTCCAAAGACGGCGGTGACAAGATTTTGGGTCAGCGCAGGATTGAATAGAACGGGCGACTTGCCAGCGTCGGCGGCGGCCGCGTTCTTGATCGCCAGCGCCACCGCGGGGGAATCGGTCAGGTAGGCGTGGAAGAGATCGAGAAGGGTTATCGTGGAGGGAGGAGCGCCGGATGGCTGCGCAGCGAGCATGGCCTTGCCATCCGCACGCATCCGGTAAGATGCACAATAAGCCTGGGCTGACGGCCTATCGCGATTGTCGAAAATATCCGAGAATGGCTTGCCGTTGGTCAGGAAATCCTGCCATTTCGCGACAGTAATCTGCAGCGGGCCGAGCGCATCTGACGGAGGAACCGCTCCTGGATTCGTCATATTGGACTCGACGAAAGCCAGCGCGAGTACATAGTCGGCAAACACGAAATTCGGCGCCGTCGCAGGATCTTTGTTAAACGCCTGCTCCGCGATCAGCGCAGATCGAACAAATCCTTCGACGTCGAGGTCGGGTCTGTCAGGGTCGGCAACCTCTATCCCGCTGGACCTCTTGAGCCATCCCTCCACTGCACTGTCCGCAAGCTGGACCTTGATCCAATCGTTCGGAGCCGTTCCGAACGTCTCTCCGGTCTCAAAGAAGACGGTGCCGGTGAAAAACGCGATGGTGTCGACGGTTTCCGGCTTATCCGGAAAAACGAAAACCCTGGACATTGACGTCAGTTGAAAGCCCATGCCGAGCTCCTTACTGGGTTGGATCAGGGAAGGCTTTGCAGCAGCCCGAACAGATCGGGGGTCATTTGTCCTCGAAGTGCGGAACTGCGCAACGTCAGGGTCGACAAGGATTGCTGCAATTCCGAAATTCCGGCCCTTATCTGAGCCTCGGAGGCGCCGGGAGCCAGCTGTTGATCCTTTGGCAACTTTTTATTTAGCAGCGGGATCACGTTGGGATTTGTGATTCCTCCAGGTACTCCTTTGGAGGCCTCGAAGAAATTCTGGAATTTGGTATTGTTGCATTTGGCCTCGTCATCGAGCGACAATATTTGCGCGTCGGTCAGCTTGCCCGTGACGCTGGTTGAAGGTTTCCCCAACAAGTCGCGCAGCGTCATCTGGTAAACCTGGATCGCCCCGGTCATCTTGGCAGTATTCTTCGCGTCCGCATCGGTCAGACAGAGTTTGCGTGCAAGACCATCGACCAGCTCAGCGGTATGTACATTGGGATCGTAGTTGACGATGATCGCCTTAAAGGCGGGTATTGTCTGCGCGCCGGTAAGTCTAGCCGGCGGCGCCCCCGTAACGGTCGCGGCCCTGAAGGGCTGGCCGATGGTGCTCGTCGACACCAGTTGCTCCGGATCGATCGCGTTGGGACCGGCTTGCTGAAATACCGTGACGGTCGAATTGATGTTGGCCGAAATCGTCATCGGCAAGCAAATCGTCAAATAGGATCGCAGCGCATGGATGGCCATCGGCTTGTTGTCGATCGGCAATTTGAGCAGCTGCTCCCGAAAAATACGGCGGTTGACAAACACCACCGATTGCACCGTCGTGTGATCCACTTGCAGCAACAGTGAATTGAAATTGTTGACGGTATTGGTGGCCAAACCAAAGGCCGCGGCGACCGCGGCTAGCGCGACCGGGCTGACGGTCACCACTGCGGGATTGGTGAGCGCGTCCACGGCGAAACGGACCGCGCCAATTTCCGTCAGGATTCCCGCGTTCTCACGCCGCTTTTGATCAAGCCAGGCCAAATATGAATCGCAACGCGTGTCGATATCATTCAAGCCGGCTTGAACGATGACCGGCCAAGCGGTAGTCGGCACCACTTCCTGCGCGCAAAAATCCGGGACCGCCGGGCCAATATGAGGTTCGGATTGGCGGCACAAATTATCCAAATAGATATTCTGGAGCTCCGTCGTTGAAGACATGTCCGGGGTGTAGAGATCGGTACCGATCCCCCCACGGAAATAGCTTGCGTCGTTTGGATCACACCCCGACGCGAGCAGCGCCAGCCCCAAAGCAACGATTACCCCGACGCCACGCATGGCACTCCACCCCGCTCAACTCCCTTTGACGATTGTGGCGATGACTTCCGAGGTTGTTCAATATGATTTTACAGCTGCGACGATAAATCGCGGAGCGTGTTATATTTTTAACACACCCCCAATGCGGGTAATGCAGCACCACACGCTGAAATTGTCAGACGCCAGTGCCGCGCTAGGGCATACATGCAAAAACCCCCTCCGCGCGGCGGAGGGGGTTTTCAATATCGACGGTCTCGCAATATCCGTCAGTTCAACTTACGCTTCGGCAACGGCGCTTCGAACTGCGCGATCTCCGCGGTCTGTCGCGCCTTGCCGTTGAAGGTCAGGACGTTGCCTTCCGAAGAGATCGCGATGTGATCGCCGTCCTTCACTTCGCCCGCGAGGATCATCTCGGCGAGCGGGTCCTGCACATTGCGCTGGATCACCCGCTTCAGCGGACGCGCGCCGTAGGCGGGATCCCAGCCCTTCGCCGCGAGCCAGTCGCGTGCCGGCGCATCGAGGGTGAGCGTGATCTTGCGCTCCTCCAGCAGCTTCTCCAGGCGGGCGAACTGGATCTCGACGATCCGGCCCATCTCGCTCTTCTGCAGGCGGTGGAACAGGATGATCTCGTCGACGCGGTTGAGGAATTCGGGGCGGAAGTGCGCCCGCACCGTCCCCATCACCTGCTCGCGCACGGCGGAGGTATCCTCGCCCTCCGGCTGGTTCACCAGATACTCCGAACCAAGGTTCGAGGTCATGATGATCAGCGTGTTGCGGAAGTCGACGGTGCGGCCCTGGCCATCGGTCAGGCGGCCGTCGTCGAGCACCTGCAGCAGCACGTTGAAGACGTCGGGATGCGCCTTCTCGATTTCGTCGAACAACACCACCTGGTAGGGCCGCCGCCGCACCGCTTCGGTGAGCGCGCCGCCCTCGTCATAGCCGACATAGCCCGGAGGCGCGCCGATCAGCCGCGACACCGAGTGCTTCTCCATGTACTCGGACATGTCGAGGCGGACCATCGCGGTCTCGTCGTTGAAGAGATATTCCGCCAAGGCCTTGGTCAGCTCGGTCTTGCCGACGCCGGTCGGCCCTAGGAACATGAACGAGCCCATCGGCCGGTTCGGGTCCTGCAGGCCCGCGCGCGAGCGGCGCACGGCAGTCGCTACCGCATGCACGGCCTCGGCCTGGCCGACGACGCGCTCGCCCGAGGCTCTCCTCCATCCTCAGGAGCTTGTCCTTTTCGCCTTCCAGCATCTTGTCGACGGGAACGCCGGTCCAGCGCGACACCACTTGCGCGATGTGATTGGCGGTGACGGCTTCCTCCATCATCTCGCCGGCGTTCTCCTTGTCCTCGATTTCGGCGAGCTTCTTCTCCAGCTCCGGAATCTTGCCATAGGCGAGTTCGCCGGCGCGCTGGAATTCGCCGCGGCGCTGCGCGTTGGCGAGCTCGATGGACGAAGCGCATCGAGTTCGCTCTTCAGCTTCTGCGCGTTCGACAGCTTGTTCTTCTCGGCGCTCCAGCGCGCAGTCAGCGCCGTCGACTTCTCCTCGAGTTCGGCGAGTTCCTTCTCCAGCGCCTGCAGGCGGCTCTTCGAGCCGGGGTCGCTTTCCTTCTTCAGCGCCTCCTGCTCGATCTTGAGCCGGATGATTTCGCGGTCCATCGAATCCAGCTCTTCCGGCTTGGAATCGACCTGCATCTTCAGCCGCGCCGCCGCCTCGTCCATCAGGTCGATCGCCTTGTCGGGCAGGAAGCGGTCGGTGATGTAGCGGTTCGACAGCGTGGTGGCGGCAACCAGCGCGAAATCGGTGATGCGCACGCCATGATGCTGCTCGTATTTGTCCTTCAAGCCGCGCAGGATCGAGATGGTGTCCTCGACCGAGGGCTCGTTGACATAGATCGGCTGGAAGCGCCGCGCCAGCGCCGCGTCCTTTTCGACATGCTTCTGGTACTCATCCAGCGTGGTTGCGCCGATGCAATGCAATTCGCCGCGCGCCAGCGCCGGCTTGAGCAGGTTCGAGGCGTCCATCGCGCCGTCGGCCTTGCCGGCGCCGATCAGCGTGTGCATCTCGTCGATGAACAGGATGATGTTGCCTTCGGCCGAGGTGACTTCCTGCAGCACGGCTTTCAGCCGTTCCTCGAATTCGCCGCGGTATTTCGCGCCCGCGATCAGCGAGCCGAGGTCGAGCGACAACAGCCTCTTGTCCTTCAGGCTCTCCGGCACGTCGCCGTTGACGATGCGCAGCGCCAGCCCCTCGACGATCGCGGTCTTGCCGACCCCGGGCTCGCCGATCAATACCGGGTTGTTCTTGGTGCGGCGGGACAACACCTGGATGGTGCGCCGGATTTCCTCGTCGCGCCCGATCACCGGATCGAGCTTGCCGTCGCGCGCGGCCTGGGTCAGGTCGCGGGAATATTTCTTCAGCGCGTCATAGGCGTTCTCGGCCGTCGCGGAGTCGGCGGTACGGCCCTTGCGCAGGGATTCGATCGCTGCGTTCAGGTTCTGCGGCGTAACGCCGCCCTTGCCGAGAATGGTGGCGGCCTCGCTGTTCTTCTCCAGCGTCAAGCCGAGCAGCATTCGCTCGACGGTGACGAAACTGTCGCCCGCCTTCTCGGCGGCCTTCTCCGCGGCATCAAACGCGCGCGCAAGGTCCGACGAAAGGTATACCTGTCCGGCTCCGCTGCCCGAAACTTTCGGCAGCTTGTTGAGCGCGTCCTCGGTCGCCTTCAGGATCGCGCGGGAATTGCCGCCAGCGCGGTCGATAAGGCCGCCGGCCAGCCCCTCGCTATCGTCCAGCAGAACCTTCAACAGGTGCAACGGCGAAAACTGCTGGTGGCCGTCGCGCATCGCAAGCGACTGCGCCGACTGGATGAAGCCGCGTGCGCGCTCGGTGTATTTTTCAATATTCATCTGTATTTCCCTCAGCCTGCCGCTCAGCCCCTAAAGCACTCGCACGGCATCTTCATTGGGTTTCCGCTCGGCCGCGTTGACATTGCTCAACAGGCTAAGCCGCCATTTCGCCGACTTTTCCGCCGGCTTGGGGCGAATGTGGGAATGCCGTTTCTGAAACGGAAGGGGCAGCTTCACAAAATCGTGTGCGGTGGCGCGCTGCCCGGGAATCTCTTAATAAATCGGATGCCTTCCACTCCCCCCGCAGAGATCACCGGCCTTTATCGCTATCCGGTCAAAGGCCTCACCCCGGAAGCTCTGGAACGGGTGGCCTTGGGCGTCGGCCAGACGCTTCCCTCCGATCGCCGCTATGCCATCGAAAACGGCCCCAGCGGCTTCGATCCGGCCGCGCCGTCCTGGATGCCGAAGTCGGTATTCCTGATGCTGATGCGGAACGAGCGGCTGGCTGGCTTCGGAGCGCATTTCGACGACGAGACCCACGTCTTGACCATTCGCAAGCATGGCGAGGTGGTGGCGCGCGGGGACCTTGAAACGGCCGCGGGCCGCGCCGCGATCGAAGGTTTTTTCGCGCAGAATTTCGCCAGCGAATTGAAGGGCCCGCCGAAGCTGGTCGCAAGCCCGGGCCACAGCTTTTCCGATGTCGCGAAAAAAGTCGTCTCGATCATCAATCTCGGCAGCCTCCAGGCGATCGAGAACATGGTCGGCGCGGCGGTGCATCCCCTGCGCTTCCGCGCCAACCTCTATGTCAGGGGCTGGCCGGCCTGGCACGAGTTCACCCTGCTCGGCCGGACGCTCTCGATTGGGGACGCGCGGCTGAAAGTGGTCAAGCACATCACCCGCTGCGCCGCCGTCAATGTCGATCCCGACACCGCCGCGCGCGACCTCGACATCCCCGCAAGCCTCATGCGCCGCCTCGGCCACAACGAATGCGGCATCTACGCCGAGGTGACCGAAGCGGGCAGCGTCAGTATTGGCGATGCGATCGCGGTCGAAGAGCCCGAATTGTTGTAGGGGTGCGGCAAAGGCGCTCTTCGCGCCGTGCCCACCATTTTTTCAACGCTGGCCTTGAGGTGGGCACGCTTCCGCCTTCGCCCTTTGTGCTACGGCGAATCGCTTAGTGTCACTGCGTCATTAGACCCTCATGGTGAGGAGGCGCCCTTGCGCCGTCTCCGGACGATGCTTCGCATCGCTCGGAGAACCATGAGGCCCCCGGCACTTCTCGGCCTCGTCCTTCGAGACGCTTGCTCGCACAAGCTCCTCAGGATGAGGGGAAAAAGCTGGCTATGACGCAGTAGGATTAGTCTTACTGCGTCACTAAACCCTCATGGTGAGGAGGCGCCCTTGCGCCGTCTCCGGACGATGCTTCGCATCGCTCGGAGAACCATGAGGCCCCCGGCACCACTTCTCGGCCTCGTCCTTCGAGACGCTTGCTCGCGCAAGCTCCTCAGGATGAGGGGAAAAAGCTGGCTATGACGCGGTAGGATTAGCCCACCCTACAGGTTACGGGCTTCCTCGATGCGCGATCAGTTCGGCATCACGTAGGCGTAAATCCGGCCGCGCGAGACCGGCGCTTCTCGGACCCGGTTGCCGTTGTTGCCCGAGATCATGATCGGATTGCCCTGGGCATCGATGCCGGTGATGATGCCGACATGGCCGCCGCCGCGCCGGCCCATCACCGCGATGGCGCCGACCTGCGGACCCGATACGCGCTGGCCGTAGCTTGCGAACGAGCTTGCCATGTCCGAGCCGGTGCCGCGATGGCCGGTCCGCTCCAGCACCATGTTCATGAACCGCGCGCACCACAGGCTGGCGCGACTGGTTGGATTGCCGCCGAGATAGCGCCGCGCTTCGGAAATGAGGTCCGACGAGCCGACGCCGCCCGACATTGCCGTTCCGCCCGCGGCTGCGCCCGGCATCACGCTCGCCTGCGTGTCTGAGAGGCCGTGCGCGTGCAGCCGCGCGACGCCGCGCTCCCAGCGCGAGGCACGCGCGAAGGTCCGGTCGTGACGGTGCCGGAAATGCCGCTGCGCATAGTGGACGCCGTGACGCACATGCGCGTATCGGCCCGTGCCGTGATGAGACCTTGCTGATGCGGGAGAAGCGGAAACGGCGACCGCCGTCGAACAGAACGCCAGCGCGACAAGCGACCGGCGGAACGCAGAGAACACGATCATACTCAATCCTTGGTTAGCACCCCCATTCCCCATCGGCGCCGAGCGAGTTCAGCAAAAGTGAAAACCGGTCTTTCGTTCGAACTCGCCCTCATCGTCAATGAGCGCGTTATCCTCACATGAACCGGTGCCCACTTCGCTTGAACACGCGCCGCCGACATCCGCGGACCCCCTAGAAAATTTTGGTATGGCGAAAACAAGACGCGATGCCGCAGTGCGGAAAGGTTCCCTGAGGAATCTCCGCGATCATTTGATGACGAAAAAGAATCGGGGCTGCCGCATTGCGACCACGAGCATTAACTGCGATTTTGCAACCCGCTCAACGTGTTTCAAAACAAGAAACGGGAAAGGAACCTGAAATGCCCCACGCCATCGCAAGCGACAACGTCCGGCTCTATTTCGAGGAAGCGGGCAGCGGAACGCCGATCCTCTTCCTGCATGAATTCGCGGCCGACCACACCAACTGGGAGCCGCAGATGCGCTACTTCTCGCGCGGACACCGCTGCATCGCCTATTCCGCGCGCGGCTATGCGCCCTCCGACGTGCCGCCTTCGGCAGAGGCCTACAGCTACAAGCATTTCTACACCGACGCGCTCGCAGTGCTGGACCATCTCGGGGTAGCCAAGGCGCATCTGGTCGGCCTCTCGATGGGCTCCTACTCGTCGCTGCAGATCGGCCTCAACGCGCCCAGCGCGCGCTGTCGATGACGCTCGCCGGCATCGGTTCCGGCTCGAGCCTGGAAAACCTGGAAGCCTTCCGCAAGCAATGCCGGGAAAACGCCGAGCAGTTCGAGAAGCTCGGTTCAGTGGAAGTCGCGAAAGTGACCCGCGAGGCGCCGGGCCGGATTCCCTTCCTGGTCAAGGACCCGCGCGGCCACACCGATTTCTACGCCGCGCTGGCGCGGCATGACTCGAAGGGCTCGGCCAACACCATGCGCGGCTTTCAGGGCGGGCGGCCCTCGATCTACACGCTCACCGACGCGATCCGCAAAGTGCCGACGCCGGCGCTGATCATCTGCGGCGACGAGGACGACGCCTGCGTCGAGCCGAGCCTGTTCCTGAAGAAACACTTGCCCGCGGCCGGGCTGACGTTGTTCCCGAAATCGGGCCACGTGCTCAACCTCGAAGAGCCCGCGCTGTTCAACGAAATGGTCGAGCACTTCATCGCGCTGGTGGAGGCCGGACGCTGGGGCGTGCGCGATCCGAGGTCGGTGGTGGCTGAAGCCTGAATCTCACCGAGGACGTGTATTCGTAAAATCGTTCCGTCAGCATCGCTCAATGTCCGCTTCACTTCGACCGGATTGAGCTGTCGGCGTCATGTCCGGCTTACCCCCGGTCGCGGCAATTGGGACGGACATCCCGGTTCGGCAGCTTCGTGCCAAAAAGGAGACATTACTGCCTTTCGATCGATTCTATCGTGGTCTAGACTGAATTGGGGCGTTGCGAAAACGACTTGACAGAGGATGGTCACGCTGACCAACAAGGCACTTCGGTGCGCTCACAATATTCCTGGGGATGCCGCTATGGCGCGCGAGTTCACAAAAGAAGACAGCAACAAGGTCCTCGTTCAGGCCAGCTTCGATCGTTGGAAAAGCGGAACCGGTGGTCCGTTTGAGCTTCTGGCCCCTGATGTTGAATGGACCATTGTTGGCTCATCTCCCTTGGCCAAGACTTATCACGGTAAGAAGGAATTCATCGACGCTGTGATTGATCCGTTCAATGCCCGCATGTCCAAGCCGCTGGTACCAACTGTCCGCGGCATTTACGCTGATGGCGATATGGTCATCATCCTGTTCGATGCTGAAGCCACAGTGAGAGACGGCAAACCTTATCGCAATACGTATACTTGGTATTTTGAAATGAAGGACGCAAAAGTCGTCAAGGCCATCGCGTTCTTCGACAACAGGGATTTCGACGAGTTCTGGAATCGCGTGTCTCCGAAATCGTAAGGATGGCTTGGGCCCTATCGACGTCAGACTCGCCGTGGCGTCAGGGCTGTGGAAGCACCGGGGCTTGTTCGTGTGGGCAGTGGATTCGCTAAAGGAATGGCACGACTTCTACGTGCTGGTAGGAACGGCAGGCGCGACTTTGCTCGCCTTGCTGTTCGTTGCCGTCTCGCTCGGCGTCGGGTTTTTGACCGAAGAGCGCCAGTCGGCGACGCATACGTTCATGAGCCCGGTCGTCGTCCATTTCACGAGCGTGTTCTTCTTGTCTGCCGTCGCTTTATTCCCGTGGCATCAGGCCAGATTCTTCGCCGCGCTGATTGGCGTCACCGCTTTGATCGGTGCAATCCTTTCGACTTACATCACGGTCCAGGTCGTGCGTACCGACATGACGAACTATGTGGAGGACTACTTGGCCTACGGTTTGTTGCCCGGCCTTGGTTACCTCGCGCTGCTCGCGGCCGCCGTGTCGATCTATCTAGAAAAGGACTTTGGGCTGGATATCCTAGCAGGGGCTCTCTTGTTATTAGCGATCGTCAACATCCGCAACGCCTGGGACCTCTCGCTCACTATGATTCGCCGGCACCGCCGAGTGGACTAGCTGAGTAGAAGCTCGCAGACTTCCGAGACGGGTCAAGGGCGGCTGTGGCCGGCAGGCTGATGGCACAGCCGGTCTACCCCCAGTTCCGGATATACCCGGTGCGCTCGGGCACTTACGCTTCGTGCCACAAGCGAGGTTCACTACTGGACATTGCTGGAGTCTGACGCACCCATCGGCTCATCGCGCAGCGCTCGCGAGCACGCGCCGCGCCCAGCCGACCTGGCCTGCCCCTTCCACGAGGTCCCAGTTGCTGGCCCGCAAATAGACGTTGGCAACCGCATCGGACTTCATCTTGCCAACTGGCTTAGCCGAGTTGTCGGGCACAGCGAATAGGGTCACGATACCTTCGGTGACGACATAGGTCTTCGCTACCGGACGGCGGTCCGGCGGAATCAACGCCAACGCGCCTTGCAGCACTTTGGCGTTGTGGCCCGGATCCTGGGTCAGCCGGAGCGCGGCCGCGATATGCTGCGGGTTCGAGGGATAGATCCGGCCGGAGGTTCGGATCGCCTCGATCATCAGATTGAACGAGGCGAGCGCGTCCTTCCTCTCGCCATGGTCGACGAGCACCAAGCCGCGGGCATAATCAAGCATCGCGGTGAAGAGAGGCAATGTCCCGTCCTGCGCTTCGCCGCGTTTGGCCCAGTCGTTGCCGTCGGCGTAGTTCTGGCTGATCCAAGCCTGGCTTCCCTTGTCCAATGCGAAGGTCCCGTCGTACTCAACGATCCGGTTGTAGAAATAGTAGGCGGCGGTCTCGGCAATGAAGCCCATCCGGCAGCGGTCGAAGTTGGGCTGCTTCGGCAGGGCCTGCAGGATCGGATAGAAGTGATTCGACGGATAGAGCTTCAACAATCGCTGCGCGGCGCGGCGGACATCTTCGTCCGAGCTGCACAAGGACTCGACGACGATCCGGTAATCGTCGGAACCAAAGCCCGGAATGTCCCGGTTCCTGGACAGGCGATCGGACTTCACCGACTGATCCCAATTGGGACGCAGAGTTGGCGGGAGATATTTCCCGTCCTCGATCACGCCCAGTGCGTTCGAGAGCAGGTTGAGATAGGGCGCCACCAAAACCGAACCTTTCGCGAATTCATTACGCAGGCCCTGGATGACGTAGTCGGCGACCTTGCCCCACGATTGGTACAGCTGGGTGCGGTCACGGTCTTCCCCGCGCACATAGGCATCCACCTGATCGTTGAGCGATCCGCTGCCCGTTGCTGCGATGGTCTTCGGCTCGGAGCGCGCGGCCGGAGGAACGGTCGGGTCCGGTGCGGAGATTGAGGCCGGAGCAGGCGGCGCGGGTGAACGCTGCTCGGCATTGGGTTCTGCAGACGACAAAATGGTTTTCGGCGGGGGGGCGCTCGCTTCCGCGACCTGCGTCGAGGCCGACGTGCTTTGCCTTGGCGCGTCCGGCGGGCTCGCCGCCGACGATACCTTCGCACGCCCTGGCACCGGCTGCGCGTGCGGCGGCAGGTCGGGCTGGGTATCCTGCGGGTCGAGGTTCGAGCGGTCGCGCGCAAGCATCGAATAGCGCGGCAGCGGGCTCAACCGGGCAAAGCTCAGGACCCTGCTGCCGACGCTGTTGGCCTGGAGGGTGAACTGTCCGTCGAGGGGCGTCTTGTCGGACTTGGTCGCCACGATTCCTTCCACGCAGGATTCGTCGGCGATCAGCTCGTTGCGCTGCAGCGCGGCGGTGACGGCTTGCTCAATGTAGTGCTGAGAGAAATAGAGGTGGGATTGCGGGGCGCTCTCTACCGACAGCAGATCCATCGGCGTCGGCCCGTTGCGCTCGCTCGCAATTATCTCGAAACTAAGCTCGCATCGGGCGAAGGTGCGGGACCGGTCCTTGCCGGTCGAACGGTAGACGGCGATCAAGAGCTGATGCGTGCCGACGCGGGGTGGGATCTTGAGCGAGACGTTGTTGGGATCCCGGCTGAACGTGATGTCCGAGTTGTCCGCGCCGACGAACACCTTATACTCTTCGCCGCCGACCGTCTGGCGCTCCGGGACGCCGTGAATGTCCAGCGCATACATCGGCTCTTCCTCCGGCGGCTGGCCGAGATAGGCCAAGGCAAACCCGACGATGACCATCGCGGTCGCTCCACCCAAGGTCGCGTGCACCGGACTGCCCGGAATTCTCAGGGTCGAGCGGACGACCGCCGATCCGCCGACCAGGGCGCCGGCGCCTCCGCACAGCAGCGCGAAGACCAGTTCGATCATCCAGTAGGTCTGGCGGTTCGCGACGAAAAGGTCGCCGACAACGGAGACCACCACGAACGAGACCACGGTCACGAGCACGAGGAAGGCGACCGCCATGACGATCTGGGGAGGCGATAGGATCGTCCTGTCGATTTTGCCGCCCTCGGGGACGGCCTCGGAGTTTCTCGCCTGGGTCCGCCGTCTGCTTACTCGTCGGCTGTCGGAGTTGCCGGTTGTCTGGGTGGCGTCGGCGTCGTGTGCGCTGCCCCGCGTCATGGCCAACACTCCTCGTGCTGCGAGTGGATGGACATCACAAACATTATTCCCGATCGGCCGCTCCTCGTGTGAGCTACTTCACAACCGAGCCGGGTCTAGCCTTCGTCCGGCTCGCGCACGACCGGCGGTTCGTCGGCGCGTTCCTCGTCGTCCTCGTCCTCGCAAGCCCTCGATCTCGCAAGCATCCCGACACGCAGGTCGCATCCTGATAGCGTCGCATCCACCCCTGAACTCTGCGCTGGCATCAAATCCCCATAGCGCACTGTTGCCCCACCGGTGCCCAACTTCCTACGACTTCGTGCCTTTGGCGCTTTTTGGACGCCGACCGTCGCGGCCATGAGGAGAGTAGTCCCGAGAACGGCACTTGCCGTACTATGGCGGGAATTGAACCTCAGGCAGAGGACGAAAATGGCCAGTCGACTGGAGCTTCGCTCACGAGCCGCGCCATGCATACAACTCGCAAAGCGCGAGCAAGCAAACCGAGTCCTCTGGATCGACGACGCGGAAAGCTGGTAGCGCCAGTCGAACGAGAATTTCGCGGCGAGCCGGAGCAAACATCAGGCAGCCTAGCAACACTATAATTGTCAGGATAGCTGACAGAAATCGGCCGCCGATCTGATGCACGCGGTTCCAAGGCGCCGGGGTTGATCTAAATCAACGAAGCAAATGACACAGGGAGCACCGCTGCTGCGGCGGGTTGCGGGTCTCTGGCGCAACCTGTTTCAAAAATCGTCTGGTCGGCGGGCTGGAGGAATGCGTTTTTTCGGCAACCGTGGAAGGACAAGCAATCATGTCACGTCGAGCGATCTTCTCTTTGGCCACGTCGGTCATCATCGGCATCGGGTGCGTTGCTATGATTTCAACTGATGCGTTCGCATATCGCGGTGGGCGCGCTGGTGTCCATCACGCCGGCGCTTATCGCGGCGGTGTTTACCGTGGCGCAGCCGTACGCCGTGGAGTGGCGGTAGGCGTTGGCGCTGCTGCCGTCGGTGCCGCTGCGTACGGAGCGCAACGCTGCGGATACCATCCCTACGGGCCTTGTTACTAGAAACTGTCGGAGAGCCTGCTCTTGCCGAATGCAGAGTAGGGACGTACGCGTGTGACGTTCGGCCGAGCGCTCATTGGCGCCATTTTTGCGCGCCCGAAATGCAGCTCGCTTTGCGGGAACGTTGCCCGGACAGGAAAGCCGGGCGCTTTGACTGCACCGATTGCGGGGTGATGATCCATGCTTGGTCAGACGCGCTGCTTGCGGCGTTCCGGACGCAGCTGTGCTTTGAGTCTTCACGCCGCCGGGGCAAGCTCTGCCCAGGGCCGTCGGCCCATTCCGGCAGCTATCGCCATTGCCCGGGCCGCGATCCGCTCATAAGCAATCTGGATGGGATCGCGCACGTCGACCAAACGAGAAGCCGCCAACCGAAGCAAGCCACCCACCTCCGCGCGGCCGCCGTCGTAGCGGCAAATCGGCGCGACCGCCGGCATCACCTTATGCTCATTGCCGTAAAGGCTTTGGTAGTCGGCAAGATTATCCCAGGCGACCTGATCACCCGTGTATCGAAACGACTCGGCTGCCGTGCCTTCCGCGAAGATCACCTGATGATTGTCGAGCTCCACGCAGAAGTACTCGATGGTTTCGGACATCTTTGCATCGTCGTCGAACGTGATCGAACGTTCATTGACAAGATGTTTCACGGGGATCAAGACCCCGTCGATCAAAAGGGAGTGTTCCTGCGATAGATACAAATCCCGCTGCGGTGCTCGATCATCAATCGCGAAGCGTGACACCCGGATCGGCACAACGCTCGGATGCCAGGAAGCCGACGCATTCCTTCTCATGGTTTGTCGACCCACCCATTTGACCGGCACTGCACCGTTGGTTGTCATGACCAAAGCACCGTTCGCCAAGTCTTCGACGGGCACTTCGCCCTCGGCCGTCCGAATAAGCGTTCCTCGTCCGAAACAATTGGGATTGGTACCGGGAGCGCCTCGGGGAAAAATTCCGAGCGCATTGGCATCTTTGGCCTTGAAGGCTGTCGCGAGCAAAGCCGATGAAACTGCGATCGTCGACAGTCTTCCCGCACCCGCGGCAGCGATCGCCATAAAATGACGACGCGCAGGGCTGACGGGTGGGAGGCGATCGCCGGATTTGCGGATCATGAATGACATTCCTCAATCTCTGAGCTCAAAATGCGCCCAACGGGTGAACTTGAGAACAGATTAAATCTCTAATTTAATCCACATTCAATCTAAATTTAATTCACTTGCAATTAAATTTTATTCAATCACAGTTAATGGGCGGCCACGCCGATTTCTGCGCCCGCGCTGTTCAACGAAATGGTCGAGCACTTCATCGCGCTGGTGGAAGCCGGACGCTGGGGCGTGCGCGATCCGAGGTCGGTGGTGGCTGAAGCCTGAAGCTCACCGAGGACGTGCACTCGCAAACTCTCAGCATGGCTCAATGTGCGCTTCACTCTCGACCGAGCTGTCGGCGTCATGTCCGGTTTACCCCCCGTCGCGACCATTGGGACGAACACCCCGGTTCGGCAGCTTCGTGCAAGAGGCGACGTCGCCTGGAACGAAAGAGGCCGCCAACTGGGGGGGCCGAGTGAATCCGGGGGCGATTTTTTGTTACTTTAACCCCAAGCTGCTGCAATACCATGAGATTTCGGTGACTCTCCAGCCTGTTACCAGTCCGGCCTCTTTGCACTCGTCGTAGGTTTTGTAGTTACCTACATTTCTGCACGTTGACGACAACATGCCGCTAGACCAGGAGCATCCGTGCCACGGGGCCTCGCCTGATCTAAAGCTTGTTACGCAACCACCGACGCAACTGCCGGTGGCACTGGCAAGCTTCTCAAGCTTCGCAGATACCGACATAGGCGTCGCCGATGACGTTTGAGTGGTTGGCGATGTCCCTGGGGACACACTGCTGCGGGCGACCGCGCGCTGCTTCTGTGGCCTGGCTACTTGTTTCGGCGCTCTGACGATGACTGCAGGAAGCCTGGTGGCGGCACCGTCCGACGGTGTTGCGGTTTGCGACATTGCTGTGGCATCTTGCTCGCACAGCAGCAGCAAGGCAATCGATAAAAGAGCGACAGCTAGGTTCGACGAAGACCTCATAGCCATGTCCTCCCAAATGCGGGCACAGCCAATTCCTCAGCAACCAATAGCGAAGCTGCCTTCATGGCTATCTCCCAAAATGGCTATCTCCCAAATTTTTGCCACCAGCAAATGTTATCCCAGGAGAGCATAGTTTCGAATTCCAAAACTGGGCCACTGGGAATTCTTCCAGTCTGAACGGGAGCCGTCTGAATTCAGATGCCGACCGAGTTGTCGGTTGAGGGTCGTTCTCGATCGAGTTTGACTGTCCGCGTCATGTCCGGTTGAGCCCCGGTCGCAACCGTGGAGCCGACATCTCGGCCCGGCAGCTTCGTGCCAAGGCACAAAGTCGCTGCGCTCCAGCCCGTTGCGCGGGGGCAAGAGCCGAGAGACCGGAAGCCAGCTGAGAGGAAAGCGCTGGCGGGTTTGAGAGCCCCGTCCTGAGGATGCTTTTCTGGACAGCTGGTTCCGTCACGAGCAGCAACGTCATCGCCACGGGCGAACACGCCGTCGCCGAGTGATTCGATACGCTGCAAACTCCAATCGGTCATGTTTCGATCAAAGGCCGGGTCGAAAGTGTGGGGAGTTCTCAGTCGGACCGAGCTTGCGCTAAATCAAATCCGCCGACATGACCGATGGCAAGTTGGCTCTCGAATTCAGGAGAGCGAAGCCGCGTAGGCAGGCTCAGATGAAGTTTCTGCGTGAAAATGCTTTAGCGGTGACCACCGCGAGCAAGCCGGGCCGGCTCGACTATGTGGATGCCGTGCGGGTCATTTTGATCCTGCTTGTCGTGGCCCACCATTCCGTCGAGTCCTATGTCACGGCCCACCCGCCGGAGATTCCATTGCCAGACCCGCCACTGGCGCGCGGAGCGATTTTCCTGTGGGTGAACGCGGCCTTTTTCATGGGGCTGTTCTTTTTTCTCGGGGGCTACTTCACTCCGGGAGCGTTCGACCGCAAAGGCGCGGCGACTTTCCTTTCCGACCGCGTGCTGCGGTTGGGTGTACCGCTCGTGCTGGGGACAATCCTGATCGTTCCGCTCGCGGGCTGGTCCCATATTGCGCTTGATCCGATCCTGCCGCCGGTGAGCTACTGGACCTATCTGACCCAGGACTTCTTCGGACACGGTCCGAAACCTGACTATTGGCCGCCGTCAGATCGCTGGCCGGCGTTCAACTTCGGCCATCTCTGGTTTCTCGAACACCTTCTGGTGTATGCCGCGCTCTATGCAGCAATTCGGGTGATCATGCCGCCGGACGACGGCAAGCTGTGGCGCAAACCACCTTCTCATCTGGCTATTGCGACTTACGCGGTGCTGCTTGCCGCGGCGACCTTCGTCGTTCGTATCTGGTACCCGCAGAACTGCTGGATTGGATTTCTCCACTTTATCCAGATGGAGCCCGCGCATCTGCCGCAATATGCCAGCCTGTTCGCGATCGGCTTGTTCGCTGGCCCGCGCCGCTGGCTGGAGACGATGCCGACGCGGCGCGGGCTGGTGTGGATCGCGATTGGCGCAGGGCTCGCGCTGCTGGCCTATGTGCTCGCCGCCACAACAACGCCAACAGGTGCCGCGGCCGACAATGCCTCGCGCGAGTTGCGGGTATGCGCCACAGAAGCCTTTATCTGCACGGGCATGTGCGTCGGCTTACCGGTGCTGTCGCGGGAACTGGCGCTCGGAGCAGGACGCGCGTGGCAGGCGCTCGCGCGCAACGTTTTCGCGATCTACGTCTTCCACTTCCCGATCGTGTTGCTGCTGCAATGGGCCCTTATCGAAGCTCCGATACCGAAACTGATGCGCCTGTTGGTGACTGTGATCGGCGCGATTCTTTGCACCTTTGCTTTCACCGACCTGATCGTGCTGCGTTTGCCCTTCGCCCGTCGCATCTTCTGACACAGCTACAGGACCTCGTTTAAGTTCTCAGGCCGGCGCTGATATGCATCGCAGGGGGTCTACGGCGACACACCGCATCTATCCCTCGCTCCCCAGTCAGGATCCATCTGGCGGACTTAGAGTGGAAACTGACTCAGATGATCTGGCGAGGGCGGTCGGCTGGAACCGCCTGCTCGCACACTCTCTCAGATTTTCCGGACAGTTTATCGAGGTTCATCATGTCCGGTTGGGGTCAAAATGCGAAAGGCTCATCGCGAACACATGCCTTCTGGTTTTCCTACGGACATTGCAAGCGGCGGCAGGATGCTTCTCGCTCCCAAGGTTGCGGGGCCCTCGCGCCGAGCAAACCTGCCATGCGCAAATTGCCCGTCGTGCCAACATGTCGCACGCGGTCGCACTTGCCTCGTCGGGCAAATCACATGCACTTTTCCGCGCATCCCGCCGCCTTGAAGAGGGGCGCTTCGCGATCGTCACGAACGTTGGCAGCGGGATGCGATGGACGCAGTGGTGTCGCAGCGCGCGTGTCGCGCCGACGAACGACGCCAAGGCGTACGGTGAAGTCGTGTGGTCCTGACGCCCCGACGCTGGCGCCAAGTTCTTGAGAAGCAAGCTTCTCAGGGATGACGGGGGCAAGAAAGCCCGGTCCCCGAGGAGAGCACGGAATAAGCCGTAAAACCATTGCGTGGGGAATGCCGGATGTTTCCGGTGCCTCCGCTGTGAATACTCGTGTGCATACTAAAACTACAATGCGCACACGAGGCTGCGGGTGCATTGGGCACCCGGCATTCCCCGCGCCCTCTTTCAATTCTGGGGGTGATGCACGCACCGGCTCGGGCGCGAATTCGCGCCGCGAGAACGCGGGTGCATACCCTGTTGGTTGTTTGAAATTTGCATCAGGAATTGCATCTGAGGCCGCGTGCGGCCGCGCGAGCGGAGAAGTGAAACGTCCTTGCAAGTCACAGAAAGAATGGATTGCTTCGTCGCAAGTGCTCCGCGCAATGACGGAGGAACTCCGCACGAGTCGTTTGCAGAGGTCGACAAAGATGCCCTCCACGTCATTGCGAGCGCAGCGACGCAATCCATCTCACCGAGGAAAAGAAAGGATCGATTGCTTCGTCGCTGACGCGCCTCGCAATGACGGCTCGGAATTTACCGCGCCTTCCCCGCGCGGCTCAACAAAAACACGCCCTGCTCGCCGAACATGTTCCAGAACCACCAGGGCGCGCTGAGCCGCAGCGGGCGACCGTAGAGGTCGAGCGCCACCGCGCGCTCCATCTTGACATTGATCTCGTCGCAGAGCTGCACGAAGTCCTTGATGGTGCAGAAATGGATGTTCGGCGTGTCGTACCAGGTCGCGGGCAGATTATCGGTGCGCGGCATGTGGCCGCCGATCAGCAGCTGCAGCCGCATCCGCCAGAAGCCGAAATTCGGGAACGAGACGATGGCGCGCCGGCCGATCCGCAGCAGGTTTTCCAGCACCACCCGCGGCTGCCGCGTCGCCTGCAAGGTCTGCGACAGGATCACATAGTCGAAGGCATCGTCGGGGTAGTTGATGAGGTCGGTGTCGGCGTCGCCCTGCACCACCGCGAGCCCCTTGGCGACGCAGCGGTTGACGCCCTCGCGCGACAGCTCGATGCCGCGTCCATCGATGCCGCGGCTTTCCAACAGCTGCAACAGGTCGCCGTCGCCACAGCCGACGTCGAGCACCTTGGAGCCCGGATCCACCATGCCGGCGACCAAGAGATGGTCGCCGCGGTAGTGAGGCCTGGTCTCGGCGCCGACGTCGCCGAACGGCAACAGCTGTTCCTGCACGGCCATCTCTGCTTTCCTAAAGTCCCCGCGCCTTGCCCGCCGACTGCAGGAACGCGCGCGCGATATCGAAGAACTCCGGCACGTCGAGCAGGAACGCGTCATGGCCGCGGTCGGTCACGATCTCGGCGAACGATACTCGGGCGCTGGAAGCATTGAGCGCGTGCACCAATGCCCGCGATTCGGAGGTCGGGAACAGCCAGTCGCTGGTGAACGACACCACGCAGAAGCGGGTCTTGATGCCGCGGAAGGCCCTCGCCAGCACGCCGTCGTGATCGGCGGCGATATCGAAATAATCCATCGCCCGCGTCAGATAGAGATAGCTGTTGGCGTCGAAACGCTCGACAAAGGACGAGCCCTGGTAGCGCAAGTAGCTCTCGACCTGGAAATCGGCGTCGAACGAGAACGTCGGCAGCTCGCGATCCTGCATCCGCCGGCCGAACTTGCGATGCAAGGCGGCATCCGACAGATAGGTGATGTGCCCCGCCATCCGCGCCACCGCGAGCCCGCGATGCGGATGGGTGCCCGCATCGGCGTAGCGGCCATGATGCCACTCCGGATCGGCCATCACGGCCTGCCGGCCGAGTTCGTGGAACGCGATGTTCTGCGCCGAGTGACGCGTGCTGCAGGCGATCGGCATCGCGGAGAACACGCGGTTCGGATAGGCCGCGGTCCATTGCAGCGCCTGCATGCCACCCATCGAGCCGCCGATCACGCACAGCAGCGTTTCGATGCCGAGCCGGTCGAGCAGCATGGCCTGCGCGCGCACCATGTCGGGAATGGTGATGAGCGGAAAATCCAGGCCCCACACCTTGCCTGTCGCCGGATTGATCGAGGCCGGTCCGGTCGACCCCATGCAGCCGCCGATCACATTGGCGCAGATGATGAAGTAGCTGTTGGTGTCGAGCGGGCGACCCGGACCCACCATGATTTCCCACCAGCCGGCTTTGCCGGTCAGCGGATGCCGATTGGCGACATGCTGATCGAGCGTCAGCGCATGGCAGATCAATATCGCGTTGGAACGGTCGGCATTGAGTTCGCCATAGGTCTGGTAGGCGATCTGGAACGGCGAAAGATCGACGCCGCAATCAAGCGACAGCGGCTGGTCGGCGCCGAACTGCGCGACCAGCGAGGTCGGATGGTCAGCCTCGTGCAACCGCTCATCGGCATGGATCGCCGGACTTGGTACTGAAAATACGCCCACCATTTTGCTACCAACCTTCGCTTTCACGAAGGCTCCCGGACCACCGAAATCAGGCCATAAAAAACCCGGCCTGAACAAAGGTTCGGCCGGGATCATTGTGTCCCCGGCCTGTTTAGCGAATTTTTTAACGTGGCTGCAAGCCGGCCGGCTCAAATGACCACGGAACAGTCCAAAGCTAGTCACGCGCAGGCCTTTCGTCAAGGCAAGCCGCACCTTTGGGGCCTGGTTAACCGCAATGCGGCCCCCGCCGCGGCGCAGGAATTTGCCGATGTTTCTCTTTGCTTTCGGCTGCCGTCTTACCTAATCAATGCCCTTGCTTAACGGATCGGACTTGGCCGATCCGGCACTCCAGGCTCGCCGAAAATGTCGCAACCGCCCCCCGCCCCGCCTTCGCTTGCCGACTTGCGCAAGGAGATCGACGCCATCGACGAAGGCATGCACCGCCTGTTGCTGCAGCGCGGCGACATCATCGACCGGCTGATCCAGGTGAAGCAGACCCAGGAGGTCGGCTCGGCCTTCCGGCCGGCGCGCGAGGCCGACATGATGCGCCGCCTGGTCGAGCGCCATCGCGGCATCCTGCCGCTCGACACCGTCGAGAGCATCTGGCGCGTCATCATCTCGACCTTCACCTACGTGCAGGCGCCGTTCTCGGTGCATGCCGACATTTCGGTCGGTGAATCCGCGATGCGGGATTCGGCGCGGTTTCACTTCGGCTTCACCGTGCCCTATGCCTCGCATTTTTCCGCTTCCGCCGCGGTCGAGGCGGTCGCCAAGTCGAAGGGTGACCTGGCGCTGGTGTCCGCCACCTCCAGCCGCACCCCCTGGTGGATCACGCTGGAGGCCAAAGGCGCGCCCAAGATCACCGCGCGGCTGCCTTTCGTCGAGCGCGCCGACCATCCGGCCGCGCTGCCGGTGTTCGTGGTGTCGCGGGTCGCCGACAGCGCCATGGTGACGGAAGTGGAGACCTGGAGCGTCCGCGTCTCCGGGTGGAACGCCGAGACCGCCCGCGCGCTGTCGCCCTTGGCGGAGATCGTCGCGGTGCCCGATACCGCCTTCGACGGCGCGGCGCTTCTGGTGTCGATCTCGGGCGCCAACCGGCTGGAAAAGATCAAGCTGGCCCTGATCCACGCCGGCGCCTCGGTGCGCTCATCGGCTCTCGTCGGCAGCCATGCAACGCGCTATACGGTGCCCCGAACGGGTCCGCCAGATCTTAAGGCCCAGCAAAGCCCGTCTAAGGCGCCACCCCGCTCAATCCGGAGCTCTGAAGATGTCCCGCCCCGTGCCGAATCCCGGCATTCTCGATATTGCGCCCTACACGCCCGGCAAGAGCCCGGTGCCGGAGCCGGGCCGCAAGGTGTTCAAGCTTTCGGCCAACGAGACGCCGTTCGGGCCCTCGCCGAAGGCGATGGCGGCCTACAAGCACGCGGTGGCGCATCTGGAGGACTATCCGGAAGGCACCTCGCGGGTCCTGCGCGAGGCGATCGGCCGCGCCTTCGGGCTCGACCCCGACCGTATCATCTGCGGCGCCGGTTCGGATGAGATCCTCAATTTGCTCGCACACACCTATCTCAGCCATGGCGACGAGGCGATCTCCACCACCCACGGCTTCTTGGTCTATCCGATCGCGACCATGGCGAACGGCGCCAACAACGTCGTCGCGCCCGAGAGCAATTTCACCGCCGACGTCGACGCGATCCTGAAATCGGTCAGCCCGCGCACCAAGCTCGTATGGCTCGCCAACCCGAACAACCCGACCGGGACCTATCTGCCGTTCGACGAAGTGAAGCGGCTGCGCGCAGGCCTGCCGCCGCATGTGCTCTTGGTGCTCGACGCCGCCTATTCCGACTACGTGTCGCGCAACGACTACGAGATCGGCATCGAACTGGTGGCGACCACGGACAACACCGTGATGACCCACACCTTCTCCAAGATTCACGGGCTGGCGGCGCTTCGGATCGGCTGGATGTTCGGTCCCGCCCACATCGTCGATGCGGTCAACCGGATCCGCGGACCGTTCAACGTCTCGACGCCGGCGATGCTGGCGGCGGTCGCGGCGATCGAAGACACCGCGCATCAGGAGATGTCGAAGGCGCACACCGAGAAATGGCGCGACTGGCTGACCGAAGAGATCGGGAGGCTCGGCCTGAAGGTGACGCCGAGCGTTGCGAATTTCGTGCTGATCCATTTCCCGACCGAGAAGGGAAAGACCTCGGCGGAAGCCGATGCGTTTCTCACCAAGCGCGGGCTGGTGCTGCGCGCGCTGAACAACTACCGCCTGCCGCACGCGCTGCGCATGACCATCGGCACCGAGGAAGCCAATCGCCTCGTGGTCGAGGGCTTGCGCGACTTCATGGCCGCCGAGATGATGACCAAGTGAATCCGCAAGTGAACGCCGCGCCGCACTTCAACCGCGTAGCCCTGATCGGCTTCGGCCTGATCGGCGGCTCGATCGCGCGCGCGGCGCGCGCGCAAGCGCTGGCGGGAGAGATCGTCACCACCGCGCGCTCGGCCAAGACCCGCGCGCGCGTCGCCGAGCTTGGCATCGTCGATTGCGTCGTCGAGACCAACGCGGAAGCCGTTGAAGGCGCCGACCTGGTGATTCTTTGCATTCCGGTCGGCGCCTGCGGCGCGGTCGCCCAAGAGATCGCCGCTCACCTCAAGCCGGGCGCGATCGTCTCCGACGTCGGCTCGGTCAAGGGCGCGGTGGTGCGCGAGATGGCGCCGCATCTGCCGGCCAGCGCGCATTTCGTGCCGGCGCACCCGGTTGCCGGCACCGAGCATTCCGGCCCCGATTCGGGCTTTGCCGAGCTCTTCATCAACCGCTGGTGCATCCTGACGCCTCCCGAAGGCACCGATGCATCCGCCGTCGAACGGCTGCGCGCGTTCTGGGCCGCGATCGGCGCCAAGGTCGAGATCATGACGCCGGACCATCACGACCTGGTGCTCGCGATCACCAGCCATCTGCCGCATCTGATCGCCTACACCATCGTCGGCACCGCCGACGAGCTCGCGCAGGTGACGTCGTCGGAGGTGATCAAGTTTTCCGCCGGCGGCTTTCGCGACTTCACCCGGATCGCGGCGTCCGACCCGACCATGTGGCGCGACGTCTTTCTTGCCAACAAGGACGCGGTGCTGGAGATGCTCGGCACCTTCACCGAGGACCTCGCCAAATTGACGCGGGCGATCCGCCGCGGCGACGGCGAGGCGCTGTTCGAGCATTTCACCCGCACCCGTGCCATCCGCCGCGGCATCGTCGAGATCGGCCAGGATTCGGCCGCGCCCGACTTCGGCCGCCCGCATGCGCATCTGGCGAAGCCGGACTGAGCATTATTCGGATTGTCCGGCTTTGACATCGATGGGTCAATTGAAGGGATAATAACGGAGCTGGGTCATCACGATGTTGTCGTCGGTCTTCGGTGCGCCGCCGACGCCCGCGAAGGCGAAGCGCTGGTTGTAGGAATACTGCACGCCGGCTTTGACCGTGCCGTAGCGGCCCTGGAACAGCGTATCGTAGAACCCGACGGTATATTGCCTGACTTCATGGGTATTGCCGTTGCAGGTCGCCGCCGGCGAGTTCTCGATGTTGCAACCGGTGTTGTTGTAGAGCGGGTTGCCGTAGCCGAACGGCACCGTGCCGACATCCGCGAACGCCGCTTTGGCGCTTTCGAGGCCGGCGTAGCTGTACAGATCAAGCGTCGGCGTCGTGTGCCAGATCAGACCCACCGCCGCCGCAGTGATCGTCAAAGGCAGGATCGTGCCGTCTTGCGCCAGCGTCGCATCCGGGAACGGCGTCGCGGTAAAGCGGCCGAGCGCACCCTGAGCGCCATAGACCTGCAACTCCAACGTTTTCGGAATCAGCTCGGCATTGATATGACCGCCGAAGCTGCCGGTGTCGTAGGTGTGGTTGGCGAAGTTGAAGCGGTCGAACATCTGACGATAGAGACCCCAGGCCTCGATGTGTAGATGGTAAGGCCCAAGCCGCGGGTCCCATGAGCCCTTCACGGTGATGTCGGGCACCTGGTTCAGGCTGACGTTGTTGGCGTTGTTGAAGAAGCTGCCGCCGGGACCGGTCAGGTTGACGAGCAGGTTCGGGTTCAGCACCCCCTGCGGTCCGACCGCCGGCGTGCCGACCGACGGCGTGTTGCCGCCGAAGAAGGAGGTCTGCGGGTTTTCGGCTGAAGCTGCGATCTGGAACTCCGGTCCAATTTCCTGCCAGACCCGGATCCCGGGTTGCCGCGCGGCGAGGAACCCGGGGACGGATTCGAAATCGATCACGCCCGGCGCATCGACGCCGTGTGGATCGATGTCGGCCTTGCTCGGCGCATTGAGCGACCAGGATTGCCCGGCGAGGACGTGAAAGCCGAGATCGGTTCGATCGACCTCAAGGCTGAGCTGGCGCATGCGCGGATTGAACGAGTTGGTCGCAACCGAGCTCGCCGTCTGCGCCGCGCCTTCGAAGTCGATTTCGCCGTAGCCCTGAACCTTCGTTTCCGGATTGATATTGCCTTCGGCGAGAACCGAGAACCGGGTTTGCCGCGCCGAGAACCGCGATTCCGGCATGAAGAAATTCTTGCTCTGCGCGAAGGGAATGAAGTTGTAGACCGATCCGGTGTCGGAGGCGAGGTTACGGGTCCGGTAGATGTCGGTGAGATCGACCCAGCCGCCGAATGTCAACGTAATGCCCTTGTAGCAGACCTTTCCCGCCGCACATGGATCGATCGGCAGCGCCTTGTAGGAAGTTGAGCCTGCCGGCAACGCCTTCGCTTGCGCTTCAAATACCTTTTCTTTCCGCCCCTGGTCGTCCACGCGCTGCTCGAGCTGCTTCAGCTTGGCCTTGAGCTCACGAATTTCCGACGTCGCACCGTCATCCGCATAGGCCTGTCCGGCCGAGACAAGAATGCCGCCAACCAGAACGCATTTCAGTAATCTCACTAGAACCTCCCGCCCTTGTTGAGGAAGCGTTCCCCGTGCACATCGCACCTTCCTCAGGTGTGTGCGTGCTTCCTCGGACCGAGAGACCTGGATTCGCCTGCCGATATTCGCGGCCGCGGATGCTTTTCGCATCACGATTTTCTGCGACGCGGCGCGGGAATTTTTCGAACGAGCGCCGATCCCGCGCGCGCGAAGATCGAACATTCGGCTTCGATATTCGCGTTCGAAAGCAAATCTCCAAACGCAAAAAGACTGGGCTCAGCCGGGGCATGGCCGGGCCCAGTCAGTTGGAGCAACATGGAGGCAAAATGCCGGCGGCTTAGAACCGCTCGTTGAACCCGGACAGACCGACGTCAGTAATGCTTGATGGACGGAGCGTGGCCGACTGCGTGCCGCCGCACGGACATTCGCATGCCTGCGACGTCGCCGTTGCGCAGCGTCTGCGCCATCGCGTCCGCAGGCCGCGAATATCCCAGGCCCAGATCGCCGTTCGGGTGATAGAAAGCATAGAGGCCGGGCTCCTGGATCGCTTCCGCAACCTGCATCCCTCCCGCAAGCGCCGGCGTTGCGATCGCCGCCGACACTATCAGAGCCGCGCTAAACAACTTGAACCTCGTCATCGACGTTCTCCCTGCCAATCGGCCGCAAACCATATGCGCGCCATCTGAGGACAGGAGTGACAAATGGGTCCGGGCATTCCCGGCATTTAGGGCGACATCGTGGGAATATCGATCACGCTTCGGCGATCTGGCCTTTACTTCGTGTTCCTTAATTGTTGTTTTTCTGTCGGCGTCGTCCTCGCGAAAGCGAGGGCCCATAACCATCGATGGTGCCGTTGCGCGGGTGCAGCTCTCTCACTTTGCGTGACGGCGAAATCGGTGGTTATGGATCCGCCGCATCCATCATTTTGTTTTGAGCATGATCTCCGCGCAAACGCGTTCCGCGTTTGTCGCGAGGGAAAACCCGGTCGCCACCCATCGGGTCGTAGCCCAAGGGCATGCTTTTCCGGATCACGCTTTGGTGCACGGCTGCTTGCGACGACGATCGGGAAAATCAAAACAACGGCGGAATTTGCGCGACCTTGAGCGGGCCGAGGAACACCGCGCCGTCGACGAAGCGCAGCGGGAACGACCGCGCCTTCTTGCCCTCCAGCACCGCTTCCTTGCCGAGCGCGTTGATGCCGGCGGCGACGCCGACATTGGCGTTCTGCTTGACCACCTTGCCGAGACCGGGGATCGCGCGGTCAAGCGCGCCGAACAGATTGTTGATGTCCTGCGTCTTGACGCCTGGTGCGACGCGATCAAGCGTTGCCTGCGGCACGCCCTGATCGAGCATTTTATCGATACCGAGCGCAGGAATCACTTTCTCAATGCCGGCGACCGTCATCTGCAATTCGCCGTCGAGACAGCCGTCGGGATTGAAGCCCAGCGTGCCGGCTGCGATCGCGACGAGATCGCCCTGCTGGATGCGCGACTGCATGATATCGACATGGCCGCCCGCGGCCTGCAGTTCGCGAAAGCGCACCGGCCAGGGCTTGGGCGAAAAGTCCTTCAGCCCGCTCAGCATCGCCCGCACATCGGCATCGAACGGCTCGGCGAGCAGCGGGTGCAGACCCTTGATGCTGCCTCCCGATATCTCCAGCACGCTTTCGATCACGGGATGATTCGCGGGCGACCCTTCCGCGATGCGCCCATGCAGTTCGATGTGCTTGGCGCTCGCCAGCGGCACCTGCGTCGATCCGTCGAGGCGATCGATTGCGCCATCATCGAACACGATGGAAGCTCGCTGCGGCACGGCCGGCAGTCCGAACACGCTGCTGCGGCCGAGGCGCCAGTTCACGACGTAAGAGGCTTGCGCAGCTTTGTCGGAGACCGTTGCGGGCGCCGTGAACTCCGCGATCACGCGCTTTGGATCGTAGACCTGCGCCACGACCAGGATCTCGCCGAGCTTCGCGGTGATCGGCGCCTGCGCGCTGGCGCCCGCGGTCTGCGAGACGAGCGTGACCGTCGCGCCGTCGCAGCGGACTTCAAGCCGGAACGGGAAACCCGACACCGAGCGGTTGGCGCAATCGTAGACCCGCCCTGACTTGGCCTCTTGCGCGCGCCAGGCATCAGCCTGTACGTCGACCTGGGAAGCGGCATAGAACCAGAATATGCTCCAGGCGATGGCGGCGATCAGGACCAGGACGGGAGCGATGAAAAGCCGCCAAAGCGGGCGCCGGCGCGGCGAAAGCATAAAATCGGTCATGTGGCGACCCTTTGAGGAGCAATCGTGTCAATTAAGCGGTCGCGGGCTTCCCAATCAAGTTAACGCATTTTCATCGATCACCCAAATCTGATACCCCTTGCGGCGAATGGTGGCCATTACCCTCTCCGAATCCGAGTTTTCAAAGGGCGACCTCTGGGTGTTCGGGTATGGCTCGCTGATGTGGCGGCCGGGCTTCGAGTACATCGAGCGGGTTCGGGCCCGCCTGATCGGCGAGCATCGCGCGCTCTGCGTCTATTCCTTCGTGCACCGCGGCACGCCGGAAAAGCCCGGTCTCGTGCTCGGGCTCGATCGCGGCGGCGCCTGCCGCGGCATCGCGTTCCGCGTGGCGGAGAAGAGTAGCGCGGCAACGATCGCCTATCTGCGCGAGCGCGAGCAGGTCACCTCCGTCTATCGTGAAGTGATGCGCTCGGTGTGGCTGGAGAACGATGCGCGGCAGCGCGTGAGCGCGCTGGCCTATGTGGTCGACCGCGGCCATGTGCAATATGCAGGGAGGCTTTCGCCCGCGGAGCAGCTTCGCCATGTGCTGCAGGGACACGGCCAATCCGGCCCCAATCGCGAATATGTTCTATCGACGGTGAAAGCGATCGAAGCGGAGGGTTTTCGCGACAGCCCGTTGCATCAGCTTGCATCAATGCTGCACGACGCGCACCCACTTCAGCCGGCCCAAGCGGCAAGCAAGAGTCGTAGCTAGCCAAGAGCATGATCCGGAAGAGCATGCCCTTGGGCTACGACCCGATGGGTAGATGCCGGTTTTCCGAATAAGATCGTGCTCAAAAATAAGCTAGCTCGAGCGCGCCGGGCTCGGGACGCGGCCGAACAGTTGCGTCTGCTCGGCCTGCCCTGTTTCGACGAGGCGATCGGTTGCCTCCTCGATTCCGGTGCGGAGGCGGGTGAGGAACTCATCGCGCGACAGGCCCGGCGGCAACGGGTCGAGGAATTCGACCACCAGGGTGCCCGGATAGCGCATGAAGGTCCGGCGCGGCCAGAACAGTCCGGAATTGAGCGCGACCGGCAAACATGGCACGCCGCATGTGACGTAGATCTGGGCGATCCCGGTCTTGTAGGCCGGCGGCGCGCCGGGCGGGGTGCGCGTTCCCTCCGGGAAGATGACGAGCTGAGCGCCGCCGCGGACGGCGTCGCGGGCGCGGCGCGTCATGTTCAGGAGCGCCTTGGCACCGGCGCTTCGGTCGATGGCGATCATGTTGGTCTTGACCAGGAATTGGCCGAACACCGGAATCCAAGTCAGCTGACGTTTGAGGATGAAGATCGGCCGTTCAAAGAACCGCAGCAGCGCGAACGTCTCCCAAAACGACTGGTGCTTGGACGCGACCAGCAGCGGGCCCTTCGGGATCTTCTCGATTCCGCGAAACTCCACCCTGATGTTGCAGATCGCCCGCATCAGGAAAACACTGCTCTGCGCCCACCAGCCTGCGACGGTGAACACCGCGCGGGCCGGCAGCGCGAAGGTCGGCAACGCGACGATGATCCAGAACACGAGGATGAGATAGAACAGCACGTTGAAGGCGAGCGAACGCAGGAAGATCGAAGCCATCGAATACCTAATCAGTTTGCTGCCTTTAACCAGTTCGTTTTATTCAGTTGGCTTTATTCAGTTCGCCTCGGCCGTCGTCGGTCGGTGCGGCGACTTCAGGCTGGCGGGCTGATCGGGAAACTCGAATGTCAGGTCGATGCCGAGATCGTCAAGATGCACCCGCACCTCGGCGGCGACGTATTTGACGTACTCCGACAGCAACAGCCGCAACGTCGTACCACTCGTCCACCACGGCTCGTCGCGCCATTTGTCGCCGACCACCGCGAACGGAATAAGCTCGATATCGGGCATGGCGTGCGACAATTCGACGATCGCCCTCGGCATGTGGTAGTTCGACGTCACCACGATCAGCGATTTGAAGCCGCGCTCGTGGGCCCAGCGCCGCGTCTCCGCCGCGTTGCTGCGGGTGTTGACCGCCGAATGGTCGAGATCGACGCAGCAACTGAAGAAGGATTGGTTCTCCGACACCGAACGGGAAATGTCGCTGGCCGCGATGGTCGGATGAACGCCGGAGATCAGAAGCCGCTTGCCATAGCCCGCGGCCAATAGCTCCAGAGCATCGGAAACGCGCGACGAGCCTCCGGTCAAAACCACGATGCCGTCAGCCTGCCGCTCCGGCTTGATCTCGCTCCCACGCAACTGCGACAGAAAGGCGATAAGGCCGATCGCGGCGCCGACCAACAGGATCGCGAGGAAGCTGACGGCCGTCACGCGCAAAAAGCCGCGCTTCGCACGGACCGGCGCATTCGGCGATTTATCGTCGGACTGCGAAGTCATTGTGATGGCTGACAACCCTCTCCCCGCCCGACTTTAGAGGCTTTTCGGGCGAAGTGTAGTCTTGAGCCGTTTCCTCCTCCGTTAAATCGGCACGGAAACGGCGCTGGCTTGTTGTCTTGACGCGATTTCCTGGACTGCGAACCGGTGTACCCACCCCGCTATCCAAACCCAGGGCAGGTTTTCGCCGGAAAGCGCCGTAGCTGGCGCTGGATTCTGCTCTCTCCCCGCCTCACTCGATGTCGTCAAGGGTGGCAAACAGCGTCCGCCGCGAGGCCGCGGCGGTGATCGCCGCGATCATCAACGCCTGTACCGTCAACACAAGATAACCCGAAGGACGCAGCGCAAACGTACCCAACAACGCCGCGAACTGATCGCCCACCGCCGTGCCGGAAAACCAGCCGGCGATCGACTCGGAAAAGCCGAATCCGAGCATCGCAGCCCCGGCGCCAATCAAACCGCCCTCCAGGCCGAGCAGGAGAAAATGACGGAAAAACCGGTTGGCGATGAAGCGGTCGCCGGCGCCGACAAAATGCAGGACCTCGACGATCGGGCGGTTCGCCGCCATCGCGCCGCGGGTCGCGAACGAAACCGAAATGATGGTCGCGACGATCACCAGCGCGAGGATGCCGAGACCGCCGAACACAGTGGCGGAGCTCATCGACCGCATCCGGTCGATCCAGGCGCGGTGATCGTCGACACTGGCCGTGGGCGCCGCCTGCGTCACCCGGCTGCGCAGCGCGGCGAGATCGAGGGTGGCGCCGGGTTGAACCCGCGCCACGATCACCCGCGGCACCGGCAGATCGTCGAGCGACAGCCCGGTGCCGAGCCACGGCTCGAGCAGCTTGGCGGATTCGTCCTTGGTGAAGGGCCTGGTCTCGACGATGCCGGGCTGTCCGCGCACCGCCTCGGCCGCCACCGCCGAATCGCGATCGAGATCGCGGCCGGGCTGGGGGCGTACCTGGATGGTGATCTCGCTTGCGACGTCCGACTGCCACTCCGCCGCCGACGCGCTCACCAGGAGCACCGTGCCGGTGGTGACGGAAGCAAGAAAAGTCATGATGGCGACGACGGCAACCAGCGCGCGGCCGGCGATCGTGGCGCGCGGCACGATCGGCGACAAATTCCGCGCGCGCGCCGGCAACTGCGGACGCTCGTCGCCGAGGTCGACCAACGGGCTGTGTTCTTCTACCCTACTCATAGATGTGCAAGCGTCCCTGATGCAGTACCAGCCGCCGTGCATCATACTGATCCATCAGCGTGATGTCGTGGGTTGCGATGATGACGGCGGTGCCGGACTTGTTCAATTCGATGAACAGCCGCAACAGCCGCCGTCCGAGCGTTGGATCGACATTGCCGGTCGGCTCGTCCGCCAGCAGCAGTTGCGGACGCGATATCACGGCGCGCGCGATCGCCGCGCGCTGCTTCTCGCCCCCGGACAGGATCGGCGGCAGCGCGTCCATGCGTTCGCCGAGCCCGACCCATTTCAGGAGATCGATGACCTCCTTGCGGTAGGTCAATTCGTCGCGGCCGATGACGCGGAGCGGCAGCGCCACGTTTTCGTAGGTGGTCATGTGGTCGAGCAGCCGAAAATCCTGCAGCACGATGCCGATCCGCTTCCGTAAGTCCGCGACATTGTCTTTGCTCAGGAACGAGGCGTCCTGGCCGAACAGATTGACGAGCCCGCGCGTCGGCCGCAGCGACAGGAACAGCAGTCTCAACAGCGACGTCTTGCCGGCGCCGGAGGGGCCGGTGAGGAACTGGAAGGAATGCGGGGGAATCAGGAAACTCAGGTCGCGCAAAATCTCCGGACCCAATCCGTAGCGCAATCCGACATTTTCGAATCGAACCAAGCTCAGCTCCGTTCGACGTGGGGCCCGGCTGGGGGCCCGAAACCGAGGGCCTTGGGCCCGCAACACGTCGGTTTTGCGACGGTTATGGTTTCCGATTCGTTAACGGTCGCCTTGTACCATCCACCCAGCGTCATGATGGAGAACAGGGCTCCATGCACATCATCTGCCCGCATTGTACAACGTCCTATGCCATCAATCCGGCGACCCTGGGTGCCGGCGGACGCACTGTCCGCTGTGCCCGCTGCAAGGAAGTCTGGCTGGCCCGCCCGGAAGACGCGATCGAACCCGCGCCCGCCGTGCCTGCGCTTGCCGAAGCGAGCCAGGGCCCCACCGAGGCGGACGTCGCCGCCGAGTGGGAGGCGCTCGCCCACGATCCGGGCGGCGACGAAGCCCCGGTCGTGGACAGCCCCCCGCTCGCGGGCGATTGGCCGGCCGAAAGCTCCTCCGACGAAGCCGATTGGCAAACCATGGCCCGCGACGACGCGCCGGCCGAAGCCGGAAGCCGGTGGCGCCAGCCCTGGTTCCGAGGCCTTTCGGCATCCGCCCGCGGTGGGCGCAGTAAATCCTATTTCAGCCTCCCGACCGCATGTGCCGCCATGGGGGCGCTGGTCATCGCCCTGCTGGTCTGGCGCACCGATGTGGTGCGGCTAATGCCGCAGACCGCGGGATTCTACAAACTGGTGGGTCTTGAGGTAAACCTTCGCGGCGTGTTGTTCAAGGACGTGAAGGTCACGACCGAGAACGTCGAGGGCCAGCCGGTGCTCGTAATCGAAGGCGTGATAACCGGCGAAACCCGCAAACCCGTCAACCTGCCGCGGCTGCGCTTCTCCATCCGCGACGCACAAGGCGCCGAAATCTACGCCTGGAACGCGGTGCTGGAACAGACCGTGCTGAAACCCGGGGAACGCGCCTGGTTCAAGTCGCGCCTGGCCTCGCCGCCTGCCAATGGACGCAGTATCGACGTCCGCTTCTTCAACAAGCACGATATCGCCGGCGGCAGTGTATGAAAAGCCGTCGAAACCTGGGAACACCAGATGCCTCGCGTCCTGATCGCCGACGATGAAGATTCGATGCGCACGCTGGTGGCGCGCGCGATCGCCATGGACGGCCACGACACCGTCACCGCCCAGGACGGCGCCGAGGCGCTGGAAATCCTGACCCGCGAGGCAGGCGCCTTCGACCTCCTGCTCACCGATATTCAGATGCCGATCATGGACGGGATCGCGCTGGCCCTGTCGGCGGCTCGCGACTTTCCCCGATTGACGATCCTCTTGATGACGGGTTTCGCCGACCAGCGCGAGCGCGCCTCCAATCTAAGTGCCATCGCGCACGACGTCATCACCAAGCCGTTCTCGGTGGCCGACATCCGCACCGCGGTCGCCGACGCCCTCTCGGCGAGAAAGACGGAGTAGCGGGCGAGAGAGCGCACGATCCCTTAACTCGTCATTGCCGGGCACAGCCGTCCGAAGGACGGCGTCGCTTCCGCTCGCCTATGACCTGGCAATCCATCTTCTTTGGACGACTCTCGCGAAGCTGATGGATACGCGGGTCAAGCCCGCGTATGACAAATTGTACCTGCGGCGACGCCGTCGATCTGAACCGAAACCGCTCTAATAATCCTTCAGCAGCCGCTCGATGTAATCCAGTTCGATCTGCGGGCGGTTCGGATCGCCGAGGCGGCGGCGCAGCTCTTCCAGGATCCGGCGTGCCCGTTGCACGTCGATTTCGCCGGGAATCATCTTCGACAGTTCGTCACCGAATTCGCGTCCGCGCAGCGGACGTCCAAGCGGATCGGTCTGATTGCTGCCGTTCTGTTGTCGGCCCATGCGGTCGCCGGGACCGTCGCCCTGGCCCTCGCCCTGCTGCATCGCATCCGCCATGTTCTGGGCGCCTTTGCGCAGCGCATCCAGCGCGCGGCCCTGCAAATCCACGGCCCCATCGGCATTGCCTTCGCCGAGCTTGCCGGTGGCGTCGCCCATCGCGTTGTCGGCAGCGCCGAGGCTGTCGCCATCGCCCTGGTCGGCCTGATCGCCTTGGTCGCCCTGATCGCTCGGGTCGCCTTGCTGACCCTGTTCGCCCTGCTGCTGCCCTTGGCTTCCCTTCTGGCCGCGCTGGCCCTGCTGTGAGAGCCCACGCTTCGCGAGCTCTTGCTGCAACTGCTTGAGCCGGTCGCGCAGGTTCTGCTGGTCCTGCTGCAGGTCGCCCATGCTCTGGTCGCCCTGCTGCTTGCCGCGCGTGCGATCGCGCCGCGAATCCTGGCCCTGCTTGAAGGTCTTGTCGCGCAACTGCTGCTGCTTGCGGATCATGTCGCCGAGCTCGTTCAGCGCCTGTTCCATGTCGCTGTCGCCGGACTGGCCGGGCTGCGCCATCTGCAGGTTTTCCAGCATCTCGGCGAGCTGGTCGAGCAACTGCTTGGCGGCGTCCTTGTCGCCGGAGCGCGACAGCCGCTCCATGCGATCGATCATGTTGTTGAGATCCTGCTGGCGCAACATCTTGGTGTTGGGATCGAGCGGCCGCGCCAACGCCTGCGGATTGTTGCGCATCTGCTCGGCGAGCTGGCGCAGGAAATTGTCCAGCGCCGCGCGCAGATCCTGGGTCAGCTTCTTGATCTCTTCGTCGCTGGCGCCGCGCTCGAGTGCCTGCTTCAACGCGTCCTGCGCCGCGCGCAGCGCCTTGTCGACATCGGTGATGTCGCCGTCCTCGATGTTGACGGCAAGCCCCCACAGGCTGGCGACGACGGCGCGCAGCGCATCGTCGGTGTGGGCGACCTCGAGCTCGCGGGTCACATTATAGAGCCCGAGATAGTGGCCGGTCTCCTCCGGCATGAACAGTTCCGGCGCGATCATGAGCGCGTCGAGCGCATCACGGACCTCGGAGTTCCTGTTGGCGTCGAGCGCCAGGATGCGGCGCTGCTCGATCAGCGCCCGCGCCAGGGGCTTGGTGAACAGCCGCTCTGGCAGCCGCATGTCGAAGGGTTCGCTATGGCCCTCATTGCCGGCCTCGTCCTTGGCCGTCAGCGTCAGCGTCACATCGGCGCCGGCGTAAGGGTCCTCGCTCAAGTCCTTGACGGTCTGGCCGACGCCGTTGCGGGTCCGCGCATTCGGCAGCACCAGCGAAAACTGCGGCGGATCGAACAGCGGCCGCGCAGCTTGCGCGCCGTTCGGCGCCTGAGCCGGGCGGGCGGCAAAATGCGCCTGCGCTGCGGTGACGCCGTAGTCGTCCTCGATCTTGTAGGCCATCTGCAGCGAGCCGTGGGCCTGACGCTCCGGATCCTTTGCCAGCGAGATCGTCGGCGGGCGATCGGGAACCGCGGTGAACTTCCACGGCGCCTGACCGGAGGGCGCGCGGACATGCACGGTGCCGTCACCGGCCACAGTGAAGTGCTTTTCGTTGGTACCCTTCGGCGCCTGCTCGGACGGCGCGGCTTCGCTGACGCCGCCGCCCGACACCACATCGAGGGTGCCGCCCGAGGAACGCACGATCAGCGTGCTGCCCACCGGAACCGGCAGCGGCCCGCCGGTCGGCAGCATGGCTTCCTTGTTCGCGGCCGACAGGATGATCGGCGGCTTGCCGGTATAGAGCGGCGGGGTCACCCAGGCGTCTACCCGGATATTGGCCGGGGACAGAACGCCGTTCCAATCGAAGGCGGCCGCCACCCGCATGGTGCGCTCGTCGCCCGCCGCGATGAAGGCCGCAACCATCATCACCGCGACCAGCGCCCGCAGCGCCCAGGGATCGTGGATGGTAAGCCGCGGCGACGGCAGGCCGGCGCGGATGCGCTTGATCGCGGAGAGCGTGCGCTCGCGCTGCGCCTGCCATAGCGCCAGCGCAACCGGGTCCTGCGTACTCAAGGTATCGGTGAGGGTCGTCGCCGGACGATGGCTGATTCCGGAGCCACGATCGAGCCGGCTTAGGGCCTGCTCACGGCTTGGCCAGCGAAAACGGATCAGGGGCGATGCCGCGGCCAGCGCCAGCAGCACGAACAGGCCAAGCCCGATGGCGCGCGCCAGGAACGGCAGCGCGAGCCACAATCCGGCCCAGGACACCACCAGAAACAGTCCGATGACGGTCAGGAGCCGTGCCAGATGCGGCCAACCGCGCTCCCACGCGATTGCATATTTTGCCCGCTGCAGGGCTTGCGTCAGCTTGAGCCGCGCAACGGCATCGGCGCCGCGCGCCTGCTCTGACGGGTCGGGGTTAGCGACGTTCAATCAACTCTCCAGGTCGCCGGCAAATCACCCTAGCACAACGGCAGCAGTGAGGCACCCGTTCCTGCACGGTATCCCACCCAAATCCCGCATAACACGAAGGCGTGACTAAGCCACGGTAACCACTTAAGTTCCGCCCCCGCCAACCAAGGGAAGGGAAACCTCATGGACCAGAAAATGTACGACAAGGGGCTGGAAGTCCGCAAAGCCGTGCTGGGCGAGGCTTATGTCAACAACGCCCTGAAAAACGTTGACGATTTCAACCGCCCATTCCAGGAACTGCTCAACGAATATTGCTGGGGCGCGGTCTGGGGCCGCGAGGAACTGCCGCGCAAGACCCGCAGCATGCTCAACATCGCGATGATCTCGATCCTGAACCGGCCGCACGAATTGCGCGCGCACCTCAAGGGCGCCCTCACCAACGGCGTCACGAAGGACGAAATTCGCGAGATTTTGATGCAAGTTGCGATCTATGCCGGGATGCCGGCGGCCGTCGACAGTTTTCGCATCGCGCGCGAATTGTTCGCGGAACTCGACAAGGGTTGAGGGCCGACATCATGGACATCGGATTTATCGGCCTGGGCAAGATGGGCTTTCCCATGGCCCGGCGTTTGATCGAGGCCAAACACCGGCTCGTGGTGTTCGATACGCGCAAAGCTGCGGTGGACAAACTGGTCGGGCTCGGCGCAGAGGCGGCTTCCTCGCCAAAGGAGGTCGCCGACCGCACCGAAACCGTGATGGCGAGCCTGCCATCGCTGCAGGCCTCGCTCGATGTCGCAACCGGCAAGGACGGCGTGATCGAGGGCCAAAAGGTCAAGCGCTTCGTCGATCTCTCCACCGTCGGCTCGCAGATGGCGGTGCGCATTCATGATCTGCTGAAGACGCGCAACATCGTGCAGGTCGATAGCCCCGTCTCTGGCGGCGTCGGCGGCGCCGAGAAGGGAACGCTGGCGGTCATGGCGTCGGGCCCGAAAGCCGACTTCGAGGCGATCAAGCCGGCGCTGGAGGTGATCGGCAAGGTGTTCTTCATCGGCGAGAAGCCGGGCTCCGGGCAGACCATGAAGCTCGCCAATAATTTCCTGTCGGCGACCGCGATGGTGGCGACCTCGGAAGCGGTGGTGATGGGGGTAAAATCCGGGCTCGACCCCAACGTCATGATCGAGGTGATCAACGCCGGATCGGGGCTCAACACCGCGAGCCGCGACAAGTTTCCGCGCGCGGTGCTGCCGCGCAGCTTCGATTTCGGCTTCGCCACCGGGCTGATGGTGAAGGACGTGCGGCTCTGCCTCGACGAGATGAAATCGCTGGGACTATCGATGGAAGTCGCCGAAGCCGTCGGCCGCCTCTGGGAAATCGTGATCCGCGAGATGGGACCGGAATCGGACTTCACGTCCGCGATCAAGCCGATCGAAAAGGCGGCGGGAGTGGTGGTAGGCGGAGCAAAAGGTGCTCACGCGGCGAAGTGAGGTCTAGCTAAGTCGTCCCGGCCTTGAGCCGGATATACAACGGACATCGGCGGTTATGGGTCCTCGCCTTCGCGGGGGACGACTACCGTTGGAGCATCACAACCACGGCGCCAGCTTGTCCATCGCGATCAGCGCGTCGACATCGAGCCGCGGACGCACCACGGCATATTGATCGTCCCTGACCAGCACTTCCGGCACCAGCGCGCGGGTGTTGTAGGTGCCCGACTGCACCGCGCCATAGGCGCCCGCGGTCATGATCGCCAGGAGATCGCCGGCCTTGGGCTCCGGCATGGTGCGGTCGAGCGCGAGATAGTCG
The DNA here is from genome assembly GCA_963777475.1 of uncultured Alphaproteobacteria bacterium. Taxonomy (GTDB): domain Bacteria; phylum Pseudomonadota; class Alphaproteobacteria; order Rhizobiales; family Xanthobacteraceae; genus Bradyrhizobium. Next base: position 76,974 of record CAVZQX010000062.1, read on the forward strand.
CCGCTCTCGCAGACCGGGCCGACCAAGTCGGCTGTGATGCTGCGCGTATTCGGCGCGGCCTGCACCACCGGCAGGATGTCGTGGTGGGCCTCATACAGCGTCGGGCGGATCAGGTCGTTCATCGCGGCGTCGATGATGACGAAATTCTTGGCCTCGCCAGGCTTCACATAGATCACGCGGGCGACGAGGATGCCGGCATTGCCGACGATCAACCGTCCCGGCTCGAACATCAACGTGCAGCCGAGATTGTGCGTCACCCGCTTGACCATCGCGGCATAGGCGTCGGGCGCGGGCGGCGCCTCGCGGTCCATGTAATAGGGAATCCCCAAGCCGCCGCCGAAGTCGATATGCGAGATCTTGTGGCCATCGGCACGCAGCGTCTGCACGAAGTCGGCAAGAATCCGGAACGCGGTCTCCATTTTCGCCAAATCGGTGATCTGGCTGCCGATATGCATATCCGTACCGGTGATCTCGATCCCCGGCAGCTTTGCCGCGCGGGCATAGACCGCGCGCGCATGGCTCAAGGGAATGCCGAACTTGTTCTCGGACTTTCCGGTGGAAATCTTGGCGTGGGTACCGGCATCGACATCGGGATTGACCCGCACCGAGATGCGCGCCATGCGGCCGGTTTCGCTCGCAAGCCGCGATAACAGTTCAAGCTCGGGCTCCGACTCGACGTTGATGCAGAGGATGTCGGCGGCAAGCGCCGCGCGCAGCTCGGCCTCGGTCTTGCCGACGCCCGAGAACAGGATCTTGCTCGATGGAATGCCGGCCGCAAGCGCGCGCTTCAATTCGCCGCCCGACACCACGTCGGCGCCGGCGCCGAGTTTTGCCAGCGTGCGCAACACCGACTGGTTGGAGTTGGCCTTCATGGCGTAGAAGACGAGCGCCTTCTCGCCGGCGAAGGCCTCGCTGAACACGCGGTAATGCCGCTCCAGCGTCGCCGTCGAGTAGCAGTAGAAGGGCGTGCCGACTTGCTCCGCCAGCACGGACAGATTGACCGCCTCGGCGTGCAGCACGCCGTTGCGATAGTCGAAATGATTCATGGCAGGCTCAGTTGCCCAGCAACGGATCGAGAATGAATGATTTCTTGGCACCCTTGGGCGCGACCGGTCCGGCGTCGGCTCCGTAGGTCGAATTGAACACGCTCGGCTTGCTCGCGGCCTCGGCCTCGGTATCAAGCGGCGCGGTGGCGCTGGCGTTGGCGGCCGACGGCGTCGACGCGTTCGGCGGCAGGTCCAGCCCGCCCTTGCGCCCGCAAGCGCCAAGCGAAAGTGCTGCCACGCCTAGCAGGACGACGGGCCACGCGATCGGACTCATATTGCGATTCACGACTTGATCCCCAATGCGGGCCGCACCATACAAAGATTGCCTCGCTCTGGCGAGCCCCGGTTGAAACAAGAAATTGTAGCGAAATTCGAACGCTCAGCCCGATTTTTGCTGTTTTTCCAGCCGCCGCGCCCAGGCCTTGGCTTGGGAAGCCACATTCTTCGGCGCGGTGCCGCCGAAACTGGTGCGGCTTTTCACCGAGGCCTCGACCGAAAGCACCGCCAGCGCCTCGGCCGTGATCTTCGGCTCGATCTCCTGCATCGCCTTCAGCGGCAACTCATGCAGCGCCACGCCGTCCTTCGAGGCGCGGGCAACGATTCGCCCGGTGACGTGATGGGCGTCGCGGAACGGCATCTTCAGCGTCCGCACCAGCCAGTCGGCGAGATCGGTCGCGGTGGCGTAGCCCTCGCCGGCGGCCGCTTTCATCCGCGCCTGGTCCGGCGTGAGGTCGGCGACCATGCCGGTCATGGCGCGGATCGCGAGCGACAGCGCGGCGAAAGCTTCCATCGCGCCCTGCTTGTCCTCCTGCATGTCCTTCTGATAGGCGAGCGGAAGGCCCTTCATGACGATCAGGAGCCCCGTGAGCGCGCCGATCACCCGCCCGGTCTTGGCGCGCACCAGTTCCGCCGCATCCGGGTTACGCTTCTGCGGCATGATGGAAGAGCCGGTGGTGAATTTGTCGGAAAGCCGCACCAGTCCCACCAGCGGCGAGGTCCAGACCACGATCTCCTCGGCAAAGCGCGACAGATGCACCGCGGTGATCGCCGCCGCCGACAAGGTTTCCAGCACGAAATCACGGTCGGAAACCGCATCCAGCGAATTGGCCATCGGCCGGTCGAAGCCGAGCGCCTTCGCGGTTGCCTCGCGATCGATCGGAAACGAGGTGCCGGCGAGCGCCGCGGCGCCGAGCGGGGATTCGTTGAGCCGCTTGCGCGCATCGGCAAACCGGCCGCGATCGCGCGCCGCCATCTCGACATAGGCGAGCAGATGATGCCCGAAGGTGACCGGCTGCGCGGTCTGCAAATGGGTAAATCCCGGCATCACGGTCGCGGCATGTTCGATCGCCCGCGCAACCAGCGCGCGCTGGAACTCGTTGAGCGCCGCATCGGTTTCGTCGATGGTGTCGCGGACATAGAGGCGGAAATCGGTCGCGACCTGGTCGTTGCGCGACCGCGCCGTATGCAGCCGTCCCGCCGCGGGGCCGATCAACTCGCCGAGCCTGGACTCGACGTTCATGTGAATGTCCTCAAGCGCGCGCTTGAATTCGAAGGCTCCCTTGCCGATCTCTGACAAAATCGTGTCTAGACCCTTACCGATGTTTTTCGCATCGTTCGCGGTGATGATGCCTTGCGCGGCGAGCATCGCGGCATGGGCCTTGGACGCGGCGATGTCTTGGGCGTAAAGGTGACGATCGACGTCGATGGAGACGTTGATTTCCTCCATGATCTCGTCGGGGCGTTCCGAGAACCGGCCGCCCCACATCTTGTTGCTCATGTCGATTACTCGATGCCCCGCCATTCACATCCGCGCGCGGAAACGTCCTGCGCGGTTTACCGGTCCGTGCCGGCCGTAATATAGGCCTCTGCATAGCCGTATCAGGTACAGGATGACAAACGATATGCCCGAAAACCCCACGCCGCTGCCAGCCGCTTCGCGCCGGATCGCCCTGGTCGTCGGGACGGTGCTGATCGGGGCGATCGTCGGATGGACCGGGCTCTGGATCGGCGGCTTGAGCGGCACGCGAGGCGACCCCGCCTGCCGCGGCGCGGTCGACATCGCCCAAAAGATCGCCCCGCTCGCCCAAGGCGAAGTCGCAGCGCTGACCATGGCGACCGCGCCGTTGCGGCTGCCGGACCTCGCCTTCGTGGATGCCGACGGCAAGCCAAGAAAGCTGTCGGAATGGCGCGGAAAGACCGTGCTGGTGAACCTGTGGGCCACCTGGTGCGTGCCCTGCCGCAAGGAAATGCCGGCCCTGGAGGGGCTGCAAACCCGGCTGGAGGGGCCGAATTTCGAGGTGGTCGCCATCAATATTGACACCCGCGACCCTGAAAAGCCGAAAAACTTCCTGAAAGACGCTAATCTGACCCGGCTTGGGTTTTTCAGTGACGAGAAAGCCAAGGTATTTCAGGATCTTAAGAGCATAGGCCGGGCGCTCGGGATGCCGACTTCGGTCCTCGTCGACGGCCAGGGCTGCGAGATCGCGACCATTGCGGGCCCGGCCGAGTGGGACTCCGACGATGCGATCAAGCTGATCGCTGCGGCGACGACGCCTCCGGGATAGCCGCGACATTTCCAACTCGGCAGCAGCTTTGGGGGCGTCGGTCTCGCGGGATCAGGTCTCGTCCGCGATGCCGTTGCGCAGCAGGCCGATCCGATCGATCTCAACCTCGACGACATCGCCGGGTTTCATCCACAAAGGTGGCGTGCGTCTGGAGCCTACGCCGCCCGGCGTACCGGTCACGATCACATCGCCGGGCTCGAGCCGCGTGAACGACGAGCAGTATTCGATCTGTTGCGGGATACCAAAGATCATCTGGCTGATGGTCGCGTCCTGAACGACCTGACCGTTGAGGCGGGTCTGCAGCCGAAGCCGACCCAGTTCGCCGGCTTCATCCGGCGTCACCATCCAGGGACCGAACGCGCCGGTCTGCGGGAAGTTCTTGCCCGGCGTGAATTGATGGGTATGGCGCTGATAGTCGCGGACGCTGCCTTCGTTGTAGCAGGCGTATCCCGCGATATAGTCCCACGCGTCTGCGCGCGAGATATAGCGGCCCGACTTGCCAATGACGAGGGCGAGTTCGCCCTCGAAATCGAGATCCTTGGACACCTTCGGGCGAATGATGTTGGCGAGATGCCCGGTCTGGCTGTTGGCGAAGCGGCCGAACACGGTGGGATTCTCGACCTCGGTGCGGCCGGTTTCCTTGCGATGGGTCTCGTAGTTGAGGCCGATGCAGAGGATTTTGTCAGGATTGGGAATCACCGGCAGCCAGGTGATGGCTGCGAGCGGATGCCGCGCGGCCTTACCCGCGGCGGCGGCCGCCTCGGCCAGCGCGCCGGCGGCGATGGCGGATTTCAGATCGACAAACCGGTCGCGCAGCATCGCGCCGAGGTCGACGGCTTCCGCGCCGTCGATAAGGCCCCAGCTTGGGGCGCCGTCGATTTTGAAACTTGCGAACTTCATCGGATGCCTCTGGTGTTTGAGGTTGGGAAGATTGGTTGAACTAGGCCGCGCCTGCGGACGCGGGAGCCATCACGGTCGTCCTGCCGAACCGCGCCAGGGTGCGCTCCGGAAATATCAGCGCGAAGGCGGCAACGGCGCCGACGATGAGAATGCCAGCCGTAAATGTCATGGCGTGGGCGTAGCCGAGCGCAACGTCGGACCCGGCTTCGCCGACGATCCAGCCGGTGAGCGCGTTGGAGACCAGCGCCGACGCCGCGTTGCCGGAATAGATTACGACGATCAACCTGCCGCGCTGCGCGGCCGGCGCCACCGCGCCGAGCGCAACCGGTCCGAAGATCGTGGTCAGGCTCGGAGCGGCGAAGGCGATCGCGATACAGATGAGCTGGAGCGGCCCGGTGGTCACGAGGGTCAGCCAGCAACGCGCAGCCCGCGGCAAGCAGCGCCAGGCCTGCGGAGTTGCCGAGGCATGCGCGCAGGCTCCAGCCGCTGCGCTGCATCGTCTGCGTGATCCACGACCCGCCGAGCAGCAGGGGCGACTGGAACAGATAAATGCCGAAGATGATCCAGCCGACATCGGTCGGCTGTGTAGCCGAGGCCGAGCTGTAGATAGGGCGGCAACCAGGTCGCCGACATGCCGACGATCCAGTATGACATGGTCGACATGATGATGACGCCGATCACGGTGGGATCGCACCACAGCATCCTCGCCGGCACGGTCGCACCTGTTTGCGGCGCGTCATGGCTGACATCGGTGGCGGCATACGGCCCCTCGCCGCCGATCAAGGCCCATGCCAGCATCCAGGCGAGACCGAGCAGGCCGCAGACCAGAAAGCCGGTGCGCCAGCCGTAATTGACGATGATGTAAGTGAGGAACGGACCGCCGACCAGAAGCCCGACGCTGATGCCCTGCAGCACCACCGCACTCGGCACGCTGCGCTTCTCGGCGGCGAACCAGTTGTAGCAGGCATGGAACGCGGTTGGCAGGCCCGGTCCTTCGCCGGCGCCGAGAATGATCCGGCAGCCGATCAGCACCGCGACGGAACTGGTGAAAAAGATCGGGATCTGCGTCGCCGACCACACCGCCGCGAGGATGATCAGAATCCATTTCGTCGGAAAGCGTCCGATCACGAACAGCCCGACCGCCATGCCCGAGAGCGAGAACAGCAGGAAGAAACTGCTGCCGATCAATCCGAACTCCTTCGGCGACAGCGACAATTCCTTCATCATCGGCACCGCCGACAGGCCGAATACCAGCTTGTCGAAGAAGTTCAGCGTCTGGAACAGAAACAGCATGATGAGCACGGCGAGGGCGCGGCCTCCTCCGGTCGGCTCCGCGGTTCCAGCTTGCAATGGCGTCATTGGCGTTTTCCCCTATGGTTTACTTTATAGTTGAGCGGTTCATTGCAGCCGCGAGGAGAGCTCCGACAGCATCGCGGCGGTTGATTGCGCGTCGGTGCTGACGCCAAACACGTAGTGATCCGGGCGGACGATCGCGGCCGCGCAGTCGTAGCGGCCGAACCAGCGCGCGACGACGCCGTCCTCTTCCCTCGCCATGCTTTCCTCCCTCGCCAGGCCTTCTTCCCTTGCCGCGCCTTCGGCCGTGCTTTCCGCCGCACCGATACGGATGATCCGCAGTCCGAGCGCCCTCGCCTGATCGTCGATGGCAGCGGACGCGGCGAGGTGACTGCCGCCATCGACGACGAGACGCCATCCGGTGCCGCAGGCGGCATCGAGCAATTGTCGTCCCGCTGTCTGTCCGCACCCATGGCTGCGGGAACAACGTGCCGTTTGCGGCATGCGGGGCGGCGGCCAGCAATCCGCGCTGCAGCGGCGGCACGATATCCTGCCGGGTGATGGTGCGGGGTTCTCCGTGGCCTTCGGCAAGGATGCGGGCGTCGCGCGCTTCGGCGGCGACAGGATCGCGCTCGCAGATGACATGGCCGATCGCCTTGATGCGCGTGGTGAGCTCACGCACATGCGCGCGGCGCTCCTCGGCGTAACTGTCGAGCAGCGCCGCGCCGGATTGGCCGCGCAGCACCCGATCGAGTTTCCAGACCAGATTGGCGACATCGCGAATGCCCTGGCACATGCCCTGGCCGATGAAGGGCGGCTGCTGGTGAGCGGCATCGCCCGCCAGCAGCACCCGCCCGCGCCGCCATTGCTCCGCCACCAGCGCGTGAAAGCGGTAGCTCGCCGCCCGCCACAGCGTGGCGTCGGCCGGCGTCAACCACTTTTCCAGCAGTCGCCAGACCTGGTCCGGCTCTTCCATGCGGCGCGGGTCCTCGCCCGGCAACAGCATGATTTCGAAGCGGCGATGCCGGCCCGGGCCGATGATGAAAGTCGTCGGCCGCGCCGGATCGCAGAACTGTGCCGCCGTCTCCGGCAATTTTTGCAAGCGCGGCGTCCGCGACCTGCAGGTCGACCACCAGCCATGGTTCGTCGAACACGAGGTCTTCGAACGCGATGCCGAGCTGTTCCCGCACTGCGCTGGAAGCGCCGTCGCAGGCGATGACATAATCGGCGGTGACGGTGCGCGTTGCGCCGCTATCGCCGCGCAGATGCAGCGTCACACCGTCCGTCGATTGCGTGAAGCGGGTGAGTTCGGTGCCGAGCTCGACCGTGACGTCCGGATAGGCCTGCGCGTGCTGCCGCAACGCTGCCTCGACCGGCGGCTGCGTGAACACCATGCTCGGCGTGTAACCGAGCGGATAGGGTTCGCCCACCATGTCGATACGCCGGATCAATTGTCCTTTGGCGCCGAAATGCTGGGAGGCAGGAAACGGGGCGATATAGGGACACAGGCGCTCGGCTACGCCCAGATTGTCCAGGATCCGCAGGATCTCGTGATCGATCGCAATCGCGCGCGGCTTGTCGTAGACCGTCGCGCTGGCGGTCGATCGCCAGCGTGCGGATGCCGCGGTCGCCGAGCAGGCTCGTTGCCACCGCGCCCGAGGGACCGAAGCCCACGACCACGACCTGGAATTCATTTGCTTGGACGGCGCCTGACATTAGCCCTGTTCGATCAGCGTTCGGTTGATTTCAGCTTGCGTAGGGGATGGCGAGTTGCGCGGCCTTGACGTGATCCGCCTTCGGCGGCGCGATGCCCCACTGATCGGTGCGGCCCGGCGGCCAGACCCATTCGCTCGGGCCTTTGAACTTGTAGTCGTCGTCGACCTGCAGCACTTCGGCGGTGTATTCGATGACGAAGCCGACCGGGTCGATGAAGTAGGCGAACACGTTGTCGCCGGGGCCGTGGCGGCCGACGCCCCAGGCGATCGGAAAGCCAGCGTCGATCATGCGCCCGGAGCCGCGCATCACCGACTCCAGATCTTGCATCAGGAACGCGACATGGTTGAGCCCGTTGACCCTGGCATCGGCGATCACCACGGCGTGGTGGTCGCTGTTGCAGCGGACGAAGGCCATCATCCCGGTTCGGTCGGTGAGGCGGAAGCCAAGCGCCTTCTCGTAGAACGCAGCCGTCGCATCGGCGTCCACGCTGTTGAGATTGACATGGGCGAGCCGCTGCGGCCGGTCACGCCAGGAAGATTCGGCGGCGTGGACGATGTCACCATGGACGAAGCGCAGCAGGCCCCCTTGCGGTCCGCGCACGACCATGATGGTGCCGCCGTCAGGCGCTGGGTTCGCCGCGGGTGGGGAGATGACCTGGCCGCCCTGGGCGATGACGTTACCCGCGATCGCGGTGAAATCGTCCGCTGAAGCCACGCGAAACGTCACGGCGCGCAGTTCCGGCCGCGCGCTCCGGTGTAGCGCCACGACATGATGATCGCAGCCGCCGGCGCGCAGATAGACCGCGCCGTTGTGGCGCGCCACGACCTCAAGCCCCCACACCGTCACGTAGAATTGCTCGGAGCGACCGAGGTCCGGCGTGCCGAGATCGACGCTGCGCAAGGCTGAGACGGGAAACCGGGTCATGGCACTGATCATCCTTCCGTCACCGCTGGTTGGGCATTTTATATTACACAAAATACTAGTTTGCAAAACTAATTTATAAATTTTGCCGTGATGCACGAAAAGTAATAAATAAGAGATTCGCAGCGACAGCGGGGGAGCCAAGCAGTGGACACAACAGCGGCAGTTCAACTCGGAGCCGCGCCGTCGACCCAGGCGAGCCATGTCTATGACCGGCTGCGCGAGGATCTGCTGTCGGGGCGGCTTGCGCCCTCGCGCAAACTGCAGATGCGTTTCCTGATCGAGATGTATCAGACCGGACAGACACCGCTGCGCGAGGCGCTTAATCGGCTGGCCTCCGACGGGCTGGTCGAAGTGCGCGAGCAGCGCGGCTTCTATGTCAGGGACATCAGCCGCGCCGAACTCGCCGAACTCACCAAGACACGCTGCTGGGTGGAGAGCCTGGCATTGCGCGAATCCATGGCGGCTTCGACCCCGCAATGGGAGGAGCAGCTTCTGCTGGCGCAGCATCGGCTGAGCCGCGCGCCGCGTTCGCTGAAACAGGCGGAATTCGAAGACAATCCCGAATGGGAGCGGCTGCACCGCATTTTCCACCGGACGCTGATCGGAAATTGCCAATCGCAGTCGCTGGTCGCGTTCTGTGGACAGCTCGCTGATCAGCTTTATCGCTACCGACGGCTTTCAATCCGCAAGGCGTTCCCATCGCGTCACGTCGGCGAGGAGCATCTCGCCATCGCCACCGCGGTGATGAGCGGCAACACCGATGAGGCCGTGCGACTGCTGACGGCCCATTACCAGAAGACCGCCGACGTGATCTTGCAGGACGAGGCGATTTTCCCGGAACTGCGCAGGGAGCAGAAGTCCGGCGGCGGCTAGCTGATTGAGGAATGACGAGGCCGAAGTTTCAGGCCGCTACGTTCACACTGCCGCCGACGCCGTTGCCGACATTGGCAAGCGAAAGGGTCTGCTGTGCGGCACCAAGCAGGGTCAGGACCGACGACTTCTGCGCATCGAGGTTCGATTTCAGCGCGGCAGTCGCAACCTGCTGCTGCAGCGCGCCGGCCTTCTGCGACATAATGGCGGCCACCAAACTCATATCCATACGCAACACCCCCGTACTTGGCGGGCAGACTACGGCACGAAGGTTAACGGGATGTTGCCTCCCGGACGCTTCCGGAGCGCGCGGATATCACCGCGTCGGGATCGGCTTGGCACCGCGATAGTCGTAGAAACCGCGCTGGGTCTTGCGCCCGAGCCAGCCGGCCTCGACATATTTCACCAGCAATGGACACGGCCGGTATTTGGAGTCTGCAAGCCCCTCATGCAGCACCTGCATGATCGACAGACAGGTGTCGAGGCCGATGAAATCGGCGAGCTCGAGCGGTCCCATAGGATGATGCGCCCCCAACTTCATCGCGGCGTCGATCGCCTCGACGTTGCCGACGCCTTCATAGAGCGTATAGATCGCCTCGTTGATCATCGGCAGCAGAATGCGGTTGACGATGAAGGCCGGGAAATCCTCCGACACCGCGATCTGCTTGCCGAGCTTCGTCACGAATTCCTTGGCGGCGTCGAAGGTCGAATCATCCGTGGCGATGCCGCGAATCAGTTCCACCAGTTCCATCAGTGGCACCGGATTCATGAAATGAATGCCGATGAACCGCTCCGGGCGGTCGGTGGTCGCGGCTAGGCGGGTGATCGAGATCGAAGAGGTGTTGGAGGCGATCAGGGCTTCCGGCTTCAACACCGCGCAAAGGTCGTGAAAGATCTTGCGCTTGACCTCTTCCTTCTCGACCGCGCTCTCGATCACGAGGTCGCAGTCGGCAAGACCGTCGATGGTCTCGGTTGGGGTGATCCTGCCCAGCGCCTGGCCGCGCACCTCCTCGCTGATGACCTTCTTGACGACCTGCCGCGACAGATTGCCGTTGATGGTCGCCATGGCCGACTTCAAGCGGTCGGCGGATACGTCACTGAGCACCACATCGAAGCCAGCCAGCGCCGCGACATGCGCGATCCCGTTGCCCATCTGGCCCGAACCGATTACGCCGACCTTCTTGATCATCGCCATTTTGTCATCCACCGGGACGGCGCGCATACCGCGCCCGCCCGCTTCCCCTACATAGATAGCACAGGCCGGCGCTTGCCCATCGGGCTCCGTGTCTTAACGTTACTTTCCGAGCTTGCCGAGCTCCGCGGTCAGTTCGGGAACCGCCTGGTAGAGATCCGCGACCAGGCCGTAATCCGCGACCTGGAAGATCGGCGCATCCTCATCCTTGTTGATCGCGACAATCACCTTGGAATCCTTCATGCCGGCGAGATGCTGGATCGCGCCGGAAATGCCGATGGCTATGTATAGTTCCGGCGCCACCACCTTGCCGGTTTGTCCGACCTGCCAGTCGTTCGGCGCATATCCGGCGTCGACCGCGGCGCGCGAGGCACCGACGCCGGCGCCTAGTTTGTCGGCAAGCGGCTCGATATATTTGGCGAAATTCTCGCGGCTCTGCATGGCACGCCCGCCGGAGACGATGATCTTCGCCGAGGTCAATTCGGGGCGGTCGCTCTTGGCGACTTCCTCGCCGACGAAGCTGGAAAGGCCGGGATCGGCGGCGGAAGCGGCATTCTCGATCGGCGCGCTGCCGCCGGTACCGGCCGCCTGAAAGGTCGAGGTCCGGACCGTGATCACCTTCTTGGCATCCTTCGACTTAACGGTCTGGATCGCGTTGCCGGCATAGATCGGCCGCTCGAAGGTATCGGGCGAAACCACCTTGATGATTTCCGATACCTGCATGACGTCGAGCAGCGCTGCGACGCGCGGCATCACGTTCTTGAAGCGCGAGGTCGCGGGCGCGACGAAGGCGTCATAGGACGGCGCCAGCGCCACGATCAGCGCCGCCAGCGGCTCGGCGAGGTCGTGCTCGTACGCATCGCCCTCGGCCAGGAGCACCTTCTTGACGCCCGCGAGCTTGGAGGCGGCTTCCGCCGCCGCTTTGGTGCCCTGGCCGCCGCCGGCGACCAGCACATGCACGTCGCCGCCCAGTTGGGCGGCCGCGGTCAGCGCCTTGTTGGTGGAGTCCTTCAAGGTTTCGTGTACGTGTTCGGCAATCAACAGCGTCGTCATCAGAGGACCCCGGCTTCATTCTTGAGCTTCGACACCAGCTCGGCGACGTCCTTGACCTTGACGCCTCCCTTGCGGCCGGGCGGTTCCGACGTCTTGAGTATCTCGAGATGCGCCGTGAGATCGACGCCGTAGTCGGACGCGCTCTTATCGGCGATCGGCTTCTTTTTTGCCTTCATGATGTTGGGCAGGCTCGCATAGCGCGGCTCGTTCAGCCGCAAATCGGTAGTTACGATCGCCGGGCCCTTGAGTTTCACGGTCTGCAGGCCGCCGTCGACTTCCCGCGTAACCTTGAAATCGGAGCCGTCGACTTCGAGCTTGGAAGCAAACGTCGCCTGCGACCAGCCGAGCAATGCCGCGAGCATCTGGCCGGTCTGGTTGGAATCGTCGTCGATCGCCTGCTTGCCGAGAATGATCAGACCCGGCTTCTCTTCGTCGGCGACGGATTTGAGTATCTTGGCCACCGCGAGCGGTTCGACATTGCCTTCCACCTTCACCAGGATGCCGCGATCGGCGCCCATGGCAAGCCCGGTGCGGATGGTCTCCGAAGCCTGCGCCGGACCGATCGAGACCACCACGACCTCGGTCGCCTTGCCGGCTTCCTTCAGCCGCAGCGCTTCCTCGACCGCGATTTCGTCGAACGGATTCATCGACATCTTGACGTTGGCGAGTTCCACGCCCGAACCGTCGCTCTTGACGCGGACCTTGACGTTGTAATCGACCACCCGCTTTACCGGCACCAGAACCTTCATCGATCCTCTTTCGCTTGAATTTTGAGGGTTTGATCAGCTTGGGCTGCGGAACCTAGAGCGCCGGCCCACCCCGGTCAACGCGCGAGGGCAAAAATCGCCTCCGAAAACCGGCCGTTCAGCGGTTCTGGCCCGGCACCCAGAGCACGTCGCCGGCGCCATCGCTATTGGCGGCGCGGCTGGCGACAAACAGGAAATCCGACAGCCGGTTCATGTACTGGATCGCGGCGTCGCTGACCGGCTCGTCGGGCTTGCTTGCGAGTTCCACCACCATCCGTTCCGCCCGGCGGCAAATCGTCCGCGCCAGATGCAGGTAGGCGGCGGCCGGCGTGCCGCCGGGCAGCACGAACGAGGTCAGCGGCTCGAGCTTCGCATTCAGGGTGTCGATGTCGCGCTCCAGCCGCTCGACCTGGGTCGACAGCACCCGCAACCGCTCCGCCTTGCCCTCGCGCTGGGGCACCGCGAGGTCGGCGCCGAGATCGAACAGATCGTTCTGGATCAGGCCCAGCATGGCGTCGATCTCGCGCGCATCCTTCAGATGCAGCCGCGCCACGCCGATCGCGGCATTGGTCTCGTCGACGGTTCCATAGGCTGCGATACGCAGATCGTATTTCGGCCGGCGCTCGCCGCTGCCGAGCGCAGTAGTGCCGTCATCGCCGGTTCGCGTGTAAATGCGATTAAGGACGACCATTGTCTGCCTCCTGAATGCTCCCATTGTTTGAGCATGATCTCCGCGCAAACGCCGTCCGCGTTTGTCGCGAGGGAAACCGCTTCCACTTTGCGCTGACGCGAGCCTTCGGATCCGGATCATGCTCTAGCGCCCCATCGCCCAGACTGTGACCATGGTGATGACGATCGCCACAAGCTGCAGCAGCACGCGCAGCCGCATCAGCTTCTGGGAGGTGTTGGGCGAACCGCCCCTCATCATGTTGACGAGGCCCAACAGCAGCACCAGCGCGACAGCAGCGAGCGCGATTGGAAGTAAGATCTTGCTCAGAAAGGTAACCATCGACGCTACATAACACCGTGCGGGGCGCTCCGCCATCGCGGGACACGGCGGCGCTTTTGCCGTGCATCGATCTGGCCTTTTGTCCTGCAATATCAGATGCTAGAGGATGATCCGGACCGGAAGGGCCGCGTTAGCGCAAAGTGGATACCGGTTTTGCGAAACGATCATGCTTAAACCGTAAGCTAAAGCGCGATCAACGACTCGCATTCGGAACCATCGCGCCGTTGTCGCGTAAACCGCAGTCTACCGGTCAGGGTGCAATGTGAGATTGCTTCGCTACGTCTTTCACGTCGGCATGGACGCGTTCTACACCTTCCTTGCCGACGACGGCTGGGCGATCGCCAGCCACATCGCGCTGTCGACCCTGATGGCGATGTTTCCGTTCCTGATCGTGCTGACGTCGCTGGCCGGCTTTTTCGGCTCCAAGGAATTGGCCGATCAGGCCGCGGCGCTATTGCTGCAGACCTGGCCGAGGCAAGTCGCGGACGCGCTATCGGGCCAGATTCACGACGTGCTGACCACCACCCGCGGCGGCGTGCTGACCATCGGCGCGGTGCTGGCGGTGTATTTTGCCTCCAACGGCGTCGAGGCGCTGCGGGTCGCGCTCAACCGCGCCTATGCCGTGGTCGAGCCGCGGCGCTGGTACTGGCTGCGGCTGGAATTGATCGGCTACACGCTGGTCGCCGCCTTCTCCTCGCTGGCGATGGCGTTCCTGATCGTGCTCGGCCCCCTGACCATCGAGGCGGTGCGGCGCTACATTCCGCTGGTGGTCGAGAGCAACGAACAGCTCCTCGATCTCGCCCGCTACGGCATCACCATCACGGCGCTGGTCGTCGCGCTCTTCATCCTGCATGCATGGCTTCCGGCGGGACGCCGCGGCTTCCTGCAGATCCTGCCCGGCATCATCTTCACCTTCGTGGCCTCGCTGGTGTCGGGCATCGTGTTCGGGCAATACCTGGCGCGCTTCGCCAACAATTACGTGACGATGTATGCGGGGCTCGCCTCGGTCATCATTGCGCTGGTCTTCCTGTATTTCATCGCGGCGATCTTCGTCTTTGGCGGCGAACTGAACGCCGCCATCATCAAGTCGCGGCTGCCGCACGGCGTGTCGCTTCAAGCAGCGCAGTCGCCAAGGCGCGCGGAGACACAGGCTTGAGCAGGAAGGCGTCGGCGCCCGCCGCGCGCGATGCTTCCTCGTCGTCGCCGCGGCCGGAAACGCCGATGATCGCGATGCGGCCGAGCGGCGGGCCAAGCCCGCGAATCCGCCGGATCGCCTCGACGCCGTCGATCCCCGGCAACACCATGTCCATCAGCACCGCGTCGAACGAGCCCTGCGCGATCCGCTCGGTGGCGGCCTCGCCGCGGCCGATGAATTCGGCCTGGTGGCCCAACTCGCTCAGGATCGTGTTGAGCACGACGCGGCCGAACGGATTGTCCTCGACACTGAGCACGCGCAGCGGCGGCGCAGACTCCGTCGACAGGTCGTTGCCTGTTCCCGAACCGGTCGCCTTGTCGCCTTTGGCGGGGACAAAGGTGACGGTTAGCGTGAACGTCGTGCCGCCGCCACGGCGTGGCGTCACCACGATGTCGCCACCCATGGTGCGCGCAAGCTGCTTGACCGAGGACAGTCCGAGCCCGGCGCCGCCGAAGCGCGACGCGATCGAGACGTTGGCCTGGGAAAAGCGGCGGAACAGGCGTTTGATCTCGGACAGCGTCAGTCCGATCCCGCTGTCGGAAATCGCGAAGGCCACGCCGACCCTGCCCTTGTTGCCCTTGACGTTACCCTTGCCGCCGCGCACCGGCATCGCCTTGAGCGCGACGCCGCCCTGCCCGGTAAATTTCACCGCGTTGTCGATCAGGTTTTCCAGTGCGGCGCGCAGCCGGACCGGATCGCCGACCACGAGCGAGGGCAGTTCTTCCGAAATCTCGATCTGGGATTGCAGGCCCTTCGCCGCCGCCCGGCCGGCCAGCAAATCGCCGATGCTGCGCGCCAGGGCCCGCAGGTCGAACAGGTCCTCGCGCATCCCGACCGTGCCGCTCGAAATCCTTGGCCGCATCGACGAACAGGGTCGCAAGGCTCGCCAGATGTTCGGCACCCGCCTTGATGGTATCGACCCAGCGCCGCTCGCGCTCGTCGAGGTCGGAGGTGGCGAGCAGGTCGCTGATGGCGAGAATCCCGGTGAGCGGCGTGCGGACCTCGTGGGCGAAAACGGCCAACGCGGCCTCGACCACGCCGCGGGAGGCTTTTTCCTTCCTGCGCTTGCGCGCGCGGCCTGCGGGAATGCGCTTTTTCGCCGGCCGCTTTCTCCTGCGCGACTTTACCGCCATGATTCCCTTACAAACCCCGGGGGCCGGCTTCAGAATGGCATGGCCGGACGGCCGGAGTCACGGTGGCGTTTGGCGTTGCACCCCGGGAAATCTACGGGAGCGCTAGCTGCCCGCGGATATCGGCCGGCGTCGCGCCCGTGGCGCGCAATTCGCGCAGGCCGGTGGCCTGGCCGGATTTCGACAGTTTCAGGCCACCACCATCGCGGATCAGGCGATGATGCCGGTAGATCGGCTCCGGCAGGTCGAACAGATGCTGCAGCAGCCGGTGCACGCTTGTGGCGTGGAACAGGTCCTCACCCCGGACCACGTCGGTCACCCCCTGCAGCGCGTCGTCGACCACGACCGAAAGGTGGTAGCTGGTCGGCGTTTCCTTGCGCGCCAGCACGACGTCGCCCCAGGCTTCCGGGCGGGCGGCCACCTGCCCGGTCTCCCCATCCGGACCTTGGCCGCGCTCGGTCCAGACAACATCGCCTGCGCGGGCGATCGCGGCTTCCATGTCGAGCCGCAGCGCGTAAGGCGCGCCCGATTCGATCAGCCGTGCGCGCTCGTCGGGCGAGAGCCGTTTTGCCCCGCCCGGATAGAGCGGCGCCCCGTCAGGGTCGCGCGGCCAGGCGCCATCGGCCTCGCGCTGTTCGACCAGTCTTGCGATCTCGGCGCGGCTCTCAAAGCTCGGATAGACCAGATCCAGGGCTTCGAGCTTCTCAAGCGCCTTGCGGTATTCTTCGAGATGCTCGGATTGCCGCCGCACCGGCCGTTCCCAGGCGATGCCGAGCCAGGCCAGGTCTTGGTAGATCGCGTCCTCGTATTCGCGCCTGCAGCGGGTCGGATCGATGTCCTCGATGCGCAGCAGCAGCCGCCCACCGGACCGGCGGGCCAGGTCGAAGTTCAGCAGCGCCGAAAAAGCGTGACCGAGATGAAGGTAGCCGTTCGGGCTCGGGGCAAATCGGAAAACGGGCGGCATTGATCTCCTTCGCGGGTCATGATGGTTGTAAGTGGCAATGACCATCCACCTCAACAGCCAAGCCGATCTGGAAGACGCGGTTCACGCGCTGGTCAAGCAGGACCCGCGGCTCCGGCCGATCTTCGAGGTGACCGGGATGCCGGCGCTGCGGCGGCGCGAGCCCGGCTTTGTCGGGCTGGCGCACATCGTCTGCGGCCAGCAGCTCTCGACCGCGAGCGCGGCCGCGATCTGGGCCCGCCTCACCGAAGCCTTCGATCCGTTTCGATCACCACGCGCTGCCGCCGCGCCCGCGCCGATCGGCTCGGCCGGCTGGGATTGTCTGCGGCCAAGATCAAGACCCTGAAGAACGTCGCGCGCGAACTCGCCGCCGAGCGGCTCAATCTCGATGTGCTGGCGGAGGAGGACGCCGACGCCGCGCACCATGCGCTCACCGCGCTGCACGGCATCGGCCCATGGACCGCTGACGTCTATCTGCTTGTTCTGCCTCGGCCATGGCGATGCCTGGCCCGCCGGCGACCTCGCCGTGCAGGAGGCGATCAAGGTCGGCCTCGGGCTGAACACGCGGCCCAACGCCAAGCAGATGGTGCCGATCGCCGAACCCTGGCGGCCGCTGCGCGGCGCGGCGGCGCATCTGTGGTGGAGCTATTACCGCGCGATCAAGAAGCGCGAAGGCGTGATCGCGGGCGAAGAAGAAGACAAACGTTGTTTCAAACATTGTTGCTGTTGCAAAACCACGGCGAGAGGCAAAGATCGGGACCCGAAAGCAGCCGGAACCGAAACATGCAAGCCACCGATTTCGTCGTCGCCCGAAATGATCTGCAGCAATGCAAGCTGGTCGAGATGCTCCTGCCCAAAGCGGAGGCGTTACCCGCCGACACGCTGCTGGTGAAGGTCGATCGCTTCGCGTTCACCGCCAACAACATCACCTACGCCACGCTGGGCGATCAGTTGAAATATTGGCAGCTGTTTCCGGCGCCGAAGGGTTTTGGCAACATCCCGGTGTGGGGCTTTGGCGACGTGATCGCCTCGAAGCATCCGGCCGTCAGCGAAGGCGAATGCCTGTTCGGCTATTTCCCGATGGCGACGCATCTAGTTATCGACGCCGGCGACGTCAGCAAGCGGGGCTTGCGCGATCTCGCCGTACACCGCCAAGGCGTGGCGCCGGTCTATAACACCTATGCGCGCGTCGGTGGCGATCCCGCTTTCGCCGGACGCCAGGGCGACTATCAGGCGCTGCTGCGCCCGCTGTTCATGCTGTCGTTCCTGGTCGATGACTTTCTTGCCGAAAACGATTTCTTCGGAGCGCGCCGTGTGATGCTGTCCTCGGCCTCCAGCAAGACCGCGTTCGGGCTCGCGCATCTCCTGCACACCGGGCGCAAGGGCTACCGGGTGATCGGCCTGACTTCCGCCGCCAATGCCGGCTTTGTCGCTTCCCTCGGTTGCTACGACGAGGTCGTGAGCTACGACCGGGTGACCTCGCTGCCATCCACGTCGCCGGTCGTCTTTGTCGACATGGCGGGCAACAGCGAATTGCGCGCCCGGCTGCATCGCCATTTCGGCGATCAAATGAAATATTCCGGGCGCATCGGACTGACGCATCGCAGCTCATCGCCGAATGAGCCGGCGCTGCCGGGCGCCAAGCCCACGTGGTTCTTCGCCCCCGACCAGATTCGCAAGCGCGCCCAGGAATGGGGACCGGGCGGCGTCGACACGCGCTTCTCCGCCGCGTGGTCCACCTTCGCGCCGAAACTGGACGGCTGGCTCAAGGTGATCGAAGGGCGCGGGCCCAAGGCCGTGCAGCAGGTTTATCTGGACACTCTCGCCGGACGTATTCCGCCGGATCAGGGCCATATGCTCTCGCTGACGGCGTAAGGCGCTTTCTGCGCGATGGCGAAGGGTATAGCGTTGCGATCCGGGAGAGGCCGCGAAGACGGCCAGCGAAGAGGCGCGCATGCTTGACAAGACCGACGACGTCTCGGTTTCGGCCGAAAACTGGCTGGTGCAATTCGAGGCCGCATTCACCGAGGCCGACGATGCCGCGCTGAAAGCACTGTTTCACCCCGACAGTTTTTGGCGCGACGTGCTGGCGCTGAGCTGGAACATCCAGACCATCAACGGCGGCGACGCCATCGTGAAGCAATTGCAGGCCTGCGCCGCCGCCCGCCCGAAAAATTTCGCAATTGATCCCGGCCGCGCCGCACCGCGCCGGGTGACGCGCGCCGGCACCAACTCGATCGAAGCAATCTTCAAATTTGAAACCGCTGTTGGCCGCGGCACCGGCATCTTGCGGCTGATCCCGGATCAGGCGGACGGCAACCGGCTGAAGGCCTGGACGCTGCTCACCGCGCTCGACGAGCTGAAAGGTTTCGAGGAGCAGCAGGGGAATACGCGACCGCGTGGAAACGCCTATTCGCGCGACTTCCGCGGGCCGAACTGGCTCGATCAGCGCAAGGCCTCGGCCGCCTATGCCGACCGCGATCCCGCCGTGCTCGTGGTCGGCGGCGGACAGGCGGGGCTGGCGATCGCCGCGCGGCTGAAGCAACTCGACGTCGATACGCTGATCGTCGACCGGGGCCAGCGGATCGGCGACAACTGGCGCAAGCGTTATCACGCGCTGACATTGCACAACCAGGTGCAGGTCAATCACCTGCCCTATATGCCGTTCCCGCCGAACTGGCCGGTCTATATCCCCAAGGACAAGCTCGCCAACTGGTTCGAATCCTACGTCGATGCCATGGAGCTGAATTTTTGGACCGGCACCGAGTTCGAAAGCGGAACGTTTGATGAAGCGGAGGGACATTGGAACGTCGTGCTGCGCCGGACCGATGGCTCGACGCGCACGATGCATCCGCGCCATGTCGTGATGGCGACCGGGGTCAGCGGCATCCCGAATTTGCCCGAGATTCCGTCGCTGAAGAATTTCGCCGGCAAGGTGGTGCATTCCAGCCAGTATGACGACGGCGAGAACTGGGAGGGGAAACGAGCGCTGGTGATCGGCACCGGCAACAGCGGCCACGATATCGCGCAAGACCTTCATTCCAGCGGCGCCGACGTCACGCTGGTACAGCGCTCCTCGACGCTCATCACCAATATCGAGCCCTCGGCGCAGCTCGCCTATTCCGCCTACAACGAAGGCACGCTGGAAGATAACGACCTGATCGCGACCTCGATGCCGCTGACGCTCGCCAGGCGCAGCCATGTGATGCTGACCGAGCAATCCAGGCAAATCGACAAGCCATTGCTCGACGGGCTGGAGCGCATCGGCTTCAAGCTCGATTTCGGCGACGCCGGCACCGGCTGGCAGTTCAAGTACCTCACCCGTGGCGGCGGCTATTATTTCAACGTCGGCTGCTCCGATCTCGTCGTCTCCGGCGCGATCAAGCTGGCGCAGTTTTCCGACATCGATGGCTTCGTCACTGATGGCGCGCGGCTGAAGAACGGCCAAACCCTCGCCGCCGACCTGATCGTGCTGGCGACCGGCTACCGGCCGCAGGAATATCTGGTGCACAAATTGTTCGGCGACGAGATCGCCACGCGCGTCGGTCCGATCTGGGGTTTTGGCGACGGTCAGGAATTGCGCAACATGTATACCCGCACCGGCCAGCCCGGACTGTGGTTCATCGCCGGCAGCCTCGCGCAGTGCCGCATCAACTCGAAATATCTGGCGCTGCAGATCAAGGCCATCGAGGAAGGCTTGTTGCCGCCGGTCGCATGCGGACCACTTCACGGTTCCTCGTGATCCAGGATTTCCCGGACGATAAAGGTTTCCGCGTGGCGCCAGGCCTTGTCGTTGTCGCCGCGGAAGGTGACGAGACGATTGAAGACGACATTGCGCGTCTTCACGTCAACGATGTCGAATTTGGCCCATTGAACGAGCGTGCTTAGCTTATGAAAGCTGCTGATCAGCAGGTAGGCGGCGCCAGCCGCCTCCGCCTTGGCGAGCAGTTGATCTGGATCGAGTTCGCCAACCGAACAGGCGCCCGCCGGACAATCGAGGGTGACGTTTCGCACCTTTCCGCTGGCCGCCAGATCGGTGCGCAACGAAGCTTCGAATTCGCGCAAGCGTCGGAAATGGTCGGCGCTCTGGTCGATCACCTCGCCTGAGGTATCGACATATTGGATTTCGGCGACCGCGAAGGTGGGCGCCTCGCCTTGCGCCAGGCCGTGCCGAACGGGACTGGCTGAGAGCACGACGGCGGCAACCAAAGCAAGGCACGCTTTGCCTTGGTTTCATCGGCGTTTGCATTGGGACGCTCCCTGTTGGCGATGTGCCCTCGGCATCCCGACATTATCATATCCTGTAACCCGCCGGATGGCCTTTGCGCTTTCGCGCTAGTCCGCCTGTTCCAGGAGACGGCGCTGAATCAGCCAGCGCGCCCCACGGCTCCAGGCCGAGTTGGCGCCGGCGCGCAGGTCGGTCTGCTCGACATCGACGAGCTCCCCGGAATGGACGTCGCGAATCTTGTAGGTCACCGCGTAGTCCGTGCGGCTGATGCGCGTGACGATCCCGATCATCGACTGATCGGCGTTGAGGGTAGCCGCGATTTTGGCTTCGCATCCTCCGCAATCGTGCAATTTGCCCGCCTTGACCGCTTGGTCGTTCACCTCACCGACGTCGACCAATTGGTAGCGTCCCGATTGCGCAATCAGCCGACGCGCCTCTTCCGTCGAAAGCCGCAATTGCTCGCGGTCGATGTCATCTGGGGGAATGTAGGCCGCGGCAGCGCTGAAATCCTCCAATTCAAACGGAAACACCGCAAGCTTGATCGGCGGCTTTGCGCCGGAATCGTCCGCCGTGGCGGCCGCAAAGCCTGCAAGAACCGTGATCGGAGCCAGGACCAAAGCAATGCCGCGCATGAACGAACTCCGGAGTTTGCCAAGCCGCCACCCATATCGCCCGACCGGCGGCCTCCGCGAAATGGAGAATCTCCCTGAATTGACCGGGTGAAATGCCCGATCTAGCCTCGCCGCGCTTTCTTCCCGACGAGATTTGTTTCTAAATGCGCTGGAAATCGGAGGGAGCTTGCAACTGGTTCCAAAATCCGTAATGGGCCCTGCCCGCGCCATCGATCTGAAGCTGCGGCTGGCGTTGCGCGTCGCGGCGCTGGCGGCGATTTGTTTCCTCGCTGTCGCCGCCTACGCCTTGTTCGACAGCGACCGCGCCGTCAGAGCCAAGGCGAGCCGCATCGCCGAAATCGTCGCCAAGGATATTGCTTTGCAGCAGGCGCAGGCACAATGGTACTCGTTGTCCCCCAACATCACGCCAGATTTGCAGCGGGTCGCGTCGCCCTTGATGGAGCCGGGCCTCTGCATCGCCTATCGCGATAAAGCTGGCGCCTTTCGCCAGGGCATCTGCAGCGGCGCGCTCGCCGACGAGATTGCCGCGCCCGCAAGTTTCGCGGCACTTTATCGCGCCATCTTTCATCCCGGCGAGCCGACCTCGATGCCGCTCCTCGTCGAGGGTGAGCCGAGGGGTGTGGCGGTCGCGACCTTCGATCCCGCCACGCAGATCGGCCAGAGCTGGCGCGAGGCGAGCCGCCTTCTCTCCATCATGGCTTTCGCCTTGGCCGGGCTTTGTCTCGCGGTCTATGCGGCGCTCGCGCGCGCCCTGCGGCCGACCTACGCCATCCGCGCCGGGCTGGCGCAGCTTGCGGCGAACGATCTTTCCGCGCGCCTGCCGAAGTTCGATCTCGCGGAACTGTCGGCGATTTCCGACGTCTTCAATGCGCTCGCGCAGAAGCTGGAGCTCACGCTCGCCGAACGAAACGCGCTGACGCGAAAGCTCATCGCCGTGCAGGACGAGGAGCGGCGTCATCTTGCCCGCGAGCTGCACGACGAATTCGGCCAATCGCTCACCGCCATCGCAGCGCAAGCCGCTTCCGCCGCCTACACGGCGGAGCGCGAATGTCCGCCGCTGCTCGAAGAATGCCGCGGCATCTCGCGCACCACGGCGGGCATGATGGAAACGCTGCGTGGCGCGCTGGTGCGCTTACGCCCACCCGATGTCGCGGAACTCGGCCTCACGCTCAGCCTCGAAAGCCTCGTCGCAAGCTGGAACGGCTTCGAGAAGGGCCGCACCCGATTCGACATTGCCATCACCGGCAAGGTCGATGAACTGCCGCCAAGCGTCTGCGCAAGTCTCTATCGCATCGCGCAGGAGGCGATCACCAATGCGGCAAAGCATGCCCAGGCTAGGTGCGTACAGCTGCGTCTCGAGGCAGGCCCCACCGAGATCGTCATGAGCGTCGAAGACGACGGCGAGGCAACAGGCAGCGCGAGTAGAGCCGGCATGACCAACGCCGGCTCGACCAAAGCCGGCTTGGGGCTTCTCGGCATGCAGGAGCGGATCGTTTCGCTTGGCGGCACGCTGCGTTTCGAACGTTTGGCTGCGGCCGGCACCCGGCTCGTCGCGACCATTCCCAACAGGGGGGTGGAACCGTGAGCGCGCTCAATCCCGGGAATTGCACGCGCGTCATGCTGGTGGACGACCATGCGATCGTGCGCGAAGGCTATCGGTCGCTGCTGCAGAAGCAGGATCGTCTGCAAGTCGTTGCCGAAGCCGACAACGGGGCCGATGCTTATCGTATCTACAAGGAGGTCAGGCCGGACCTCGTCATCATGGACGTATCGATGCCTGGCATTGGCGGGATAGAGGCGATCCGGCGCATCCGGCAATGGGACAGCACCGCGCGTATCCTCGTATTCACGATGCATCAGAGCGCCACTTATGCGATCCAGGCGATCAAGGCAGGCGCGCGCGGCTTCGTCACCAAAAGCAACCCGCCGGACGCGCTGTTGTCCGCGATCGCCGAGGTCATGGTCTGGGCGCATCGCGCTCAGTCCCGACATCGACCACGAACTCGCCATCAACCGGCTCGCCGGCGAACCTTCGGCGGTCGACGCGCTGAGCCCACGCGAGTTCGAAATCCTGCGCATGTTGCTGGCCGAGAAGTCCGTGGATCAAATCGCCGAGACGCTGCATATCAGCGCCAAGACCGCGGCCAACACGCGCTATCTCATCCGCGCCAAACTCGGCGTCGGCACAGACATCGAACTGGTGCGGCTTGCGCTTCGCCAGCGGATCATCGCAGCGGAGGATATCGAGGGTTAGCGTGGTGAACGGGTCCAACCACTTACGCTTGCCGTCAGCCAAAGCGCTCCTTCAAATATCCTAGGTGATAGTCGGCGGCTTCGCGCTTGTCCGACTTGTCGTATTGGGCGAAGCACCAGACCGACACGCACAGGCTGCGCAAGTCGGACAGAACCGACAGACGCCTGCGGTCGATCGGTTCGAAGGCGACCAGATCGACGTCGGGAAGCCATCCGACGTCCCATTCGCGCGGGCCAAGACAGGCGTCCTCGAAATCGGTGTAACGCGCTCCGTCGGCGGTGATCAATACGTTGTGAGGCCCCGCATCTCCGTGAATGGGTATGAGTTCGAGCGGCAAGGCGTCCATCGCCGGGAGAATGCGATCATAGGCCATCAGCAGAAATCTGCGATCCGCGTCAGCGAGCGCCGGCAGCGCCGATCGATCCTCCAGAAGCGTGCGGCACTTCTCGACCTTGGTCCTGAAGGAGGGCAATGCACCGGGGTAATCCGCAAGCGCGTGATGGACATGGCGAAGCGCGGCGGCGGCCAGCGCCACGTGCGCGGGGTTCTCTTGATCCACCGGCGCATGCTCGACGAACTGCCACAAGGTCAGCCCGAATTTTCCTTGAAAGTGCGGTCCGGCAGGAAAGCGCCCGCTCGGCGGCACGATCGGCGCCCGCCTCCCGCTGAGATGTCGGGCGACAGGCGAGTTCCCGAGCGAGGCGCGCGGTGGCGTCGTCGTCTTCGCACACGACGATCCGGGCGACGGTTTGGACCGACGGCCAGAGGACGCTGATGTGCTGTGAATGATGTAGAAGCACCGGGTCGACCTGCCCGGCGCCGATCCGACCAGCCACCTCGCTTGCTGCCTCCATGGCCTGCGATACGAGCTCGTTTTTGATCGGCGATGGCATCGATTCCCCTCGCTCTACCATTCCGGTAGCTAGGCGGCAGCGCCCGATCCGCAATGGATCATGGCGGCCCCGCGCCAGCGCCCCCTCGCGCTTCGTTCAAGTCTCTGCAACACTCTTCGCCAACACGACTTGCATCAGGGAGGAAAACATGCCGACCATTCTCGGCTCGGGCGAACATCGCTACCGCGTGGTGGAGAACTGGGCAAAGCTGCCGGAGGGGTGGAGGCTCACCGACGTCGCCTCCGTCGCGGTCGACAGCAAGGATCGCATCTACGTGTTCAACCGCGGCGACCATCCGGTTGTCGTGCTCGACCGCGACGGCAATTTCATCACAAGCTGGGGCGAAGGCCTGTTTCGCCGCGCCCACGGGCTGCACATCGACGCCGACGACAATCTCTATTGCACCGACGACGGCGACCACACCGTCCGCAAATGCACCACCGACGGCAAGGTGCTGCTCACCATCGGCATTCCGAACAAGCCGGCGCCGTACATGAGCGGCGAGCCGTTCCACCGCTGCACCCACACCGCGCTGTCGCCGAAAGGCGAGATCTACGTCTCCGACGGCTATGGCAATGCCTGCGTGCACAAATACACGCCCGACGGCAAATTGCTCAAGAGCTGGGGCGAGCCCGGCACCGATCCCGGCCAGTTCAACATCGTGCATAACATCGCGACCGACGCCGACGGCTGGGTCTATGTGGCCGACCGCGAGAACCATCGCGTGCAGGTGTTCGACGGCAACGGCAAGTACGAGACGCAGTGGAACAATCTGCACCGCCCCTGCGCGCTGCATTGCTGCGGCGGCAAGCATCCGACCTTCATCGTCGGCGAGCTCGGCCCGGGCATGCCGGTCAATCTCAAGGTGCCCAATCTCGGCCCGCGCCTGACCATCGTCGATGCCAAGGGCACGCGGATCGCCCGGCTCGGCGGCGAACATGGGCCCGGCCTCGAGACCGGCAAATTCCTGGCACCCCATGGGCTCGCGCTGGATTCCAAAGGCGACATCTATGTCGGCGAGGTCGGCGTCACCAACTGGAAGACGAGCTTTCCGGATACGCCAATGCCGGAACAAGTTCGCACGAGCCGCTGCCTGCAGAAGCTGGAAAGAGTTTAGCGCGCAGTTCAATTCCGTGGCTTCATCCTTCGAGACGCATCGCGCTGCGATGCTCCTCAGGATGAGGTCGTCAGATTTGGCGCGAAGTTTCGGCGCGAAGTCAGTCCCTCATGGTGAGGAGCGCTTCTTCGCGCGTCTCGAACCATGAGGCCGTGAAGCTGCCTCGCGCCAATCAAATTTCACTCGGCCCTGATGTTCGCCGCCTTGATGATCGGCCACCAGCGTTCGCTCTCGGCTTTCTGCAGCTCGCGCAAGGCTTCGGGCGACTGCTGATCGATCGGCGTGATCTCGATGCCGAGTTCCGCAAAACGCTGCCTGACCTGCGGATCGAACAGCACCTGCGTCATCGTGGCGTTGAGCTTGGCGACGATGTCCGTGGGCGTGCCCTTCGGCACCCAGAGCCCGTACCACAGCGAAGCAAAGAAGCCGGGCAGTCCCGCTTGATCCGCGGTCGGAATGTCAGGCGAGGACGCAAGCCGCGCATGGCCCGTGATGGCAAACGGCTTGACGCTGCCGGCCGCGACCAGACCCTTGAAGTTCGAGGCCGGCTCGATCATGAAGTCGATCTGTTCGGCCAACAGATCCTGCATCGCCGGTCCATTGCCGCGATAGGGGACGAATTGGAACTTGGTGCCGGTCACTTTCTGAAACGAAATCCCGGCAAGATGGCCGGTGGCGCCGACGCCGGCGATGCCGACCGACGCCTTGTCGGGATTGGCCTTGAGCCAGGCGATCAAGTCTTTCAGATCGTCCGCCGGCAGGCTCTTCTTGCCGACGATCAACAGTGGCTCGCTGCCGATTTCGATGATCGGCTCGAGTTCCTTCAAGAGGTCGAATGGCAGCTTATAGAGGCCGCCGGTCAGCATGTGCGTGGTAGATGTGCCGATGCTGAGCGTGTAGCCGTCGGCGGGCGAGCGAACCGCGCGGCCGACGCCGATGCTGCCCGCAGCGCCCGCGACATTTTCGATGATGACCGGCTGCCCCAGAATTGCCCGCATTCGTTCACCGAGGAACCGCGCCACCGTGTCGGTGGCCCCTCCGGCCGGAAACGGCACGATCATGGTGATCGGCCGTGTCGGATAGTCCTGCGCCACGGCCGGGCCGCAGCATCCCAGCGCGACGAATCCCGCAATGATTGCCCGCAAAAACCTGCGCATCAGGCCTCCTCCCCCATTGATTCGCTACCCTCAAGCAGGATCCGGATCGGCGTGCCGCACCGACCCTGCTTGCGGGATAAGCTATTCTATGCTCTTCACAATCCCGTCACGCTGCATGTAGTATGTCAATGCACGCTGCTTCGCAGCCGATCTCTGGGGGTCAGGAGCGTTATTTGAACGCACATGTCTCGCAAGGCGGGTGGCCGGTACTGGTGTTGAATGCGGACTTCCGGCCGCTGAGTTATTACCCGCTATCGCTTTGGTCGTGGCAGGACGCGATCAAGGCGGTGTTTCTCGATCGCGTCAATATCGTCGAGCACTACGATCGCGCGGTGCGCAGCCCCTCGTTCGAAATTCAGCTGCCGAGCGTGGTGTCGCTAAAGTCCTTCGTCAAGCCGACCACGCATCCCGCCTTTACCCGGTTCAACGTGTTCCTGCGCGACCGCTTCGTGTGTCAATATTGTTCGGCGGACGACGACCTGACGTTCGACCACATCATTCCGCGCAGCAAGGGCGGCCAGACCACCTGGGAAAACGTGGTCGCGGCCTGTTCGCCCTGTAACCTGCGCAAGGGCAATCTGACGCCGCAGCAGGCGAGGATGTTTCCAAGGCAAGCGCCGTTCGCGCCGACCGTGCACCAGCTGCACCGCAACGGCCGATTGTTCCCGCCGAACTATCTGCACGATAGCTGGCTCGATTATCTTTATTGGGACACCGAACTCGATCCGTAGTTAGCGGTCGCGTTTGGGAAACTCCAAAACCCTGCCGGAGAACCAGCCCTGACCTTTCGCTGCTCGATTGCGCCGCTGACGGTTGCCACCATCCTTGCCCTCGCTGCGGGTGAAGCGCTGGCGCAGGGTACGTTTCCCGCGCCGCTGCCTGGGCAGGCGCCGATCGAAAATGTCGGAACTCCTCCCGTGAGCCCGTTCCCATCCAACGGCGGGGACGCCGCCGCAGCTTGGCCGTCGCAGGCGGGGACCTCTGACGAATGCAGCAATGAATTTCTTCCGCTTCGCGCAGAAGCTGAGAAGCGAGGCCGGCTGATCAGGGCTGCCAGCGACGCGCACGCGCCGCCGGTCGAAGCCTGCAAGCTGATCGGCAATTACGTCCAAGCCGAAATCAAGATGATCCGATATGTCGACGCGCATGCGACGACATGCGGGATTCCGACGCAGGTTGCGGACCAGTTGAAGAACGGCCACAGGAACACCGAGGCCATCTTGAAGAAGGTCTGTGCGTTCGCGCAGCAGATGCAGAATTGCGGACCGGCCGGTCCCACCGGCGATTTCGACCAGCCCATCATGAGATGAGCGCGGTGTGGATCGCAGCGAGGCCCCGCACGTTACCGATGCCGTGGTCGATCGCGAACGTGACGCGCCCGATCACGGCGTCAGTTTGGACGCATCGATGGACGGCTCCGGCGATCGGCTGCCGCGCCGCATCCGGTTCGCCCAATGCCGGAAGCGATCGAGATAGAGATAGACGACGGGCGTGGTGTAGAGGGTCAGGATCTGGCTCAGCACCAGTCCTCCGACGATGGCGATGCCGAGCGGCTGGCGGAACTCGCTGCCTTCGCCCAGCCCGATGATGAGCGGCACGGCGCCGAGAATGGATGCCATGGTGGTCATCATGATCGGCCGGAAGCGCAGCAGGCAGGCCTCAAAGATCGCATCACGCGACGACAGGCCTCGCATGCGCTCGGCGTCGACCGCGAAATCGATCATCAGAATCGCGTTCTTCTTCACGATACCGATCAGGAGGATCACCCCGATCATCGCGATGATGTCGAACTGGGTGTGAAACAGCATCAGCGCCAGCACCGCACCGACGCCGGCGGAGGGCAGCGTCGACAGGATGGTCAGCGGATGAACAAAGCTCTCATAGAGCATCCCGAGCGAGATGTAGATGGTCGCGAACGCCGCGAGCACGAGATACGGCTCGCTGGAGAGCGATTCCCGAAAGATCTTGGCGGCGCCCGAGAACGAGCCGTGCATCGTCGCCGGAACCCCGATCCGGTTCATGGTCGCCTCGATCGTGGTCACCGCCGTGCTCAGGGAGACGCCGGGCGGCAGATTGAACGAGATCGTGTTGGCGACCAAGAGCCCCTGATGGTTGACCACAAGCGATGTCTCGCTCTGTCCGAACCGGGCGACGGCTGAGAGCGGAATCATCGTCTCCTGGCCGGTTGAGACCGCCGTCCCGGTCGACGATCCGCCTTTGCCGGTGGCCCCGATCGAGTTGGTCGCGAGATTGCGGACGGCATTGGCCGCGACCGAATTGACCGAATTGACCGCCGCGGCCTGCGTCGAGGACACCACGGTCCCTGCCACGGCGTTGGTCGTTTGCGAACCACTGGCCGATCCACCCGATGTGGAGACATACACCTCCTTCAGCGTCTGCGGATTTTGCCAGTACTTCGGCGCCACCTCCATGATCACGTGGTACTGGTTGCGCGCCACGTAGATGGTCGAGACCTGCCGCTGGCCGAAGGCGTCGTACAGCGTGTTGTCGATCTGGCCGACCGTGATCCCGAGGCGCGAGGCAGTATCGCGGTCGATGATGACGTTGGCCTGAAGGCCCTTGTTCTGCTGATCGCTAGAGACGTCGGCAAGCGTCGGCACGGCCTGAAGTGCTGCGACGATCTGCGGCGTCCATTCATTCAGTTCCGCGGACGTCGATCCCTGTAGCGTGTACTGATACTGCGCGTTGCCCGAGCGTCCGCCGGTGCCGAGATCGCCCACCGCCTGCAGGAACAGCGTCGCGCCCGGCACGGCGGCGAGCTCGCTGCGCAGCCGTCCGATCACCTCATCGGCGGACAGCTTGCGGTCATGAAGCGGCTTGAGGGAGACGAACACGGTGCCGGAATTGGTCGAGCCTCCGCCGGGGCCCAGACCGCCACCGGTGAAGCCGACGGCGACGTCGACGGCCGGATCGTTCCTGACGATGTCGACGAACCGCGTGAGCTTCTGCTGCATCAGTTGAAACGAGATGCTTTGATCGGCCTGGATCGATCCGATCAACAGCCCGGTATCCTGTTGCGGAACGAAGCCCTTCGGAACGGCCCCGTAGAGATAGAAATTCAGGCCGAGGACCGCAGCCAGAACCAGCATCACCAAGCGCGGATGACGCAATGCGACGGCGAGCGTCCGCCGATAGCCGCCGAGCAGCGCCTCGAAGGCGCGTTCGCTGACGCGATAGATCCGCCCGTGCGGGCGGCCGCGCTCGCCGCGCAACAGCACCGCGCACATCATCGGCGTCGTCGTCAACGAAGCCACCAGCGAGATCACGACGGCAACCGTGATCGTCACGGCGAATTCGCGAAACAACCGGCCAACCAGGCCGCCCATCAAAAGGATCGGGACAAACACCGCGATCAGCGACACGCTCATCGACAGCACCGTGAAGCCGACCTCCCGCGACCCCAAAAGCGCGGCCTGAAGCGGTGACTTTCCTTGATCCAGGTGACGGGTGATGTTTTCCAGCACGACAATGGCGTCATCGACCACGAATCCGGTCGCGACCGTGAGCGCCATCAGCGAGAAGATGTTGAGGCTGTATCCGAACAGGTACATGACCGCAAACGTCGCGACCTCGGACACCGACACCGCCACCACCGGCACCAGCGTCGCGCGCCCGCTGCGGAGGAACACGAACACCACGAGGATGACGAGGACGACGGCGATCAGCAGCGTGATTTCGACCTCCCGCAACGAGGCCCGGATCGTGGTCGAGCGGTCGACCGCGAGATTGACGTCGATCGCGGGCGAGACCGACGCCCTGAGTTGCGGCATCACCGCCTTCACGCGGTCGACCATGCCGATGATGTTGGCGCCGGGCTGCCGGTATACGATCATCATGACCGCGCGCTTGCCGTTGGAAAGGCCCAGATTGCGCAGGTTCTCCACGGAATCGACCACGTCGCCGACGTCCGTCAGGCGCACCGCCGCGCCGTTGCGGTAGGCGACGACCAGTGATTTGTAGTTCTCCGCCCTGGCGGCCTGATCGTTGGAATAAATCTGATAGCGCTGGTCAGCGACGTCGATGCTCCCCTTCGGACTGTGGGCATTGGCGCTGGCGAGGGCGGCGCGGACGTCTTCCAGGCCGATGCCGTATTTGTAAAGCGCCGGGGGAATGAGCTCGACGCGCACGGCGGGCAGCGATCCGCCGCTGACGCTGACTTCACCGACACCCTCGACCTGCGACAGCTTTTGCGCCAGCACGGTCGAGGCGGCGTCATAGAGTTCGGAGGGCATCAGCGTATCCGACGTCAAGGTGTAGATCAGGATCGGCGCCGCGGCGGGGTTGAACTTGCGGTAGGTGGGATTGCTCCGCAGCGCGGTCGGCAGATCGGCGCGCGAGGCGTTGATCGCCGCCTGGACGTCGCGGGCGGCGCCGTTGATGTCGCGACTGATGCCGAACTGCAGATTGACGCGCGCGGAGCCCAGCGAACTCGACGAGGTCATTTCACTGACGTCGGCGATCTGGCCGAGGTGTCGCTCCAGCGGACTTGCTACCGTAGCCGCCACGTCCTCCGGGCTCGCGCCCGGCAGTGTCGCCTGCACCGAAATGGTCGGGATATCGACATCGGGCAGCGGCGAGACGGGGAGCTTGAAAAAGGCGATGGTGCCGGCGGCGAACAAACCGAACGTGAGCAGCGTGGTGGCGACAGGCCGGCGAATGAACGGGCTTGAGAGACTCATGATATGTGAACTTGATCCTTGCTCACCTTGGCACAAGCCCCGCAATCAAGATTGCAGCGGCGGACCCAACGCTGGCTGTGCCAATGAGATCATATTTCAGCCGCATGAAGTCCCGCGCGACGGCTTTTTGTGTGTGCCACAGGATCGGAATCGTTGGCTTTCCTTGGTTAATATGAGAGCCTTTTGTGTCCCGGCGGGAGTCCCGGCATGATACTTATTTGGTTCAAGAGGCAATGACCACATGCCATCGAGAAGAACATTTTCTACGCGCCGCGGCCGCGACCATCGCCATGCCGTTCGCGGCCGCTTCGCGCGTGGCGGCGACGCAGCGCACGATCCTCAACGACGCCAGCCGGCTCAGTCCGACGCCGGTCGCCAAGCACGTCACGATCTCGAAGCCGCCCTTGGATGACCTGGTCGAGCGCATCCGCGCCGAACTGAAGGAAGCGACCGCGGCGAAGCGGGCGGTCGCGGCCTCGGTGGCGCGGCACTCGATGGGAGGCCAAAGCCTGCCGCGCGACGGCACGGCCATCACCCTCGACGGCGGTCCGTTGGAGATGGACACGGCGGCGAAAACCTACCGCACCTCGGCGGGAAACCGCTGGTCGGACGTCATCCGCATCCTCGATCCGAAGGGTTTTTCGCCGGCGGTGATGCAGTCCAACAGCGATTTCGGGGTGGGCAGCACGTTCTGCGTCAACGCCCATGGCTGGCCGGTGCCGCACGGCCCATTCGGCTCCACGGTGAAGGCGATCCGCATGGTGCTGGCCGACGGCACCCTGATCCAGTGTTCGCGCAGCGAGAACGCCGAATTGTTTGGTCTCGCCATGGGAGGCTATGGGCTGTTCGGGATCATCGTCGAACTGGATGTCGAGATGACGCCGAACCTGCTGTTAGAGCCGAAGTTCGAGCGGATGTCGCCGGAACGGTTCGCTTCGGAATTTGTCCGCACCATCGATACTGACCGCTCGTTGGCGATGGCCTATGGCCGCATGTCGGTGTCGCGAAAGAACTTTTTCGACGACGCCCTGATGGTGACCTATCGGCCGGCCGCCGAGCAGCCGGCGGCGCTGCCGACGGTGACGAGCTCGGGAAAATTGACCGGATTTGAAAACGATATCTATCGCGCGCAGACCGGGTGGGAAGTCGCGAAGCGACTGCGCTGGTTCATGGAAGCACGGCTCGGGCCGGCCATATCAGGAGGGCGCGCGACGCGCAATTCGCTGATGGCCGAGCCCGTCATCAACCTTGCCCAGACCGACATGCGCAGGACCGACATCCTGCACGAATACTTCGTCGCGCCGGAGCGCTTCGGTGAATTCCTCACAGCCTGCCGGGACATCATCCCGAAGTCGCGCGCCGAATTCCTCAACGTGACCTTGCGCTACGTCGCCGAAGACATGACGCCGGTACTTTCGATCGCGCCGGTGCGCAGGATCGCGGCCGTGATGTCGTTCTCCCAGGAGGTCACGCCGGAAGGCGAGATCGACATGATGCAGACCACCGAGGCGCTGATCGAGCGGGTGACGGCGATCGGCGGGGCTTTCTACCTGCCCTATCGTCTGCATGCCCGTCGCGATCAGGTCGAAAAGGCTTACGCGGCGATGCCAACCTTCGTCGCGGCCAAACGTCGCTACGATCCCACCCTGTTGTTCCGGAACGCGATGTGGGACGCTTATTTCGCATGACGAGGCTGTTTCCGATGGACCGCTACCGCATCGCCGCCATAGCACTCGGCGCCGCCCTGCTGTTCGCCGCCTTGACCGACTACATCCCGGCCTTCATGGATTCGGAAGGACGGGTGTTCGGCCTGTTTCATCTCGACATCTACAAGGACGCACTTCATGTCGCTTCCGGGCTCTGGGCGCTCGCGGCGGCGAGTTCGCGGCGGAGCGCGGTGTTCTTTCTGAAAGTGTTCGGCACGCTTTACTTCCTCGACGGCGTCATGGGTGCATTCACCGGATCGGGCTATCTCGATCTCAGCATCTTCATCGACGGTGTCCGCAACGAGTCCGCAGCGGTCAAAATCCTTTCCAGCCTGCCGCATCTCGGCCTGGGGGCGTTCGGTATTGCCGCCGGCTGGTCGCCGTGGCCAAGGGATCGCGTGGCGGCATGAGTTTTCTCCGCAAGACGCTGGTCGTGGCCGGCGCGCTCGTGGCGATCGGCGGCATCGGCATCGCCGCAACGGTTGTCGGCGTGGAGACGTCTTGCGTTTCCGGCGTGACGGCGCCGGCCATCCGTTCGGATTTCGCCATCACCGACGAAGGCTATGCGAGGGCGCAGGGCGACAGCTTCCTGACCTTCCCGGAGTGGTACATCGTCCACGCCTATAACGATCTGGCCGGCGTGACGGCGCGCTCCTCGGAATCCGATTTCAACTATCTCGCAAGCATCGGGGGCTTTTGGACCAGCCTCTGCGGAGCGACCCGGCAAGCCTCGGCTTCGGGGCCGGTGAGCGCGGACCAGAAGGCGACCAACTACATCATCGGCTTCAGCTTCACGGCCGAGATGGGATTGATGGGGGCCTATGAAAGGACCATCGGCGCGCTGACCGAATGGACCACCGGTGGTGACAAGACGGCGGAAGACAAATTCAACCTCGCGCTCCTGCAGGAGTACGCGGCATTCCTCTATCAGACGCCCTGGTTTCGATTTCCCTTCGGCGGGAAGCTGGCGCAATTCTGGCGCGAGACGCCGTTCGTGCCGTCGATCCGGGCCGTCGAGCGGCGAGGGTCTCTCAGCCTGCAATATGCGGCGCGATCCGCTTACGCCACGCTGATGCGCTTCGTCGCCGGGTACGACCCGGCAGACCTCACCATCCGCAGCGTGGTCGGCGGATTGGCGCCGTCCGACCTGCAGGCGATGGGTGGCGTCAAGGTAATCCGCGCGGTCACCGATGCGAACGGCATTCGCGGCGTGCTGGTGGAAACGGCGCGCTATGCCGCCTTCGACGCTTTCGTCAGGGAATTGGGGCGGCACCCGGATGCATCCCTGCTCGAGGTTGCCGGCAATCACCGCATTCTCGTCACGATCGTCGCGCCGGAGGGGCGTGATGCGAAGTTGGCAGCAGCCGACGGCGTGGCTATATTCAGCTTGCCGATACAGTCCTCGCCCGGCTCGCGGCGTATCGGTATCGACACGCCGATACGCTCACTGGTGCAGGACGTGAAAAGCTTCGAGGCCGCTGGATACAGGTTCGAGCATGCCTACGACTACTGAAGCACGACTCTTCATGCGCAAGGTTCCGATCACCGGACTTTTCCTGGTCGCCGCGATCTGGTTCGCAGGCATGGGTGTCGCCGCGTTCGCAGTGCGGCCCGAGGCCGTTGTCGGGTTCGGCTCGCCCGCAAGCATGATACCGGCAGTCGCCGGATCCGACGGTTATCTGCTCGATGCCGGCAAATTCTACATCGCGGCGAGGACCGGACCGTCGACCGTGCGCAGCCTCTACGCGGCTGGGGCCTGGTTCGTTTGGCCCGTCATCGGCAAGGGCTGCGGCCGCAGCTGAGGCGCGGGTCCGGCAAACCTGGCTGCCAAGGACGCTGACAAGACCCGGCCTTGCGCGATCGCCTGCTTGAAATGGCGGTTCGCGCCGCATCATCAAAAAGATGAACGCCCGTTTGCGGGGTTCGCCACAGAGCTAGTGCGCATCCGCTTAAATATGTTTAAATTAGCCGCGAATGCCGCTTCGGCCGCCCTGGATTCCGGCAGCCGGAATCCGGCCATTGATCCGCGCTAGCTTCGCCCGGTTGCACAGGAGAGCCGCGATGGCCTCTTTGACGGAATGGAAAGTGCCGCCTGCCTATCAGCCTAGAGCCAGCGATTACGGCTTCGATCTCGATCGCGCGCTTTCCTCGATCGTCGGCCTGCATTCCATCATCGCGCCCGACGCCTTCACTGCGGAGACGCTGGGCACGGAGCGCGCCGGCAATGGCGTCGTCATCGACGACGGGCTGATCTTGACCATTGGCTATTTGATCACCGAGGCCGAATCGGTCTGGGTGCATCTCGGTGACGGACGCGTGGTGGAAGGCCACGCGCTTGGATTCGATTCCGTCACCGGCTTCGGCCTGGTGCAGGCGCTCGGCCACATCGACCTCGATCCGTTGCCGCTGGGCTCGTCGGCCGCAGCACAAATCGGCGATCACGTCGTGGTGGGTGGCGCGGGAGGGCGGACGCGCTCGGTTGCCAGCCAGATCGTGGCCAAGCAGGAGTTCGCCGGCTACTGGGAATACCTGCTGGACGAGGCCATCTTCACCTATCCTTCGCACCCGAACTGGGGCGGCGCCGGGCTGATCTCGAACCGCGGTGAATTGATCGGCATCGGCTCGCTGCAGCTCGAACGCGAGAGCGGCGGCAAGGCCGAACATGTCAACATGATCGTGCCGATCGACATCTTGAAGCCCGTGCTCGGCGATCTGCGCCGGTTCGGCCGCGTCAACAAGCCGGCGCGGCCCTGGCTCGGAATGTTTTCCACCGAGATCGACAACAAGGTCGTGGTGATCGGCATCTCCGGCAACGGGCCCGCGGCGCGCGCCGAATTGAAGGCCGGCGACGTGATCCTCGCGGTGAAGGGCGAAAGGATCACGAGCCAGAGCGCGTTCTTTCGAAAACTATGGTCGCTTGGGCCGGCCGGCGTCGACGTACCACTCACGGTGCACCATGAAGGCGTCACCTTCGACGTGGTGCTGGCCTCGAGCGATCGCACCAGGCTGCTCAAGGCGCCGCGGCTGCATTAATCCGAGAAAGAAGCGAAAGCAGGAAGCCGCGATGAGCGAGGCCGTGGTGGACGACATCGTGGCCGTGCTGCCGCCGCTGCTGCAATCGATCGAAGCCCTCGGCTTCGTCGCGCGTCATTTGAATCCGCCGGATTTTGACCGGGTCATGGAGACAATCGGCACGCCGGACCAGGCCCTGCAGGAGGTTCGCGCGCGGCTCGGCATCTGGCCGGAGCAGTTCGCCGCCGTGCGCAAATCGCTGGAAGCCGCGAGCGACGCAGCACTCGCGGCATTCGCCGGATTGCGCGCCGTTCAGCACGGCAACGGTGACCTGACGTCGGTGTTTCGCGCTCTGCGTTACGCCCCGCGCGCGCAGGAGGCGCTCTATCCGCTGGCGGCAAAATTCCCGCCGGTGAGCCAGTTTTTCCTCGATCCCGGTCTGCGCGAGGACCCCGATCTCGAGGCGCGCCTGGCAGGCCCCGTGGCCGACAACACCGGAGTAATCCACGACCACAACGAGCCCGGTAGCCGCGGCGGCTTCTCGCTTTACGTGCCGGAATACTACACGCCCGATCGCGCCTGGCCGCTGGTCATGGCGCTGCACGGCGGCAGCGGCAACGGCCGCGGCTTCCTGTGGAGCTGGCTCAAGGCCGCACGCGGCTTTGGCGCCATCCTCGTCGCGCCCACGGCAACCGGCCCGACCTGGGCGCTGATGGGCGATGATGCCGACACGCCGAACCTGTCGCACATTCTGGAAGCGGTGCGAAGCCGCTGGAATATCAATTCCCAGCGGCTGCTGCTGACCGGCATGAGCGACGGCGGCACGTTCTGTTACGTCACCGGTCTGGAGCGCGCCTCACCCTTCACGCATCTCGCTCCGGTTGCCGCCACCTTTCATCCGCTGATGGCGGAAATGGCCGACGCGGAAAGGCTGCGCGGCCTGCCGGTCTTTCTCGTGCACGGCCGGCTCGACTGGATGTTTCCGGTGCAGGCGGCGCGGCACACCCGCGACGCCCTGTCCGCGGCAGGCGCCGATGTGACCTACCGCGAACTCGACGATCTCAGCCATTGCTATCCGCGCGAGATCAACGCGGAGGTGCTCAGCTGGCTGAACGGCGGACGAGCAGGCTAGGATACCTCTTGGGCAGCGGAACCATTGCACCCCGATCGCGTTGATCGCTGTCACTGGAGGACTTTCGGTCATGCAGACCTTTCTGGGAATGATCTTGGGCGCGCTGCTTCTGTTCGTCGGCGTCTACATTTACAATTCGATGCAAACATCGAGCGTCGCCAACGGTCAGGTGGCGCAGGCCAATCGCACCATCGTGAATTGGGACATCGCGTCCAGCGACTGGAACGCGCTGAAACAGCATGCCCATGACGACTGGGTCAGGATTTCGTCGAAATAGCCCCGAAACGGGGTGAGCACCAGGCACCTTCGTTCTCGCGAAGGTGCCTTTTCTTCGATCTAAAGCGCTATCGCGCTTTAGATCATTTTTTGAGCATGATCCTTTCGGAAAACCGGTGTCCACTTTTCCGGATCAAGCTCTATCTATTTGCCCGCCTTGGCCTTTCGCGCGTCGGCAATCACCTGCCCGAACTGCTCCATGGTCAGGACGCCCGGCACGCGGAACTTGCCGACGATGAAGGACGGTGTGCCGTTGAAACCCAGTCCCTCGGCCTGCTCGTTGTTGCGCGCGAGAATGGCGTCGATCGCCTTGGCATTGGTGGCAAGGTCGCGTTTCGCGCGATCGACATCGATGCCGGCTCCGGACAACAACTCGTCGATACGCGGCTCCGTCAGCTTCGAATTGACGCCGATCATGGCGTCATGCGCTTCCTTGTATTTGCCCTGAAACTTGCATGCCAGCGCCATCCGCGCCGCGACCATCGAAACCGGCCCGAGGATCGGCCAATCCTTCAGGACCAGGCGCACCTTGCCGTCGTCCTGCACCACCTGGCGCAGCTCGGGCTCGAGCTTGCGGCAATACGGGCACTGATAATCGAACCATTCGACCACCGCGATATCGCCATCGGGATTGCCGATCACCGGAACATCGGGATCGCGCAATACCGCTGCTTCGTTGGGCTCGGCGCCGGCGCGCTGCGCGCGCGCCACGCGGGACGCACCGAGCGCGGCCGCGCCGGCACCAAGCAGGGTCAGCATCTGGCGCCGGCTGCGCGCTGGTCCGGTCAAATCAATCGATCTCTTCATGGTCGCCCCGCTTTGATTTCGCCCGCCTTGCCCCACCCGGTCGATGTTCAAGACAGGGACAGGTTACGCGCCAGCATATAGAGCGCCACCGCGATAATGACAGCGGCAAAAACGATATTGAGCACGCCGCGGCGCGCCGACAGGTGCCGCGCCGCGCGCGTACCGGCCAGTCCGCCGGCGACGCCGCCGGCTATGAACAAGCAAGCCAGGCCCCACGCGACAAGGCCCGACCAGGCATAGCTGAGCGCCGTAGTCATGCCGAAAGCGGTGACCGCGACCAGCGAAGAAGAGACCGCGTTCATGATCGGCATTCCCGTCGCCAGCATCAGCGCCGGTACGATGAGAAAGCCGCCGCCGATCCCGAAGAAGCCGGACAGTGTGCCGGTCGCAAGACCGAGGCCGACGATAGCCGGCAGGTTCGCCATGCTCATCTTGACGTCGGGCTCACCGATCCGCGATCGCGTCTTCAGCATCAGCATCGCGATCACCAGCATCACCAGCGCAAACAGCGCCAATAATTTCTGGCCGTCGAGCATCTTGCCGAGCAGCGATCCGGCAAGGGCGCCGGCGATTCCGGCCGCAGCGAACACCAGCGCGCAGGACCACACCACCGTCCCGCCGCGGGAATGGTTGGAGAGATTAACCGCGGCATTGGCGGCTACCGCGATCGCACTGGTGCCGATCGCGAGGTGCGCGTCGGGCACGCCGACCACATAGACCATCAGCGGCACCGCGAGGATCGATCCGCCGCCGCCGACAAGGCCAAGCGAAAATCCAACCAGCATGCCCGATGCCAGTCCCAACAAGCTTTGCGTTGCGGAGATTACCAAGGCGGGAAACTCACTTTTATAAGAAAGCTCCAATATAAGCCTTTTATAAGAAAGCTCTAATATAAGTTTTTGCCGATCGCCATGGTGCCAGCGCAAGACTGCCCTGCAATGGAGATCAATGGATCAACAGCGTTACCGTCAACGGCACCGATCGCGGTCACTGAACCACGGGCCCCGGCCCCGGCACGCCAAGACCGCGCGCCGCGACTTCGCCGACCAGTTGGCAAACCAGGATGAGACTGAGGCTTGCGATCATCGAACTGTCCGCCCCAGAGACCGCTTCATCAAGTGGTCGCAGCGGACGCTTGTCAATAACCGGGCGCCGGTTACTTGCCGTCTTGCGAAGACGCAGGCCCGCGGTGCGCCAGCGCCATCAGGGTGCCGGTCATGGTCGCGACCAGGGTTTCGGCGCCATCCTGCTCGGCGAAGGCGCGGGCCTCGCACACCGTCAATGTCCGGCCGGGCTTGACGACGGTCGCGCGAAACGTAAAGCGCTCGCCTCGTGCCGGCGCCAGCAGGTTGGTCTTGAATTCCACGGTCAGGATGTCCGAACCCGGCGGCATCAGCGTGAAGGCGGCGATGCCGCATGCGTTGTCGAGCCCCGCCGTGATGATCCCGGCATGAACGAAGCCGTTCTGCTGGGTGAAGTCGGGCGAATAGGCCATCGACAGATCGACCTCGCCCGGCTCCATCCGCGCAATCGAGATGCCGAGCGTGCGCATCGCCCGCTGCGCCGCGAAGGTCGCGGTCGCGACCGCGCGGTAATCGGGATTTTTCGGCTCGAAGCGCGGCATTGATCGCCTTAGGCAAGGGCTCCCTGATACGGTAGCGTATCAAGACCCTGGTGGGCTAGCAATACGGTACCGTATCAAAAACCGGCAAGGCGGCAATCATGGACCAGGGCAAGGGCGCGGCATGGATTGAGGCCGGATTTGCGGAAATCGCCCGCTCTGGCGTCGAGGGCATGCGGGTCGAGGTGCTGGCCAAGAATCTGGGCGTCACCAAGGGCGGCTTTTACCGGCGATTCACCGACCGCGCCGCGCTGCTGGAAGCTATGCTGCAGAGCTGGAGCGCAGGCCGCGTCGCGGCGATCGAGCAGCAGGCGAGCCTTGGTGGTGCCTCCGCGCGCGACCGGCTCAAGGCGCTGATCCGGCTTTATTCGGAGCGAATGAACCCCGAGGGCATGGCGATCGAACTCGCGATCCGGCTGTGGGCGCGGTCCGACCAAGCGGCGGCGGAGGCGGTCGCAAGCGTCGATGCCGCACGACTAAAGAATGTCGGGCAGCTCTACCGCGCGAGCGGCCTTCCGCCGGAAGACGCTGAGGCGCAGGCCTTCCTGTTCTACTGCTTTGTGTTCGGCCAGAGCCTGTTGTTTCTCGAACGCGGACCCCGCCAGCGCGCGCAGTTGATCGCGAAATCAGCTGAGAAACTGCTCGACGAAAACTGACGCCGCCGGATGCGGATCCGGCCGCGCCGATGCGGCGCAAGGCCCTTCCGCGCGACTGCTCCTCAACCCTTCAGGCGACTGACACACTCGCCATAGTAGCCGCCATCCTTGTCGATCCATTTCAAGCTGCCATTGCCATTGGTAGTCTTGTTTGCCGTGAATTGGTCGGAACAAGTGAGCGTGCGGGCCTTGTCCGGGGTTTCTCCCGAGTACTTCGGCGCAATGGCCGCAGGAAACACCGCCTGGGCATCCTTTCCTCCACACTCATCGCGGCGAAAATCGCTCCACTTGCGGCCGTTCAATTTCCCCGAAATTTTCGCAGCGACATATCGCATCGAACATGCGGGGACGGTCAAGGCAGCCTTGGCGACGGCTTTTGCTCTGGACGGACTCCCAGCCGCCGGCGGGATTTCCGGAGGTGACTTCTCGTGCGCCGCATTCGAATCCGCGGCCGTTCCGGGGGCTTGAGTGGGCTCGCCTTGGGCAACGACAATGAATGCCGCGGGGCCAGCCAGCGCCGGCGCGATGGTTTGGAAAGACACGATAAGCGCTGTCGAGAAAGCGATATCTCGTCCGATTCCCATCCCGCTCCTCGAAGGAAAATTGATGGCGCTAATCTATAACTGACATTCTCCGTCCGGTTGGGCAATTCTGGCAAGGCAGGCCCGGGCCGGTTTCGACCCAGACCTGCCGAAGAAACTTGCCTGCCCAACAGCTGGCTGCGGGAGAGCCGGCCGCCGGAGAACCGCTTAGCCCTTCAGGCGCTTATTGCACTCCGAATAATAGCCGCCGCCCTTCGCTATCCACTTCAGGCCGCCATTGGTATTATTGGTCTTGTTGGTGTGATATTGATCGAGGCAGGTGTGCATGCGGCCCTTGCCGGCGCTTTCGCTGGCGTATTTCGGATCGATCGCGGACGGGAAAACCGCATTGCCGGTGGCCGCCGGCGCGGCGGCGGGAGCAGGTGCCGCTTCCTTCTTCGGCTTGGCTTCGGCGGCCTTCGGCTCGGCGGGAGCGGCCGGCGCCGCGGCGGCAGGGGTGGCCGCCGGGGTCGCGTCGGCGGCACACTGGGCCTTGCGGAAGTCGTTCCACTTCTGGCCGTTCAGGGTGCCGGCGTCCTTGGCGGCCTTATATTTCGCACTGCATTCCTGCATGCTCAGGGCTTGTGCCGGCGCGACCGCCGCGAAGGCGGCGAAACCCGACACCGCAACTGCGCACAATAATTTTCTTTGAAAGGTCATCCTTGGTCTCCTTACGGACTGGCTGAATGGGGTTATTATCCTAGCCCCGGCGACGCCGCATGACAAAGGCGCGATCGTTCGATCGCTCGAAATATAGTGCGGGCGAAAGCGCAGGCTGGCCGGCTTTATTCATCCAAGGTTCAGCATCGCGGCGCGAGGTTGCTTGCCTTTCTCCATTTCACAGGTGCTGCCATGATAACGATTTCCTCCCGCGTTGCCGCGACCGCCTTTGCGTCCCTGCTGCTGTTCGCAAGCCCCGTTCTGGCGCAAACCGCCGCGGCGCCCGCTGCCAAGAGCGATACCGCTGCGCCGGCCGCCACCGACAAGAAGGCCGCCAAACCGCACAGCGCGGCATCGATCGAATGCTCGAAGGAAGCCGACGCCAAGGGGCTGCATGGCAAGGAGCGCAAGAAATTCCGCTCCGACTGCAAGAAAGAGGCGGCCGACAAGGCGAAATGAGCTTGTGACATCAGCTCCCGAAGCGTTCTCCCTCCCCCTGCAAAGCCTGCAAGGGGGAGGGTAGCGATCGAAACTCACGCATTGCTGCGTTTGCGTTAGCGCATTTGTCGACCCCGCGCGGATTTGCCATAAGGCGGCGTGAAGCAAATCACCGCATCGTTGGCATTGGCTCTGCCGAGCCGCGCCAAGTTCCTGAGCGCGCTCGAAACGCTCGCGATCGGCGGCGCGGGCGGCGGGC
The DNA here is from genome assembly GCA_963777475.1 of uncultured Alphaproteobacteria bacterium. Taxonomy (GTDB): domain Bacteria; phylum Pseudomonadota; class Alphaproteobacteria; order Rhizobiales; family Xanthobacteraceae; genus Bradyrhizobium. The sequence goes on from CAVZQX010000062.1 coordinate 119,702, forward strand.
TGTTTCTGTGGGCTAACCTTCCGGGTGGCTTGATCTCGGGCTCCATGATCGCGGTCGGCACCGCGGCCCTGGCCGGACGGCCGCTCAGCCTGCCGCCGCACGTCACCCAGACCTTGCTGGTGCTGCTCGGGATTTCCCTGGGCTCGGTGGTGTCGAAGCAGCTGATCCAGCACGTCAGCGCCTATCCGCTGACCATCGGCCTGTTGGCGCTGGCGACCTTCTGCTCGACCTTCGGCTCCAGCCTTTATCTGCAACGCGTGCACGGCTGGGACCGCACCTCGGCGTTTCTGGCCGGTAGCCCCGGCGCGCTGTCGCAGATCACCATTCTCGCCGTCGAACGCGGCGCGGACTTGCCGGCGATCGCGGTGGTGCAGACCATGCGCGTGATCATCCTCACCGCGGCACTGCCGACGGTCCTGGCGCTGACCGGGGTGGCGCCTGCGGCAGCACCGGCGATGCTGGTCGCGCCCGCCTCGCCGTTCGCGCTGCTCGAGCTGGTCGTGGGCTCGCTGGCGCTAGCGTTGTTGCTGCGGCTGATCAAATTTCCCGCGAGCTGGATGTTCGGCGCGATGATCGCCTCCAGCGTGCTGCACGGCGCCGGATGGGTCGAGGGCGGCCTGCCGAACTGGGTGCGCGGCGTGGCGCTGGTCGGGATCGGATCGCTGATCGGCAGCCGTTTCGCGCGGATGAGGACAAAGGTCCTGCTCGGCCATATCAACGCGGCGCTGGGCTCGTTTATGATCGCCATTGCGATTTCCGCGATTTTTGTCGCGATGATCGCGTTGACCACCAATGTGCGGCTTTCCGACGTGCTCGTCGCCTTTGCGCCGGGCGCGATGGACGCGATGCTGGCGCTGGCGCTGACGCTGCATATCGACCCGATCTTCGTCGGCGCGCATCATCTGTCGCGCTTCGTGTTCGTCACGATTGCCACTCCGGGCATCGTCCATCTGTTCGGCCGGCCGCAGGACGACGTCGACGACTAGCTTTATTGTTTGAGCATGATCTCCGCGCAAACGCCCCTGGCGTTTGTCGCGAGGGAAAACCGGTTCCCACTTTTCCGGATCATGCTCTGGCCGACCTGCCGATGCCCCATGCCGCGATCGCGGCCATCGATAGCGAGATCAGCACGTTGTAGCCGGCGAGCGAGATGCCGAGAAAGCGCCACTGCACCTCGTCGCAGCGCACCACCTTGACCGTATCCAGACGCTCCAGAAGACTGCCGGCGCTGCCGAGATTGCCAACCGGCCCGGTGCAATCGGTCGGCCCTTTCCAGAACCCCCATTCGACGCCAGCATGGTAGGTGCCGAGCGCGGCATTGGCGAGCGCCGCGAGCGCGAGCAGCACGAGCCCCAACAACAGCACGCCGCGCGGGCTGCCTCTCACCGCGCTGATCGCGATCAGGGCCGAAAGCGGGATCAGGGTGTAATAGGCGTAGCGCTGCTCGAGGCAGAGCGGACAGGGCTGGATATCCTCAACCAGCTGGATGAACCACGCGCCCGCAATCGTCGCGGCGGCGACGAGCAGGATCAAAAGCGACGCCGTCACCACGGGATTGGCAGCGCCGCGCGTGACGCGCGGGATGGCGGTGGTATCGGTCGTCACATTCGCCTCCTGGAGCAGGACTTCCGGAAAACCTGCCCCGCGCCTCGGGGGGCAAGGACCGATCTTCCGATCAGCCAGGCTCAAGCCAACTGCTGAAGCCATAAGCCGGGCCAGCCAGCGTCCTATCCCCCGCCGGCGGCGCTGTCGAGCCGGGAGACAATCACAACGCCGCGGGTTGACCGGGCAAAGCCTGCCGCTATATTCCGCCGGCTTCGCGGCGCCGGCTCTGTTGGCTGGGGCACGTGAAATGCCCCTGTGGCGGAACTGGTAGACGCGCTCGAACTCAAAATCGAGTTCCGCAAGGAGTGCTGGTTCGATTCCGGCCAGGGGCACCAGACTGAAAATTCCAGCAGTAACAACAGCTTACGACGCTAGTCGATTCCTGGTTTTTTCGCGGTGCATTGAAAATACACGCAAAAGTTCCGCGGCAGCCGTCCGTTTTGTTGGTATTTCTGTTGGTATCGGGAGAACAAACGTTCACGGCGACTTTCGCTGTTCCGAACGAGGGAATTGAGCAGATAGCTCGCAAGAACGATGGCGCGAGCGCCAACCCAAAGCAGATCAGGACCGACGTCGACTGCTGCGCCGCCCGACCGAAGTTCAACGAGGGCGCGTGGAGCCCCGCCAAGATTTCCGACGTGACCGGCGGCGGTCTCTATCTCTTCGCCACGCCGGACAAGAGCAGGCCCGGCAACGCTGCCTCCAAGCTCTGGCGGATGGGCTATCGCTTTCACAGCCGTCAAAAAACCTACTCCATCGGCCCTTACGGCAACGGCAAGGACGGCACGTTCTCGCTCGCCGACGCGCGGCGCGAGCGCGACAAGGCCAAAGACCTGCTCAAGGAAGGCAAAGACCCCAGCACCGAGAAGCAGCTCGACAAGCACAGGCAGGCGGCCGCCCGGCCTTTCGAGCAATGGGCCGACGAGGGACTCGCGAAGAAAAAGGTGGAGAAAGTCAAACGTGGCAGGATCGTCGCGGTGCGCGACCCCAAGACCATCGAGGTGCTTGAGCTGAGGGTCGGCTACGTCAAGGCTCGCTTCGGCAAGCTGTGCAGGCAGGACATCAAGCGTCCGGACGTGCTCGCTTTCATGCGTTCATACGAAGCCGAGGGAAAGCTGGAAACCCGCGACCGCGTGCGCAGCATCGGTGAGCAAATCTGCGACTATGCCGACGTCGAAGGCGACGGCTACAATCCATTCCGCAACCTGAATGGGCAGATGATGCCAACATTTCGACGCCGCGTCCCGGCGTCACCGAACCACGCGACGTGACGCGCGTCTTCAAGCTCGTCAGCGCACCGTGGACGAGAGCGAGGTTTAGTGACGTTGTTGGCCTTGCTTTGCGCTTCGATGCGCTGACCATTCCCCGCCCCGGCATGGTCAATGAAATGGAGTGGAGCGAGGTCGATTGGGATGCCGAACGCTGGACTATTCCAGCCGCCAAAATGAAGGCCGGTTGGGACCATGTCGTGCCTTTGTCACGGCAGGCACTTGCAATCCTGCGCAGCGTTCAGAAGCTGACCGGCCATCGCCGGTACGCATTTTCCTGCTCGAAGGATGCCCCGCTATCGAACAACACGCTCAACAAGCGCTTGCGGCTGCTTGGCATTGACACCAAGACTGATCATTGCGCCCACGGATTCCGGACCACCTTCTCGACCCTGTCTCACCACGAAGAGATCGAGGACGCCAAGGCATGGGATGGCGATGTCGTCGAGCTGCAGCTCGCGCATCTCGATAATTCGACTGTGGAAGGGCTCTACAAGAAGCACGGACCGCTCGCGCTGATCGGCTCGCGCACGAAGCTGATGCAACATTGGGCTGATCGGATCGACCACTGGCTCGATCCCAAGAAGGTGATGTCGATCAAGCGAGGCGCGGAGGCCTGAGTTCACCTATCATCAGGCGTGGTTCATGCTGCCCGGTTCGTCCGTGGCAAGCTCATGTGATAGTCGTCGACGCTTGTGCATCTCGTGCTGGAAGCGGATCGATTTTTAGCGGATCTCAACGAGCGCGCTCCTGATCTCGACAATGTCGCCGGCCCGCATTTGAAGCGATGTCAAGGTCGAGAAGTCTGCCGGACGAGCGATCTGCGGTGTGGAATAAAGGGCCAATATCGATTGATCTGCGCACTATAGGGGTCGAGCTCGAGGTCTCAACGTGCTTCCTCGCTGATGGCGTATGGAGCGTAGGCAGTGTTTATGACGCAAGCGCTCTCAATCACCTTCTCAGCACAGCGATAGGGCGCGGGGCTCGACGTTTTGGCGGCCCCATAGGCCGTGAGGGGGCGGCAGTTTGAGTGATCGCCGCGAGTACGACCGGATCGATAGCGAAATAGGCAGAGTTTCTAAGAGCAGCGACCCCTTTGCCGCCGCCGTCCGGGCCACCCGGATGTCCTCTACAATTGCGTCCAGTTAGAGAACACTGGTTTGACGATGTCGCAACAGAGGCCCAGCGGATTACTTTCATTGGGTCGTTGGACGGCTAAGGCGTGAATGAGGAGCAGACTTATCTATGCTCTTCCGGAGCACACCGTGACTAAGAGATTGTCTGCGCGCCTGACCGTTGCCCTCCGAAGGCGAAGGTCACACGTTCGAACCACCGATACCGACACTCGCTGATCGTGGCCGTTTGAATCCGACAATTCCATTCGCGAACGCAGTGAATATCTGCAGTGAATATCTTCTGAGTTGTTGGTTTGTTGTGTGGCAAATGTTTTCACGGCATTTTTTCAGGGTCAATTCACCCAATTCGTTGCGATTTTCGTCGTGGCGTTCTCAGGGAGAACGATGGCGGCCGCCTGGGTCCACCAGCTCATGCTTCAACGAACCCCCGCGATCTCGGAAATGAAGTTTCCGGAGCGTTCGACGATCTGTTCCTTGTCGTTATCCAGTGTCGCGACATGGAACGAATTTTCCAACCATAGCATCCGAAAATCGTTCGAGCCGACGTTTTCAGCAATCCGGCGGCCGTTGGCTGGCGACACGACATGGTCCGCGCGGGATTGAATGGCGAGCGTCGGGCAGACGATCTTCTGCAGCAGGTTTCCAGTTCCGGCAATGAGGATATTTGCTTCCCGCAAGCATGAAACCGGAACCTCTTTGTACGCAAGCTCGGTTACGCCGTCTGCCTTGATATCTGAACCAATGCCCGGGATACGCTTCGGCGCGGCCCTGCTCATTAAGAGTTCGGCGAGAGCCCCGTTGAAGATCCCTACCGGGCTATTAATCGGGATGATGCCGGAGACGATATCCGGAAATCGCGCGGCGAGATTGAGGGTAATCGTGCCCCCCATCGAGAGCCCCGTAACGAATACCCTCTTTCGCTGACTCGCCAATTGATGGAGTGCTTCCTCGGCGGACGCGAGCCAGTCAAGGTAACCGGTCGTCTCCATGTCGTCCGGCGACGTGCCATGTCCGGCAAGACGCGGTGCACTGACAGTGAAACCGAATCGTTGGTGGAGCTCTTCCCCGAAGTATCTGATGCTTTGTGTCGATCCGGTGAAACCGTGCAGGACCAGGACCGCCCGGTCATCACCGGGCAGGAAAAACGGTTCGGCTCCGGCCATCACCTCGGTCATCTAGTCACTCCCCTCGCCGCTTCATAAACATCCCCTTCGCTCCAGCGGCTCTCGTGCAAACGTCACTGCCGCGAAGAATAGTCCACATTAACAGGGCTGATAGTGCCGCGTTGCAGCATGAGCCACTGTCTTGGAAGATAAGGCGTACGACGGCGATAACTTCCGGCCACCAGCCAATGGATAATTTTCAAAGACCCCTGTTCCGAGGTGCCGCACCTCATGTCGCAGAGGACTTCCCAGCTTTCAGAACCGACACTTCATCGTCCGGTCTTGCCCCGGCCCCCGAAAACGAGGAGCCGATCAAAAACATGGCCAGACTCGCGATCAGCATTGGTAAGGCAATGCCCATGAAAGTCGGAAGAGCGCCCCATTTACCTGCCAGCGCCATGCCTCCGAAGATAGGGCCGATCATCCCGCCCAGGCGGCCGGCGCCGAATGCCCAACCTACCCCGGTCGCACGCATCCGCGTCGGATAGATCATCGCGGCAAGCGCATTCAAACCGACTTGCGCTGCAATGACGGTAGCCCCGATGATGAACATCGCAACGTATATCCAGAACGACTTGAGATCGATGACGCCCAACGCGCAGATTGCGATGGTTGCCGCCAGATATGTGAGCATCAGAATCCGAGCAGGCCCAAACACGTCGATAAGCCGACCATAAAAAAGCAACGCAACAATCCCGCTCAAGGGAATAGAACGAGGCGATAGCGGCCGCATGTTCCCTGCTTAGTTCGCCGAAATTGTTCAGGAACGTCGGAAGGAATGCGCCAAAGATCGAAATCACCATAAGATTTCATAAAGAAGCCCAGCCAGAGCAGCACAGTCGCCAACATGCGGCCGTCCTGGAATAAAGCCGGGATCGGGGAGCCGGTCGCTCTCGGTTCATTCAACACGAACCGCTCATCACCCGTCAGTTTCAGCGAAGCGTCCATTCTACGCAGAACATCAGGAATCCTCCGATCACGCCCATCTTTGAGAACGCGGTAGCGGATCGATTCTGGCAGAAAGAAGAAGAGCATGACCGCGGCGACAATCGGCGCCAGGCCCCCGACCCAAAACGCGCTTTGCCATCCATAGTTTTTGACAAAATATACTGCGACAGCTCCACCTGAGCCGGCGCCAGCCACGTATCCGATGAACATCCATGTCACAAGCGTCGCCCGAAAGCGCACAGGCGCGAACTCTGTCGTAACCGCAATTGCGTTGGGAATCAGGCTTCCAAAAAAGAGGCCGGCTACAAATCGCAGCGCAATGAGTTCATCGACCGACGAAGCGCGCGTCAGGGCCAGGGTCAAAAGCCCGAACGATGCGGCCGATCCAACCATTATCCAGCGGCGACCGAAGCGATCCGCAAACGGGCCAATGAGGACTGTTCCCAGTGCAAGGCCAAGGTTCTGTATGACGAATACCGGCGTGATGGCTGCGGGGGAAACCTTGAAATCGGCAGCGATGGGCTGCAACACGAACCCCATGACGAACACATCATAGCCGTCGCAGATCATGACAAGCGCGCAAAGCACCAAAACGATTAGCTGCGTTGGGCCAATACGCTGGTCGTCAATAAATTTGCCCACGTCAAAGGTATTGTCTTGCATAGCGCCCCCCGTTTTCCGAATTTCGTTATGCCTCCGAGCCGCAGTTCATTGCTGCGGGAGGAGGAGCGCTCTTGCGACGCATTTTCATTGTAGGGAGGGATCGCTCAATAAGAGTAGGTGGAAAATTATGATGAATTCATAAGCAAAACTCATGAATATTCGTCAGAGTGGTGTGATCTGGACGTGAAGTACGGCAGCAATGCCGCTGTCGATTGCGGCAAGACAGCGATCGATCGCCGAGCCCAATTCGTCCGGCTCGCTGACGAATTCGCCATGGGCGCCGAACGCGCGACCGATATCCGAGAAGCGCCGCTGCTCGCCCTGCCTTCCCGAGCGCAATTGCGACTGGAACGAATTGGTCGCCGCGGCAAATCCCTTCGGATATACCCGCTGTACCGAGGACTTGACCGCCTGCCAGCCTCCGTTGTCCAGCACCACCGTCAGAATTGGAACTTGATACTGCTGGGCGACGGCAAACACCGAATCCGGCGACGAAAAGTGAAAAGCGCCGTCACCGATGATCTGGACGACGCGGCGCTCCGGTCGCGCGAGCTTCAGCCCCAGCGCCATGCCGCCGCTGAAGCCAAGTCCGCCTCCGGCAAGCCCGAGGTAGCTGTGCGGCAGCGTGCGGCGAATGTGTTCCTGGACGAGCGGCGCATTGCGGATCGCTTCATTGACGACAATATCTTCCTGCGACAGCTTGCCGTTAAGCGTCGCAAACAGGTAGGCCGCGCCAAGCGCACCAGGCACGCCCCTGTTCGCGGCAGTTGTCGCGCGACGCATGGCCGCGGCGTCGCGCACAACCTTCCACCGGGCGATGCGCGCGGCAACACGTTTGCGGTAATCATCGTAAGTGCGCGCATTTATGACCTTGAGCACCTGCTCCAGCACAGTCGCGCAATCGCCCTGCACCCTCATGTCGGTCGGGAATCCCCACATCGGAAAATCCGACTTCAACGGGTCGATATCGATCTGGATCCACTTGATAGCGTCGACGCATCGGGCGTATTGCGGCACAAAGGGCACGTCGGTATCAAGCAGCAGCCCGACATCCGCCTGTTCCAGCAAGGGCAGCGGATCGAACCCCGCGAAGCACGGCGAATCCTGCGAGACGTTGAGATCGATCGAGTTGAACTCTGCGACCTGGATCCCATAAGCGAGCGCGAGCCGATCCAACGCGGCGACGGCATCCTCGTTGCGACCAAGATACGCCGTCAGCGCGATTGGATTTTCCGCCGCCATCAGGCGATCGGCGATCGCATCGACTCGGGTTTGGTCGATGCCGCCGGCTTTAACACCGCCGTAGCGAGCGGGCTTGTAGGCCGGCATCTGCGCCTCGTCCCATTCCTCGGCCAGCGTCTCGCGCGGCAGCATCATGTAGACCGGGCCCGGCGGGTCGCTGTGCATGAAGGCGCTGGCGCGGGTCAGGGCTTCCTTCACCACTATGCCGACGGAAGCGAATATTCCCATTTGACGTAGGGGCGCACGATGCTGGCAATATCAAAGGGATCCTGGACGAAGTGCACATAGGTATCGCGCGAACCCTTCAACTCGCCATGCAGCGTGTAGGGAGCGCGGCCGGCGAACAGCAGTGCTGGTAGCCGATAGCGGAACAGGTTCTGGATCGCCATACAGGCGTTGGCGGTTCCGGCATCGACGTGAACGAACACCGCCTGCCCTCTGCCGGTAGCCAATGCATAGCCCCCGGCCATATGAACGGCGACGATCTGATGCGGGCAGAGAATCACTTCGGGATGCCTGCGGCGTTCGTGGTCCCAGCGCGCTATTTCTTCGATCAGCGAGACATGATCCGTACCGAGGTTGGCGAAGATGTACTCCACCCCGAGATCGACCAGACCCTCGAGGAAATAGTGCGCAGCACTATGACGGCTCATATCCTTTTTTTCCTATGATTTTGGTGCCGGCTTTTCGACTTCCAGCTATCCTTTGCTCGACGGCACCTTGTTGCCACGTCAGGGACGGCCATCGGTCGCGGCGGGGATGGCTCTGGCTGCGTCTTGCTCGTCGCCAAGCGGCGCCCAGGCAATGAACTGCTCGGCCTGCGTCAGTCTAGACCTCGATCTCGTGTTGAGTACCTCGATTCGCGGGGGCGCGGCCAAGTGCACCTCGCAGGCGCATGACCAAGCCATCAGCATCGGCCGGGCAGGTGTAGCCGCGCCACGCGATGTGGGTGTCCGGCCGGATCAGGACGAGTGGCTCCGTATAGGAGCGTCGCGCTTCGTCGGTATCGACGTCAACAATAGCGAGCGGCAGGCGCTGGCGCGCCGCGGCCTGCAGCAATGGATCGATTTCGACCGTCGGATCAACACGCAACAACGTGTAGGCCGGCCCGAGCGCGTCCCAGAGCGATCGGCGATCCTCCAGCCAGAGATGTGGCGCTCGCGCACCCGGAGCCGTCGACGGAGTGAAGTTGCCCATGCTGTAGGACGGCGCCGTCTCGCCGTCATAGGCGACGATCGAGGATCCATCGTAATAGTAGCCGAAGTTGAGACCGGCGCAGCAATATTGCTGGACGTTGAGGTCGTAGGCGGCCTGGCCGACACTTGCCCGCACCCGGTCTCCCTCGGGACCGTCGAACTCGACGGCCTCCGGCACGCTGCGGCGCTGGCTCATGACCCCGAGCGCGTGGTTCATGGCGAAATGCGACACCTGCTCCGTAATCGGCTGCCGCTCGTTCTCATAGGCGTCGAGAATGTCCGGTGAGACCCAGCCCTGCAGCGTCGCCGCCATCAACCAGCACAGACTGACGGCGTCGGCAATACCCGCATTCATGCCGTAGCCGGCGTAGGGAATCCAGAGATGCGCAGCGTCGCCGCAGATGAAGACGCGACGGTCCCGAAAACGGTCGGCAACGAGGCGGCGCCCAACCCAATCCTCCTTGCTGATGATCTCGTACCGGAAATCCGGTCCCACACCGAGGATCGTACGTAGCGCCCAATCGCGATCGACACTGTCGAACTCGGTCTCACCCGGTGCCAGGTGATTGTGAATCAGCCAGTTGTCTTTGCCATCAATGGCGACCGTGGTGCCGCAGCGCCGAGGGTTGAGCGACATCGTCATCCAGGCCGGTTTTTGCGCAATCAAATGCTTGAGATCCGGCGCATGGATATAGGTCGATTGCACCCGCTGCACGACATCGGTGCCGGCAAGGCGAGCGCCAATCTGTTTCCGGACGGTCGAGCGTCCGCCGTCACACCCAATCAAGTAGTCCGCCAGGATCGAGAAGCTACCGCCACCATCCAGATCGCGAGCTGTCGCCACCACTTGATCATCCCGCTGTTGAAAGCTCTCGATCTGCGTTCGCGACAGGATCCGGATGCGCGGATTGTGCCGCGCGCACTCGAAAAGGATCGGCTCCAGATAAATCTGATTGATGCGGTGCGGTGGCTCCGGCGTAGGCCACCAGGTGTCAGGACCATCGGTGGCCGTGTATCGCTCTGCGCGGCATGGGATCGGAATCCGCGTCAGTTCGCGCCCCACCACCGCGGTACGATAGGCACAATCATTGGGAAAATCCGCTGGAAGTCCGGCATTTCTTATACGATCGACAATACCGAGGCGACGGAAGACCTCCATCGATCGTGCAGAAACGTGATTGCATTTGACCTCGGGCGGTTCCCCGGCGCGGCGCGTCTCCGCCACGACGACCTCAATTCCGCGTGCGGCGAGATCCATAGCGGCGGTGAGGCCGACCGGTCCGGCCCCAACCACCAATACCTGCGTCTGTGTTGAGCTCATTTACGTCCAATCCCTCAAGCGGGTTCGCTCTGCGGCCGCGGTGACGCCATCTGTCGTGTGAAATCTGCACGAATTTACATTAGGGCAGTTTATTGTTCATTCGGGAAGTCGTAAAATAGTTCTGAATTCATGAAGGTAATTTATGAAACCGACAATGCGGCAGCTCGAGGCCCTGCTTCTCGTTCATCGCCAGCGCAGCCTGACCAAGGCCGCCGCCGAGCTTCGCGTGACGCAATCGGCGATGAGCGTTTTGATTCGCCAGCTCGAGCTAACGCTGGGCGTAAAATTGTTTGACCGCACTACACGAGCGCTGTCGCCAACGGCAGCTTGCGACGAGGCCGTGCCGATCGCCGAACGGATTCTCGCCGACACCAGCGGACTCGCCGAACACATGCGAAATCTCGCCGAACTCAAGGCCGGTCGTATCAGGCTCGCGGTGTCGGCCGGCGCCGCATCGGCGATTTTGCCGCCTATCCTCGCCCGCTACACCCGGGAGCATCCAGACGTGCGCATCGAGTTGCTCGACGTCGCCACGGAGCAGCTTCTCGAATTCGTCGTCAGCGGCAAGGTTGAGCTCGGCATCGGTAGCGTGGAGGGTGAGGATACCCCGGGTGCGCGGATCGAACTGCTCCTGCAGAGCCCTCTGTGCGCTATCAGCCGTAAGGACGGCCACTTCGCTGGGCGACGGAGCATAACGTGGAACGAGATCGAATCCTCGCAAACCATCGCCATGCGCCAAGGGACGCGGATCCGCACGCAGATCGATCAAGCCCTGATAAAAGCGGGCAAATCGCTGACGCCGGCGCTAGAGGTGTCGCTCATCACCACCGCACTCGCGATCACCGCGCAGAGCGGCATGGTAAGCATTCTTCCGGCCCATATGCTGCCTGCGAAGCAATTTCCTTCACTCGTCGCGGTGCCGTTGGCGGCGCCTCAGATCAAGCGTCAAGTCTCGCTGGTGACCCGCGCTGGCGTTAGTCTGTCGCCGGCAGCGCGCTACTTCATCGTCATCGCCAAGAAAACGATGGGCGAGCGGTAAGGCAACGCTGGCGAGCATACAGCGAGCACCTTCCTCTATGTTGCTTGATTGATTTGATCGAAATCGCATACCTTGATGCAAACCTGCCGATAGCGCCCGATCAGCGTGGGCGCTTCGGCCGCTTTGCGCCCTGGCCGGCCAGCAACGCGGCCAGCAAGCCTGCCCCATGCCACTGAGGCGAGCGCGTTGTGCCTGTGTGCACTCTCCTTTCACTTCCACAGACCCACGAGCGGCCAGTAGGTGAACATGAACAGCACGATGAGGCCGTACATGACCGCCGCAAGCGGCAGGCCGAGACGCATCATGTCCCGCGTCGTAAAGCCGCCGGCACCGTAGGCGATCATGGCCGGAGCGGACGTCACCGGGATGATCGACAGACATTGAGCAATGAGAGCCACACCAAGTACGATTCCGACGATCGGCAGGTCCGGATTGTGCAGGGACACCAGAAACCCGATGATCGCCGGCGTGATCGCGGTCAGGCAGGACGTGATGCTGGTGAAGCAGAAGCGGACGAAGAACACGACGACGAAGATCATGATCGCCAGTGCCGTGACCGACAGGCGTCCCATCCCGGACTCGACGAACGCCACCTTCGACAGCCACGCTGCCCCGCCGGTCTTGGTCAGCATCTCCGCCATCGAAATTCCTGCGCCGAACAGCAGAATCGAATTCCAGTCAATTCGCTTATAGAGATCATTGCACGTGATGACCCCGACACCCGGCAACACGAGCAGCAACACGCAAAGTACCGAAATAGCAGATGCCTCGACATGGTGGACCTTGTCGGTCGCCCAGAGGAGGATCGTCAGCGCCATGATGAACGACGCCCGCTTCTCGGACGTGGACATCGGCCCCAATTCCGTAAGGCGAGCGGCGATGTAGTCGTTCCCTCCAGGCAATTCTGCGAACTCAAACTTGAAGAGCCGGGTCGCCAGGAAATAGAGGCCGATGGAAAAAAGGACAGTGTAGGGAAGCAGATAGACCAGCCAGTCGACATAGCCGATCTGGACCTGGCCAGCTCCGGTGAGGAAGTTGACCATCACCGGATTGGGCGCGGCTCCCGTGAGCACTCCCACGCCGGTCACCGATGGCAGAATGCCCGCGAGAAGGAGCATCGCCTTGCCAATCTGGCTGCTGCGCGGAAGGCCAAATGCCTCGGTCAGTCCGATCACGATCGGAACGAGCGTCGCCGCTCGCGCGATCACCGAGGGAATGAAAAAGGTGAGCGCGAAGGCGGTCAGGATGATGCCGAACATGATCGCATGGGTGTTTGCGCCGACCAGCTTCAGGATCAGATAGGCCACCCGCTTCTCGAGCCCCGTGCTGGTGATCGCCGCCGCCATGGCGAGACCCGCCGCGACGAACAGCCAGCCGCTGTTGGAGAAGCCGCTGAGCGCGAGCGGAATAGCCTTTGCCGTTCCAAGAATCGCACCTGCGTCGTTCCCGGCCGGTGAAAAGCCGAGCGCAAGGATCAAGAGGAATACAAGCGCGACCGCGCTCACCCCATAGGGGATTGCCTCGGTGATCCACATCAGCACCACGAAGGTCATCACGGCGATGACGCGCTGTCCCGCCAGCGACAGACCAGCCGGCGATGGCGCCATGATGATTGCCATCATGATCGCTAGACCAATCAGCGCGGTCAGAAATTTCCTCGTGCTTACTCCGGTTGATTCGGACGCAGCATGAACCAGCGTCGACATGCGTATCCTCCCTTTTGATTTTGGCCACCGGCGAAATGCCGATGCTTTTCGATGTTCGTTGCGGCCCGACCTTCGTCAGAACGGTTCGATGATGCCTATGCCGGACCGAGCGGGGCCTGCTCAGTCGGCGGCCGCTCCTAGCACCACGACGCCATCCGCGGCGCGCACGCCTTGACCTGCCGGCAAGACGAATACGGGATTGATCTCGGCCTCGATCAGGCGCTCGCCGAGCTGTGCTGCCATCAGCGAGAAGGCCACGATCGTGGACACCAGCGCCTCGACGTCCGCCATCGGCCGTCCCCGAAATCCGTCCAGCAACGGCCAGGTGATGAGGTCATGCAGCATCGAGAGCGCGTCATCGCGGCTGAGGCCACCCTGCGGCGGCAGGAGACGCATGGTCGTATCCTTGAAGAGCTCCGCGGTGACGCCGCCCATGCCGAGTAGAACCGCTGTGCCCAGCGCATCGCGGTGCATGCCCAAGATCAGCTCGGTGCCGCCCGCGACCATCTCCTGAACCAGGAAGCGTTGCGGACGCTCGCCGGTCGCCTTCTCTACATCGTTCGCCATGGTGGTCAGCCGTCCGCCGATCGTATCCGGCGTCAGATTGATCGCGACGCCACCGACATCGCTCTTGTGCGTGATCTCGCCCGACAGGATCTTCAGCACGACCGTTCCGCCAAGCTCGTGCGCGGCCGCTTCCGCCTCCGCCGGCGTCTTGACGATCCGCTCGGCCACCGCAGGTATGCCGAACCGGGTGAAAAGCGCCTTGGCTTGGGCCTCATCGAGCGAGCCCGGGGAGAAGTCGCTGATGTCGACCTTCCGTTCGGCTGACGAGGCAACTTCACGCTGCGAAGACTTGGCTGCCATGAGCAAGCCAGAGAATGCAGACGCGCAGCTTTCGGCCGACGTATAGGCCGGCACGCCTCGCTCGGTAAGGACGGCGCCGACGTTCGGCGCGTGAGGACTGACATAGGCGATGACTGGTTTGTCGGACATCGGCAGGCAGTCGTGGACGGCATCTGCAAGCAGCGCCGGAGATCCGACGGCAGACGACCCTGCAATGATCACCAGGGCATCATAAGACGGGCTGGCAAGCAGAGCGCGGATCGCACCCCGCAGGATATCCGGATGCAGGCCGGCCAGCGTCAAGTCGACCGGATTGCGGTCGAGATTGGCATGGGAGCCGGATTGCAGCGAGGCGAGCTGTGCCGCGGTCTCGGCATCTGGCGCAGGCGTCTCGAAACCGGCGACGCCGAGACTGTCGGAAACGATTGTTCCGGCGCCGCCCGTGGAAGTGAGGATCGCCACGCGCTTTCCGCAAAGCTTCCGCCCCGCAGCGAGAGCGGCCGGAATGTCGAGCAGGTCCTCGAATGTCTTCGCCCGGATCACACCGAGCTGCCTGAACAGCGCATCGTACATGCGATCGGAGCCGGCCAGCGCGCCGGTATGCGAGACGGCTGCCTTGGCTCCGGCCTCCGAACGGCCGATCTTGAAAGCCACCACCGGCTTGCCGGCCAGACGCGCTTTTCGGACTGCTTCGCGGAAACGGACCGGATGCCGGATCGCCTCGACGTACAGCGCGATCACCTTGGTGGCTTCGTCCGCTGCAAGAAATTCGATGAAGTCCGAAAGCTCGAGGTCGGCTTCGTTGCTGGTGGACACGAGCTTCGACAGCCCGATGCCGCGCGCCGCCGCGCGGGAGAGCAACGCCCCGAGGATTCCGCCGCTTTGCGACACGAGCCCGATTGGGCCGGCGGGGAGGTGATCCATCGCCAGTGCGCCCGAGGCCGACAGCACGATATTGTCGGTCAGGTTGACGAGGCCGATCGTGTTGGGGCCGAGGATCCGCATCGAGCCGGCAGCTTCCAGAAGCTCTTTCTGGCGCAAGGCCCCCTCCTCGCCGGTTTCGGTATAGCCGCTCGCAAGGACGATCGCTGCGGCGGCGCCTCTTTTGGCGAGCTCCCGCACGGCGAGATGCGCGCGCTCCGCGCCGAGGAGAACGATCCCAACATCGGGCACCGCCGGCAGCGCCCCGACATCGGGATAGCAGGTGAGCTCACCGATGCGTTCGACCTTCGGGTTGACCGGGTAAATCGCGCCCGAAAAGCCGTGCTTTTGCAGGAATGACACCGGCCGTCCCGAGGTCTTGCCTGGATCGGCGGAAGCGCCGATGACGGCAACGCTCCGCGGCCGAATGAGACGTGCGATGGCGTTCATGGCATCACTCCTTCGAGGACGATTTTGCGAGGAACGCCATCACCGCTTCGCGGTGCTCGGCGCTGGTGTAGCAGATGGCTTGCGCCTGACTGCCGAGATCGAAGATCTCGTGGGCCGAACGCTCAAAAGTCTGGTTGAGGATCTTCTTGCCCAATGCCAGCGCGGTCGGCGATCCCTGCGCGAGCTCGACGGCCCACGCCTGCGCGGCCGACAGCAGTTCGCCGGAGGCCACCTTGCGATCGAGGATGCCGAGCGCGAGAGCCTCTTCGGCCTCGACCATCCGCCCGGTGAAGATCAGCTCCTTCGCCTTGGGAAGTCCGACCCGTCGTGGCAGAAAGTAGGATCCGCCGCCATCGGGGATCAGTCCGCGCTTGATGTAGGACCAGGTGAATTTCGAACGCTCCGAGCCGATCAGGAAATCGCAAGCGAGCGCGGTATCGGCGCCGAGACCGGCTGCCGCGCCGTTGACCGCGGCGATGGTCGGCTTGGGCAGGTTGAGCAGCATGGATTGGACCCGATGCACGCCCTGCTGGCGGCTCCAGCCATTGAACGCGACTTCGCCTTGCGGAGCTTCCAGGCGCCGCTTCATGCCGCTGATATCGCCGCCTGCGCAGAACGCGCTGCCGCGCCCCGTCAAGACCAGCGCCCGGATCGCATTGTCGCTCGTGACCGCCTGGAGCGCGTTCACGAATTCCGAGCGCATGTCGTCGCTCATGGCATTTCGGCGGTCGGGCCTGTTGAGGGCGATGGTGGCGACGCCGGCATCGACTGAGAACTCGATGAGCTGATAGGTCATGTGCAAGCCTTCGATTGTGGTTTGGCGCTGTGCGCGGATCTTCATCGCGGAGGACGCATCACTCCGGCCGCGCCGGCTGATGCCGACCCGGACATCTCGGCGCGCCTGCGCCGAGGGACCAACGATGTATCGATTTCAAGCCGGCGTCCGTCGCGTCCAAGTCGACGAACCGGACCACGCCGGAAATTACCCAACAGGAATGTTAGACATTGCGTTTCGTGCTCCCGAGATGCTTTGCGCTTTGTTTTATTGCTTGCTTGCTATACAGAATTGTCATAAAAGCGGATATGCCTCATTTCCACTTAGTGGAATTGGTCGGAGGGAACGCGGCATGGCTTCAGCGCGGCAATATTCTGGTGGCGCAAATGGAAATCGGTCGCTGGAGCGGGGCATCGAGATCCTGCGTGCCTTCCGGCCCGGCGTCGATACGCTCGGCAACGGCGAGATCGCCGAGCGCACGAGCCTGCCCCGCTCCACCGTCAGCCGGCTGACCAAGACCTTGGTCGAGTTCGGCATGCTCGACGAAGTCCGGACCGAGCGAACCTATCGGCTTGCCGCCGCCGTACTCAGCCTCGGCCACGCCGTCCGCATGGGATCGCCGGTGCTCAAGGTGCTCGGCCCGCTGATGCGGGCTGAATCCACGCGGCGCCGGCTGAACGTCGGTCTCGCCACAGCTGATCGTGCAATGATGGTCTATCTGGAATCCATTCGCTACAACTCGCGCCCGACATTGCGCAGCATCGTGGCCGGTCAACAGGTCCCAATGGACTTGACCTCGCTCGGGCGCGCCTATCTCGCGGGCATCCCGGAACCCGAGCGCGACAGGCTGATCGCGCAATTCAGACGACGCAATGCCGCCGCCACGAAGGCGCTGAACGCCGAGGTGCAGAAATCAATCCGTGCCGTCAGGCGCGACGGCTATTGTGCGGTCTCCTGGCAGCCTGGCGTGCTCGCCGTCGCCACGCCGATCGTCCTGGACGGTCTGCCGGTCTACGCACTCAACATGAGCATGCAGGACATCGAGCCCACTGAGGCCCTTGGCTCAGAGATCGGCGAGTACCTCATGGCATTCGCTGCAAAATGCAAGGAAGTACTGCGCTCGCAGTCGAACAGCGTTCGGAACTCCTAGACTATCCGCGTGCGGTGCGCGTGTCCCCCTGATGGCGCCTCACTTCGCAAGGACAGCCTATTGAAAAGGCAAACATGCAATAAGCTGTCGCATGTTCTATTTTGGCTGACGCTCTGATTTACTTGCGCTTGCGGAAGCTCCACGTCTCAAGAAGCATCGTCAGCAGGCGGTTCGCGGAAGGCGAGAGGCCGGCACCGCGCCGGCGTATGATGCCGATCGTTCTGAAGATTTCAGGGTCGGTCAACCGGATTGCCCGAACGATAGGGTGATCCGGGGCCGGTGTTGCCAGACGCGGCAGCACGGCGATACCAAGTCCTGCTTCGACGAGGCCAAGCGACCCGGAGAGATGTGCAACTTCATAGGTCCAGCTGAGCTGCACCCCGTGTTGCACGAGTGCATTGTCGATCAGGGCGCGATTGCCGCTGTTGCGGCCAACCATGATGATCCGCTCAGGTTTCAAGTCCGCCCAGCTCACGCGCCTTCGTTTCGCGAGCGCGTGATCTTGACGGCATGCGAGCACAAAGGGTTCATCCACTAGCTTCGTGAACTCGATATCGCCGTGCGACGCTCCGATGAAATTGATGCCGAAATCCGCCTCGCCGCGCGCCACTGCCTCCAGGCCTTCGTTCGCTCCAATATCGAGAATCCGGACGCGAATCCGGGGATATGCATCGCTAAATCGCGCGATCGCGCGCGGCAGAAAATAGAACACTGACGTGGGCACCGCAGCGATGGTGACGAGCCCTGAGCTGCGCGCGCCAAAATCGCGGATAGCGAGTACGGATGTCTCATACTCGTCGATGAGCCGGCGCATTTTGGGCAGGAAATCGCGGCCGACCATGGTCAGCTTCACATGACGCGTTGATCGCTCAAGCAGCGGCGCGCCAAGGCTCTCCTCCAGCTTCTGGATGCGTCGGCTGAGTGCCGGCTGGGACAGATTCAGCGCCTCCGCGGTGCGGACGAAACTGCCCAGTTCGGCAACCGTCACGAAGGCCTTGAGGTCGAGCAGTTCCGCGTTCATCTCGAACGCTCCTCCTATTATTCCACTTGTTGGAATAATAGCACAATTCTTTGCATTTCACAGAACGGGCTCCACGGGGCAATGCTCCGGGCGGGATCGGCGCCAGCCTCAGGGGTGAGAGGTCGGACGTCAAGGGTCCCGCCGACGCAGTAAAAGCCTGCCGCCAACGAGCGGCTCGCGGGCAGATCGCCGACGCGATCCAAAAACAACAAGACAATGGATAACACAGGGAGAAGCGAGATGCGGGTTGATGCATCAGGCGCAAGTGATGGCGCCACGACGCGAAAGCCGTTTTACCGGCTACTCTACGTCCAGGTGCTGTTCGGCGTCGTTCTTGGCATCGCGGTTGGCCATGTCTGGCCTGATTTTGGCGCAGCGCTCAAGCCGCTTGGGGACGGCTTCGTCAAGCTCGTGAAGATGATGATCGCCCCAATCGTGTTCTGCACGATCGTCAGCGGCATCAGCAACCTGCATGACAACCGCGAAATCGCCCGGACCCTCGTCAAGTCGATGGTACTGTTCTATGGGCTGACCGTCGCTGCACTTCTGGCCGGACTTGTTGCGGTCCTGGTGCTTGAGCCGGGCGCCGGTATGCACGTCGCAGTCTCTTCGCTCGATCCGAGCGTGGCTGCCCGTTACACCAAGCAGGCTGTTCCGGTTGGCTTCGCCGATTTCATCCTGCACATTATCCCGCACTCGTTTATCGGCGCGTTCGCGGAAGGTGAAGTGCTGCCGGTGCTGCTCATCTCGATCCTCGTCGCCTTTGGTATCAATCGCGTCGGCGGTGCCGGCGCGCCGCTGATGAAGGGCATTGATTCATTTTCACAGGTGCTGTTTGCGTCGTTCGGCTTCATCATGAAGCTGGCGCCGCTCGGGGCATTCGGCGCGATGGCGTTCACGGTCGGGCGCTATGGCATCCGGTCGATCGGCTCGCTCGGGCTCCTGATCCTGGCCTTCTACGTCGCTTGCGGGGCTTTCGTCGTGCTCGTCCTCGGGGCCTTGGCCCGGATCAACGGCTTCAGTCTCTGGAAGACCATCCGATACTTCCGGGAAGAACTGCTTATCGTCCTCGGCACCTCCTCTTCCGAGCCCGCCCTGCCCGGCGCACTGCGCAAGCTGGAGCGGCTCGGCTGCCAGAAGGGTGTGTCCGGTCTGGTGCTGCCGTTGGGCTATTCGTTCAACCTCGACGGCAGCGCGATCTATCTGACGCTCGCGTCGCTGTTCATCGCCCAGGCCTGCGACATCCATCTCTCATGGGGACAGATCGCGGCGATGCTCGGGCTGATGCTGTTGACCTCGAAGGGCGCGGCGGGCGTAACCGGCAGCGGCTTCGTCGCACTCGTCGCTACGCTTACCGTGATGCCGGACCTGCCGGTCGCCGCGGTCGCGCTCTTGATCGGGATCGATCGCTTCATGTCGGAGGCGCGTGCGCTGACCAGTATGATCAGCAATTGCGTGGCCAGCATCGTGGTGTCGCTCTGGGAGAACGCCTGCGACCGCAACACGCTGACGCGCGAACTCGAACAAAACGGCGTAGTTGCCGACAGCGGCGTTGAGACCCGTCAATTCGCATGAGCAATTCCTACCAGGAGATTCGATCATGAATTTGACCGACTGGATCGGCCGCAGCGAGACCGTGACCGACACCGCCACTCCCACGCCTTACGCTGCGCTCTCGGCCATGCTGGACGGCCCGGCCGAACGTCCGGCCGCGGGGACGCCTTTGCCTCCGCTGTGGCACTGGCTGTATTTCCTGCCGCTGCACCGGCAATCCGAGATCGGACCGGACGGCCATGCCAAGCGGGGTGGTTTTCTGCCTCCCGTGCCGCTGCCCCGCCGCATGTGGGCGGGAAGTCAGTTCCACTTTCACCAGCCGCTTCGGATCGGAGACCGCCTGAGGCGCATGTCGCGGATCGAGAATGTCACGGAGAAGTCTGGTCGCAGCGGCCATCTGGTTTTCGTGAAGGTGCGCCACGAGGTCATCCGCGAAGACGAGGCAGCTCCGGCCTTGACGGAATTCCACGACATCGTCTACCGCGACGCGCCCCGGCCGTACGACAGGCCAGCGCAGCCGATCAAGGCGCCGGACGGCGCAGAATGGCAACGTGAATACATTGCCGACGACGTGTTGTTGTTCCGCTATTCGGCGCTGACCTTCAACGGTCATCGCATCCACTACGACCGACGCTACGTCACGGAGGTCGAGGGCTACCCTGGGCTTGTTGTACACGGCCCTCTGATCGCAACGCTGCTGCTCGACCTGCTTCGTCACAAGCGCCCCGATGCCGAGCTGGTTGAATTCCGGTTCCGGGCCGTGCGTCCAACCTTCGATGTCAGCAAATTCTCCGTGTGCGGCGCGCCCGATCCGGATGGAAACATTCATCTGTGGGCCAGGGATCATGAGGGCTGGCTGACCATGGACGCGACAGCGGTGACGAAGTGAGGGTCATGCAATGAGACCGTTGGATGGAATAACCGTCGTCACCCTTGAGCACGCGATCGCAGCTCCGTTTGCCACCCGGCAACTCGCCGATCTCGGCGCCCGGGTCATCAAGATCGAGCGACCCGGTGTCGGAGACTTTGCGCGCGGCTATGACTCGCGGGTGCGCGGCCTGGCCTCTCATTTCGTATGGACCAACCGCTCCAAGGAAAGCCTGGCGCTCAATATCAAGCACCCCGAGGCGCGGCAAATCCTGAAGCGCCTGATCCAGGAGCACGCCGACATCGGCGCGGCTACACCCTGGTTCGCAGATGACCTTGCGATGCTTCGTGCCCTGCACGGTGTCGGTGCGATGGTGCCAAAGGCAGAGGCGCGTGCCGTATTGACGGATGTCCTTGCCGCGCTCGGCGCAGAGCCGGTACTGGTGCCGCTGATTGAGAGCGCGCTGGGGCTCCGTGCAATTGACATCATTGCGGGGACCGTCGGAGTCCAGCGTCTCGCCTTCGGGACGCTCGATTTTGCCCTGGACCTCGGCCTCAGCGAGGATCAGCGAGGGCTGCTGATGCCGGCCAGCCAGATCGAGCTGGCGTCGCGTTGCGCCGGCCTTGCCGCTCCGATCGCCGGCGTCACCGCGGCCATTCACGATCATGAAGCCCTGGCCAACGGCATTGCTTTCGCCCGGGCGCTGGGATTCGCCGCCAAGCTTTGCATTCACCCCCGCCAGGTCTCGATCGTACGGGGGGCTTTCGCGCCTAGTGCCGAGGAACTGGACTGGGCGCGTCGTATCGTTTCCGCCGTAGCAGCGGGCGTCGGCGCGGCACAGGTCGACGAACGCATGGTGGATGCTCCTGTGCTCCGCAGGGCGCAATCCATCATCGAACGCGCAAATTCATCCAGCAACCAGGAGGCCCAGTGATGCCAGCCACCATCATCAATTCCACCATCTTCGGCAACATCTTCAGCACCGACGCCATGAAGGCGGTCTGGTCGGACGAGAACCGAACCCGGAAATATCTGGATATCGAGGCAGCTCTGGCCCGCGTGCAGGCCCGGCTCGGCATCATCCCGCAGAAAGCGGCCGACGAGATCGTCGCCGCCTGCGACATCAACAAGATCGATATGGGAAAACTGCGCGACCAGACCGAGCGCATCGGCTATCCCGTGCTCGGCGTCGTCTCGCAGATCAACGCCTTGTGCCGCGACCGCCTCGGCGAATTTTGCCACTGGGGGGCCACGACCCAGGACATCACGGATACCGCCACCGTGCTGCAAATTCGCGAAGCGCTGGCGTTGGTCGACCAGGATCTTGCGGCGGTGTCGAAGGCTCTCGCGGCTTTGGCCCGGCGTTACCGCGATACACCGATGATCGGACGCAGCAATCTGCAGCAGGCGGTGCCGGTCACCTTCGGCTACAAGATGGCCGGACTGTTGTCGGCCGTCGAGCGCCATCGCGAGCGGCTGTTCCAGCTTCGCCCGCGCGTGCTGATGGGCGAGTTCGCCGGCGCCGCCGGTACGCTCGCCTCGATCGAAAGGGGCGCCATGGAGACGCAGGAAGGCCTGATGCGCGAGCTCGGCCTCGCGCAGCCCGTGATCGCCTGGCACACCATCCGCGATACGATCGCCGAGGTTGGCGCCTTTCTCGGACTGGTCGGAGGCACGCTGGGCAAGCTGTCGATGGACGTCAAATTGATGATGCAGACTGAGGTCGCCGAGGTGTACGAGCCCTTCGCTCACGGGCGCGGCTCCTCTTCGACCATGCCTCAAAAGCGCAATCCGATCTCCTCCTGCTACATTCACGCAGCTATCTCAGTCGTCCGGCAACATGCCGCGGCGCTGATGGACGCGATGGTCGCCGATCACGAGCGTTCGACCGGTCCCTGGGAAATCGAGTGGATCGTCTTGCCGGAGGCGTTCTGCCTTATCGCGGGAGCGCTGAAGCAGGCACGCTTCGTGCTCGAGGGTCTCGAGGTCGACGAAAAGCAGATGCGGGCCAATCTGGGCATGACCAACGGTCTGGTCGTCTCTGAAGCGGTCATGATGGGACTCGGACCTCGCCTGGGACGCGAATACGCCCATGATCTAGTGTACGATATCTGTCGCGAGGCGGTGCGGCAGAAGCGGCCGCTGCTGGAGCTCTTGCTGGAGAACAAGGAGATCGCGAGCGCGATGAGCCGCAGCGAACTCGAGGCGCTCTGCGATCCGGCGAACTATCTGGGCCAGGCTGGTGTCATGGTCGACCGTGTGCTGGCCCGCCTTGACGAGAGCGTTGATTGACATCGTTGTTCAGAACCTCCTTCGCGGAATGGGAAGGGGCAAAGCCGATCCTGATCATGAATGGAGATCGATCTAAGCAAGGGTCAGCCCGCGCGACAGCACGCCGTAGGCGATGATGCCGATGCCGAGCTCGCGACAGGTCTTCAAAATGTCGCTCTCGATGCCGCGCGAGATCAGCGAATATTCGATCTGCAGATCGGAGATCGGATGCGTCGCATACGCGCGGCGGATGGTCTCGGAGCCGACTTCCGAAAGCCCGCCATGAAGCCAGGACAGATCGAGTGCCGCGTCAATCTTACGGATCAGATGATCTTCAGGAACCGCGTCGCCGAGATGAAACTCGTGGAACAGTTGACCTTGGTCACTCTTCAGACGGCCCATCATGGATCGACCTCGTCGCAATTCGCGTCAACAAAACGGAATCACGCTTCGAGGCAGCCCTCAACCGACTTTTGCAACAAAATCTTGCTCTTAACGGACATTTCTTGACCGCAACAGTGATAGTTCACGGTGCTAGTAGCATGCTCAGTTACTCTCGCTCATCTGAGAAGGATTCGAAACGCGAAGAAACTGCAATGCAAGTAATGGCTCTCGCGCTTCACTTTTCAGAACTGTACTAAAATCGCGAAGTACGAAGCTTCGGAGAAAAATGCTGTCTCCACCCGTAAGTTGCCGTTTCGCAGAGAATCTCCAGTACAACCCATCGCCTAAAAGGTCGCGTTTGCTGGGGATTTTTAGGCCGCTCGACCGAGCTCAGCCGCCGTCCGCTAAGGACGCTGGCGGAGGGAGAGATTTTAAAAAAACTTCCTCTTTGGCTATCAGGTGCTCTCCCAAGGGCGAGAACCCAGTCCCAGGATAGGGATCGGGCTTCTCTTGGTCTAGCGGTGCGCTTGCGGCAAGGCAGATTGCGCCCCCGATCTGGCATAAAATCCTCTAATTTCAATGCCCCAGGATCGGTCAAGCGGTCATTGACGGAGAAATAATGGTCCTCCGGTTTGGAGAGACAAAGGATAAGACAGAGCACCAACCAAGTCAGAGCTCAAGGCGAAGGCAGACTGGGAAGAGCACCAAAAGAAATGGCCCTCACTTTATAGTTCCAATAGGCAGCATTGGCGGACCTGGGACCATTTTCCGTCTGGGCGATTGTCCCTAACTTTGACCGATCCGCTTAGGTCGCAATGGGAGTCCAGTTGCCTGCTTGGCCAGTGGCGCAATCGAAAAAACCACTCGCTTGGACACCTATCTCAACGACATAGTTGTCGCGATGCTAACCGGTGCGGCGATCGTTCGACGCAACCGCATTGCTGCCGAAGCTGCAAAGCGAGCGAGGGAGGAAGCCCACGAGGCTTATCTGCGTGAACAAGAGAGACTGCGATACGAAGCCAGGGTAGATGCTTTCATTGAGAGTAAGGCAGACGAACTCGTCAGGCTGCAGAAGATCGTGGCGTTCAGGAACTACCTTTCAAGTCAACAAATGGCCCCGACATCTCGCGAGGAAGCCGCCATTCTGGGAGCCGTCGACGATCTGTTGAAACGCCTTCGGCGCAGCCTGTCTGTCGGGGCGCTTAGACGGGCCGTTAACGTTTCCGAATGAGCCCCAAGGACATGAAAATTCGTCTAGCGGCGCGAACTAATGACCACCGCACGGTCTTTCGGCCGCCAGTTGAAGATCGCCAGTTTGCTTCTCCGCGAGCATCACCTCGCCTAAGATAATACTCATGACTAATGCATCTGGGCTGCCCGGGCGTCAGCTGGGCACG
>CAVZQX010000063.1:0-9170 GCA_963777475.1 uncultured Alphaproteobacteria bacterium
ATCGGCGTTGCCGCGATAGAACTGAAGGGTTTGCTCGTCCACAGCCAATCCCGTCACGGAAACAGCGCAATCTGCTCAAGCCCCGCTGTCTCCGGCAGCCCGAACATCAAATTCATGTTCTGGATCGCCTGACCGGCCGAGCCCTTCACCAGATTGTCGATCACCGAGATGACGATGGCGCGGTTCTTGATGCGGTCGGCGACTACGCCGATCTGTGCATAGTTCGAACCGCGCACGTTCTGGGTCTGCGGCAGCACGCCCTTTTTCGCAACATGAACGAACGGCTCGTTGCGGTAGGCCTGTTCGAGCGCGCCGCGCAGATCGTCCGGCGTCGCGCCCTTGAGCTTGACATAGGAGGTGCAGAGCTCGCCGCGCGCCATCGGAATCAGGTGCGGGGTGAAGTTCACCGTCACCATGGAGCCCGCCGCGACGGCGATCTCCTGCTCGATCTCCGGCGCATGCCGGTGCGTGCCCACCGAATAGGGCGAAAGCCCCTCGCCCGCTTCCGAGAACAGCGTGTTCTGCTTCAGCCCTCTGCCGGCGCCGGTGACACCGGATTTCGCGTCGATCACGATATCGTCCACGTCGATCAATCTGGCTTTCGCGAGCGGCACCAATGCCAAGAGCGCCGCCGTCGGATAACAGCCGGGACAGGCAACCAGCCGCGCCGCGGCGAT
This sequence comes from uncultured Alphaproteobacteria bacterium, assembly GCA_963777475.1. Taxonomy (GTDB): domain Bacteria; phylum Pseudomonadota; class Alphaproteobacteria; order Rhizobiales; family Xanthobacteraceae; genus Bradyrhizobium. Next base: position 678 of record CAVZQX010000063.1, read on the forward strand.
CTTCTCCCGATAAAATTCGGTCAACCCATACACGGCTTCGCCCTGCAGCTCTGGGGCGCGATGCTCGTGGCCGTACCACTGCGCATAGGTGTTCATGTCGCGCAACCGGAAGTCCGCCGACATGTCGAGGATCTTGATGGCGGGATTGGCCTTAAGGACGGCGGCGATGATCTCCTGCGTGGTGCCGTGCGGCAATCCGCAGAACACCGCGTCAAGCTTGCTCCAGTCGACCTTTTCCCATTCCGTGAGCCTCGGCAGGTCGAGCATGAAGAAATGCGGGAACACCTCGCCCATCGCCTTGCCGGCATGGGTATTGGCGGTGAGCGCCGTGATTTCGGCATTGGGATGGCGCGCCAGCAGGCGCACCGCGTCGGAACCGGTGTAGCCGGACGCGCCCAAAATACCGATCTTCCTTCTGGTGCTCATGGCACACCCCCTTCGGTCTCTGCCGTCTGTTTTGCGAAAGCCTGCGGCCGCGTCTCGCGCATGAGACGCGCGATTTGTTGCGCGTTCGTGTCAGCCTGCGCGCCGAGCGCATTGGCGACGGCCGCATAATCGGCCTCGGACTTGGTTTGGTTGAGCTTGAAACTGCCCTCGATCTCCTCGACCGTCATGACCAGGCCGACAATGGCCTTTTTCAGCGCATTGAGCCGAGCCGCCGCCATTTTCGACGATGTCCAGGGCGGTTTCGGCGCGAGCCAACCTTCAAATTTCGCGCTGAGCGCGTCGAGGTGCGGGCCGAGCTCATGCTCGGACTGTTTTCGCACCACGCCCGTCAGATGCACGGCCTGGTAAAGCCAGGTCGGCACCTGGTCGGGCGACAGATACCAGTCGGCGGAGACATAGGCATCCGCGCCGTTCACCGCCAACAGCCAGGACGAAGTCCCATCCGCGAAATTCGCAGCGGATTGCCGCGCGCGACGTGAAAGGCGGCGAGCGGCGTGCCGTCGTCGGCCGAGGTCAGAATGAAGGGCACTGATGAGGCGATCGGCTTGTTGCCGTCCCACGCGCAAACCGTGCCGAATCCACGCGCCTGCGCGAAGCCTAAGGCCGCGGCGCGATCGGGCTTGAACAGTGGGGGCGTGTACATGGGCTCAAACTCCTGCTTGACGTAGGAGCCGCCGGATCGGATCGCGCTGCAAGGAAAAAGTGCCGCGGACCAAATCCGGCGGCAAGGGCGACGATCTTAGACGCAGACGATCGCCCCTACCGCGAGAGCGCGGCGGCGGCGAGCGGTCAGGATGGTCGCGGCGTCGATCATGGGTGCGGCTATAAGGCCGCGCCTGATTTTCGTCAAGACGACTGACGTAATGCAGGCACAGTAGTGGCTGTACCCCGAGAAACGGGAGCAGAATCGGGAGTTTTGCCGACATTCGCGTCACCGGCCGGTTCAACGCCACCTCGGCGACCACCCGGGCGAGATCTCCACCGCCGCGGTCGATCAACCCGCAGCGCGGCTCGGATGCGGGGGCACGGCTGACAGCAAAGAAAGCAGGATCGTGATCAGAAACCATATCGATGCTGCAAAGCAGAACGCCTGTTTGAGGTAGAACATCGCGAAGCGCATACGGTAGGGCAGCGAAGTCACCTTGTACTCGATATCGGCATGCGGGTCCCTCTCAATCGATCGAAGGGTGCTCAGGCTGGATTGATATCCGAACAGGTATTGCAGCCAGTCGCACAGGATCGAGCATAGAGCCAGGAACATCGGACCGAGCAGGTTCACCAGGGGTACAGTCAGCCCTCCACTCTTGGGTATCTCTCCAATCATAAAGGCCCAGCAAAGCGCTACGATGCCGAGGGATATGATGCGAGATCGGTCGGTCAGAGTGGCCGTTGCAAAATCGAGATCACCCCTGACCGTCTTACGGAATTCTTCCCGATGCACGCTCAATTTTCTCAGCCTTTGCGAGGGGACAATTTTGTCGACTGGCCAATGGCAGCGTTCAGTTCGATGGTGTCGGCCAAGGCTCGCGTGGACTGGGCCAATCGGATGCTGTGTGGGCCGAGTTTCCTGATCCCTGCGGCTAGATGCTCCGCTCCGACCGCTTTCCGCGAAGCCTGCTTCACCACATCGAGCAACTGAACGTAGGCGACCAACGCTTCTTCCGTGCTGGCGCCGGGCAGCAGTTCGACCGGGTTTATCTGCAAGAGTCCCTTCAACGGCTCGCCATATTTCCCTTCCATCGCCTGGCTGCTGTGCAGCAGTTTTTTGATATCTCCGCCGGAGCGAGCGGTCCCGGCCATTTGCTCCCCAGGCCGGGATAGGCGATCCTTGGGCCCGGATAGTCCCTTGGGCCGGGATAGTCGCTATCCTCGTTGCCTTTGTCCGGGTCGCGTGTCGGCTTGCGCACTGCGCCATCCTCGCTCAAGGCGGGTGGACATCCAAACTGCTTTCGAAGCTTCGCAGAATGCGCTGGAATGGTCAACCGATGGATGAACAACGCTTCAGCGTAATCCTTCAGGTTGCGCACACGCCAGGAAATTCCCTGCACGCGCCGTTACACCGCGCGCCACAGCCATTCGGCGATCTGCCCGATCACGTCGCCGAACAACAACAGCGCCGCGGCCCAGACCAGCGCCGAAACGAAATTGGCGATCTGGAATTGCCAGTAAGGCATTTCGAAGATGCCGGCAGCGAGCGGCACCGATGCCCGCAACGGGCCGAAGAACCGGCCGATGAAGATGCTCGGCACGCCCCACCGTCGCACGAAGGCCTCGCCGCGCGGCAGGATTTCCGGATAGCGCGACAACGGCCACATCTGCGCGACGTGTTCCTTGTACCTGAAGCCGAACCAATAGGAGACCCAATCGCCGAGGGCTGCCCCGATGCCGCCGGCGATGCAGAGCGGCCAGAAGCTGATGCCGCTGGCGCCGATCAGCGCGCCGATCGCGATCAGCGCGCCCCAGGCCGGGATCAACAGCGAAATGAAGGCGAGCAATTCACCGAAGGCGAGCAGCAACACGATCGGGGCGGCCCAGGCCTGATGCTCGCGCACGAAATCGGCCGAGGCGCGCGCAAAATCTTCCATTTCCGCTGGTGCCCTTCCCGCCCCGTTCGGTTTTTCGGACCCTGACTTTTTCGCCCGCGTTGCTAAAATCAGGTAAGCAAGCCGCTTTCGTAACTTCAAGTCACAAAGGCGGGCGCCGGCGCACGCTAGCGTGTTGGCTGAGGCTCCACCCAGCCGCCTTGCAATCCTCAGTCTGACCTCAGGAGAATTTCCGCAATGATCGGACCGTTGACGACGTGCGTGAGCGTCGCGACTCTGCTCGTCGGGATGCTGGGGGCAGCGCACTGGCCAAAGTGCAGGGCAGGCTCCATATCATCGTCGGTGCGATGGCATTTCCCGTTGGAATGGCGATCGTGATCCTGCCGTGATCGGATCGGCAATCGTGACGATCGCATTCGCCTTGTTGGCGCTGATCGTGTTCCGGAGCGCGGTGACATAACCCTGCGCGGTCACTTTTTTGCGCCCATCCATGGCATAGTCAGGATCAATCAATTCGCCCGCGCGGGCCCGCGCGCAACAGATGAAGAAACATGCCCAAGCCATTGAAAAAAATAGCTAAAACGAAAACTTCTGACGACTTGTTCGGCGCTCCCGAGCCGAAGAGCCGCGGCGCGCTGAAGGTCGCCGCGCGCAATTCCGGCGCGGAGGCCGACTATACCGCCCGCGACATCGAGGTGCTGGAAGGCCTCGAGCCAGTACGGCGGCGGCCGGGCATGTATATCGGCGGCACCGACGAGAAGGCGCTGCACCACCTGTTTGCGGAAGTCATCGACAACTCGATGGACGAAGCGCTGGCCGGGCACGCGACGTTCATCGAGGTGGAGCTGGGCGCCGACGGGTTCCTCACCGTCACCGACAACGGCCGCGGCATTCCCGTCGATCCGCATCCGAAATTTCCGAAGAAGTCGGCGCTTGAAGTCATCATGTGCACGCTGCACTCCGGCGGCAAGTTCAACTCCAAGGTCTATGAAACCTCGGGCGGCCTGCACGGCGTCGGCGTGTCGGTCGTGAACGCGCTGTCCTCGCGGCTCGAAGTCGAAGTCGCCCGCGGTCAAAAGCTTTACGGCATGGCGTTCGAGCGCGGCCAGCCCAAGGGCAAGCTCGAAGACCTCGGCAAGGTCAACAACCGTCGCGGCACCAAGATCCGCTTCAAGCCGGACGGCGAAATTTTCGGCGCCAAGGCCGTCTTCAAGCCGCAGAGGCTGTTCAAGATGGCGCGCTCGAAGGCCTATCTGTTCGGCGGCGTGGAAATCCGCTGGCACTGCGCGCCGGAACTGCTCAAGGGCATCGAGGACGTCCCCGCCGAAGACAGCTTCCACTTTCCCGGAGGGCTAAAGGATTATCTCGCCGCCGCGATCCACGCCGACACCCTGGTGCATCCGGATATTTTTTCCAGCAAGTCGGGGCGCAACGGCGCGCATGGCGCCTGCGAATGGGCGGTGGCCTGGACCGCCGACGCCGACGGTTTTCTGTCCTCCTATTGCAATACCATTCCCACGCCAGATGGCGGCACCCATGAATCGGGCATGCGCAGCGCGCTGTTGCGTGGCCTGAAGGATCACGCCGAGCGCGTCGGCCAGGGCAAGCGCGCCGCCAGCATCACCTCGGAAGACGTGATGGTCGGTGCGGCCGTGATGCTTTCGGTGTTCGTGCGCGAGCCCGAATTTCAGGGCCAGACCAAGGATCGGCTGGCGACCGCCGAGGCGCAGCGCATCGTCGAACAGGCGATCAAGGACCCGTTCGACCATTGGCTGTCGGGCAATCCGCTGCAGGCCAACAAGCTCTTGGATTTCGTCGTCGAGCGCGCCGAGGACCGGCTGCGCCGCCGCGCCGAAAAGGAGATTTCGCGCAAGACCGCGGTGAAGAAGTTGCGGCTGCCCGGCAAGCTCGCCGATTGCACCAATAGCGCCGCAGGAGGGATCGGAACTGTTCATCGTCGAGGGCGATTCGGCCGGCGGCAGCGCCAAACAGGCGCGCGATCGCAAGACCCAAGCCATTCTGCCGTTGCGCGGAAAAATCCTCAACGTCGCTTCCGCCGGCAAGGACAAGTTGACCGCCAATGCCCAGCTCGCCGACCTGATGCAGGCGATCGGCTGCGGCACCGGCGCGCAGTACCGCGAGGAGGATCTGCGCTATTCCCGCATCATCATCATGACCGACGCCGACGTCGACGGCGCCCATATCGCTTCGCTGCTGATCACCTACTTCTACCGGCAGATGCCGCGGCTGATCGACGAGGGGCACCTCTATCTCGCGGTACCTCCGCTGTACAAGCTCACCCATGGCAGCAAGACCAAGTACGCCCGCGACGACGCCCACAAAGAGGCGCTGTTGAAAAGCGAGTTCAACGCCAACGCCAAGGTCGAGATCGGCCGCTTCAAGGGCTTGGGCGAAATGATGCCGGCGCAGCTCAAGGAGACCACCATGGACCCGACCAAGCGCACCCTGTTGCGCGTGGTGCTCCTGGCCGCCGACCGCGAAGGCACAGCCGATTCCGTCGAGCGGCTGATGGGCACCAAGGCGGAGGCACGCTTTGCCTTCATCTCGGACAAGGCCGAATTCGCAAGCGAGGACCTGCTCGATGTTTAGCCGGCGGCAATTCCTTGTTTAGGCGATGGCAATTTTTTCGCGGAAGGTGCCGACCGACGCTCGGCGCCGATCCGGTCATTTTGATTTAATTTCAATAACTTGCTGGACTTACTTGCAGCGCGGCTTTGTGGTCGTTTTCTGCCGACTGTGCCCGTCGGGCAACAGCATTCCGAACCAAACTGGCTATATTACCTTCAGCATCGGGGACGGGAATCGCTGCATTCGCTCCTTTCGCGCGGTAGGACTCGAACAGTAAATACTGGGGAATGAAAAATGAAAAAGGTTTTGCTCGCTTTGACCGCCGTGGCGGCGTTGACCGGATCGGCGAATGCTGCCGATCTTGCCGCACGTCCTTACACGAAAGCTCCGCCGCCCATTGCGCCGGCCTATAGCTGGACCGGCTTCTACATCTTCGGCGGCGGCGGCGGCGGCATCTGGGATGCGGATAGCAACGCGGTGTTCCAGGTCGGTGGCGCTCCGCGGACTGCTACCCAACGGTTCGGTGGCGACGGCTGGTTCGGAACAGTGGGCGCCGGCTACGACTGGCAATTCAACGGCGGCTGGGTGGCGGGTATCTTCGGCGACGGACAATTCGGAAGCCTGAAGGGGACGATCGCGGATCCGATTCCAGGCTTCCAGGGCACTGAAAAGCTGCGCACCAGCTACGCTGGCGGCGTGAGACTGGGTTATCTGGTCGCTCCGAATGTGCTTTCCTATGTCAACGGCGGCTATAGCGGCTCGGAGTGGTCGGGCTCGTCTTACACGAACACATTCGCACCCGGCGCGGTCCTTTTCACGACACCCTCCTTCCATCGCAATGGCTGGTTCATCGGTGGCGGCGTGGAGAACAACCTAAACATCTTCGGAATCTCGGCTCCCGGCTGGTTCATGAAGACGGAATATCGCGCCGCTTACTATGACCGTGTCACCCTGCCCGAGACCTTTGTCGGTGGCGGAGCGACCCCCGACTCGGTCACTTTCAAGCCTTGGGTGCAGACCATCAGCACCTCGCTGGTCTATCGCTTCAACTGGACCGGCCCGGTGGTCGCGAAATACTGATCTTCCTCCTCCCTGCTTCCTTGACGACTGAAAGGCCCCGGCAACGCCGGGGCCTTTTGTTCATGGTAGCGTGCGCCGATCGACGACGTTCGCCGCGACCATCCTAGCACGCGCCTCTTCACTGGCATTGTGTCTGATCGGCGGCTACGGTCGCATCCCACAAGGCTTACAGAGCGGGCGGCAAGCGGCCGATCGCGGGAGGAACGAATGCGCAGACTGCTTCTGATTGTCGGCCTGCTCGCGCTGGCAATGGGCCTGTTGTGGATTGGCCAGGGCACCGGCGCCATCGCCTGGCCGAAGGAGAGCTTCATGATCAACCAGCTCCATTGGGCCGGATACGGCGCCGTGCTGGCGGCGCTCGGACTGATCCTGATCTGGCAGAGCCAGCGCTGAAAACCCCTCAAGGACCGATCGGCAAATGAAACCCGAACTATTCGATCTCCGTGGCCGGGTCGCGATCGTCACCGGCGGCAACGGCGGCATCGGGCTCGGCATGGCGCGCGGGCTAGCCGACGCGGGCGCCGATATCGCCATCGTCGGACGCGACCAGGCAAAATCGAGCGCGGCGGCCGCCGACATCGGCGCGCGCGGCGCGAGGGCGATCTCCGTCGCCGCCGACGTCACCGACAAGGCGGCCGTCGCCGCAATGGTCGAACGCGTCAGAGGCGAGCTCGGCCGGATCGACATCCTCGTCAACAATGCCGGCATCAATATCCGCAAAGCCCCGCACGACCTCGAGCTCGAGGAATGGCACAGCGTCATCGACACCAACCTCACCAGCGCTTTTCTCTGCTCGAAGGCGGTCTATCCGGCGATGAAGGAAGCGGGCGGCGGCAAGATCATCAATATCGGCTCGATGATGTCGATCTTCGGCGCAAGTTTTGCGCCGGCTTACGCCGCGAGCAAGGGCGGCATCGTGCAATTCACGCGCTCCTGCGCGGTAGCCTGGGCCGCCGACAACATCCAGGCCAATGCCATTCTACCCGGCTGGATCGATACCGACCTGACCAAGCGCGCGCGCGAGCAGATCGACGGCTTGCATGAACGGGTACTGGCGCGCACGCCGGCGGCGCGCTGGGGCGAGATCTCGGACTTCGCCGGCATCGCGGTGTTTCTCGCTTCGCACGCATCCGACTTCGTCACCGGCACCGCCATTCCCGTCGACGGCGGATTTTCGATCATGGGATGATAACCGAGCAGCCGTTCTTCGGATTCCTCCGGTGCCAAAAATGAAAGGCCCCGGACGATACCGGGGCCTTCTTGTTGGTTTGGGAGAGCTCAGTATCTTGCAACAACGGGCTGCGCAAAATTGAACTTGTAGTTCACACCGACCAGCGCCGTTTGGGTCTTTTCAGAGATGCTAACGTGCTCGCCAACCGGTAATAGTCCCGGAGCCGCATTGAAGGTGATCGTACTCGTTCCGAAGTCCATATAGTTATACTCGCCGAACACCGACCAGCCCGGCGCGAACATCCATTCCACGCCACCGCCGACGGTCCAGCCCGTGCTGTTCCAACTCGCGTTTTCCGAAAGAGCTCCACTCGGCTGGTTCAGAAAGTCGGCGTTTCTGGTCCACGCGGCACCGCCCTTGACATAAGCCAGGACTTGCGGGGCGAACAGGTAGCCCAGTCTGGCCGTCGCCGTGCCGATGAAGCTCGTCTTGTCGAACATCGTGAACGTGGGGAAAGCCGGCAAGACATGAGAGCCCCGGATGTTTCCCCAATCGAATTGCCCCTGAGCGCCGACCACCCAGTTCCCGGCAAACTGATAGTCGCAACCAACCTGGCCGCCGCCGATAAAGGCGCTGTCTGTTTCCGAGCCGTAATTTGCGGGA
>CAVZQX010000064.1:0-28786 GCA_963777475.1 uncultured Alphaproteobacteria bacterium
GGCGAATCGAGCTTCGCAGATTTAGGAGGCGTAGTTCGATGATCGGGTCGGCACGCTTGCTGGCCTCGCTCGCGTTTTGCCTGACGCTGCCTGCGCAGGCGAATGCCGAGCTTGATGTCGTCAGTCTCGACCCCGCGATCGCGGCGTCCATCGAGGCGGACTATCCAAAGCTCGACGCGCTCTACAAGGACATCACGTGACCGGAAATCGCTTGGATGAAGTCCAGACGGCGGCCAGACTCGCCGCCGAGATGCGCGCGCTTCGCGTCGAGGTCACCGAAGAAGGTCAGCAAGACCGGACTGGTCGTCTACAAGAACGGCGAGGGCCCGACCGTCATGGTGCGCGCCGAACTCGACGCGCTGCCGATCGAAGAGAAGACCGGCCTGGCCTACGCGCGCCCACGACAAGGCCGACTGGCACGGGCGGGAAACTTTCGTCGCCCATAGTTGCGGCCACGATATCCACATGGCGAGTTGGGTCGGAACCGCCAAAACGCTGGTCGGCCTGAAGGACAGGTGGCAGGGCGCATCGATGTTCATCGCCCAGCCAGCTGAAGAAGTCGGGTCTGGTGCCAAGGCGATGTTGGCGGATGGCCTGTTTACGCGATTTCCGAAACCCGATTTTGGGTTTGCCCTGCATGACGGCCCCGGCCCTTACGGCTATGTTTTCTATCGCGTGGTGTTGGATCATCCAACTCCGACAGCCTGGCGATTACGTTCCATGGTCGCGGTGGCCACGGCGCGGTGCCCAAGCGACCATCGATCCCGTGATGATGGCGGCGCGCTTTGTCGTCGACGTGCAGAGCGTGATCAGCCGCGAAAAGGACCCGACCGAATTCGGCGTCGTCAGCATCGGCGCGATCCATGGCGGCACCGCCGAGAACATCATTCCCGACGACGTGCTGCTGCTCGGAACCATCAGGACCTTCAAGCCGGAGGTGCGCGCCAAGATGCTGGCGGGGATCGAGCGAACCGCGAAGGCGGTGGCCGCGATGTCGGATGCGCCCCCGCCCGACATCAAGATCACCGAGGGCGCCAAGGCGGTGATGAACGATCCGGGGGTGGTCGAGACGGCGGCGAAAGTGCTCAAGGCGGCGTTCGGTGACAGGTTCAGGTCCTCGCCGCCGGGGACGCCCAGCGAGGATTTCTCCGAGTTCGTCAACGCCGGCGTGCCGTCGATGTTTTTCAACATCGGCGTCTACGAGCCCGAGCGCGTCGCCGCGGCGCGCAACGGCACCGGTCCGCAATTGCCGTCCAACCACTCGCCGTTGTTCGCGCCGGTGCCAAAGCCGACCATCGAAACCGGCGTCACGGCGATGACGCTCGCCGTTCTCAGCGCTTTCGATCAGCACGCCCGGGGGAAGTGAGAGCGGGTCGTTTTCGGCGGCAAGACGCGAAGAATGACTTGCGAGAGACGCTCCGCTCTCTCCACGTCATTGCGAGCTCCGCGAAGCAATCCATAGACCCACACGAAGAAGGGAATGGATTGCTTCGTCGCTGACGCTCCTCGCAAAGACGGTATTGTCAGTGCCGAAATTCCTTGAGTCCGGCTTAAATTGCAAAATTCTTCTTCAGGTCACCTGATGGCGCTGCCTTGACAGCCTCCCTATCTCTTCCCTGCAATAACCATTACGGAACCGGCCCATGGCACCACGTCAACTCAAGCTCGGCGCGTTCATGCGGCCGGTCTCCATTCACACCGGCGCCTGGCGCTATCCCGGGGCCTGGCCCGATGCCAATTTCAATTTTGCGCATTTGAAGGATCTGATCCGCAAGCTCGAGGCCGGAAAGTTCGACGCCTTCTTCATGGCCGACCATCTGGCGGTGTTGAACATGCCGGTCAACGCGCTCAAGCGCAGCCACACGGTGACCTCGTTCGAACCGTTCACGCTGCTGTCGGCGCTCTCGGCCGTCACCGACCATATCGGCCTGATCGCGACCGGCTCGACCACGTTCGACGAGCCCTATCACGTCGCCCGCCGCTTTGCCTCGCTCGATCACATCTCGGGCGGACGCGCGGGCTGGAATATCGTCACCACCTCCAATCCCGACGCCGCGCTCAATTTCGGGCTGGAAGATCACATGGAGCATGCCGAGCGCTATCGGAGAGCGCGCGAGTTCTATGATGTGGTGACCGGACTTTGGGATTCCTTCGCCGACGACGCTTTTGTGCGCGATGTTGAGCAAGGGCTGTATTTCGATCCGGCCAAGATGCACGTGCTCGACCACAAGGGCAAATATCTGAAAGTGCGCGGTCCGCTCAACATCGCCCGCCCGGTGCAGGGCTGGCCGCTCATCGTGCAGGCCGGCGCCTCCGATGATGGCAGGCAGCTGGCGGCTGAGACCGCGGAGGCCGTATTCACCGGCGGCGGCAGCCTTAGCGACGGGCAAAAACTCTACGCCGACATCAAGGGCCGCATGAACAAGGTCGGCCGCAACCCGGAGCATCTGAAGATCCTGCCGGGCGCCTTTGTCGTCGTCGGCGACGGCGTCGAGGAAGCGAAGGAAAAACGCGCCAAACTCGACAGCATGGTGCATTACGACAGCGCGATCGCCTCGCTCTCGGTGATCCTCGGCACCGATGCCTCCGGCTTCGATCCCGACGGTCCGTTGCCGCCGATCCCCGAGACCAATGCCAGCAAGAGTGGCCGCCAGCGCCTGGTCGATCTCGCCGCGCGCGACAAACTGACGGTGCGCCAGCTTGCCCAGCGCGTCGGCGGCTATGGCGGGCTTGCCTTCGTCGGTACGCCCAAAACCATCGCCGACCAGATGGAGGAATGGCTGCTGAGCGAGGCCAGCGACGGTTTCAATATCATGTTCCCGTACCTTCCCGCCGGCCTTTACGACTTTGTCGACAAGGTCGTCCCCGAGTTGCAGCGGCGCGGGATATTTCGAAGGGAATACGAAGGCAGGACGCTGCGCGAGAATCTCGGCCTGCCGCGGCCGAAGAACCGGTTCTTCGAGGGTTAACGCGTTGCCGCCCTCTCGGCGGCGCGATGCGCGCGTAAGAACGAATGGATCTGGCGCACCGCCAGGGGTATCCGCTCCTTTGGTTCTTTCCAGGGGAACATGCTCACTTCCGCCTTCGGTGCGAGCATCGCCGCTTCCATCGCAACCGCATAGGGGTGCGCCGGAATATCGTCGGGCAGGATCAGAACTGGCGTCTGGCAATTCCGCACGAAATCGCGCGACACGGTGAAGACGAAGTCGGGGTTGGTGCGGTACATCACGGTCAGGAATTGGTCGACCATCTGCATCGTGATGTCGGGCCGCCGCACGATCAGCGCAGGCCCCCAGCCCTTCATGTTGTTCTCATAGAACAGGTCGCGGATCTCCGGACGCGAGCCAGATGGCTGCGCCAGCACGGCGGCAACGATGCGATCAGGCGCCCGCCGCAACAGGTTCCAGATCATCGGACCGCCGATGCAGAAGCCCAGCACCAAAAACTTGTCGATGCCGAGATGATCCATCAGCCCAAGGTGGTCGTCGGTGTGGGCGTCCCAGGGCCGTTCGATTTCGAGCGGGCCGGAGGACTGGCCGGCGTTGGCGTTGCGCAGATCGGCGGCGATGCAGCGGTACTCTGCCTTGAACTCCTCCATCGGGTTGAACGGCGAGCTTTCCTTCAAGTTGAGAATTGTTGAATTCAGCCCCCCGCCGGGAATCACCAGCAACGGGAAGCCGGAACCTGCCTCCTCGAAGTGGATGCGAACAGCGCCCTTCTCGAAAACGCCCATGGCAGCTCCTTGTTTTTCTGCTTCTTCAGCGGCCTGCTGTGCCAACAGGCTCTACCTGTGGCGGCAACCGCCGTCGCCGCCACCCCCGTTGCCAGTATGATACGTCTATTGGGGTCCATAGCCTGCGTGCCGCTCGACGCGCCACGGTGTTACGATGGCGTCCCTGGCAAGCAATTTCTTAACACGGGAAGGCTTTCGGAAAAATCTCGGCCGGCTGCGGCCAAAGGGGGCGATTTCGAGGCCGCTCTTGGCGGCTTAATTGTAAGGAATCGTGTGGCTTTCCGGCCCGGAAAACCTTGACTTTAGGCTGTCAGAGGCTAGGTTGCGCGCCGAACGCGCTCCCAAAGGGCCGGCGCCCACCCCTTTCCATCCGAGGTTTTCAAGACAATGGCCAAAGCGGTCACCATCAAGGTCAAGCTCGTGTCCTCGGCCGACACCGGCTTCTACTACGTCGCCAAGAAAAATTCGCGCACCATGACCGACAAGCTGGTCAAGAAGAAGTACGATCCGGTCGCACGCAAGCACGTCGAATTCCGCGAAGCCAAGATCAAGTAACAATCGCGGGACTGCCACTGACTTCGACGGGGCCAAGCGGCCCCGTTTTTATTTTTGTACCCCATGTCACGACTTGCCTCGTGCGCAAGCTGATGCGCCTGCCGTGGCGGATGAGCCATGGCGGCGCGGTGCGCGTCGACCTCGAGCCGTTCGACCAAGCCACCCCACGTGATCGATCGAACTTCCCTGCGGATGTGGCGCTACTATCGGAGCTGGGGCGCGACCGCCCGATGTTTGCCGCGCTCGCATTGATCATCCCCCCGATATTCACGACCGGTTCGAGCCGGCGACAGCCGGACGAAAGAACCAACACCCTAAGATCGTTGCATCTGCAACGATGCTCGCAGAGGCATCAATCGATCGATTGCGCCTTACGTGAGCACCTTTGTGACGGCCGGAATCCCTGACTTTTGAGTTGAGGAACTTTGACTTTTGATTTAGGTCAAAGATGTTCAGGCGCCTCACGGGCGATGATCGATCAGTTAGTGCTGAGTTGAGAGTGCAAGCGTTGGTAGGCATCGCAAGTCTTCTGAAGAGAACGAGCAGCCCCGACGGTGAGTCATCTTCCGCCGAGGGGACGATGGCGGACTATTTCATCCTGCTGTCGCGCGCGGTGGAAAACCTGCCAAATTCGACCCCGGAAAGCCGGGCCGAAATCTATCAATCCGCCCGCAATGCCCTGCTTTCGCAACTGAAGGCGACGAATCCTCCGGTGCGGAAGGCGCGCATTGCTGCCGAGCAGCGGGCTCTCGATGACGCTGTCGAGTCTGTCGAAGCGCGCGCCGCTGCGGGGAACGCGGAACCTGTTGCATCGGAACCAGACGGGCAGTCCGTATCGTCAGCCTCGCCAGGTTCCGTTTCATTCAGTGAGGATGAACCAATGAGCAAGAGCCAGTTTCAATCAATGTTTACGCCGCGCGTCGTCGAGGAGAAGCCAATGTCAAGAACTCGATGAAATCAATCGGGTTCTGCGAAAGCTGCAAAGCGACTCCTTCGGAGTTGAGGCTTGCGCCCTGATCTCCGAGGATGGCTTGATGATTGCCAGCGTCCTCGCCGCGAACATGGAGGAGGCGCGGGTTGCCGGTATGACCGCGACCCTGCTGAGCCTTGGCGTCCGGGCCGCCATGGAACTTGGTCGCGGCGGTCTGGAGGAAGTCGTCGTTCGCGGCGACGACGGTTACGCCGTTCTCGTCAGCGCCGGTCGTGGCGCGCTGCTTCTCGCGTTGACCAACGAGAACAGCAAGCTCGGGCTGGTGTTCTTCGATATGCGCGAGGCGGTCCGCTCGTTGCAGAAGGTGCTGTAGGCGTCACACCATCAATGCGGACGGCGTATGCTCCTTTGGCAGCGCCTGCGGGAGTCATTATTCATGGCCAATACCGTCCTTTACGATGACGGCATTCACAAGAACGTCCTGCTGGAGGATTTCAATGCGGGAGATCTTGCGGTTCAAGCCAACCAGCATCTGATCATTCACGACCGCGTCGGCATGCTGCTGGATCCCGGCGGTCACAAGGTCTACGCCAAGGTCCTGGCCGAGACTTTCAGCGAGCTCTCGGGCGGAAAGCTGAGGTATCTTTTTCTCTCCCATCAAGACCCGGACATTGTCGCCGCGATCAATGGCTGGCTGATGACCACCGATGCGGATGCCTATATTTCCTCGCTCTGGACCAGATTTGTCCCGCATTTCGGCTTCGACCATATCCTCGCCGACCGGCTGAAGCCGATTCCCGATCAGGGCATGGTGTTCGATCTCGCGGGCTCGAAGCTGCTCGCGCTCCCCGCCCATTTCCTGCACAGCGAAGGCAACTTCCAGCTCTATGATCCGGTCTCGAAGATCCTCTATACCGGGGACCTCGGGGCTTCGATGGGGATCGACTATACGGTCGTTCGCGACTTCAACGCGCATCTTCGCTACATGGAGGGATTCCATCGGCGCTACATGGGCTCCATCCGCGTGATGAGGGCGTGGGCGGACATGGTCCGGCCGCTCGACATCGAGATCATCGCTCCGCAGCACGGCGCGCTCTTTCCAGACATGGCGATGTGTCGACAATTCATCGAGTGGTGTGCGCGTCTCGAATGCGGAATAGATCTGATCACGCCGACCTTCAAAGTTCCCGTTAGCTGACATGCTGGATCGCAAACCCGACGCGCCGGGTCCGGCACCGTTCAGTCTGGTGAAGCGCGGGCCCGTCGACACCCGGGCGGCACAGCGGGTCGATCCATGCCGTGTCGCCGGAGAGGATGCTCCGGTTTGGCTCGCCGCAGGTTTCGCCATTGTCGGCACCATGATCGCGGTTGCATCGGCGTCTGCCTGGCAGCAAAGCGCACTCGGTTCCATCCAACCGCCTCCGCCACCAACGGCTTCCCTGGTCGCCGAACCTCCGCGTCAGAACCAGGACGAATTGTCTGCAAGCCCGCCCTCGCCGGTACGGGAAGCCCTGATCCAGCCGCCGCAACCGACACCGGAGATCCCGCCGCCGCCATCTCCCGCGGCAACCGCGGCGGCGTCTCCTGTCATCTCACCTGCCGCGCCTGCCGCCGCAACCATCAGCACGGAGAAGGTGCCTGACCGGAGAGCGACGACGGCCGAGTGTTTCGGTCCCATCACCATTTCGTTCGCCCATAACAGCGCCCGGCCGAACAGGGACGATGTGCGCAAATCGGTCGGACCTCTGAGGCAATGGCTGTTGGCGCAGAGCGATGCGATCGTATTGATCGAGGGCCATTCCGACACCACGGGGACCGAGGATTACAACGTCTTGCTGAGCTATTCTCGCGCCAAGGCCATCGCCAGCCTGCTCAAGAGCGAGGGAATTCCAACCCGGCAAATGACGATTCGGGCTGCCGGATCTAGTGAATCTGCGGGCGGAGCGAACGGGCTTGCGAACGACCGAAGCGCGCTTCTTCGCATTGCCGGTGTCGAGGATTGCGGCGGCGTCGAAACTGCCACGAAAGGAAAATGACGATTTTTGCAATCATCAGCGGCCTTGGAGCTGCCCTTCTCTTATTGACGGCAGGATATCTGTTCGGCGCCCGCAAGGGGGCGCTGGCGCGCGAGCGACTTCGCCAGCAGGCTCAGTCGCAGGCTGCGGACTTCGAGCACCTGAGGCAGCAGAACCGGCAGCGAACCACCGACCAGGAGATGAAGCTGAGAACGACGATCCAGCACGTTCTTGCTCCGCTCGTCGAGCGTGAGCGAATCTCGCTGGATCTGGCGCAGTTCGCAGGCAGCGTTGGCGAGCGCCGCGACCTCGTACCTCTGCTGGACAAGATCGCCGCGGTCGGGCGATTCAAGACGGTTCTCCTCGCCAATGAGGAGGGATTGCCGCTCGCCGCCAACTCTGCGGCGGTACATCTCGAGCGGCTGGCCGCCGCCTCGGCGCGACTGGCGCTCGTTGCGGATCAGTTCGCGGGCGAGCACGGTGTCGCTCCGCTCTCGGTCATGCTGCGCGATGCGTCGGACGCCACGACATTGTGCCGGATGTTTCGCGTGCAGGATCAGAAACTGACGCTCACTGCGGTATCGAACGATTCGCGGCTCGCGTCGGTGGCGCTCGACCCGGCGCTGGCGAAGATCGAAGTGGCGCTGTGGACGCCCTCCTGAACGGGCGCCAGCTATCGGCGGCCCTCGCCTGCTCAAGTCCTCACCACAAGCTTTGCATAGGCATCCGCCCTCATCCCGTAGGTCCAGGCGACGGCTTCGCGGGCGGTCTCGAGGTTTGCCGGCACCTGAAGGAAGAAATGCTTGCGGGTACCGTCCGGTTCGGGCGTGGCGTTGATCACCTCGACCGCGGCCCAGGCATCATATCCCAGCCAGGTCTTGCGCCAGAGGATTCCGGTCTCGTCCTCGGCGACACGGGCCGCGCCGCCGCGGGCCACATAACGTTGCGGCGTCATGATCTCGATCATGCAGCGGCGCACCTGAACGTGCGATTGATCGTCGATCGACTTGAGCGTGATCTGCTCGGGCTGCTCGATGATCCAGCGCGGGACCTCGACGCCTTTCCATGCCCATACCGACCAGCCATCCGGAAATCGCAGCGCCGGACCGCCGGCGTCGTGCAGCCGATCGCTGAGGTCGCCATGCAAGAGGCTGGGCCGCTCCGCAAGCCAGCAGGTGGAAAGGTGCGGCTGCAGCCAACCGAGATTGATTGCCGCCTGCGAGAGACCGAGCAAGGGTTCGGTCTCCTCGCGCAGGCCGAGCACGTTGCGGAAAAACTCGATGGTCCCAAGCCACGCCAGCTCGTGCTGGCCGGCGGCGTCATGCCGAAAACCCTGCCGATCGAGCAGCACCCGATAGGCAACCGACCACGACAGCGGTTGCGATTTCAGGAAACGGTCGAGCAAGGAGACCCTTTCCTGCGCCGCAGCCTGCGCCACCGTGTCGGCAACGGAAGCCACCAGCGCATCGGCAGGGGTTACCATGCTCTCGACCAGCGCTTTCACGCGAGCGTGGATGCGCCTGCGGATCCGTGCGGCGACCTGCCGGCGCGGTCGGTCGATAACTTGAGGCCTGATGTTGGGACCGTCGGCGCGCGAAGGCCGCAGCGCGGCCATCGAAAGCGCGACCGGGCTTTCACACCACACAAACCGGATCGGCGGCTCAAATCCCGCGGCGCGATACGCGAGCCGCACGCCCTCCTCGGCGGCGGCGCGATCCGCTGGTTCGGTCGCGCGCCGGATCGCGGCCCAGCGCGCGCGATAGCGCGCCAGCGCCGCCGTCTGCTCGGGCGTGAGCGTCTCGTATCTAGTCGGCAAGGACGCGCGCGTCCCGCGGTCCGAGTTCGCGCTGCCGCCGCACGCGATAGGTTCCGCGCGGCAAGGTCAGCGGCGCATGCTCGTCGTGCGTCACCCGCGCATAGGCCGAGCCGACCCGGACATGCCCGAGATAGAGGCCCGCCGGTATGTCGCGCGCGAGGCTATCGTCGTGGAACTTGGTGACGCGCTCGCGTATCGCATGGCGGTGCCCGGTGGCCTCGCCCTCCGCCAGCACCAACGCTGCGCCCTCGGCGTTTTCCTCGATCGTTCCCGACGGCGCAATATCGGGCACGCGTTCGATCAACAGATCACCTTGTGCGAAGATCTCTGTCATCCTGCCATCTCCTTAATGCTCAGGCACCGCGCCCAAGGCGTGGGACGCCTGGATTGCTTCCACCCGTGTCGGATAGCTGTTTTTGCCGCGGAGGCCTTCCGCGGCAGGCTTCCTTTGATCTGGTTATTGTACCACTTCTCCATGCAACGCGAGATCGAGCCCTTCGCGCTCCGTGTCATGCGACACCCGCAAGCCCACGAACATCTTGATCACGGAGAGGATGATCAAGCTGACGACGGCATCATACACGAAAACGGTCGCGACGCCGATACATTGATTGATGAACTGACCGATATTTCCTTCCAGCGCGCCCGCGGTTCCGCCGTATTGCTCGACCGCGAAGACGCCCGTGAGCAGCGCGCCGACGATGCCGCCGACCGCATGCACGCCGAAGCAATCCAGCGCGTCGTCGTAAGAGAACATGCGCTTCAGCCCGGTGCATCCCCAGTAGCAAAACACGCCCGCGGCTATCCCGATCGCAAAGGCGCCGACCGGGCCGACAAAGCCGGAAGCCGGCGTGATGGCGACGAGGCCCGCGACCGCGCCCGAGCAGATGCCGAC
This sequence comes from uncultured Alphaproteobacteria bacterium, assembly GCA_963777475.1. GTDB lineage: Bacteria > Pseudomonadota > Alphaproteobacteria > Rhizobiales > Xanthobacteraceae > Bradyrhizobium. Next base: position 9,946 of record CAVZQX010000064.1, read on the forward strand.
GACCGTCGGCTTGCCCTTCAGCGCCCATTCCACCAGCATCCAGGTGAAGCCGGCAACGCCGGTGGCGATCTGCGTCACCAGCATGGCCATCCCCGCCTGCACCCCGGCCGAGACCGCGGAGCCGGCGTTGAAGCCGAACCAGCCGACCCACAGCAGCGCGGCGCCGATAAACGTAAGCACCACGTTGTGCGCCGGTCCGGAGTCGTTGCGCTTGCCGAGCATGATGGCGCACATCAGCCCGGCGACGCCGGCGTTGATATGCACGACGGTGCCGCCGGCGAAATCCAGCACTTTCACCCATGCGGCGTCGTTGACCGACGAGAAGATACCGTCGGGGCCCCAGACCCAATGGGCAATCGGCGCATAGACGAAGATGGCCCACAGGCCGATGAACCAGAGCATGGCCGAGAATTTCATCCGCTCGGCGAATGCACCGCCGATCAGCGCCGGCGTAATGATCGCGAACGTCATCTGAAAGCAGATATACACGGTTTCAGGGATGGTCGGGGCAAGCGGATTGGGATTGCCGATCCCTCCTTTGCCGATGTCGCTCAGGATGTTCTTGAGAAACATGCGATCGAGGCCGCCGATGAAGGGGGTGCCGGCGCGAAATGCCATGCTGTAGGTCACCGCCGCGAACAGGATCGTGACCAGGCAGGTGACGGCGAAGCTCGTCATCACGGTGTCGCCGACGTTCTTCTTGCGCACCATGCCGCCATAGAACAGCCCGAGGCCGGGAATGGTCATCATCAGCACCAGCGCGACCGATGTCAGCATCCACGCGGTGTCGCCGGAATTCGGCATGCACTTTTCCAGAATCTTGCCACCGCACGCGGGCGGGCCAGCGTCCTGCGCAATTGCAATGTCAGCGAATGCGAGAAGGAGCGCGAACCCGAGCAGAGCGGTTGCGAATGTCAAAAACCTTCGATGCGCCGATGTCGCCAATTCCATCTTGTTGCCTCCTCGTCCCCAGGTGTTATCAGTCAGTTGTATCCGTGAAGGCCCCTACCACGCGTCGCCCGGCGCTTCGGGTCTGCAATGCTTGGAATTGCCGCGCTGTCCCGCCCGCCAACGAGGCCGGCGGCGAGATCAATCCTGTCCGTTGGCACGAGGCTCCGGATGCTCGGCGGCGCACGAGACCCGTCGAGTTCGCATGACTGGAGACTAGCGGCGACTAGCCTCATGGGCTTATCGGCCTTCCCTGGTCGCCGAGGTCGGAAAACGTCAGTGACCGTTCCCCGCCTCCATTTCTTAGACAGAATAAGTCAAGATTCATGCCATAGCCGGCGTTCGGATAACCCACTGAATCGTCATCGATTCAAATTCGCGCGCAGGTTGACGGCATCGTCCGTGCCGTTTCCGACGGCATATAGCGGCCTAAAAAATTTGCGCAGCAATGCTGACGTTTTTTGCCTTTGAGCCTGCACACTTGCGCGGGTCACGAAGCCTTATCCTGAGAATCTTCCACCGTCATTGCGCCCGCCGCACATGAAGCAATCCAGCTTGCGGCGTACGCGGCCTTGGATTGCTTCGCTCGCCGGACGGCGCGCAGCGCCGAGCCGGTGGCTCGCAACGACGGTTGATCATACCGATCGGATCAAGACTTCAAAATCACCGAACTTAGTCCTGCCACTATTCCAGCTGGCATCGAATGCTTGCTCGGTCTCGACTGAAAATCAGTTGAAGGACGCGATGGATTTCGTCATCGCTCCTCGTGACCTGACAGCAGTTCTGGTTCTTGACTGTCAGGGTTTCCGGGGTTGCGTATTCGGTGCGCTTCTCGCTTTTGGCACACGCCTTGTCGAATGGGCCACGATCTCTTCTTACGTAGCGCCGCTGCTTTCAACTCATGGTAGCACGTCAAAGCGCGTGTCACGGTAGCAAAAACGCTGAAGCACGTGGATGGAGTAACGGTCGCTCCGAACTCGTGTGCATTTCGTGCCACGCGGCTAATTCTCTGTCGAGATTCACCGAAATTTATTTTTCTTCAGTCCCATATCGATGCGAACACCTTCAGCAGTTGGGATTTGTGCCATGGTTGTTTCGAACACTTTCCTCAACCTCCTCCGTAAATTTCGCCCCTCGCGCGAGGGCAATATTGCGGTGATCTTTTCGATTGCTTTGATACCGGTCGTTGGCGCGATTGGTATGGCCGTCGACTGGTCGATGGCAAACAGAGTTCAAGCCTCCCTGCAAAAGGCACTGGACGCCGCTGTGCTGGTCGGCGTCGGTCAGCCATCGGCCTCGCAACTCTCGACTGCGACCGCATTCTTCAATGGCGATTTCACGGGGCCACCGGGCACGACAGCCACCGCTTCCTTCACACAGAATTCCAATGGCACGCTTAGCGGCACCGCGAGCTCGAGCGTCCAGGCGATGTTTCTCGGCGTGTTCGGTATCTCCTCGATACCTGTCCACGCGGCGTCGACGGCCACTGCCAAGAAGAGTGGAACCAATGTCTGTATCCTGCTGGTCGATACGCTCGATACCCAAGCGCTGTTGGTGAATTCCGGCGCCCAGATCACGGCGCCGACCTGCGAGATTGACGTGCTCACGACGCAGAGCCCCGCGGCGGTCTTCAATACGACCTTGAACGTCGAGCGCATCTGCATCAAGGGCTCGACGATCATCAAGAACGGAGGTGCCAATCCTCCCGCGGTAACAAATTGCCCCGCCATCAGCGACCCGTTTGCCGGCACACTTCCAACCGTCAGCGTCGCCGCCTGCGACTTCAACAATCAGGTCTATAATCCGGGCAACGTCACGCTCAATCCCGGGGTGTATTGCGGGTCAACGAACTTCAACGGATCGGGAACGGCCACGCTCAACCCAGGCCTCTATGTCATCAACAATGGTACGATGACCTTCAACTCCAACTGGACCGTGACCGGGACCGGAGTGACCTTCTATCTCGCCAATTCAAATTCGACCATTCAATTCAATGGCGGTGTCAACGCGACGCTGTCGGCACCGACGGCTGGAACTTATGCCAATATTCTGATGTTCGAGCCGACCGGCCTCAGCCCCTCAAGCGTGGAGCTCGATGGATCGGGTGCCGACAGTTTTTCCGGGCTGATCCATCTTCCCAGTCGCAAGGTCACGGTCAACTCAGTCTCCAACATGAACAGCAACAACGTGACCATGGTGTTCTATACGTTGACCCTTGACGCGACCAACTGGACGATCGCCGCCGGTAGCCCGCCAATGGTCAACACGGCAGGAGGCGCGACAAGCGCATATCTGTCGCAATAATAAACCTCCGCGGATACACCGGCACCTCCAACCGAGCCGCATGCGCCAAGCCACGGGTAGCTCGGCGCACGCCGCTCGCGTCTCACGCCGTCGTGAGCACCGGCGGCGCGGTCGGGCGGATCAGCGCGAAGGCGATCTGGACGATGCCGGCGGCAAGGCCCAGCGCAACGCCGATCCGCCAGGCCAGCGTGTAGGAGCCGAGCGAATCGTAGATCAGCCCGCCACCATAGGCGCCGAGGAAGCTGCCGAGCTGATGGCTCATGAAGGCGAGCCCCTGGATCATGGCCTGCCATCGCAGGCCAAACATCTCGACAACGGCGCCCGCGACCAGCGGACCTACGCCGAGCCACAGAAACCCCGCCAGCGCCCCGAACACCAGCGTGCTCGCTTGTGTCGGCGGCAGCATGAAATACCAGCCGAGCACCAGCGAGCGGCAGATATAGATGCCGCCGAGCAGCGCGAGCTTGTTCCAGCGCCCGCCGGCCCAACCAAAGAACAGGCTGCCGAGCACGTTGAAGCCGCCGATCATGCCGAGCATCTGCGCGCCCAGCATCGGATCCAGGCCGCATATCGCAAGGTACGACGGCAGATGGGTGGTGATGAAGACGAGCTGCATACCGCAGACGAAATAGGCTGAGGTCATCACCACGAAGGACGCGTTGCCGAATGCAGTGGTGATCGCAGTACCCGCCGAGACGTTGCCGATCTGGTCGGAAGACGGTTTTGGCAGCGGGATCGTGTCGACGCGCCCGGCGAACCAGGCCGCCGGCACCATCAAGAGCGACAACACCACAAAGCCGGCCAGCCCTATCCGCCACCCAAAGTCCTGGCTGAGCACCTGCCCGATCGGCGCGGACAACAGCGCACCAATCGAACCCGCCGCCGAGACGATGCCGAGCGCGGTGCTGCGCACGGTCTCCGGCACCGCGCGCGCCGCGACCGACATCGCAATCGCGGCTGCCGTACACGCCAGCGACATCCCGATCAGCACGCCGGCTCCCAACACGACGCCGAGCAGGCCATGCGCGCCCGCCATCAGGACGAGCCCTGCGACATAAAGTCCGGCGCCGGTCATCATGATCGGGCGAAAGCCGAAGCGTACCGTGAGCGCACCCGCGAACGGCTGCAGGAATCCCCAGGCGAGATTTTGCACGGCGATCGCCAGCGTAAACTGGGAGACGGAGATGCCGACGTCGCGCGTCAGAGGCTGCAGGAAGATGCCGAGGCTTTGGCGCAGGCCCATACCGAACGTCAGCATCACGGACGCGCCGATCAGGATGGGAAGCGTGGGACGCAGGGTTCTCAGCAAGGACATGGTTGTTGTTCTCCCTTGTTCACACGCGCTCGTGCGATCTGGGCCAAATTACGGACTTGATTACACAGGTCTGTGTAGTTACATAGATCGCGACGCCTCGTTGTCAAGACCGAAAGTAAACAGGTCTGTGTAATATGCCCGCAACCGAGAAAATCGACATGAAAGAGCGGATCCTGCAGACCGCCGACCGGCTGTTCTACCTGCAGGGCATCCGCGCCATCGGCGTCGACACCATCGCCGCCGAAATCGGCATCAGCAAGCGCACGCTCTATAACCACTTCCCGTCCAAGGACACGCTGATATCGGCCTATCTCCAACGCCGCTTCGTCCAGCCTCGCGCGTCCGACAAGCCGCCGGTCGAACAGATCCTAGGCACCTTCGATTCACTGGAGCGGCGGTTTGCGGCAAAAGACTTTCGCGGCTGCCCGTTCGTCAACGCGGTCGCCGAGATGGGACCGAAGGACCGGGCGGTGAAGAAGATCGCGACCGCGTTCAAGGAAAGCCGAAGGGTATGGTTTCGCGACCTGCTGCGAGAGCTCGGCGTCGCCGATCCGGAAGCGCTCGCCACCCAGCTCTCGCTGCTCGTCGACGGCGCCATCGCGCAGGATCTGGTGCGCGACGATCCCGCCATGGCGCGGGCGGCGAAGGCGGCGGCGACCGCGCTGCTAAGGAATGCGGGGGTTGAGGTGGGCTGAGCCCGTAGGATGGGCTGAGCGCTTTGCGAAACCCATCGTGTTGGCTGTGGCCAGGAGGCGGTTGGCACTAGCTAGCCGGTCTACCGCAGCTTCGGAAATGCCCGCTGCAGGCGGCCTATGAGAAGGTGATGGCGAAGAAGGCCAAAGGCTCACGTCAGCGAGGCGCAACCCGCGAGTGCCTGACGAACGTCGCGGGACAAGCAGCCTCACGCATACGCAAAAACGGCAACTGTCCCCTTCATAGGGAAGCTATTGAGCCGTCACTCGCAACGATTTCCTCAGAGCCCGTTTGGGGCTCGATTCCGGATCCGCGATCGGGCGGCGGTAGGTCGCGACGCGGCGCAGCCAGCCGACCTCGAAGACAAGGTTGGATGGAAGGTTGCGAACCCTCTGCTGCAGGACGAACTGCGCCGCATCGGCGAATTCGGCGCGCACGGCCTTCGGATCGCTGGTATCACCGTTCATCTTGAGCAGCACCTGCTTGAGACCCCAACCCTGCCGCCGCCCGGTCTCCCTGTCCATGGCGGCTTCGTTCGGGTTGGTGCCCTCACCCTTGAAGTTGATGTAGTCGATCAGCGGATAAAAATCCTCGGAGGCGCGAATGACGCGCGTGAACTGGATGACGATATGTTCGCGCTCCGTGCCGTCGGGCGTCGTCTTGAGGATCTTCTCCATCGCACCTTGCGCCCGCGCCACCATGAATTGCGTCTGCTCCGCCACGGTGTCGAGCAGAAACTGCCTCAACTCTTTGATCTGCGGTGAGTTGGAGTTCTTCCTGAACTCGGCCCGGCTTGTCCACGGGTTGGCCGGAATTTGCGTCTGGTCCAGCCAGGCGGGCAAATGCACGTTCTTCTTGCGCATGAATTCGAGCAGGGCCGGAAAGCTCTCCTCGAAAGGCAGCCATTTGCCGACAGGAAACCAGATGAAATGACCGATGCCGAGGGAAGCGAATTCCTCGTTCGCATTCCATGACGTGATCGCATCACTTTTTCCGCCTGTTTCATTCAGCCAGATCTTCTGGCCGATCTTCTTGGCCAGATCGCCCGGCAAGACGAGCTGTGGTACAGGTAAATCCTTGGCCTCGTGGCTCGATTTCCCTGCTTCCTGCATTTGAACGGCAGCTTCCGGCGCTTGTTTCTGCACCTCAGGCTGTCGCAGGACTGTTTCGGGTTCCGAGTTCTGCGTCTGGGATGGTTGCGCGACGCCAGGCTCTCCCTGCTCTTTTTCGTTATCAGCGGCGGATGTCGCGGCCGGCGCGGCTATTTCCGCCAATGCCGTTTGCGTCGCCATGCCAGCGACGATGACACACGAGAGCAGCAATGAGCCGCAAGCAAGCACCTTCGCGCTGTAACGTCCGGGTTTCGCTTGCCGTGCCGTTCTCCTGCCGCTACCCGCACGCCAGCGGCCAATGAAATCACCGCCCATGTCCATGTTTCCGAAGGCTCGCCTGACGGGAAGGGTCGTGCGGACGAACAACACGATGCGTATGGCGAAATCGTGGGGGGGTCATGGCGGCGGCAGCTTCGGGCCAAATGGACTAAACCGCTCGCGCGGTAGGTCTCCGCCGCCAAGAGCGTGGGGTGGGGAGAGATAAGAGGCGCGTCCTGTCTGAAGATGAGGAGTTGCAACCCTCCCTCCAGACAGGAGCCTCCCCATGACCGACCAGGCAATGAGCCCGTTACGCCGGCGCATGATCGAAGACATGACGATCCGCAAGTTCGCGCCGAAGACCCAACATGACTACCTGCAGAGGGTCAAGAACTTAGCGGCCTATCTTGGCCGCTCGCCCGACACTGCGAGTTCCGAAGACGTGCGGCGCTACCAACTTCACCTGACGGCGAGCGGCGTCGGCGTCGCCACCGTCAACCAGACGGTCTCGACGCTACGGTTCTTCTTCAAGGTCACGCTCGGGCGGCCTGACCTCGTTGAACGCACGGCATTCGTCCGTGAACCGCGCAAGCTGCCGGTGGTGCTCAGTCCGGAGGAAGTGGCGCGCCTGCTCGATGCGGCGCCGTTACTCAAATACAAGGCGGCGCTGAGCGTGGCTTACGGGGCGGGATTACGCGTCTCTGAGGTGGTGGCGCTGAAGGTCGGTCGACATCGACAGCAAGCGCATGGTCATCCGCATCGAGCAAGGTAAAGGCCGCAAAGACCGCTACGTGATGCTGTCTCCGCATCTGCTCGAACTGCTGCGTGCCTGGTGGAGGGCGGCACGACCGCAGGGCTGGCTGTTTCCTGGCCGCGACCCCGTGCAACCAATGACGACGCGCCAGCTCAATCGCGCCTGCCATGCCGCCGCCGACATGGCCGAGATCGGCAAGCCGGTGTCCATGCATACGCTGCGGCACAGCTTCGCCACCCATCTGCTCGAGCAGAACATCGATATCCGGGTGATCCAGGTCCTGCTCGGCCATGCCAAGCTCGACACCACAGCACTCTACACCCGCGTCGCCACCAAGACGATCCAGCAGGTCATGAGCCCGCTCGATCGCATCACGCTGACGCAGGCCGAACCGCCCGCCTGAAGCGCAGTACGTGTCGCGTCCATCGCTGGAGGTCGCGGACATCTTCCGCGACCACGGTCCGGCATGGCGCCGGGCCAATGCCGGCCATATAAGCCTCGGCCAACTCAAGGTGATGTCGGCGATCGAGAGCTGCCGCACGGCAGCCCTCGGCGGCCATGTCGCGCGCTGTGAGGAGTGTGCCCACAGCCAGATCTCGTACAATAGTTGCCGCAATCGGCACTGCCCGAAGTGCCAGGGGGCGGCGGCAAAGGACTGGCTGGCGGCGCGCGAGGCCGATCTGCTGCCGGTGCCGTACTATCATGTCGTGTTCACACTGCCCGCGGCCATCGCCGATATCGCCTACCAGAACAAGGCCGTCATCTATGACCTGCTGTTCAAGGCCTCGGCCGAGACCCTGATCACCATCGCGGCCGATCCAAAGCATCTCGGCGCCCGCGTCGGCATCACCTCGGTTCTCCATACCTGGGGCTCGGCCATGACCCATCATCCGCACGTCCATATGATCGTGCCGGGCGGCGGCATCTCGCTCGACGGCGAGCGCTGGGTGGCGTGCCGGCCCGGCTTCTTCCTGCCGGTGCGCGTGCTCTCGCGCCTGTTCCGACGGCTGTTCCTGGAGAGGCTGCTCGCCGCGCACAGGCCGCCGCCTGAAGTTCTTCGGCGATCACGCCGCTCTCGCCGACGCGCAGGCATTCGCGAGCGTATCTGGCCCCGCTACGCCGAACCGAATGGGTGGTCTATGCCAAGCGCCCGTTCGGCGGGCCACAGGCCGTGCTGGCCTATCTGTCGCGCTATACCCACCGCGTCGCCATCGCCAACAGCCGGCTGATCGCCTGCGACCGCACCGGCGTGACCTTCCGATGGAAGGACTATCGCGCCGAAGGTCGCGACCGCCAGAAGGTCATGACACTGGCCACCGCCGAGTTCATCCGCCGCTTCCTGATCCACGTCCTGCCGCATGGCTTCCACCGCATCCGCCACTACGGCCTGCTCGCCAGCGGTACCCGCGCCGACAATATCGCTCGCGCGCGCCGCCTGCTCGACGTGCCGGCGGCACAGCCCGAGGCCGCGGATACAACAGCTGCACCGAGGCCGACGATCCCAAGCCGCTCTCGCACCCGTGTCCGTGCTGCGGCGGCCGCATGATCGTCATCGAGACGTTCCGGCGCGGCGCCTCGCCGCGCTACCGTCCCGCGACATCCACCGCGGTGATCAGGATCGACACATCATGATCAAGATCGGCGCGTGGCAAAATTACAGGGCTGCATCTCTGCTTCGCCGATTCTCGACCGGCAATGATCAGGCTCGACCTCGCGCCGCCTGCGATAGCCATCGTGTCGTTCGATCTCGCGCTGGCGACGCCGGTTCTGCCGATCGCAATCGGCCAACCGGGTTCGTCATACCCTCGATCGCTTCCCACACAAGCGTTCAACAGACCTCGGCGACAGACCGCCGACGCCGAAATCCCCATAGCGTCTGACGCGCGGCCTCGCTAAACCTCCCGCGGTTTCCTCCCTTGGAGGTTTGCGTACGCCGGCCCCGGTGTGCGCCGCGCCACCTTCATGGGGCCGGCATCCGCAAACCTTCACAGGAGCGGCCGGTCGGTGCATTCTCACCTAGCGAGAAGGATACACACGAAGACCGCGCCCAGCGAAGAGCATTTACAGCAGCTTTCCAAGAGTCCGGTCGAGCATTACCAATGAAGGTCTGACTTGGAACAATGAACGTCGGCTCGATTGCAGAGCTGCACAGCGCTCAACCGAGACCAGATCAACTTTGCATGGAACGCAATCAGACAACGAGTAGCCGGCAAGGGAGCGCGCGTGTATCCACCGAACCGCTCATCGGGTCCATCGGACCGGCATATGTTAGCGCTGCGTTGATGTTGATATCGAGCGCGGCAAATTCGGGGCCCACGGCCTCCGGGCGCCACCAGCCGATCCCAGTCGTAACCACGTTAGGCGCAGTCCGATCGGTGATCTCTGCACGAAGCCGGCAAGGCGCTGGTCCTGCTTCGGTCTCGACAACGGTCCACGCGCCATCGACAAGCCCCATTTGCGCGGCCGTCTCTGGGTGGATCCGAATGGTCGGATCTGGCGAAACCTTCCGGGCCCAACTCTGTTCGCGGAATCGCGAATGATGATAGGTCTTCTCGCGCTGCCCGGTCTGTAGCACGAGCGGAAAGTCGACACTCACCAATCCCTTTGCGCGCTCATAAAGCGGCGCGACGTAATCCGGCAAGGGATCGAGTCCGAGATTCGCAAGCGTGCTTGAGTGGAGTTCAATTTTGCCACTTGGGGTCTTGAAAAGCTGAGCCGAGAAATTTCCGAGTTCGTATGGAAATTCGACGAAGCCGTCCCTACGCATGGCAGCCTGGTCAATCTGAGCATCGCCGATCAGAAACCGGTTCAAATCCGCCTGGCTCGTCCACGGCAACAGTTCAGCCGTCAACGCTCCCCGGTCGCGCATCCGAGCGATGAGGCCCGAGGCAATCTCCATGTCACACCGAACCTCTCCGATCCGCGTCGAAGCCGGCGCGGTGTAGGTGACACAGGCGCCGGTCTGGCTGACGTCAACTTCTTCCTCTTCCAGAGTCGTTGTCTTGGGAAGCACGAGATCGGCGACAGCCGCCGTCGGCGTCATCGTATGTGCGGCAACACAGAGGAAATCCAGCGACTTCAGCGCCTCAAGAGTACGACGCGTGTCGGGATACATGACAGCGATATTGACGCCACTGACATACATTCCACGCACCGGATACGGGTCCGAGGTCAAAATGGCGTCAAGCACGGATTTATTGTGACAGGCGGTCTGCCAGCCAGCTGGTCCCGCCCACAACGGGTAAGCCGCAGCGCCGATCGTCTGCAGCTCGACATCCTTCGGCAGACGGAACCGTGGATCATGCAGCAGATCCATATAGGTCGTGAAGCCGGCGGGGCGCTTTGCACGCCAGTTGCCACCCTCTCGGTCGACATTTCCGCTGATCGCAACAAGGCAATGAAACGCGCGAAAGGTCTGCACGCCGTTGCTCGCGGCATCGATGCCATGGCCGCTGACGAAAACCGACGGCCCCGCGGCATACAGATCCGCAGCTTTCGCAATGTCGGCAGCTGACACACCCGTTAGCGAGGCCGCATGTTCCGGTGTGAACGGGGCAACGCGCTCGGCAAGCGCATCGAAGCCCGTGCACCACTTCTGCACGAAGTCCGCATCATGGCGACCGCCGGCAATCATCTGCTGCATCATCGCCATGGCGATCGCGGCGTCGGTTCCCGGGTTTGGGCGCAACCAAAGATCGGCGATTTCCGCAGCGCTGGTGCGAAACGGGTCGATTACAATGAGCGACGCACCACGCGCCTTGGCACGCTTGATGGCCATCCATTGCACAGGATCCGCGGCCAACGGATTTCGACCGACGACCAGAATGCAGGCCGAGGCCTCAATGTCTTCGCCATTTGTTATGGAGAGCCCGGTCAACCTGTCACTGACCGCACGACAGCCGCCGCAAAGGTCCTGGTTGATCATCCAGTTTGGCGAGCCGATCGATCGCATCAGCAAGGCCATGATAGGGCCGCGACTGAATGCTGCTCCGCTCACCGCGCCAACCAGCGCCGGTGCACCATAGCGGGCTCGAATGGCCGCCATACGGTCGGCCATCTCGTCGAGCGCATCGTCCCAGCTGATGCGTTCCCACTGGCCGCTGCCGCGTTCGCCTATGCGCCGCATCGGATGGGTCAGTCGATCAGCATGGTAGGTCCATTCGGGAAGCGCTCGCATACCCTTGACGCAGAAGGCGCCCTTTGAGACGGGGCTTTTTGTGTTCGGGACAATCTTGCTGACGCGGCCGTCATCTTCGACGGTGATCAGCGAGCCGCATTTCGATGCGCATTCCCAACAAGTGCTTGCAACGGTGCGAACCATGTCGACCCCAGGACGACAATTCTAAGCCTATCGGCGAATTGAGCGCAAGCTTGCAATCCGTCGATCTGGCAAGATCCTGAATCCAAGCGCTGATTAGTTTTGGGCCTGCGACCCGTTCGAAGCTCAGTAAGCGCGCCATTCGTTCCAGGAGTGGCTGGCGGAACGGCCCGCTTCCAACGCCGATTGACCCTGTCCTGGTGGGACCGGGCCTCCGAGCCACGAATGGCCTCTTTGCGCCAAAAGTCGGCCTCCCTAGTATCGGCGAACGGCGGATCACGCTTCCGCCTTCGCTGCTCGAGCTGCGGCGGACAAGTCGCTAATCCGACCCCGCGCGCTCGAGAAAGGTCTTGAGGACGTCGAGCACTTCATCTGGCTTATCGTGGTGAAGCCAGTGGCCCGCGCCCTCGATCTTGACCAATTCGGCCTGCTTGAAATGCGAGATCACGCCGGCCGTCTCGGGATCGGGTAGAAAACTCTCGCTGCCGCTGACCAAAAGCGTCGGACACTGAATGCGTGACCACAGCGCCATATGGTCTTCGAGCGATAGCCGATAGGGCGCGCGGGCGCGCAAATAGGGATCGAACTTCCAGCTATAGGTGCCGTCGGCATTCCGTTTCAGACCGTAGGTCGCGAGATGGATCGCCTGCTCACGCGTCAGCCGCTGGTTCCGGGTCAGAATTCGCTCGGCCCCATCGGCCACGGACAGATAGCGGTGGATTTTCCGTTGCGCGAACTTGTCGAGATCGCCGACCCAATCGGCGATCCTGACGTCCGCTGGCTTGACCCTTCTTGCCGGAAAGTTGGTCACGCCGTCGAGCACGACCAGCCGGGATACCTTGTCCGGAAAAGCCCCGGCATAAGTCAGGCTGACCATGCCGCCCATCGAATGGCCGATCAGCGTGACCTTCTCAAAGCCTGCGGATTTCACCAGGCATGTCAGGTCGTAAACATGATCGGCCAGGCTGTAGCTGCTGCCGGTCGCCCAGTCGGACTCGCCGTGCCCGCGAAGGTCGGGAGCAACGACATGAAACGTCACCCGCAACGCTCGCGCCAGATGATCCCAACTGCGGGAGTGATCGAGCCCGCCATGAACCAGGATCAGCGGCGGCGCCGACGGGTTACCCCAATCCGTGAAGTGAAGTCCAAGCCCTTGGGACCGATAATAGCGCCCGTCGGGAGTGTCCAATGCTGCGTCCATGGTGCTTACTTAAAGCCCAGCCCCTCGCAGGTCCAGCGCCGCTCCGGTGCGACGATGTCAATATAATCGTCTAACGAGCTCTACGCGGCACTACACTGTCGACATGCCGAACGCCCCCCGCATCATTGCCCCGCATTTCGTAGTAATTGGCGAACAATTGTCCACAAACGGAAGGCGCATAAGTCAGGCAACGGCGCTTCGCGCCAGTAACGGTCGTACAGACAAGGACGCACGGGCATTGGCGTAGCCCGACGACAGCGCGACGTGCTTCGGCAAACCATCGCTCTATGGCTGGTCGGAGGACAAGGCCCGCCAGGTCTCGGTGCCCGAACGGCAGGATTTTGGCGCCTTCGTCCGCCGCCAGGGTTTCAAGCTGGACTAGGAATGAGGGGGGTGACTGATGATCGGATGAGGATTGCTCCCTCTGCCTCATCATTTCATAATGCGGGAAAGCCTGGATGCGAAACGCGGCAAACATGACGGAGGGAGCAAATGGCCTATACCCTTGAGCAATTGAGCGCCGACATCCGCAAGACGCTAAGAGCGGATTCCGGGGCGACCGGCAAGCAACAGGTGTGCAAGCTCGTGTCGAAGGCGTTGCTCGATCAGGAATTCATCGCCCACCACCTGACCGCCGAACAGTGCCGGCCACGCAAGGTGCTGTACGAGGATCCGGAGCTGGGCTTCTGCGTTTGCGGACATGTTTACGAGAAAGCCGCGCACGGCTCGCCGCACGATCACGGTTCCAGCTGGGCCATCTATGGGCTTGCGGTCGGCGATACCGAGATGACCGACTGGCGCGTGGTCAGGAAAGGCGAGGGGGACGAGCCGACCCTGGTCGAGCCGGCCAGGACCTATGTCCTCAAGCCCGGCGACAGCCACTTCTATGATATCGGCGTGATCCACTCGCCGAAGCGGGACGGGCTGACCAAGCTCGTGCGCGTCGAGGGCAGGAACCTCGATCACGTGCAGCGTTCGAATATCAAGGCCGCCTGAGTGCCTGACAGCAAGATCAAGCGCGTCGACGCACGGGCATTGAAGGCGCAGCTTCACGACGGCGGCGAGCTGGCGCTACTCGACGCGCGCGAGGAACTGCCGTTCGGCAGGCGCCACCTGCTGATGGCATCCTGCATTCCGCTCAGCCGGTTGGAGCTATTGGTCGACGATCTCGTACCGCGGCGCGGTGCGCGCGTCGTCTGGTGCGATGATGGCGAGGGGTTGGCGGCACGCGCGGCGGAACGGATGTCCGCGCTCGGCTATCACGATGTCGCCTGGCTCGACGGCGGCATATCCGCGTGGGAGGCGGCCGGCTTCCGCGTCTACAGCGGCGTGCACGTGCCCAGCAAGGCCTTCGCCGAAGTGGTCGAGCACGAGGCCGGCACACCCTGGATATCCGCCAGGGATCTGCAGGCGCTGATCGATCAGCGAGCCGATATCGCGATCTACGACAGCCGCTCCTTCGAGGAGTATCACAATAACAGCATTCCGACCGCCATCAGCGTGCCCGGCGCGGAGCTGGTCTATCGCTTTGCCGATCTGATGCCGTCGCCCGATACCACGGTCATCGTCAATTGCGGCGGCCGCACGCGCAGCATCATCGGCGCGCAATCGCTGATCAATGCCGGCGTGCGCAACAAGGTCGTCTCGCTGAAGGACGGCACCATGGCCTGGCACCTCGCGGGTCTCGACGTGGTGCATGGGGCGATGCGAAAGCCGCCCGAAGTCAGTGCGCACGGACTGCAGTCCGCAGGCGAGGCGGCCGCACGGGTTGCGGCGCGCTGCGGGATTGCGCGGATCGACAGGCCGACGCTCGAGGCATGGCGCGCCGAGGCAGCCCAGCGCAGCCTTTATGTCCTCGACGTGCGCTCGCCCGAGGAATACGAGGCCGGCCATTTGCGCGGCGCACGCTCGGCGCCCGGCGGCCAGCTCGTGCAGGAAACCGACTCGCATATGGCGACCTGGGGCGCCCGCGTCGTGCTGGTCGACGACAACGGCGTCCGCGCAACCATGACGGCGTCGTGGCTGAAACAAATGGGCTGGCAGGATATCGCGGTCCTGGCCGCCGGTCCGGCCGATTTCGACTGGGAAACCGGACCGCATGTGCCGCGTGTTCTCGGCCTCGAAGCGGCGTCGGTGCCGCGGATCGACGCGATGGATTTGCGCGATCGATTGGCCGCAGGGGAGGTGGCGCTGATCGATCTCGAGCTGAGCAAGCGCTACGCGCTGGGCCATATTCCCGGCGCCTGGTTTGCGGTCCGATCGCGCCTTGATGCTGCGCTGGCGAAGCTCCCCTCCCATCAGGCGATTGTGCTGACGTCGCCGGATGGCGCGCTTGCGGCTCTCGCGGCGGCCGAGTTGCAGGCGGTGGCGTCCGTGCCGGTGATGACACTGGCCGGTGGCACGCCGGCCTGGGTTCGCTCGGGACTGCCGTTCGAGACGGGGGCAACCCGGATGGCCGACGAGGCCGACGATGTGTTCCTGATCGCCACGCGAGCGCGGCCAAAACCGCGAGGATGCCATGCGCGAATACCTGACCTGGGAGATCAATCTGGTCAACGATATGGCAGAGGACGACGACCACCGCTTCCACATCATCGCATGAACTGAAGCTGCCCAGGTGCTATCGCTAAACTCCGGCAAACTGAAAGCCCCGGCATCGCACGCCTCGGGATTACGGCTCGATCGGATAACCGAGATCGCTTCCTCCATGCAGCTGATCGGAGCATCGCCTGCAGCATAAACCGAGTTTCGCAGCATTTGCGGGATCGTGCGCGAGAATTGCATCGCGACCGACCGCTTTGCGCCAAGAGCGGGCGATCACCAATTTCCAATAAATCGGATCCAGATCGTTTCGGTGCTGTAATAACAAGGTCGCGATCAAGCGACGCGGAGGGCGGCAAGGCGTGGAGGTACCATCGAGGCTTTGACGGAAGCGATCATGAGCGTCATCGCGATGGCAGCAGTAGGATTTCTACTGCAACGAAAAGCTGCCAAAGAACAATTCGAAGCGTGGGGGACCGAAGCTTTCTTTCGTCGCAGCGGTGAAGACGGCGCTCCCGATTAACCCTTGGCAACTCGGCCGCAGAATTGCAGGCGGTGGCCATCGATATCGCCCAATTTATGAAATCGTGGCGGGGATTCTTGGCGTAGGAACGCGCATCGCAGGAGTTTGTTTGCATCGATCACGAGCCCTTGGCGTCGGTCATTTGAAACACGGCAAGCAGATTGTGACTTTGACGCTGGCTGCTGGCCATTATTAAACCCAAGATTGTGCACCACACAATCATCTTGTCGACTAACAATCTGTTTCTACTAACGCCGCCAACTTCTCCGAGTGGCCGGCTTGCGAACCCGGCTGTCATAAATCTTTCAATTCGAAGTTCTCGTTCGCTGCCAAGTACATTCCGAGTGATTTTCATCTTTGGCGTCGAGCACGTTCGATCTATTATTTTAGAAATTGCAGCATGATAGATAATAAGCACTCCACCGGAACGGCACTTCACAGCCGGATGTTGGCTATTGACCTGCAGCATTTACGGTACGCCGTCGCGGCCAGAGATCAGGGGAGCTTACGACGGGCGGCCGAAAGCCTATCGGTCCAGCAATCGACCTTGAGCCGGTGCATTCGCCAGCTGGAGCATTCGATTGGCATGACTATCTTCGAGCGATCGAGTAGCGGCGTTCGCGCAACGGACGCGGGGCGTGATTTTCTTCACGTAGCTCGATCGATCTTGGAGCAAGTAGATTCACTCGTGACAAGGGCGTATCGGACCGGCCGCGGTGAAGCTGGCCGGCTCGCGATCGGCTTTTACACATCACTGACGGCCGGCAATTTGCGCGCGACGCTTGTGGATTATGCGCGGCGATTTCCGGAGCTCGAACTCGGAATGGTAGAAGGATCGCGCGCGCGTCTTGGCATGAACGCATGCATCTGACCCTGAAGCTCGAGACCACCAAGCCGGCCGGCAACAACTTCCTGCAGCAGCAGGCGAAGTTCGATGATTTCGTCGAATGCTTCAACAATGAGCGTCCGCACCAAGCGCTCAACATGCGCTGTCCGGCAGAGTGCTACGTGCCTTCATCGCGGCCCTATGCCGGTTTGCCCGAGCTCGATTACCCGTTCCACGACAAGGCGGTCACGGTAACCACATGCGGGCGCATCTGCTTCAATCGGCAGAAAATGAATCTCAGCACCGTGTTCGCCGGGCAGAAGGTGGGTATCAAACAGGTGAGCGAGCAAATCTGGCTCGTCAGCTTCATGGATTACGATCTCGGTTACTTCGATGACCAGACCTGCAGGCTCGAACCTCTTGAAAACCCCTTCGGGTCAAAAGTGTTGGACCCTGTCGTGATCTCCGAAAGCAGCTGTCGCACTAGACTAGCTAGCGAAGCCGCTCGCGAAGCGCGCCCCCCATAGCGCCGTAGCGAGCGAGCGGCTTCGCTCGCACCACCATGACAGGACACCACCAAAGTGTTACCTATGTCTTCGGTATAAACCGTAACCCGTGTGTCCGGAACGGACCATCGTTAGCTGGCGGAGAGAGTGAGATTCGAACCCACGGTACGGTTCGCTGGTCGATAACCCGCTGACCAGAAAAAGCCGGGACGACGGACCGCACCAGCTTCGCGCCAGAAACAACCTCTTTGGAACGCAACGAACGGGATCAATCTCCAACGAAAATAAAACCAAATCAACGAAACTGCCGTTTCTCCTCCCCACTCATAACAGTCTTCTTGCAGGTTCAATTCCTACGGTAAACGCCGCGCGCGAACGCGCGACGTGATAGCGCTGCTTGCATCCTATTTGCACTCCAAATTAGCCGAATTCCCTACGTCTGGTCCGTGCGCTTTTCAGCTTCTTTCTTGTCTGCTCTCATGTTCCATCGACTTCGGTCAAAGGAGGGAAGAGTGACGAGGCGTTGCCGACTTGTGCATTTGCGCCTGCCGGATAGTCCCCAGAGGATGGTGCCGCCCTATTCTTCGACCGAGGTTGCGATGGCGATAGGCGTCTCACTGGACACTTTCTATCGCACGCGCCAAATCCGGCACGAGCGCGACGGCTTGCCAGCGCCGATCAGCGGACGCGGACCGCTTAAATGGGAACGTACTGGCTTCGACGCCTGGCTGACTCGGCATCATCCCAAGAGAGCAAGGCGCAGCGCGCCCGCACGGTCGACCAGCGCGCGCGCGTGCTGGCGGAATGGTTGGATGTGCAGGCCGCGCGCGACAGCCATGGCAACAAGGCCGCTTGGCGCCTCAAGCCGTGCTCATCGCTCATGTTCATCAACGGTGCCGGCGAACTGGACCAGAAGCACGACCAGGACCTGCGCGATACCTGCGTCATGCTACTCGATCGCGCTGGCTGCGACCTGCTGACGATCTGCGACATCACGGGGCACTCGTACCAAAGCGCGCAGACCATTGTGAAGCACTACCGCGCCCGCAACGCCGATCGCGCTGACGCTGGCATCGACCGGCTGGAATTGCAGGTGCGCAAAGAGGGGATGAAGTGCTGATCGCCGATCGGCCGAACTCATTTCAGCGGCTCGTCGCCCTGCACGATCTTGGGGTCCTTGGCGCAAATATTCGGGATCGCCGGCGATAACGACGCCGTTTCATCGATCATCTTGTCGAGCGCCTCGCAGCAGAGCGCAACGGCGCAGTGGGCGTGATTCCGAGCCGCCGCATCGGCTCCAGCGTCTTCTCCTGGGCAAAGACACTCTGCTACGCGCGCGCGGCTCCGCTTCCCTCTGGCGACGATAGTCCCTGCGATCCTTACTTATCGAGGTCTCTTGCGTACCGGGTTCCATCAACAGCATTCGGAGAACATCGTCATTCGTCGCACAGCGTGCGACGTGCGACCGCAAAAAGCGTCGCACGAGACCCGTTTTGTTCTTGAGTGTCACCCTAGGAAGGCATTGGAAAATAAGGTCTTTTG
>CAVZQX010000065.1:0-3603 GCA_963777475.1 uncultured Alphaproteobacteria bacterium
TCGAGCGCTTCAAGCCCGCCGAGCCGGGCTGTATGCCGCGAAATTCAACTGAGTCGCCCGACGGTCCTCATGGCAGAGGCCAAGTCAGCATCGTTTCCGTTGGGCCGAATTTGCAAATCGCGTCCGTTGAACTAGCGCGTAGGCAGGTTGGAGGGGACTTGTCCGCCGTAACTCGAAGAGCGGAGGCGGAAGCCGTAACCCGCCATTTCGCCACGTGTACCGGCAAATCGCGTGCCGTCATTTTTGCGGATGGTGAAGAGGCGGGTTATGCCTTCGGCTCCAACCCGCCCTGCGCTAGCTAAAATCGCCGTTATTCTTGCGTTGTCCCGCCGGCAGTGTTGAAGTTAATTGTCTGACCTTCCTGGCAGGCGAAGCAACGCTGGACTCCGTCGCGCTCCAAGACGGCCCCAAAGTGCTTGGTAAAGCCGAATGCTGGATCGTTGAAGCTGGTATTGTTGATCGCAACAATTCCACCAGTATTGTCGATAAGGCGTTGCAGTGCCTTGGTCACGATGAAGCCCTGAGCGTCCGCCTGGTTTCCGTCGGGTAGCGCACCGTATGTGGCAAAGAGAACTTTCAACGACATTGCTAAATCTCCCGAAAAATCCATTAAGTCAAATGGGACGGATCATCCGCCCATGCTCGTCAGCATCGTTGAAGGGCCGGTCGAGGCGGTATGAGGTAGTTCACACATAGATAGAATAGTATATTAAATTCTATCTTCCCGTGTTCACCTGAAATACCTCGACCCGCGCAAGATTGCCGACGATGAACGGTTCGCCCTGCGCGCTGATCAATCGAGCTTGATCGATATACGCTACGCCCGGATAACGAGCGAATTCCGCGTCGCACCGAATGACGCGATGTGCCGACAACGGACCAATGAGTGGCGTTTTCGTCGTACCAGCAAAACGCGCTTGACATGTTTTTATATTTCGCTAAATAACGAAATATGAACGCCGTATTCAAGGCCCTCGCGGACCCCACGCGACGACGCATCCTGCAATTGCTCAGGCACCGGCCGATGACGGCCGGGGAGATCGCTGCGTGCGTGACGATCGCGAAGCCAACCCTGTCGGCGCATTTCGCCATCCTGCGCGAGGCCGATCTGGTCGCGTCCGATAAGACGGGTACGACGATTACCTATCGGCTGAAACTGTCGGTGCTCGAAGAGGCGTTGCTCACGTTCTCGCATACGGTCGGTATCGGCGTCGCAAGGCCCGGGAGGTCGAAGTCGACACGGAGGACAGCAAATGCTGGACCGTAAAGCCATGACGGTTCTGTCGGTCCTCATCCTCGTGATGTTGGTTAGCGACATCTGGCTAATCACTCACGACGCACGCCGGTCGATGGCTCTGTTTGCCCCACCGGTAACCATGATGATCGTGCCAGGCGCATTTGTGCTCAAGGAGCGGCGCGCGGTGGCTTCTGCGGATGCTTTTGCGGCCTGGAAGAACTGGGGCAGCTTTTTCCTGATCTCCTGTGCGGCGATCCTCACCGTGTTCCAGTTGCTGCCGGTTTTCCGCAGGTTGGGAATCCCCTTGCCATCTCCTGAACTCTGTTTTCGTCTTCTCGTCGCCGGCTACGGCGTTATTCTCGTTGTAAGCGGAAATCGAGCGCCGAAATTGCCGCCGCTGGAGTGGCGGCGGCCGGGTGTGCTGTCTCTTGGAATGGCGGAACAAGTCGCGATATCGCGCCTTGCGGGCTGGCTCCTGGTCTCGTTTGGCGTGACAACCATCGCCAGCGCCCTTTTTCTGCCCGTACGCGCGATCACTCCCGTGATGGGATCGCTCGTCGTCGCAATGCTCGTTGCGATCTTGGTAAAGCATCGTCAACTGCGAAGCTCCAAGCTCGCTCACTGAGCCAGCTTTGTTTGCTCGATGCGCGATTTGAATTCCTAGCTCCTAGCTCGTAGCTCGCAGGGCGGGTTGGAGCTTGAACGCGAGGAGTTCGCGATGAAGGCTTATGTGGTTGCCGCAGAGACGGTCAACGATCCAGCCATGTTCGATCTCTATCGCAGGCAAGTCCCGGCAACGCTCGTTCCATTCGGCGGGCAGTTCGTTGCCCGTGGCGAGGACCTGACTGTTCTCGAACGCGAATGGCCGCATCCACGGTTGGTGATCATCGAGTTCCCGTCACGCGCTCCGCGGAAGATTGGTACAAGTCCGCGGAGTATCAAAAGATCATCTCGCTCAGGCACAAGAGCAGCGTCGGGCACCTGGTTATCGTCGACGGGTTCGCCGCCCAATAGCGACCTGCCCCACGAGGTGCTGTCACGGCCAAGCGACGCCGCGAGCCGCTTGACCCAACTCCCGGCTGAAAAGCGCGTGCTAGTGGTGACCGACGATGGCAAACTGCGAAGCGCCGGGCAGCGAGAGCGAATTGATGTCGCCGTCGATGCCCCCCGACTGTTGGGTAAAGCCGACCCCGAGCGACAGGCTGACATTCGGCGCTGGCTGGAATTCGACGCCCGCATGCGCGCTATAGCCGGGCAGTGTGGCGGAGACGGAGTCGAAGGGGGCAAACGGGGTGCCGAGGCCGGTTCTATATTTCAAGGTATCGAAACCGGCATAGACCGTGACGGGTAACCCGCCCGCGTTCTTGAAGTTGTAGCCGAACTGCACGCCTTCGTAATAAAGCGAATCCATACCGCCGAACGCTGCATTCTGGCCGATGCCGTTCATGCTCAAACCCAAGCCGCCGCCTTCGCCGCCGACAAACCAGCCGTTCGGAAAATTGTAGCGCATATTGGAAAGGCCGCCGCCGTTGGCGTCACTGCCGTCGAAGCCCGGAAAGTTGCCGTAGGTGTTCGAGCTCTGGCCGGCAGTCAGATTGCCACCGAAACCGATAGGCCAGCTTGGGATCCAATAGCTCACAGGGGCGGCCTGGGCATGGGCCGTTCGCCCGCCCAGACAAAGCGCCGCCAATACCAATGCGAGACCTAATCTGCCTGCGAAAATGAGCATCCGCGCTACCGTCAAGTTTGCCGAAATTATACCCGCCAGATATCAAAAACGCCAGTGCGCCGCCGCTGGCCGTCGCATCGCCGAAACTGACGGGATATCTGGGTTTTTGCGTGACGGCTGCATCCGCGAGAGGAGGGCCGGAGCGACATCCCGCATGCTGGTCGGTCAAACGAAAGCCGCCCGTGGGCGGCACTCGCGTTCAAATTCGATTTCGCGGATGAGGCGTTCATAAAGGGGCTTTGGCTTCCGCTCATGAGTCCTTGAGCCCGCGAAGCTGGGCGCCGTCAGACGGGCTTAGTACGCCCAGCAGCGGTGCCGTCCCGGGTGCCAACGCAGTCCAGGCCCGCAGACCACTCCGACAATGGTGGCGCGCGATCTGCGCGGCTGATGTCGCAGATCGGGCAGACGACCGGGTCGAGACGGCAGCGATTCCGGCGATGTCCGCCGTGCTGCCGAAAGCGGAAGTGGATTCAGGACATTAGCGGTGCCGTTGCGTGCGGTTGCGCGTTGATGCAATGGCGGTGGCGTAACTCAAGCTTCCAGAAACCGCAGCCTCGAATCATGGGCTGCGAACTTACTGACGGCGAATGGATCATCATCAAACCGATGGTTGGTCGCATCGCGCTTCAAAAACTCG
>CAVZQX010000066.1:0-39029 GCA_963777475.1 uncultured Alphaproteobacteria bacterium
GTTTGCGGGACCGCTACGCAGGTTCTCGGTGTACACGAACCTGCGGCAGGCCTGGCGGAAGCTCTCCCGGGGTTTTCTGCTCACCGAACCCAAACACATCGATGCCTTGCTCACGGATGCGGGCGGCAAGGCGGGTAAAATCACTGTCCGATGAAACCAGACGGAATCCGTTCGAACCGGCCGCTATGAAGCAGGTCCATCGCATCGATGACCAACGTGATGTCGGATGCATTCTTACCCGTGGTGTAGGCGAACTGCTGTTGAGGTATGATGGCATGTTTCGACAGCGTATCGGCCCAGGCCTTGGAGCGCGGATTGGAGAAGTCGCCGTAGATGCGGCGAACGCTCGCCTCGCCGATCTTCGCAATCTCCTCGAACAGTCCGTCCACGATCTTTGCGGAAGCATTATCCGCATCAATTAGAACAGCCAGACGCGGCGAGCGGAGTTCAGAAGGCATGACGTGTCCTCCAGACAGACGGTGATCTAAGCAGAAATTCCGGGAGACGGCGATGGTGTTGGATCAGCGACAACTGGATTGATCGGGCGGTAGGCGGTCGCCGAGATGTTGAGGGTGATGCCGGGGAGCAGCACCGGCAGCGCCACGCCGTTCGGGTTGGCGGCCTCGTCCTTCGAGACGCTTGCTTCGCAAGCTTCTCAGGATGAGGGGATAAACCCGCTTATGACGCAGCAAGATTAGTCCGCGCGGAGGAATTGGCGCTTCCCAATGCCAGCCACTGGACGCAAGTTTGCGGCCGTTGGTTCCGGCCATGTTGCATGGCCCTGGAGAGAGAAGCGACGCCCATGAAAAGCCCATTCTATACGGAAGAGCACGAAGCGTTTCGCGAGGTGGTGCGCCGCTTCGTCGAGAAGGAGATCGAGCCTTATGCCCATGCGTGGGACGAGGCCGGCGAATTTCCGCGCGTGCTCTATGAGAAGGCCGCGGCGATCGGGCTGCTCGGCCTTGGCTTTCCGGAGCAATATGGCGGCATTCCGGCCGACCAGTTCATGAAGATCGCGGCCTCCCAGGAGCTCGCCCGCGCCGGCGCGGGCGGCATCGGTGCGAGCCTGATGAGCCACACCATCGGCTCGCCGCCGATTGCGCGCGCCGCGCGGCCGCAGGTGAAGGCGCGGGTGTTGCCGCAGGTGTTGTCGGGCAAGAAAATATCGGCGCTCGCGATCACCGAGCCGAGCGGCGGATCGGATGTCGCGAACCTGCGCACCAAGGCGCGCCGCGATGGCGATCATTACATCGTCAGCGGCGAAAAGACCTTCATCACCTCGGGCATGCGGGCCGATTATCTGACGGTTGCGGTGCGCACCGGCGGCGAAGGCGCGGGCGGCGTCAGCCTGCTGCTGATCGAAGGCGATACGGCGGGCCTGTCGCGGACCAAATTGAAGAAGATGGGCTGGTGGGCATCGGATACCGCGACGCTTCATTTCGACGATTGCCGTGTGCCTGCGGACAACCTGATCGGCGAGGAAGGCCACGGTTTCCGGATCATCATGCAGAATTTCAATAGCGAGCGGATCGGCATGGCGGCGAGCTGCACGGCTTACGCCCGCGTCTGCCTCGAGGAGGCGATGGCCTATGCGAAAGAGCGCAAGACGTTCGGCAAGCCGATCGCCCAGCACCAGGTGATCCGGCACAAGCTCGTCGACATGGCGCAGCGTGTGGCCGCATCGCAAGCGATGCTGGAAATGCTGGCCTGGCGGCTCGAGCAGGGTGAAAATCCGGTCGCCGAAATCTGCATGATGAAGAATCAGGCCACGCAGACCATGGCGTTCTGCGCCTCCGAGGCCGTGCAGATTTTCGGCGGCGCCGGTTTTATCCGCGGCATCAAGGTCGAGCGGATCTATCGCGAGGTCAAGGTCAATGCGATCGGCGGCGGCACCGAGGAGATCATGAAGGATCTCGCGAGCCGGCAGATGGGATTGTGATCTAAGTGACCGACTTCATGAACCGTCGGTCCAGGTACTTGACCCGGGATCACGTTCTTATAGCCGGGCGTAAGACGGAAGACGTGGATGGATCCGGGGTGACAGAGCCCGGCCATGACGATGATCGAACCCGTCATTCCGGGGCGCGCGCGGAGCGCGAACCCGAGATCGAGGTTGAGTGGGGGCTACGCTACTTCAATTCTGACCATCCGCGAGGGGATCAATCGAATACATGTGTCACACTTCGATGCGGATCACCGGTTTCGCTTGGATAAATCGGTGCATTATGGCGTATTACGGTCGATCTGACGGAGATGGTAGTTGGAGGGATGCGTAAACAAGCTGAGATTCCGGGTTTGCGATCGCTCAGATGTGGAGGCTAAACTTATGATCCAAATATCCTGTCTGCATGCACGTCTTTGGCGAGTTGCCGGGTGAACGGATGGATTGCATCTTTACCTCGCTCGCTCAGTGCGCAGCTACGGCCTCCGGCCTTCCAGCGACGTGCCTGACCAATCCATATTTCGTACGCGCATCAAGCCGGCCCCGGCACTAGAATGACGAGAAACAGAGGGAGCAGCACATGATCACGCTTTATCATTGCGACGGGGCGCGCTCGTTCCGGCCGCTGTGGATGCTGGAAGAGCTTGGGCTTCCTTATCGAGCTGAAGATGCTGCCGTTCCCGCCGCGGGTATTCGCGAAGGAATATCTCGCGATCAATCCGCTCGGCACCATCCCGTATATGATCGACGGCGATACCAGGATGACGGAGTCGTCCGGCATCTGCCACTATCTCGGCATGCGCTATGGCCCGACGCCGCTGATGGTCGGCGTCGAGGAGGCTTGCTATGGCGCATTCCTGAACTGGATGTATTTCAGCGACGCGACGCTGACCTTTCCGCAGACGCTGGTGCTGCGCTACAGCCAGCTCGAGCCGGAGGAACGGCGCAATCCGCAAGTGGCGACCGACTACGCCAAATGGTTCTTGGGCCGGCTCAGGGCGGTCGAGGCGGCAGTCGCCAACGCCGAGACGCTGTGCGCCGGCCGCTTCACCGCGGCCGATATCGTCATCGGCTACGCGCTGCGGCTCGCCGACAGCATCGCTCTCGCAAAAGATTTCGGCCCCAATGTCGCCGCCTATTGGGCGGGATTGCAGACCCGCGACGGATTTAAGCGGGCCATCGCGGCCGAACGTCGCGCCGGGGTCGAGCAGAACGTGCCGCCGCGGGTTAGGGCGTGATGCGTCATAACCGGCTATTCCCCCGTAATCCGAGGAGCTTGCGCGAGCAAGCGTCTCGAAGGACGAGGCCGCGAAACGGGCGCCGGGGGCCTCATGGTTCGAGACGGCGCAAGCGCGCCTCCCACCATGAGGTCTATGGCATCGCCCCGGAATGACGCTATGGTCGCTCCTCGCAGCGGCCAGAAAAAGAGCCGGGCGCGGAGGACGAGCCATGGACGACAAGGGCCGCGATTCCGGCCATCTGATGCTGATCACGCCGGAGCGCGTGTTCTACGCCGGTCTGCTCGGCCGTCCGCGCCAGCGGTGCTCGGGCGCGTTCCATGTCTATGTCGCGATCAAGGGCGCCCTGTGGCTTGCGACCGCCGACGGCCGCAAGGTTGACGGCGAGTTGGTCGCGGTGCCGTCCAATGTCAGGCACACCATCGCCAGCGACCATCGTTCCGTGATTTGCGTGTTGATCGAGCCGGAGACGGTGCACGCGGGACTATCGGATGAGCTGACGGCGCGGCTGTCGGGCGCGGAGCGCGCGATCTTCGCCGACCGCATTCGCGCAGCCTACGCGCAATTGCGCGACCGGACATGCCGAGATGACATCACGCGCGCCGAGTTCGATACCATGTGCTTCGGCGAGGCGTTGCCGCAGCGGCCTCTTGATCCGCGAGTGACCAAAGCCATCGCGCAGATCGGCCGCTTCTGCGGCGAGCCGGTGACGGCGGCAAGCTGTGCTGTGGAAGCCGGGCTATCCGCATCGCGCTTCCTGCATCTGTTCAAGCAGGAGACCGGCATCTCCTTCCGCTCCTTCCGGGCCTGGAAACGGGCGCGGCACCTGCTCAATTTCGCCAACCAGGACGTCAACCTCGCGCATCTGGCGCAGGACATCGGCTATCCCGACTCCACCCATTTCAGCCATTCGATCCGCAGGTTTTATGGCCTGAAGCCGCGCGCGATCTTCTCGGGTTCGCGCGATCTTGCGATCTACCGCAGCCAGGTTGCGGATTTGGCCGATAGCGCGTGGACGCAAGAAGCCGGGTGATGCCATCCGCATGATCGCGAAGGGAACGCTTCGCGACGCTTACCCCGGACCCAAGTGGACCTTAAGGCATTTCATGAGCGACAAGGCTGTCATCACCTGCGCGCTGAACGGCGTGCTGACCGATCCCAGGCAGCATCATGTGCCGGTGACGCCCGAACAGATGGCGCGCGAGGCCAAAGCCGCCTTCGACGCCGGCGCCAGCGTCATGCACATCCATCTGCGCCAGCAGGCGCCGAACAAGGGCCATCTGCCGTCGTGGGACGTCGCGGTGTCGCGCGAGATCCAGCAGGCGATCCGCGAGGCCTGCCCTTGTGTCATCATCAACCACACCACGGGCACCTCGGGCCCGAACTACCAGGGCGCGCTCGATTGCGTGCGCGAGACCAGGCCGGAGATGGCGGCCTGCAACGCCGGCTCGCTGAACTATCTCAAGGTCAAGGCCGACAACAGCTGGGCCTGGCCGCCGATGATGTTCGATAATTCGGTCGAGAAGGTGCAGGACTATCTCGATGTCATGAAAGAAGTCGGCACCATTCCCGAATTCGAATGTTTCGACGTCGGCATCGTGCGCTGCGTCGGCATGTACCGGCAGACCGGGATGTATTCCGGGCCGCTCGAATATAATTTCGTGATGGGGGTTGCGTCCGGCATGCCGGCCGATCCTGATTTGTTGCCGATCCTGTTGCGGCTGAAGGCGCCGGAAGCGCATTGGCAGGTCACCGCAATCGGCCGCGCCGAGATCTGGCCGCTGCATCAGCGCTGCGCCAACCTCGGCGGCCACTTGCGCACCGGGCTCGAAGATACCTTCTATCTCGCCGACGGCACCAAGGTGACCTCGAACGGCCAATTGATCGACGCGATCGCCGCCTGCGCCCGCCGCGCCAGGCGCGAAATCGCGAGCCCGGCGGAGGCACGAGAGATTTTCGGGATCAGGCATTAAGCGCCAACTACAAACCGTCCGTCATTGCGAGCCAACGGGTCCGCGCGAAGCGCGGCCCGATGATAAACTCCGCGAAGCAATCCATTCTTTCTTTCCGCGGTAGGATGGATTGCTTCGTCGCAAGCGCTCCTCGCAATGACGAGCAACTTGGGCATCCATGGCCATCATCGAATCCACCATCGCGCCTTCCAGCGACGCCTACCAAGCCAACCGCGACGGCATGCTGGCGCTGATTGCGCGGATGCGCGCGCTCGAGGCGCGGACGCGCGCGGCTTCCGCCGCGGCGAAAGACCGTTTCCACAAGCGCGGACAATTGCTGCCGCGCGAGCGCGTGGCGCTGGTGCTCGATCCCGGCAGCCCGTTCATCGAGCTGTCGACGCTCGCGGGCTACAGGTTCGACGTATCGGACCCCGACAAGAGCATCCCGGGCGGCGGCGCGATCGCCGGCATCGGCTTCGTCTCCGGCATCCGCTGCATGGTCAGCGCCAACGATGCCGGCATCGACGCCGGCGCGCTGCAGCCTTACGGCCTCGACAAGACGTTGCGGGTGCAGGAACTGGCGCTCGAAAACAAGCTGCCTTACCTGCAGCTGGTCGAAAGCGCCGGCGCCAACCTGTTGCGCTACCGCGTCGAGGACTTTGTGCGCGGCGGCAATATCTTTCGCAATTTGGCGCGACTGTCGGCGGCAGGTCTTCCGGTCGTCACCGTGACGCACGGCTCCTCGACCGCGGGCGGCGCGTACCAGACCGGGCTTTCCGATTACATCGTCATGGTGCGCGGCCGCACCCGCGCCTTCCTCGCCGGTCCGCCGCTCTTGAAAGCGGCGACCGGAGAGATCGCTACCGAAGAGGAACTCGGCGGCGCCGAGATGCATACAATGATCTCTGGTCTCGGCGACTATCTAGCTGAGGACGATCGCGACGCGTTGCGGATCGCGCGCGAGATCATGGCGGCGCTGCAATGGGACCGGCCGGCGGCGCGCGGGGTGCAGCACAAGCCGCCGCGCTACGATCAGCAGGAACTGCTCGGCATCATGCCGATGGATCACAAGCGCCCCGTCGACATGCGCCAGGTGATCGCGCGCATCGTCGATGATTCCGATTTCACCGAGTTCGGTACCAACTACGGCCCCGCCACCGTCTGCGGCCACGCCCGCATCGAGGGGCAGGCGATCGGCATCGTCACCAATAACGGCCCGCTCGATGTTCCCGGCGCCAACAAGGCGACGCATTTCATCCAGGCCTGCTGCCAGAGCCGCACCCCGCTGCTCTATCTCAACAACACCACCGGCTATATGGTCGGCCGAGCCTATGAAGAGGCCGGCATGATCAAGCACGGCTCGAAGATGATCCAGGCGGTGACCTCGGCGAGCGTGCCGCAGATCACGATCTATTGCGGAGCGTCGTTCGGCGCCGGCAATTACGGCATGTGCGGGCGCGGCTTTCATCCGCGCTTCTGCTTCTCCTGGCCCAATGCCAAGACCGCGGTGATGGGCGGCGAGCAGGCCGCCGAGACCATGGCGATCGTGACGGAAGCCGCCGCCGCGCGGCGCGGCAGGCCGATCGAGAAGGAAAGACTGGAGGCGATGAAGGCCGAGATCATCGGCGTGTTCGACGGCCAGATGGACGTGTTCGCGACCAGCGCGCGCCTGCTCGACGACGGCGTGATCGATCCGCGCGACACCCGCGCCGTTCTGGCCGAGGTGCTTTCGATCTGCCGCGAGGCGGAAGCACGCAACCCGCAAGCGCATGCAGTTCTCGGTCGCGCGGCCATGAGCGGGGAAATGCGCCTGACGCCGTTCTTCAAGCTGTTGATCGCCAATCGCGGCGAGATCGCGCGGCGTATCACGCGCACCGCGCGCCGGCTCGGTTACGGCGTGGTCGCGGTTTATTCCGATGCGGATGCCGACGCGTTGCATGTGCGCGAGGCGGATGCCGCGGTTCGCATCGGCGATGCGCTGCCGGCGCAATCCTATCTCGACATCGATGCGATCATCGCGGCCGCGAAAGCCGAGCGGCGCCGACGCCGTGCATCCCGGCTATGGGTTCCTCGCGGAGAACGCGGGGTTTGCGCTGGCCTGCCGCGATGCCGGCCTGGTCTTCGTCGGGCCGTCGCCGGAAGCCATCGAGGCGATGGGCAACAAGGCGGCTGCGAAAGCGATCATGCGATCCGCCGGCGTGCCCTGCGTGCCCGGCTATCAGGGCGCCGACCAGGGCGACGCGGCGATGCTGAGCGAGGCCAACAAGATCGGCTTCCCCGTCATGATCAAGGCGGTCGCCGGCGGCGGCGGGCGAGGCATGCGGCTGGTCGCCGATCAAGCCGCGTTTTCGGATGCGCTGCGCAGCGCGCGGTCGGAAGCCAAGGCAGCGTTCGGCGACGGCACCGTGATCCTGGAACGCGCCATCGAAAATCCCCGGCATATCGAGATCCAGGTGTTCGGCGACCGCTACGGCAACGCGGTCCATCTCGGCGAGCGCGATTGCTCGGTGCAACGGCGGCACCAGAAGTTGATCGAGGAGGCGCC
This sequence comes from uncultured Alphaproteobacteria bacterium, assembly GCA_963777475.1. Lineage (GTDB taxonomy): Bacteria > Pseudomonadota > Alphaproteobacteria > Rhizobiales > Xanthobacteraceae > Bradyrhizobium. Next base: position 7,678 of record CAVZQX010000066.1, read on the forward strand.
GTCGCCGGCGGTCTCGCCCAAACTGAGAAATGCGATGGGCGAGGTCGCGGTCGCTGCTATCAGATCGCTGCGCTATGAGGGCGCCGGCACGCTTGAATTTCTGCTCGACGAAAGCGGCGAGTTCTACTTCATGGAAATGAACACGCGGCTGCAGGTGGAGCATCCCGTCACCGAAGCGATCACCGGGCTCGATCTCGTCGAGCTGCAATTGCGGGTAGCGCGTGGCGAGCCCTTGGGCCTGGTTCAGGAGGACATCACCTTCTCCGGCCATGCCATCGAGGTGCGGCTCTGCTCGGAAGACGCGGACCACGATTTCATGCCGCAATCCGGCAAAATGGCGCGCTGGCAAATGCCCGACAGCCTCCGCGTCGAGCACGCGCTGCAGTCGGGTTCGGAAATTCCGCCGTTCTATGATTCGATGATCGCAAAACTCATCGGCTTTGGCGCGACACGCGAGGAGGCGCGCGGCAAGCTGATCTGCGCTCTGGAGCAGACCGTCGCGTTCGGCGTCACCACCAATCAGGTATTTTTGCTGTCCTGCCTGCGCCATCCCGCCTTTGCGCGGGGCGAGGCGACGACGGCGTTCATCGCTGACCATCGCGACGGCGTTGCTGGCGCGCCAGCCTGCTGCGTCCGACGCGGCGCTGGCCGCGCTGTTGCTTTACGTCACCCATCCTCATGCGCCGCCGTGGCGCAAGGGGCGCTCGCTGGCGGCAACGTTTTCCGTTCCGATGCGGCTCGAGATCGACGGCGCCACGCAGGAGTTGGAAATTTCGCGCGAGCGCGAGGGGTTTTATGTCGTCGGCCTCGATGGCGGCGAGCATCGCTTCGAGATCGACGAACTGGGAAGCGAGGCCATTCGCTTCCGGACCGGTGGCGTGATGGAATCGGTCAAATTTCTGCGCGACGGCGACCGGCTCTATTTCCTGCATCGCGGCGTCACGCGCGCCGTGCGCGATCTGACGCTGGCGGCGCCGGAATCCGCCGCGGCCGGCGGCGGCGACGGCAAGGTCCGCGCCGCCATGAACGGCCGCGTCGTCGCGGTGCTGGTGAAACCGGGCGATCGCGTCGCCGCCGGTCAGCCGGTGATGACGCTGGAGGCCATGAAGATGGAGCACGTGCACGTGGCAGCAATTGCCGGCACGGTTTCTGCGATCGATGTCGCCGAGGGCGAGCAGGTGACGACCGGGAGGATCGTGGTGGAGATCGAGGCGGAGGCAAAATGATTCGTCATGGCCGGGCTTGACCCGGCCATCCATCTTCTTCGAGAGGATCGTTTGAAGAGGGATGGATGGCCGGGTCAAGCCCGGCCATGACGAGCTAACGGTTACCTAGTCTAGAGCGGGATGAGATTGGATTGATTTGTTGCGGCGACGGAAGCGCGGTCCTCGTTCTTCGCGGGGAGGGAGGAAGATCGCGCTTGTGACCAAGGAGCATTTGGCGGGCCTTTCGATTCGTTGCCGCTCGTTCTTCTCCCCTCCCCCTGCGCAGCGGTGGGGAGGGGTCGGGGGCGGGGGGTGGCTCCGCGAGCTCGCTTTTTCGAAACTGCCACTGAATCTGCCGCGCCACCCCCCACCCCCGACCCCTCCCCGCCATCCGCCTTCGCCCAAGGGCTTCGGCGGACGGGGGGAGGGGAGAAGATCGCGCCGGTGGAAGGCGGGAAGATTGCGCTCGTGGCACCGAAGAAGATCGCGCTCGTGACGCTACTCGCCCGTCCGCCCCGTCCCCTCATTCAGCAGACACGCCACCTGATGCCCTGCGCCCGCTTCGATCAGCAGCGGCCGTTCGACCTTGCAGCGGGCAATCGCGTAGCGGCAGCGGGTGTGGAAGGCGCAGCCGGAGGGCGGATTGACCGGGCTCGGCACGTCGCCGTCGACCAGCGGTTTCAGCCGCCTCAGTTTCGGGTTCGCGATCGGCACCGAGGCCAACAGCGCCTGGGTGTAGGGATGACGCGGATTTTTGAACAGCTCGGTCTTGTCGGCGATCTCGACAATGCGGCCGAGATACATCACCGCGACGCGGTGGCTGATATGGGCGACGACGGCGAGATCGTGCGCGATGAACAGATAGGAAAATCCGTGCGCGCGCTGCAGGTCGATCAACAGGTTGATCACCTGGGCCTGGATCGAGACGTCGAGCGCGGAGACCGGCTCGTCGCAGACGATCAGGCGCGGCTGAAGCGCGAGCGCGCGCGCGATGCAGATGCGCTGGCGCTGGCCGCCGGAGAATTGATGCGGATAGTTGCGCATCTGGTCCGGCCGCAAGCCGACCTGCTCGAACAGCTTTGCGACCCGTGCCTGCTTCTCGGCGCCCGTCGCAAGGCCATGCACGATCAGCGGCTCGCCGACGATATCGCCTGCGGTCATGCGCGGGTTGAGCGAGGCGAACGGGTCCTGGAACACGATCTGCATCGCGCGCCGGTGCGGCCGCAGCGCGGTCTTGCTGAGATGGGTGATGTCGGTGCCGTCGATCCGGATGCTGCCGCCGGTCGGCTCGACCAGCCGCAACACGCTGCGCGCGACCGTCGATTTGCCGCAGCCGGACTCGCCGACCAGCCCGAGCGTCTCGCCGACCCCAAGCGAGAAGCTGACGCCGTCAACCGCATGCACGATGCCGACCGAACGGCGCAGCACGCCGGCGCGGACGGGATAATGCTTGACGAGGTCCGTGACCTCGAGCAGCGCGCGGGGCTCGGTCATGGCAACGCCGTCGTTTCCGCGGCGCGCCAGCAGGCCGCGAGATGGCCGCCGCCCCAATCCTCGAGCGGCGGATATTCCTCGCGGCAGCGCGCGATCGCGAGCGAGCAGCGCGGCGCGAAGGCGCAGCCCGGCGGCAGTCTGGTCAACGACGGCACGGTGCCGGGAATTTCGGCGAGCCGCGCATCGGCCTTGGCGCCCGAGTTCAGCACCGCCGGGATCGAAGCCATCAGCCCGCGGGTATAGGGATGCCTGGGATTTTCGAACAGCGCTTCGACGCCGGCTTCCTCGACCTTCTTGCCGGCATACATCACGATGACGCGCTGCGCGGTTTGCGCGACCACGCCGAGATCGTGGGTGATCAGGATCAGCCCCATGCCCAGTTCTTTCTGCAGGTCGAGCACCAGCGTCAGGATCTGCGCCTGAATGGTGACGTCGAGCGCGGTGGTGGGCTCATCCGCGATCAATAGCGCCGGCCGGCACGCCAGCGCCATCGCGATCATGGCGCGCTGGCGCATCCCGCCGGAAAGCTGATGCGGATATTCCTGCGCGCGCCGCGCCGGCTCCGGGATCCGCACCAGGCGCAACATCTCGACCGCCTTGTCCCAGGTCGCTTTCGCCGTCATGCTCGCGATGCAGCCGCACCGCCTCGGCGATCTGGTCGCCGATCCGCATCACCGGATTGAGCGAGGTCATCGGCTCCTGGAAGATCATCGAGATGCGATTGCCCCGGATTTGCCGCATCTTGGCTTCGTCGAGCGCCAGCAGATCGGTGCCTTCGAGCAGCACGGTGCCGCCGACGATCCGGCCCGGCGGGTTGGGTATCAGCCGCATGATCGACAGCGCGGTCACGCTCTTGCCGCAGCCGGATTCGCCGACGATCGCCAGCGTCTCGCCGCGGCGGACGTCGAAGGAGACGTCGTCGACCGCCTTGAACAGCCCGGAATTGGTGAAGAACACCGTCTGCAGGTTCTTCACTTCCAGAACCTTCGCGTCCGCGTTGGCCTCGCTCATCAGCCGCGCTGCCTCGGATCGAGGATGTCGCGCAGCGCATCGCCGAACAGATTGGTGCCGAACACCGCGAGGCTGATCGCGACCCCCGGGAAGATCACCAGCCACGGCGCGACGCGGACATATTCCGCCGCCGATTCCGACAGCATGCGGCCCCATGACGGATAGGGTTCGGGAATGCCGAGGCCGAGAAACGACAGCGAGGCTTCGGTGAGGATGGTCGAGCCGAGTTGCGCGGTGGCGAGCACGATCAGCGGCGCCAGCGTGTTGGGCAGCACGTGGCGCAGCGCAATCCGCATCTCGCTCATGCCGATCGACTTGGCGGCTTCGACAAAGGGCTGCTCGCGCAGCGCCAGCGTATTGGCGCGGATCACGCGGGAGACGATCGGGATCAGGGGAATCGCGATCGCCAGGATCACGTTCGGCAGCGACGGGCCGAGCGCCGCGGTCATCACCAGCGCCAGCACCAAGAGCGGAAGCGCCTGCAGGATGTCGGTCACGCGCTGGAACACCAGATCGACCCAGCCGGAGAGATAGCCCGAAGTCAGCCCGATGATCACGCCGATCGAGCCGCCGAGCGCGGTCGAGCCGATGCCGACCGCGAGCGAGATCCGCGAGCCGTGGATGATGCGGCTCCAGACGTCGCGGCCGAAGGAATCCGTGCCCATCCAGTGCCGCGCGTCCGGATGCAGCAGCGCATGCGCGGAATCCACGGTGAGCGGATCGTAGCGGCAGATCAGGTCGGCAAACAGTGCCGCGAGAACGAACAGGACCATGATGACCAGCCCGACGGCGCCGAGCACATGGCGCTGCGCCAGAAAGGCGAGCCGGCGCCAGCCGTAGTTGGCGTTGGCGCCGGCGCGCCGCAGTTCACTGTCGTAGTTGATCGTGACCATGCTGCGCCCCCTAGTCGGTATAGCGGATGCGGGGGTCGAACACCGCATAGAGCATGTCGACCGTGAAGTTCGCGAGCACGACGATCAGCGCGATGAACATCACGAGATTTTGCACGATCGGATAGTCGCGCCAGCGGATCGCCTCGACCAGGTAGCGCGCGACGCCGGGGATGTTGAACACCGTCTCGGTGACGATCAGCCCGCCGATCAGGAAAGCCGCCTCGATTCCGATCACGGTGATGACGGGAAGGATGGCGTTCTTCAGCGCGTGGTGGAAGTTGACCGAAGCCTCGGAGGCGCCCTTGGCGCGCGCGGTGCGGATATAGTCCTGGCGCAGCACCTCCAGCATCGACGAGCGCGTGATGCGCATGGTCAGCGCCGAACTGCGGAAGCCGACCGCGATCGAGGGCAGCACATAGGTCGAGAACATCTCGCCGAACGTCTGCGGGTTGGGGTTGAAGATCGGGATACTGCCGAACAGCGAAACCGACGCCATCAGGATCAGAAGGCCGAGCCAGAACGAGGGCAGCGACAGTCCGGAGAGGCTGACCACGCGCAGGAAATAATCCAGCCGCGATCCCTGATAGACCGCGCTGATGACCCCTAAGGGAATGCCGACGGAGGCGGAGAACAACAGCGCCAGCGCCGCGAGCCGCGCGGTGATCGGAATCCGCGGCAGGATCTCGTCCAGCGCCGGCTTCTCCGAGACGTAGGAGTAGCCGAGGTCGCCGTGCAACAGCCCGATGATCCAGTGCAGGTATTGCACCACCAGCGGCTGGTCGATGCCGAGCTCGCGCTGCAGATTGGCCTTGTCGGCGGGGTCGACATAGCCGGCCGCGGCAAACAGGATATCGACGATGTTGCCCGGCACAATGCGCAGCAGGAAGAAGATGACGATCGAAATCCCGACCAGCGTCACCAGCATCAAGGCAAGGCGCCGCACGATATAAGCTAACACCTTGGCACCTCCTGTCGACCGGATACGCGTACGAGATGGATTGATTTCAATCAGCGCGTTGATGTCAACCCGTCATCCTGAGGTGCGAGCGTAGCGAGCCTCGAAGGATGCGCGGCCCGGGCCGTCGTCCTTCGAGACGGCCGCTTCGCGGCCTCCTCAGGATGACGGGGAGAGTTCGAGTATGTCGTTTCGATCCAAGGTCATCATACTCTGGTGCCGGTACGGCGCGAAGCTCATTTGTCCAGCCACACGTCCTCGTAACGATAGCCGTTGTAGGAGCTGTTCACCATGACGGTGACGCCCTTGACATAAGGCTGCCAGCAGGTCCCGGTGCGGCCGTGGAAGATGATTGGACGGGCGACGTCCTCCTGCAGCTTCTTGTCGATCTCCCAGACCAGCTTCTTGCGCTTCTCGACGTCGGTTTCCTGCGACTGCTCGTCGAACATCTTCTCGATGTCCTTGTTGCAGTAGTTGGTATAGTTGCGCTCGGAATTGCAGGAATAGTTCTCGTAGAACGACTGGTCGGGGTCGTCGACCGCGTTGCCGGTGAGGTTGAGCCCGAGCGCGTAATCCTTGCGCGCTACTTTCGAGAACCAGTTGGCGGTTTCAACCACGTCGAGCTCGGCATCGACATAGATGGTCTTGAGCTGGTCGATCAGGATCACGGCCGGGTCGCGGTAGACCGGAATGTTGCGGGTGGAGACCTTGACCGCAAGATGCTTGTCCGGGCCGTAGCCTGCCTTCTCCATCAACTTGCGTGCCGCTTCCCGGTTGGCGTTGATGTCGGGACCGTAGCCCGGAATCGACTCCAGCATCTCCTTTGGCATCGCCCACAGCCCGGCCGGCGCCGGCAGCATGGTGCCGCCGACGTCGGCCTGGCCCTCGAACATGATCGAGATGAACGCCTTGCGATCGAGCGCCAGCGCCAGCGCGCGGCGGATGTCGAGGTTGTCGAAGGGCGGGCTCGACGAGTTGACGATGATGTTGGTGGACACGTTGTTGGGCGCGACCACGCAGACCGCGTTCGGGTCCTGCGTCTTGACGTCTTTCAGCAGAGGAATCGAAACCTCGGTCGGAAACGTCATGTCGAACTTGCCGGCGACGAAGGCGAGAATCGCGGTCGAGCGGTTCGGGATGATGGTGAACTCGATGCCGTCGAGATGCGGCAAGCCCTTTTTCCAGTAGTCCGGATTGCGCGTCAGCTTGATGGATTCGTTGGCCTTGAATTCCACGAACTTGAACGGGCCGGTGCCGATCGGGTGGGTGCGCATCTCGGCCGGCGAGACGTGGCAGGGATAGATCGGCGTATAGCCTGAGGCGAGCAGCGCCAGCAGCGACGGTTGCGGCCGTTTCAGGTTGAACGACGCTTCGTAGTCGCCGTTGGTGGTGACGTCGTTGACCTGCTCGTACCAGGCCTTGCGCGGGTTCTGGCGGAACTTCTGCGGCGACTTGCCCATCAGCATGTCGAAGGTGCATTTGACATCGGCTGAGGTGAATGGCACCCCGTCGTGCCACTTGACTCCCTGCCGCAACTTGAAGGTCAGCGTCTTCTTGTCGGCGCTCCAGGCCCAGCTCTCCGCGAGGTCCGGCACGATCGAATCCATGCTGTTCTGGGCGACGTCCTGCTTGTAGATGACGAGGTTGTTGAACACCGGCATGAAGGGCACGTTGACCGAGTAGGTCGCACCCTCGTGGATCGAAGCGTTGCCGGGACTGTCGCGGTGGTAGATCCGCAAGATGCCGCCTTGCTTCGGTTCTTGCTTAGGTTCTTGCGCGCGCGCAACGCCGCAGATCACGAGCAACGACAATATCGCGGCGGCGAACGCGGTGACGCTCCGCATGCTTCTCTCCCTGAACGTTTCGGCCTTGTGCTTCTGGCGGCCGATTGCGCGCGACGTTATCCATCGCGGGGTGTCGAGGCAACCGGCAAGGCCTTCTCCCGCATTGGCAATTCGGATGAACGCGATTGCGCGGGCGCCGGTGTGCAAGAGCACGAGGCCGCTATGAGCGAAGCGCGCGCTTCCACTGTGGCGGATGTCGCCGGGATTCAACTTCAGATGGCGCTCGCGCTGATCCTGCGTCGCGTAACGGTTTTGCGGCGGCAGAAGACGGCAGCGTCAGGCGTGCCCGGATGTTGGGCGACGAGTTGATCGGTTGGGCGGAATTTTGCCACGCGCATCCGTACTTTGTTCAGCAACATGAACGGGCTGTAAGCAGCTCCGTCATTGTATTTGTCATCTCCGATGGTAGTTTTCCTGCGCCGGTTGTTCGAACCGGCGAGGGGCGGTTGAACCCAACGAGATGAAGAGACAACGGAGCGATCGATGATACGTACAATTGTTCTTGGTGCGGTTTTGACATTTGGCCTGGCAACGGGTTGCAACGCCGCCTTCCTGCCTGCACCGGTCGGATCCAACTCCGACCTGACGATCCGGGTTGCCGAGGGCTGCGGACCGGGATTCTGGCGCGGCCCGGGCGGCGCTTGCCATCCGTTCGCCCGCAACCGGCTGTGCCCTCCAGGATTTCACATCGGGCGGGAGGGGCACCGCTGCTGGCCGAACTAATTCGGTTGGAATTTGACCAGATGTATTGCGGCGGCCGGATTTGTTCGATCCGGCCGTTTGCATTTCGAACCGATTACGCCGCGCGCTTTTGTTTCGGCAACGATGCGACGAGCGTGCGCAGCGCCAGCACCGATGGCGAAATCTCGCCGCGGCGCCAGACCAAAGGCGTCGTGAGCTGGGCCTGCGCCTTCGGGATCGGATGCCGGCGCACGTTGGCGTGCGGCATGCTGTCGAGCACGGACTCCGGCATCAGCGCGATGCCTGTGCCGGCCGTCACGCAGGCGACGATGGCGTGGTAGGACGACAAATCCAGCACGCGGAAGGCCGCGAGGCTGTCGCGGCCGAGCCAGCGCTGCAGCACGCGCCGGTAGGCGCAGCCTTCCGGGAACGCGATCAGGGAGCAGCCCTCCACGTCGCGCGCGCGCTTGATCGGCGGATGGTTCGGGCTGGAAATCAGCGTCAGCCGTTCGGCGAAAACCGGAATATGTTCGAATGCCCGCTCGGCCGGCGCCTCGGCGATGAAGGCCGCATCCAGCCGCCGTTCGGCGAGCTGGCCGAGCAGCGCATCGTTGGTGCCGGTCACCAGTTCCAGCCGGACTTCCGGGAAGCGGCCGTGAAAGGCCGCGAGAATCGGGGGCAACCGGCTTGCGGTCGTGCTCTCCAGCGCGCCCAGCTTGAGGACGCCGCGCGGCATGGTGCCGGACACCACATCGCGCGCTTCGTCGGAGAGCCGGATCAGCCGGTCGGCGTAGTCCAGCAACAACGCGCCGGCGGGCGAGAGATGAAGCCGCTGCTTGTCGCGATGGAACAATTGCACGCCCATCGAGGCCTCGAGCTGCTTGATCCGGGTGGTGACGGCCGAAGGCACGCGATGCAGCTTGCTCGCGGCTTTGATGACGCCGCCCTCGTCGACGACGCTCTTGAACACCTGGAGATCGGCAAAGTTCATGGCCGCATACCATTCTAATTATGAGAATAACTAGCCTCATATATTTCAATATTATAGAACGTCAAGATCGGTTAATCGAGAGGCATGACCGGGAAAAAATTCGAGCCATCCGCCGCTACCGCCGCCTTGATCGGGCTGTTGGCGCTTGCCAGCGCCATGGGGATCGGGCGCTTTTCGCTGACGCCGATCCTGCCGCTGATGCAAGCGGATGCCGGGTTGACGCTCGCCGTCGGCGGCTGGCTCGCCACCGGCAATTATCTCGGCTATCTGGTCGGCGCGCTCTCCTGCATCGCGCTGACGCCACGTCCCGCAGCCGCGATCCGCTGGGGTCTCGCTCTCGGTCGGGCTGTTCACGCTGGCGATGGGGCTTTCCGATTGGCCGCCGCTGTGGCTGGCTTTGCGATTCCTGGCCGGCGTCGCCAGCGCCTTCGTGCTGGTCGGGACATCGGCATGGGCAATGCCAATTCTTGTCCGTCACGGCAGGGAGGAGTGGTCCGGACACGTCTTCGCAGGTGTCGGCATCGGGATCGTGTTTGCGGGTCTGTTCGGCCTTGCGGCCGGCATCGAGGCCCTCGGCTCGCGCGCGATCTGGATCGCGCTCGGCATCGTCGCGCTCGCGCTCGCCGCGGCTCTGTGGCGGCCGCTGGCCGCCGATGCGGCACCCACGATGCGGGCCGTCGTCGCGCCGGGCCGTCCGGCGTTGCCGCGCCCCGCGATCATCGCCGCGGCCTGCTATGCTGCGTTCGGCTACGGCTACATCATTCCCGCGACGTTCCTTCCGGCGCTGGCGCGCGGCTACATCGATAACCCCGCGATGTTCGGCTTGATCTGGCCGGTGTTCGGCGCTGCCGCCGCGCTGTCCACCTTTGCCAGCGTGCGGCTTGGCCGCAGCCTTGCGCCCCGGCAGTTGTGGACGCGGGCGAAATGGGTGCTCGCGGCGGGCGTGCTGGCGCCGGCGCTGGCGGTCAACGTGCCGACGCTGTTGATATCGGCGGTGTGCGTGGGCGGCACTTTCATGGTCATCACCATGGCCGGCATCAAGGAGGCGTTGCGGCTCGGCGGCGCGCCGGCCTCGCTCGCGGTCGGGGTGATGACGGCCGCGTTCGGCGCGGGTCAGATCGCGGGACCCCTGACCGTGAGCTTGCTTGGCCGATCGGACCATGCGTTTGCCTGGGCGAGCGCACTGGCCGTCGTCGGCCTGGTCGCCGGCAATTGCGTGCTGCTATTCGTTGGCGATCGATCGAGCGGCGCGCCCGACAAGGCTCGAGCCGCGCGCATTTGATCCATATCAAACGCGACTTGCGAAGCGTTCGCGATGTGAGGATCGCGGCCGGTCAAACGCAAGCGTCGGGCCTAAACCTGCTCTTAACGCGGGCCCGTTTAGCTGAACATGCGGCCCGCCCCGCCGCGTGTCCTGGTGCGCTGGTGCGCCGATGGGGTCTAGGCGTTGCGATGTTCTCAAGCGGTAGCTTCCGCACGCTGCAAGGCAGCCGAGCCTATGACTGGGCGATGCGATTGCCGGCCGCGCTCTATTCGTTCTCAGCGCTTGGCCATGATGTCATAGGCTTCTATCACGATGCGCAGGATGACCCGGGGTTGTGGGCGCATGCGGATTTCGGCGTGATCACAGCGACCCTGGCGCGGATTACGCAGTGGATGTTCGTCGCACTGCTCGGGCTGCTTCCGCTGATCCGTCATCGCCCGATAGCCAAGTCGGATGCGTGGCTGCCGCGTTTGGCCGCCTTGACCACCGTGTTGATACCGCCGCTCTGCATGCTGCTTCCGCGCGCAGCGCCCAATCTCGCGTGCAACCTGATCGCGGTCATGCTCGGGCTCGCCGCGAGCGTGCTTGCGGTGATGACGCTGAGCTTTCTCGGCCGCTCCTTCAGCGTCATGCCGGAGGCGCGGCGCCTGGTGACGTCGGGTCCGTACGGCATCGTCCGGCATCCGCTGTATCTGTTCGAGCTGCTCGGCGTGATCGGAATTGTTGTGCAGGTTCGCTCGCCGGCCGCACTCGCGTTGCTCGCCCTGATCATCGCATTGCAGGTGGCGCGCGCCCACTGGGAAGAAGGCGTGCTGGCGCGCGCGATCCCGGGCTACGCGGCCTACCGCGCGCGCGTCCCGTTCCTGTTGCCGCGCGACCCGCGCAGCCTGCTCGCGCTGTTGCGCGACGACCCGGTGTCGCGGCGCCGATGCGGCCTTGCGCTGGGTTCGGCGTTCGGCCTGCTCGCGGTGGCCCTGGTCGCGCTGCCGCGGCTCACAGGGTAAGGGGCGGGCGCGATGTTCGGTTCGCTGCGGTTCCTGCTGGCCTATCTGGTGATCGTCAGTCACCTGGTCGGGAGCGAGTATGTCGCGCATTTCGGCTTCTACGCGGTGCGCGGCTTCTTCGTGATCTCCGGCTTGATGATGACGGCGGCGTTGAACGAGGTCTATGCCTTCGATGGCCTGCGGTTCTGGGCCAATCGCGCGCTTCGCCTGCTGCCGCCCTATTACCTCGTGTGCCTGCTGACATTGGCCGCGATCGCGGTGGCGCCGGCGCAGGCCGCCGAATATCTGAAATTCTGGCGGGTTCCGGATCTTGGCGACGTCATGGCCAATCTCGCCGTGTTGCCGCTGCAACTGACCTACGCCTCGTTTCGCCTGATCCCACCCTATTGGTCGGTCGCGATCGAGATCGACATGTACCTGTTGTTGTTCCTGATCGTGTCGCGCCGGATGGCGTGGGCGGTGCTGACGCTGGTCGCGGGGCTGACGTTTCAACTGGCCTGGGTCTACGACTCCATGGGCTGGAGCGTCAATTATTTTACGGCGCCGGCGGCGGTGTTGCCGTTCGCCGTGGGCGCCGTGCTTTATTTCCTGCGCCGGCGCTATCTATGGACCGCGACGCCGCGCATGGCCGCTGTTGCTTTCGTTGCATGGCTCGGCAACCTGCTCGCAGGCGGCAGCCTGTTGCCTCAATCCTACGTGTTCGGCGCGGGATATTTTCTCGACACCATCTGCTTTGCGATTCTAGTGTCCGGCCTGTCCGGATTGTCGAAAGCAAGCGTGCGCCCGTTCATCGAACGCGTCGACCGGACGCTTGGCGAGTGGTCCTATTTCGCCTTCCTGGTGCACTGGCTCTGCGGCTTTGTGGTGGTGACCACCGTGCTCGGCAGCGAGCAACGCGGCTGGCTATTGCTGTTCTTCGTCACGCCGCTGGTGCTCGCCGCCTGCGCGGGCTTCGCTGCGCTCAACCGCAAATGCCTGGAGCCGCTGCGCGACCGGGTGCGAGGCGGGTTTGGCAGACTGCCGCGGATGGCGCCCGCGGTACTTGCGGGCGAGCCGCCGCGCTAAGCTAAGGCGCAGCCTCACACGATCCGCGAGGTCTTGTTGCCCCAATAGCGGTCGCGCAGCAGCCGCTTATAGAGCTTGCCGGTCGGCAGCCGCGGCAGCTCGTTCTCGAAATCGATCGAGCGCGGCACCTTTTGGCGCGACAGCGACTGACCGCAGAACGCGATCAGCTCGTCGGCAAGCTCGGGCCCCGGCTCGATCCCCGGCATCGGCTGCACCACCGCCTTCACCTCTTCGCCGAGATCGGCGTTGGGCACGCCGAACACGGCGGCATCCGCGATCTTGGGATGGGTGATCAGCAGGTTCTCGCATTCCTGCGGATAGATGTTGACGCCGCCCGAGATGATCATGAAGGTCGCGCGGTCGGTGAGATGGAGATAGCCGCCAGCGTCGACATAGCCGACGTCGCCGACCGTGCTCATGCTGCCGTCCGGCGAGCGCGCTTCCTTGGTGCGGCTCGGGTCGTTGAAATATTCAAATTGCGAGGCGGTCTTGAACCACACCGTGCCGGCCGTGCCGGTCGGGCACGGCTGCATGTTCTCGTCCAGAATATGCAGGTCGCCGAGCAGCACCTTGCCGACGGTGCCGCGATGGGCAAGCCATTCCTCGCTGTTGCAGGCGGTGAAGCCGAGGCCTTCGGTGGCGCCGTAATATTCGTGGATGATCGGCCCCCACCATTTGATCATGTCTTCCTTCACCAGCGCCGGGCAGGGGGCGGCGGCGTGGATCGCGATCTCGAGCGACGACAGGTCGTAGCGGTTTCGCACCTCCTCGGGCAGCTTCAGCATGCGCGAGAACATCGTCGGCACCAGCTGGCTGTGGGTGACGCCCCATTTCTCGATCAGCGCGAGATAGCGCTCGGGGTCGAAACTTTCCATGATGATGACGGTGCCGCCGGTCCTGATCGTGAGATTGACCGCGGCCTGCGGCGCCGAATGATAGAGCGGCGCCGGCGACAGATAGATCATGCCCTCGCGATAGTGCCAGAGTTTGAGCAGGAAATCGAACAGCGGCAGGTTTTGCAGCGGCGGCTGCTCCGGCAGCGGGCGCAGGATGCCCTTCGGCCGTCCGGTCGTGCCCGACGAATAAAGCATCGCGGTGCCGACCGCCTCGTCCGGGATCGGCGTCTTCGGCAGGCCGGCGGTGGCTTCTGCCAGGCCGACGACATGCGCGCTCTCGCCGGCGCCGTCGGCGACGATGCAGAGCTCGATCTTGGGACACTGCTTCAGCGCCTCGCGCGCGACGTCGAGTTTTGCCACGGATGTGATGAGAATGCGCGAACAGCTGTTGTTGAGGATATAAGCGAGCTCGCCTGACGTGAGGTACGAATTCACGCAGGTGAAATACAGCCCGGAGCGCTCGCCCGCGCCGCAGGCTTCGAGGTAGCGGCTGTTGTTCTCCATGAAGATCGCGTAGTGGTCGAGCCGCTTCAGTCCGCGCTTGCGAAACAGATGCGCCAGGCGGTTACAGCGCGCCTCAAGTTCGCGATAGGTTACGGCCTCGCCGCTCCCGGCCATGATGAAGGCGGGCTGCAGCGGCCGGAGATAAGCGTGCTTGCCGGTGTACATTCTTGTCCAATTCCCTATGCGGCCGACAGAAGGATCTCATGTATTTGCTCCGGGCCGTCGATCTTGCGCGGGTTGCGCGGGACCCAGGGCGTTGCCATCGCCTGCACGGCGATCGCATCGAAATGCTCCGGTCCGACGCCGACATCCTGAAGCCGACGCGGCATGCCGAGATCGCGAATGAAAGCGTCGAGCACGTCGGCCAAGTCTTCGCCGGACCTGCCCATCGCGGCTGCGACCAGTGCCTGGCGCTCGGGGTTGGCGGATTTGTTCCAGCGCATCACGAAAGGCAGCATCACGCAGGACGTATATCCGTGCGGCACGCCGTGAACCGCGCCGAGCACATAGCCGATGCCGTGGCTCGCGCCCATCGGCACGCCGGACGCGAGCGGCCCGATCGAGAGCCAGGTGCCGATCTGACAATCCATCCGCGCGTCGAGATCGCGCGCATCCGCCTTCACCCGCGGCAGCGCGCTGGCCAGCATCGAAAGCCCATGCAAGGCCTGGGCGTCGGCGTAAGGGTTTGCCTCGCGCGAGCAGATGCCTTCGACGCAATGATCGACGGCGCGGATGCCGGTCGACAGGAACAGCCATTCCGGCGTGTGCACGGTGATCGCGGGATCCAGGATCACCGCGCGTGGCATAACAAGCGCGTGGCGTAGCATTTCCTTGACGTGGGTAGCGGTGTTGGTGACGCCCGCAATCGCCGAAAACTCGCCGCCCGCAATCGTTGTCGGCACGCTGATCTGGCGCACCCTCGGCGCGGTCATCGGCGGGCTTACGCCCCTGACGGCGCGTATTTGATCGACGCCTTCGACCGTGCCGACGTCGTTGGCGAGGCAAAGCTGCACCGCCTTGGCGCCGTCGGTGATCGATCCGCCGCCCACGGTGACGATCAGATCGGCATCCGCTGCACGGGCCTGATTGGTGGCTGCGATCACGGCTTCGCGGGGCGTGTGCGGCGGCATCGCATCGAAGATGCCCGCATAGCGCGGTCCGAGGCTTTTGCGAATCCTGTTGATCTCGTCGGTCTGCCGGTTGAGCGTGCCGGAGACCATCAGGAACACGCGGGAAGCGCGCAGACGGTCGGTCTGCTCGACGATCGCCTCCGCAGCGGAGCGGCCGAACACGACCTCGTCCATGGCTCCGAAAACGACACGGCCCTTGTGCACGCGCTGGTCCTCCCGGGGACGATGGTTTTGTTTAATTGGGGGGCAATGTAGCGGAGCATTTTGGAAACGTCATGCCCGAAGATGCCCATTTCCTCGCGCGCCAGGGCCGCGCCTGACGACACCCCGGGGAATGACAGGCTCAAGCTTTTTGTTTTGACGCGTTTTCTTGACGCGAACCGGGTCCACGTCGCTGGAAAACACTTCAGGCCTGCAACAGCGGGACCGCTTCGGACAGCGAAACCTGCCGCTCGGCAAAGATCAGCTCCGCGGCCTCGCGCTCCCAATCGCGGGCCATCGGCTGCAGCGGATCCCGCGCGGTCAGGCGATGGTCGAGCACGAGCCGCGCGTAGAGCGCACGCCGCGCATCGATGCCCGGTTGCGCCGCTTCGCAAGTCATCAGCACCGCGCTGGTGACGTGATAGAGGGCGCTGGCAGCCGTTCGCGCGTCCTGCTCGAGCCGCGGGTCGGCCGCGACGCGCTCGGCGAGGTTAAGCGCGCGGCTCAACGTTTCGCGCAGGCGGTCGCGGAACATCGCCGGAATCGCGGTGGCCTGGTCCAGCAGTTTCCCGAGCGCGGCATCGAGCGGGCGGTGCGCGCCGCTCTTGCCGACCGCGCGGGTGATGATATCGAGCGCGTTGATGTTGCTGGTGCCCTCCCAGAGCACGCCGACATGGGCATCGCGGATCAGCCGCGCATGCACCCATTCCTCGATATAGCCGTTGCCGCCGCGCACCTCCATCGCACCGGTCGCGACCGGAATATTGTCGCGGCAGGCGCGGAATTTCAAAAGCGGCGTGAGGATGCGCAGCAGGGTTTCGGCATCCTTCTCGCCGGCATTGGCGCGGTCCATGGTGTGGGCGGCGAACAGGAACATCGACAGCGATTGTTCGGCCGGCAGGGTGATCTTCAGCAGCTGGCGGCGCAGCAGCGGATACTCGAGGATCGTCTTGCCGAAGGCTTGCCGCGACCGCGCGCACACCATCGCCTCGTTGACGCAGCGCCGCATCATTGCCGCCGCGCGCACGCCATGCGACAGCCGCGACAGGTTGACCTGCTCCATCATCTGCTTGAGCCCCGAGCCGGCGTCGCCGACCAGATAGGCAACGGCGCCTTCCAGCAAGATCTCGCCGCTCGCCATCGAGCGGGTGCCGAGCTTGTCCTTCAGGCGAACGATGCGATAGGCGTTGCGGCGGCCGTTCTTCAGCCGGCGCGGCAGCGCGAACAGGGCAAGCCCCCTGGTGCCGCTGGCGGCGCCCTCGGGGCGCGCCAGCAGCAGCGCGACGTCGGCATCCGCGTGCGAGCAGAACCATTTGTCGCCGGAGAGCCGCCATTCGCCGTCCTCGCAGCGCGCCACCGTCTCGATGGCGCCGACGTCGGAGCCGCCGGCGCGCTCGGTCATGAATTGCGTGCCCTTCCACATCGTGGCGACGTCGCCGGACAGCATTTTCGGCAGCAGGTAGTCTTTGAGTGCCTGGCTGGCGAATCGACGGATCAGATGGATCGAGGTGTCGGTCACGCTGATCGGGCACATCAGGCCGAATTCGGCCTGCACGAACAGATATTGCAGCGCGTATTTGGCGACCGCCGGCAGCGGGCGGTCCATGCCGAGCGTCCCTGCGCGATGGCTCATGGCGTGAAACTGGAAATCAGAGAACGCGATGTTTTCCATCTCGCGATAGGACGAATGGTAGTCGATCCAGTCCTCGTCGCGGCCGAACCGGTCGCGCGGGTTCAGCACCGGCGGATGCTTGTCGGCGACCTTGGCCAGTTCGTCGAGACGGCCGCCGGCCGAGCGCGCCGAGGCGATCGAAATGCGGCTCCAGATGGCGAAAATCTTCCGGCGTAAGATAAAGCGGCAACAGGTCGCGCAAGCCGCGGTCGAGCGCGTAGAAATTCTGCCCGGCGCAGTCGGGCGCGAGGTGGCTCGGGCCGCGATCCCGATCCTCGTGGGCCGCAACGGCAGGGCGGATGGCGCGCGCGTCCATGGGGAACCTCGTTTCCAACAGGCGCGGCGCATCGCTCTTGATCAGGCGGCTTCCGCAAATGCCTAGCCTCGTTCAATATTCCCTTTCCGCAAATTTTTCTATTGTTACGGCCGATCGGGTTACGGCTTGCCATGCGGTTGTCATGGGTGGAGAATATTTCCGCCTAGCGAAGACGAAGACCCTAGCCAATTGCCCAGTGTAAATTGCCCAACTATTGGGCTTGGATCGGCGTCATCTTGAACGAACGGCGGCGCGGTCTCATCTTATGGTGCCCAGCGGCCGCCCGTTTTCGATCGCAGTATGGTGCATAAGGAGACGCCCTTGAGCGCGACGGAGCCATCGGAGCCTTTACTTCAAAAACCGACTTCCCCTCTGCACGCGCGTATCGGCATCCCCCCGCTCGTTGCCCTGGTCGCCTTTGCGCTGTCGGCCTGCAGCGAAAAACCGCCGCAAGCCGCCGCGGCGCCAGCGCCGCCGGTCACCGTGGCGCAGCCGGTCAAGCGCACCGTCACCGACTGGGACGAATTCACCGGCCGGTTCGATGCGGTCGAGGAGGTTGATGTCCGTCCCCGGGTCGGCGGTTTCGTCACCAGTGTCGAGTTCAAGGACGGCGATATGGTTCACGCCGGCGACCTGCTCTATGTGATCGATTCGCGCCCATTCGAGGCGGTTGCTGAACAGGCCGACGGCCAGCTTGCCGATGCGCGGGCGAAAGCAGAACTCGCCAAGCGCGACCTCGACCGCGGCCTCGCCCTGGTCACGACCAGTGCAGTCTCCGAACAGGTGGTCGATCAGCGCCGCCAGGCCCTGCAGGCCGCACATGCGGCGGAAACCCAGGCCGAAGGCGCACTCAAGGCCGCGCAGCTCAACATCGAGTTCACCCACGTGCTGGCGCCGCTCGCTGGCCGGGTCAGCCGCCATCTCGTCAGCGTCGGCAATCTCGTGCAGGGCAGCGACAACGGCGCCTCCACGTTGCTTACGACGATCGTCTCGCTCGATCCGATCTACATCTATTTCGACATGGACGAAGCGACGTACCTGAAGAACAACCGGCTGTGGTTCGAGGGCAAGCGGCCGAGCTCGCGGGACACAGCGAATCCGGTTCAGGTGTCGCTGACCGGCGAAACCAAGCCCTCCCACGACGGCAAGATGGATTTCGTCGACAACCGGCTCGACGTCTCGACCGGCACGTTGCGCGGCCGCGCGGTGATCCCGAACAAGGACCTTTCGATCCTGCCCGGACAATTCGGCCGGGTGCGGCTGATCGGCAGCGCGCCGTATGAGGCGCTGCTGATTCCCGATGCGGCTGTTGCAACCGACCAGACCCGCAAGATCGTGTTCGTGGTCAAGGACGACGACACCGTGGAAGCCCGCCCCGTGGTGCTCGGGCCGCTCGACGAGGGCCTGCGCGTGGTCCGCGAGGGCCTGAAGGCCGAAGACCGCGTCATTGTCGACGGCATCCAGCGCGCCCGCGTCGGCGCCAAGGTGAGCCCGCATGCGGCAACCGGCGGCGGCAAGACATGAATCTCGGTCGTCTGTCCATCAACAAGCCGATCCTCGCGATGGTGCTGTCCATCGTGCTCCTGATCGTCGGTGCGCTCGCCTACACCACGCTGCCGGTCGCCGAATATCCGCAAGTGGTGCCGCCGACCGTGGTGGTGACCGCGCAATATCCGGGCGCTTCCGCCCAGACCATCTCCGACACCGTCGCCGCCCCGATCGAGCAGCAGATCAACGGCGTCGAGGACATGCTGTATATCTACAGCCAGGCGACCTCGAACGGCCAGCTCACCATCACCGTCACCTTCAAGCTCGGCACCGATCTCGACAAGGCCCAGGTGCTGGTGCAGAACCGCGTCGCGATCGCACAGCCGCAGCTGCCTGACGAGGTGCAGCGCAACGGCGTCGTCACGCGCAAGAACAGTCCCGACATCCTGATGGTCGTGTTCATGCTGTCGCCCGACGACAGCTTCGACCAGCTCTATATCTCCAACTACGCGCTGCTGCAGGTTCGCGACCAGCTGCTGCGGCTGGACGGCATCGGCGACATCCAGATCTTCGGCGCGCGCGACTATTCGATGCGCCTGTGGCTCGATCCCGACAAGATCGCGAGCCTCGGCCTGACCGCGGGCGATGTGTTGACCGCAATCCGGGCCCAGAACCTGCAGATCACCGGCGGCCAGCTCGCCGGTCCGCCGATATCCGACCGCGCCTTCCAGCCGAACCTCACCTTCACCGGCCGGTTGAAGGATGTCTCCGAGTTCGAGAACATCCAGGTCAAGGCGGGCGAGGATGGCCGCACCGTGCGGCTGCGCGACGTCGCGCGGATCGAACTGGGCGCGCTGGACTATTCCACCAACAGCTTCCTGTTGCGGAAGACCGCGGTGGCGATGCTGGTGACGCAGCGCCCGGGGTCGAATGCGCTTGCGACCGCCAAGCGCATCTCCGACACCATGGCGAGCCTGAAGACGCGGTTTCCCAAGGGGCTCGACTACAACATCGGCTACAACCCGACCGAGTTCATCGCGCAATCCGTCAACGAGCTGGTCAAGACGATCTATGAGGCGATGCTGCTGGTTGTGCTCGTCGTGCTGGTGTTCTTGCAGGGCTGGCGGCCGGCGATCATCCCGATCGTGGCGATCCCGGTGTCGCTGGTCGGCACCTTCGCGGCGATGGCGGCGCTCGGTTTTGCGATCAACAATCTGACGCTGTTCGGCCTCGTGCTCGCGGTCGGCATCGTGGTCGACGACGCCATCGTCGTGGTCGAAAACGTCGAGCGGCATCTGCGCGATGGCATGGGCCGGAAGGATGCGGCGCTGCGCACCATGGAGGAAGTCGGCGGCGCGCTGGTCTCGATCGCGCTGGTGTTGTGCGCGGTGTTCGTGCCGACGGCGTTTCTGGGCGGGATCTCCGGACAGTTCTTCCAGCAATTCGCGATCACGATTGCGGTCGCGACCGCGATCTCCTGCTTCTGCTCGCTGACGCTCTCGCCGGCGCTGGCCTCGCAGATCCTGGTGGCGCACGAGGCGAAGCGGCCGCCTGCCAGCTGGAACTTGATCGGCCGTGGCTGGGAAGGCTTTACCGGTCTGTTCAATCGCGGCTTTGAGCGGCTTTCCAACATCTATGCCGGTGCCGCCGGTTTCGTGATCCGCCACAACGGCGTGATGCTCCTGATCTATGTGGCGCTGATCGGCAGCGCCGGGTGGCTGCTCGCCACCACGCCGCAAGGCTTCATCCCGGCACAGGATCGCGGCTATGTCATCATCTCGGCGCAACTGCCCGGCGCGGCCTCGCTGGCGCGGACCACCGAGATCGTCCGCGAGATCGAAAAGACCGCGCTCGATACGCCCGGCATCATCCGGGTGGCGGCGTTCGCCGGCCTCTCGGGGGCGACCCGGACCCAGGCGAGCAACGCGGCGGCGCTGTTCCCGGTGTTCGAGGAGCCGGAGATACGCCTGAAGAAGGGCCTGACCGCGGCCAAGATCACCGCCGATTTGCGCCGGCGGCTGTTGGCCATCGAGGGCGCGTTCATCATCGTCATTCCGCCGCCCCCGGTGCCCGGCATCGGCACCGGCGGCGGCTTCGCCATGCGCATCCAGGACCGGCAGGGCCGCGGGCCCGAGCTTCTGGCCGCTGCAACCGACGAACTCGTCGCCGCGGCACGGAAAGCGCCGGGACTGACGTCGGTGTTCTCGCCGTTCTCGGCGAATACCCCGCAGGTATTCGTCGACATCGATCAGATCAGGGCGCAGAAGTTGGGCGTGCCGATCCAGAACGTCACCGACGCAATCGAGACCTATTTCGGCTCGGCCTATGTCGACGACTTCAATATCCTCGGCCGTACCTATCACGTCACCGCGCAAGCCGACCTGCCGTTCCGGAAAGAGACCGCCGATCTTGCCCGCCTGCGCACCCGCAATGCCGCCGGCGACATGGTGATGCTCGGCAGCGTTGTCGACTTCCGCGACATTTCGGGGCCGGATCGAGTCGCGCGCTACAATCTTTATCCGGCGTCCGAGTTGCAGGGCGAGACGCTGCCCGGCACGAGCTCGGAGACCGCGATCGAGACCATGAAGCATCTCGCGGACGAAACCCTGCCGAGCGGCTTCTCCTATGAATGGACGGATCTGTCCTATCAGCAGGCCACCGGCGGCAACACCGGTCTTTACGTGTTTCCGATCTGCGTGCTGTTCGTCTATCTGGTGCTGGCCGCGCAATATGGCAGCTGGAGCCTGCCGTTTGCGGTGATCCTGATCGTGCCGATGTGCCTGCTCGCCGCCACCATCGGCGTGCGGATCATGGGCCAGGACGTCAATATCCTCACCCAGATCGGATTCGTGGTCCTGGTCGGGCTCGCCGCGAAGAACGCGATCCTGATCGTGGAGTTTGCGCGCGACATCGAGCTCGAGGGCCACGAACGGCTCGATGCGGTGATCGAGGCCTGCCGGTTGCGGCTGCGGCCGATCCTGATGACCTCGTTTGCCTTCATCCTCGGCGTGCTGCCGCTGGTGATTTCCACCGGTTCAGGATCGGAGATGCGGCAGGCGGTCGGCGTCGCCGTGTTTTTCGGCATGCTAGGTGTGACGCTGTTCGGGTTGATTTTCACACCGATATTCTATGTGGTGGTGCGCAATCTCGCGGACGGGTCGAAGCCGAAAGCGGCGCCAGCGGAACAAGAAGCGCCGAAGCGGTAGCGACACGCGCGAACAATGGGGCGGCGGCAGGGTCATAGAGATCCCTGCCGCGATCAAGATGGCCGGGAGACAAGCATGAAAGCGGGACTATTGGCGCTCTTCGCTGCGGGCAGCCGCGTTGTTCGCGGCGCCGGCTTCGGCGCAGGGCGTGAAGATCGGCATCCTCAACGATCAATCCGGGGTCTACGCCGATTACGGCGGCAAATATTCGATCGAGGCCGCCAAGATGGCGATCGAGGATTTCGGCGGCGAAGTGCTAGGCCAGAAAATCGAACTCGTCACGGCCGATCACCAGAACAAGCCCGATCTTGGGGTCTCCATCGCGCGGCGCTGGTACGATACCGAAGGCGTCGACATGATCACCGACCTTACCACCTCGTCGGTGGCGCTCGCGGTCCAGGAGCTTTCCAGCGAGAAGAAGAAGATCGATATCGTCGTGGGAGCGGTGACCTCGCGCCTGACCGGCGACGCCTGCACGCCCTATGGTTTCCACTGGGCCTTCGACACTCACGCGCTGGCGGTAGGCACCGGCGGCGCCCTGGTGGAGGCTGGCGGCGATACCTGGTTCTTTTTGACTGCCGACTACGCCTTCGGCTATGCGCTGGAAAAGGACACCACCGACATCGTCACCGCCAAGGGCGGCAAGGTGCTCGGCTCGGTCCGCATCCCGCTCAACTCGTCGGACTTTTCCTCGTTCCTACTGCAGGCGCAGAGCTCGAAGGCCAAGATCGTCGGGCTCGCCAATGCCGGCCTCGACACCACCAACTCGATCAAGCAGGCGGCCGAATTCGGCATCGTCAAGGGCGGACAGAAGCTCGCAGGTCTTCTGATGACGCTGTCCGAAGTCCACGGCCTCGGGCTTGAAACAGCCCAAGGACTGATCCTCACCGAAGGATTTTACTGGGACCATGACGACAAGTCGCGCGCCTTCGCCGAGCGCTTCATCGCGCGTACCGGGCACATGCCGAGCACGATCCATGCCGGCACCTATTCGGCGACACTGAGCTATCTCAAGGCGGTGAAGGCGGCAGGCAGCAAGGATTCCGACGCGGTCGCCAAAAAGCTGAAGGAGTTGCCGGTCGACGACGCCTTCGCGCAAGGCAAGGTGCAGGAAAACGGCCGCATGGTGCACGACCTCTATCTGTTCGAGGTCAAGAAGCCGCAGGAATCGAAGAAGCCGTGGGACTATTACAAGCAGCTTGCCGTCGTTCCCGGCGACAAGGCGTTCCTGTCGGCGAAGGACAGCGGCTGCCCGCTGACGAAGTGATCGACAGTTTTCCGGGTTGATGCGCCGCGCGGCCCCAGGACCGCGCGGTGTTTGATTGCGCGCGAGGCGCGATTACAATTTTTTTGCGTTTTTCGGCGCGAATGGCCGCGATTACCTCCAATGATACCGCTATTCCTTCCTATGATACCGCTGGGCGGGGCAGGGGCGGATTCCGCATGGTGGAATTGCCTGTTACAATTCATTAGTAGTCAAACGATGCCGAATTGAGGTCGGCACCCGGGACGCCGAGTTGTAACGAATGAGCGATGCTGTTGCGTTCGTTGAAGCCTGCGGGCAAGCGCGATGACGGAAGTTGGCGCGGATCCGCTGCATCGCTATCCGGTCTTCTCGACCTCGGATCCCGAGGAACTCCGGCACTTCGCCGCAACCTTGCTCAAGGTTTCCCGGATCGATTTCGAAACCGCCAGTCCTTTCACGGTGCGCGTCAACCTCGTTGAGTTGGGCGAGACAGGCCTCGGCTTCTCCGCAACCAGTTGTCGTCTCGAAGCGGACCAGTGCGCGGCCGACTTCATCCGGCTTCAGATCGCGGTCAAAGGCTGCGCCACGACCTCGGCCTGCGGCAACACCACCGAAATCAACCAGCGCCAATTGGCGATCACGCCCTGCGGCGTCGACTCGCGCGCGGTCGCCGAGCCTGGCCACGCGCGCCTGACGCTTCGCCTCAAGCGCGACGCGCTGGTGCGGAAACTGACCACGCTGCTCGGCGTCAGGCCGAAGGGCGAACTGAGCTTCGAGCCCGCGATTGCCGCGTGCGGGCCGAACGCGCAAGGCCTGTTGCGGCTCATGTTCTTCCTCGCGCAGCAACTCGACTCGACCGCATCCAAATTGCCCTCGGCCGCCTACCTCGAGCTTGAGCAGGCGGTTCAAATCGCCTTTCTCTGGGCGAGCCGGCACAACTTCAGCCATGTCCTGGCGCGTGAGGAAAAGCGGCCGGCATCCGCCGTCGTCAATCGGCTGGAGGAATATATCGAAGCGCATTGGCAGGAGGCGATCACGGTCGATCGGCTCGTTGCTGAGGCGGGCGTTAGCGCGAGATCGGTTTTCAGGGCGTTCGAGCTCGCCCGTGGCTATTCGCCGATGGCCTTTGCCAAGGCGGTTCGTCTGCGGCATGCACGAGCAGCGCTGATGTCCGGCGATCCCGGCATCAGCGTCACATCCACCGCCTTCAAATGCAACTTCGCAAGTCCGGGGCACTTTGCACGTGACTACCGCAACGCCTTCGGCGAACTGCCGTCACAGACGGTTTCCCGCTTGCGGGGGTAACGGGCTGCGTCAGGCGTGAATCATCCGCCAGCCGATCGCGCCCAATGCGCCGAGCAGCAGCACACCGCAGGCAAGCGCCTGGATCGCAAAGCCCGGTCCGCGCTTTTCGGCGGCTCGCGAATATCCCGTCATGTAAAGCACGCGGCCTACGATCCAGACCAGGCCCACGAGCGCTGCGATGGTGTCGCTGTTGTAAATCGCAAACAGCCACAGCGAAGGCAGGAAGATCGGCATCCACTCCAGCGTGTTCATCTGCACGCGGAACACCCGTTCGAAATCGGGATTTCCCGATATCGTCGGCGCCTTGATGCCGAAGGCCGCACGCGCCCGCGCCACCCGGATGCTGGTGAAAAAGTAAAACAGGATCGCAAGACAGGTGACGAGCGCAGTGAAGTGATGCATCGTAAGAGTCCCCCTCAGACTTCGACCTTCTCAATAACCGGTCATCTCCAGATATCCTACGCCTGTGTGACTGCCATGGAAATCGATCGGGCCCTCCCAATAGGGAAAACTCGTGCCCATCCAGGCCGCCTGATTGAGCGGCGTCGTTTCGATGTTAAGCCGCAACGAAGGGATCGCGATCTGCCACTGCACCGGAAGCTTGCGTCCCGCAACCTCGATCGGGGTCTTGGGCGTGATCTCGATGTCGGAGGCGGCGAGCTGCCGGGTCGGGCCGTCAGGTGAAATCCAGTTGCCGGTCAGGTAATCATGGCCGTCGTTCTGGCGCATCCGGTACAGCATCAGCTTTTCGCTCGTGTCGAGATGCAGCGCGAACCAGTCCCATCCGGTTTGATCCGGCGCGAGCGGCTCGCTGCTCCATTCGCGGTCCATCCAGGCCCGGCCCGTGACATCTGTGGGCTTGTCGTCGATCGCAATGCGGCCCGTGACCTTGAAAAAAGGCTGGCTGTAATAATACGACGCCTGTCCGCGCTCCGATTTCTTGCTGTAGCCGCCGTCGCCCTGCAGCACCAGGGGGCGGTCGGCGTCAAGATCGCAGCGCGTAGCCGAAGTCTTCGGTGGATGCGGTGAGGTCGAGCGGCGCGATGGTCAGATCATCCGTCGGGTCGGCGCCGCGCATCTGCCACGCATCGATCCACGCCTTGAACGGCCGCGCCTCGACGCCGGCCTGGCCGACGCCGCCGCGGGCGAATGTTTGACTGAAGCGATGGGTGTCGGCGCGGGTCACCGCGGCGTGCGCCATCCAGATCTGCTGATTGGCCCATCCCATCGCGTTGCGGCGCCGGCGCCATCGCCTGACGAAACAGCGTCCATTGCGCGCCATAGGCCGCGCCTTTTGCGTCGGTGAGATTGGCCGTGACGTACCACCATTCGATGCGAAAATCCGGATGCGGGCCATGATCGGCCGGAAACGAAAAGGTCTTGCCCGGCGTGACCTGTGCATAGCCGTTCGCGTTGCCGCCGAGTCCGGCAAAGCCCTGCGCCAGCGACCGCTTGGCTGTCAGGCCGAGAAGCGCGACGGAGGCCGGCAAAAGCGCGGCGCGATGGTTTGAAATCAGCGCTCATTGGCGAAGATCTTGACCAGGGTTGCCGGCTGCATGCGCGCCAGCCGCGCCACCGGCAGCAGCGAGGCGAGCAGCGACGCCGCCATCGCGACGCCGAGGAGTTTTACCAGTTGCAGTGGGAAGACGTCGAATGGAAGGCGCCAGCCGAACGCCTTGACGTTGACGATCGCGATCAGGCACCAGGCGACCATCAGTCCGAGCGGCAGCGCCAGCAACGCCGTGATCAGCGCGACCGACAGGGTCTTTGTCAGCTCGATCGCCGCAAGCCGTCGCCGCGTGATGCCGATGGCCCATAGCGGCGCCAACTGCGGCAGGCGGGAATTGGCCAGCGTCAGCAGGCTGGTCAGCAGGGCGATACCGGCGACGCCGAGCGTGAAGGCGTTCAGCGCCGCGGTGACCGCAAAGGTCCGGTCGAAAATCCGTTTCGATTCGGCCTTCACCGTTGCCTGGTCGACCAGGCTGCGGCCGTCGAGGCCGAATTTGTCCGAGAGCGCGGAAATGAGCGCGGCAACCTTCGATGGCGCGACGCGGAGCGCCAGCCGCGTTCGCGGCACGTCGGGAAAATGCGCAAACATCGCCGCCGCATTGACGGCGAGCTGGCTTTTGGGATTGCCGTAATCGGCGTAGATGCCGGCGACTTGCAGCGACCAGGTGCCGCTCGGTACCGGCAACTCGATCCGGTCGCCGATCGCAAGATCGAGCCGTCGCGCCAGTTGTTCGCTGACGAGGCAGGTGTCGCCCGCACGCAACCTCGCCCAGACGTCTGCGGCTCGATTGCAGCAGCGGCCAGTGCTCCGAATAGGTCGCGTGATCGGGCAGGCCAAAAACCTCGGTCGGCGCGCCGTCCATCTGCGTCTCGGCCCGGCCGCTTTGCAGGATCGCGTCCACGTCAGGACGTTGCTGCAGCCAACCCCTGATTACGGCGGCCTGCGCGTCATCGGAGGCGATCAGATAGACATCCGCCGCGAGCCGGCCCTCGAGCCAGGTGTTGAAGGTGCGGCTGAAGGTTTGCACCATGGTGCCGACCCCGACATTGACGGCGAGCGCCAGCAACAGCGCCATCAGCGCCAGCGACAATCCGGAAAGCTGCTGGCGGCTGTCGGCCCAGAACCATGCGGCGAGCGCGCCGCGGGCGCCGCGCTGGCCGAGATAAAGCAGCCGCTCGAGGATCGCGGGCAGGATCAGCGCCGCACCCAATAGCAGGGCCGCCAGCACGCCAAATCCGGCGAGCAGCGAATTGCCGAACCACAATAGCCACGCGGCCGCGGCAAATATCGCGAGCGAAAGCGTGCTCTGGAACATCAGCCAGCGGTGCTGGGCCTGTTGCCAGGCATACGGTTGCGCCGCAGCCAACAGCGACAGCCGGACCGCTTTCGCAAGACTCGTGGCCGCTGCGGCCAAGGCGCCGGCGACGCTGATGACGAGGCCGGCAATCCACCACTCCGCCTTGAGCGTCAACTCTCCCGGAATCTGCGCGCCATAGAGGCCGCGCAGCGAAGCGGCGACATCGGGCAGAAGCGCTGCCGCGATCAGATAGCCGCAGACCAACCCGACCAGGCCCGCGATCAACGCCAGCGACACCAGTTCGGCGACCAGCACCGCGTTGAGCATGAGCGCCGAGACGCCGCAGGCGCGCAACGTCCGCAGCATCGGCAGGCGCTGCTCGAACGCGAGCCCGATGGCCGAATTGACGATGAAGAGGCCGACCACGAACGACAACAGCCCGAAGGCCGTCAGGTTGAGGTGAAAGCTGTCGGTCAGGCGTTCGAGGTCGCTCTCGGCGTCGGGCTGTACCAGACGCAGCTTGTCGCCTGCGATACTTTCGAGCGGCGCCCGTGGACCGTTGGACTTGCCGATCAGAAGACGGGAAATCTGGCCGGGCTTGTTCAGGAGCTCCTGCGCAATGCCGATATCGACCACCAGCACGTCCGGCACGAGCTGCGCTTGGACGTGCAGCGGCGGCAGCGATACGCCATCGCTGATCGACGGCGTGGCGTCTTCCGCCAGATGGAGATCGGAAAGCGTTTCCGGCGCGACCAGCGTTGTTCCCGGCGGCGTGACGAAGGCCTGCAGGCCTTCTCTGCCGATCGTCGGCGCATTGCCCACTTCCCGAGGCAGCGTCACCGGCTCGATGCCGAGCAGACGCAACGACCTTCCGCCGACCTGGACACGGCCCTCGAGGACCGGCGAGACCGGCCAACCGGCGCGACGCAATTCGACGAACAGAGCTTGCGCAAATGTGCCGCCGCCGCGGCTAACCAGCATCTCGGTCCTGGTGCCGCCGAACACGGCCGCCGCGCGGTCGTAGGATTCGCGGGCCTGCTCGTTGAGCGCCTGCACGCCGCTCCATAGCGCGGTCGCCGAGATCAGGCCGATCAACAGGGTCGCAAGCTGCATCGGATGCCGCCGCCAATGGCTCAGGAGAACCGCGAGCACCCAGATCGCGCGCCTCATGCGATCAGCCCGGCGTGCAGCGTGACCCGGCGGTCGAGCGTTCCGGCAAGGCGCGCGCTATGGGTGACCATCAGGAAGCCGCAGCCGGTTCGCGCCACCAGATCGCGCGCCAGCGCCAGCACGTCGTCCGCGGTCGCTTCGTCGAGATTGCCGGTCGGCTCATCGGCGAGCAGCAGCGCCGGCTTTGTCGCCAGCGCCCGGCCGATCGCGACCCGCTGTTGCTGGCCGCCGGACAATTGCTCGGGATAGCGCTTGAGGAGGCCGCCAAGCCCGAGCCGTTCCACCAGCTCGGCGTGCCAGGCGGAATCGTTGCGGCCGGCGATCCGCGCCTGGAAAGCGAGGTTGTCCTCGACGTTCAGGCTCGGGATCAGATTGAACTGCTGGAACACCAGGCCAAGTCGGTCCCGCCGCAGCGCCGCCCGCCCGGCATCGCTGAGCTTGCTGACGCAGGATTCGTCGAGCGTGATCTCGCCGCTGTCGGCGGAATCGAGCCCGGCGATGAGGTGCAGGAGCGTGCTCTTGCCGGAGCCGGACTCACCTGATAGCGCGACCCGCTCGCCGGCTCCGACATCGAGATTGACCCCGCGCAGCACGGCGATGTCTTCGCCGGCGGAGCGGTAGGATTTGGTCAGGTTGCGGACGCTCAGCAAGGCCGGGCGTCCGCGTTGGGCGTGGGCAAGGTCTTCACTGCGGCTTCTGAAACTTCAAGACGAACTCGTCGACCGGCACCTGCGGATGGAACACCGGCACGTCCCTGGGATCCTCGGGATGATGCAGGAAGTCGCCCTCGGCCACGAGCTTGAACCCGGCGGCTTCGACTTCCTTGCGCAGCGTCGCTTCTTCGATGCGATGCAGCGTCTTGCCGACGGTGGTGCCGTCGCCTGTCTTTGCGGCATGATCGGCGATGACGAGGAAACCGCCGGGCTTGAGGGCTGCGAACATCTTTTGGTTCATCTTGGCACGATCGACCGGCATGTAGGTCACGTCATGATAGGCAAAGAAGAAGGTGATCAGGTCGAGACCTGAAACATCCGGCGGGATCGGGTCGTCGAAATCTCTGACGACATGCACGACATTCTTCATCGCGGGTTTTTGCGCGCGGATGTCGAACTTGTCCTTCACCCGCTCCATCACCGCTGCCGAATCCGGGCGTAGACCACGCCGGTGGGCCCGACGGCGCGGGCCAGCAGCTCCGTGCTGTAGCCGGCATTGGCCTCCATATCCAGCACCTTCATGCCGTTCGTGACGTCGGCGAACGCCAGCATCTTGGCGGGCTGCCGGCGCTGGTCGGCTTGCCGGTCGGCGTCGCTGCGGTCGGGTGAGGCGACGATGGCTTCATAGTCCGGCGCTTTGTTTGTTGCGTCCTTGACGCCCTGGGCCAGCGCGCCCGATATGGCAAGTACCGAGAACATGAACAAGCCGGCTGCGTGACGATAGATCGGGTTAACCATGACGATTCCCTTGGTATCGAGGCAATACATACCAAGGCCGTGGTCGCAGATCACGGTCTCAATGGTGTGACGACGCGATCGTGATCTCCTTGCCGCGTGCGTCTAATACAGCGACAGGCGGCATTCGCCGTGGATCGGGTTGCACCGCACGCGAAGCTCGAAATGTTCAGTTGCATTGCCGCCGATCCCCCCTGTAGCATTCGATTTCGCCCGATCGACCGGGCCAACGAAGAGACGACGAGGAAGGTCATGGCCGCGCAACCGACGCCCAAGGGAACGTTAACGCGAACGCCTGAGGGTGCCTGGAAAATCACGTTTCTGCTGTTTCTGTTCATGCTGGTGAATTTCGCGGACAAGATCGTGGTCGGCCTCGCGGGGGTGCCGATCGTGACCGAACTGAAGCTCGAGCCGGAGCAGTTCGGCCTGCTCGGCTCCGCCTTCTTCTTCCTGTTCTCGATCTCGGCCATCGTCGTCGGCTTCATCGTCAATTCCATTGCGACGCGCTGGGTGCTGTTGGTGCTGGCCGTGATCTGGGCACTGGCGCAATTCCCGATGCTGGGAACGGTCGGGTTTCCCACGCTGCTGATCTGCCGCGTCATCCTCGGCGCCGGCGAGGGACCTGCCGCTTCGGTAGCGATGCATGCCGTCTACAAATGGTTTCCCGACGAGAAGCGGACGCTGCCGACCGCGATCCTGTCGCAGGGCTCCGCATTCGGCGTGATCGTCGCGGCGCCGGCGCTGAACTGGGTGATCGTCAATCACTCCTGGCACTATGCGTTCGGCGCGCTCGGCGTCGTCGGCCTGATGTGGGGTCGTGGCCTGGTTCCTGCTCGGCAAGGAGGGGCCGCTGGCGGAGACCAAGGCAGTGATGAGCGAAACCAGCATTTTCCTCACTTCCAGCTCCTGACCTCGCGCACCTTCGTCGGCTGCTGCGCCGCGACCTTCGGCGCCTATTGGGCGCTGTCGCTGGGGCTGACCTGGTTCACATCCTTCATCGTCAAGGGCCTCGGCTTCTCCCAGCAGCAGGCCGGCATCGATCTCGGTGCTGCCCTGGGTGTTCGGCGCCGCGATCGTGCTGCTCACCGGCTGGCTCTCGCAGGTCCTGGTGGCGCGCGGCGTCTCGACCCGCGGCGCGCGTGGCGTGCTCGGCGCGGCGCCGCTGATCGTCGGCGGTGCCATCCTGGCGACGCTGCCTTATGTCGATGGCGCCGGGCTAAGGTTAGCGCTTCTGGTGGTTGGCTCCGGGCCTGTGCGGCTCGATCTACGTGGTCTGCGCGCCGATGATCAGCGAGTTCACGCCGGTGTCGCAGCGCGGCGCCGTGATCGCGATCTATGGCGCGATCTATACGCTCGCCGGAATCTTGGCGCCCTCGGTGATGGGCAGCGTGATCCAGCACG
This sequence comes from uncultured Alphaproteobacteria bacterium, assembly GCA_963777475.1. Classification (GTDB taxonomy): domain Bacteria; phylum Pseudomonadota; class Alphaproteobacteria; order Rhizobiales; family Xanthobacteraceae; genus Bradyrhizobium. The sequence continues at coordinate 38,875 of CAVZQX010000066.1, forward strand.
CGGCGACGCCGCTGGACGGCTACTTGACCGGCTTCACCATCAACGCCGTCGATCATGGTCGTGTCCGGCCTGCTCGGCCTGGCGCTGCTCTGGCCCAACACCGAGCGCGCGCGGTTGATGGGAACGGAAGCGGCGCAGCCGAAATACGCGTGATT
>CAVZQX010000067.1:0-45171 GCA_963777475.1 uncultured Alphaproteobacteria bacterium
GGGTACGCGCTATCGCGGCGATTTCGAGGAACGGCTGAAGCAGGTCCTGAAGGAACTGGAGGCGCATCCGAACGCCATCCTGTTCATCGACGAAATCCACACCGTGATCGGCGCCGGCGCTACCTCCGGCGGCGCGATGGACGCCTCCAATCTGCTCAAGCCCGCGCTCGCCTCCGGCACCATCCGCTGCATGGGCTCGACGACCTACAAGGAATATCGCCAGCACTTCGAGAAGGACCGCGCGCTGGTGCGCCGGTTCCAGAAGATCGATATCAACGAGCCGACGGTGGAAGACGCGATCGCGATCCTCAAGGGTCTCAAACCCTATTTCGAGGATTACCATCGGCTGAAATACACCAATGAGGCGATCGAGGCCGCGGTGCAGCTTTCGTCGCGCTACATCCATGACCGCAAGCTGCCGGACAAGGCGATCGACGTGATCGACGAGTCCGGCGCGGCGCAGATGCTGGTCGCGGAAAGCAAGCGCAAGAAGACCATCGGCATCAAGGAAATCGAGACGACGATCGCGACCATGGCGCGGATTCCGCCCAAGAGCGTGTCGAAGGACGATGCCGAGGTGTTGAAGCATCTCGAGCAGACCCTGAAACGCGTGGTGTTCGGCCAGGACAAGGCGATCGAGTCGCTTTCCGCCTCGATCAAGCTGGCGCGCGCCGGCTTGCGCGAGCCGGAGAAGCCGATCGGCTGTTATCTGTTCTCGGGCCCCACCGGCGTCGGCAAGACCGAGGTGGCAAAACAGCTGGCGGCGTCGCTCGGCGTCGAGCTGTTGCGCTTCGACATGTCGGAATACATGGAGCGGCACACGGTGTCGCGTCTGATCGGCGCGCCTCCCGGCTATGTCGGCTTCGATCAGGGCGGCCTGCTGACCGACGGCGTCGACCAGCATCCGCATTGCGTGGTGCTGCTGGACGAAATCGAGAAGGCCCATCCCGATCTCTACAACGTACTGTTGCAGATCATGGATCATGGCAGGCTGACCGACCACAACGGCAAGCAGGTCAATTTCCGCAACGTCATCCTGATCATGACGACCAACGCCGGCGCCGCCGACCTCGCGCGGCAGGCCTTCGGCTTCACCCGCAACAGGCGGGAAGGCGACGATCACGAGGCGATCAACCGGCAGTTCGCGCCTGAATTCCGCAACCGGCTCGATGCCATCGTCTCGTTCGCGCATCTCAATGCCGACGTGATCGGCATGGTGGTGGAGAAGTTCGTGCTGCAACTTGAGGCGCAGCTCGCCGACCGCGACGTCACGATCGAATTGTCGGAGCCGGCGAAGGCCTGGCTGATCAAGCACGGCTATGACGAGCAGATGGGCGCGCGGCCGATGGCGCGTGTGATCCAGGAGCACATCAAGAAGCCGCTGGCCGATGAAGTGCTGTTCGGCAAGCTCAAGGGCGGCGGCCATGTCCGCGTCGTGCTGGTCAAGGACGAGGCGAGCACGGAGGCGGAAAAGGAAAAGATCGGCTTCGAATACCTCGAAGGACCGGTCACGCCGAAGCCGGAGAAACTGCCGGTGGCGCGCAAGCGCAAGCCGAAGTCGAGCGGCCCCAACGGTGGCGGATCCAAGGGCCCGGCCTCGAAGGGGCCTTTGGTCAAGGCGTGATCAACTAATCTTGTCAATGAGCGAGCCGGCGTGTCGCAAGACCGCCGGCTTTTTTTGCGCGTTGATATCCCTTCTCAAGAGCAAAGCCGGGCATGTGCGCATGCGGGCTCGCAACGACACACGATGGAGCCACCGAATGGCCAACTCGACAAGTTCGACCCCGCAACCGCGCGCGGCGATACCTCCCGACGACGCGACCCGCAAACTGACGCTGGCCAACCCCGACGATCCGAAGTCGCGCCACGTCTCGGTTGCGGGCGGCACCTATACGATCCTGGTGACCGGTGAAGAGACGGGCGGCCGCTACAGTTTGATCGACATGCTGGTGCCACCCGGTGGGGGCCCGCCGCCGCACCGTCACGACTTCGAGGAGATGTTCACGATCCTGGAGGGCGAGATCGAGTTGACGTTCCGGGGTGAGGCGCACCGGGCGAGCGTTGGTTCGACCGTGAACATCCCGGCCAACGCGCCCCACTCGTTCAAGAACAAGTCGGACAAGCCGGCACGCCTGCTCTGCATGTGCACGCCACCGGGGCAGGAAGAGTTCTTCATGGCGGTCGGCGACCCCGTGGGCAGCCGCACCGCGCCGCCGCCAAAGCTGAGCCCGGCCGAGCAGGCCGAGCGGATCCAACGGGCAAAGGCCCTCTCGGCCAAGTATCGCACCGAGCTGTTGGTATGAAGGTCCTGATCCTGGGCGCAACGGGCGGCACCGGTCGCGAGATCGTGCGTGAGGCAGGTGCGCAGGGCCATTCGGTCGTCGCGCTGGTGCGATCGAAGGCAACGGCGACCGGTCTGGCCGGTGCCGAACTCGTTGAGGGCGACGCGCGAGACGCGCAGGTCCTTTCGCACGCGCTTAAGGGCTGTTCCGGCGTAATCAGCTCCTTGGGCACATCCGTGAGCCCATTCCGCGAGGTAACGTTGCTGTCTGAAGCAACGCGGGCGCTGGTGAAGGCGATGGAGAGCAGGAACGTCCGCCGCCTGGTCTGCATCACCGGCTTGGGCGCGGGCGACAGCCGCGGCCACGGCGGCTTCCTTTTCGACAAGCTGTTCTTTCCGCTGCTGCTGCGGAAGGTCTACGACGACAAGAACCGCCAGGAAGGCGTCGTGCGCGCCAGCAAGCTCGATTGGGTGCTGGTTCGTCCGGTGGTGCTCAACGACAAGCCGGCAACAGGAACGGTTCGGGCGGCGACCGATCTGTCCGGCATCCATGGCGGGGAGGTGTCACGCAGCGATGTCGCGAAGTTTGTGGTCCAGCAGTTGACGGACGATACCTGGCTTCGCCGCGCTCCCCTGATCACCTGGTGAAGGGGCTTTTTTGATACGCGGATACGCAGCCATCACCTCGAAGCCGAGCCTCATTGGATAATATTCCGGCCGGAGCCAAGCACAACGTTGCTTGTTCCGGGCGCGGCGTGCTCGGCATGGCTCGAATAGACGACAATTCGATCCGCTAATCGCGACAGTACCCGATTGAGGATCCGCGAAGCCTGCGCGAGGTCGAGGTGTTCGACAGGCTCGTCGAGCACGACAAGCGGAGCATCGCTGAGCAGCGCGCGCGCGAGGTTGAGGCGTTGCGCTTCGCCGAGAGACAGCACGTCCTGGTCGATCCAGGCGTCTAGACCGCCCGCTGTCGCGACACGGCCGTCGAGTTCCACTGCGGCAAGCGCCAGCCAGCATTCCGCCTCGGACGCGCGGGTCGCGAACAGGTTCTCGCGAACGGTATCGGAAAGAATGGCGGCATCGTGCAGACAGAGATGCGATAGAGCGCGGCGGTAGGCGCCGAGCATCACCACGCCGTCGCCGATGAACTGGCCAGCATTGTCGGCGCCGATCCATCCGGCGATTTGTTTAAGCAGGGTTGTCTTGCCCGCGCCGCTTGCGCCGACAAGGGCGGTGGGGTGGCCGGCATGGAAGGTCAGGTTGATCGCTTCGCCGAGCCGGCGGCCGTCGGGCGCCTGCCGCGGGACGTCCTTAAGCGTCAGGCTTTGCAGGATGGCGTGGGATGGCGACGGACTCGTCCTCGCGGCGATGGTCGTGGACCAATCCTTGAGCCCTTCGCGCGCCGCGCATTCTCGCACCCGTCCGAGTACGATTCGCGAGACGCTGTTTGCGGTCTCGCCAAGGGCGAGCCAGCCAAACCCGAGAAAGGCGGCACCGAGGAGCGCGCCACCGCGGTCTCCGGCATGCCAGGCCGCAACCATGACGCTGAGCGCCGCCACCGGGCCGGCAAGACCGGCAAGCATGTCCAGCATGGCAGTCGCGCGCCGTTGGGCAAGCCGCTGCGCTTCCGCATCGCTGAGATGATGGAAGGCGAGGGCGAGGATGTCCGAAAAGGCTTGCTCGGCCTGAAGCGGTACCACCGAGGCCAGCGCGGCTCCCAGCAAACGACCTGCCGCGCGCTGCGAAGTTCGCACGGCTGTCCAGTGCCGGCCCGCTGCCGGCATCAAGGCGTGCAGCGTCGCCGCTATCGCGACCGACAACAATGCGATCGGCAGCAGCGCCAGCGGTGCGAACCATGCCGTTGCCGCGGCGAGCAGGGCTGCTCCAGTCAGCAGAACTCCCAACGGCATTCCCACGCGCAAGCGTGCGTAATCGACGTCTTCGACGTCTTCCATATAATCGGCCAAACGGTCTTGGTTGCCGAACTGCCAGCCCGAGATGCGGGTGGCGGGGGCCATCGCCATCGCCAGGAACAATCGGGTGCGGCGTTTGACCTGGTCGAGGAGGGCGGCGCGGTGTCCGACTACCCGTTCGCCGTATTTGCCGAGCGTCTTGCTCAGCGCGAACAGCCGCACAAAAGCTGCCGGCGTATGAAAATTGAAAGCGAGCGCGGCCGGTCCGAGACCCGCCAACGCGACCGCGCCGAGGAACCAGGCCGAAACGCCGGTGAGCAGGATCCCGGACGCTGAGGCGGCAACGGCAAGCATGATGGCGATCCGCCACGTTGACCTGGCACGCATCGGTGACGATGGATGTACTGTAGCGACGGTTGCCGGCGCGATTGATCGTGGACTCATGCGGCAACCGCCTGTTTGGCTTGCTGTTCGGCTTGGGGCCGCAGCACGTGATGCTGGCAGGCCTGTTTGATCAACTCCTCGTCGTGGGTTGCGACGATGACCAGGCGCCGCTCGGCCACTTCCGTAAGTACTTGCCGGACTGCCTTCGCCGTCTGGGGATCAAGCTTGGCCGTCGGCTCGTCAGCGACGACCACGCCGGCGGAAATCAGGATGCGGGCGACGCCGATGCGCATGCGTTGCCCGCCGGAGAGATTTTCACCACCCTCGGCAATGCGGGCCTTGAGTCCATCCGGCAACAGCCGCTCGTCCAGCAATCCGACATGCCTGGCGGCCTCTTGCAACCCGGCGTCGCCATGGGCCTCGCGTTTCCAGGCGATCGCTTCGCCCAGCGAGCCCGCCGGTACATAAATGTCCGTCGATATCCAGTCGCATCCTTCGGCCAACGCCTGGGGCAGGGATTTGGCGTCGAAGGATGGTCGTTTCGATTCCAGCCAGCATGCGTAGCAAGGTCGACTTCCCGGAGCCGCTCGGGCCCGAGATCGCCACCAGACCGGCCGGCGGCAGATCTGCCGCGTCGAAAGTTCCTCCGATCGCAAGAGGCTCGCGCTCCAGTGCATCGGATTCGGCGAAATACCAGTCCAGTTCCCCGGCAGCGGCCTCTCCTTCGGCCTTGACGTGATACTGCTCGGCATAGCGCCGGAACGGTGCAAAGAACTCGGCTGCGATGATAAGAATGAACAGGCTCTGCCAAAGGGCCAGGTCGGAAAATCCGGGGATATGCGCGAGCCCGAGATGGCCGAGGCCTAAGAATATCGCGAGCACGGCGATCGCTAGTGCAGAGAAAAAATCGATGATGCCGGCGTTGAGGAACGCAACCTTGAGAACATCCATCGTGCTGTCGGCATAGAGGGTCATCCGCCGTTCGATCTTGTCGTGTTCGCCCTGCAAGGCGTGATTGGCCAGGATGGTCGGCAAGGTCCTGATCCGATCTGAGAACTGCGCCGCCAGCTGGCCGAAGGCCTTCTCCTGCGCCTCGGCTCGACCGCGGATGACGCCGCCGAGCGTCGCAAAGAAGACCACCATCACCGGGATCGCGAGAACAAGCGTAAGCGCCGCCTCCCATGAGACCAAAGCCACGGCCGCCGCCGCAAGCAACGGACCGATACCGAGCATGGCCTTCGCCGCGCTGTGGCTGATCGCGAGACCGGCAAGCGCGTTGGGATAGCGCTGCAGGCCGGCGACCAGCGCGCCGGCAGACTTGGTGCGGACGTGCGCGGGCGGCATTTTGGAAAGTGCGTCCTGGAGCGAAGCCCGTAACCCCTCGACGACCCGTTGCTCGGCACTCGCCGCGAGAAGATCGGCCAGCATGCCGGCACCACCCGACAAAGCGAGGCAGACCAGCGCACCGGCCATCGCCGCCATGTCGAAGGTCGCAGCTTCGATCAGACGCCCCGCGAACAGCGCAAGCGACCCTGCGAAGCCGATCCGGAACAAGGTGCGTGCGATCAGCCAGTACAGCGTGACGCGCAAGGGGCCTGCGCCGAAGTCGCGGGCAAGGCTCAAGGCATTGTGGCGGTCGGTCGAACTTTTCGCGAGATCTGCGCGATTCCCGCGACGCCGACCCCGCATGCCTTCGTTTGATACTTGCATCGTTATTTCGTGCATCGATCTTCGCGAACCGTCCTTGATCCACATCAACGAGCGCCTCGGTTCATCTGGGTATCTGATCGCAAAACTCCGAAAGGCGCGTCGTCATGACCAATCCTTTGCTCGTTGAGCTTTCGCGGCTGCAATTCGCGCTGACCGCGATGTACCACTTTCTGTTTGTGCCATTGACACTCGGGCTTTCGGTGCTCGTCGCGATGATGGAGACCGTCTATGTGATGACGGGCCGAATCATCTGGCGCGACATGACCAAGTTCTGGGGTCTTCTGTTTGGCATCAACTTCGTCCTCGGCGTCGCCACCGGCATCACCATGGAGTTCGAGTTCGGGATGAACTGGGCCTTCTACTCGCATTACGTCGGCGACATTTTCGGCGCGCCGCTCGCGATCGAGGGGCTGATGGCCTTCTTCCTTGAAGCGACCTTCGTCGGCCTGTTCTTCTTCGGCTGGGACAAGATGTCCCCGCGCGCCCACCTCGCGGTCACCTGGATGGTGGCGCTCGGCAGCAACCTGTCGGCGCTGTGGATCCTGATCGCCAACGGCTGGATGCAGAATCCCGTGGGTGCCGCTTTCAATCCCGACACGATGCGCATGGAAGTTACCGATTTCGTGGCGGTCCTGCTTAACCCGACGGCGCAGGCAAAGTTCGTGCACACGGTATCCGCGGGCTATGTCTGCGGCGCCGCCTTTGTGCTGGGCATTTCGGCCTTTTACATTCTGCGCGGCCGCCACATCGAGCTCGCAAAACGGTCATTCGTGATCGCGGCTGCATTCGGCGTCGCCGCCGCTGCGTCTGTCATCGTGCTCGGCGACGAGAGCGGGTATACCATCACGGACAATCAGAAAATGAAGCTCGCCGGCATGGAGGCGATGTGGCAGACCGAGCCGGCGCCGGCTTCGTTCACCGCATTCGGCATTCCGGACATGCAGGCGCGCACGACGCATTACGCCATTGATTTACCCTGGGTGATGGGGCTGATCGGCACGCGCTCGATCGACGAGCAAATCCCCGGCATCTTCGATCTGGTGCAGAAGGCCGAGGCGAAGATCCGCAGCGGCCTCATCGCCTATGACGCGCTCGAGAAGCTGAAGAAGAACCATGCCGACGCGGACGCCCGTGCCGTCTTCGACAAGGCCCGCGGCGATCTTGGCTTTGCCCTGCTGCTGAAGCGTTACGTCGAAAACCCGATGCAGGCGACGCCGGAGCAGATCCACGACGCGGCATGGTCGACGGTGCCGAGCGTGCCCTATCTCTTCTTCACCTTCCGCTTCATGGTGCTGTTCGGTTTCGTCCTGCTTGCCGTGTTCGTCATCTCGCTCTGGTACACGATGCGGGAGGCGGAGGCGCCGCGCTGGCTGTTCCGGCTTGCGCTTTTGGCTTTTCCGCTGCCCTGGCTTGCTGCGGAACTTGGCTGGTTCGTCGCCGAGTTCGGGCGGCAGCCCTGGATCATCGATGGCGTGCTGCCGACCTTTCTGGCGACCTCGGAACTCGGCGTCGCCGATCTGGTCCTGACGATCATAGGCTTCACGGCGGTCTATGGTGTGCTCGCCGTGATTGAATGCCGGCTGATGCTGCAGGCGATCAAGAAGGGTCCCGACGCGGTGAGCGAATTCGGTCAGTTCGCAACGACAGGTGGCGCCGGCGCTATCGCGCCGGCCGAGTGATCCTCGCAAGCCAGGATTTAAGGAATACGGTCATGATCCAATTTCTATTCGACTACGGCAATCTGCGCCTGATCTGGTGGGTGCTGCTCGGTGTCCTTCTCATCGGCTTTGCCGCCACCGACGGCTTCGACATGGGCGTCGGCGCACTGCTGCCCTTTGTGGCGAAGAACGACATCGAAAGGCGCGTCGCCATCAACACCATAGGCCCGGTATGGGAAGGCAACCAGGTCTGGTTCATTCTCGGCGGCGGGGCGATCTTCGCGGCTTGGCCGGCGCTGTACGCGCTGAGCTTTTCGGGTTTCTACCTTGCGATGTTTCTGGTGCTGTTCGCGCTGATCCTGCGCCCGGTAGGTTTCAAGTACCGTTCGAAGCGCGAGAGCGTCGCCTGGCGTCGCAACTGGGACTGGGCGCTGTTCGTCGGAGGCGCTGTCCCGGCGCTGATCTTCGGAGTCGCGGTCGGAAACACGCTTCAAGGCGTGCCCTTCCACTTCACCGACGATCTGCGGCCGATCTACGAAGGCACGCTGTTTGGGCTGCTCAATCCGCTGGCGCTGTATTGCGGCTTGGTGTCGCTCGCGATGTTGGTCATGCACGGCGCTGGGTGGCTCAGCTTCAAGGCTGACGGCCCGGTGGCTGACCGCGCGGCCGCTTTCGGAGCCAGGGCGGCGCTGATCACCGCGGTCCTGTTCGCGGGCGGCGGCGTATTGATTTGGCTCGGCGCGTTCGGCGGCTATCAGGTGACGAGCCCAATCGTGTGGGATGGTCCGTCCAATCCTCTCGGCAAGACCGTGTCGCTCAATTCGGCGGCCTGGTTGCAGAATTTTCACGCCATGCGGTGGCTTGCGATCGTGCCCTTGCTCGGCGTCGTCGCGCCGCTATTGGCCGCAGCCGGCTTCGCCGTACGCCGGGCCGGCCTGACCTTCCTCGCCTCCGCGCTGGCAATCGCGTGCATTATCGCTACCGTTGGGCTGGCGATGTTTCCGATCATCCTGCCGTCCAACACCAACCCGAACGATTTGCTGGCTGTGTTCGACGCCTCGTCGAGCCAAGCGACGCTTCGCAACATGCTGATCGCGACGGTGGTCTTTCTGCCGATCGTGCTCGCCTACACGAGCTGGGTCTACAAGGTATTGTGGGGCAAGGTGAGTTCGAACACCGTCGTGAAGGCCGGACCGTCGGCTTATTGAGCAAACGCGAGCGGAGACGAAACGATGTGGTACTTTTCCTGGATCCTTGGCCTCGGACTTGCGGCCACCGTCGGCATCCTCAATGCGCTCTGGTATGAACTTCGTACGGTGCGCGAAAAGGATGGGGCCGGCGCGCCGCCATTGCCAACCCCCTGATCGGCGATCTGTGATCGCCCTCATTCGCCCTTCAGGCGCTGCGCCTCGTGGATCTGCACGTGTTCGGCGCCGCGTGCGCCGGCTTCCGACAATCGCAGCGTGCTGAGTGCCGCGCCGAGCAGGGCGAAGCCGCCGCCGGCCAGCAGCGCGATCCGGGTGCCGTCGTCCGGATAGCGCGCCAGAAACAGCGCCACCAGCGCCGCGCCCGTCGTCTGTCCCAACAGGCGGGCGGTGCCCAACATGCCGCTGGCGCCACCTGAGCGCTCGCGCGGGGCTGCGGCAATCATGGTGCGGTTGTTCGGGGTCTGGAACAGGCCGAAGCCAGCGCCCGCGAGCGCCATGCGCCAGATCACGTCGAAGTGCGAGGGATCGGCCGGCACCAGTCGCGAGCGCGCCGAGGCCGGCGGCAAACAGCAATAGCCCGATGCCGCCCAGAAGCCCCGCGGGGTATCGTTCGACCAGGCGTCCTGCGAGCGGGGCGGTGAACCCGACCGCGATCGGCCACGGCGTGATCAGAAGGCCAATCTCGACGGCCGAATATCCGAAGCGGCCTGCGAGGTAGAACGGGATCGCGACAAAGGCCAGCATCTGGCCGCAGAAGGAGGCGATCGAGGTCGCGATCGACAGCGCGAATACCGGAATCCGCAACAGATCGACCGGCAACAACGGCGAAGCGGAATGCGTCTGCCGATAGATCAGGAGAACGCAGGCGATGACCGCGACGGCAAGCTCCGACACGCAGATCAAGATCGTTTCGCCGTGGCCGAGGCTATCGATCGCGGCGATGAGGAAACCGAACGTGATGGCGCTCAGGCCCGCGCTCTGCCAGTCGAACAGATGCGGCGCGCGCCTGGTGTGCGGCAAATAGCGCCAGCCGAGCATCAGCGCCGCGATCCCGATCGGGATGTTGACCGCGAACAGATAGGGCCAGGTTCCGACCGCAAGAATGCCGGCCGCGATCGTCGGTCCGACCGCGGCGGAGACCGCAACCACCATGGCATTGATCCCGATGCCGCGGCCGAGCAGGTCGCGCGGGTAGATGTAGCGCACCAGCGCCATATTGACGCTCATGATGCCGGCCGCGCCAAATCCCTGCACGATGCGTGCGACCGTCAGCAGCAACAGCGTATGCGAGAGCGCGCAGAATAGGGAGGCGAGGGTGAAGAGCGCGAGCCCCGCCAGATAAATTCGCCGATAGCCGACGATCTCGCCGAGCGAGGACAGCGGCAACAGCGAGATCGTGATCGCCAACTGGTAGCCGTTGACGATCCAGATCGAAAACGCCGGGCTCGCGTTGAGGTCCTTGGCAATGGTCGGCAGCGCGACATTGGCGATGGCGCCGTCGACCACGGCCATGACAATGCCGAGCGCAATGGTCAGGATGGCCCAATAGCGCTGCGGGAGCGGCAGGCCGTCGGCATGTTCGATGGTGGCGGAAGACATGCGGTGAACGCGCTCCTGGATACGGCGTCGTGACTACCGTATCAGAGGTTAGCGGACACCGTTGAAACTTGACAGGGGCGCGTCCAGCGCTAGTCGCGACACGACGAGAACGTTCGGCCCAGGGCTGACGACGGCGGCAAGCCAGATCAGGGTTGCGCCGATGGCTGAGGGACTCATGGCGGTTAGTCGAAATTCCTTCGGAGCTCGCTGGGAGTGACGCCGAGCCGCTTGCGAAACGTGGCGGTCATGTGGGCGTGTGACGCAAAACCTGATGTGTGCGCGATCGTAGCCAGATCAAGTGCCGCCTTCTGGAGAAGCGCTCTCGCACGTGAAACCCGGCGATCGATGATGTAGTCATGGGGCGCCTGGCCGACAGCCGCATGGAAGGCTCGGCAGAAGAACCCGGCGGAAAGACCGAGGGCGCCGGCCAGTTCTTGAACCGTCACCTTGGCATCCAGCCTTGCCTCGATCAGGTCATCAACGATTCTGAGCCGGCGCGGCGTGATCGAGGATCGCGCCGCGGGCTCAAGGGAGGTCCCGCCCAAGGAACGAACCGTCAAGACACCAACGGCTCGTTCCCTGAGCGCGTGGACGAACCGTTCGCATTGCAATTCGTCGATGCAATCACGTGCCAATAGCTGGCGGCGCAGCTGCTGCGCGGCACGAACCGCGGCCGGGTCGATCACATCGCTGAAATGCCGCGCGCGAGACCACTCATCTTCCTGCTGCCGCTCAAAGGCGATCTTCAGATACTCGCCGCCGTGCTTCGACTGTGAGTAGACGTCGCAGCCGGGCGGCACATAGGCCAGACCGTTGGGCCTTGCCCGAAATTCGACCTTCCGGTCGCTTGCAAACGCGTGAACGCCAACCTGTCCGTCGAAGGCGAAGCCGACGATCGGCAAATCAGGTGTGTAAGCCGCCTGGTAAGGGTTGCGCGGCAGCAACTCGGCCCACCAAGCCCCAGCAACGGCGAACCGGCGCGGCGCGGATGCGATTTGGCTTGGGGCTTCGCTCATAAGGCCTCGTATGCCTCATCATATCGCAAATCCCGCAGGCGATCAGCGCGTCCGACATATTTTGGGTCAGATTTCTGAAAGCGGCGACAGAGCGGTCTCGGTATAAATCGGGACCGATGACGAGGCCATAGAACATGCCGCTGTTTACGCTCGACGAACTTGAGGCCGCCATGGCAACCGTTCGCACCTTCGTGCCTCCGACCCCCGCCTACACTTGGCCGTTGCTCTCCAGGAGAATCGGCGCCGAGGTCATCGTCAAGCACGAGAACCACACACCGACCGGATCATTTAAGGCCCGCGGCGTGCTGGCCTACATAGCGTCCTTGCGCGGTGCTGATCGCATGCCCAAGGGGCTCGTCACGGCCACGCGAGGCAATCATGGCCAATCCGTCGCAATCGCCGCGGCGCGCAGCGGCATTCCAGCCTTCATCGTGGTTCCCGAGGGCAACTCTGGCGAAAAGAACGCCGCGATGGAGGCCTTCGGAGGTCAATTGGTGACGGCCGGGAAGGACTACGATGAGAGCCGGGCCGTTGCTGCGGAAATCCAGCAGGAGCGCGGCTATCATTTCGTCCCGGCTTTTCACCGCGAAATCGTGAAGGGGGTCGCGACCTATGCGCATGAGCTGTTGGCAAGCTGCGCCGACCTCGATGTGGTCTATGTTCCGATTGGGATGGGCTCGGGGATCTGTGGTCTGATCACGGTGCGCGACCTTCTCGGGCTCACAACGGAGATTGTAGGAGTTGTCGCCAGGAACGCCCCCGCCTTCGCCATGTCACTCGAAGCAGGGCGCCCCATCAAAGCCAATGCGGCGCGCACATTTGCGGATGGACTGGCATGCCGCGACCCGCAACCTGAGGCGTTCGAGCTCGTCGCGCTAGGTGCCGCGCGCATTGTTCTCGTCAGCGAGGAGGAAATCGCGGAGGCCATCCGCATCTACTACACGACGACTCACAATCTGGCCGAGGGAGCCGGGGCGGCTCCGCTTGCGGCGCTGTTGAAGGAGAGGCAACGCTACGCCGGCAAGCGCGTAGGCCTGATCCTGTCGGGTGGCAATATCGACATGGCGACCTTTGCGCAAATTCTGAGGGGCGAAACGCCTACCGTCTGACAAGTGGGCGCGCATCAAGGCGTCGTCAGGAAGACCCGGGTTGCACAATCCATCGGGTAGGACATTTCGATCCGCAATTCCTGCAAGCCGACGTCCTGCGCGGTGCCGAACGTCGTGATGGTGTTGAACAACCGCAAGGTCGCGCCCTCGACATCGAGTTCCAGTGGCACGATTGGAAGTTCGATGTGGTCGAGCTCTTCGACCGGTCGGTCCGGTCCGGCCTGAGGCGCCAATTGCTTCAGCAGCGCCGCGGAGGGCGATTGCGGGTCGCCTCGCGCCTCGTTGCGAAGCCGGGCCAAGAGGCGCGGTGCGACGGACTGCCAGTTTCGGATGCGCGGTCGCATTTGCGCGGGCTCGAACATCATGCGCATGAAGTTGAGCGCGCCGTCCGGCGACAGCGATTGCAGCGTCGCTTCGTCGAAGCATGCCGATACCAGGCGGCGGGCACTGCCATTGCTCAAGACGACACGCCATTGCCGATCAACGACGAACGCCGGATAGGGTTCGTGATGGCTGACGATGCGGTTGAGCGCGTCGCGGACACCAGCCATTTCCAGGATGTCCAGCGATCGTTCGGGATAGAGCGCGGCATAGCCGGCGGCCATCAACAATTCGTTGCGCGCGCGCAAGGGGATGTCGAGGGCGTCGCAGAGGCGGAGCACCATGTCGCGGCTCGGCAGCGTCCGGCCGGATTCGACAAAGCTCAGATGGCGTTGCGAAATGTCCGCGGCGATCGCGAGGTCGAGCTGGCTCTCGCGTCGCCGCGTACGCCACGCGCTGAGGCGGACGCCGAAGTGATCGGCTGCGAGCGGTCGCTTTCGCCGGCGTTCTGTCATGATCGTGATCCTGTATCGTGATCCTGCCGGGCGTTTTGCACGTCGCCAATTACCCGCAGGGTAATTGCAGCACTTCCCGCGTCATGGATAGTGGAAAAGGAAGCAAGCTGCCTGACGCAGAGCGCTGAGGAGAGTAGCCGATGTCGAAGCCGAAAATTCTGGTGACGGGAGCGACCGGCAAGACCGGCGTTCCGACTACGCTCGGATTGCTTGCGAAAGGTTTTCCGGTGCGAGCGCTGGTCCGCAAGGCCGACTTCCGCGCCGAGCGGCTGCGGGACGGCGGTGCCGAAATCGTCGTCGGCTCGCTGGAAAGCTACGGCGACCTCGAGCGCGCCATGAAGGGGGTCGCGCGCGCCTACTTCTGTCCGCCGCTTGAGCCGGGCACGCTGCGGCGCGCGTCGCTGTTCGCGGCGGCCGCGTGCGAAGCCAAGCTTGAAGCCGTGGTGCAGCTCAGCCAATGGGTTGCGGACGCCGTTCATCCCGCGCTCCATGCGCGCGAAAAATGGCTCACCAACCGGGTGCTTTCGTGGATGCCTGACGTCGGGGTCATCACCGTCCAACCGGGCTGGTTCGCGGACAACTATTTCGCGGTGATCGGGCAGGCCGCGCAGTTCGGGTTGCTGGGCTTGCCGCTGGGGCAGGGGCTGAATGCGCCGCCGTCGAACGAGGACATCGCCCGCGTGATCGTGGCCTGCCTCGCCAATCCGGCGCCGCATGTCGGCAAGGCCTATCGGCCGACGGGGCCGCGGTTGCTTTCGCCGCCCGAGATTGCCGAAGCGATGGGCAGCGCGCTGGGCCGGCGCGTCGGGTATCAGGACGTGCCGCTGGCGATGTTCCTGAAAGCGGCTTCCTCGCTCGGCATTTCCGAATTCGTGATTTCGCAGCTTTACTGGTTCCTGCAGGATTACCAGCGCAATGCGTTCGGCGTCGGCGCCCCGACCGCTGTCGTCGAGGAGGTCGCGGGCCAGGCTCCCGAAGATTTCGTCAGCATCGCCCGGCGATATGCGCGAGCTTCTCCGCAGGCGATACGCGGGCTCTCCGGCGGGTTGCGGGAGGCATCCGGCGTGCTCGCAGCCGTGGTGGCGCGGAAACCCGATATCGGCCGGATCGAAGCGCGCCTCGGCGCGCCGCAAGTCGACGGATACGTGCTGGCCGGCGAATTGCGGGGATGGATGGCTACGCACGGGTGACGCCAGGCGTCAGAGCCGAAGCGCGAAGTGACGCGCTATTGCCCGATCGTCCACTCCACCGGCCGACGGCACGATGCTATTTCGACTTCTTTGGTTCCTGAATAGCCTTGAGGTAGTTGACCGCGGCCTCGGCGTCTTGCCGGTTGAACTGGAAGGTCGGCATGTCCGGGTGAATGGTGCTCAGGCCATTCTGCAATCGTTGCCCAAAGTCGTTGTCGTAAAGCTTGTCGTCGCCAAAAGTTCGGAATGGTGGCGCATCGACATGCGGGCTCCGGCCTGTTTCGCCGACGGCGTGACAGCGTCCGCACAGCTTTTCGAGCAACGCTTGTCCGTGCCGTTGCTCGCTATCCAGCGCATAGGCCTCGCTCCAGACACAAATCATCATGAATGCGAGGCAGAATCTCTTCATGACGAATCCTTCTGTTCTCTTTGGCTTGGCCGTTCGCGCAAGCGGCGCCGGCGTGCCCTACCAGCGCGAGGTGGCCTTGCCGAAGACGTAGAGCGCGACCAGGCCAATGGTCACGGCCGTCGAGAAGAACAGGATGATACGATCCCAGTGGGGCGACTTGTTCTCGGCCCTGTTCAGGGTGAGCAGCGCGAAAATAGCCTTGGGTGCAAACCTGCGCATCGGGATTCCCGATCGTCACTACTTCGCAACAGTGCCATCGCCGAAAGCCGCGCAGATTGAGGCAGATCAAGCAAGACGTTGCGGACCGGCCGCCGCGCGGGCTTCAGCTTTCGCCGAGCAGCTCGTTGATGCGGCGCTGAAGCTCGCGCTTCTTTTTCTCGCTTCGGCGCAGCCGCGCGTCGAGATTGGATTCGGGCGAATCCGTGATCATGCTGAGAAAGGCGAGCCCGACCTTGTTGGCGTGCTGCCAGATCATCCGGGCAAGATAAGCGCGGCCCTTGCGCGCGATCTTCAGGTTGATCTGGTCGGGGAATCTGGCGCCGCTGTCGAGTTCGACGCAGGCGCCGCTATCGCTGAAATTTCGCACAACGCAATCCATGGCCGGGCCGCGTTCGTTGAGCTCGGCCAACCCGCCGAAAAGCACCTTGTCCCGCACGCTCTGGCGACGGTCCTGCATCGGTTTTCTCCCCCGTAATTTTGCGGACACTACGCGTCTTCGAGGGGGCGAGATAGCCGCCCGGGCTGCGATGTCGTGTTAACGTAAATCAATCAAATGCAAATTTTAGGAGAAAGCTAACCAAGTTGCGCCGCGCTTTCGCGCAAGGCCGTTCTACGCCAGGTCAGTTCGAGAGCCGGCTTTGCCGCCACTCGCGCGGCGACAGGCCGTAGTGTTCGCGGAAGGTGCGACCGAAATGCGAGAGATCGTTAAAGCCCCAGGCAAATGCGATTTCGCCGACATGGCGGTGGGCCAGCATCGGCGAGATGAGATCCCGCTTGCACTGGGCAAGCCGCTCGCTCAGCACGTAGCGCTGGAATGAGGTCTGTTCATCCGACAACAGGTCGTTGGCATAACGCGGTGAGATACCAAGCGCCGCGGCAGTCTCGGAGAGCGAGAGATCAGGATCGGACAGGCGCGCCCGTATGTAGGCCTTGAGACGGTACAACAGCGCCGAGCGATGGGTCGAAGACGGCAATTGCTGCGTGCCAAGCCTTTCGCCAAGCGCCATCGCGAGCAAGTCCACAGCCTGCTCGGACAGGCGAACGGCATGCTCCTGCTCGATTTGATCGGCGCTCTGGCAAACCTGAAGAATGAAATCATAGGCAAGCTTTTGCAGCGGGCGATCGGGACCGAACGTGATCGCGGTCAGGGCTTCCGTGCCCGCAAGCCGGCGCTGCAGCATCTCGCGCGGCACCTTGAATACGGTCTGGGTGAAGGCCTGGTCGAACTGCAATTCGTAGGGACGGGTCGTATCGTAAAGCGCGAACTCGGCGGGGCGGATTACGGTCTCGCGGCCGTCCTGGACCACGCCGCCGATGCCGACCCTGCCCAGCGCGATCAGGACGAAATCCTCGTCCGAGCGGGCAATCCGCGATGGCGTACGATAGACGCGCTGCTGCTCCGACGAAACTTCCGAGCAGATCGTCTTTCCAAGCGGCGCATGCGTCACCGAACCGCGAAAGGCGCTGCCCAAATGCGATTTGCAGTCGAGCTGAACATAGACGTCGCAGACAATATCCTGCCAGAGCGCCAGTCGCCGGTATCCGGGGCTGCCGTCCGTGGTGAACTGGATCGGCATACGTCGACCCCCTTCGCATCCCTGACGATGTTATTGCACAAGGCCGGCTTGCTCGAAGCAAGTTCCGTACCGGCGTTGCAATCCAGGCTTTTCAGGTGCAGTCGAATTTTTGTTCCGCCTCGGACGAGCGGGTCCGCGGCACTTGCGTCAATAGACTGCAACGGACGGCGCCGCCGATCAACTGGAAAGCATGTCTGGCCAGCGTCCGATATGGAGGCTTTTTATGGGCATCGAACACCCGAAATACAAAGTTGCGGTGGTTCAGGCCGCACCCGCCTGGCTCGACCTCGACGCATCGATCAACAAGACCATCGCGCTGATCGAGGAGGCGGCCGCCAAGGGCGCCAAGCTGATCGCCTTTCCCGAGGTCTTCATCCCCGGATACCCCTGGCACATCTGGCTGAACTCGCCGGCCTGGGCGATCGGCCGCGGTTTTGTGCAGCGCTATTTCGACAACTCGCTTTCCTATGACAGCCCGCAAGCGGAGAAATTGCGCGCAGCGGTGCGCAAGGCCAAGCTCACCGCCGTCATCGGCCTGTCGGAGCGCGACGGCGGCAGCCTCTACATCGCGCAATGGCTGATCGGCCCGGACGGCGAGACCATTGCTAAGCGCCGCAAGCTGCGCCCGACCCATGCCGAGCGCACCGTCTACGGCGAAGGCGACGGCAGCGATCTCTCCGTCCATGATCGCGCGGACATCGGGCGGCTCGGCGCACTGTGTTGCTGGGAGCATCTGCAGCCGCTGTCGAAATACGCCATGTATGCGCAGAACGAGCAGGTTCATGTCGCCTCATGGCCGAGCTTCTCGCTTTACGATCCCTTTGCGCCGGCCTTGGGCTGGGAGGTCAACAATGCCGCCTCCCGCGTCTACGCGGTCGAAGGCTCCTGCTTCGTGCTGGCACCATGCGCCACCGTCTCGCAAGGCATGATCGATGAGCTCTGCGACCGTCCCGACAAGCATGCGCTCTTGCATGTCGGCGGCGGCCACGCCGCGATCTTTGGTCCGGACGGCAGTTCGCTCGCCGAGAAACTGCCGCCCGAGCAGGAAGGCCTGCTGATGGCGGAGATTGACCTCGGCGCCATCGGCGTTGCCAAGAATGCAGCCGACCCGGCCGGGCACTATTCGCGGCCCGACGTGACGCGGCTGCTGCTCAACAAGAAGCCGCAGCGCCGGGTCGAGCCGTTTGCGCTGCCGGTCGACAGCGTCATGCTTTCGGAACCGGAGCAGGAGACGATGATCGCGAAGCCGAACCAGGCTGCCTAGCTAGAGCATCATCCGGACAAGTGGATACCGGTTTTCCCTCGCGACAAACGCGGAACGCGTTTGCGCGGAGATCATGCTCAATCAAAAAGGAGGAGATCGTCATGGAATCCGCAATTCCTCAGCATCTGCAGACCGCGCGCTCTCGCCACCGGCGTGTGCCGGACGACTATCGTCCGCCCTATCCATCGTTCGTCGCCCGCCATAAGCCCACGGTCAACCGGGTCGTGATGGCCTATTTCGGGGTGCAGTATCGCGAGGGCCAGCCTGCTGTCGCCAAGCAATCGCTCGCGGAGATCACCGCGCGCTTTGCGGGTGCCAATGGTCCTTCGCATTGGGACCGCGCCCAATATCTCGATCAGGCGGGTTATTCGAATGTGGTGTCGGTCGCCTATTGGGACGATGTCGGGCGCTTCGACGCATGGTTCGAACCCGCGCGCGCTGCCTGGACCGGAGCAGGCCTCGAAGCAATCGGCCGCTTCATCGAGGTGTTGCGGCCACGGGTCGAGCGCTACGAAACCCTGTTTTCCTCGCTCGGCAGGCCCGAGGGCGTCGCCGTCATCGCCGATGATATGAGCGGCGAGGTGCAGGAGCACGCCTACTGGGGCGGCATGCGCGATCGTATTCCGCTGTCGCAAACCAGCGAAATGGCGCCTGGCGGAAAACCTTCGCTTTCACGCGACGGCTCGCGCCTTCGCGTGACGGCCCACGACAATCTCTGCCTGATCCGCTCCGGCCAGGATTGGAGCGACACCGAGACGTCGGAACGCAAGATGTATCTCGACGAGGTCGAGCCGGTGTTGCGGGAGGGGATGGATTTCCTGCGCGACGAGGGCATCGCGATCGGCTGTTATGCCAACCGGTACATGACGGTGCTCGGTGCGGACGGCGCGCCGACCGAAAAATCCTATGGCCAGAGCTGGTGGCAAAGCCTGGCAGCGCTCGAGCGCTGGGCGGAATCGCATCCCACCCATGTCAGGATTTTTGGCGCGGCGATGAAATATCTGTCGACGTTGGGGCCGTCGGCCAAGCTCCGGCTATATCACGAAGTGACGGTTGCCGCGGCGGACGAGCAGTTTTTCGAATACCTCAACTGTCACGCGAAGACAGGAATGCTCGCCGCCGTCAGTCCGGAGGCCACTGCTTAGCTCACGAACACAGGAGTAGGGGCGCTTCCGCCTATCGGGAACAAGCATGGCCTTGTAGACTTTTCTGGCCATGCGTGCCGTTCCTTGCTTTGCCATCGCGCTGTTGCTGTTGCCGGCGGCAACCGCTTCGGCTGATGACTCGCCTGCGATGAAGAACGTCGCGCGGCCGAGCGTCGAGGAATTGGCGATTCCAGATGTGTCGCAGAAACCCACTGACCCCAGCGAAAACGACACCAGGGAATCGATCTGCCTGATGGTCGAGTCGGCCGCGCGTGCCAACGACCTGCCGCTGGAGTTTTTCGCGCGCGTGATCTGGCAGGAGAGCCGCTTTCAGTCCAATGCCGTCGGCCCGGCGACGCGCAGCGGTGAGCGCGCCCAAGGCATCGCGCAATTCATGCCGGGAACCGCGAACGAGCGGCGGCTGCTCGACCCCTTCGATCCCGTGCAGGCGCTGCCGAAATCGGCGGAATTTCTGAACGAGCTGCGCAACCAGTTCGGCAATCTCGGGCTCGCCGCTGCCGCCTACAACGCGGGACCCCACCGGGTGCAGGAGTGGCTCGCCGGCTCCGCCTCGATGCCGGCGGAGACCCGCAATTATGTCTCGGCCATCACTGGCTCGACCGTCGATGATTGGGCTGCGGCCGCGGCGGGGAAGGGCGGTAAGGCGCCGCCGAGCGCGCCGCCGACCTCCTGTCATGACTTGATGGCGCTGCTGAAACGCGCGCCCAACCCCTTCATCACCCAGCTTGAAGAGCATGTCAGACTTGCCGCGGCAAAATTGTGGGGCGTGCAGCTGGCCGCGGGCTTCGACCGCAACAAGGCGTTGGCGATGTATGCGCGCGCGATGACGCGATTGAGCGCCGTGATCGGCGATCAGGACCCGAGCCTGCTCGCTGCCGTGATGCGCAACCGCGGCACGCGGGTCTTCTACCAGGTGCGGATCGGCGCCGACACGCGGGGAGAGGCGGATGCGCTCTGCAACCGCATCCAGCGCGCCGGCGGTGCCTGTTTTGTGTTGCGGAATATGGGAATGCGGGGGTGAGCCCCGCGTCTTCCGTCATTGACTTTGCATGACAGCTTTGAGGCCGGGCTTGCTTGACGCAAGCCCGCTTCATCAGCCCTATGCGCGGCATGCCGCTGCCGCCGCTCGATTCCCCCAAATGGCATGGTCCGCTTCGCGCGTTTGCGTGGGGAATGAGCTCGGTCATCGCCACGGTGCTGTCGCTGGTGCTGTTCGTCACCTACATCGGCATCGGCGCGCTCGCGCATGATACGCATTTCAGCCTGGCCTGGGCGCTGATGAGCACGGCGTTGGTGTGGGCGGGGCCGGCGCAGATCATCCTGATCTCGACGCTGGCGTCGGGCGCCACCATCGTGCAGTCGGCGATCGCGGTCACCGTCAGCGCGATCCGCCTGTTTCCGATGGTGGTCGCGGTGATGCCGATGCTGCGCACGCCGGAGACTAAACGCCGCCAGCTCATCCTGGTGGCGCATTTCACGGCGGTGACGCTGTGGGTCGAGTGCTACCGTTTCCTGCCGCAGGTGCCGCGCGAACGGCGGATCGCCTTCGTCCATGGCCTGGGCTGCGGCCTCACGTCGATTGGCCTTTGCGCTACCGTCATCGGCTACGAGCTCGCCGCCCATCTTTCGCAGACGTTAGCGTCCGCGATCCTGTTGCTGACGCCGCTGGCGTTCTTGTTTTCCACCGCCCGCAACTCGCGAGAACTCGCCGACATCCTGGCGCTGGGGGGCTTGCGCTCTATCCGCTCGCCGCGCTGCTCCACAGCGGCCTCGATATCCTGGTCAGTGGCGTGGTCGCGGGCAGCATCGCCTTTGGCGTCCACAAATGGCGGGAAGGGCCATGAGCGATTTCTTCGGCGATTGGCACGCGCTGGTGCTGCTGTTGCTCGCGGGGTCATCCCCAACCAGATATGGCGGATGCTCGGGCTGTGGCTCGGCGGCGGGCTCGACGAGGGTTCGGACCTCCTGATGTGGGTGAAGGCGGTCGCGACCGCAATCCTGGCGGGCGTCATCGCCCAGATCCTGGTGCAGCCGCCGGGCGCGCTGGCAAGCGTACCCAGCTTGCTGCGTTATGGCGCGCTGGGTGCGGGTTTTGTGGCGTTCATGCTGACGCGGCGCTCGATCTTTGCCGGCGTCGTCTGCGGCGAAATCTTCATGCTGGCCGGCAAATGGATGATCGGCTGAACTTCCGCCATCGTCACAATTGTGGGGTTGCGAGTTTCCAGTACGGTCTGGACAACCAGAAAAAATACAGGAAGCGCCATGCAAGTAAGATCGGCCCTAATTCTCCTGCCTGATGTTCCGGGCCCTGTTGGCGGCAGTGCCGGCCGCGGCGGCCGCTCGGGGTCAGCTCGACCGAGCGTATCGCCGATCTGCCCGATGTACCGACCATGCCGAGAGCGGTTATCCGGACTATCGCGTCAGCGTCTGGTATGGAGTAGCGGTGCCCGCTAAGATTCCGGACGAGGTCGCGCAAAAGATCGGCGTGAGCCTCGCGCGTGGCTTGAACGACGACGCGTTCCGCGCTTTGCTGGAAAGAGTCGGCTTCCCGCCGCTTCGGCCGCGTAGCGCCGCCGGGATCAGGAATTTATCGATGCCGTTCGGGCGCGATGGGCGCGCGTGATCAAGGCACTCAACATGGACTAGACCAGATGGTACGAGAGAGTGAAGTCCGCGAAGGCGAAGTGGCCGTCGAAATCCCGCCGCCGCGCGACGCCTCGCTTTATTTCATCGGCCGCATCCGCACGCCCTGGACCTCGCGCCTGGAGACGCCGCGGCAGGGGCGCCTCGACGGCCCGGTCTGCCGGCTGCAGATTTTCGAGCCCTGGGTGCCGGCGCTCAAGGGCGTCGATTTCTACTCGAGCCTCGAAGTGATCTACTGGCTGCACCAGTCGCGCCGCGACCTCGTGCTGCAGAGCCCGAAGGACAACAGAAAGACGCGCGGCACGTTCTCATTGCGCTCGCCGGTGCGCCCCAATCCGATCGCGACCTCGATCGTGAAGTTCGTCGCCCTCGAGGGCAATACCGTGTTGGTGCGCGGCCTCGATTGCCTCGACGAGACGCCGCTTCTCGACATCAAGCCCGACCGCTGCGAGTTCACGCCGCTGGCGCCGCCGCAGGCCGGGGATTTCGAGACGGAGTGAGTTGGAGACCGCGCGACATGCAGCTGGAATTGACCCTCACATGCCCATCATGCGGCCATACGGCGGTCGAGACGATGCCAACCGACGCGTGCCAGTTCTTCTATTTCTGCAAGGGGTGCGGCACGAAACTGAAGCCGCTTGCCGGCGATTGCTGCGTGTTCTGTTCCTACGGCTCGGTTCCCTGTCCTCCGAAGCAATCGGGCGGTTGCTGTGAACCGACGAAGTAACAGCTGCGGCTGACTGTTATTGCGCGGGGAGGGACTGCATCAAATCCCCTGCAGCGCCGACTCGAGCTTGCTCGCGTTGTCTTCCAGCACCTTGATGTCTTCCTTGCGGCTTGCCGGCGGCAATAGCGCTATCCCGTCATGGCGCGGCATCACATGGACATGCAGGTGAAACACCACCTGTCCGCCGGCGGCCTCGTTGAATTGCTGGATCGAGACGCCGTCGGCATGGAACGCCTTCTTTGCCGCGGCGGCGATCTTGTGGGTCGCGCGCGCGACGTGCAGATAGTCCTCGACCTTGATGTCGAGGATGTTGCGGGCAGGGGCCTTTGGGATCACCAACGTATGCCCGGGTGCGCGCGGCATGATGTCGAGGAAGGCCAGCACATGGTCGTCCTCATAGACCTTGTGGCAAGGAAACTCGCCGCGCAGGATCTTTGCGAAGACGTTGTTGTTGTCGTAGGCGGTCATGGCACGAGCTCCCAAACATTCGCCTCTACTGTCGCCCGCCGCGTCAAAACGTCAAGGCGCCTCGTCCTCGGTTTTGCGAAACGGCGTGGCCTCGGCGAGTTCGCGCCCGGCCTCCGCCACGTAGGCGCGCTCGCGCTTCAGGTAATCCGCGATCGCGCGGCGCAGGTCGGGGTCGGCAATGTAATGCGCCGAGTAAGTCGTCTGCGGCAGGTAGCCGCGCGCGATCTTGTGCTCGCCCTGCGCGCCAGCCTCGACGACCCTGAGGCGACGGTTGATGGCGAAATCGATCGCCTGATAGTAGCAGACCTCGAAATGCAGGAACGGGTGGTGCTCGATCGCGCCCCAGTTGCGGCCGAACAGCGTATCCGAGCCGATGAAGTTGATGGCGCCGGCGATCCAGCGATTGTTGCGTCGCGCCATCACAAGCAGCACATCATCGGCCATGGTTTCGCCGATCAGGGAAAAGAACGAGCGCGTGAGGTAGGGCCGGCCCCATTTGCGCGAGCCGGTCTCCATGTAGAAGGCAAAGAAGGCGTCCCAGGCGTCTTCGGTGATGTCTTTGCCGGTGAGCCAGTGAATGCTGATGCCGGCGGCAACCGCCTCGCGGCGTTCGCGCTTGATTGCCTTGCGATGCCGCGAATTGAGGGTGGCCAGAAAATCGTCGAAGCTCGCAAAGCCCTGGTTGTGCCAATGGAACTGCTGGTCGGTCCGCTGCAGGAAGCCGTGGCTCGCGAGATAGTTCCATTCGGCTTCGCGCGCAAAGGTCACGTGCGCCGATGACGCCTTGCTGACGCCGCAGAGCGCGATCAGTCCGCTGGCGAGCGCGGTGCCGATCTGCTCGCGATCGGCGTCGCCGCGAATCAACAGCCGCGGTCCCGTTGCCGGGGTAAAGGGAACCGACGCCTGCAGCTTCGGGTAATAGCGGCCGCCAGCGCGCTCATAGGCTTCGGCCCAGCCGCGGTCGAATACGTACTCCCCTTGTGAATGCGATTTCAAATAGCAGGGCACGATACCGGCAATGCGGCCGCTGGCCTTGGCCAGAAGATGCCGTGGGCCCCAGCCCGTCCGCGCGCAAGCCGAACTCGAGGATTCCAACGCCGTGAAAAACGCGTGCGAAACAAAGGGGTTGTAATACGGAGTTGAATCGACGCTCAAATCCCCTGCTGAGCCGGGTGAGACGAGCGCGTCGAGACTATTGAGACGACAGGTCTTTGGATTGGCGCAGGCGTCCCAATCCTCCGCCGGGACATCGCCGACGGACGGGACTGCTTCGAGGGTTATTTCCGGTGACGCCATCTGTTCCAAAGATCGTGCATTGCAGCAGAGACTTCAAGGCCTCACGCTTCCGGCAAGAACCCCTCGAAAATCATCTGGTCGGCGTATCGTTTGGCCCAGGTACGCTGCTCCGGCGTGCGCACAGTCCAGGTCAGGAGCGGGCAGCCGAAGATATTGCGGGCGATCCACGGCGCAGCTGAGGGCAGTTCGTTGACCCAATAGGCGACGAAATCGGGGCGCGAGCGAAAGAAGTGGCGCAGATGGGTCATGCCGCGGCGCTGGGCCGGCGAGGCTTCCGGCCAGTCTTCGGCCGTGTATTGGCGTTCGGCGACGATGCCCCGTGTGCGGGACGGCATCAGTTCGCGTAAGGCCATCACCTGATCCGGATCGAAGGACATGCCGGCCGCCGGACCGTCATAGGATGACAATACCTCCGCCATTCGCTTCACGAGCTTGCGATCGCCATCGAAATGGCTCTTCACCTCGATCACCAGCGGTACCCGGCCCGCGACCAGGGTGCAGAGATCGGAAAGTGTCATCATCCGCTCGGCCGTGGCCTTGAAATTTACCGCCCTCAGCTCGGCCGCGGTCTTGTGCAACAGCGCGCCCGAGCCTTCGGTCAGCCGGCCGAGCTCGTCGTCATGGTGCACCATGGCCTCGCCGTCGGATGTGAGCTGGATATCGCATTCGATGGCGAAATTGCCCGCGACGGCAGCCTGCGCGGCCGCCGGCATGTTTTCGATGATGCCGCGCGCGGCGTCGTGCAGCCCGCGATGGGCTACCGGCCGTGCGGTCAGCCAATCCGGGGCGCGCATTTGGGCGTCTCGGGGTTCAGGAAACCTCGAACAGTCCCTCGACCTCGACGGACGCGTCCGCCGGAAGCGAGGCGACGCCGACGGTGGTGCGGGCATGGCGGCCCTTATCGCCGAAGGCTAAAACCATCAGATCGGAGGCGCCGTTCAGCACCTTCGGTCCGTCGAGAAAATCGGGCGCCGAATTGACGAAGCCGCCGAGCCGTACCACGCGCACCACCTTGTCGAGGTCGCCGACCGCAGCCTTGATCTGCGCGAACAGGTTGATGGCGCAACCGCGTGCGGCGGCATAACCCTGTTCGACGGTGACGCCGGCTCCCAGCTTGCCCTTGGCGATCAGCTTGCCCTGCGTGTCGAAACAGACCTGGCCGGAGACGAACAACAGGTTGCCGGTCCGGACAAAGCCGACGTAATTCGCCACGGGGCCCGCGGGTTGATGCAAGGTGATGCCTTCTGCCGCCAGTTTCTGTTCGACCGTACCCGTCATGTTCGTCCTCGTTTGCTGCATCTTCCGATCGACCCGATCGGGCCGGCTTTGTTTCGCGCATCGTGCCTGCACATGCAAGCCAACGCGAGCCAAGGCCGAGCGAAGCGCGGAGGACAAGAGCGGGCCGCGCGACGCGAAATTTGCCTGAAAATGCAGCGAAGTCGGCCGGAAATAAGCAACTTTACGTGAAGCGGCCCCAGTTGCGACGCAATAGGGCGGTCACTAAGGTGAGGAATCACACGTTCCAAGGATTCTGACATGGGATCGGACATGGCTCACTCGTTCCGGATTTCGCTCGGTGTGCTGGCCGTTGCGGCCGTGGCTTGCGGGCCGGCGAAGGCCGCGGCCGGTGTGCCGTTTCTGCCGCACGAGGCGCTGTACGACCTCAATCTCGTGAAGTCGCGCGGCTCCAACCCGGTCAACAGCGCGCGCGGGCGCATTCTGTACAATTTCTCCGGCAGCGCCTGCGAGGGTTACACCTCGGAATTCCGGCAGGTCTCTGAACTCGACGTCGGCGAGGGCAAGGTGATGCTGAGCGACCTGCGCTCGACCTCCTGGGAAGACGGCGCGGGCAAGAGCTATCGCTTCAAGATCGATGCGCGCACCAACGATGCCGACTCCAATCCGGTCGACGGCATCGCGGAACGCACCGGCGATCACATCACCGTCAAGCTGAAGCAGCCGGTCGCCAAGACCTTCACCATCGATGGCGCGACCGTGTTTCCGACCGAGCAGATCCAGCGCATCATCGCGGCCGCCAAGGAAGGCAAATCGCTGCTCGAACTGACGGTCTATGATGGGTCGGACAATGGCGAGAAGATCTACAACACACTGTCGGTGATCGGAGCGGCCATCACCCCCGACAAGGCCATCGCTTCTCCCGATCCCTCCACCAGCAACGACCAGATGAAATCGCTGACGCGCTGGCCCGTGACGGTCAGCTATTTCGACCGCGACGCCAAGGCCAAGGAAGGCGAACAGACGCCGGTCTATGCAATGTCGTTCGAGCTGTTCGAGAACGGCGTGTCGCGGGCGCTGGTGCTCGACTACAATGATTTCGTGATCTCCGGCGCGCTCGGCAAATTCGACGTCAAGGACGCCAAGCCGTGTAATTGACGGCGAGAACGACGCGCTCCGAAATTCGTGATCGAATGTCACGCCGGCCTCGCGCGGCGTTGAAACATCGTGACGGGCGGTTCTCTTCAAACGGCCACAAGCCCCCCTCATCTCCGCTGCGGAGCCAAATGTTATCGGCTTCCGACATCTACGGAGAAAAAAAATGACTAAGCTCAAACTTCTGTCGGCTGCAGCGATCGCTGCGGCCATGCTCGCAACTCCTGCTTTGGCCCGCGACAGCCGTGACACGTCGCGGCGGCCAACGACGCACGTCTATGTGAACGCCGCACCGGGCGAGCGCACCGCCGACGCGCGTTTCTGCACCCCGGCTCCGCGCGTCGGCGCGTTTGCCTCGCAGCCGTGGGATTGGGAGCACGGCATCATTCCCTGCGAACCCACGCCGGCCTATTGATCCGTCCCGCGTCGGCGAGGTGCCGACGTGAGCGCGCGAGGTCGGGCTGGAGCGAAGTTTCCCCAGCCCGGCATCGCCGCGGCGACAAGCGTCCTCAACCCGGCTTCTCCGGCCCGTCATAGGCTATCCCCCGGATCACCGCGTCCTGGCCGAATTTCCTGCGCAAATCGTCGATCGCGCGTTCGGCATGCGCGGCGCGGCGGTCGAGCATGTCGGTGTCATCGGCGTGCTGGTCCGGGCGCAGCGCGCTGACGCCGGTGCCCATCAGGCGGAACGCGGTGCCGTCGATCTCGCGTTCCAGCATCTCGCGCGACACCGCAAAGATCTTCGCGGCCAGCTGCGTCGGCGCCGCAATCGAGTGCGAGCGGGTGCGCTGGCGGAAATCGGCGGTTTTCAGCTTCAGCGTGATCGTGCATCCCGCAAGCTCGCCGTTCTTCAGCCGCGCCGAGACTTTCTCCGACAGCCGCCACAACAGTTTCTCGAGGGTAGCGAAATCGCTGATGTCGGTCTCGAACGTGGTCTCGCTGGAAATGGTCTTGGCGCCGCGATCCGGTACCACCGCGCGGTCGTCTATGCCGCGCGCGAGCCGCCACAGCCTGCGGCCGTCGCTTGGAAACTGCTTCATCAGCTCGATCTCGTCGGCGCGCTGCAGATCGCCGATGGTGCGAAAACCGCGTTGCGACAGCCGGTCCTGCGTCGCGGGTCCGACGCCGAAGATGAAGCCGACCGGCTTGTCCTTGAGCATCGCGCGCGCCTGTTCCTGGTCTAGCGCGGCAAAACCCCGGGGCTTGTCGAGGTCGGAGGCGATCTTGGCCAGAAACTTGTTGCAGGATAGCCCGACCGACACCGTGATGCCGATGTCGCGCTCGACCTCGCGGGCAAACTTCGCCAGAACCTTTGCCGGGATCATGCCGTGGACGCGTTGCGTGCCGCCAAGATCGAGAAAGGCCTCGTCGATCGACAGCGGCTCGACCAGCGGCGTCAGCGCCTGCATGGCCTGGCGCACCTCGCGGCCGACCCGGACGTATTTCGCCATGTCCGGGCCGATCACGGTCGCGGACGGGCACAGCGCCAGCGCCTTGAACATCGGCATCGCCGAGCGCACGCCATAGGTCCGCGCGATGTAGCAGGCGGCCGAGACGACCCCGCGTTTTCCGCCGCCGATGATCACCGGCTTGTCGGCGATTTCAGGATTGTCGCGTTTCTCGACGGTTGCGTAGAACGCGTCGCAATCGATATGGGCCAGCGTGAGCGAAGGCAGCGCAGGATGGCGGACGAGGCGAGGGGAGCCGCATTCGCCGCATCGCTTCGCACGAGCGTCCAGATCGGCGAGACAGTCCCGGCAAAAGCAGGTCGGCCCATCCAGCGCTGCCATAATCACGGCACATCGCGCTCCCAGTGTGGATCGCCCAGGACTTCGCGGGCTGCGGCGATGTTGGTCGGGTGAAGTTGCGAAACGCTCGCAAATGCCTTCACGGTTGCGTCATCACGCAGCACGAAATCGAGCACGTGGCCCAGAAAATGCGGATCGGCGGCGGCGCCGCGCAGGGTTTCCGGCCCGATTCCGCTCTCGGCTAGGAATACCGCCAACCGCTCGGCATCGGCGGCAATAAAGTTCAGCGCCTGAACCGCAACGATTTCAGCTACTTCCCGGGGGTTGTGAACAGGCTTCTTCAATTGACCGGTTTGCCTTTCCGTTAACTTATGGTCTCTACTTTGCAGGTCATCATGCCCGAGTCTTCCGAAGCTGTTCAAGCAACTGGAAACCACTTCGCATAAGCAGAGGCATGGGCTTAACGGGTTAGAACGAATCTGGCGCTAGTTTGAATTTACATTTCGGCAGGCCCCCGGCCGCGACTTTGCGGGGGCTGGCATTTCGAAGAAACGGGAGGGCGGGATGGCAAAAACCGTCCTGATCGTCGAGGACAACGAACTGAACATGAAGCTGTTTCGCGACCTGTTGGAAGCGCACGGCTACCAGACCTCGGGCACCAGCAACGGTTACGAGGCGCTCGATCTCGTGCGCAAGATGCGCCCCGACCTGGTCCTGATGGACATTCAGTTGCCGCAGGTCTCCGGTCTCGAAGTGACGCGCTGGATCAAGGACGATCCGGAACTGCGCTCCATTCCGGTGGTCGCGGTCACCGCCTTTGCGATGAAGGGCGACGAAGAGCGCATCCGCGAGGGCGGCTGCGAGGCCTATCTGTCCAAGCCGATTTCGGTCGGCAAGTTCATCGAGACCGTTCGTCGTTTCATCGGATAGGGGGTAGTTTTCGTGTCCGCGCGTATCCTGGTCGTCGACGATATCCCCGCCAACGTCAAGCTGTTGGAAGCCCGCCTGTCGGCCGAATATTTTGACGTGCTGACCGCCGCAAGCGGCGCGGAAGCGCTCGCCGTCTGCCAGCGCGCCGAATGCGACATCATCCTGCTCGACGTGATGATGCCCGACATGGACGGCTTCGAGGTCTGCCGCCGGCTGAAGGCCAATCCGGTCACCCATTTCATTCCGGTGGTGATGGTCACCGCGCTCGACAGCCCGGTCGACCGCGTGCGCGGGCTCGAGGCCGGCGCCGACGATTTCCTCACCAAGCCGGTGTCCGACGTGGTGCTGATCGCGCGCGTGCGCTCGCTGACGCGGCTGAAGATGATGACGGACGAATTGCGCATGCGCGCCTTGACCTCGCTGGAGATCGGCGTGCAGGCGCCGGAGCGCAGCGCGGTCGCCGATACCGGCAAGGGCGGGCGCATCTTGCTGGTCGACGACCGGCAGTCTTCCTACGAGCGGCTGGCGCCGCTGTTGGCGGCCGACCACACGGTGGACGTCGAGACCAATCCGGCGGAGGCGCTGTTTCACGCCGCCGACGGCAATTACGACCTTCTGATCGTCTCGCTCGACCTTGATAATTACGATGGGCTTCGGCTCTGCAGCCAGGTGCGCTCGCTGGAGCGGACCCGGCACGTGCCGATCCTTGCGATTGCGGAGCCCGAGCACAACACGCGGCTGCTCCGCGGGCTCGAGATCGGCGTCAACGACTATCTCTTGCGCCCCGTCGACAAGAACGAATTGCTGGCCCGCGCGCGCACGCAGATCCGCAAGCGCCGCTATACCGACCATCTGCGCGACAACGTGCAGAACTCGATCGAGGCGGCGATCACGGACGCGCTGACCGGCCTGCATAACCGCCGCTACATGGAAACCCATCTGGCGACGCTCGCCGAGCAGGCCGCAAGCCGCGGCAAGCCCTTGGCGCTGATGATGCTCGACATCGACTTCTTCAAGTCGATCAACGACAATTACGGCCACGACGCCGGCGACGACGTGTTGCGCGAATTCGCGGTGCGGGTGCGCAAGTCGATCCGCGGCATCGATCTCGCCTGCCGCTACGGCGGCGAGGAGTTCGTGATCGTGATGCCGGAAACCGATCTGCACGTCGCCGGCATGGTGGCGGAGCGGCTGCGGCGCTCGATCGCCGGCGAGCCGTTCGCGGTCCACAAGGGAACCAAGCGCATCGAGGTCACGATCTCGATCGGGCTGTCGACGCTGGAGATCAAGGGCGAGCCGATCGGCGACGTCCTGAAGCGCGCCGACACCGCGCTCTACCGCGCCAAGCACGACGGCCGCAACCGCGTGGTGGCGCAGGCGGCGTAGGGCCACGTCGCGTCGTTCGCTGGCCTTACATCGGCAGGTACCACCGTCATCATATCCGGCGAATGCGGGTAGCCAGTATGCCGCGGCCTTTCGAATTCTATCATCAGCGTCTCTGGAATACTGGGTCACCCGCCGGAGCGCTGCAGCGGGCGGCGCTTTGCGCCGACCCGTTCGCGGCGTGACGGTTGGAAGTGTGGCAAATAGCGCGGCCGTCATTGCGAGCGAAGCGAAGCAATCCAACTTCACCGCACAAAGAAAGGATGGATTGCTTCCTCGCTGTTGCTCCTCGCAATGACGGAGCACACAACTTCGCAATCCCGCGGCGCGAATAGCGCCCGAGCTGTTGTGAGAACCACCCTCTGAGAAGTAAGAGGGCGCAGGGAAGGCCGGGTGCCCACCGCACCCGTGGTCCGCGTGCAACAAAAAGCACGCGGCAGAACCACAGGTACAGGCGGATCATCCGGCCTTCCCTGCGCAATGGTTTTACGGCTTATACGTGATCTCCCCGGGGACCGGGCTCTTTTGCCCCCGTCATTCGCGGAAATTGCTTCCCGCGAACTTAGCGCCAGCGTCGGGGCGCCAGGACCACACGATTTCGCCGTCCGCCTCAGCGCCGCTCGTCTTGCGTTGCCGTTGCGTCCACCGCATCCCGCCCCACGTTCGTGACGACGCGTACGCCCCCTTGCCGAGGCGGGACGGCGTGAACAATACACAGATTCTGATTTTCAGAAAGTGAAATATTTGTGCGTGGCGAACCGAAAACCCAAATCAGATTGAATCAGCTCACGAAATTCGTTTTTGCGCGCACGCGTTTTGGCAACGAAAAAGCCCGGTGTCGGAAGCGATGGCCAGAAAAATTGAACAGATTTTGCCCGTCGGGCAAATCAGTTTGCAGTGACTTGACATCTCGCAGCGTTGGCGCATCGCCCATATGCCTGTTGTTTGGGGTAGACCGGAAGTGGCTGGTTAGTCTGCCTCAGGGTCTCGAGAACCCTTGATGCTGAGCGGCAAAATCGGCGGTCCAGTTTAGCTCGGCTCTATGACCGTTCATGTGAAGGTTCAGGATACAGCGGACCGAAGCCACCGGGCCTGAAGATCGGACGGCCGCATGGAGGCAGACTGCAACGATCGCTACGTTTACTGCGATTACCATTCGTCGTCATAGTACTGCCACCGCGGTCGGTGCCGCCGGCGCGGCGGTGGCGCCTGCGGCCGCATTCTGGCTTGCAGCGATTGGGTCGGTGCTGCCGAAGGCCGGTGACGTCTTGGGCAACGCGCTTTGCTCGGAAACCTTGGCAAACAAGCGCGCCAAGTCTTCCTGCTTCGCCTTGAGCTGCTCAATGGCCTTTGAATTGTCGGTGGCTATCTGGTCCTGCTTCATCTTTAGCTGTTCGATCTCTTGCTTCAAATTCAAGCGACATCGCGCGCCATGGCCTGCTGCAACTGCATCAGCTCGGAGACCCCGGCAGCCGCCGGCGCGGCGTCTTGCGGCCCAGTTTGAGCGAGCGGTGCTGCTTGCGCGGGCGCGGCCTCTGCCATGATCAGCTTAAAGGATGGACCGGGCTGCGCGGACAACGGCGGGTTTGTCGGCCGCGGGGAGAATGACGTCGAAACGCGTTGCGGCGTCCAACGGGCTGCAATCAAGCGCGACGGCGTCACGATACAACAGCGACACGAGGGCCGCGACGACAAGGCACGCCGCCAACAGCAGGCCGATGGGAAGCAGGCCGGTCGAGCCGGGCACGGCTGGGGTTGAGCGCGGTGGCTGCGGGCCGGGTCTCGCCGAGGGATCGCATGCAGCATCCTCCGGCCCGGCCGAAGGGTTGCGTACCTCATCCCGCTCCATTTTTGAAAGCCGTTCAGTCACGCGCGCGATCTCTTCATCGACACTGGCGATCCGTTCACGGACACCCGCGAGTTGTTGATCGGCGCGCGCGATCAAGACATCCTTTGTGTTCGGTGGGGAATTCACTGGCGTTTCCCTCTCCGTCCAATGTCATCCGCGGATGGGGTTAAACATCCAGCAGGTCGACCGCCAGCCAAAGACCTTAATGCAATCTAAGGCTCGGACGATAAAAAGTATAGGACCACATCACCTGACGCGCCAAGTCCGCGGGCCGGTTCAA
This sequence comes from uncultured Alphaproteobacteria bacterium, assembly GCA_963777475.1. GTDB lineage: Bacteria > Pseudomonadota > Alphaproteobacteria > Rhizobiales > Xanthobacteraceae > Bradyrhizobium. Next base: position 33,258 of record CAVZQX010000067.1, read on the forward strand.
TCCCTGCAAGCCGTTCGTGGCCAGCCGCCTGATTTCCGATGTCGATCGGCTGCAGGAACGTCGCATCATCATCTGTAAAGACGAATGTGCCAGCCGTGTAGCGATAACGCGCGGCTTGCTCGTGCGCTCGTGAATAAAGTACGGCAACACTGACGAACTGGTCATGCCCCAGATCGTCGTGCTTAGCGAGCCTCGAAATGTCGACGACTTGAACCTTTTCTTCCAGGGCGGCCGCCCTCACAACGGGATCGTCAACATTGATGTCGCCGGCGCGCGCGATGCCACCGTCAAGAAAACTCGACACTCGAAGCGCGCCATCATCCTTGGAAACCAGAACCAGCAAAGGTGGCTTGAGCGGACCGATGCCGTGTACCTGAGCGCGGAACGTTTCCGCGTTGATGTCGGGCGCCGCCAGCACAACCGGCCTAGCCGGGCGATCACTCGATCTTTGCCTTCGATACGAAGCTGGCGCAGTGCGTCAACGGTCAACATGGCACCCAATGCTGTGGGCTACCACCGTAATGTCGCTGACCTCGGAGCTGCTGCTCAACATCGTTAGTAAAGCCATCAGGTAGTCGCGAGAATAGAGTGCCGATTGCTTGTCCATTTCATAGGCGGCTACCTGACCTTGCGATGGCCAGGGGAACAGGATCGGAATCCCGTCGATTTTGATGTCCGCCTGCAATTGGGCGAGTCGGAACAGCGACTCCTGGAAGTTGCTGTTAAACCCGTGCACGAAAATGAAGACCTTGTGCTTTTTTCGCCTGATATCGCCTTGCGGAGCGACGGCTTTGCGAAAATCGGCTTGGCTCATCACGGCCTGATCCACCACCGCAGAGCTCCGCTCCGTGGATCGGGGGTTGCGGTCGGCGTTTCGAGACATTGCCGGACTTGTGGCCGGGCGGCACCGAGACGACGAATTCTGCAAAGTTGAGCGCATCGGCGCGGTTCGCCGTGAATACGTTCCCGGACAGAAGTCTCGCGCGCACGCGTGGTGGCCACATAGATCTGCAGCGCCTTTTCGCCGGACGAGGCCGCCACGGGCGTCAGCACCTCTGGGCCGGGTCTGGCAGCGCAACCGGCCAAAATCGAAGCAAAATAGAACGGCGACCGTCCTATCTAGCCCGCGACAACGAAGGCCCGTCCACACGCCAACTGACTCCCCCACCAAGCCAACACGCACTGATTCTATTGCTCTTGGTGCCCCCACGGACAGAAGCCACTCTCAGTGTTTAGTCTTGCGAAGGCTGCATTGCAACGGAGATGTTCTCCTTCGTTGGATTGCCAAGCCGATGCTTTGAAAAATTTCGGTAGAACGCTATTGAACTGGGTAGAATTGGATTGGAGCAACCTGCTCCGGCTTGTTTGTTTTTGCTGCACTTCCGAACGTTCCGCTCGACAGGGCTGACGGTCCCTACCGCACGCTTGACAAGATTTTTTGAAAGCAACCAGACCCGTAGCCCGTGGGGCGGGCTGGTTGAAGCCGAAAGGCAGTACACCGCGCCATCTTGGTAATTCACAACGGCGGATCATGATCCCGCCCCGCGGGCTGCGGAGCCACGAACCTGCACTGGTCGCCCGTGTCTCTTGTTGGCACCAACCCGATATGCCGGGGCACCGCAAGGCGATGGGTTTCGCAAGAGCTCCACCCATCATACGAGCTCAGCCCACCTGAACCTCCGCATTCCGGAGTAGGGTAGTCGCGGCTTGTTTCGCCGCGCGCGCCATCGAGGGATCGTCGCGCACCAGGTCCTGCGCGATCGAGCCGTCGACCAGCAGCGTGAGCTGGGTTGCAAGGCCTTCCGGATCGGGGACATCGAGCCGCAGCAGCAGGTCGCGGAACCAGAGGCGGCGGCTTTCCTTGAAGGCGATGGCGATCTTCTTGACCCCGGTCTTCCGCGCCGAGTTCGGCGACCGCATTGACGAACGGGCAGCCGCGAAAGCCCTTGCTGGCGAACCCGCGCTCCAGCCGATCGAACGTCCCGAGGATCTGTTCGACGGGCGGCTTGTCGGAGGCGGGAGCCCGCGTGAAGCGCCGCTCGAGATAGGCCCTGATCAACGCGTCCTTCGAAGGGAAGTGGTTGTAGAGCGTGCGCTTGGAGATGCCGATTTCGGCGGCGACGGTATCGACGCCGACCGCGCGGATGCCGCGCAGATAGAACAGGCGGTCGGCGGTTTCCAAAATCCGCTCTTTCATGTCGGTTTTGTCGGAGCGGGACATCTGTACACAGACCTGTGTTGTTTGGCCCTTGACAGGAGCAGCCGGCTGCATCTTAATTACACAGATCGGTGTAATCAAGCCCGGCGCGATGGCAGGACGCGGTTTTCGGACCGGCGGCCACGAGGGAGAACAAGAAAAATGCCCCTGCTGCAACTGCTCCGTCCCACGCTTCCCATCCTGATCGGCACCTCGCTGATGCTCTCTTTGAGCATGGGCCTGCGCCAGAGCCTCGGCATCTTCCTGCAGCCGCTGACCCATGACGTCGGCATCTCGGTATCGGATTTTACGCTGGCGATCGCGGTACAGAATCTCGCCTGGGGATTCCTGCAGCCGCTCGCCGGCGCTTTCACGGTGCGCTACGGCTTTCGCGCCATCATGATGGCGGGCGCGGTATTCTACATTGCGGGCCTCGCGCTGATGGCGGCGCGCAGGGTTTTGTCGGTGTCATGCTCGGCGCGGGCGTGCTGATCGGGATGTCGCTGGCATGCACCGCCGCGGCGATCGCGATGTCGGTGGCGGCGCGCGCGGTGCCGGCGAGCGTGCGGAGCACGGTGCTCGGCATGGTCTCGGCGGCGGGTTCACTGGGGGCGCTGCTGTCGGCGCCGCTCGGGCAACTCCTGAATGAGGGTTATGGCTGGCGCATCGGCCTGATCGGTTTTGTCATCCTGTCGCTGGCGCTGCTGCCGGCGGCGTGGGTCGCCGGCAGGGTGGACAAAATTCCGCTGCCGCCGCGGGCGCATGACGACATCGCCGACACCTCGGCCGCGGTGGCGGTGAAGGTCGCATTCGGCAATGCGTCCTTCGTGGTGATGACATTGGCCTATTTCGTCTGCGGCATGCAGCTCGTCTTCATCACCACGCATCTGCCGTCCTATCTGGCGATCTGCGGCATGGACCCGATGCTGAGCGCGGAGACGCTCGGGGTCATCGGCGGCTTCAACGTGCTCGGCAGCCTGTTCTTCGGCTGGGCCGGCGAGCGCTGGAACAAGCTGGCGCTGCTCGGCGGAATCTACATTGCGAGATCGCTGGTGCTGGCCTGGTATTTCATGCTGCCGCCGTCGGAGGTGACGACGCTGGTGTTCGGCGCGATGATGGGATTTTTGTGGCTCGGCGTCGGGCCGCTGGTGGCGGGCGCGGTCGCCGAATTGTTCGGGCTGCAGTGGCAGGCAATGATCCAGGGGCTTGCCTTCATGAGCCATCAGCTCGGCAGTTTCCTCGGCGCCTACGGGGGTGGGCTGATCTACGACCAGCTCGGCTCCTACAACCTGGCGTGGCGGATCGGCGTCGCGGTAGGCCTGGCGGCCGGCATCGTGCAGGTGGCGTTCGCGCTGATCCGGCCGACGCGGCCGCCGGTGCTGCGAACGGCGTAGAGCGGGTGCTCCCAAGAAAAACGTCAGCATCGCTGCGCAAATTTTTTAGGCCGCCGCTTGCTGTCGAAAATGGCACGGGCAGCGCCGTCGCCGCATCGGCGAATTTGAATCGAAGACGATTCAATAGCTTACTTGGATGCGAGATATGGCACAAATCTTGACTTACTCTGGCTAAGAATTGGAGGCGAGAAACCGTCACTGACGTTTTCCGACCTCGGCGACCAGGGAAGGCCGATAAGCCCATGAGGCTCGTCGCCGCTAGTTTCCAGTCATGCGAACTTGACGGCTCTCGCGCGCCGCCGAGCAACCGAAGCCTCGTGCCAACGGCCGGGATCGATCTCGCTGTCGGCTTGAAAGTGGGCGGGCGGGTCAGCGCGGCAATTGCAAACAATATGAGATGCAAGCAGGCGCGTGCTCGGAATTTCGCTTGGAATTTCGCCCGGAATGTCGCTTGGAATTTTGCTTCGCCTCGTGGAGCGGCGCCGTCGGCGCGCGGCCGAAAAGGATCGGCAAAGCGGCCCGGTAGAAGCCTTCACTGATAACGCCTGACTGAAAACACCTGACCAATAACGCCTGGAGACAAGGAGGAAGCAAAATGGAATTAGCGACATCGGCGCGCCGAAGGTTTTTGACATTCGCAACCGCTCTGCTAGGGATCACGCTCCTCCTCGCGTTCGCCGACATCGCCCTGGCCCAGGACGCGGGCCCGCCGGCCTGCGGCGGCAGATCCTGGCCAAGTGCACGCCGAATACCGGTGACACGGCGTGGATGCTGACATCGGTGGCGTTGGTGCTGATGATGACCGTGCCCGGCCTCGGGCTGTTCTATGGCGGCATGGTGCGCAAGAAGAACGTCGGCGACACCGTGATGACGAGCTTCGCCATCACCTGCCTGGTCACCGTGCTGTACGTCGTCGTGACTTACAGCATGGCGTTTCCCGCCGGCACGCCCTTCTCGGCGGCTTCGAGCGAAACTTCCGAAGGACATGCTCAGCGACAACGGCAAGGGAGGTATCGGCAATCCGAACTCGCTCGCCCCGACCATCCCGGAAGTCGGTATATCTGCTTTACAGATGACGTTTGCCATTATTACGCCGGCGCTCATTGCCGGCGCATTTGCCGAGCGGATGAAGTTCTCGGCAATGCTCTGGTTCATCGGCCTGTGGGCGACGTTGGTCTATTCGCCGATCGCGCATTGGGTCTGGGGCCCGGATGGGTTCTTCTCGACAGCGCAACGAGAGGCTGGATCAACGTGCTCGATTTCGCCGGCGGCACCGTCGTGCATATCAACGCCGGCGTCGCCGGCTGATGTGCGCGATCATGCTCGGCAAACGAAGGACAGCGGGCCCCCACACAACATCGTGTTGACCTTCATCGGCGCTTCGCTGCTGTGGGTCGGCTGGTTCGGGTTCAACGCCGGCTCCGCGGTCTTCGGCGAGGATACAGGCCGGCATGGCGATGACCGTGACCCAGATCGCGACCGCCATGGCCGGTTTGACCTGGATGTTCGTGGAATGGGCGTTGAACGGCGAGGCGACGCTCGTCGGATTTGCTCCGGTGCGGTCGCCGGCCTCGTCGCCATCACGCCGGCAGCGCGGCTTTGTCGGGCCCGGCGGCGCTTGGTCATCGGGATCGTCGCGGGCGTGGTGTGCTATTCGGGGTGACCGCGTGAAAGCGCTGTTCGGCTACGATGACGCGCTGGATTGCTTCGGCGTGCATGCGTTCGGCGGTATCGCCGGCGCGTTGCTCACCGGCGTGTTCGCGGTCGCGGAATACGGCGGAACGGCGGGCGCGCTCGAAGGCAACGTCCAGGTCAGGTCATCAATCAGTGAATCGGCATCGTCATCGTCTTCGTCTATGATGTCGTCGTCGAGCCTGATCATCCTCACCCTGATCGAGGTGTTCGTCGGTCTGCGGGTATCCGAGGATACTCGAGCGCGAAGGACTCGATCTCGCCTTGCACGGCGAAGCGGTACAGTAACCAGATCAGAGGAAGCCTGTCGCGGAAGGCCTCCGCGGCAAAAAAGCTTAACCGGAAGGGTGGAAGCAATCCAGGAAGGCGCTCGCACTTGAGGGCGAGATTTACTGAGCGTAAGGAGATGGCAGGATGACAGAGATCTTCGCACAAGGTGATCTGTTGATCGAGCGCGTAGCCGATGTTGCGCCGTCGGGAACGGTCGAGGAAAATACCGAAGGTGCGGTGATGGTGCTGGCGGAGGGCGAGGCCACCGGTCATCGCCATGCGATCCGAGAGCGCGTCACCAAGTTCCACGACGACAGCCTCGCGCACGACATACCGGCGGGCCTCTATCTCGGGCATGTCCGGGTCGGCTCGGCCTATGCGCGGGTGACGCATGACGAGCACGCGCCGCTGACCTTGCCGCGCGGGACCTACCGGGTTCGCCGGCAGCGCGAACTCGGACCGCGGGGGACGCCGCGCGTCCCTGCCGACTAGATACGACACGCTCACGACCGAGCAGACTGCGGCGCTGGCGCGCTATCGCGCGCGCTGGGCCGCGATCCGGCGCTCGACCGCGTCGGCGGATCGCGGCGCCGCCGAGGCGGGCGTGCGGCTTGCCTACCAGGCCGCGGGATTTGAGCCGCCGACCCGGTTGGTGTGGTGCGAAAGCCCCATCGCGCTGTCGAAGGCGGCGCTGCGGCCTTCGCGCGCCGACGGTCCCAACATCAGGCCTGCGCTGATCGACCGGCGAGCGCCGGCAGGTCGCCGCCCGGGTTCGCAAGCGCATTCACGCCCGGGTGAAGGCGTTGGTCGAAAGCATGGTGACCCCTGCCGACGCGCTGGCTGCGGCCGTGACGGAGGCGGTGGCGCACGCCGCGGTACAGGAAAGAGTTCCTTGTTGGATCATTTCCTTCGATCGCGGCCGCTGTCGTGGTCGGTCGCCTGCTGGTGCTGCTCGATCGGCAGGGCTTTCGACATGACGCCGCCGGCCAGCATGATTTGGCATGGCTTGGCGCCTACGAATTTTTCCGCAACGTGCTCGGCCTGAGGCAAGAGACCGAGCCCTTGCTTGGTCTGTTGCTGGCGGCGACGAACCTGGGCTGGCTGCAGCCGCATCTGAACACCTGCTGGCTTGCGGAGCGGCCCAGTCTGTTGCGTGGCGATATCGGCGAACGGCTGCACCATGCGAGCGGCCCGGCGCTGCGATTTCCGGACGGCTGGTCGGTATGGGCGTGGAAAGGCGTCGAGATCCCCAGCTGGATCATCGAGCGGCCGGAGCGGATCACGCTCAAGTCGATCGACGACGAGCTGGATGTTCAGGTGCGCCGCTGCATGATCGAGATCATGACGCCGCAACATTATGTGGCCCAGGGCGGCGCCGCCCGTGTCGCCGAGGATGAGGCCGGAATCCTCTGGCGCAAGACCTGGCTGGGTTTTGATGCCTGGGCGGCGGTCGAGGTGATCAACGCCACGCCCGAACCGGACGGCACGCGCAAGCATTTCTTCCTTCAAGTCCCCGCCAACCTGCAGACCGCCCGCGAAGCCGTCGCCTGGACCTACGGCGTGGCACGGCGCGTATGCAAAGCTTGTGGTGAGGACGTGAGGACGGGCGAGGGTCGTAGCCGTTCAGCTCCGATCTTCGCGCAACCAAAGCGCGTTAGTTGAAGCGGCCAATCCGCGAACTCGGTCCACCTCGCCCCGCTCTTTGCGGGGAGAGGTCGCCCGGCGAAGCGCAGCGAAGTCGGCGGGTGAGGGGCTCTCTCCAGGAGCCCAATTCGTGGTGAGAGCCCCTCACCCCGACCCTCTCCCCGCGAAAACAGGCTGTGTAGAAGTTGAACGGCGGGGGCTGACCTGATGTCCCTGTGCAAGCGAGGAGGACTTGCCTCCTCAGCTGGGCAGTGGCTGCAGCGCCTGGAGCACCGCTGCCACTCCCAGAATGTTGAGTACGCGCTTGAGATTGTAGCCCATGATCGTGAGAGCCAGCTCGGCTTTGGCCTTTTTCAGGCCTTTGACCAGGAACCGGGGATAGCCCATCAGCCATTTGATGGTACCGTAGGGATGTTCGACGATTTCCCGACGATGTTTCATCCACACCGGATCGCGCGCGGCCCGCCGGTGCATCGTTTCGCGAGCATCCTCGTAGAAGTGGCGGACGACCAACCGTTTGGTCGCCTGTGTACACTGGGGCTTCAAGGTACAGCCGCCGCAGGCAGTGCTCCAGTATTTCTTCTTTTGTTCGGTGTGCGAGACCTCGCGGCATGTGAGCGTTTCGCCAGCCGGGCACCGCCAGGTATCGCTGCAGGCATCGTAACTGAACCGATCGCGGCTGAAGTACTGCTTGCCTTCCGGGTTGACCGTCTCGTGGCGCGGCACGATCGCGGTGATGCCGTCAGCCTCGCAGCGTTGTCCATGCTCGCCATTCGAATAACCCGCATCCGCCACCGCGGTTACCTGCTCGACCTCCAGAGCCTGCCTGCCTTGCATCGCCATCGGATGAAGTTGGCGCTGATCATTACCGTCGTTGATCAGATCGAAGGCGACAATCAGCTTGTTATCGGCATCGACCACGGTCTGAGCATTGTAGGCGACCTGATGCCCGTGGCCGGCGGTGCGCATCAGCTTCGCGTCCGGCTCGGTCAGCACCAACTGGCTCAGTTCTTGTGCAGCCAAACGATCAGCGTGTTGTTGGGCCTTCTCGCGCTTCTCCCGCAACACCCGCAGAGCTTCCGCGACCGCAGCCTGGTCCATCGCAGCAACGCCGCCCGTCTGCTCTTCCCGATCGGCCTGGTCCATCGCCGCAAGATGGGCGGCAATCTTGCCATCAAGCACCGCCATCTTCTTCGCAACGTTCTTCGGCGTGATCACCTGCTTGCGGCTCGCCACCGCTTCAATCTTGGTACCGTCGATCGCAATAAGCGTGCCGCCAACCAACGACAGCTCCCGGCAGAACCGGATGAAGTTGCGGCACACCTCGACGATCGCCTTCGGGTGATCCTTGCGGAAGTCGGCTATGGTCTTGAATGCAGGCGTCAAGCCATGCACCAGCCACATCACTTCAACGTTGCCCTGCCTCACGTTCCAGCGCGCGGCTGGATCGAACCCGGTTCACGTACCCGTAGATGTAAAGCTTCAACAGGTCACCCGGTGCATAAGAGGGCCGTCCCATCTCCTCGGCAACCACCCTGGAAAACCCCATTTTCTTCAAGTCTAGGCTGTCGACAACCCATCGATCACCCGAACCGGATGATCCGCGCTGACCGCCTCGTTCAACGTTGTCGGAATCAGCGCCAATTGGTCCCGCGAGCGACCCGTTACGTGAACCATCGTGCCCCCAATCAAATCGATCCGCCAAACATGATACTACCTTCAGCGGATCGACTTTTCACACAGCCTGGAAAGAGCGGGAGAGGGAGCGGCGAGCATTTCGCCAAACTTCAACCTAAAATAGAAACGGGGCCGCTTTGGCCCCGTCGAAGTCAGTAGCGGTTCCGCGATTCTTACTTGATCTTGGATTCGCGGAATTCGACGTGCTTGCGCGCGACCGGATCGTACTTCTTCTTGACCAGCTTGTCGGTCATGGTGCGCGAATTTTTCTTGGCGACGTAATAGAAGCCGGTATCCGCCGAGGACACGAGCTTGACCTTGATGGTGACCGCTTTGGCCATGTGTAAAACCTCTGATGTAAGGGGTCGGACGCCGGCCGATCAGGGGGCGCATTCGCCGCGCAAACTAGCCTCGATCCGCCCAAAGTCAAGGTTTTCCGGAGCAAAAAACCAGCGCGATTCCTGCCATGAACCGTCGAAGTCGCGCGTTTACCCGAAGCCGGAGCAGATTTTTCCGATGACCCTTTCTATGCTACCTATTTCCATGCGACGGACGCCATCGTAACACTTTGGCGCGTCGAGCGGCACGCAGGCCATGGACCCCGACAGACGTACCATACTGGCAACAGGCATGTGCCGCGACCGCGGTGGCCAGCGCCGGTGCGAGGCTGTTAGCTGCGGGCCGCAAGCGAGGAGCTGCCATGGGCAGTTACGAAAAAGGCGCCGTTCGCATCCATTTCGAGGAGGCCGGCTCCGGCTTCCCGTTGCTGGTGATCGCGGGCGGCGGACTGAACTCGACGATTTCGGGCCTGACCAGGAACTCGCCCTTCAACCCGATGGAGGAGTTCAAGGCGGAGTACCGCTGCATCGCCTCCGACCTGCGCAACGCCAATGGCGGCCAGTCCTCCGGCCCGCTCGAGGCCGAGCGTCCCTGGGACGCCTACACCGACGACCACCTCGGCCTGATGGATCACTCGGGCATCGACAAGTTCATGGTGCTGGGATTCTGCATCGGCGGCCCGTTGATCTGGAATCTGTTGAAGCGGGCGCCCGATCGCATCGTCGCGGCCGTGCTGGCGCAGCCCGCGGCTCGCGCCCCGAGATGCGCGACCTGTTCTACGAAAACAACATGAAGGGCTGGGGTCCGGAACTGGTCGCGCGGCGGCCCGACATCACGATGGAGATGGTCGACAAATTCCTGACCCGGATGTACCGCACCAACCCCGACTTCGTCTTCACCGTGACGCGCGATTTCGTCCGCAATTGCCAGACGCCGGTCCTGATCCTGCCCGACGATATCCCGGCGCACCCTTATGCGGTGGCGATGGAAGCCGCGATGCTGGCGCCGAAGGCCGAAGTGAGCATGTTCCCCTGGAAGGAGCCGAAGGAACGGATTCCGCTGGCGGTGCGCCAGATCCATTCCTTCCTGCGCGCGCATCGCCCCGCCTAGATGGCGGCGACGCGCTAACCCTCGAAGAATCGGTTCTTCGGCCGCGGCAGGCCGAGATTCTCCGCGCAGCGTCTTGCCTTCGTATTCGGTTCGGAAGATGCCGCGCCGCTGCAACTCGGGGACGACCTTGTCGACGAAGTCGTAAAGGCCGGCGGGCAGGAACGGGAACATGATATTGAAGCCGTCGCTGCCCTCGCCGACCAGCCATTCCTCCATCTGGTCGGCGATGGACTTGGCCGTGCCGACGAAGGCGAGGCCGCCATAGCCGCCGACGCGCTGGGCGAGCTGGCGCACCGTCAGTTTGTCGCGCGCGGCGAGGTCGACCAGACGTTGGCGGCCGCTCTTGCTGGCATTGGTCTCGGGATCGGCGGCAACGGCCCGTCGGGATCGAAGCCGGACGCATCCGTGCCGAGGATCACCGAGAGCGAGGCGATCGCGCTGTCGTAATGCACCATGCTGTCGAGCTTGGCGCGTTTCTCCTTGGCTTCCTCGATACTGTCGCCGACCACGACAAAGGCGCCCGGCAGGATCTTCAGATACTCCGGGTTGCGGCCGACCTTGCCCATGCGGCCCTTGATGTCGGCATAGAGCTTTTGGCCGTCGCTCAGGCTGCCGCCGCCGGTGAACACGGCCTCCGCGGTTTCCGCCGCAAGCTGCTGCCGTCATCGGAGGCGCCGGCCTGCACGATCAGCGGCCAGCCCTGCACGGGACGGGCGATGTTGAGCGGACCGCGCACTTTCAGATATTTGCCCTTATGGTCGAGCACATGCATCTTGGCCGGATCGAAATACAGTCCTTGCTCGACATCGCGCACGAAGGCGTCGTCGGCGAAGAAATCCCACAGCCCCGTCACCACGTCATAGAACTCGCGGGCTCTTCGATAGCGCTCGGCATGCTCCATGTGATCGTCCAGCCCGAAATAGAGCGCCGCGTCCGGATTGGACGTGGTGACGATGTTCCAGCCCGCGCGTCCGCCCGAGATGTGATCGAGCGAGGCGAAGCGGCGGGCGACATGATAGGGCTCGTCGAACGTGGTCGAGCCGGTCGCGATCAGGCCGATATCTCGGTGACCGCCGCTAGCGCCGACAGCAGCGTGAACGGCTCGACGAGGTCACCGTGTGGCTGCGCTTGAGCGCGTCGACCGGCATGTTCAATACGGCCAGATGGTCGGCCATGAAGAAGGCGTCGAACTTTCCGGCCTCGAGCTGCGGATCAGGTCCTTGATATGGGCGAAATTGAAGTTGGCGTCGGCCAGGCCCCGGGATAGCGCCAGGCGCCGGTGTGGATCGAGACCGGCCGCATGAAAGCGCCGAGCTTGAGTTGACGTGGTGCCATGGGCCCAATTCCGTGTTGGTTGTTGCTCTCAAAAGATAGGCATTGACGAAAGGCGGCGCCATCTGCTGCGACCCAGAAGATTATTTTGTTTTTGGGCGCCGTGTTCAAAACGCCCGTTATTTCCGCACCGTGCCGGCAAAGCCGTCATTGCGAGCGAAGCGAAGCAATCCATTTTGCCGAGTGGCAAAGGCTGGATTGCTTCGCCGCTGGCGCTCCTCGCAAAGATGGTGTGGAAAGGCTTCCGATGCTACGCGCC
>CAVZQX010000068.1:0-229752 GCA_963777475.1 uncultured Alphaproteobacteria bacterium
ACTTTCCGGCGCAAAATTGATGCTTTGTGAAGAGGGGTCAAGGGCGCGCAGCAACGCAAGACCCGCCGGAGGCGACCGGCGGGGGTTTTGACAGAGCCTGATCGTGAGGGCGGTCGGATTTACCGGACAGCCCGGTTTTCCATTGCGCGGCCGATGTTGATGAGGTTGTCGGCAATGACGCCGAGGCCAACCCAACGCTTCATCCCGGCATCGCCTTTGTAGCGGCAACGGTTAAGCCCATGCCGCCGCTTGGCCACACTGATGCGCCCCTCGCATCCGGTCCGCCATTTCTGGCCGTTGCGGAACCAGCGCTTCTTCTGCTCGCGCCTGCGTTCAATGCTCTTGGTCGAGCGGTTGGGAATGCAAACGCGGTTGACGCCTTTTGCTTTCGCGGCTGCCTCATTCTTTGCGGAGTAGAAGGCGGCGTCTGCCGCTACCAGGCGCGGTGCGCGTCCGAGCATCGCTTGATGCGTTTCGATGGCTGCGATCAGCAGCTCCGAATCGTGCGGTCGCTGAGCGTAGACTTCATAGTCGATCACAATCTGGTTTTCGGCCTCCTGTAGTTTCACCATCTTGCCGAACTCGTTGGGCTTGCCCGCCTTGCCCTTGCGGATGATTTCTGTCGACGGTTCAAACAGGCTGAAGATCTTGCCTTCCGCGCGCGTATCGCCGCGGAAGATGCGCGCTCTGGTCTGCTTCATCACCTGCTTGATGAGCGGCACCATCGCATCGAGTTCCTGACCCAGGCCCTCCAGCACCAACTGCTTGCCAATGCTCGAAGCGCGCTTCACTCCTGCAGCGATCTCTTGGGAGAACCGCTTCGCCTGTCCCACCACCCGGCTGGTCGAGTTGAGCAATTTGTCGTACGCCTGTGTGAGCTTCTCCCGGCTCTGCTTGGCTTTGGAGCGCGCCGCCCGCGCGATGTCCAGCACCCGCAGCTTCACCGTCCGACTACGATCGCGCAGTCTGGCTCCAGCCTCGCCAGCGATCGTTGTGATCTTCTTCATGGTGCGGATCAGCACTCGAACCCCATCTCCCAACAAGCTCGAGTCGGTCGGATAGTGGATGTTGGTCTCCACCACCGTCGTGTCCACGCGCATTCTGCGCCCTTCCGTTGCCCCCTTGTCCTGTGCGAGCCTTACAAGCCTTTCGTGAATTTGTTTGACCACGTCCGGCCCCACCGCCACGCCCCAGCGGCCCATGGTCTTGGCATCGGGCGTCTTGGCGGCGCCCACGCGGGTGAAGTCGCGGTACACCAGGTTGGCGCGCACTTCGCGCTCCAGCACGCCATAGCTCCAGTTACGGATGTGCTTGAGGATCAACAAGCGCAGCACCACTTCGGCCGGAGCGCCCGGCCGGCCGCGGCTGCGGCTTTTGGGATGCCGTTTCATCAGCGCTTCGTACACGGCGGCTACGATTTGTTCGTCCGCCAGCACCTGATCGGCGTGTGTCATCCAGCTTTCGCGGAGATCGCTCACTTCCTCAGCGATCAATCCATCGCCGAAGCTGAGCTGCGCGCGTCGCATCTTAATCACGGCTCTTCCTCCCGCGCTTTGCCGCGGTTTTCTCCGGACGCAGCAAATCGTGGTTGATCTCGCAGATCGTCTCGATCGTCTCCTTCAGTTTCTGATAATTATCCAGCCAACGGCGAACCTCGGCAACCCGTTCGCGACGCACACTGATTTGCCGGGTGCGTCCACCAGCGTAGCTCACCGTCAGAACGAAGACCCGGTGCCCTTCGCCACGCGCACATTTCGGGCAATCTTTGGTATGTCGGACCGTGCGCTCCAGCAGCGAGCCACGCAGTATTTCGCCGGTGATCGGCAACTTGCCGATCAGCTTTTGGCGCGCTCGCAGGGTTTGCTCTCGAATCATTCATAAGAATGAATCAGCGAAAGTAACCAACGTCAATTCTGTTTCCGTCCGACCTTGCAGTTTTCCGCATACCGCCCAATTCTACCCCAAGGCCAACCAGACTGAATTTTGCGCCGGAAAGTAGCTAATTCGAAGTCGGGGGGAGGGTCGTCAGTCAGGCGCGCTTTTTGCGGCGAGGCCAAGTCGTTCGGCCGAAACTCGATGGAACACACATGGCTATCGCTTGGTCGTTCTGCAAGTGGCGCTGCTATTTCGATCGCATGACGCGGGCGTCTTGCCTGGTAGCAAAGGGTAGTTGCGATTGCTCTTGCGACCAAATTGTCCAGGTACGATAGTTTGCTTCCACTCCATGCGGAGGATTTGATCCATGCGTGCCAGCGATCCGGTTGTGACATTTCTTCTGGTTCTCGTGATCGGCATCGTCGCCGGCATTCTCTTCGACCGGCTGGCGGGGCCTTCCTGGCTGGCCCGGCAGTTCTCTGGATCGACCCGCGGCATCCTGACCAGTGTGCTCGTGGGCGTGGCTGGGGCGTTCGTCGGTTATCACATCGCTGCGCTGGCGTTCGTCGGCGGTCTGGTGACGTCGGTCGTTGCGGCGGCGGTCGGTGCCGCCGTGGTGCTGTTCATTTGGCGAATGGCCAAGTGATGCAAAGTCAGCGCTGAGCAGCGTGTCGACGCCAACAACCCCTGTGTCCCAGGCTTAATTTCGTGGTGCCATACTCCGCCGAAGGCAAGCAACGATCAAATTCCGCAATTAAACAGCGATCTGCCCGCCCAGATTGCAATTCGTTAAATAATCCGGACTGAGCAATTTTGACCATTGGTTCCAGACCCAGAAATGACAGAATATTTTCGTGATCGCTCCGATCTGGGCATCGCAAGCAAACCGATGAGGCCGCCTCGGTCCAGCCTGCCTTTCTGAGGTGCCGGTTCGAAATGACAGCCGCAGACGCGCCATCGACTGGCGTATTCTGCATATTTGAATTTCCCGGCTGCGAGGGATGTAAGATGTCGATTGGGACAATCATCCTCATCATTCTTGTCATAGCGCTGCTCGGGGGCTTTAGCGGAATCGGTGGTGGGCCATTCTATGGCACCGGATATTATGGCGGCGGAGGCTTGGGCCTGATCATCGTCATTCTGGTGATCCTGCTGTTGCTCGGCAGGCTTTGAACTCTTCGACGGCCCGGCCTCGCCGGGGCTAATAGACTACGGGTACAGATGGCCGGATCGGGCCTGCGAGAGCGTCGCAGAGGCGCGGATCGTTCATTGAACAAGACAGCAACCTTCACCACGGGAGCGGATACAATGGCCGACGAAAACACAAGCACGTTGTTTGGCGACTTCGGGAAAATGCCGAGCTTCGACCTCACCAAGATGCTGAAAGATTTCAAGTTGCCGGGAGTTGACCTCGCAACCATCATGGAACGGGAAAAGAAGAACATCGAAGCTCTGACCGAGGCCAATCGGGTCGCGTTCGAAGGCTGGCAGGCACTCGTTCGTCGACAGGCCGAGATCCTGCAGGACTCGATCAAGCAGGCCGTCGGCAGCCTGCAAGGAGAGGATGCGGGCACCAAGAGCATGGATGTTGCGTCACACGCTTTCGAGGCCGCGCTTTCGAATATGCGCGAATTGGCCGAAATGGCGGTCAAATCCCAGAAGGAGGCGTTCGACATCATTCGCAAACGTGTCGAAGAAAATCTTGCGGTACTTCATGCCCCTGAGGCTGACAAGTAGAATGCGGTTGCATCCTTCGTCTTGAGCGGATTCGCGCGAGTGCGATTTCGGCGGATCGCTCATATCTCGAAGAGAAACGATCGCCGGCGGCGGGTTGAACCGATGGCCCCCATGGTCTTGGGCATTCGGCTGGTTCGGTGACGGCTGGCTAAATCCTCTGGATCTGCGGCTTGTCGTGCAGAACCGCATTCAACAGCGAATTGTGCACCTCGATCTCGCCATTGTAGCTGATGAGCCCCAGCTTTCGAAACTTGTTCATGAAGAAGCTGACGCGTGACCGGGTCGTGCCGATCATCTCCGCCAATGTTTCCTGGCTGACACGAACCTTGATCGGCTGTTGGCTGCCATCCTTGCCGAAGTTCGCCAATAACAGCAGGAGCCGCGCCAGTCGCTTCTCGCTCGAGTTAAAGAGTTGATCGATCAGATCCTCTTCAATTCGGCTGTTCCGCTTCAACAGATACGACATGAAGAGCTCCGACAATTGCGGCTTGCTGCGAAGGGCAGCCAGCATCGCGGTCTTGGTAATGGCGGTGATCGCGCACTCCTCCAGCGCCGTGGTCGTCGAAATCCGCAGCGGGTTGCCGTTCAGACAGCCCTCGCCGAAGAACTGCCCGGGCTCCAAAATCCCGACGACCGCCTCCTTGCCCTGCTCGGACAGCACGACGACTTTGACCCTGCCTTTCCGGATGTAGAAGACCGTGTCCGCCGCGTCGCCCTGCGAGAAGACGGTTTCATTCTTGTGGAATGCCAACACGGTCCTTCCCTCGCCGACCGTCGCGAGGAAGGCCTGAGGGTCGAAATGATCTGGCGGCGCCTTTTTCATAGTCCGCTCCATCTCAAATGATTGCCCAAGCTGCCTCCTCAGCATTTCCGAATATTATGTCTGGTAGCGGACATACTTGATCTGCGTCAATCTGGCCTTCTCTTGCGGGGCCTAGGTTTCCTTGCATCGTCGAGGTTGAAGGCAAAGAGCGGGGACCGTCATCATGATGACTGAGCATTCGCCCTCGGGCTCGGACTTGCCTCCGGGCGTGATTTTTCAGAACGCGGATCAATGTCGACCCGCCGTGGGGCCGACGGATCACGGGCTCATCGAGACCCAATTACGAAGCGCGCTCGCGCAAAGCGAAGCGCTGCTTCGTCAAAAAGACGAAATCATCCAAAGACAGGAACTATTGAAAAGGGAATCCGATCATCGGTTCTTGAACGACCTGCAGATGATCATCAGTCTGCTTTCGTTGCAGAGCCGGGCATCGACGAACCCGGAAGCGGCGTCGCAATTGGCCGCTGCGGCCAATCGTGTTTCAATGATAGCGCGCATCCACCATCGCCTTCATTCCTGCGACGGCGTGCGCGCGATCGAATTCAGAAAATTCCTTGAGGACTTCGGCCGCGACTTCTCTGCGATGCTGTCTTCGGATGAGCGCCCGGAGCAGGTCCTCGTCGAGGGCATTGAAATCAATCTGCCGGCCGCTACCGCGATCCCGCTCGGATTCATCGTCAGCGAGTTGATTGCCAACGCGGCGAAATACGGCAACGGCCGGATCGCCATCAGCCTGCGGAGCGATCCGGCATACGGCTACGCGCTTTCGGTTTCCAATGACGGCCCGGCTTTGCCGGAAGGGTTCGACCCCAGCGCCAGCAAAGGACTGGGGATGAAGATCATTCGATCTTTCACAAACCAGATCGGCGGTGAGTTGCGGATCGGCCGAGGCGACGACGGCCAGGGCGCGCGATTCACCGTGCTGTTTCCGGGATTGGCGACGGATGCCGTTGCCGGAGTGCCGAACCCGGGAACACCGCAACGTCGGCATCAAACCATCCACTCTAAGAGGAAAAGGATCATCAGATGAAAAGTACTCGAGTTGCAGCAATTGTCGGCGCTGGAATGATGTTCGTGACGGCGCCTGCTTTTGCCGGTGTTACCAGTATGGCCGGCCCGCAATTGATAAAGCCCGACTCGCAAGTCGAGCAGATCAGGTATCGTCGTCGCAACCTTGTTCCCGAGGCGATTATCGGCGGCGTGATTTCCGGCGTGCTGGGCGGGGTGATCGGCGGCAACTGCTACTTCAACGACTGCGGGTATGTCGACGGCCCCTACTATGGCGGCGACGGCTATTACGGCGGCGGCGGTGGTTATGTCGGCGGCGGACGCGTCGGCGGCTATCGCGGCGGCGGCGGCAGATATCACGGCGGTGGCGGCGGATATCACGGCGGTGGTGTTCGCGTCAGTCATGCCGGCGGCGGTGGCGGCGGTCATCCAGGCGGTGGTGGCCAACCTCCAGGTGGTGGTGGCCACGGCGGCAGAAGATAGAGCCTCAGAAGCCGGCGGTTAGTGTCCGTGAATGAGCACGGTCAACTGCCCGCGTTTGAGAGGGTGTGAAATCGAACACAACGCTCGATAAGTCCAATCACAAAATTCAATCACGAAATTCAACCCAGCATGGGAGCATGAAATGCGGAAGCTGAACGTTTCGGTCCTGATCGTTGCATCTGCGGCCTTTGCCGTGACCTTGGGTCAGGCGGCGGTCGCGCAAGACGGGCCACGCCACGCGCCGTTTGAACGCCTTTGCGCCGAACGGGGCGGGCCGTCGCACCACCCCGAGATGGCGGATCGGATATCGGACTATCTGGATCTGAATGATGCGCAAAAGGCTGCGTTCAAGGAATTCCACGAGGCACGCAGGAAGTCGCTCGAAGATTCGAAAGCCGCGCTCTGCGCCAGCAAGCCGGACCTGTCGTCTTTCGAGGCGCGTCTCGCTTTTAGTGAGGCCTTCCTTGAAGCGCGGCTCGCGGCCTTGAAAGCGGAGAATCCGAAGCTGATCGCTTTCTACAACAGCCTTGACGACAAGCAGAAGGAAAAGTTCGACAGGTTCCGCGATCGTCACGGCCGCGAATGAGAATCCGTTTTTGACGGAAATGCGTCCGTTCGGCGACAGCTGGTGAGACGGAGGCAATTTCTTTTTTGGAGACCGTTTCCCGTCGCCGGATTGTCAGAGAGTTGCTGAGCGATGACGCGCATCGAGGGGATGGCCAGTTGCCGTTCCGTCTGTTAGCTTCCGAAAATCCAGAAATGCCGTGGAGGCGGGCTATGTTTTTACCTGCACAATATGCGTGGTTTGAGCCCGTGCTCGTTGCAGCCGTCGTGGTGTTCGTCATTGATTTGGTTGGCAACACGATCGGTTTCGGCAACCGCTTCCTCAGCGCCCTGATGAGCGCGATTGTGTTTGCGGTCGTGTTCGGAGCCCTTGTCTATTTCGGTTACGGCAGCGTGTCGATGTCGGTGACGTCGACGCCGAGTGCAACTGCTCCTGCTCAAACGCAGAAGTAGCTCGGCCAAACCAGATTCTTCATTCAGTCGGCACCGATTGCGCACAGCCTGGCGCTGTCCCGCGCGCGACCAGCCTCGCGCCCGCGCGCTTCCGACATTTCCGGTTCCAATAATCGCGATCGTCAAATCGCGATCGTCACCACGGTCTCCTTTTACCGGCTTCCGCCGATCTTCGTCGAGCACGCGATATTCGTGCAATGAACGAGAACAACCCGCTGATGACAGCGCGAGGCCGCTAACCATACTCAGCGCGCGCTGCACAATGCTGACGCGCAAACGCTGACGTAACGTCATCTCTTCTTGCGAATGCGAACAAATCGCTGCCGCATTCCCGCTTATGATGCGTCATGGCAAATGCGCTTTCGAGGCGGATGCCTGGCATCGCGTTCATCTCGCCACGATATTTGTTCCCGCGCCAGCTGCAGGGCGCGGCTGGGCAGCGACCAAGAATCCTTCAAAACGCGATGCGCCACGTCACCCTGGGGGATGACTATGAGACGTTTGTCCGAGCGACCGAGCGATGGTGATGACCCGCGCGATCCGCCCGAGCCCGGGAATGCAACGGGTCAATTTCGCAACGTGCCTTGGCGCGCGGAATCGGAGCGCAGGCCGCAGCCGCATGACCCCTTTTCCAGGCTCGGCGTGCAGGACGTCCCCCAGCCGCCGCCCCCGAGCGCAGGTCCCTCGGCGTCGTCCGCCTGCTGGGGCTCGTGGTGGTGGTCGCGGCAGTCTCCGTCTATGTTGGCATGACTTTCGTGGCGCGCTGGACCGGCGTGGTCCCGAACGACAGCCGCTTGAACGACCGCGAGGCATCGGCGGCCGACATGCCGCCTCCGTTGCCAACGCGGCCGTTCGCGGCAGCGCCGGCCCAATCATTCGTTCCAGCCGCACAGGCGGCCGCCGCACAAGTTCCAGGCCAGACCTTGCGCGCCGACGACAGCCAGTTAAGCGCCACCACCCGGATGGCCAACGCTGCGCCGGCGACCAGCGCGGTTCAGGGAGTGACCGATACGGAAATCCGCTTCGGCATTGCGGCGCCCTTCGCGGGCCCGGCCAAGGAGATGGGCCGCCAGCTCAAGCTCGGCATCGATACGGCGTTCGGCATGGCCAACGACAACGGCGGCGTCGATGGTCGGCAGCTCAAGCTGGTCACGGCGGACGACGGCTACGAGCCTACCCGGACGCTGAACGCCATGAAGGAACTCTACGAGAAGGACCAGGTTTTCGGGTTCGTCGAGATGTACGGCAGCCCGACGGCCCTGGTCTCGATTCCCTATGCGCTCGAGCACCATGCGCTGTACTTCGGAGCGTTCACCGGCGCGCCTTCGCTGAGGCACGATCCGCCAGACCGCTACGTTTTCAACTACCGTGCCGGCTACGCCGAGGAGACAGATGCCATCGTGCGTTACCTCGTGAAGGTGCGGCGGTTGCGTCCGGAGGAGATCGGGGTCCTCACCCAGCAGGACGCCTACGGCGAGGCGGGCATGGACGGCGTCATGAAGGCCATGCGCTCACTGCGCGGCGGCGTCACGGGCCAGGTCTTCCGAATGAGTTACAACCGCAATACCGTGAACGTCGACGAGGCCATCGCGCTGCTGCGCCGGCAGAAGATCCCGATCAAGGCGGTCGTGCTCGTGGCCACCTATCGTCCTGCGGCCAAATTCATCGAGAAGACCCGTGATTTGTATCCGGACATGATCTACGCGACGATCTCGGGCGTCGGCAGCACCGGTTTGGCCGACGAACTGAACTTGCTCGGCCCGCGGTTCGCTGAGGGCGTCATCTGCACCCAGGTCGTGCCGGCGGTGGACAGCTACGCGTCGGTGGCGCTGAACTACAAGAAGGCGCTCGCCAAGTATTTTCCCGGCGAGGCTCCGGACTACATGTCGCTCGAGTCCTATCTCACCGCGAACATCCTGGTCGAGGGGCTGCGGCGCGCCGGGCCGCAATTTGACACCGAGACGCTGGTGGACACGCTGGAGGGCATGAAGAATTACGAATTGGGGCTGGGACCGAAGGTGAACTTCGGGCCCTCCGACCACCAGGCGGTGCACAAGGTCTGGGGCACGCAGCTCGACCAGGCCGGCCACTACCACGCCATCGATCTGGAATGAACGGCTTGTTGCGATAGTCAGCAGTCCACTGCGCCACGGCTAGAGTGATTGCGCCGCTGACCTCTGGTCAGCGGCGCCGCTGTTCGCGCCCATGCCGGAATGTTCTACGCGCGGTGCAGTTTCCAGGCCCCTGCAGATTTCGCAGCGGGGCAGATACCCTCATGCCGCAAACGCAGGGCTCGGCACCGAAAAATGGTGTATCGGCAGGCTTAGCGCCGCCGGGAGCCCGTTCTCGCGGCCCAAAACAAATTCCGGAGGAAGGCTTCATGTCGGCTCTGCCGCTTTCAGGCATCAAGATTCTCGATCTGACGCGGGTGCTGGCGGGGCCGTTGTCCGCGCAGATGCTGGCCGACCTCGGCGCCGAGGTGATCAAGATCGAACGGCCCGGCACCGGCGACGACGCCCGCGCCTTCGGCCCGCCTTACCTCGTCGATCCCGCAGGCAAGGAGAACAACAACAACTCGTTCTATCTCTGCGCCAACCGCAACAAGAAGTCGGTCACCGTCAATATCGCAACGCCGGAGGGGCAGGAGATCGTCCGCGAATTGGCAAAATCCGTCGACGTCATGATGGAGAATTACAAGGTCGGCGACCTCAAACGTTACGGCCTCGGCTATGAGGCGATCCGCGCCGTCAACCCCGGCATCATCTATTGCTCGGTGACCGGTTTCGGCCAGACCGGGCCTTACGCGCCGCGCGCCGGCTACGACGCGATCTTCCAGGCCATGGGCGGCCTGATGAGCGTCACCGGCCATATCGACGGCGAGCCGGGCGCAGGTCCCATGAAGGTCGGCCCCTCCATCGTCGACTACATGACCGGCATGAACTCCTCGATCGCGATTCTCGCCGCCCTCTATCACCGCAAGGTCAATGGCGGCGATGGCCAGCATCTCGACGTCTGCCTGTTCGACACCGTGATCGCCTCGCTGTCGCATTACGCGCAGATCTTCCTCGTCAACGGCAAGATGCCGCCGCGGCGCGGCACCTGGGGCAACGGCGGCATGCCGGCCGGCGTGTTCCGCTGCACCGACGGCGAACTGATGCTGGTGGTCGGCAACGACGCGCAGTTCGCGCGCACCTGCGCGGTGCTGGGCGAGCCCGATCTCGCCAAGGATCCAAAATTCGTCAAGAACAACGACCGCGTCGTGCACGGCAAGGAGATCATGGCGATTTTCGCCGGCCTGTTCCTGAAGAACAAGGTCGGCTACTGGCTGGAAGAACTGGAGAAGGCCGGCGTGCCCTGCGGCCCCGTCAACGATTTCGAGCAGGTGTTCGCCGATCCGCATGTCCGCTCGCGCGGCATGGAGATCAAGGTCGATCACCCCTTCGAGCATTCGCTGTCGCTGATCCGCAACCCGCTGACTTTCTCCGGCACGCCGGTGAAGGAATATCGCGCGCCGCCGCTGCTGGGGGAGCACACGCGGGAGATATTGTCGGCGATCGGTTATGATGAGGCGAAGCTGGAGGCGCTGAGGAAGCAGGGGGTTATCTAGAGCATGACCCGGAAAAGTGGGTACCGGTTTTCCCTCGCGACAAACGCGGAACGCGTTTGCGCGGAGATCATGCTCGAACAATAGGGACCGTCTATTTCGAGCATCGGTCTTTATTCCCTACAACGTCAGGTGTTATCCTCCCACGTCGAATATCGTGCGCTGGGCGAGGACTTCGTCACGGGGGGATCGGGGATGCGGGCTTTCCTTGTGTCGGCCGCGATTGCCGTGCTGCTCAACTTTGCAATGCCCTTTGTCTCGTCGCGCTATGGCGATGCGGTGAAGGCGCGATTTGTCGAGCGGTCGAAAATCATCCCCGGGGCGGACGCTGATCACGCATCGCTCGATCAGCCGAACCTGAAGCACTGGATCCTGTCGAATCCTCGATCCGCCGGCGGGTATGCATGTCCGGTTCTGTTTCCACTCGACTACCTGTTTCTGTTCGCCCTGGGTGCGAGCCTCGCGTTCGGCTCCATGTTCTTCGCGCGGCACGCCGTACTGGTTTCAGGTTTGCCGTGCTGGATCTGGTGGATCATCCCGGCCGTCTACGTCGCCGCCGATTTCGTCGAAGACGGATTGTTGATCGGCTTTCTGAAGAATCCGGACCGGCTTACGGATGAAAGTTTTTCGGCGTTGGCCTGGGCGACCAGCGTGAAGATAAAGTCGGTCATTGCCGGATTTTGCCAACTTGCGGCGTTGGCGGTATTGGCCGGCAGTGAAGGCAATCCTCTGATTGGACGGGCGCCCGCCCTTCTGATCAAGTCGCGCGCGCGCGTCTTGCGGTCACCAGCTCCGGTTCGGTATTTTTCGTAGCTCCCCCCATCAACCCCATCACCGCGACCGCCACCACGCGCTCGATGATGCCCTCGACGTCGTCGACGTCGCATTTTCCGTCCGACAATTTCGTCAGCCGCTCGCTGTCGCGGACGGTCTGTTGCGCCATGGCGAGGGCGAAATGCAGGCCCCAATAGAGGTCGACCTCGCCGAGGGCGGGCAGCGAGTGCCGCATCGCGGCGATGAATTTGCGCAAATGATCGATCTCGCGGTTCCGGATGCGGCGGATCGGCGGCACCGACTCGATCGAGACGCGGATCATGAAGCGTGCCGCGGTCGAGCGCTGATTGTTGGGCCCAAGGCAGCCGCGCAGCGTCGGCCCGACCAGCGCGCGCAGGATGTCGGAGATCTCGGCCGTGCCGCCGCCGGCATCTTCCGCCGCCTTCAATTCGCGCAAGCGTTCGCGGTTCAGCGCCAGGCTCCGCGTGACGAAGAGTTCCGCGATCAACTCGTCCTTGGAGCCGAAATGATAGTTCACCGCCGCCAAATTGACGTTCGCCTCGGCGACGATGTCGCGCAGCGTGACGTCGCCGAAGCCGCGATCGGCATAAAGCCGCTCGGCGGCGGCGAGAATGGCAGTCCTGGTCTGATCGCTCGGCATGGGTGGTCCCCGGAGCGGGAGTTGCATTTCAAACAATTGTATGAAACTATCGTTTTAAAGGCTCGGAAATGTCAATCCGCGCATCGCGCGCGCCGCAGCTTCGGCCTCTCACGCTTCCGTCATCGCGGCCGCGCTTGGGCGATCACCTCTACGGTCACTTGCGTGCGATCACTCGGGCAATCACTTGCGAGATTACTTGGGCAATAAAGCCTCTTGCGGCGAAGCTTCGACGGGAAGACAGTGCGCGCAACAACTTTCAAGCAACAGGCGAGGAGCGTCCCATGGATTTCACGATGTCAGACAGGCAGAAGGAATGGCTCGGCCGGGTGCAGTCCTTCATGACCAAGCACGTCCGGCCCGCGGTGCCGATCTACAAGCAGCAGGACGCCGAGGGCGCGCGCTGGAAGGTGATCCCGGTGCTGGAGGATCTGAAGAAGAAGGCCAGGGCCGAGGGCCTGTGGAACATGTTCCTGCCGCCGTCGTCGCATGAAGACGACGAATTCCGCGGCGCGGGATTGAGCAACCTGGAATACGCGCCGCTGGCGGAAGAAATGGGCCACATCAGCTGGGCCTCGGAAGTATTCAACTGCTCCGCGCCCGACACCGGCAACATGGAAGTGTTGATGCGTTACGGCTCCAAGGAGCACAAGCGGCAGTGGCTGAAGCCGCTGATGAACGGCGAAATCCGCTCCGCCTTCCTGATGACGGAGCCCGCGGTTGCATCTTCCGACGCCACCAACATCGAAACCCGGATCGAGAAGGACGGCGACCACTACGTCATCAACGGCCGCAAATGGTGGTCGTCGGGCGTCGGCGACCCCCGCTGCAAGATCGCCATCGTGATGGGCAAGACCGATCCGAAGGCGGCGCGCCACACGCAGCAGTCGCAGATCCTGGTGCCGCTCGACACCAAGGGCATCACGGTCGAGAAGATGCTGCCGGTGTTCGGCTACGACGACGCGCCGCACGGCCACGCCCAGGTGCTGATGGAGAACGTCCGCGTGCCCGCCAGCAACATCCTGCTCGGCGAGGGCAGGGGTTTTGAGATCGCGCAAGGCAGGCTCGGCCCCGGCCGCATCCATCACTGCATGCGCACCATCGGCAAGGCCGAGGAGGCGCTGGAGAAGATGGTGAAGCGGCTGTCGTCGCGCACCGCGTTCGGCCGCAAGATCGTCGAATATTCGATCTGGGAGCAGCGCATCGCGGAGGCCCGCACCGACATCGAGATGAACCGGCTGCTGTGCCTGAAGGCCGCCGACATGATGGACAAGGTCGGCAACAAGAGCGCGCAGCTCGAGATCGCCATGATCAAGGTCGCCGCCCCCAACATGGCGCTGCGGATCATCGACCAGGCGATCCAGGCCTATGGCGGTGCCGGCGTCTCCGACGAGGCGGGGCTCGCGCGGGATTACGCCTCGATGCGCACCATGCGCCTCGCCGACGGCCCCGACGAGGTCCATAACCGCGCCATTGCCAGACTTGAACTTCGGAAGTATGCAAACGCTCCAACCCACTAAATTGGGAGCACCACGCTGGCGCTCCCTTAGAGCATGATCCGGAAAAGTGGATACCGGTTTTCCGAAAAAGATCATGCTCAAAAAAGATGAGGGAGCGCCAACGTGGCTGACGGCGTCAGGAAAGACGAAGAGTTTTCCGGTACCAAGCCGGTCGAGGAGCGGCACCGGATCGATGAGATCAGCCTCGACCGCTGGATGGGCGAGCACGTCGAGGGTTATCAGGGTCCGCTGATCGTCCTGCAGTTCAAGGGCGGCCAGTCCAACCCGACCTATCGGCTCGACACGCCCGGCCGCTCCTACGTGATGCGGCGCAAACCGTTCGGCAAGTTGCTGCCGTCGGCGCACGCGGTCGACCGCGAGTACCGGGTCATCGCCGCGCTCTCGAAGCAGGGTTTTCCGGTCGCGAAGGCCTACGCGCTCTGCACCGACGACAGCGTGATCGGCGCCGCCTTCTATATCATGTCGATGGAAGAGGGCCGGGTGTTCTGGGACCCGACGCTGCCGAGCCAGACTCCCGATGCGCGGCGCAAGATTTTTGCGAGCAAGATCGAGACGCTGGCGAGGCTGCATAACTACGATCCGACCGCGATCGGTCTCGCTGACTTCGGCAAGCCCGGCAATTATTTCGCCCGCCAGGTCGATCGCTGGACCAAGCAGTATCGCGCCTCCGAAACCCAGCACATTCCGGAAGTCGAGAAACTGATCGAGTGGCTGCCGCGCACGCTGCCCGAACAGAAACGTGTCTCGGTGGTGCACGGCGACTACCGCCTCGACAACATGATCTTCCACCCGACCGAGCCGCGGGTGCAGGCGGTGTTGGACTGGGAGCTGTCGACGCTCGGCGATCCCATGGCCGACTTCACGTATCTTCTGATGCAATGGACCATGCCGGGGCTCGCCGGCGCCGACCTCAAGGCGCTCAATATCCCCTCGATGGACGAGGCGGCGCAAATCTATTGCAACGTGGCCGGCACCGGCGTGCCCGACCTCAACTGGTATTTCTCCTATAATCTGTTCCGGCTTGCCGGCATCACCCAAGGTATCGCCGGCCGCATCCGCGACGGCACCGCCGCCAACGCCAAGGCCATGGAATCCGCCAAGCGCACCGTACCGCTCGCCAAGGCGTCCTGGGACTACGCGCAGAAGGCGGGGGCGGTGTGATACCGAGTTGGCGCTGCAGCAAAGCTGGTCATACGCGGGCTTGACCCGCGTATCCATCGGCCTTCAGAAGAGTCTTGGGAAGAAAAGTCATAGCAAGAAGATGGATCGCCGGGTCAAGCCCGGCCATGACGAGGTGGCTATCCCTTCATGCCAACCGACCTGGCCCGCACCATCGCCGAGGCGTACCGCTGGCAACGTCGGCTCGGCAACACGCTGATAACAGCGCCGCATTGCCACATCGTCTCCAATCCGGCGTATCCCAACGTCTGGGATGCAAACCACACCGACGACGTCACGGCGCGGACCGAATCCGAAATCACTTCCGTCTTAGCCGCGATGGACGAGCATCTCGGCCACACGCGGTGGCGCGTGATCCACACCGATGGCTTCACGCCCGACGCCTTTCTCGCGCGCCTTGCGCTCGACGATTTCAAGGAGCGGCCCGCCACGATCCAGATGACGCTGCAAGGTGAGCTCACCGACCGCGGCGCGGCGATCGATTTGCGCCCTGTGGTAAGCGATGCCGACTGGGATGCGCTGCTGCAGCTCGTGCTTGCCGACCATGCCGAGGGCCGGCGCACCAGCGGACTCGATCTGTCGCCCGATTTCAGCGCGGCCGTGGTCGCGGGCTATCGCGCCAAGAGCGGCGCCTACCATCTTCATCTGGCGATGCAGGACGGTGTTGCCGTTGCCTATGGCGGGCATGCCACGGCGCCCAACGGCGCCGGCATGATCGAGGATCTGTTCACCCTGCCATCCGCCCGGCGTCGTGGCATCGCCACCGCCATGATCGCCGCCTTCACCGACCGCCTGCGCGACGCCGGCTGCCACACCATCTTCTTGGGCGCGCTCGCCACCGAGGCGCCGAAGCACCTCTACGCGCGCCTGGGTTTCCATCCCGTGATGCTTGCCCGCGCCTGGGCGCGCGAAATGCCCGACAAGCCTGCAACCCGCGAGCGCTCGCTGAAATGAGCACCGTTCTGCGAACCCTGACTGCCGATGACCACGCTGCAATGCTGCGCACTCAACAACGACTTCGCGGTCGAGACCTCGTTGTTGAACATCGCCTCGCTGCAGCAGCTCGTCGCGTCGAGCTTCTATGTCCGCATCGCCGGGCAGATGGACGGATTCTGCATCGCGCTGGATCAAGATGCCCGATATGAAAATGTCAACTTCGATTGGTTTTGCCGGAGATACCGACGGTTCGTCTACATTGACCGGGTTGTCGTTGCCGCTCACGCGCGCGGCCAGGGCATTGCACGGAAAATATACAGCGATCTGAAACTGGCATCAGAGAATGCCGGTCACCGTGTGCTCTGCTGCGAAATCAACCTCGATCCGCCCAATCCGGCATCGGACCGTTTTCACCAGGAGTTTGGCTTCGTTGAGGTCGGGCGAGCATTTCTGACGGAGCGCGCCAAGACCGTCAGATACCTCGCCTTGTCCATTTGAGCCGGCGCCTTTGCCGCGCCGTTCGCGAACTGTCATCAAATTGCGATAGGCTTGTCCCAACCGCCGTTGGAGAGCCTCGCCGCCATGACCACGCAGAATACCGAATTCGACCTCGAACTCAGTCGCCGCAAGCTGCTCGCCGCCGCGGGCATCGGAGGAGGGGCCGTCGTGGCGGCGTCCCTGATCGGACCAGGGACGCGCTGAGGCCGCAGTCACCCTCACGCCCGTCGCCCGATCCGGTGGCGACACCTCCGGTCGCCGGACTGCATCTGCAGTTCGGCGCGGATGCATCGTCGGAGATGGTGGTGTCCTGGCACACGCTGCAACCGGTTCAACAATCCCCGCGTCGTGCTCGGCCGTCTCGATGGCAAGCTCGAGCAGACGGTCGAGGCCAAGGCGACCAGCTACACCGATGCCAAGTCCGGCCAGGTCGTCTACGCCTATCATGCGAAGCTCGACGGACTGCAGCCCGACTCCGCTTATCTCTACGGCGCCATGCACGACGGCGCCGAGCCGGAGTTCGCGACGTTCCGCACCTCGCCGCGCGGTCGCGCGCCGTTCACGTTCACGAGCTTCGGCGATCAGGGCACGCCGACGCTCGGCAAGAAGTTCGTGCCGCCCGCAGGCGTGACGCTGCCGAATCCGCCCGTTCGTGAACGACAATCTCGGCTCGCCGGCGGCGGGCGATACCACGCTCGGCGTCGAGCGGCTGCAGCCCCTGTTCCACCTGTTCAACGGCGATCTCTGCTACGCCAATCTCGCCGAGGACCGGGTGCGGACCTGGTGGGATTTCTGGGAGAACAACAGCCGCAGCGCCCGCAAGCGTCCGTGGATGCCGTCGGCCGGCAACCACGAGAACGAGCTGGGCAACGGACCGATCGGCTATCAGGCCTATCAGACCTATTTCTCGGTGCCGGAATCGGCCGGCCAGACCGACGTGACGCGCGGGCTTTGGTATGCCTTCACCGCCGGCTCGGTGCGCGTGATCAGCATCGCCAACGACGACATCTGCTATCAGGACGGCGGCAACTCCTACGTCCGCGGCTATTCGCAAGGCGCGCAGAAGGCCTGGCTGGAAAAGGAATTGGCCGCCGCCCGCGACAATCGCGATATCGACTGGATCGTCGTCTGCATGCACCAGGTCGCGATCTCGACGGCCGACATGTTCAACGGCGCGGACCTCGGCATCCGCGAGGAATGGGTGCCGCTGTTCGACAAGTACGGCGTCGACCTCGTGGTGTGCGGGCACGAGCACCACTACGAGCGCTCGCATCCGA
This sequence comes from uncultured Alphaproteobacteria bacterium, assembly GCA_963777475.1. Classification (GTDB taxonomy): domain Bacteria; phylum Pseudomonadota; class Alphaproteobacteria; order Rhizobiales; family Xanthobacteraceae; genus Bradyrhizobium. The sequence goes on from CAVZQX010000068.1 coordinate 17,390, forward strand.
TCCGCGGCCGGGAATCCAACGCCACCCTGACGCCGGTGCCGGCTGCGACCGCAACCGACGTGATCGACACCACCAAGGGAACGGTGCACATGGTGATCGGCGGCGGCGGAACGTCCGTCCCGTCGAACCAGCTGTTCTTCAACCCGCCGGCAGTGCCGGGTGATCACCGCCGTCGGCGAGCCCGACCCGACGACCGGCAAGCGTCCGCCGGTCTACGTGAAGGAGCAAGCGCCTTGGTCGGCGGTGCGAAACGCCGCGCATGCCTACGGCTTCGCGGCATTCACCGTCGATCCCGGGTCGCATCGCGGCGGCATCACCACGATCAAGGTCACCTATTACGACGTGGTGGGGCCGGACGGCCAGCTCGCGCCGTTCGAAACCTTCACGCTGCAGCGGCCGCGCCGCGACTAGAGACATGATCCGGAAAGTTGTCATATGGTACCGCCAGTTCTCCCCTCCCCCCGCGAAGCGCGGGAGGCGTTGGGGTGGGGCGCGGCTCCGCAAATTCGCGCTCTCATGCTGGCATCGAATATGCGGAAACACCCCCCGACCCCTCCCCACCACGCGCTACGCGCGGAGGGAGGGGGGAATTGACTGCATGGCCACGCTTGATATGATCAGAACTCGAAATCGCTGTACTAGACCGGTCGCCTTCGACGGCGCAGCCGTGATGGTTGCCTGACGGGCTGTTCGGCGAATCCTCTGTGGGACCCTGCGGGCAATCAGCGGCGAGGCTGGTTGTGTTGGACCGTCGCGCCATCGCGCGAAAATTCCATCCCATCAGGCCATGATTTCTGCACTATTCGGGAAGCAAATGGTGCAGCGTCATGCTTTGGGGGACGGCCGATGCCGAGGTCCGGGCTCGCGTTGTTGCTGATGGGGCTGGTTGGGCTTGTGCTCGGCGGCTGCATGCAGGCGACGGTTGCGCCGCCGTCGGATGCCAGCCTCACGCCCAGGGACCGGCAGCTGCTGGCCCACACGCCTTATGCGCAGGCAGAAATTCCCGATCGTTATCGCCGGCATCTCGTCGATTATCCGCGCCGGGAGGCGCCGGGCACGATCCTGGTCGATACCGACGCGCGTTATCTCTATTACGTCCTGCCGGGAGGCAAGGCGGTTCGCTACGGCGTCGCGGTGGGCGAGGAAGCGATGGCGTTCTCCGGCGTCGCTACGGTTGGCCGCATGGCCGAATGGCCGGACTGGATTCCGACGCCGGAGATTCAGGCGCGGCTCGGCCCCTACCCGGCGCGCGTTCCCGGAGGTCCGGCCAATCCGCTGGGGGCGCGGGCGCTCTATCTTTACCAGGGCAACAAGGACACCTTGTTCCGCATCCACGGCACCAACCAGCCGGAATATATCGGCCAAGCCATCTCATCCGGCTGTATCCGCATGACCAACGAGGATGTCATCGATCTGTTTGATCGCGTCAGGCCAGGCGCGCCCGTCGTCGTGCTCGCGCCGGGGCAGATCTGATCGAGGCGCGTTACTTCTGATCTTGAGGCGGGCTTTGCTGGCCCGAAGGCGGGCTGCTTTGGCGGTTCTCCGGAGGGCTAACCTGTGCTGGAGCGCTCTGTGCTGGGGTGCTCTGTGTCGGGGTACTCTGTGGAGGACTACTCTGTGGCGGGCTGGTTTGCTCGCTGGCCTGCAGCCAACTCGGCATTTTCAACACCAACGAATTATCGAGATGATTGACGACCCACACGCCGCCAAGTGCGATAATACCTGCCAACATGACATGCGGTAGCGTTCGCACCAGCACGCCAAGCAGATGCGCGAATGCGCTCAATATCGCCGCGCCCGCCTCGAAGAGCTCGCGGCCCGCGCGGTAGAGCGCCCAGATCACTCCCGCCAGGATCAGGACCAGAAGGAACTGCTTCCACCACGGCCATTCCTGCCATGGCACCGCCACGAGCTTGCCGATCTGGTCGACCGACCAGGTCCAGATGAGTTCGACGAAGCGGAAAATCGCCGAAATCCCGTCGTGCAGGAATTTCAAGAGCTGATCGAAAACCTGTTTCATCGGCAGAACCCCGAAGCTCGACCCACTTTACGAGCACATCGGGCCAGAACGCGAAAGGGAGCGTCGGGTTCCCAAGGTCGGGCGAGCGCGCTCAATTATTTGCCGCCGTGTTGCATTGCCGCCGCTTTGCGATTTGTCGATCGCCGGCACGCGTTGACTGCCCATTAGGCAGCCCCGTCCATCGCATCATTGATTTACCGCCAGAATCTCGCCGTGTCGCCGCCGCAGATCATGTGCATCTTCGCTCGCTGCCAAAAAATTCAAAAAATAAAAAAGGGCCGCGATCGCATGGAACTCCGGCGCGGATAACACGTTGCCGAGCGTCGCGGGGAGCGCGTTGTCCGTTTGGCATCGCTCCTCTTCGCGTGGGCGCAAGTCGCGGTTGTCACCGACCGCGGTTGCGGCCATTCTGCCGGGGTGGGCGTTGCGTTGCAAACAGGGGGACGGAGTTGAGTTACCAGGCCGAAATCAGCCGTACGTCGCCGACGGCGATCCTGATGGTGATGGATCAATCGACGTCGATGAATCAGCGCTTGAACAGCGGACAGAGCAAGGCCGCCTTCCTGGCGGATGTGCTCAACAAGACGCTCTATACCATCATCACCAATTGCTCGAAGTCCGACGGCGTCCGCGACTACTTTCACGTCGGCGTGGTCGCCTACGGCGGCAAGGATGAGGCCGGCAACGGCTTTCAAGGCGCGCTGGGCGAGGAGCCGTTGCATGTCATCTCCCGCCTCGCCGAAGCTCCGCTCCGGGTCGAGACCCGCACCAAGAAGGTCGCCGGGCCTGACGGCGATGTCGTGGAGCAGCAGGTGCGATTTCCGATCTGGTTCGAGCCGCGAAGTCAGGGCAAGACATTGATGTGCGCGGGCCTCAACGCGGCGATCGATATCCTCGATCAGTGGTGCGCCGCGCATCCCACGGCATTTCCGCCAACGGTCCTGCATATCACCGACGGCCACCCGTCCGACGGCAATCCGGAGCCGGCGGCCGATCGGCTCAAGAGTCTCGCGACCAATGACGGCGGCTGTCTGTTGTTCAACCTGCACGTCGACGCGGGCGAGGGCGAGCCGCTGATTTTTCCGAATGACGAGCGAGCCATCAAGGATCGCTTCGGCAAGGCGTTGTTTCGGATGTCGAGCCTGCTTCCGCCGCATGCCGTGGAGGCCGCGGCGCGCAAGGGCTACGACGTTCGCCCCGGCGCGCGCGGCTTTGTCTTCAACGCCGGCATCGAAACAATCGCCGATTTCTTTGATATCGGCACTCGTCCGGCCATTGCGGCCGATCGCTGACCAACCAGACCGAAGGGGAAAACAATGGCGTACCAGGCTGAGATCAGCAGGGAGAATCCCACCTGCATTCTATTCGTCATCGATCAATCGGGATCGATGGACGAGATCACCGACGCGGGCCGCTCCAAGGCCGCCTTCGTGGCCGACGTGCTGAACAAGACGCTCTATACGCTGATCACGAGTTGCTCGAAGTCCGATGGCGTGCGCAACTATTTCGACGTCGGCGTGATCGCCTATGCCGGAACGCAGGTGATGGGCGGGTTCGGCGGCGCCTTGTCGGGGGAGATCGTGCATCCGATCCAGGCGATCAGCGAGAATACGCTGCGCGTCGAGGAGCGCAAAAAGAAGGTGGACGACGGCGCCGGCGGCATCGTCGAGCTGAAGACCAAGTTTCCGGTCTGGTTCGATCCGAAGAGCGAGGGCGGCACGCCGATGCGCGCAGCGCTCGGCAAGACCATCGAGACGGTGGGCGGCTGGTGCGAAGCAGCATCCCGGCTCTTATCCGCCGACCATTCTCCACGTCACCGATGGTCAATCGACCGATGGCGCGCCCGAGGAAATGGCCGATGGGCTGCGGCGGATTTCGACGAAGGACGGCCAGGCGCTGCTGTTCAACCTGCACATCAATACCGCCGCCGGGCTGGAGATCGTGTTCCCGACCGCCGAGGTCGCGCTCGCTCGACGAGTATTCGCGGATGCTGTTCCGCATGTCGAGCCCGCTGCCTGAGCATCTGGCCAAGTTTGCCGGCGACAAGGGCTACACGATCGCCGATGGATCGCGCGGTTTCATCTTCAACGGCGATCCGCAATGTGTCGTCGACTTCTTTGAGATCGGCACCCGGCCCAGGCTGGTCGCCGACCGGTGAGGCACCACGGAGCTGCGTTCGAAATCGCGCCTGCCCTTGGCGTTCAGCGTCCCCAAGCGCGAGGATCAGCACAACGAGGACAGCTTTCGCCGCTCGGCCAAGGGCGTCTACGCGCTGAGCGACGGTGCGTCGGTGTCCTTCGACTCGGCGTCGTGGGCGCGGATTCTGGTGCGCCGCTACACGCGCGATCCGGAGTTCACGCGCGAGTGGTTGTCGGCGGCGATCGCTGAGTTTCGCAAGCTCTACGACCGCGACAGCCTGCCGTGGATGCAGCAGGCGTCGTTCGACAAAGGCAGCTTCGCCTCGCTGCTCGGCGTTCGCATTGCCGACGGAGGGAGGGCGATCCAGGTGCTCTCGGTCGGCGACAGCCTGGCGGTGCTCTGCGACGGCGATCGCATCAAGGCGACGTTTCCTCTCTCCAGCGCCGCGGAGTTCACCGGCTCGCCGCAGCTGATCTGCACCAACCCGACGCAGAATGCGTTCCTGGATAACATGGACTTCGCCTACGACCTTGATCGCCGACTGGACGCTTCCGCGGGCTGGAGCAGCCGGCGCTGCTGTGCATGACCGACGCGCTCGGTCATTGGCTGTTGTCGCAGCGCGATCGCGATCCGTCTCCGATCAGCGTTCTGCGCAAGGTGAGAACGCCCGGCGCATTCGCCCGGTTCGTGCAGGAGGAGCGGGCGGCCGGTCGCATGAAGCGCGACGACACCACATTGATTGCGCTGTGGTAGGTGGAAAATGCCATACCCGCAGATCGTCGAATATCATGAAGCGGTTCAACATCCCTCGCAGGCATTCATCGACCCGGAATTGAAGCAGGGCGCGGTCGCCGAAAACAACCTGGGTCTGCCGCTGGTGATGTCGGGAGGGTTTGCGCTGACCTATGCGGTCACCACCCCGCGCAGAAAGTGCGCCGTGCGCTGCTTTCACCGGGAGATTCCGGCGATCCAGCAGAAGTACGACGCGATCTCCAAGAAGTTGCGCTCGCTCACCGACGGGTGTTTCGTCTATTTCGATTTCCAGCAGTCCGGGATCAGTGTCCGCCAGCAGACCTTTCCGATCGTGCGCATGGACTGGGTCGAGGGCGATACGCTGGGCATCTGGTTGGACAAGCACTTCGACGATCCGCGCGCGCTCGAAAAGGCGCGCACCGATTTTGCCGCCATTGCGCGCTTTCTCGAGCAAAAGGGGATCGCCCACGGCGACATCCAGAACGGCAACGTGATGGTCGCCAACGGCGACATCAAGCTGATCGATTACGACGGCATGTTTGTCCCCGGCATGCGCCCGGGCAACGGCAGCGAGACCGGGCACAAGCACTTCCAGCATCCGGATCGGAGGGTTTCCGATTTCGGTCCCAGGATGGACCGCTTCAGCTTCATTGCGCTCGATCTCAGCCTGAAGGCCGTCATCGAGGACAAATCGCTTTACCCGAAGTTCCGCGAGGGCGGCGAGACGGTGGTCTTCAAGGCGAACGATTTCGCCGACCCGCAGCACAGCGAGATCTTCCGGCGGCTGCTCGGCGATGCCGAAGCTGAAGGAAGAGGCGCGCCGCTTTGCCGCGATCTGCGAAGCGCCGCTGGCCGCCGTGCCGACGCTCGACGAATATCCTGGCCGGACGCAACATTCCGGCGGCGAAGACGCAGATCAAGACGTCAGCCTTCGCCTGCCGCGAGGCCACCGGCGGCCAAATACATCTCCGCCTACCCGGTCGTCGATGCGCTCAATTTCTCCGCCGCGATGGCGCGGGTCGGCGACCGGGTCGAGTTGATCGGGCGGATCGTCGAAGTCGAGCCGGGGTCCCGGAAGGCCGGAAAAGGCCCAGCCCAAGCGCTATGTCTTTATCAATTTTGGCTCGGGGCGAGGCAACATCGTCAAGATCTCGATCTGGTCCGACGGGCTTGCCAAGCTGAAGGAGCAGCCGTCGGAGGCCTGGATCGGGCGTTGGGTGAGCGTCACCGGCCTGATCGATGTGCCCTATGAAAACAAGCGCTATGGGCACAAGCACCTGAGCATCACGGTGCAGGAAGACGGCCAGATTCAAGCAGCTCAACGAAACCGAAGCCGGTTCGCGACTTGCAAGCATCCAGGCGGCTTCGCCGCCTCGCGATCGCGCGGTGACGCAAGCCGTTGCATCCGCGAACCCAGCCGCCACAACGCCGGCTGCCGCCGCGGCGAAGCCGAAGGCCAGGAGTTCCCGGTCGCGCGGCGCGAGCAGCGGCAAGCCGGCAGGTCGGCAAAAGCCCGCTCCCGCCGCGACGCCAGTTCTTGCCGCGGCGTCAGCTGTTGCCGCGACGCCAGCTGTCGCCGCGACCACCGTTCAGCAAGGAGCCCAATCGTCAAGGCGCCTGTCGGCTGGGACTCTGCGGTGGATATGGGTCATCGGGGCAGTCGTCGCTGTCGTCATGTTGCTGTTGATTGGGATCTATGTGTCGACGCGCCACGGCAAGCCATGGGCCCAAGCCGTGGGCCAACCGCGACATCCCGGCGTTTCGCAGTCTGTCGCGTCTTGGCGGATCAAATCATAGCGCCGCGGCTCACCCGGTTTTCAAGGCGCCGCGGCCAACAGAAAGTCAGGTCAGTAATTCGGTACAACCCCCAGTGGTAGTTGATCCGCGCGGTGACCATGTCGACGTTCTCGTGAATATTGAGGATCCGATCCGACGCGCCGGCTGGTACTCGCCCGAGCCCGGTCGATATGAATGTGTTGTCGGCGTTGCCCATGAACAGATGGTCGTATTCCAGCGCAACCGACCAGTTCGGCAGGAAGCCATACTCGACGCCGCCGCCGGCCGCCGCGCCCCAGCGGTTTTCATTGGCAGTATCGAAGACGAGACCGGTCCCGGTACGCAAACCATCGTATCTGTCGGCGGTGACGGCGGCGCCGCCCTTGGCATAGATGAGAACATTGTTGAAGGCGTAGCCGATGTGTGCGGTGAAGAGGCCGAATGCGTCGATCTGGCTTTGATTGGTGACCAACGGGTTGACCAGGCTGACATTGGAGCCCTTCAGATTGGTCCAGTCGCCCTGCGCTTCGAGGCCCGCCACCCAATTGGAGGCCTGCCAGCGATAACCGATCTGACCGCCCGCGGCGGCGCCTGTTGCACTGTTGCAGCCCGCGTTACGGGTCGGAACAACTGCAACGCCGAGGTTGTTGGTGAGACCCCAACATTGGTGTCTCCGCTCCAGCCGCCATTGGCGCCGACATAGACGCCGCTCCAGTTGTAGATGGCAGCGACCATCGGCGGCGCCTTGGTGTAGGGAAGGGCGGGAAAGTCCGCGGCGAGTGCGGGCACGGCAAGCCCAAGCCGTGGCAATCGCAACCAGCGAAATCGTTTTCATTTCCGTCCCCAGCGCTTTCAAATCCCCGGGGCAACTCTGGATTGATTTTGTAAATGCTCTGTTACCCAAGCCGCAACGCGGCGAGCGCAGGGCGCGCCAAACGCGCTTCTGCTGCGTTATGATTAACCGGAGGGAAATTGCCGTGTTTCGCTCAGCCGTCGTTCCACGGGGCCCGCGAAGCGAGCGCCGTTCGATCGAATGCGGCCAACGACCTGCATCAGGTCTGCTCGCCGTTTTTCAAGGCGTGGGCGCGCAGCTCTTCGACCAGCACCCGCGTGTTCTCCGAATAATCGATCGGCACCGTGACGAGGTGAACCCCGCCTTCGGCAAAAGCGGTTTCGAGCGCCGGCGCCAGTCCATCGGCGCTTTCCACCCGGCTGCCTTTGAGGCCGTAGGCGTTGGCGTAGGCGACGAAGTCGGGATTGCCGAAGGTCATGCCGAAATCGGGAAAGCGGTCGACCGCCTGTTTCCAGCGGATCATCCCGTAGGCATTGTCCTGCAGGATCAGCACGACGAGATTGAGCTTGAGACGCACCGCCGTCTCCAGCTCCTGCGAGTTCATCATGAACCCGCCGTCGCCGCATACCGCGAGCACGCGCCGGCTCGGATTGAGCATCGCGGCCATCATCGCCGACGGCAGTCCGGCGCCCATGGTCGCGAGCGCGTTGTCGAGCAGCAGCGTATTGGCGACGCTGGTACGGTAGTTGCGGGCGAACCAGATCTTGTACATGCCGTTGTCGAGGCAGACGATGCCGTCCTCCGGCATCACCTGCCGCACATCGTGCACGATCCGCTGCGGCGTCAGCGGATAACGACTTTCTTCGGCCCGGTCGCCGATCGCAGCGAGAATTTTCTCGCGCAGCGGCAACAATGCGGCTGCGTTCTTGAGCTTGCCTTCGAGGCGGTCGGCCAACAGCGCAAGCGTTGGACCGACATCGCCGATCAGCTCCGCATGCGGAAAATACACCTCCTCGACGGTCGCCGGCAGATAGCCCACATGCAGCACCCGCGGTCCGCGCGGGCCCATCAGGAAGGGTGGCTTCTCCACGGTGTCGTGGCCGATCGAGACGATCAGATCGGCGCGCTCGATCGCATCATGGACATAGTCGCGCTCCGAAAGCGCGGCGGTGCCGATGTAGAGGCCCGATCCGCCGGCGACGGAGCCTTTGCCCATCTGGGTGTTGAAGAATGGGATTTGCAGGCGCCTGACGAAATCCGACAGGGCGTCGGCAAGGCGCGGACGGCTGGCGGCCGCGCCCAGCATGATGAGGGGGCGCTCCGCGCCAAGGATCATTTCGGCCGCGCGGTCGAGCGCCGCAGGAGGGGCCACCGGCAGCGCGATCGCGTGGCGCGGCACCGGCGCAATCTCGGGCGCCTGCTCTGCCGCGATGTCCTCCGGCAGTTCGAGATGGACGGGCCCTGGTCTCTCCACTTGCGCGACCCGGAAAGCCTCCCGCACGATCGCGGGGATGGTCGCGGGGCTGATGATCTGACGGGCCATCTTGGTCAGGGGCGTCATCGTCGAGACGATGTCCACCATCTGGAAGCGCGCCTGCTTGCTGCTCAGAACACCCTTCTGGCCGGTGATCATGATCATGGGCATGGCGCCGAGCAACGCATAGGCCGCGCCGGTCGTCAGATTGAGCGCGCCCGGACCAAGCGTCGACAGGCAAACGCCGGGTGCGCCGGTCAGCCGACCGTGTGTCGCCGCCATGAAGGCCGCCGCCTGTTCGTGGCGGGTCACCACCAGCTTGATCGACGAGCGGCGCAGCGCTTCGACGAAATCGAGGTTCTCCTCTCCGGGAACCCCGAAGATCTGTTGCACGCCTTCGTTTTCCAGCGCGGCCACCAGCAACTCGGCACCATTCATCGCGTCAGCCTCCCTGAATTCGCCTTTCGGGCCGGTGCTTGTTGCCCCGCGCGGTATTCGGGACAGCCGTTGCCGCCGGGTGGAGGCTGGAAGTTATATCCCGGCTCCGTCGCGGTGTCTGCGCTGCCGCACGAGATTGGCCTGACCGGAAAAGCCCTTCCAACTACGGCGAGCTCGCTGCCTTTGCGACCCGGGAAGCCAACGGCTCGAGCTCGCGTTCGCGCAAGGCGAACATCCAATAGCGCACGGATACCTCGATACTTCCAATGCGGGTCAAGTCCTGGGTTGCCAACATGGCGCTTGCGGCCTTCTCGGGCACAAAACCGATGTATCGACCGCTCCGCAGAGCAGAGAAGACTGCCATGCTGGAGGTCAGTTTGAGCCTGAGGGTGAACGATCCGCGTCATATCCACCCGATGTCCATCGAGCGCTGCGACAAGCGTGGGCGTCAGATCTCCCTGTTCCCAGATGATCGGACGGTGCTCGATCAACCTGGCCCAGGCAAGACCGTCAGGGATTGTTTGCGCCTTTTCCGGGCGTCCACACAAGATGATACGATCGGCGAACACGCCGATCTGCCGGAATTGCGGATGGCTGGGAATGACATTGGTAATGCCGAAGTCGGCCGTGCCACGCATGACCCACGAGGTGACCTCGTCGACACTTCCGCGCACGAGGTCAACCTGGGCACCGTCAGAGGCTTCTATCCGGGCAAACAGTTCCGGCATCCAGAAATCGTAGGCGTTCGGCGTGCACGCAATGATCGAGCATTGATCTGTGCTGCGCCGGCTTTCTACCCGTCTGATCGTCAGCTCGACATCGCGCAGGATGCGTTCAGCCTCGTTCAGCAGAACCTGGCCGGCGTCGGTAAGGATTAACCGCCGTCCGGACCGATCGAACAGCAGGACATTATGTTTTTCCTCGAGCTTCTTGACGGAGACGCTGACCGCCGATTGGGTCAGGCCCAACCGCTCGGCCGCAATGGTAAAGCTGCCAAAGTGCGCGGCTTCGAGGAATATCCTCATCTGTTCGAAGGTCATGCTGCGCTCTCAAACCTGATCTTTCGCTTGCCCACGCCTCCGTCGAGCCGAGAAAAAGATGTCAACCGATCGGCTTCGCTGCTTGGGCCGAGGCTTATTTCGAGACAGCTCTCCGCAGTCATTGGCGTGAAATCAGTCAAGCCTGCCGCCGAAAATGAATTCGGCTCATCCTCGACTTCAGGAAGGGCCACTTTGGCCCGCTCTCATTGATAAACTTCATTGGACATTCCGTGGAGATATGCATCTCCAATTTTTGAGCTAACCATGGGCAATTGTCGATCATTTAATAATCTCGGCGCGCATATTTAGTGCAAGTCGGGCGTATCGTTGTCCGCCAGTCCGTGTTGGCGCGGTGCTTGCTATTCCCTCGAGGAGGCAACCGAGCATCGATACGGGCCGAAGAAAATGCATCACATCGCGTTCGAACCTAGTTCCAAGCGAACTTCGGATCGTCACCGGACTCTTCGTCGCGCAAGCGACGCTCGCGAGGTCGGGTGATGGAGTTCGGAATTTGGCTCCCGGTTTATGGCGGCTGGCTACGCTCGCTGGATCAACCGACAGGACCCGATGTCGCAGCCTGTCTCGCGATCGCGCAGCAGGCGGAAGCGCTCGGTTTCGATTTTCTCTATGCGTCGGAAAATCTTCTCAATTGCATCCATGGCCCCCGTGAAAGTGTCGCCGACGCCTGGAGCATCCTGGCGGCGATTGCGGCCGTGACCAGCAAGGTCGGGCTGTGTGGCGCGGTAAAGCCCGGCTTTCGCTCGCCCTTTCTGGTCGCACGCATGCTCGACACCTTGTCGAAGATCGCGGAGCGCAGGCTCGGCATGAATATCGTTTGCGGCTGGTGGAAAGAGGAGTTCGACCTTTCCGGGGTGGATTGGCTTGACCATGACGGCCGTTACGACCGCGCCGTTGAGTTCCTGCGTTCGCTCTATGGGTTGTTCCAGCCGCCCGCAGAGATCCAGGACGACAGTACCGTCGACACATCGTTCGACAGCTACGACGGCGCGATCGACCGGGCGCCCAGTTACGGCCTGGATGAGAGCGCGCTCCCGGAAGTCTGGATCGCCGGTCATTCCGAGCGCGCGATGCAAATGGCGGCGGAATGGGGCCACTGCCTCTTCGTCAACGGGATGCGCGACGAAGAGCTCAAGCGCCATATCGAGACGGCTCGCCAGGAGGCGAACAGGTGGGGAAGGACGATATCCATTGCCGCCAATGCCTATGTCATCGCGACCGAGTCGTCGGAACAGGCGCGGCAACGATGGAAGTCCGTCATTGACCGCCGCAATTCGCAGACCATCGACTTCTTTCGAAAGGTAATCGCGAGATCCGGTGCCGCGGCCTGGGCCTCGCTGGGTGAAGAGCAAATGGTCGACTCCAACGCCGGGTTCGAGCTCGGACTGATCGGCTCGTTCCAGGAAGTCAGCGCGCGCATCCCCAAGCTGCAGGCCATCGGCGTCGACCGGATCGTTTGTCAGTTCGATGACCCAATGCGCGACGCCGGGCCCTTCATGAAGCGCGTCATTCGTCCGCTTCGCGAGCGTCGACCTGTCGAAGTCGCCGACTGACGCAAATCCAAGAGGAAATGTCTTCGAGAGACCAACATGACTGCAACCATAACGAACGACCTGGCCCAAACCTTCAAGGAAGTCTTCAGTCGACTGGCCTCCGGGGTATGTGTCGTGACGTTTTGGCGTGCCGGCCGTCTTCACGGGTTTACCGCAACCTCGGTCACGTCGGTGTCGATGAAGCCGATGCGCGTCCTGTTCTGTCTGTCGGAAACCAGTGAGAGCTATTCCTGTCTCATTCCCGGCTCCGCCATCGGGATCTCGATTCTGAATGCGAACCAGCGCGCGCTGTCGGACCGGTTTGCCTGCAAGGCCGCGCTCGGCGGCTATGACGACATCCGGCTAGCCGAAGGAGCCGACGACGCTCCGCTTCTCGATGGCGCGCTCGGGCATGTCACGGCCGTCGTCGTCGACCTGATCCCATCGGGCGACCACGCCATCGTGCTTTGCGACGTGACTTCGGCTCACGCCGAAAACCACGGAAATCCGCTGCTCTACTGCGACCGCGCCTACTACAGCCTGCACCACGCCACTTGAAATTCTCGCTGTCCGTCCCTGCTGGGACCTTTCTCTAGGAGAGTTCGAAATGGATAAGTCAATCTTCGCTCAAATGCCCAGTCTCACGCCGACGCTTGGCTTTGCGTCGATGATCGGATTAGGTCTGTTTTCGCTGGCCTTGTCCTACGGCGTCAAAACCCTGCTGGTCCGCAACACCCACGATTTCATCATAGCGGATCGTCGCGTCGGCTTCGGCTTCGGCGTGGGCTCGGTCATCGCCGTTTGGACCTGGGCGATGGCGGTCATGATGAGCTCGGCCATGACCTACAACTGGGGCTTGTCGGGCCTGTTCTGGTTCGTCGTCCCTAACGGCTTTGCCGTGATGGCCATGATTCCGTTCGCTCGCATCCTCGAAAGAATATGCCGGAGGGTTACACCATCTCGGAATTCATCCAGTATCGGTTCAACCGGTCGAAGGTCGCGACCGCGATCGTGACCGTGACGATGATCTTCGGAATCATTCTTGAGATTCTCATCAACCTGAAGGGCACGTCCGTCGTCATCTCGACCGTCTTCGGCATCGATTGGAGGGTGGCAACCGTCGTCGGCATCGTCTGCGTCTTGACTTATTCCTACTTCGGCGGTCTGTGGACGAGCGTCATGACCGGAACGCTCAACACGCTGATGATCACCGTGCCGGCCGCAATTGTGGTCGCCGCCGTTTACGCAAAGATACCGGGCGGGACCCAGGCCGTTTTCGACGCAGCCGGCGCTGCCGACGCCCGGAACCTTTCCGTGCTGCGGCCCGACGCCGCGGCCGGCTTCGGCATCACGCTTGGCCTTCGGCCTCTGGCGGCGACCGTGTCGCCGACCAGACTTTCTGGCAGAAGGTATGGGCCGTGAAAAGCCGCGACGTCGGTCGAACCTTCCTTTGGGCCGGCGCGCTGTTCTATCCGATACCGATTTGCCTCGGCATGCTTGGATTGGTCGGCATAGCCTATGGCCTCAAGCCGGCCGACATCGGCGGAGATATCGTTGCGATCGGCCCGTACATCGTCTCCCATATCGGTCTCGGACTGACGCTGGTGCTGCTCTACGTCCTGGTCATCCTTGCCGCCTGCTATTCGACCATCGACGGAGCAAGCGCCGCGCTTTCGTCGATCGTGGCCGTCGACATCGTCAAGCGATATTTTCCGCAGACGTCGGAGAGCGGCCTGTTCGTGATCACCAAGCTGTCAGTCCTGCTTGGGGGCATTATCGCAACCCTGATCGTCCTGTCGGGTCTCGATTTCACGACGCTGGTGCTTGACGACGTACGCGCTGAAGACGTCAATCCTGCTGCCGCTTGTTCTGTCCATTCTCTGGCCAAAAACCAACATGGTGGGCTTTGTCGGCGGGATCGCCGCTGCGATCTTGATCGGAATGCCGATCTACGAGATGGCCGGCGAGCTGATCGGCACGCTTTCCATCGTCGCCATCAGCGGCTGACGGTTCTGGTCGCCGGTCTGGTTGGCGGCAGGGACTTCGACATCTGGGCGGCTTCAAGAGAATCACCGACGAAGTCTCGGCCGCGCGGCCGAATAGACAGCCAAAAATGCGCGACCATGCGTAGCGAGTGGGCGGTCCATCCCGACCTAATTCTAAACAAGGAGCTAGCCATGTACTGCACTTATCACCATCGTGCGGCATCATCGTGACCGTATTCTTTCTCGCCGGATTTTGGCGCGGTTTGAGGAATGCCATTGCTGAATATCGCGAACGGCGCGCCCGAGTCGACGAGGTGCCAGAATATCGATATGGCGGGATCGCAGCGTTATCGGTCGTTGCGTCCGTGGTGATCATTGCGGGGGCCGGTTTCAGCCCGATCATGATTTATGCCGGACCGTTGCTCGCGCTCGTCACCGCGGCCGGATGCGGACTGGCTTTCTTCTTGAAGACAAGGCCGCCGGCTGACGAAGTCCGGCTGGAAGTCAATTCAGAGCCTGATCCAGTGAATTCTTGAAGAGGGAGCAGATGCATGACGACGAAGAACAAGAAGAGGGCTCATCTGTTGGGATTCATACAGCATGGCGTCAACAGCCACGCAACCGGCATGTGGCGGCATCCGAAAGACAAGGTTGGTTGGGATTTTTCCGCCCTGAATACTGGCAGCATATGGCCCGCACCATGGAGCGCGGCCTGTTCGATGCGATGTTCATCGCCGATGAACTTGCGCCGTACAACACGCACGAAGATAGTTCGGATGCGATCGTGAAATGGGCGGTGCAATGTCCGACGCACGAGCCGTCAACCATCGTGCCGATCATCACGACGGCGACCAAGCACCTCGGCGTCGGGGTAACCCTGTCGACGGCGTTCGAACATCCGTATTCGATGTGTCGCCGGCTTATCGAGCCTCGACCACTTGTCGAGCGGGCGGGTCGCCTGGAACATCGTCTCTTCGTATTCGAAGAGCGAGTGGGATGCCTACGGGCACACCATGACCGATCGAAGCGGACGGTACGAGCGCTTGGACGAGTACATGGAGGTCTGTTACAAGCTTTGGGACTCCTGGGAGCCGGGCGCGATCATTGCCGACAAGAAGAGCGGCATTTATGCCGATCCCGAAAAAATCAGGGTCGTTCATCACGAAGGAAAATACTACAAATGTGATGGCCGCCATTTTTGCGCGCCATCGCCGCAAGGCCGGCCGGTGCTTTGGCAAGCCGGTTCTTCGGGCCAGGGACGGGACTTCGCGGCAAAACATGCCGAGGCGATTTTCGCGGTTCATCCGAATATCGACCGCATGAAGCAATACGCCGCCGATCTCGGCGACCGCCTCGAAAACAAGTTCAGTCGCGCGCCCGGATCGGTCAAGCTGATCTATGGTTTGCAGACCGTCGTTGCGGAGACGCGTTCGGAGGCGCAAGAGAAATACCAGAGGATCAAGGCCTGCATCCCGCCGGAGGGCGCCTTGGCGTGGATGTCCGGGCATTTCGGCCTCGACTTCTCTACCTATCCCCCGGACGCCATCGTTCAGAACATTGAAGTGCCGGGAATTCAGGGCCTGTTCGAATCGATCATCTATGCCAAGGGCGGCGCGCCCGTCACCGTGGCGGAGGCGGCCATGATCTATGCGCAGGGGATGGGAATGCCGGTTGCCGTTGGCACGGCCCAGGATATCGCCGATCAGATGGAGCACTACATGGACGAGGGTGGCGCCGATGGCTTCATGTTGGCTGCGACCTACACCCCCGGATGTTTCGAGGAATTTGTCGACCTCGTGGTGCCGGAACTGCAACGCCGCGGACGATTGAGAACGCGATACACCGGCACGACGCTTCGCGATAACTTGCTGGAGCAATGAGTTCGGCTGCGACGTCGGCCAGGACATCAGGCGGGCCCAGCACCTTCGCTGGCGCTCAACTCAACGCGCGACGCCGCACGCGGTGATTTGCCCGACGCCGGGCAAATCAGCGCGGATTTTCCGGCCGCCGCTTGCTTCGTCTGGCCTGAGGGCCCCAGAAATCGCGTGCGCCTAAAATCTAATTTGCTGAACCGATTCAACGCGATTCTCAGTTGTCCAGATGGATCTGCGAAAAATATTTCTACTTTCGGAAAATCGGAAATTGTGCTCTCTTCCCGCTGTCCCACCCCACAGAGGGGCGGCTCGAGAACGTCACGGACGCGGGGTGGGATGCGGTGGACGCGAAGGCGGCGCTAGACGGGCGACGCTAAAGCGGACGGCGAAGTCGTGTGGTCCTGACGCCCCGACGCTGGCGTCAAGGTCGCTGGAAGCAAGCTCCGCGGGATGACGGGGGCAAGAAAGCCCGGTCCCCGGGGAGAGCGCGATATAAGACGTTAAAACCATTGCGTGGGGAATGCCGGATGTTTCCGGTGCCTCCGCTGTGAATACTCGTGTGCATACTCCACTACCCCAGCGCACACGAGGCTGCGGGTGCATTGGGCACCCGGCATTCCCCGCGCCCTCTGATTTCCTGATGGCGCAATCGTTTCGCAAAACTCGGACGCATCGTGCCGCGAGAATGCGGTGGTGTGTCTCGATTTGGCTGTTTGAAAAACTCGCGCCATACCCTCCCATCGTCATACCCGCGCATGCGGGTATCCAGTACGCCGCGGCCTCTCGATCTTGCCGCGCTGTCTCTGGAATACTGGATCGCCCGCCTTCGCGGGCGACGACAGCGGAGTGACGCCGGCGACCAGTATTCCCGGGCGTCAGTGCTTAAACCGAAAGGCTGCGGCGTACTGGTTACCCCGCATGCGCGGGGTATGACGGCCTGTGCGGGGAGGAGCGCTGCGCGCCTCCGCAGCGCTACTCAACTCAAATCGGTTTCCCCGTATACGGCATCGACGCGGTGAGGCCGCCGTCGACCGGGATCGCCTGGCCGTTGACGTAGGACGCCTCGTCGCTCGCGAGAAACAATCCCATCGCCGCCAATTCATGCGGCTGGCCGGCGCGCTTCAGGGGATTGAGCTGGCCGATCTTGTCTTGGGTGCCGCGCTCCTTGGCGCGGTCGAATACCGGTTTGGTCATGCCGGTCTCGATCAGGCCGGGACACACCGCATTGATGCGCACGCCGGTGCCGGACAGCGAATAGGCCGTGGTCTGCACCAGGCTGATGACGCCGGCCTTGCTCGCGCCGTAAGGATGGCCGCTGGCGCCGGCCTTGAGCCCCGCGACCGAGGCAGTGCAGACGATCGCGCCAGAACCCTGCTTGATCATGTGCGGGATCGAATATTTGATCGCCAGGAACGGCCCGATCAGGTTGATGCGCAAGACTTCCTGCCAGTGCTCCACGGTCTGTTCGGCCAGCGGAACCAGCCCGCCGCTGACGCCGGCATTGGCCCAGATCGCATCGAGCTTGCCGTATTTCGACAGCGCCTTGTCAATGAAAGCCTTGACGTCGCTCTCCGAGCCGGCGTCGGCCATGACGGCTTCGACGGTGCCGCCGGCATCGCTGACAAGCCTGGCGGTTTCCTTGACGCCTTCGGTGCGGTCGACCGCGATCAGCTTGGCGCCCTCCTTGGTGAACAGCAGCGACGCCGCGCGGCCGATGCCGCTGCCGGCGCCGGTGATGATGACGGATTTGCCTTCGAGGCGGCCCATGCGTTTCTCCCTTGTGTCTTGCTGCGCTCAGCGCTTGCTTGCCGGGTGACGGAATTTCAAACAAGATTTCAAACTTGATGTCACTTGAGGCCGTGCGTGCGCTGACGTACAGCCAAAGCAAAGGTTACGGAAGGATTTTACGGATGTCCAATGCAGGCAAACCAGAGGTCGTCACGACGCGGTGGTGGTGGGTGCGCCACGCGCCCGTGCGTAGCGACGGCGGCAACATCTACGGCCAGAAGGATATCGCCTGCGATACCTCCGATCGCGAAGTGTTCGAGGCGGTAGCCAAGATTTTGCCGCGGAGCGCGGTCTGGTATGCGAGCAACCTGATGCGCACGCATCAGACCGCGGAAGCGATCTGGCAGGGCGGCTTTCCAAAGCCTGCGACGATGACGAAGGAGGCGGCCTTCGCCGAACAGCATCTCGGGGAGTGGCAGGGCATGAATCGCGCCGCGTTCCTCGCCAGCCGTCCGGTCGGCAGCCACTGGTTTGCCGACATCGACGAGCCCGTGCCGGGCGGCGAGAGTTTCATGGACCTCTATAACCGCGTATGTCGCGCGATCGAGCGCATCACGATCGAACAGGCGGGCAACGACGTGATCGCGGTTGGCCATGGCGGCTCGATCAAGGCGGCGATCGGCCTGGCGCTCGGCGGCCTTCCCGAAAAGGGCCTTGCCTTCGATGTCGACAATTGTTCGGTGACAAGGCTCGATCATTTCGCAAGCCCCGGCCACAGCAATTGGCGGCTTCCGATGGTGAACCAGCAGCCTTGGATTGCCGACGCGAGACACGCCGCGATGCATCAGCCGGCGGGTCCGGAAGTCGTGGCGGAGACCAAGCTCGCGTGAAGCCTGATTATCGAATAGCGTGAACGCTGCTTGGCTTTAGAGCATGATCCGGAAAAGTGGGAACCGGTTTTCCGAAAAGATCATGCTCAAAACAAAGCGACCGAAAACCAAAACCCTTAAATCCGGGAGAGAAACATGACCTTGTTCGACATGAAGGGAAAAGTCGCCGTCATCACCGGCTCGACGCGGGGCATCGGCCGCGCCATCGCCGAGCGGATGGCCGAGCACGGCGCCAAGGTCGTGATCTCCTCGCGCAAGCAGGATGTCTGCGACCAGGTGACAAAGGAGATCAACGACAGGTTCGGCAAGGGGACCGCGGCCTCGATCGCGGCGAACATCTCGTCGAAGGAAAACCTGCAGCATCTGATCGACGAGAGCAACCGGGCCTTCGGCAAGATCGACGTTCTGGTCTGCAACGCCGCATCGAACCCCTACTACGGCCCGCTCGGCGGCATCTCCGACGATCAGTTCCGGAAAATCCTCGACAACAACATCGTCGCCAACAACTGGGTGATCAGCATGGTGGTGCCGCAGATGATCGAGCGCAAGGACGGCTCGATCATCGTCGTCTCCTCGATCGGCGGGCTGAAGGGGTCGACCGTTCTGGGCGCCTACGCGATCTCGAAGGCGGCCGACATGCAGCTTGCGCGCAATCTCGCCTGCGAATACGGCAAGCACAATATCCGCGTGAACTGCATCGCGCCCGGTCTGATCAAGACCGATTTTGCCAAGGCGTTATGGGACAATCCGGAAACGTTGAAGGCGTCGACCGCGCGGTCGCCGCTGCTGCGGATCGGCATCCCCGATGAGATCGCCGGCGCCGCAGTATTCTTGGGCTCCGCCGCCGGCAACTTCATGACCGGCCAGACCATGGTCATCGACGGCGGCGCGACAATCAGTTGAGATGCCATTTAAAGCGTTTTCCAGCGAAGTGGGCCCCGGTTCGCGTTAAGAAAACGCGTCAAAACAAAAAGCTAGAGCTCCGTTCCGATTCAATCGGAACGGAAAAGGCTCTAGTGCGACGCGCGTGCAGCATCTTCAGTGTCATCGTCCGCGAACGCGGGCGATCCAGTAAACACTGCCATCTCGATTGCAACGGATGTCACGGCGTACTGGATGCCCCGCATTCGCGGGGCATGACGGGATGGGGTTGGGCGCTCAGTTCGGCATGAACTCACTCCAGCGCCGCATAGACCATGTTACGCAACAGGGGGCGGAAATATTGGCGCTGGCCGGGGCCCTGCATCATGAACACGACAAACAGGTCTTCCTTGGGGTCGATCCAGAAGAATGTGCCGGCCATGCCGCTCCAGAAGAAATCGCCGGGCGAGCCGGCGAACGGCGCCACGCCCTGGTGCCTGCGCACGGCGAAGCCGAGGCCAAAGCCGTGGCCGGGTGGCACCAGCGTGCCCTGGATTTTGACGTGAGGGCCGAGATGGTCGGAGGCCATCAGTTCCAGCGTCTTGCGGCCGATGATCCTGACACCATCGAGCGTGCCGCCGGAGAGCAGCATCTGGCAGAACCGCGCGTAGTCCATGGTGGTCGAGACCAGCCCGCCGCCGCCGGATTCCATCGCCGGCTTCTCCAGCATGTTGAAGAGCTGCACCTTCTCGCCGTTCCAGGGATCGGTCGGGAAGGGTTCCGCGAGGCGGCCGGCGTTCTCCTCGCCCGCGTGGAACGCGGTTTCCGCCATCTGCAGCGGCGCCAGAATGCGTTCGGTCAGGAAGGTGCTGAGGGTCTTTCCGGTTGCGACCTCGATGATGCGGCCAAGGATGTCGGTGGAGCGGCTATAGTTCCATTCCGCGCCCGGCTGGCTGATCAGGGGCAGGCTTGCGACCAGGCTTGCGTGCTCGGCGTTGGTGATCTTGCGGCTGCGCAGCCGCGACTGCTGATAAAGCTGCTGCACCAGGCTGTTGCCGGTGTGGTCGTAAGTGATGCCCGAGGTGTGGCGCAACAGGTCCTGGACCGTCATCGGCTGCTTGACGGGGACCAGTTCGAGCTTGCCGTGATTCTCGACGCCGACTTTCTGCTCGGCAAATTCCGGGATGAATTTGGCGACCGCGTCGCTGAGCAGGAAGTGGCCGTCCTCGACCAGCATCATGATGCCGACCGAGACGATCGGCTTGGTCATCGAGAAGATGCGGAAGATCGAGTCCTTGGCCATCGGCGCGCTGGTCGCGGGATTTTGCCGGCCGATCGCGTCGAACCAGCCGATCTGGCCGCGCCGTGAGACCATCACGGTCACGCCGGGCGTGTTTGCCTTGTCGACCTCGCGCTTGAACGCGTCCGACATGCGCTGCAGCCGGCTCGGCGACAATCCAAGCTGTTCCGGCTTGGCGTGGGGCAGGGGCGGCGTGTGCGGGGCGGAGGGGGGCTTGGCGGCAGTCTGCGCGGTCATGGTCTCTCCCGTTTGCTCTTGTTGTGGGCTCGGGTGAAGTCTGGCGCAGAACGTCCGGATTGAACAGGGCGGAACAGGGTTGAGCAGGGCGTTTAGCCGCTTCGCCCTTGCAAATGGGGCGCCCCCTATGCTTGAAACGGCGCGGATCAGCGGCGACGCTTCGGTCCCGTAGGAGTGTAGCTCAATTGGTAGAGCACCGGTCTCCAAAACCGGGGGTCGCAGGTTCGAGCCCTGCCACTCCTGCCAGATAAATCAATTACTTAACGAGGTTTCTCGAAGTCCTCCTGAACCCGGATAGGCGCTCGGGGTAGCGGCAAAGGAGTCCTGCGCGCCGCGCCGTGCGGCCTTCTGGTTCGATGGAACGATCCGCACGGCTCGCGCTTAATCCGCCTTGGTCACGCCGGCGCTGGGTCATGGCCCGGTAAACGGTCGCAGCGTTTGGCGTCTGCAAAATGACTGAGAAGCTTGCTCCGCCGCAGATTTTGATCCGACGCGATATCGCGTCCCCGATTTGTGAGGTCGTAGTCTTGGTGCGGGGCCAGGAAATGGTGGTCCGCTGTCCGAGCTATCCCCAGGCGCTGAAATGGGCACGTTTGGAATGCAAGGCCTACAAAATTTCGGAGCCCGAGATCGAACAACTCAGCGAGCCGGACCACGACGAACTGCCGCTGTTTTTGCGCGCTCCTGAAACACCTTATTGACGCGCAGCGGGCCTTGGCACCACCCCGTCGCGTTCGACGGCTTGCTGCACGGCCCGGCTCTCCACGTCAGCACAAGCGGCTTGAAGCCACCGGAATTGCGATGTCGGCCTTTTCGCCGCTTGTGCGCCCATCGGTTTGCGAATGCAGGGCGCCGCAAGTTCCATTTACCTGTCAGTTTCCGCCTTCTTCTCGTGCCGCTCTGCTTCTCGCGCCCGGTCTTCCCACGCTTGAGCCATTTTGAGCAAAGTCTCTCGGTCTTCCGCGTTCATCGATTGCGCGATGCGGATGCAGTCGGCCGCATATTCACGGTACGTCTTCGCGTCGCTCATGGTGTAGGCCTCCTCCAGCGCCTTCACCGGAGGAAAACGCCCGATGGTAAGAACCCGTTCGGAGCGGTTTCATAATCGTGACAACGGCATTTTGAGGAACAAATATCGGTTGGGGAAATTACGAAAGTACTACCCAGGGCTCGGTCTATGGCGTCAGCCGACGAATATTACCAATACGTCGAGCAGTGCGTCGCGCTGGCCTCAAGGTGCTTACACCCCGGGGATAAGGTGCGTCTATTGCAAATGGCGAAAGCATGGCGCGACTTGGCCGAGAAGTTGGAAGCCAGCCAGAACCGGCCTGCTGAAAAAGATTCCGCGTAGGTTCCAACCGATCCCGCGTCATCCGGAGGACGTGGGACCGTCATGCTCACATGGGAAATCGCAAGGACGGCGATGATCCGGTGCGCCGGCGTCGGCCTGGTCGATGCCAAGGCGAAGTCCAACGGCGCATGAACCGGGACAGGTCGCAGGTTCGAGCCCTGCCACTCCTGCCAGCGAAATCAATCGGTTGGCAGTTTGTCTTCGACAGTCATGGAGGCCCGGAATTGGCCCAGGCCGCCTAACGGCAACGGGGGGAGACTAGCTGCCCCATCCGCACATGACGCCATCGATGTCGCGGGTCGTGCGTGACGATCCGCCCATGGAACTTATGCAGCGCGGGTCTTGCCTCTGGTCGTTCGGGCGGCTTTCGTCTTTTTGGCGGGTTGCGTGGCAACGGCGGCGCTGCTGGCTGAGCTTTCGACGGAGGTCGCGAGCATTTCACGCTGAGCGTTCAGCCAATAGAGGTCGGCTTGGCCTTCGGGTTGACCATCGGCAATCCAGAGGTGGTAGGCACGTTCGCGAATGGCCTCTTCGAGGTTTGGCATGGGATTCTCCTTTGGTGATGTGCCCAGCCCAGGCAGCACAAAGTAGTGCTCCAGTAAGGTTAAGAAATTAAGGTTAAGAAATCCTGACGAATGCTGCATGTGCACAGAGAGAACCGGGAAAGGGCGACGCCGGACTGGACGGGTTGGCCGCCGAGCGGGCACGGAAGCCGAGTGCCGCTGGCCGGTCGCGCGGCGGTTGATGGGGCCGCGTCCGGCTCGCCTTGACCTTTTGCCGTTACGGCAGTAGATACCTGCCACCTGCTGCCGGCCCGCCTATACGCGGATTTCCGGCGCGGCTTTAAAACCCCCGAACAATCGAGCCCGCTTGCCGGCTCATCCTTCAAGAGAGGGCTGGGCGAAAGCGGGCTGTTCGGATTCCTTGAAACACTCAATTCGTCTGACGACGGACGCGGATCCTTGATGGCTTTCAGCCCGTTTAAATTCCTGCAGGAAGTGCGCTCGGAGACCGCCAAGGTCACCTGGCCGACCCGGCGCGAGACGACGATCACCACCATCATGGTGTTCGTGATGGTTGCGTTCGCCTCGATCTTCTTCTTCGCCGCCGATCAGGTCATCCGCTATTTGGTCACCTTGATACTGGGCATCCACTGATGGCAAGCGTCGCAGCTCAAACGATGGATAAGCGCTGGTATATCGTCCACGCCTATTCGAACTTCGAGAAGAAGGTCGCCGAATCGATCCGCGAGCAGGCGAAGCAGCGCGGGCTCGAGGAACTGTTCGAGCAGGTGCTGGTGCCGACCGAAAAGGTCACGGAAGTGCGCCGCGGCCGCAAGATCGACGCCGAGCGCAAGTTCTTCCCGGGCTACGTGCTGGTGAAGATGAAGCTCACCGACGAGGCCTTCCATCTGATCAAGAACACGCCGAAGGTCACGGGCTTCCTCGGCGCGGAAAACAAGCCGATGCCGATTTCGGAGGCCGAGGCCATGCGCATCCTGCACCAGGTGCAGGAAGGCGTGGAACGGCCGAAGGCGTCGGTCTCGTTCGAGATCGGCGAGAATGTGCGCGTGGCGGACGGACCGTTCGCGTCGTTCTCCGGCGTGGTCGAGGAAATCGACGAGGCGCGCTCGCGCGTGAAGGTCGCAGTCTCGATCTTCGGCCGCGCTACGCCGGTCGAACTGGAATTCGCTCAGGTCGAGAAGGTCTGATCGGGTAAATCGCGGAGCGCGTCTTCGCGAGTATTAGAGGCCGTGGGAGGAAGAGGGCGGTCGCCAGCCGCTTAGCATCCGAACCACGGAACCTGAAACCGCTGGCCTTGAGCTGGCACAACAGGAGTGACAAATGGCAAAGAAAGTGACCGGATACCTGAAATTGCAGGTGCCGGCCGGTGCGGCGAACCCCTCGCCCCCGATCGGCCCCGCGCTTGGTCAGCGCGGTCTCAACATCATGGAATTCTGCAAGGCGTTCAACGCGCAGACGCAGAAGGAAGAAAAGAACACCCCGATCCCGGTGGTCATCACCATCTTCGCGGACCGTTCCTTCACGTTCGAGATGAGGACGCCGCCGATGTCCTACTTTCTCAAGCAGGCCGCAAAAATCCAGTCCGGCTCGAAGGCGCCGGGCCGCGACAAGGCCGGCAAGGTGACCAAGGCGCAGGTGCGCGAGATCGCCGAGAAGAAGATGAAGGACTTGAATTGCGATACCGTCGAAGCGGCCATGAAGATGGTCGAGGGCTCCGCCCGTTCGATGGGTCTGGAAGTTGCGGGGTAACGGGTCATGGCAATTGGAAAACGTTTGAAGAAGGCCCGCGAAGGCGTTGATCGCGAGAAGCTTTATCCGCTCGCGGACGCCATCAAGATGGTCAAGGAACGGGCGAAGGCGAAGTTCGACGAGACCATCGAACTGGCGATCAATCTTGGCGTCGATCCGCGTCACGCCGACCAGATGGTGCGCGGCGTCGTCACCCTTCCGAACGGCACCGGCCGTACGCTCCGCGTCGCGGTGTTCGCGCGCGGTGCCAAGGCGGAAGAAGCCAAGGCCGCCGGTGCCGACGTCGTCGGCGCCGAGGACTTGGTCGAGAAGGTGCAGGGCGGCAACATCGATTTCGATCGCTGTATCGCCACCCCCGACATGATGCCGCTGGTCGGCCGCCTCGGTAAGGTGCTCGGTCCGCGCGGCATGATGCCGAACCCGAAGATCGGCACCGTGACCATGGACGTCACCGGCGCCGTGAAGGGCGCCAAGGGCGGTTCGGTCGAGTTCCGGGTCGAGAAGGCCGGCATCGTGCAGGCCGGCGTCGGCAAAGCCTCGTTCTCCGAGGACAAGCTGGTGGCGAACATCAAGGCGCTCGCGGATGCGGTCGCCAAGGCGAAGCCGGCGGGTGCGAAGGGAACGTATATTCAGCGCGTCGCGGTCTCCTCCACCATGGGACCGGGCGTGAAGGTCGAGCCGGGCACCTTGCTCGGCTGAGTTTCTCGGCACGCTTGAAAACAGGGGCGGAACTGGGCAACCGGTTCCGCCGTTTTTCGCAAATCAACCGTTCTTCTGCTTCTCGGGGTCGACGCCCGGCACGATCGCGCGGGGTTGCACCTTCGGCTTCGCCGTGTCGTCGAGCGCCGTGACGACAGAGCGGCTGACGCCGACGACCAGCGTCGCACGATAATGATCGGCCGCTTCCTTGATGTCGCAGTAGCCGCCGTGGGTCGAATCCTGCAGCGCGAATTCGTCGTTGGTGTTGAAGACGCTGCGGGCGGCCTTGCGCCGGTAGGCGCCGACATTGGCAAAGATATATTGGCTGAGCGCATCGGGGAAATACATCTGCCCGGTGAGCATGCTCTTGTCGTCAATGAAGATCTTGAAATGCACATGCACGGTGCGCTGCTCATACCAGGCGGGGTAGACGGTGTGGAACAACGCTTCGCCGCGGGCGTCCGCGATCTGGGTCCCGCGCATGAAGGTGCCGCCCGTTGTATCGACATTGTGCCGGTCGCCCTGACCGGGATAGCCGGAATAGTAGCCGTCGGCCCGCGCGTGCCAGACATCGATCCGCGCACCCGAAACCGGCGTGCAATCGGCCGCGTCCATCACAATGAAGCGGAGCCGCAAGGGCGCGCCTGGGTGTCCCTCGGTGATGTCGCTGCGCTGCAGCTTGGGATCGAAGTAGTAGGGACCCGCGATCGCCGCGGGCGTCAGCGTGCATGCCGGCATCAGTGCAACGGGTGGCGTCCCGGTCGCCTGTGCCGTCCCAGTGGTCTGCGCCAGCGCCCGCGGCGCGGCGGCAATGACGGTGGGCGCGGATGCCAGCGCCGTGAGCGCGGCGCGCCGGCTGAGAAGCGATTGAACAATCTGCATGGGCTGTCCTTCCAGGCGTGCATGTGCGCATGCGGAGGCAGGATACACAGACCAATTGCGTTGAATTAAAGTCACCAGCGCTCGTGCGGCGCATCCGCGGTCGCGGGTGGCCGAGCGCTTGAGCCAGCAGGAAATTTCACCGATGCGAGAGCAGGTTCTGATTTATTCGCGCTTCCCCAAGGCGCTGATGCAGCGCATCGGCGAGCGGTTCGAACTGATGGACGCCGCCGGCAAGCCGCCACACGAAGTTTTTACCGCCGACCAGCTTGCCGGTATCCGTGCCATGGTCACCGCGGGCAGCACCCCGCTTCGCGGCGACATGATGGACCGGCTGCCAAAGCTCGGCGCGATCGTCTGTTACGGCACCGGCTATGACGGCGTCGATCTGGGCGCCGCAGCGCAACGAAACATCGCGGTCGGCCACAGTCCCGGTGCGAATGCGGCCTCCGTCGCCGATATCGCGGTCATCTTGATGCTGGCGGCGACGCGGCGTCTGTTGGTGGCCGACAATTACGTGCGAAGCGGGGACTGGGCCGCGGCAAAACCGTCGCCGATGATGCGGCCGCAGCCAGGCATGCCAGGCCGCAAGGTCGGCATCTACGGCATGGGCGAGATCGGCCGCAAGATCGCCGCCCGCGTCGCGGCATTCGAGGCCGAGGTCGGCTATTTCAGCCGCAGCCGCCACGACGTGCCGTATCAATATTTTCCCACCCTCGAGGCGCTCGCGGACTGGTGCAGCGTGCTGATGATCGCGGTGCGCGCCGGCGCAGATACCCATCATGTCGTCAATGCCGATATCCTGAAAAGGCTCGGGGAGGACGGCTGCGTCGTCAACATCGCGCGCGGCTCGGTGATCGACCAGGCTGCGCTCGTCCAGGCGCTCACCGACAAGACCATCGCGAGCGCCGGCCTCGACGTCTACGCCAAGGAGCCGCACGCCCCGGATGCGCTGACGGCGTTTCCGAACGTGGCGCTGACCCCCCATATCGGCGGCCATACGCTCGAGTCGCATCTCGCCATGCAGGACTGCGTCATCGCCAATCTGACGGCGTTTTTCGAAGGCAAGCGGCTCGCTTATCCCGTCAGCTAGGCATGCGCTTTAGGACATCGGTTTTGCCGCCGCATCGGGTGCGCGGCGCAGCTTGTCCGGGTTACGCACCATATAGATCGCGGCGATCTTCTCGCCGTCGATCGCCATGCTCAGGGTATGGTCGATTTCGCCATCCATGTAGAGAAGCGCGCCGGCGGTTCCGTTGATCATCATCGGTAGCATGCGAATGTCACGGCCGGCGTTCTTGCCGGCAATCCCGATCAGGAAGCGGATGATCTTTTGCGCGCCCTTGATCGGGTTCAACGCCGCGGATTTGCGGCCGCCGCCGTCGGTGATGGCAATGGCGTCTTCGCGCAACAGCCCCGCAAGAGCGGAGACGTCGCCGCTTGCCGCCGCCTCGCAGAAGGCGCCGAGCAGCCTGGCGTGCCGTTCAGGTGCCGCCGCCGGGGCGGGTCGCTCATCGCGCACCGCGCGTCGGGCGCGCGCAGCCAGTTGCCGGCAGGCTGCTTCGGTCCGGTCCAGCATGTGCGCGACTTCCGAAAACGGCCGATCGAACACGTCGTGGAGCAGGAACGCGGCGCGCTCGAGCGGCGACAGCCGGTCCAGCGCCAGCATCAGCGCGAAGGAAAGGTCGTCCGCGAGTTCGGTTGCCGCATCGGCCGAAAGGCCGTCGGCGTCGAACACAGGCTCGGGAAGCCAGGGGCCGACATAGATCTCCCGCTGCGCCTTCGCGCTTTTCAACCGGTCGAGGCAAAGCCGCGTGACGATGGTGACGAGGAAGGCTTCGGTGTTGCGAACGTCCTGCGCGCCGGCAAAGCGCAGATAGGCGTCCTGCACGACGTCCTCCGCGTCGCTGCGGCTGCCGAGCATGCGATAGGCAAGTCCGAGCAGCCGCCCGCGATGCGGCGCGAGAGGGTCGGCATCATGCGGCTTGCTTGATGACATCGACCTGATGGCCGGCCACGGTCACGCGGCGGCACTCCTTCGCATAGCCAAGCGCGGTTTTGATCATCGGGAAAAGACGGCCCATTTGCAGTCCCATAGTCAAGTCGATCACGCCCTTTTCGCCCCAGCGGGCGCGAACAGCGTCGCGATGCAATTCATCGTCCGCCAAATGGTGGACGACGGCCTTGGCAAAGCGGAAACCGAGCGCGGTTGCGGCATTCATCGCGCCGACATCGCGGCGAAGCACGGCCTCTATCTGGTCCTTGGCCATGCCCGCTTCCAGCGCCATGTCGACGCACAGTTGGGTGCAGGGACCGCAATCCTCCGCCAACGCGCCGGTGATCTTGGCGGCAAAGCTTGCTTCCACCGGAACCACCTCGCGGTGCGCGGATGCCTTCATCACGGGAGCGAACTTGAAGAAGGCGGCGGGCGATTGGTCCAGCATCATTTCAAGGTAGCTCGCGTCGTAGCCGTAACGCTTGGCTGTTGCGCGCAGCATGCGGCGCGCGATGAATTTACGCATGTTGTTCTCCTTGCTTTGGGAAGGCTGAGTAGAGGGCGAGCGCCGCCGGCGCGATGACCGCCAGAAGGTCGGCACCCGCGTGGTGGTCCTGCCCTGAGACGATCATGACGATGTGGATCACGGCGTGCGCCGCGAGAAATCCGGCTCCCGCGAGCGCCGCCGGCCAATACGCCGGCCGCCAGGCCCGGGCGCCAAGCGCGAGACCAGCCATCAGGAAAGCCGCGCCGACGTCTTCGACGAAGTGCGAATTAAAGGGGCCGGTATCGGGCACGCCAGGGACGCTGGCCCACCAGATGGAACCGGCAAAGAGCATCGCTAGCCCGTTCGAGATGTTAAATACCGCCAGGATTCCTGCGATCCATCGCTGCATAGCTACCTCCTGCGTCCAGACGAGCGGGAGAGGTGCGGCGTGACAGGGCGGGGCGGATTTTTTGGCCAACCCATGACACCCAACTGGTCTGAATTTTGCTCTTGGCAAGCCGAATGAGACCGGCTAAAGAGCCGTCTCCGGACGTGCTGGCCATTGCTGGCACGTTCGTGCTCGCATTCCGAAAATCCGATACGATAGGAGATCATTCCTTTTGAGGATACCCCGCTTGGGATTACTCGAAAGGAAGGAAAAGCCCATCGTTTTCGAAAAAGGGGTGTGGGCAGGGGTCTTCCGGCTTGCCGGATGGCCTCGATCCTGTCCGAGACTGCAGGCGCCCGCGGCGAAACGTAAAGTTTCTTCAACGGCTTAATCGTACGGCCTGCATAGACGGGTGAAGACCGGATTTCGCTTTACGTCGCGTGTTCGCGCGGGCGTTTAAGGGTGATTTGGTTCGAACCTCGACACCCCGCATCTGACAAGGATGCGGGAGGGCAGGCTTCAAATTGTCGTCTTGCCCGACGTGTCCTTGGGACTTCTGTCCAGAGGATGAGGATTTGGGCGGGACGATGGGTGCAACCCGGCGGTCCTGCCTCGAGAGAGAAGGCCGCCAACCGGAGAGAGCTTGCTGTGGAACGAGCGGCAAAAACAGAGGCGGTCGAACAGCTCAACGCGGTCTTCAAGACCACGAGCGTCGCGATCGTTGCTCACTATTCCGGCCTCACCGTGGCCCAGATGCAGAAGCTGCGCGTGCAGATGAAGCAGGCAGGCGCGTCGGTGAAGGTCTCGAAGAACCGTCTCACCAAAATTGCTCTTGTAGGCACTGACCTCGATGGCATCTCCGCCCTGTTGAAGGGGCCGACCGTGATCGCAATTTCGAAAGATCCGGTCGCGGCGCCAAAGGTTGCCGTCGAGTTCGCCAAGACGAACGAGAAGTTCGTCATTCTGGGCGGCTCGATGGGTAAAACCGTCCTGAATATCGACAGCGTGAAGGCCCTGGCCTCCTTGCCGTCGCTGGACGAACTGCGTGGCAAGATCGTCGGCCTTCTCGTGGCGCCGGCGACCAAGCTCGCCCAGCTCTCCAACGCGCCGGCGGCCAAGCTCGCGCGCGTCATTCAGGCCTATGCCTCAAAGAGCGAAGCGGCCTGACGCCCTTCGTAAACCTCAAAACCCTGGTTCGAACCAAACGTTTAAGGAAACAGATCAATGGCTGACTTGCAGAAAATCGTCGACGACCTCTCGAGCCTCACGGTGCTCGAGGCGGCCGAACTCGCAAAGCTCCTGGAAGAGAAGTGGGGCGTATCCGCAGCCGCTGCGGTCGCGGTTGCCGGCCCGGCCGGTGGCGGCACTGCCGCGGCACCGGTTGAAGAGAAGACCGAATTTACCGTCATGCTGGCCGCTGTCGGCGACAAGAAGATCGAGGTCATCAAGGAAGTCCGCGCCATCACTGGCCTGGGCCTGAAAGAAGCCAAGGATCTTGTCGAGGGCGCGCCGAAGCCGGTCAAGGAAGGCGTGAACAAGGACGAGGCCGAGAAGGTCAAGGCTCAGCTCGAAAAGGCTGGCGCGAAGGTGGAATTGAAGTAAGCGCAGCTTGCTTCAGCTCCATCCCCGGGCGAGCGAAGCGAGACTCGGGGATCGCCCCACCAAAGACGTGGATGGCCGGGTCAGGCCCCGCCATGACCAGGAGGGGGATCGGACGACCAAAGACACGGATGGCCGCGCTCAGGTCCGGCCATCGCAAGCAAGAGACGTGCAAAAGGGGCGACCTGGAGTGCGTCATACACGGAAATGTGTGGGGATTTGCGGGCTTGCCCCTCGAATCTCCGCGAGTGTTACCCCATATCGGGGTGGCAGCACGAAAGCGCGGCAGGCGGCGGTAACGGCGGCGTTTACCCTTGCAAGCCGTTGGGAGATAGGCAATTTCGGGCTTTTGCAGTCCGTGAAGCAATGGTTTTGACGGGCGGGTGCGATTTGAAGCGCCCCGCGCGTCGTTTTGCGTTTTGAAGGTCGGAAGAACAGATTCAGGCGTTAGACGTCTGAAATTGCGCTTCCGGCCCTTGAAATGGATCGAAATTAAACCCGGCGGCGATGGCAGTCGCGCTCCGGATGGCTCGCCCTCAAAGGGCGACGAAATGAGAGGCCACGATGGCGCAGCAGACATTTACCGGTCGCAAACGGGTTCGCAAGTTCTTCGGCCACATCAAGGAAGTCGCGGAGATGCCGAACCTCATCGAGGTTCAGAAGGCGTCCTACGATCAATTCCTGATGGTCGACGAGCCCCCAGGCGGCCGGCTGGACGAGGGCCTGCAGGCGGTGTTCCGCTCGGTGTTTCCGATCTCGGATTTCTCGGGCACCTCGATGTTGGAATTCGTCCGCTACGAGTTCGAGCCGCCGAAATACGACGTCGACGAGTGCCGCCAGCGCGGCATGACCTATGCCGCGCCGCTGAAGGTGACGCTGCGCCTCATCGTGTTCGATATCGACGAGGAGACCGGCGCCAAGTCGGTCAAGGACATCAAGGAGCAGGACGTCTACATGGGCGATATCCCGCTCATGACCATGAACGGCACCTTCGTCGTCAATGGTACCGAGCGCGTCATCGTTTCGCAGATGCACCGTTCGCCCGGCGTGTTCTTCGACCACGACAAGGGCAAGACCCACTCGTCTGGCAAGCTGCTGTTCGCGGCGCGCGTCATCCCGTATCGCGGTTCCTGGCTCGACATCGAGTTCGACGCCAAGGACATCGTGTTCGCGCGCATCGACCGCCGGCGCAAAATTCACGTGACCTCGCTGATGTTCGCGCTTGGGCTGGACGGCGAGACCATCCTTTCGACGTTCTACAAGAAGATCATCTACAAGCGCACCAAGGATGGCTGGCGCGTGCCGTTCGACGCCACCCGTTTCCGCGGCTACTCCACGATCAACGACCTGATCGACGCCGACACCGGCAAGGTGGTGCTGGAGGCCGGCAAGAAGCTCACCGTGCGCGCCGCGCGCCAGTTCCAGGAAAAGGGGCTGAAGGCGCTGCGCCTGTCGGATGAGGAACTGGTCGGCAACTACGTCGCCGAGGACCTCGTCAATCCGAAGACCGGCGAGATCCATGCCGAGGCGGGCGAGGAAATTACCGAAAAGCTGCTGAAAGCATTGAACGAGCAGGGCTACAAGGAACTGCCGCTGCTCGACATCGACCACGTCAATGTCGGCGCCTATATCCGCAACACGCTGCATGCCGACAAGAACATGACGCGCGAAGACGCGCTGTTCGACATCTACCGCGTGATGCGTCCTGGCGAGCCGCCGACGCTGGATTTGGCGCAGGCCATGTTCCAGTCGCTGTTCTTCGATTCCGAGCGCTACGACCTGTCCGCGGTCGGCCGCGTCAAGATGAACATGCGCCTCGAACTCGATGCGCCCGATACCCATCGCACGCTGCGCAAGGAAGACATCCTCGCGGTCATCAAGACGTTGGTCGACCTGCGCGACGGCAAGGGCGAGATCGACGACATCGACCACCTCGGCAACCGCCGTGTGCGCTCGGTCGGCGAACTGATGGAGAACCAGTACCGCATCGGTCTGTTGCGCATGGAGCGCGCCATCAAGGAGCGCATGTCGAGCGTCGACATCGATACCGTGATGCCGCAGGACCTGATCAACGCCAAGCCCGCGGCTGCCGCGGTGCGCGAGTTCTTCGGTTCCTCGCAGCTGTCGCAGTTCATGGACCAGACCAACCCGCTGTCGGAAATCACCCACAAGCGGCGCCTCTCGGCGCTCGGCCCGGGCGGTTTGACGCGCGAGCGCGCCGGCTTCGAGGTGCGCGACGTGCATCCGACGCATTACGGCCGCATCTGCCCGATCGAGACGCCGGAAGGGCCGAACATTGGCCTGATCAACTCGCTGGCGACCTTCGCGCGGGTCAACAAATACGGCTTCGTCGAGACGCCGTATCGCAAGGTCAAGGACGGCCGCGTCACCGACGAGGTGGTCTATCTCTCGGCGATGGAAG
Source organism: uncultured Alphaproteobacteria bacterium (assembly GCA_963777475.1). GTDB lineage: Bacteria > Pseudomonadota > Alphaproteobacteria > Rhizobiales > Xanthobacteraceae > Bradyrhizobium. The sequence goes on from CAVZQX010000068.1 coordinate 50,342, forward strand.
AGGGCCGCTACCGCGTGGCGCAGGCCAATGTGCCGCTCGATGCCAAAGGCCGCTTCACCGAAGATCTGGTGGTCTGCCGTCACGCCGGCGAAGTGCTGCCGGTGACGCCCGACAAGGTCGACTACATGGACGTGTCGCCGAAGCAGCTGGTTTCGGTGGCCGCAGCCCTGATCCCGTTCCTTGAGAACGACGACGCCAACCGCGCGCTGATGGGCTCGAACATGCAGCGCCAGGCGGTGCCGCTGGTCCGCGCCGAGGCGCCGTTCGTCGGCACCGGCATGGAAGGCGTGGTCGCGCGCGACTTCGGCGCTGCGATCGCAGCACGGCGTTCCGGCGTGATCGACCAGATCGATGCGACGCGCGTGGTGATCCGCGCCACCGAGGATCTCGATCCCACCAAGTCGGGCGTCGATATCTACCGGCTGATGAAGTACCAGCGTTCCAACCAGTCGACCTGCATCAACCAGCGTCCGCTGGTGAAGGTCGGCGATATCGTCAAGAAGGGCGACATCATTGCCGACGGTCCCTCGACCGATCTCGGCGAGCTCGCGCTCGGCCGCAACGTGCTGGTCGCGTTCATGCCATGGAACGGCTACAACTTCGAAGATTCGATCCTGCTCTCTGAGCGGATCGTGAAGGACGACGTCTTCACCTCGATTCACATCGAGGAGTTCGAGGTGATGGCGCGCGACACCAAGCTCGGTCCCGAGGAAATCACCCGCGACATTCCGAACGTCTCGGAAGAAGCGCTGAAGAACCTCGACGAGGCCGGTATCGTCTATATCGGCGCGGAAGTGCGTGCCGGCGATATCCTGGTCGGCAAGATCACGCCGAAGGGCGAAAGCCCGATGACGCCGGAAGAAAAGCTTCTGCGTGCGATCTTCGGCGAAAAGGCCTCCGACGTGCGCGACACCTCGTTGCGGGTGCCGCCGGGCGTGCAGGGCACGATCGTCGAAGTGCGCGTGTTCAACCGCCACGGCGTCGACAAGGACGAGCGTGCGCTGGCGATCGAGCGGGAAGAGATCGAGCGTCTCGCCAAGGACCGCGACGACGAGCAGGCGATCCTGGACCGCAACGTCTACAACCGCCTCGCGGAGCTTCTGGAAAACCGCCAGGGCATCGCGGGTCCGAAGGGCTTCAAGAAGGACACCAAGATCACCAGGGCCGTTCTCGAGGAGTATCCGAAGTCGCAGTGGTGGATGTTTGCATCCCCCAACGACAAGCTGATGGCCGAAATCGAGGCGATGCGGAAGCAGTACGACGAGTTGAAGAAGGGGCTTGAACAGCGCTTCCTCGACAAGGTCGAGAAACTGCAGCGCGGCGACGAATTGCCGCCCGGCGTGATGAAGATGGTCAAGGTGTTCGTCGCGGTGAAGCGCAAGATCCAGCCGGGCGACAAAATGGCCGGCCGCCACGGCAACAAGGGCGTGGTGTCGAAGATCGTGCCGATCGAGGACATGCCGTTCCTCGAGGATGGCACCCACGCCGACATCGTGCTCAATCCGCTGGGTGTGCCCTCGCGCATGAACGTCGGCCAGATTCTCGAGACCCATCTCGGCTGGGCCTGCGCGGGGCTTGGAAAACGCATCGCCCAGACCATTGACGCCTATTACGCCAAGCAGGACGTCAAGCCGCTGAAGGAGACCTTGAAGAAGATCTATGGCGACGAGGAGACGATCAAGTCGCTCAACGACAGCGAGCTGATCGAGCTTGGCCGCAACCTGAGCCACGGCGTGCCGATCGCGACGCCGGTGTTCGACGGCGCCAAGGAAGCCGACATCGAGGAGATGCTGAAGTTGGCCGGGCTGGATGCGTCCGGACAATCGACCGTCTATGACGGCCGCACCGGCGATGCCTTCGATCGGAAGGTGACCGTGGGCTACATTTACATGCTCAAGCTGCACCACCTCGTCGACGACAAGATCCACGCGCGTTCGATCGGACCGTACTCGCTCGTCACCCAGCAACCGTTGGGCGGCAAGGCGCAGTTCGGCGGCCAGCGCTTCGGCGAAATGGAAGTCTGGGCGCTGGAGGCCTACGGCGCGGCCTACACGCTGCAGGAAATGCTGACCGTGAAGTCGGACGACGTCGCCGGCCGCACCAAGGTGTACGAGGCGATCGTGCGCGGCGACGACACGTTCGAGGCGGGTATTCCCGAATTGTTCAACGTGCTGGTCAAGGAAATGCGCTCGCTCGGCCTCAACGTCGACCTGCACAATTCCAAGATGGGTCCGGCATCGACGTCCGAAGCGGCCGAGTAGTCCTGGAAGATTCCGTGCCCGGCCCTGCGGCCGGGCATCGGCGCTGTTTGCCCGAAAGCGGGCAGGGCGCCTCAAGTAGAGAGAGTTTCGAATTTGCTGCCGGCACCGACCGGCACGCGAGGAGAAGACGATGAACCAAGAGATTATGAATTTTTTTAACCCGACGACGCCGGCTCAGGTCTTCGACCAGATCCGGATTTCGATCGCTTCGCCTGAAAAGATTTGTCCTGGTCGTATGGCGAAATCAAGAAGCCGGAGACCATCAACTACCGCACCTTCAAGCCCGAGCGCGACGGGCTGTTCTGCGCGCGCATCTTCGGGCCGATCAAGGACTACGAGTGCCTGTGCGGCAAGTACAAGCGGATGAAGTACAAGGGCATCATCTGCGAAAAGTGCTCGGTCGAGGTGACGCTGTCGCGCGTCCGGCGCGAGCGCATGGGTCATATCGAACTGGCCGCGCCCGTCGCCCACATCTGGTTCTTGAAGTCGCTGCCGTCCCGCATCGGCCTTCTGCTCGACATGACGCTGAAGGATCTCGAGCGGATTCTGTACTTCGAGTACTACGTCGTTCTGGAGCCGGGCCTGACCGCGCTCAAGGACCGTCAGCTGTTGTCGGAAGACGAGTATCTGAAGGCGCAGGATGAATACGGCCAGGATTTCTTCACCGCCATGATCGGTGCGGAAGCGATCCGCGAGCTGCTGAAGGGGCTCGATCTCGAAAAGCTCGAGGCAACGCTGCGCGCCGAGATGCAGGAGACCGACTCCGACATCAAGCACAAGAAGCTCGCCAAGCGATTGAAGATCGTCGAGGCGTTCCGCCACTCCGGCAACAAGCCGGAATGGATGATTCTGACCGTGGTGCCGGTGATTCCGCCGGACCTGCGTCCGCTGGTGCCGCTCGACGGTGGCCGCTTTGCGACCTCCGACCTCAACGACCTCTACCGCCGCGTCATCAACCGCAACAACCGTCTGAAGCGGCTGATGGAGCTGCGCGCGCCTGACATCATCATCCGCAACGAAAAGCGCATGCTGCAGGAGGCGGTCGACGCCCTGTTCGACAACGGTCGCCGCGGCCGCGTCATCACCGGCGCCAACAAGCGCCCGCTGAAGTCGCTCGCCGACATGCTGAAGGGCAAGCAGGGGCGCTTCCGGCAGAACCTGCTCGGCAAGCGCGTCGACTATTCCGGCCGTTCGGTGATCGTGGTCGGTCCCGAACTGCGCCTGCATCAGTGCGGGCTGCCGAAGAAGATGGCGCTCGAGCTGTTCAAGCCGTTCATCTATTCGCGACTCGACGCCAAGGGCCTGTCCACCACCGTGAAGCAGGCGAAGAAGCTGGTCGAGAAGGAGCGGCCCGAGGTCTGGGACATCCTGGACGAGGTGATCCGCGAGCATCCGGTGCTCTTGAACCGCGCGCCGACGCTGCATCGCCTCGGCATTCAGGCGTTCGAGCCGGTCCTGATCGAAGGCAAGGCGATCCAGCTGCATCCGCTGGTCTGCGCGGCCTTCAACGCCGACTTCGACGGCGACCAGATGGCCGTGCACGTTCCGCTGTCGCTGGAAGCGCAACTGGAAGCGCGCGTCCTGATGATGTCGACCAACAACATCCTGCACCCCGCGAACGGCCAGCCGATCATCGTGCCGTCGCAGGACATCGTGCTCGGCCTCTATTACCTCTCGATCATGCGCGAGGGGTTACCCGGCGAGGGCAAGATTTTCGGCGAAATGGCCGAGCTCGAGCACGCGCTGCACGCCAAGGTCATCCACCTCCACACCAAGATCAAGTACCGCTGGGACGGCCTGGATGAGGCCGGCAAGCCGTCTCGCCGCTGGATCGAGACCACGGCGGGCCGCGTCATGCTGGGCAACGTGCTGCCGAAATCGCCGAAGATTTCCTACGACGTCATCAACAAGTTGATGACCAAGCGTGAAATCTCCGGCGTGATCGACCAGGTCTATCGGCACTGCGGCCAGAAGGAGACGGTGATCTTCTGCGACCGCATCATGGCGCTCGGCTTCTACAATGCGTTCAAGGCCGGCATTTCCTTCGGCAAGGACGACATGGTGGTGCCGCACGCCAAATGGAAGATCGTCGACACCACCCGTGCGCTGGCGAAGGATTTCGAGCAGCAGTACAACGACGGTCTGATCACCCATGGCGAGAAATACAACAAGGTCGTCGACGCCTGGTCGAAGGCGACCGAGGAAATCGCCAAGGAGATGATGAAGGAAATCTCCGCGACCAAGAAGAACGCCAAGGGCGCCGATGCCGACATCAACTCGATCTACATGATGGCGCATTCCGGTGCGCGCGGCTCGCCGGCGCAGATGCGCCAGCTTGCCGGCATGCGCGGCCTGATGGCCAAACCGTCGGGCGAGATCATCGAGACGCCGATCATTTCCAACTTCAAGGAAGGCCTCTCGGTGCTCGAATACTTCAACTCGACCCACGGTGCCCGCAAGGGGCTGGCGGACACCGCGTTGAAGACCGCGAACTCCGGTTACCTGACCCGGCGTCTGGTCGACGTGGCGCAGGACTGCATCATCACGCAGGACGACTGCGGCACCAAGCTCGGCATCAAGATGCGCGCCATCGTCGATGCCGGCACCGTGGTCGCCTCGCTGGCTTCGCGTATTCTCGGTCGCACCGCGGGCGAGGATTTGCGCGACCCCGCGACCAATAAGGTCGTGGTCAAGCGCGGCACGCTGATGGAGGAGACGCATGTCGACGCCATCCAGCAGGCCGGCATCCAGGAAGTGAAGATTCGCTCGGCGCTGACCTGCGAACTCGTCAACGGCATCTGCGGCAAGTGCTACGGCCGCGACCTCGCCCGCGGCACTCCGGTCAACCACGGCGAAGCGGTCGGCGTCATCGCAGCGCAGTCGATCGGCGAACCCGGCACGCAGTTGACGATGCGCACCTTCCACATCGGCGGCGCGGCGCAGATCAACGAGCAGTCGTTCATCGAATCGAACTTCGATGGCAAGGTCGTGATCAAGAACAAGGCCATCGCCAGGAACAGCGAAAATCACCTGGTCGCGATGGTCCGCAACATGGTGGTTGCGATCGTCGATCCCGACGGCACCGAGCGGGCCACCCATCGCATCCAGTACGGCGCGCGCATGCACGTCGACGAGGGCGACATGGTCAAGCGCGGCCAGCGCATCGCCGAGTGGGATCCCTATACCCGCCCGGTCCTCTCGGAGGTCGAGGGCACCATCGGCTTCGAGGACCTGGTCGAAGGGCAGTCGATCTCGGAGACGCTCGACGAATCCACCGGTATCGCCAAGCGCGTCGTCATCGACTGGCGCACGACGCGGGGCGGCGCCGACCTGCGTCCGGCCATCGTGGTCAAGGGCAAGGACGGCAAGGTGCTGAAACTCGCGCGTGGCGGCGATGCTCGCTACATGCTGTCGGTCGATGCGATCCTGTCGGTCGACGTCGGCGCCAAGATCAAGTCCGGCGATATCCTGGCGCGTATCTCGACCGAAAGCGCCAAGACGCGTGACATCACCGGCGGTTTGCCGCGGGTGGCGGAGCTGTTCGAGGCGCGCAAGCCCAAGGACGCGGCGATCATCGCGGAAATCGCGGGCACCATCCGCTTCGGCCGCGACTACAAGAACAAGCGTCGCATCTCGATCGAGCCGGTCGACAAGACCGAGGAGTCGCGCGAGTACCTGATCCCGAAGGGCAAGCACATCCACTTGCAGGACGGCGACATCGTCGAAAAGGGCGACTTCATCGTCGAGGGCAATCCGGCGCCGCACGACATCCTGGCGATCAAGGGCATCGAGGAGCTCGCCGCCTATCTGGTCAACGAAATCCAGGAGGTCTACCGGCTGCAGGGCGTGCTGATCAACGACAAGCATATCGAGGTGATTGTCCGTCAGATGCTGCAGAAGGTGGAGGTCACCGACCAGGGCGAAACCGACATGATCTCGGGCGAGCAGGTCGACAAGATCGAGTTCGACGTGCTCAACGCCAAGGCCAAGGAAGAGGGCAAGAAGATCGCCACGGGAACGCCGGTTCTGCTTGGCATCACCAAGGCGAGCCTGCAGACCCGCTCCTTCTTCTCGGCGGCCTCGTTCCAGGAGACCACCCGCGTACTCACCGAAGCCGCCGTCAACGGCAAGGTCGACCCGCTGGAAGGCCTCAAGGAGAACGTCATTGTCGGCCGGCTGATACCGGCAGGCACCGGTGCCTCGATGGCCAAGATCCGCGAAGTCGCGGTCAAGCGCGACAAGCTGATCCTGGACGAGCGCGAGAAGCAGGCGGCGATCGTGCCGGCTGCGCCCGAAGTGGAGCCGCTTGCGCTGCCGCCCGCGGAATAGGATACCGCAAACCTTGCGAAGAAGGCCGGCGCTTTGAGCCGGCCTTTTTTGTTCGCCTGAATACGCGAGCGCCCTCGCGACCGAAGCGGGTCGCTTCGTGGGGGATGAAAATATCTGAGCGGCAGCCCGAACCTCGCGCTTGTTGTTGAGTGCAGGAAGACCATCGCTCGCCTCCTGGTAGATCGAGTCAAGCCAATAAGGACGCGCAATCAGAGCTGCGTGACGCTTGCCTTAAGGATCGTCAATTCCGAGATGCTGATAACCAATGCGTGTTTATCGCCTGATAAACGGCGGCAACGCGCATCACCCCGGTGATTCCTCTCGTTCGCAGCTGAAGGCGAACATCGTGCTGTAAACTTTAACTTGACCCGCTGGTTGTCGATCAATACGATGATCTTGACAGTGTAAAGATTGAGACGAAATTGCGGTCGCAAGAAGAAATTACGGTCGCAAAACGACAAACGAAGTACACGAGGAAGGCCGACGGCCAAGGTGGGTCAGAAGGATGGCGTTAGCGGAGCTACGGCATTCGGCGGCTCGACTGATCCGCGAACGTCGGCGGCCGGCGCCGATCTGACAACCGCCAAAGATGCGGGCCGCGCGTCGGATACCGCATCAACCGATTGGAAATGATGGGTAGCCTATGCCGGCTTTGTGTCTTTCTATGGTGCGACAAGTTGATTAAGTCAGCTGACGGACTCATATCTTGAACATCCACCACATGGAATTCGAAGTTCGCCCTCCGCGTTGGCCGGAGCGGGAAGACCTGTCGACCGAATTCACGCGGTTGATCGGCGCGGCCCAAGAGGGGGGTTCTGCTGTTGCCGAATGCCTGGTGACCGCGAGCCGTATCGACTTTTCGGACGACAATTCTTGGTACCGGGAATGGAAGAAGCTTGCCGATGCCAACCGCAAACGGGGCAATGCCGCTCTTCATAACGGTAATGTTCTGACGGCCAGGAGCAATTGGCTTCGTGCAGTCAACTATTATCAGGCGGCGGCGTTTCCGTTCGATCGTGCGGATGGAGATCATCAGGCCGCGATCGAGAACATGCGCCGGTGCGCCGTCAGTTATCTTCGGCACGGGAATCCGCCAGGTGAAGTGGTCGAGATTCCCTGGCTGAGCGGTTATCCCCTTGAAGGCTACTTTCTGCCTGCGAGCCGTGGATCGGAAAGCGCGCCGGCGGTCATTTGCATCGGCGAGCCCGGACACCGAAAGGAAGAATACCTTTACAAGGTGGCGCGTTATGCCAGCGACCGCGGAATGTCACTGCTTGCGGTGGATCTGTTAGGCGCAGGGCCGGGCGAGGCATTCGAGGAGATCGTGGGCCGTTCCGACCTGGAGACGGCGATCGGGCACATCATGGATTATCTCGTCGCCAGAGACGATGTAGACGAGCGCCGGATCGCAATCCTGGCGGACGAATGGAGTTCTTCCTTCGTCGCGCGGGGGATCGCGTTTGACGACCGTTTTGCGGCCGCGGTTTGCGATGGTGGCATTTGGGATTTGCATGAACGGGCTTTTCTGCAAAACCGCCTCGGGCGGCCCGATGCGAGGCCTGGCGCTGAGCAGGGCTGCTCGGAACATCAAGTGCCCCGTGCTGATTCCCGCGGGCGAGCGCGGCTGGCTCAAGGCCGGTCGCGTCAGGGAGTTGTACGAAGGCCTGAGAGGCGATGGGCGGGACGTTACGCTGAAGATATTCGCCAGCGAAGAAACCGCGGCGATGCACGGACATCTGGACAATCCGACGCTTGCGAACGAATTCATTTTCGACTGGATCGCATCGCGCCTTGGATGCAGCGCCGGCCGGAGCGCTTTCCAGCGCAGGGGACCGCGGGTCGCGTAAAGAAAACGCGTCAAAACAAGAAAGCGAGAGCCTCGGTTCCAATTCAATCGGAACCGAAAAGGTTTCGTGCCCAACCAAGGGCGGCGGCATTCGAAGGTCAGATGTCCAGGGTTACTTTCGCGCAGGCCTTTTCGAGCTTGGTCTGCAGGGAGGCGAGCTTGTTGGTGATCTCCTCCAAGGCGCGATTGTCGAATTCCGCGAAAATGAACTCGTTCAGCGCTTCCTGTTGCGCGGCCAGATTCGCCAGATGCTTATAAGTCTTGTCGGTCAGCGACATCTGCACGATCCGGGCATCTTCGGTCGAAGGCCTGCGGCGTACAAACCCCTTCTTTTCCAACAGCTTCGATTGCGTTGTGACAAACGACGAGTCGACATGCAGCTTCTTGGAGACGACGTTGACGGGCACGCCGTCGTCCTCATCCATGTCCGCCAAGGCCATCAGGATCATCCACTGCGGGCCGCTGATGCCGAGCGTCTTCGCCCAGAAATAGCGCAATTCCTCAAGGTGCACGCCGACTGCGGCGATCGCCCAGGTGAAGCGCCTGATTACGTCCTGATTCTTGGCAGCGGTTCCGCCTACACTTGCAGGCTTCGCCGGACCAAGCGGACTCACGTTCCTTTGATTGGCTCCCATCGTTTTATATTGCGGCAATTCTTTTACAAAATAAAGAAAAAAAATCAGTTATGGAGTCAACAAAAAGGCTCGCCACGTCTTTAAGGCGGTCGGCGTTGCCAAAAAGATACAGCCTGTCTGCAATCTAATAGCTGATTGAATAAACTATTTTGATTATCAAACTTACAAATGCATATTCGCTTCCGACGGCCTGGGCTTCTGGATCGTCCCGTTAGGAAGTTCGCTTAAGTCCCGCGCGTCAGGCGGGGGTGTCTGAAGGCGCGAAACAACTGAGCGGTTTTTCATGGGGAATAAAGGCGCCGGCCCTCAGGGGCATGCAAACCAGCACGGCCGGCGGCTTTCCTAGAGAGCAACTTGGAGGATTAACCAACATGAAGACGATAAAGGGCCTCATCCTTGGCTCAGCGGCGGGTCTGCTCGCCGCGGGCGGGGCGCAGGCTGCCGATCTTCCGGTAAAGGCCAAAGCGGTCGAATACGTGAGGATCTGCTCCCTGTATGGCGCCGGATTCTTCTACATTCCGGGCACCGACACCTGCATCAAGCTGGGCGGCTACCTGCGCGTTGATACCACGTTCAACGGCGGCATCTACGACCAGCCGGCTTGGAGTGGCGACAGCGGTCTGGGTGATCGTTACAAGGATTACTACTCGACCCGTTCGCGTCTGGCGTTCACGGTCGACACCCGTACCGCGACGGAATATGGCGTCGTCCGCACTTTCGGCCAGGCCGACTTCAACTTCGACACGCTGGGCAACAACACGGTCAATCCGAACTCCTTAGCCACCAACCTCGGAAACAACGCCAACCTGCTCAGCAGCGCTGGCGGCGGCTATGTTACGACTGAAATGGGTTTCATCCAGTTCGCCGGCTTTACCTTCGGTCGCTCGGCGTCCGCCTTTGCCACGCCTTGGGAGGGTTATCCGGGCAACAACTCGTCGTTCCTGATCGGTGGTCATGACGACGTGACTGGCACGAACAACATCCAGTACACCGCTCAGTTCGGGAACGGCGTGTCCGGCACCATCGGTCTCGACGATCCGACCGTGTACAACCGTACTGCCGTGTACAACACCATGGTTGGTATCACTGCGGCCGGCACTTCCGGCAACGCCTATGCTGGCGTGCAGATGCCCGACATCGTCGGCAATATCCGCGTCGATCAGGCCTGGGGTCTGTTCCAGTTGTCGGGCGCCTTGCACCAAATCGACGCTTCCTACAACACGCTGACCGCCGCCACGGCTGCACCGAACGACCTCTCAGCCATCTCGGGTCATCCCGCTTCGAAGTACGGCGGCGCGGTAATGGCTGCGGTGCAGATCAGGAACATCCCGACCGGTGCCGGCGATGACATCAAGTTCGATGCCACCTTCTCCAAGGGTGACACCAAGGAAGTCATTTCGACGAGCGGGGCATCGCCGAACTTCCTGATGGCGGGCGGTGGGCTCGGCCAGTTCGGCACTGCGGGCAGCGTCGGCTTCGGTGCGACCACCGACGGCATCTATGCACCGGTCGGCTTCCAAGGCAGCACCGATGGTGGGATCCACCTGACAACGGCGTACGGTATCCGCGGCGCGTTCAACCACAACTGGGATCCCTATTGGTCGTCGAGCTTGTTCGGCGGCATGGGTTGGGTGCGGTATGACGCGACTGCCCAAGCCGAATACTGCGCGGCCTACGGCGCCACGGTTGCCGGGCGGGGCGTGACCTACACCTGCAACCCGAACTACTCCATCTCGATGCTCGGTGCGGTGACCCGCTGGACTCCGGTCAAGAACCTCACGTTCTCGGCCGAGACGATCTGGACCCACCTCAACACCGGCTTCACGGGCAGTGCGACCTTCACACCCGGTGCGCCACTGCCGGTTGCGACCTACACCTACAAGAACCAGGACACCGTGTCGTTCAACGTTCGCGCTCAGCGTAACTTCTGATCTCGATCGTCCGACAAGGCCTCCAAGGAAAACCCCGGACGATCGCCGTCCGGGGTTTTTTTCATGCCTCGCCATCCGCGCTCCAGGCTGCCCCGCTTTCGAAGCGTCATCGCGCAGCGGGGCTGCGCCGGGATCATCGCAGGCGAGATTCGCGCGAGAGGCACGATAATTTTTCTAAAAAGATTATTTACTCAGCTAATTGGATAATGTAGTATGTTTTTGAAGGTAGCCGACGAAATGGTTTCGCGGCGGTCTTGAGGAGACAACACTTACTTTTTGCTAAACCTCCAGAAAACCACCGGCAATGCCCTGCCGGTGGTTTTTCATTTTGGCAGGGCCGGCGCCTTTTGCGGCCTAGCCCCCGGTGGATCCGGTTGCGCCGATTCGGACGTTCCGACGGGACGTTCCGACGGGAAGAGTGTCCATATAGTCACAGTGGATAGAAAAAGGGCCAGCATAAGCCACTCTTTTTGCTGCTTTCTTGCCTTGTTGCGGCGCGGGAACCCGCCTTGTTCATCTTCCCTTCAGGCTCAATGGCGCTTTTTCTTGGGCTAAATAGTCCGGAGGTTCCCGAGGGGGCGCCGGTGACCACGGAAAAATCATGCTTGATCTTGCGATTGTTGGCGGCGGGCCGGGGGGCCTGATGAGTGCTTGGTATCTGAAGAAGAAGCTGGGCGAACTCTGCCGCGTTACCATTTTCGAAGCGTCCGACCGACTCGGCGGCAAGATCGTCACGCGCAAATTCAATTCGGCGCCTGCGATGTACGAGGCGGGCGTCGCCGAGATCTATGACTACTCGATGACGGGCCCCGACCCGCTGCGCGAGATGATCCAGCATTTCGGGCTGCAGACCATTCCGATGGATGCCGAACAGGTTCAGCTCGACGGCGAACTCTTGAACGACGTGCCCGGGATGCGCCGCAAATACGGTGCGAAGACCGCGGCCGCGATCGAAGCGTTCCGCACGCGCTGCGCCGAAATGGTTTCGCCGATCGAATATTACGAGGGCATCGGCGCGCACGATAACGAACACCCCTGGGCCCACATCACCGCGGAGCAATTGCTCGACAGGGAAGTCGACGATGCCACCGCCAGGCGCTTCTTCAAGGTGATGGCGCGCTCCGATATCGCGACCGAAAGCCACAACACCAACGGGCTCAACGCGCTAAAGAACTTCGTGATGGATGTCGACGGCTATATCGGCCTCTACTCGATTCAGAACGGCAACGAACAGCTGATCGACTGCCTGCAGTCCGAGGTCGACGCCGATATCCAGCTCAATCACCGCGTCCTCAAGGTGGGCAAGACCACAGGCGGTCGCTATCAGCTCAACATGATGAACGGCAAGGGGCCGGAGACGCGCGACTTCGATCTCGTCGTGATGTGCCTGCCGCACTCCTGGCTTGCGACCTTGGGCTGGGAAGGCGAGGCCCTGCGCAAGTCGATGGTCAAGCACATCGCCTATTTCGACCGGCCTGCGCATTACTTGCGCGTCTCGCTATTGTTCGACGAGCCGTTCTGGGGTGAGAAGATCCCCGGCGCCTGGTTCATGTCGGAGGCGTTCGGAGGCTGCTGCGTCTACAACGAAGGCGCCCGTCATGACGTCGGCAAGCACGGCGTGCTCAACTTCCTGATCGCCGGCGCCGATGCGCTGGCGTTCGCCAATTTGAGCGATCGCGAACTGATCGAGGCCGCGCTGAAGTCGCTGCCGGCTTCGCTCGGCAACGCCCGCGATCACTTCATGGAGGGTAAGATCCATCGCTGGCTGTCGTCGGTGAATGCATTGCCGGGCGGCATGCCGGCGCGCGACGTCATGATCAACCACCGGCCCGAGCCGAAGCAGCATCCGGGGCTGGTCGTGGTCGGCGACTATCTGTTCGAACTCGACCCTCAACGGTTTGCTCAACTCGTCCGATGCCGCGACCGACATCATCGTCACCGAGATGATGCGGCTGCGCCGCTCCCGCGCGCAGGACAAAAGGCCGCTGTCGGACAAGATCGACCGCTTCTATTTCGAGAATTATCGCGGGCTCGGTCCCTATCGCGAAGCGTGGCGCCAATTCACCGATCCGGACTATCTAGCCGAGCTGATTCGCATTGTATGGGGCAAGCCCAAGGAGTTCTGCCAAGGGCTACAAGCTTCTGGTGGCTGGCTCGGCGAGCGGTGAACTGGTTGGTGCATTGCGCGAGCGCGGGATCGATGCATGGGGCATCGAGAACAACCGCGCGATCCACGCCGAGACGCCGAAGGCCTTGAAGAAGTTCAACAAGCTCGGTTCGGTCGTCGACATGCCGTTCAAGGATGCGGAGTTCGATTTCGTGTTCGAGACGAGCCTGTGCCATGTCGCGGAAAAGCAGGTCGGACGTGCCATCCGCGAGCTCAATCGCGTGGTCAAGACGGGTCTCCTGTTCGGATCGGTCACCTCCGACATGGAGCCGGCGGTGATCGACCGGTACGACCTGTTACGCGGCGTGAAGAAGCTCGGCACCTGGTGGGAATGGTCGGAATTGTTCTTCGGCAACGGCTTCGACCTGTCGATGCACCGCAACGACTGTACCGATGCGCTGTGGGCCGCGACGCTCGCCGCCAACAAGGGGCCGGGCCAGTGGTACGCGGACTCCGACAGCCTGCGCTACTCGTTCTTCGACAAGGTCGCCGACGACGATTAATCAAGCCGTCGCCGCGTCCGATAAATTTTGCTGAACGCGCCCCGATCGCTCAGGGCATGATCCGGAAAAGTGGGTACCGGTTTTCCGAAAAATCATGCTCAATCAAAAACCTGGAGCGCAATGGTGATTCAATCCCATCGCGCTCTAGGATCGCATAGCTAAATCCTGCGGTCATGCCGGCCGTGCAGTATCGGTTGGTGACATGGCGCCCAAGCCACTCGCATCGGATGAAAAAAAGACCGCTTCCGCGGGCGGCACCGCCGCGCCGGAGAGCGAAGACAAGCTGCTCATGCAAGCCGGCGCCGCGATGCGCGTCGTCGCCGGCAGGCCTTCCGCGCCGCCGCAGCCATCCGATGACGACGACGACGAGGAAGACGACGCGCCCGAACGCGAGGATGACGAGGACGATGAGGACCTCGTCGTCTTTACCGCGAAGGAAGCGGCCGGCGCGCTCGCGACCGTCTATGGCTTCGTCAAGCCGCACCTCGGCAATTACAAGAAAATCCTGGCGCTCGTCGGTCTCGGCGTGGTGGTCGAGACGCTGTTCAATGTCATCATGCCGCTCAGCCTGAAATTTCTGATCGACGACGCGCTCGGCGAGGAGGATTTCCAGGCGCTGTACAAGATCCTCGGGGTGCTGGCGGCCGCCGGCATCTTCACCTCGATCGTCGCGGTCTGGTACGAGCGCTGGGACGCGAGGCTGGCGGCGGCGCTGATTTCGGACGTGCGCGCGCGCCTGTTCGAGCACGTCCAGAACCTGCCGTCGGCGTTTTTCGCGCGCACCAAGCGCGGCGAGATCCTGTCGCGGTTTTCCGTCGACCTGTCGGCGTTCGAGGGATCGGTCGAGAGCTTCGCCAACAGCGCGGCGCTGCCGTTCTTCGAACTGATCGCCGGCATCGTCCTGATGCTGTTCTTGAACTGGCAGCTTGCCGCGGTCGCACTGCTGGTATTTCCGATCACGCTGATCGGCCCGCGCATGCTGACGCCAAAGGCGGTGCAGGCAAACTACGAGCAGAAGCTCAACGAATTCCACCCTGCTTGGCATGGTGCAGGAGAACATCGCCGCGCAGGCGGTGATCAAGGCGTTCAGCCTGCAGCGCAAGACGCTCGGCTGGTTCACGATGCGCAACGACGAGGCGCGCCGCAAGATCGCGGTCGCCGGATTTCTATCGACCATGGTCGAGCGCACCGTCACGATCGCGGTGCTGTTGTTGCACCTCGTCGTGCTCGCGCTTGGCGCCTATCTCGCCACCAAGGGCCAGATCACCATCGGCACCTTCGTGACCTTCGAGAGCGCGTTCTGGGAGGTCTCCTACAACATTGCCCACGTCATGCATTTCATCCCGGTGTCGATCCAGTCGGCCGCCGCCGTGCGCCACATCGAGGAACTGCTGGATGAGCCGACGCGCGGCGCCGACCGTCCTGGCGCGCCCGATCTGCCGCGCATCACCAACGACATCACCTTCGAT
This sequence comes from uncultured Alphaproteobacteria bacterium, assembly GCA_963777475.1. Classification (GTDB taxonomy): domain Bacteria; phylum Pseudomonadota; class Alphaproteobacteria; order Rhizobiales; family Xanthobacteraceae; genus Bradyrhizobium. The sequence continues at coordinate 65,483 of CAVZQX010000068.1, forward strand.
CACGTCACCTTCCAGTATGAAGGCAGCCAGACGCCGGTGCTCGACAATCTCAGCCTCAAGCTCAATGTCGGCAAGCGCATCGCCATCGTCGGCCCGAGCGGCTCGGGAAAAAGCACGCTGCTCAACCTGATCCTGCGCCTCTATGTGCCGGATGAAGGCCGCGTCACCATCGACGGCGTCGATATCCGCAAAGTCACCCGCGAATCGCTGCGCCGGAGCATGGCGGTGGTGTTCCAGGAGAACATGCTGTTCAACATGTCGATCAGGGAGAACATCCGGCTCGGCAAGGAAGGCGCCACCGACAAGGAAGTCGAGGCGGCCGCGCGCAAGGCCGAAATCCACCGCTACATCATGGGCCTGCCGCAGAAATACGATACCTCGGTCGGCGAGCGCGGGGACACGCTGTCGGGTGGACAGCGCCAGCGCATCGCGATCGCGCGCGCCATCATCCGCAATCCGTCGGTGCTTCTGCTCGATGAGGCGACCTCGGCGCTCGACCAGACCACGGAAGCCGCGATCAACCGCACGCTGCTCAAGGTCGCCAAAGGCCGCACCATGATCTGGTCGACCCATCGTCTTAGCTCCGTGGTCGAGATGGACGAGATCATCGTGATTTCCGGCGGCAGGGCGATCGAGCGCGGCTCGCATGTACAGCTGCTGGCGAAGAATGGCGTCTATCGCAAGCTCTGGGATGACCAGACCCACGCACCGCACCACCCATGCGGCCGATCGGGCGGACGTCGACAACGAAGACGATGACGATGACGACGAGGAGTGACGGCCCCAGCACGCGAGGAACGGAACTGGGATCGGGACGTTCCACGGTACGCTGAATCCATATCCGGGACCGTCCGCGCGGAACCCGGCAGTTCCGGAGAGAGTGCAATGTTGATTGATCGCCGTGCCTTGATCAAAAGTGCCGCCGTGATGTCGATTGCCGGCGCCGTGCCGCAGCTTGCGCGAGCCGAACAGGCGGCCGACGCCGCGAAGGCCGACTACACCTTGCGGATCGCCACCGGCCTGGTGGAACTCGCGCCCGACCACATCGTCTCGACCACGCTCTACAACGGCCAGTTTCCGGGGCCGCTGCTGCGCTTTAAGGAAGGGCAGGGCACCGTCGTCGACATTTATAATGACACCGACACACCCGAGCTCGTGCATTGGCACGGGCAAATGATTCCGAGCGAGGTGGACGGCGCCAGCGAGGAAGGCTCGCCATTCGTGCCGGCGCACGGCATGCGCCGGATTTCGTTCACGCCCAAGCCTGCCGGCTTTCGCTTCTATCACACCCATGTTCGCGGCGGGCGGCGACCTGAACCGCGGCACCTATACCGGGCAGGCCGGGCCGGTCTACATCGAGCCGCGCAGCAATCCCGGCGCCTATGACCGCGAAATCTTCCTGGTGCTGAAGGAGTTCTCGCCCACGTTCAGTCGCGGCGGCGACATGGCGATGGATGCGCTGGTCGGCGCGCCGGTCAAGGCGTTGCAGGATATGGGTAAGGCGGCAGACGATGCGGCAACTGACAAGACCAAAGGTTTCGAGGTCGGCTACGATCTCTTTGCCATCAACGGCAGGATGCTCGGCCACGGCGAACCGATCCGCGTGAAGCAGGGGGAACGGGTGCTGTTCCACGTGCTCAACGCCAGCGCCACCGAGATACGCAGCCTGGCGCTGCCCGGACACACCTTCAAGGTTATCGCGCTCGACGGCAATCCGGTGCCGACCGAGGCCGAGGTGCCGCTGCTCTGGCTCGGCACTGCCGAGCGGGTTTCCGCAATTGTCGAGATGAAGCATCCCGGCGTCTGGATCATGGGCGATCTTGCCGACGATGACCGCAACCGCGGCATGGGCATCGTCGTCGAATATGCCGGCCACAACGGCAAGCCGCAGTGGAGCAAGCCAAAGCCCTACCGCTGGGATTACAGCCTGTTCGGCAAGCCGAACGGCACGCCTGCAGCTCCCGACGAGACGATCGAATTTGCGATCGTCAAGCACAATGCCGCGCTGGGCGGCTTCAATCAGTGGACGCTGAACGGCGAAGCTTTTTCGATGGATACGATGAAGCCGATGTACAGGATTAGTCAGGGCCGGCGCTACCGGTTGAAATTCCGCAACGCCAGCGACGACATCCATCCGCTGCACCTGCACCGCCACAGCTTCGAACTGGTGCGGATCGGCGGCAAGCCGACAGCGGGCGTCATCAAGGATGTGGTGATGCTCGCAGGCTTCCAGGAGGCGGAATTCGACTTCGTCGCCGACAATCCGGGGCGCACGTTATTCCACTGTCACCAGCAGCTGCATATGGATTTCGGCTTTATGGCGCTCTTCGACTACGTATGATCGCTCAGGCGCCGCCCGCGCGGTTGCCGCGCGACAAAGAGATGCCATGACGACGACAGTCGAAAAGCCGCAGTCGAAAAGCCCCGAAAAAGGTGCTGCCCTCGACGTTCTGCTCATCTTTCTCAGGCTTGGCCTGACGTCGTTCGGCGGGCCGATCGCGCATATCGGATATTTCCGCGACGAGTTCGTCACGCGCCGCCGCTGGCTCGACGAACAGGCCTATGCCGACCTCGTCGCGCTGTGCCAGTTTCTGCCCGGGCCCGCGAGCAGTCAGGTCGGCTTTTCGCATCGGGCTGATGCGCGCCGGCTATCTCGGGGGCCTTGCGGCGTGGACCGGATTCACGTTGCCGTCTGCCATCGTGCTGGTGCTGTTCGCCTTCGGCGCGGCTTCGCTCGGCGGTCCGCTCGGCATCGGACTGCTTCATGGTCTGAAGCTCGTGGCGGTCGCGATCGTCGCGCAGGCGGTATGGGGCATGGCGCGCACGCTTTGCCCCGATCGGGAGCGCGCGTCGATTGCGACGGTGGCGGCGCTGCTCATTCTGTCGAGCAGCTCCCGGTGGCGCAGATCGGGGCGATCCTGCTCGGCGCCGTCGCAGGGCTATGGCTGTGCCGCGGCGCGCCGCCGCAGGCTGTGGGGCACGTGACGATGCCGGTGTCGCGCCGGGCCGGCGCTTGCGGCGCTCGCGGCATTCTCGATCCTGCTGGCTGGGGTTCTTCTGGTGCAGCTTCACCCGTCGCAAGACGCCATCGGCTTGTTCGCGGCGTTCTATCGCTCCGGCGCGCTGGTGTTCGGCGGCGGCCATGTCGTGCTGCCGCTGTTGCGGGAAGCCTTCGTCACGCCCGGCTGGGTCAGCGATGATGCCTTTCTTGCCGGCTACGGCGCTGCCCAGGCCGTGCCGGGACCGCTGTTTACCTTCGCTGCCTATCTCGGGGCCGTGGTCAGACTGCAGCCCAACGGGCTCGCGGGGGCAGCGTTGGGGCTGATCGGCATCTTCCTTCCCGGAATCCTTATTCTCATCGGGATGCTTCCGTTCTGGGACGCGTTCCGGATCCGCGCCCGGTGCGCAGGCTGCGATGCGCGGCGTCAACGCCGCCGTGGTCGGTCTGCTCGGCGCTGCGCTCTACAACCCGGTATGGACCACGTCGGTCAAGACGCCGGCCGATTTCGCCATCGCGTTGGTCGGCTTTGTGCTGCTGGTGGCCTGGCGCGCGCCGCCGCTCCTGGTGGTCGTCGTCGGCGCGCTCGGCGGGATCGTGCTGGCGCTGGCGACGGCATAAGGACGCGAGCCGCGTGTCTATTTCCCTCATGCAACGTTATTTCGCCGGGCTCTCGCGCAATACGTTTCTGCTCGCGCTCTCCAGCCTGTTCTCGGATGTCTCGACCGAGATGCTCTATCCCGTGCTGCCGGTCTTTCTCACGCAAGTGCTCCATGCAAGCGGCAGTATCGTTGGTCTCGTGGACGGCTCCGCCCAGGCTACGCAAAATATCGTGCAGGGATTTTCCGGGGCGATTTCGGACCGGCTGCAAAGGCGAAAGCCGCTTGCGTTGATCGGCTATCTCTTGGCCGCCTTCGCCAAGCCTTTGATGGGGCTCGCGACGGTATGGCAGGCCTTGTTGGGCGCGCGGCTCCTGGATCGCCTCGGCGCCGGCATCCGCTCCGCGCCGCGTGACGCGCTGGTGGCCTCGTCGGTGGACGAGCGCGACCGGGGGAGGGCCTTTGGCCTCGAAGGCCTTGGCGACAACGCCGGAGCCTTTCTCGGACCGCTGGTGGCGTTGTTCCTTCTCTACGTGCTGCACTTCGAGCTTCGCAGCATCTTCTATCTGGCGATCATCCCGGGACTGCTCGCCTTTCTGATGGTGCTGCTGGTGACCGAACAGCGGGTCGCGGTTGCGGCGAGGTCGAAGATCGACGTCAATCTCGGCCAGTTTCCAAGGCGCTATTGGAATTATCTGGTGGCGACCGCGCTGTTTGTCGCCGGCAACTCCAGCAACGCATTCCTGATTCTGCAAACCAGGGACGTCGGCGTCTCGCTCGAAACCACGATTCTGATCTACGCCGCCTTCAATCTCGTCGCCGCGCTGATTTCCTATCCCGCAGGCGCTCTGTCCGACCGCTGGGGCCGTCGCAACATCCTGCTTGCCGCTATCGCCGTGTTCTTCGTCGCCTATCTCGGATTCGCGCTGACGCGGAACATCCTCCTTATCGGGGCGCTGTTCGTCCTCTACGGGCTTTATCAAGGCGCCTTTCGCGCCGTCGGCAAGGCCTTGGCGTCCGATCTCGTGCCCCAGCACCTGCGGGCAAGCGGAGTTGGCTGGTACAGCACCACGGTGGGCTTGTCGCAGCTTGTGGCAAGCGTTGCCGCCGGATTGCTGTGGGACCGGATCGGCCACGCTGCGGTGTTCTATTTCGGCGCGTTGTTCGCTGCCGTCGGGATCATCGCCTTGCTCGCACTTGTGCCCCGGGATCCGCGGGCATGAACGATCCGCCGCAACTGACCTCGTGCGAGCCAGACAAGAAAGCGCAGCCAGCGCTGCAGCTTCCAACGCAGCCCGCGATCGACCGAAACCGCGCGGAAGCTGAAGGCCTTCGCGATCGACCATTCGTCGCAGGCCGTTTTGACGGGATCGGCGTAGAAAGCCGCGATCTTGTCCTTGGCCATGCCCTCGGTCGCAAGCCAGGCCGGAATATGGACGTTGCACAGCCGCTCGACGTCGGTGAAGACCTTGTCGGTGCCGGTGCCGCTGACGGGGCAGGTGGTCTCGAAGGCGTCGCCGACCAGCACGATGCCGGGCTTGAGGTAGCCGGTGTTGAGGTAGAGGTCGGAGGGGCGGATTTTCATCTCGCCTGGAATCGCGAACTCGCCGGTGATGCGCTTCAGCCGCGGCAGCGAGGCGTGCAGCGTCTCGACCGGCGTGCGGCGCATCTCGCCGAGCCAGGGATCGTCGATCTCGCGATAGGTGAACAGATTCGCGCGCATCGCTTTGCCGACCGGAAACAGCGACAAATAGGGGATGCGGTCGCTCGGCCGTTCCGAAAAGTAGGTCAGCGCCGGAAAATCGAAGGCGGCGCGGCCGACCGGCACGATGTCGAACCCGATCGAGATGGAATGACAGCGGCTCATGATTTGACGCTCGATGCCGAGCGTGTGGCGCAGGCCGACGTTCAGCCCGTTGGCTAGCACGACAAGGCGCGCGGAAATGACCTCATCGTTGGACAGAACGATTTTTTGCCGGTCACTGCTGGTTGCGATCGACACAGCCTTGGCAAAGATCGTCTCCACGCTGCCCGGGATTTCGGCCCGGATCGCGTTGACGAGCGCGTCGTACATGATGCCGAATTGCGCGCGCGGCGGCGTGTCGAGCAGGTGGCCGAATCGCGCGATCCAGGTCTCGCTGGCATAGGTCGCCTTGCGCAGCACGGGCTCCGCGATTCCGGTCTTGCGAAAGCGCGCGACCTGCTCGTCGCTCAGCTTCTCAACCCGGAAATCCGGCGGATAGGCGGGATGCGGATCGATCAGGACGGCAGCTAACACCCGCGCGACCCAGCATTGCTGCTGCGGTCGAGCCGGCCAGACCTCCGCCAACGATGGCAATGTCGGTGTACTTCGTCATATCGCCTTGCTCGAAAGCCCCGATCATTGCGCCCAAAAAGCCAAATAAAGCCTTAGCTCTATTGCTCGAGATATTATATCCGGGTAAAAATAGGGATTGGGCATGCGATAGATGTTGGATAGATGAGGAAGAGGACCCGGGCGGCGCATCGCGCCTTCGCTGAACCGGCCGATTCCATAAGCGCGAGAAGCCTTTCTTGGGCTGTGGTTTCGCCTTGACTTGGCTAATCGTCGCTTATAAAAGGCGCGAACTTAACGACAGGCGGTGAGCAACGCCAGCGTCGGAACGGAACACCTATTGGCCTTGTTTGCGAGGCCGAGATGGGCACCAACCTCGACGAATGCCGCTCAGACGCTGTCGATCATAGCTAGGCAATGCCAGGACGATTTTAGTTCTCTTGAGCGCGTCCTCTTGAGATTGAACTCGGATGCATGACCTCGGTCACGGACTGAACAGCGAACGCTGATCGGTCGTAGCTGCGGTCCTCTGTGGCGTCGTAGCGCTTTCCGCCCAGCGATGGGCGGTTGGCGCGATTTCGCTTTGCGCGATTGATTTTGCGCAATGCGGCCCGGTGGGGCGGGTAACCCCCAATGAGGAATTTGCGGAGCCTGCGTTAAGGCGGTTCCGCGCGAACTGAAGGATAAGGCCAAGATGCCGACGATCAACCAGCTGATCGCAAGTCCCCGCGTGGTGCAGAAGTCGCGCAAGAAAGTGCCGGCGCTGCAGCAGTCGCCGCAGAAGCGCGGTGTGTGCACGCGCGTCTACACCACGACCCCGAAGAAGCCGAACTCGGCGCTTCGTAAGGTGGCCAAGGTGCGCCTGACCAACGGTTTCGAGGTGATCGGCTACATCCCGGGCGAGGGCCACAATCTGCAGGAGCACTCGGTGGTGATGATCCGCGGCGGTCGCGTCAAGGATTTGCCCGGCGTGCGTTACCACATCCTCCGCGGCGTCCTGGATACCCAGGGCGTCAAGAACCGTAAGCAGCGCCGTTCGAAGTACGGCGCCAAGCGTCCGAAATAAGCGGGAATTTCAACGATGTCTCGTCGCCATTCTGCCGAAAAACGTGAAGTGCATCCGGACCCCAAGTTCGGAAACGTCATCATTACGAAGTTCATGAACTCGGTAATGTATGCCGGAAAGAAGTCGGTCGCCGAAGGCATCGTCTACGGCGCGCTCGGCATGATCGAGACCAAGACCAAGCAGAGCCCGCTGACGGTTTTCGAGCAGGCGCTCGAGAACGTGATGCCGACGATCGAGGTTCGCTCCCGCCGCGTCGGCGGCGCGACTTACCAGGTCCCGGTCGAGGTCCGCACGGTCCGCCGGCAGGCCCTGGGCATCCGCTGGATCATTTCGGCAGCGCGCGATCGCAATGAGAAGACGATGACGGAGCGGCTCTCGGCGGAGCTGCTCGACGCGTCGAACAACAGGGGGAACGCCGTCAAGAAGCGTGAAGACGTGCACCGGATGGCGGAAGCCAACCGCGCCTTCTCGCACTATCGCTGGTGAAGTCAGCGAAACGAACGGAATTGAAGGAATAACCCCATGCCCCGCGTTCATGCCATAGAAGACTACCGCAACTTCGGTATCATGGCGCATATCGATGCCGGCAAGACCACGACCACCGAGCGCATCCTCTATTACACCGGCAAGAGCCACAAGATCGGCGAAGTGCACGAAGGTGCCGCGACGATGGACTGGATGGAGCAGGAGCAGGAGCGCGGCATCACCATCACCTCGGCCGCGACCACCGCGTTCTGGAACGGCAAGCGTCTGAACATCATCGACACTCCCGGCCACGTCGACTTCACCATCGAGGTCGAGCGTTCGCTTGCGCGTGCTCGACGGCGCCGTATGCGTGCTCGATTCCAACCAGGGCGTCGAGCCGCAGACCGAGACCGTCTGGCGCCAGGGCGACAAGTACCGGGTTCCGCGCATCGTCTTCGCCAACAAGATGGACAAGACCGGCGCCGACTTCTTCAAATGCCTCGCCGACATCGTCGACCGCCTCGGCGCCAAGCCGATCGCGATCCAGCTTCCGATCGGCGCCGAGAACAACTTCAAGGGCGTCATCGACCTCGTGATGATGCGCGCCATCGTCTGGAACGACGAATCGCTCGGCGCGAAGTTCGACTATGTCGAGATTCCCGGCCGACCTGCTCGACCAGGCCAAGGAATATCGCGAGAAGATGCTGGAAGCCGCCGTCGAGCTCGACGACGACGCGATGGGCGCCTATCTCGACGGCAAGGAGCCGGATGAGGCGACGCTGAAGCGGCTGATCCGCAAGGCGGTGCTGAACGGCGCATTCTATCCGGTGCTGTGCGGCTCCGCGTTCAAGAACAAGGGCGTGCAGCCGCTGCTCGACGCCGTCGTCGACTATCTGCCGTCGCCGCTCGACGTGCCCTCGATCAAGGGCATCGACGAAGACGGCAACGAAGTCGTGCGCAGGGCCGACGACAAGGAGCCGCTCGCGCTGCTTGCGTTCAAGATCATGGACGATCCGTTCGTCGGCACCATCACCTTCTGCCGCATCTATTCGGGTGTGCTGGCCTCCGGTACCGGCGTCATCAACTCGACCCGCGAAAAGAAAGAGCGCATCGGCCGCATGCTTCTGATGCACGCCAACAACCGCGAGGACATCAAGGAAGCCTATGCCGGCGACATCGTGGCGCTCGCAGGGCTCAAGGAAGCGCGCACCGGCGACACGCTGTGCGATCCGAACAAGCCGGTGATCCTGGAAAAGATGGAATTCCCCGAGCCGGTGATCGAAATCGCGATCGAGCCGAAGTCGAAGGCCGACCAGGAAAAGCTCGGCATTGCGCTGGCAAAGCTCGCCGCCGAAGATCCGTCGTTCCGGGTCTCGACCGATCAGGAATCCGGCCAGACCATTCTGAAGGGCATGGGCGAACTGCATCTCGATATCAAGGTCGATATCCTGAGGCGCACCTACAAGGTCGATGCCAATATCGGCGCACCGCAAGTGGCATTCCGGGAACGCATCACCAAGCGCGCCGAGGTGAAGTACACGCACAAGAAGCAGACCGGCGGTACCGGCCAGTTCGCGGAAGTGTCGATCGTGGTCGAGCCGAACGAGCCCGGTAAGGGCTACGAGTTCGAGTCCAAGATCGTTGGCGGCGCGGTGCCGAAGGAATATATCCCCGGCGTCGAAAAGGGCCTCAACAGCGTCCTGACCTCGGGCGTGGTCGCCGGCTTCCCGGTGGTCGACGTCAAGGTGCAACTGGTCGACGGCAAGTATCACGACGTCGACTCCTCGGCGCTGGCCTTCGAAATCGCGTCGCGCGCCGCGTTCCGCGAGGCGCTGCAGAAGGGCAAGTCGGTCCTGCTCGAGCCGATCATGAAGGTCGAGGTGGTGACGCCGGAAGACTATACCGGCTCCGTCATCGGCGACCTCAACTCGCGGCGCGGGCAGATCCAGGGTCAAGACATGCGCGGCAACGCCAACGTCATCAACGCGATGGTGCCGCTCATGAACATGTTCGGTTACGTGAATAACCTGCGCTCGATGAGCCAGGGTCGCGCGACCTTCACGATGCAGTTCGACCACTACGCGGAAGCGCCGGCGAACGTATCGGCAGAAGTCCAGAAGAAGTTTGCCTGATTGTCGCTGAGCCGCTAAGCTAGCGATTGAACGGAGAGTCAAATGGCCAAAGCAAAGTTTGAACGTAATAAACCGCACTGCAACATTGGAACGATCGGTCACGTCGACCACGGCAAGACGTCGCTGACGGCGGCAATCACCAAGGTGCTGGCGGAAACCGGCGGTGCGACGTTCACGGCGTACGATCAGATCGACAAGGCGCCGGAAGAGAAGGCGCGCGGCATCACGATCTCGACCGCGCACGTCGAATACGAGACCGAGAAGCGCCACTACGCCCACGTCGATTGTCCCGGCCACGCCGACTACGTGAAGAACATGATCACGGGCGCGGCGCAGATGGACGGCGCGATCCTGGTGGTGTCGGCGGCCGACGGCCCGATGCCGCAGACCCGCGAGCACATCCTGCTGGCCAAGCAGGTCGGCGTTCCCGCGATGGTGGTGTTCCTCAACAAGTGCGACATGGTCGACGATCCCGAGCTGCTCGAGCTCGTCGAGCTCGAGGTGCGCGAGCTGCTCTCGAAGTACGATTTTCCGGGCGACAAGATCCCGATCATCAAGGGCTCGGCGCTGGCCGCCCTCGAAGACAAGGACAAGAAGCTCGGCCATGACGCGATCCTCGAGCTGATGAAGAATGTCGACGAGTACATTCCGCAGCCGGAGCGTCCGATCGACCAGCCGTTCCTGATGCCGGTGGAAGACGTGTTCTCGATCTCCGGCCGCGGCACCGTGGTGACCGGCCGCGTCGAGCGCGGCGTCATCAAGGTCGGCGAGGAAATCGAGATCGTCGGTCTGCGCGCCACCCAGAAGACCATCGTCACCGGCGTCGAGATGTTCCGCAAGCTGTTGGATCAGGGCCAGGCCGGCGACAACATCGGTGCGCTGCTCCGCGGCACCAAGCGCGAGGAAGTCGAGCGCGGTCAGGTGCTGTGCAAGCCGGGTTCGGTGAAGCCGCACACCAAGTTCAAGGCCTCCGCCTACATCCTCACCAAGGAAGAGGGCGGCCGTCACACCCCGTTCTTCACCAACTACCGGCCGCAGTTCTACTTCCGCACCACCGACGTCACCGGCGTCGTGCATCTGCCCGAAGGCACCGAGATGGTGATGCCGGGCGACAACGTCTCGATGGAAGTGCACCTGATCGTGCCGATCGCGATGGAAGAGCAGCTCCGTTTTGCGATCCGCGAAGGCGGCCGCACCGTCGGCGCCGGCGTCGTCGCAAGCATCATCGAGTAAGCAAGCGAATAGGGAATGGCGAGTAGCGAGTGGAATAATCCATTCGCTGTTCGCTACTCGCCAGTCACTAGAGAAAGACACGGCAATGAACGGCCAGAATATTCGCATACGTCTCAAGGCGTTCGACCATCGGATTCTCGATACGTCGACGCGAGAGATCGTGAACACGGCGAAACGGACCGGCGCGCAGGTTCGCGGACCCATTCCGCTGCCGACCCGCATCGAGAAGTTCACCGTCAACCGTTCGCCGCATGTCGACAAGAAGAGCCGCGAGCAATTCGAGATGCGCACGCACAAGCGCCTTCTCGACATTGTCGACCCGACCCCGCAGACCGTCGATGCCCTCATGAAGCTCGACCTGGCCGCCGGTGTCGACGTCGAGATCAAGCTCTAAATTTTTAGAATCGAGTTCGCGGGCTAAGCGGACAGAAAGAACAGGAAGCACGCCGATGCGCTCCGGAGTGATCGCACAAAAGGTCGGGATGACGCGGGTCTTTACGGAGACCGGCGAGCATATCCCTGTGACCGTGCTGAAGCTGGGCAATTGCCAGGTGCTGGGCCACCGCACGACCGAGAAGAACGGTTATGTGGCGCTGCAGCTCGGCTCGGGCAGTCGCAAGACCGTCTATATGCCGAAGGCCGAGCGCGGCCAGTTCGCCGTCACCAAGGTCGAGCCGAAGCGCAAGGTCGCGGAATTCCGCGTCTCGCAGGACGCGCTGATCCCGGTCGGGGCCGAAATCCAGGCCGATCATTTCGTGGTCGGCCAGTTCGTCGACGTCACCGGCACCTCGATCGGCAAGGGTTTTGCCGGCGGCATGAAGCGCTGGAATTTCGGCGGCCTGCGCGCCACCCACGGCGTGTCGGTCTCGCACCGTTCGATCGGTTCGACCGGCGGCCGTCAGGATCCCGGCAAGACCTGGAAGAACAAGAAGATGGCCGGCCATATGGGCGTCGACCGCATCACCACGCTCAATCTGCGCGTGGTGCGGACCGACGTCGAGCGCGGTCTGATCCTGGTCGAAGGCGCCGTTCCCGGCTCCAAGGGCGGCTGGATCGCGGTGCGCGACGCCGTCAAGAAGCCGCTGCCGAAGGACGCGCCGAAGCCCGGCAAGTTCAAGGTCACGGGCGGCGAGCAGGCTGCGGAAGCGCCGGCCGAGAAGGAAGGCGCGTGAGATGGAACTGAAGGTCACAACCCTCGAAGGTAAAGCCGCAGGCTCGGTCCAGCTCTCGGACGAGATTTTCGGTCTCGAGCCGCGCAAGGACATCATCGCCCGCTGCGTGCAGTGGCAGCTCAACAAGCGCCAGGCCGGCACCCACAAGGTGCAAGGCCGCGCCGACGTCTGGCGCACCGGCAAGAAGATGTACAAGCAGAAGGGCACCGGCGGCGCCCGTCACGGCTCGGCCCGCGTGCCGCAGTTCCGCGGCGGCGGCCGTGCGTTCGGCCCGGTGGTCCGCTCGCATGCCACCGACCTGCCGAAGAAGGTCCGCGCGCTGGCGCTCAAGCACGCGCTCTCGGCCAAGGCCAAGGACGGCGATCTGGTCGTGCTCGAGGCGGCGAAGCTGGAAGCCGCCAAGACCAAGGCGCTGGCCGGACACTTCTCCGGTCTCGGGCTTGACCAATGCGCTGATCATCGACGGCGCCGAGCTTCATAGCGGCTTTGCCGTTGCCGCCCGCAACATCCCGAACATGGACGTGCTGCCGATCCAGGGCATCAACGTCTACGACATCCTGCGTCGCCAGAAGCTGGTGCTGACCAAGGCGGCGATCGATGCGCTGGAGGCGCGCTTCAAATGAAGACCATCGATCCGCGCCATTACGACATCATCGTCTCTCCCGTCGTGACCGAAAAGGCGACGCTCGCCTCCGAGCACAACAAGGTCCTGTTCAAGGTCGCGGCCAAGGCGACCAAGCCGCAGATCAAGGAAGCCGTCGAGAGACTGTTCGACGTCAAGGTCAAGAGCGTCAACACGCTGGTGCGCAAGGGCAAGACCAAGGTGTTCCGCGGCAATTTCGGCTCGCAGTCGGACACCAAGCGCGCGATCGTGACCCTCGAAGAGGGTCACCGCATCGACGTGACCACCGGACTATAAGGCGATACGACGATGGCATTGAAGAAATACAATCCGACGACCCCGGGCCAGCGCCAGCTGGTCATGGTCGATCGCTCGGCGCTCTACAAGGGCAAGCCGGTCAAGGCCTTGACCGAGGGCAAGCAGTCGAACGGCGGGCGCAACAATCTCGGCCGCACCACCGTGCGCTTCCGCGGCGGCGGCCACAAGCAGTCGTATCGCGTGGTCGATTTCAAGCGCGGCAAGGTCGACGCTCCCGCGACCGTCGAGCGGCTGGAATACGACCCGAACCGCACCGCCTTCATCGCGCTGATCAAGTATCAGGATGGCGAGCTCGCCTATATCCTGGCGCCGCAGCGGCTCGCCGTCGGCGACACCATCGTCGCCGGCGACCATGTCGACGTGAAGCCGGGCAACGTCATGCCGCTCGGCAACATGCCGATCGGCACCATCATCCACAATATCGAGACCAAGATCGGCAAGGGCGGCCAGCTCGCGCGTTCCGCCGGCACCTATGCCCAGCTCGTCGGCCGCGACCAGGACTACGTCATTGTCCGCCTGAACTCGGGCGAGCAGCGCCTGGTTCACGGCCGCTGCCGCGGCACCATCGGCGCGGTGTCGAACCCCGATCACATGAACATCTCGATCGGCAAGGCCGGCCGCATGCGCTGGATGGGCCGCCGGCCGCATAACCGCGGCGTCTCGATGAACCCGATCGATCACCCGCATGGCGGCGGCGAAGGCCGCACCTCGGGCGGCCGCCACCCGGTGACCCCGTGGGGCAAGCCGACCAAGGGCAAGAAGACCCGTACCAACAAGTCGACCACCAAATTCATCCTCCTAAGCCGCCACAAGCGGAAGAAGTAAGGAACGCCGGACATGGTTCGTTCAGTCTGGAAAGGCCCGTTCGTCGAAGGCTCGCTGCTGAAGAAGGCAGATACCGCCCGCGCGTCCGGCCGTCATGATGTGATCAAGATCTGGAGCCGCCGCTCGACCATCCTGCCGCAGTTCGTCGGCCTGGTGTTCGGCGTCTACAACGGCCAGAAGCACGTGCCGGTTTCGGTCAACGAGGAAATGGTCGGTCACAAGTTCGGCGAGTTTTCGCCGACCCGGACCTTCCACGGCCATTCGGGCGACAAGAAAGCCAAAAAGGCTTGAGGATTAAGCGATGAGCAAAGCAAAGCGCGAACGAAGCCTCGCGGACAATGAGGCCAAGGCGGTCGCCCGGATGCTTCGGGTGAGCCCGCAGAAGCTCAATCTGGTCGCGCAGCTGATCCGCGGCCGGAAGGCTTCGGCTGCGCTCGCCGACCTGCAGTTCTCGCGCAAGCGGATCGCGGTCGACGTCAAGAAGTGCCTGGAATCGGCGATCGCCAACGCCGAGAACAATCACGATCTCGACGTCGACGATCTGGTCGTCTCGGAAGCGCATGTCGGCAACGGCATCGTGATGAAGCGTTTCGCGCCGCGTGGCCGTGGCCGTTCGGGCCGTGTGTTCAAACCATTTTCGCAGCTGACGATCGTGGTTCGTCAGGTCGAGGCGAGCGCTTAAACAGCGCGCAGGAGAAAACGATGGGTCAAAAGATCAATCCGATCGGGTTGCGTCTCGGCATCAACCGGACCTGGGATTCCCGCTGGTTCGCCGGCAAGACCGAGTACGGCAAGCTGTTGCACGAGGACATCAAGATTCGAGAGATCCTGCACAAGGAATTGAAGCAGGCAGCGGTCGCGCGCATCGTGATCGAGCGTCCGCACAAGAAGTGCCGCGTCACCATCCACTCGGCGCGTCCGGGCGTCGTGATCGGCAAGAAGGGCGCCGACATCGACAAGCTGCGCAAGAAGGTCGCCGACATCACCGCCTCCGACGTCGTCATCAACATCGTCGAAATCCGCAAGCCCGAGCTCGACGCCACGCTGGTCGCCGAATCGATCGCGCAGCAGCTCGAGCGCCGCGTCGCGTTCCGCCGCGCCATGAAGCGCGCGGTGCAGTCGGCGATGCGTCTCGGCGCCGAGGGCATCCGTATCAACTGCTCGGGTCGGCTGGGCGGCGCGGAAATCGCGCGCATGGAGTGGTATCGCGAGGGCCGGGTGCCGCTGCACACGCTGCGCGCCGATATCGACTACGGCGTTGCCACCGCGTTCACCACCTTCGGCACCTGCGGCGTCAAGGTCTGGATCTTCAAGGGCGAGATCCTCGAGCACGACCCGATGGCGCAGGACAAGAAGATGGCCGAGGGCGAGGGCTCGCGGCCCGCGCCGCGACGCGGCCTGAGGCATTTGAGAAGGTTTGAGGGCTTAAAGCCATGATGCAACCAAAGAAAACCAAGTTCCGGAAGGCGCATAAGGGCCGTATCCACGGCGTTGCGACTTCGGGCGCGACGTTGTCGTTCGGCCAGTTCGGCCTGAAGGCGATGGAGCCCGACCGCGTCACCGCGCGCCAGATCGAGGCCGCCCGCCGCGCGCTGACCCGTCACATGAAGCGCGCGGGTCGCGTCTGGATCCGGATATTCCCCGACGTTCCGGTGTCGAAGAAGCCGGCGGAAGTCCGCATGGGCTCCGGCAAGGGCACGCCGGAACTGTGGGTCGCCCGCGTCAAGCCCGGGCGGGTGATATTCGAGATCGACGGCGTGACCGTGCAGACCGCGAAGGAAGCGCTGGATCTTGCCGCCGCCAAGCTGCCGATCAAGACGCGCTTCGTCGAGCGCATTGCGGAGTAACCGGTCATGGCCCAGATGAAAACCGCCGATATCCGCGCGATGAGCCCCGATCAGAGGGACGATGCCGTCCTCAATCTGAAGAAGGAGCGCTTCAACCTGCGCTTCCAGCGCGCCACCGGGCAGCTCGAGAACACCTCGCGGATGCGCGAGGCCCGCCGCGACATCGCCCGCATCAAGACCATCGCCGCGCAGCAGCGCGCCAAGAAGAAGTAAGGGGCTTACCCATGCCGAAACGAACCCTTCAGGGCGTGGTCGTCAGCGACAAGCAAGCCAAGACGGTGGTGGTGCGCGTCGATCGCCGCTTCACCCATCCGATCTACAAGAAGACGATCCGCCGCTCGAAGAACTACCACGCCCACGACGAGAACAACCAGTTCAAGCCGGGCGACATGGTGTGGATCGAGGAAAGCAAGCCGATCTCGAAGTTGAAGCGCTGGACCGTGGTCCGGGGCGAACACAAGAAAACGCCTGAAACGGCCGGCAGCTTGACGCTTTGGGAAATTCGAGGCGCAAATCAGCAGGTAGATAGAGGACGAGGTGCATCAATGATTCAGATGCAGACCAACCTCGACGTGGCCGATAATTCAGGCGCACGCCGTGTCATGTGCATCAAGGTGCTTGGAGGCTCCAAGCGCCGCTATGCCACCGTGGGCGACATCATCGTCGTGTCGATCAAGGAAGCGATTCCGCGCGGCAAGGTGAAGAAGGGCGACGTCATGAAGGCCGTCGTGGTGCGGGTCCGCAAGGACATCCGCCGTCCCGACGGGTCGGTGATCCGCTTCGACCGCAACGCCGCCGTCCTGATCAACAACCAGTCGGAGCCGGTCGGCACCCGTATCTTCGGGCCGGTGCCGCGCGAGCTGCGCGCCAAGAACCACATGAAGATCATCTCGCTCGCCCCGGAGGTGCTGTGATGGCAGCCAAGATCCGCAAGGGCGACAAGGTGATCGTGCTGAGCGGCCGCGACAAGGGCCGCACCGGCGAGGTGTTCGAGGTGCATCCGGACGAGGGCAAGGCGCTGGTTCGCGGCATCAACATGGTGAAGCGCCACCAGAAGCAGACCCAGGCCCAGGAGGGCGGCATCATCTCCAAGGAGCAGCCGATCCACCTGTCCAACGTCGCTTACGTCGGCAAGGACGGCAAGCCGACGCGCATCGGATTCAAGATTCACGCGGACGGCAAGAAGGTCCGCGTCGCCAAGAGCTCGGGAGCAGAGATCGATGGCTGAGACGCTTATGTGCCGCGCCTGCGCGCGGAATATCGACAAGAGTATCCGCGGCCAGCTGACCGAGAAGTTCGGCTATGCCAACGTCATGCAGGTGCCGCGGCTGGAAAAGGTCGTGCTCAACATGGGCATCGGCGAGGCCGTCAACGACCGCAAGAAGGCGGAGACGGCAGCGGCCGACCTGTCGCTGATCGCCGGCCAGAAGGCGATTGTGACCTATTCCAGAGTGGCGATCGCGACCTTCAAGCTGCGCGAGAACCAGCCGATCGGCTGCAAGGTGACGCTGCGCAAGACCAAGATGTACGAGTTCATCGATCGGCTCGTGACCGTCGCGCTGCCGCGCGTGCGCGACTTCCGCGGGCTGAACCCGAAGAGTTTCGATGGCCGCGGCAACTACTCGCTCGGCATCAAGGAGCACATCATTTTCCCCGAAATCGACTTCGACAAGGCAGGCGAAACGTGGGGCATGGACATCACCGTGTGCACCACGGCGCGCACCGACGATGAGGCACGTGCCTTGTTGACCGCATTCAATTTCCCGTTCCGGCAGTGAGACGGCAGTCACCCTCTCAAACGCGGATACCCAGGAGCCAAGCATGGCAAAGAAGAGTTCGATCGAGAAGAATAACCGGCGCAAGCGGATGACCAAGAACGCGGCGCCCCAGCGGGCGAAGCTGAAGGCGATCATCGCGGACAAGACCAAACCGATGGAGGAGCGCTTCGCGGCGACGTTGAAGCTCGCCGAGATGCCGCGCAACTCGTCGGCAACCCGGATTCGCAACCGTTGCGAGCTGACCGGCCGGCCGCGATCGACCTATCGCAAGAACAAGCTGAGCCGCATCGCGCTGCGCGAACTCGGCTCCAAGGGCCTGGTTCCAGGGCTCGTGAAGTCGAGCTGGTAAGAGGAGGGTCGTAAAGCCATGTCAACGCACGATCCGATCAGCGATCTAATCACCCGTATCCGCAACGCGCAGATGCGTGCCAAACCCAAGGTCTCGACCCCGGGCTCGAGGATGCGCGCCAGCGTGCTCGAGGTGCTGAAGTCCGAGGGCTACATCCGCGGCTATGCCAGCGTCGAACATGCCTCGGGCCGCAGCGAGCTCGAGATCGAGCTGAAATATTTCGACGGCCAGCCCGTCATCCGTGAGATCGAGCGGGTCTCCAAGCCGGGGCGGCGGGTTTACGCCTCGGTCAAGAACCTGCCGCGGGTCAATAACGGGCTTGGCATTTCGGTGTTGTCGACGCCGAAGGGAATCATGGCCGACCACCAGGCGCGCGATGCGAATGTGGGCGGCGAAATTCTCTTCACGGTGTTCTAGTGCGCAATCCGCAAAAGTGGGAACCGGTTTTGCGACAAGAATGCGCACCAAGTTCTAAGATAGGGATTTAAGCCATGTCACGTATTGGCAAGAGGCCTGTGACGGTGCCGTCGGGTGTTACCGCGACCGTCGAAGGCCAGACCGTCAAGATGAAGGGGCCGAAAGGCCAGCTTCAGTTCGTCGTCCATGACGACGTCGAGGTGAAGCTCGAGAGCGGCGCGATCAAGGTCGCGCCCAGGTTCGAGACCAACCGCGCGCAGGCGCTGTACGGCACCGCGCGGGCGCAGGTCGCCAACCTGGTCGCCGGCGTCACCAAGGGCTTCGAGAAGAAGCTCGAAATCACCGGCGTCGGTTACCGGGCCGCGATGCAGGGCAAGAACCTGCAGCTGGCGCTCGGCTACAGCCACGACGTGGTTTATGCGATCCCGGAAGGCATCACCGTCACGGTGCCGAAGCCGACCGAGATCACGATCACGGGCAACGACATCCAGCGCGTCGGCCAGGTTGCCGCCGAAATCCGCAGCTACCGGCCGCCGGAGCCCTATAAGGGCAAGGGCGTGAAGTATGTCGGCGAATTCATCTTCCGCAAGGAAGGCAAGAAGAAGTAACGGAGCCGGTCATGTCGAGAGCCAAGATTACCAATGCCCGGCGCAAGCAACGCGTGAGGCTGTCGTTGCGCCGGTCCGCCGGCGGTCGCCCGCGCCTGTCGGTGTTCCGCTCGTCGAAGCACATCTACGCGCAGGTCATCGACGACATGAAGGGCGAGACGCTGGCGTCCGCCTCGTCGCTGGAAAAGGAAATGCGCGAGAAGACCGGCGCCAATATCGACGCCGCCAAGGCCGTCGGCAAGCTTTTGGCGGAGCGCGCGGTGAAGAAGGGCGTCAAGGAAGTGGTGTTCGATCGCGGCAGCTATCTCTATCACGGCCGCGTCAAGGCGCTGGCCGATGCGGCCCGCGAGAGCGGGCTGAGCTTCTAGGCATGATCCGGAAAAGCGGATGCCGGTTTTCCGGCAAGATCATGCTCAAAACGAAACTGGTTTGGACGGATACGAGGACAGAGGCTTGAGCCTCCCGGAGATTGGAAAACACCATGGCAGGTGAACGCGAACGCGGCGGACGCGAACGGAGCAGGGATCGCGAGGAGCGCGACAGCGAGTTCGTCGACAAGCTCGTCCACATCAACCGTGTGGCGAAGGTCGTCAAGGGCGGCAAGCGCTTCGGCTTTGCGGCGCTGGTGGTGATCGGCGACCAGAAGGGCCGGGTCGGTTTCGGCCACGGCAAGGCGCGCGAAGTGCCGGAAGCGATCCGCAAGGCGACCGAGTCGGCCAAGCGCAACCTGACGCGGGTGGCGCTGCGCGAAGGCCGCACGCTGCATCACGACGTCGCCGGCCGTCACGGTGCGGGCCGCGTCTACCTGCGCGCGGCGCCGGCCGGGACCGGCATCATCGCCGGCGGCCCGATGCGCGCGGTGTTCGAGACGCTTGGCATCCAGGACGTGGTGGCGAAGTCGATCGGCTCGTCCAACCCCTACAACATGGTGCGCGCAACCTTCGACGCGCTTAAGCACCAGGACTCGCCGCGTTCGGTCGCGGCGCGCCGCAATATCAAGGTGTCCGCGCTGCAGGCGCGCCGCGTCGGCGGCGATGCCGAGGTGGCGGCCGACTAAACAGAACGCGCGAGAAGCGCTATTCGGAGTTAACACGATGACCAAGGCCGCAAAGACGATCAAGGTCGAGCAGACCGGCAGCCCGATCCGCCGCCACCACTCGCAGCGTTCGACGCTGATCGGGCTCAAGCTCAACAAGATCGGCCGGGTCACCGAGCTGCCGGATACGCCGGCGGTGCGCGGCATGATCGAGAAGGTTCAACATCTCGTCCGCGTCGTCGGCGAGTAACAGATAACAGGAGACAGGGCGATGAAGCTCAGCGATATCGCCGACAATGCCGGCTCGCGCAAGAAGCGCATGCGCGTCGGCCGCGGCATCGGTTCCGGCAAGGGCAAGACCTCGGGCCGCGGCGGCAAGGGCCAGACCGCGCGTTCCGGCGTGCGCATCAAGGGCTTTGAAGGCGGCCAGATGCCGCTGCACCGGCGCCTGCCCAAGCGCGGCTTCAACAACATCTTCCGGCTCGAATTCGCCGAGGTCAATCTCGACCGCATCCAGCAGGCGATCGACGCCAAGCTGCTCGATGCCGGCGCAACCATCAACGCCGAATCGCTGGTGAAGTCGCGCGTTGTGCGCCGCGCCAAGGCTGGCGTGCGGCTGCTCGGCCGCGGCGAGATCAAGACGAAGGTGAATATCGAGGTTCATGGCGCGTCGAAATCGGCCGTGGCGGCGGTGGAGAAGGCCGGCGGCACGGTCAAGATCCTGGCGCCGGTGAAGGAAGAAGGCGCGGCGGCGTAACATCTGCGTCATCGCCCGCTCTGGCCGGCGATCCGCCGGACTTGACGATGGACTTATCGGAGCCGAGCACCAAATAATGTCCGGCGTCTGCCGATTGCCCCGCGCTTTGCGGTGCAGGACGGCGCAAAGGGCGGCGGGAGAAAGCCTCACATGGCCTCAGCAGCGGAACAACTGGCGGCAAACCTCAATTTCGGCGCGTTCGCGAAGGCCGACGAGCTGAAGAAGCGCATCTGGTTCACCCTGGGCGCGCTCCTGGTCTACCGCCTCGGCACCTACATTCCGCTGCCCGGCATCGACCCCACCGTCTGGGAGCAGGTTTTCAAGACCCAGGCGGGCGGCATTCTCGGCATGTTCAACATGTTCTCCGGCGGCGGCATCCATCGCATGGCGATCTTCGCGCTGAACATCATGCCGTACATTTCGGCGTCGATCATCATTCAGCTCCTGACCACGGTGTCGCCGCAGCTCGAGGCGCTGAAGAAGGAAGGCGAGGCCGGCCGCAAGACGCTGAACCAGTACACCCGCTATCTCACGGTGCTGCTCGCCGCGTTCCAGTCCTACGGTATCGCGGTGGGTCTGCAGGGCGCCGGCAACGTCGTCAGCGACCCCGGCCTGTTCTTCCTCATCTCGACCACGGTTACGCTGACCGGCGGCACCATGTTCCTGATGTGGCTCGGCGAGCAGATCACCTCGCGCGGCATCGGCAACGGTATTTCGCTGATCATCCTTTCCGGCATCGTCGCGCAGCTTCCCTCGGCGATCGCCAACATGCTGGAACTCGGCCGCCAGGGCGCGCTGTCGACGGGACTGATCCTGATCGTGATCGTGATGGCGGTCGCGGTGATCGCCTTCATCGTGTTCATGGAGCGGGCGCAGCGCAGGCTTCTGATCCAGTATCCGAAGCGCCAGGTCGGCAACAAGATGTTCGAGGGCCAGTCCTCGCACCTGCCGCTCAAGCTCAACACCTCGGGCGTGATTCCCCCGATCTTCGCGTCCTCGCTGTTGTTGCTGCCGACCACGGTCGCCAACTTCAACGCCGGCAAGGGGCCGGAATGGTTCCAGTGGATCACCACCCAGCTCGGCCATGGCCGCCCGCTGTTCTTGGTGCTGTATCTCGCGCTGATCGTGTTCTTCGCGTTCTTCTATACCGCGATCGTGTTCAACCCGACCGAGACCGCCGACAACCTCAAGAAGCATGGCGGCTTCATTCCGGGTATCCGTCCGGGCGAGCGCACCGCCGAATACATCGATTACGTGCTGTCGCGCATCACCGTGATCGGCGCGATTTATCTGGCGATCGTCTGCCTGATTCCGGAAATTCTGATTTCCTATGCGTCGGTGCCGTTCTACTTTGGCGGCACCTCGCTCTTGATCGTGGTCAGTGTCACCATGGACACGGTGGCGCAGGTTCAGGGCTATCTGCTCGCCCACCAATACGAGGGGCTGATCAGGAAGTCGAAATTGCGAGGCCGTCGCCGCTAGTTTTCGGCCGGGCGCGGTCCTGGAGCGCGATGGGATCATCGCGCTCCAGGCTTTTGATTGAGCATGATCTTTTCGGAAAACCGGTATCCACTTTTCCGGATCATGCTTTAGAACCAACAAAGAGGTGCGCGGCCAATCGCTCACCGAGCCGGGGGGCGAACGCATATGAGACTGATTCTTTTGGGGCCGCCGGGGTCGGGCAAGGGAACCCAGGCGCAGCGGCTGGTTCATCGCTACGGCATCATCCAGCTTTCGACCGGCGAGATGCTGCGGGCGGCGGTCGCGGCGCAGACGCCGGTCGGGCTGAAGGCCAAGGATATCATGGCGAGCGGCGGCCTGGTGCCGGACGATATCGTGATCGGCATCATTTCCGACCGGATCGACCAGCCTGACGCGGCCAAGGGGTTCATCCTCGACGGTTTCCCGCGCACGGTGCCGCAGGCCGAGGCGCTGGATGAGCTCCTGAAGAAGAAGCACATGAAGCTCGATGCCGTGATCGAGCTTCGTGTCAACGAGAGCGCGCTTCTGCAGCGCGTCGAAACCCGCGCCGAGGAGACACGGGCGCGTGGCGAGGAAGTGCGTATCGACGACACGCCTGAAGTCCTGACCAAGCGCCTGGCGAGCTACCGCGCGCTGACCGAGCCGCTGATTCACTACTATTCGGAGCGGCGCAAGCTTCTGACCGTCGACGGCATGATGACCATCGAGCAGGTCACCCGCGAAATTAACCGCATCCTGACCGCGCTCGGGGCCGTCGAAAGCAAGGCCGCCCATGCGGCCGACCCGGCCAAGCACAGCGAGGCGCCGGCAAGGGAACAGGCAAGGGAACTGATAAGACCGCCAGGAAGGCGGCAAGGAGCCCTAAACCGGCCGCCAAGCCGTGGGCGGGCGCAAAAAAGGCCGCCAAAGGGCCTAAACGGGCGGTCCGGGAGGCCGGCAAGCGAGCTGCAGCAGGGGCGGCGAAGAAGGCAGTCAAAATGGCCTCCAAGCGGCCGGCAAAAAAGCTCACGAAAAAGCGAGCTAAAGCATAGAGACGGTTGACGAAACGGGGTTCAATCCATTAATAAGCGCGGCATCCAAGTCGGATAGTTTCAAACGATGCCGGGCCCCGGGAAATCCAAGGGGAAGGGCGTCGTGTGTTCGCGTTTGCGGACACCTGCCCGAGATAGCAAGAACTTAAAGCTCGTTCCGTCAAGGGATTGGCGACAGGAGAGAAGTCCGTGGCCCGTATTGCCGGCGTGAATATCCCGACCAACAAGCGCGTCTTGATCGCGCTCCAGTACATCCATGGCATCGGCTCGAAGAGCGCGGCCGACATCATCGAGAAGGTGAAGATCCCCGAGGATCGCCGCGTCAGCCAGTTGAGCGATCAGGAAGTCCTGCAGATCCGCGAAGTGATCGACCGCGACTATATCGTCGAGGGCGATCTTCGTCGCGAGACCGGCATCAACATCAAGCGGCTGATGGATCTCGGCTGCTACCGCGGTTTGCGTCATCGCCGCGGATTGCCGGTGCGCGGTCAGCGCACCCATACCAACGCGCGTACGCGCAAGGGGCCGGCCAAGTCGATCGCCGGCAAGAAAAAGTAAGTTTGGCGAGTAGCGAATCGCGAATGGCGAGTAGGGGTCGAACCTTACTATTGGCTATTCGCCGCTCACTATTCGCACGTCAGGTGTAGCCGCTGGCATTACGGCGGCGTCGATATCGCTAGGAAAGGTTTTGGAATGGGCAAGGAAGCCACCCGCGTACGCCGTCGCGAGCGCAAGAACATCGCCTCCGGCGTCGCGCACGTCAATTCGTCGTTCAATAACACCACCATCACCATCACCGACGCGCAGGGCAACACCATCGCCTGGTCGTCGGCGGGAACGATGGGGTTCAAGGGGTCGCGCAAGTCGACCCCCTATGCCGCGCAGGTCGCGGCGGAGGACGTTTCCAAGAAGGCGCAGGAACACGGCATGCGCACCCTCGAAGTCGAGGTTGCCGGTCCCGGCTCGGGCCGCGAATCGGCGCTGCGCGCGCTGCAGGCCGCGGGCTTCACCGTCACTTCGATCCGCGACGTGACGACGATCCCGCACAATGGCTGCCGCCCGCGCAAGCGTCGGCGGGTCTGACCTTCGAATGACGCGGGTGGATGTGCCGCCTGCGATGATTTTTGGAATTTTGCGGCGCGGACTGATCCGCGGTCTCCAACGCCAGTGATCAGATTGACTGGCCTGAGGGTGAAACAGTGACGATCCAGAAGAATTGGCAAGAGCTTATCCGGCCGAACAAGCTCCAGGTAACTCCCGGCACCGATGCAAACCGCTTTGCGACGCTGGTCGCAGAACCGCTCGAACGCGGCTTCGGCCAGACGCTCGGCAACGCGCTGCGCCGCATCCTGTTGTCCTCGCTGCAGGGCGCTGCCGTGCAGTCGGTGCACATCGACGGCGTGCTGCACGAGTTCTCCTCGATCGCGGGCGTTCGCGAGGACGTCACCGACATCGTGCTCAACATCAAGGACATCTCGATCAAGATGCAGGGCGAAGGCCCCAAGCGCATGGTCGTGAAGAAGCAGGGCCCGGGCGTCGTCACCGCCGGCGACATCCAGACCGTCGGCGACGTCGTCGTGCTCAATCCGGACCTGCAGATCTGCACGCTGGACGAGGGCGCGGAAATCCGCATGGAGTTCACGGTCGCGACCGGCAAGGGCTATGTCGCCGCCGAGCGCAACCGGCCCGAGGATGCGCCGATCGGCCTGATCCCGGTCGACAGCCTGTTCTCGCCGGTGCGCAAGGTCTCCTACAAGGTCGAGAACACCCGCGAGGGCCAGATCCTCGACTACGACAAGCTGACCATGACGATCGAGACCAACGGCGCGATCTCGCCGGAGGACTCGGTGGCTTACGCCGCGCGCATCCTGCAGGATCAGCTCAACGTGTTCGTCAACTTCGAAGAGCCGCGCAAGGAAGTCACCCAGGAGATCATTCCCGATCTCGCCTTCAACCCGGCCTTCCTCAAGAAGGTGGACGAGCTCGAACTGTCGGTCCGTTCGGCCAACTGTCTGAAGAACGACAACATCGTCTATATCGGCGACCTCGTGCAGAAGTCGGAAGCGGAGATGCTGCGGACCCCGAACTTCGGCCGCAAGTCGCTGAACGAGATCAAGGAAGTGCTGGCCCAGATGGGCCTGCATCTCGGCATGGAAGTGCCGGGCTGGCCGCCGGAGAACATCGACGAACTGGCCAAGCGCTTCGAGGATCATTACTGATTGAGCGATAGCCGTCGTGGCCGGTGCGAAGCGCGCCTTCGCGCTAGATTTCTCGGCCATTGTATCTTGGGCGAACGCAGGCCGCCCACCTGAGCAACGTGTCCGACGAGCCGTCGCGACAGAAAAAGTATAGAGGAAAATATCATGCGTCACGGCAAGGTTCATCGGAAGCTCAACCGCACCGCCGAGCATCGGCGCGCGATGTTTGCCAATATGTGCGCGGCGCTGATCAAGCACGAGCAGATCGTCACCACGCTGCCGAAGGCGAAGGAATTGCGGCCGATCGTCGAGAAGCTGGTCACGCTCGGCAAGAAGGGCGGTCTTGCCATGCGCCGCCAGGCGATCAGCGAGATGCGCGACAAGGATCAGGTCCGCAAGCTGTTCGATACGCTGGCGACCCGCTACAAGGACCGCCAGGGCGGCTATACCCGCATCATCAAGGCCGGCTTCCGCTACGGCGACAACGCCGCGATGGCCGTGATCGAGTTCGTCGACCGCGACGTCGACGCCAAGGGCCTGGATTCCGGCCCGGTGCAGGGCAATACGGCGGAAGCGGCGTAAGCCTTCCCGCATATCGGTTTTTGAAAGCGGCGCTTCGGGCGCCGTTTTTTTGTCGCATCCAATCTTGTGTCTGTGCCTGATTGCCTTACCGGCGTTCGCGCACGATATCTCCATCTGATTTGATGGAGGTAACCCATGAAGATCGATCTTTCCGGAAAAACCGCGCTCGTCACCGGATCTACTGCCGGCATCGGCTATGCGATTGCCAAAGGCCTTGCGGCCTCAGGCGCCAATGTTGTGCTGAACGGCCGCAGCCAGGCCAAGGTCGACGCCGCGGTCGCAAAACTTGAGGGAGCGGTTGCCGGAGCCAAGGTCCGCGGCATTGCCGCCGACGTCTCGACCGCGGCCGGTTGCAACGCGCTCATAGCCGCGCTGCCGGAGGTGGATATCCTCATCAACAACGCGGGAATTTTCGAGCCGAAAGACTTCTTCGAAATTCCCGACGAGGACTGGACCCGCTTTTTCGAGGTCAACGTGATGTCGGGGGTGCGGCTTTCGCGCGCCTATCTGCAGGGCATGCTGAAGCGCAATTGGGGCCGCATCGTCTTCATCTCCTCCGAATCCGGGCTGAACATTCCGAAGGAAATGATCCACTACGGCGTCACCAAGACCGCGCAGATCGGGCTGGCGCGAGGACTTGCGGAATTGACCCGCGGCACCGCGGTGACCGTCAACTCGGTGCTGCCCGGACCGACCTTGTCGGAAGGCGTCGAAACTTTCGTCAAGAGCCTCGCCAAGCAGAGCGGCCAATCCGAAGCGGAGGCGGCGGCAAACTTCGTCAAGCAGCACCGCCCGACCTCGCTGTTGCAGCGTTTCGCACAGCGTCGACGAAATCGCCAACATGGTGGTTTATATCGCCTCCAAGGAAGCTTCCGCTACCAACGGCGCGGCACTCCGCGCCGAAGGCGGCATCGTCAATTCCATTGCGTGAGGCGAAGAAATGTCGGCCTATGTCATTTCCGAACTCGAAGTACGCGACGCGATTGCGATCGAGACCTACCGTACCATTGCCGCCAAATCGATCGCGCAATATGGCGGGCGCTATCTGGTGCGCAACGGCGCCGCAAGTGTCGTGGAGGGCGGGCCGCCGCCCAAAAGCATCGTCGTGGTCGAGTTTCCATCGATGGAAAGATTGCGCGAATGGTACGCCTCGCCCGAATACGCCGAGGCGCTCAAGGTGCGCCGGACCGCGCTGGAGCGGCGGTTGATTTTTGTGGAGGGCGTGGTGCCAAGCCTGTGAAAAGAGTTTTCAGCCACTCTAACCTGAGGCGCGAATGAGCACATCTCGGTACTTGCTGACGGTCGTCATCATCGGACTCATAGCAAGGGTCACCCCGCTAAGTGCGGTGACCGTGGAGATCTGCAAGAATTCAGTGGTGTGAACGATATGCGGCTGAGAATCGCAACGCATGCTCCGAGTTGTTTGCATCGAACCCATCGTGTCTTTCTTTGGTAGAAGAAAAACTCCGTGAGTGCTTTGCTTCTTGCGGAAAATACCCGGTATCGGAGCCAGACCCGCCGCCAAAACCTCCTGATTTTGGGGGCTGCGATGCCGACCATAGACTTTGCTATTAGACTGTAGGGTGGGCAGAGCAACTGTCTGCCGTAGCTCGAAGAGCGAAGGCGGAAGCGCGCCCACCATTCAACGGCAGCCTGCGATGGTGGGCACGGCGCAAGGGCGCCTTCGCCCACCCTACGTGTCTTTCTACCACCCCTCCAGCACGATCTTGCCGCGCGACTTGCCGCTTTCCAGAAAGCGCATGCGCGCGCTTGAGATTGGCGGCGTTGATGGTGCCGAAGGTCTGGTCGAGCGTGGTGCGCAGCACGCCCTTGTCGATGAGGTCGGCGACATCGTTCAGCAGCATGTGCTGGCCGATCATGTCCGGCGTCTGGAACGAGGAGCGGGTGAACATCGATTCCCAGTGGACCGAGATCGCCTTGCCCTTGAACGACGCTGACGTTGAATTCCGGCGGGATCGTCGATCAGTCCGAATTTTCCTTGCGGCGCCATCAGTTCCGCGATCGCCTTGTAGTGCTGGTCGGTGAAGGTGAGGCTCGCGACCAGCGTGACCGGCGGCACCTTCAATTTCTCGATCTGCTCCTTGATCGGCTTGGCGTGGTCGATCACGGCATGGGCGCCGAGGTCGAGGCACCATTGCTGCGATTCCGGCCGCGTCGCGGTGGCGACCACCGTGAGGCCCGTAAGCCGCCGCGCCAGCTGGATCAGGATCGAGCCGACGCCGCCGGCGCCGCCGGTGATCAGGAGCGTGCGCGGATCGACGCTTTTTCCCGGCACGGCGCCGAGGCGATCGAACAACAGCTCCCATGCCGTGATCGACGTCAGCGGCAGGGCCGCGGCTTCCGCGAACGACAGCGTCTTCGGCTTGTTGCCGACGATGCGCTCGTCGACCAGATGAAACTCGGAATTGGTGCCCTGGCGCAGGATCGAGCCGGCGTAGAACACTTCATCGCCCGGCTTGAACAGCGTGACGTCGGGGCCGACCGCATCGACCACGCCGGCGGCGTCATATCCCAAAATCTTGGTCTCGCCTTCGGGCGGGGCGGCGCGCTTGCGGACCTTGTAATCGACCGGGTTGGCCGAGATCGCCTTTACCGCGACGCGGATGTCGCGGCCGCGCGGTTCCGGCTTGGCGGTCTCGAAATCGATCAATGCATCCGCGGCATCGATGGGGAGGGACTTCTTGTATCCGACGGCTTTCATGCCTGTTGTCTCCAATGTGATGGCGCAATCGCCATTGTCCTAAATCTCGCTCTGGCACCCATTTGGCAAGTACTGTAAATTCGGGGATATAGTCCCTGTTTGGATACTATTGGAAAAGACCCAAGAAAAACCTAGAGAAAGCCCAGAGAAAGCACGCATGAAACGGCGGAATTTCGCGCACCGGCCAGGCTGCGCGGTCGAAGCGACGCTCGACCTGATCGACGGCAAGTGGAAAGGCGTCATTCTCTATCACCTGCAGGAGGGAACGCAGCGCTTCGGCGAGCTGCGGCGGAGGATGCCCGGCATCACCCAGCGCATGCTGACCAAGCAGCTCCGCGCGCTCGAGGACGACCGGCTCATCATCCGAAAAGTCTATGCCGAGGTGCCGCCGCGGGTGGAATACTGCCTGTCGCAGATCGGCGAAAGCCTGCGCCCCGTCATCGATACGCTGAAAGCCTGGGGCGAAGGCCATCAGGAACGGCTATCCTGCGCGTCCGCGACGGATGCCATCAAAGTACCCGATCGCGCGGCCTAGCTTGCGCTTTTGCCCGCTGTAACCTGCCTATATCAGAGACCATGATCTCCAGGATTTTCCATATGACGCTAACTCGCTCACTGGCCGCGCTGTTCATTGCAGCCCTCATCGCTACTCCGTCGTTGGCGCAAGATCGCCGCGTGCCGGCCTCTGCGGCGGAACTCAGGCTGTCCTACGCGCCGATCGTGCAGCGGGTGCAGCCGGCGGTGGTGAACGTCTATGCCGCGAAAATGGTGCAGGACCACAATCCGTTCCTGGACGATCCGATCTTCCGCCGCTTCTTCGGCAACCCCGACCAGCCCGAGCAGATGCAGCGCTCGCTGGGATCAGGCGTGATGGTCGATCCATCCGGCCTCGTCGTCACCAACGTCCACGTCATCGAGGGCGCCGACCAGGTCAAGGTATCGCTGTGCGGACAAGCGCGAGTTCGAGGCCGAGATCGTGCTCAAGGACACCCGCTCCGATCTTGCCGTGCTGCGGCTGAAGGGCGTGCACGAGAAATTCCCGACGCTGGATTTCGCCAATTCCGACGAGTTGATGGTCGGCGACGTGGTGCTCGCGATCGGCAATCCCTTCGGCGTCGGGCAGACCGTGACGCATGGCATCATCTCGGCGCTGGCGCGCACGCAAGTCGGCATCACCGACTACCAGTTCTTCATCCAGACCGATGCCCCGATCAACCCCGGCAATTCCGGCGGCGCGCTGGTCGACATGACCGGGCACCTTGCCGGCATCAATACCGCGATCTATTCGCGCTCCGGCGGGTCGCAGGGCATCGGCTTTGCGATTCCCGCCAACATGGTGCGCGTGGTCGTCGCCTCCGCCAAGAGCGGCGTCAAGGCGGTCAAGCGCCCATGGCTCGGCGCGCGGCTGCAGGCGGTGACGCCGGAGATCGCCGAAAGCCTCGGGCTCAAGTTACCGAGCGGCGCGCTGGTCGCAAGCGTCGTCCCGGGCAGCCCAGCGGCGCGCGCGGGGCTGAAATCCTCCGACCTGATCGTCGCGGTCGACGGGCAGGACGTCGAGGATCCCAACGCCTTCGACTATCGCTTTGCCACCCGTCCGCTGGGCGGCACCGCGGAGATCGCCGTGCAGCGCGCCGGAAAGCCGGTCAAGCTGACGGTGCCGCTCGAAACCGCGCCCGATGGCGGGCGCAACGAAATCGTGCTGACGTCGCGCTCGCCGTTCCAGGGCGCCAAGGTCGCCAACATTTCACCGGCGGTGGCCGACGAGATGCATCTCGATGCCGACACCGAAGGCGTGGTCGTGACCGAGATCGGCGACGACACCACCGCCGCCAATGTCGGCTTCCAGAAGGGCGACATCATTCTGGCGGTGAACAGCCAGAGGATCGGCAGGACCAGCGATCTGGAGAAGGCGACGAAGGAATCCTCGCGGGTCTGGCGCATCACGCTGGTGCGCGGCGGCCAGCAGATCAACGTCACGCTGGGCGGATGAGCCCGAAGCGACCACGCGAAGGCGCACCCCTGTTCGCCGCCGCGGGGCTGGAGCAGGACGCGCCGCATCCGCTTCCCGACCGCCTGCGACCGCGCACGCTCGCCGATGTCGTGGGCCAGGACCATATCCTCGGACCCGACGGTGCGCTGACGCGCATGCTGCAGACCCGCACGCTGGGCTCGCTGATCTTCTGGGGACCGCCGGGCACCGGCAAGACCACGGTGGCGCGGCTGTTGGCGGATGCGACCGAATTGCATTTCGAGCAGCTCTCGGCGGTGTTTTCCGGCGTTGCCGATCTGAAGAAGGCGTTCGATGCGGCGCGGGCCCGGCGCGAGATGGGCAAGGGAACGCTGCTGTTCGTCGACGAGGTGCATCGGTTCAACCGCGCGCAGCAGGATTCCTTCCTGCCGGTGATGGAGGACGGCACCGTGGTGCTGGTCGGCGCCACCACCGAAAATCCCTCCTTCGAGCTCAACGCGGCGCTATTGTCGCGGGCGCGGGTGCTGGTGTTTCACTCGCTCGATCCCAGCGCGATCGAAAAGCTGTTTGCGCATGCCGAGAAGGTCGAGGGCAGGGCACTGCCGCTCGATGCCGAGGCGCGCGCCGTGCTGGTACGCATGGCCGATGGCGACGGCCGGGCGGCGCTGACATTGGCCGAAGAAGTCTGGCGCGCCGCGCGCAAGGACGAGGTCTTCGATGCCGTGCAGTTGCAGGAGATCCTGCAGCGGCGGGCGCCGATCTACGACAAATCCGCCGACGGCCATTACAACCTGATCTCGGCGCTGCACAAATCGGTGCGCGGCTCCGACCCCGATGCGGCCCTCTATTATCTGGCGCGGATGCTCGATGCCGGGGAGGACCCGCTGTTCCTGGCGCGGCGTGTCGTGCGCATGGCGGTCGAGGACATTGGTCTTGCCGATCCGCAGGCGCTGGTCGTCGCCAACGCGGCCAAGGACGCCTACGATTTCCTGGGCTCCCCGGAAGGCGAGCTCGCGATCGCGCAAGCCGTCATCTATGTCGCTACCGCGCCGAAATCGAACGCCGCCTACAAGGCGTTTGGTGCCGCGATGCGCACGGCGAAGCAAGCGGGCTCGTTGCTGCCGCCGAAACATATCCTCAATTCGCCGACCAAGCTGATGCAGGAAGAAGGCTACGGCGCTGCTTACGAATATGATCACGACACGCCGGAGGCCTTCTCCGGTCAGGACTATTTTCCGGAAGCGCTGGGCCGCCAGACCTTCTACGATCCGCCCGAGCGCGGCTTCGAGCGCGAGATCCGCAAGCGGCTCGACTATTGGGCGAAGCTGCGCAAGGAGCGCGGTTGAGCTAACGCTTAGGTTGTATTAGGCTCCCTCATCCGGCACGAGGATGGGGCGCGCCATGTCATCGGATACTCTGATCAAGGTCTCGCCGATTATTGGCGGCACATTCGTGATCATCGTTTGCCTGATCGCCATTTTGCGCAATCCGGCCACTTCCAGTACTTTCGCGGTTCTGCTCGCCTTCGGCGCGCTATTGTTCGTGATTCCCGCGCTTTCGATTTTCAATTTCAAGGGGTTGGGCGTCGAGTTTTCCGGCCAGGCCGCAACGACGGGCCAGGTCACCGAACAGGCGGCGGGCATCAATGCGCGGCTCGAGGATATCAAGGCCGGCGTCGCCGACCTCGAGAAGCGGGTTGCGCCGACGGTTGGCGCTGCTGCCGCTGCGCCCGCGGCTTCTGCCGAGTATGGCGCCAATCGCAGCTCGACGGTGCTGGTCGTGTATCCTGCCAATCCGAAAGCCAAGAGCCTTGCCAAGCAGATAGAAAACGATCTTCTGAAAAAGGGTTATCAGGCGACGTCGGTATTTTCCGACTATTCCGAGCTCAGCGACGACAAGAAGGGGCCGGCGGGATCGGTTCGGTATGTCTTCACCGATGCGACAGCCCCGGTTGCTGCCTCCGTCAAGCAGATCTTGAAGACCGACAGCGCCGGCCTGTCGGCGCTCCCCGACGACGTGCGCCCGCAGATGTCGGCGGACGTGCAGATCTTGTTGTTCTGAGTTATGCGCTTTCAAAGCAATGTCGTGGTTTCATAGGCGCGGTCTCTTCCGCGATGAAATCTGATTGACGAAGTGTGATCTCGTTCATTGACCTGGCCAAACGCTACTCCCTAAGGTCGTGCTGAGACTGGATTGCCACTCGATCGGACGTTTTTAAACAGAATTTCGGGATCGTCACCCAAGGCGAAACAAATGCCCGGCCAGCGGGTGCGAGGCCATTTCTGAACGACATCAGTCGACTTCGGCGTTGCAACTCGAAAACAGGGAGGCTGCCATCATGGTCTTTACACGCAAGAACGTTTTCGAACTCGGCGCGGATTTCGCCGATCCGATCCTCTGGTATGCGCGAGGCGTCAAGGCGATGAAGGCGCGGGCGCTGAGCGATCCGACGGCGTGGCGGTTCTTTGGCGCGATCCACGGTTTCGACCAGCAGCTATGGACCCAACTCGGCTTTCTTTCCTCCGACGATCAGATGCCGACCAACGACGGCATCCAGACGTTTTGGCAGCAATGCCAGCACGGCAGCTGGTATTTCCTGCCCTGGCACCGCGGCTATCTGCTGGCCTTCGAGGCCGTGGTGCGCGACGCGGTGGTCAAGCTCGGCGGGCCTGCCGACTGGGCGCTGCCCTATTGGAACTATTTCAAGCCGAACCAGAACCAGCTTCCTCCCGCCTTCTCCTCGCCGGACTGGCCGGACGGGCAGGGCGACAACCCGTTGTTTGTCGCGCAGCGCTTTGGCCCGAACAATGACGGCAATGTCTTCATACCGACGGATCAGGTCGACCTGAACGCGCTCGGCGATTCCCAGTTCATCGGCGCTGGCGACGGAGGCAGCCAGGGATTTGGCGGCGTCAACACCGGCTTCAGCCACGGCGGCAACATCCATGGTGGCATCGAAAGCCAGCCGCACGACATGGTGCACGTTCTGGTCGGCGGCAGCGACCCCAACTCGGGCCTGCCCGGCCTGATGTCCGATCCGGACACCGCCGGCCTCGATCCGATCTTCTGGCTGCACCATGCCAATATCGACCGGCTGTGGGAGGTATGGGACGAGATGCCGACGTCGACCGGCGAACCTACCGACCCGAACTGGGTCAACGGTCCTGCCAGTATCGGCGAGCGCGCGTTCGTCTTGCCGGAGCCCGGCACAGAATTTGACCTACACGCCCGGCGACATGAAAAATATGGCGGCGCTCGGCTATAACTACGATGACGTTTCGCGGCCGTCCGCCGCGCCGCAAATGGTCGCGCGATTGCAGCGTTTCGGAATGGCCGCCGCTGCCGCCACCTCCGTCGTCAGGAGCACTGCCATGGCTGGGCCCAAATCCACGGAACTTCTCGGCGCAAGCGGAAGCTTGCGCGTGAGCGGCACGGAGGCGAAGGCGTCGGTCACGCTCGACACCGCCGTGCAGCGCAAGGTAACCGCAAGCTTTCAGGCGGCGCCGACCGCGCCAAAACCCGCGCCGGACCGGATTTTCCTCAATCTTGAAAACGTGCGCGGCCTCAACGACGCGACCGCCTTCAACGTCTACATCAACGTGCCCGAAGGCGACGACCCGGCCAACCATCCCGAGCTCAAGGCGGGCAGCATCGCTCTGTTCGGCGTGCGCAAGGCGACCATGACCGACGCCCAGCATGCGGGCAACGGCCTTACCTACGTGCTCGAAATCACCGACGTCATCGACAGGTTGCATCTCGCCGGCGCCCTGAACGCCAGCGAGCTGCATGTGCGGCTGGTGCCGCGGCAGCCGGTACCGGACGCGGCGCAGATCAGCATCGGCCGGATCAGCGTGTTCCGGCAATCGCCCTGACGGAGCCCAGGCGATGGGGCGTGCGGAAAGCAGCTTCGAACCATGGCTGGTTGTACTCGGATCGATCAGCTTTGCCGCCTGGTCAGTGCTGGCGTTGGGCGGCAGCACGTCGGTTGTGCCCGCGCTCTGCTCATCGGGCGCGGGGGCTGCGATCCCCCTGTCGGTGTCATTCGACCTCGCCCTCATCTTCAACTCTCCGGTAAGGCTCGCTTCCGGCTGGGTCGTGATGCTTGCGGCCATGATGCTGCCGGTGGTCGCAGCACCGCTGCGCCATGTCCGCGACCGCAGTTTCGCGAGGCGACGTGCCCGCGCGATGCTCCTCTTTGTCCTCGGCTATTTCGCGGTATGGATGGCTGCGGGAGCGGTTCTGCAGCTTGTCGCGCTCACGGTGCTATCGGCTTTGCCGTTCCCGCCGGCGTGGCTTGGCCTGGCGTTCGCGGTGGCCATGGCGTGGCAGGTTTCGCCGGCCAAGCAATGGTGCCTGAACCGCTGCCATCGCCGGCCGCAACTCGCCGCATTCGGGGTCGCTGCGGATCGTGACGCGTTCAATTTCGGACTGACCAACGGCGCCTCATGCGCAGGCGCCTGTTGGGCGCTGATGCTGCCGATGCTGCTCGCAGGGAAGGGGCAGATCTTCGCGATGATCGCCGTCACGCTGTTGGTATTCGCTGAGCGCCTCGAAGCGCCGGCCCCGCTGGCGTGGCGCTGGCGCGGCACGGGGAAGGCTTGGCGCATCGTCTTGGCGCAGGCGCAGGCGGTCCGGGTTAGTTTCACGGCCGATCCCGCGGCCGAATTGTAGCGATTTCGCCGTGACGGGCAGCTGCTTTTGCGCTAGGCAGCGAGCCATGAGCCGTCGCGTCAAGAGACCATTGCAGAAGTCGCGCCCCCCGGGCGAGCGTTCCCGCGTGCGCCCCGAACGCCAGCACGGCGAACGCGTGCTGGGCAATCGGCCGCCCAGCCATCGTCCGGGCGGGAAGACGCCGCGAGCCAAGCCGCCGCGTCCGGAAGAGCGCGCACCGTATGCGCCGCCGGCGGC
Source organism: uncultured Alphaproteobacteria bacterium (assembly GCA_963777475.1). Lineage (GTDB taxonomy): Bacteria > Pseudomonadota > Alphaproteobacteria > Rhizobiales > Xanthobacteraceae > Bradyrhizobium. Next base: position 100,911 of record CAVZQX010000068.1, read on the forward strand.
GAAGCCCGAACCCGAGCTGCCGCAGCTTCCGACCAAGGTCGCAGACCGTCGTGGTGACGGGCGACGAGGACAACATGCGGGTCGACCGCTTCCTCGAGGCGCGATTTCCCGGCCTGTCGTTTTCCCACATCCAGCGCATCGTCCGCAAAGGCGAATTGCGGGTCAACGGCAAGCGCGCCGACAGCAAGGACCGGCTCGAGGAGGGACAGAACGTCCGCATTCCGCCGCTGCGGCTCGATGCGCCGAAGGCCGCAGGCGAACTCTCGGAAGCCGCCACCAAGACGCTGCAGGCGCTGAAGGACATGATCCTCTACGAGGACGCCGACGTCATGGTGCTGAACAAGCCGGCCGGGCTTGCGGTGCAGGGCGGTTCCGGCACCACGCGGCATATCGATCAGATGCTGGAAGTGATGCGCGACGCCAAGGGGCAGAAGCCGCGTCTGGTGCATCGGCTGGACAAGGAGACCGCGGGCTGTCTTCTGGTCGCCAAGACGCGCTTTGCCGCGACCGCGCTGACCGGTTCGTTCCGCCATCGCTCGGCGCGCAAGATCTACTGGGCGCTGGTCGCGGGCGTGCCGAAGCCGAAGCAGGGCCGCATCTCGACCTTTCTCGCCAAGGAAGAGAGCGAGGACGACACCATCATGCGCATCGCCGCCCATGGCGACGAGGGCGCAAGCCACGCCGTGACCTACTACGCCGTGGTCGAGGCGTCGGCGAGCAAGCTCGCCTGGGTATCGCTGAAGCCGGTCACCGGGCGCACCCATCAATTGCGCGCGCATATGGCCCATATCGACCACGCCATCGTCGGCGATCCCAAATATTTCAACAAGGAAAACTGGGAATTGCCGGGCGGGCTGCAGAACCGGCTGCATCTTCTGGCCCGGCGGATCATGATCCCGCATCCGCGCGGCGGCGTGATCGACGTCACCGCGCCGCTGCCGCCGCACATGCTGCAATCGTGGAACCTGCTCGGCCTCGAGGCCGACCGGTTCGATCCGATCGAGAACGCGCCTGAAGAATAATTTAGCTTGCGCTTTGGCGATGGCGTCACGACATACCTTCATGAGACGAATGTCGCTCCATTGTTTTGTTGCGGTCGCGCTGCTCGTTGGCGGAAGCATCGCCTCGGCGCAAACCATCATTCCGCCCGGCGGATCGCCGCTGTCAATCCGCCGCTGCCGCCGCCATTGCCGGAGCCGAAGATCGCGCCGCCGGTGGTTCCGAAGATGGACGCGCCGTTGCAGCAGAACTACGCAGCGCCGTCACGACCGTCCTTCGGCGACCGCATCACCACGTGCCTCCAGACAGGTGCCGCCGCCGGCCTTGGTCCCAGCGACCGCGAGGCCTATTCGCGAAGCTGCGCCAATCGATAAGCACCTCAATTCTCAATTCTTGAACTGATCGATGAACATGCGCAGGGAATCGTGCGGGCTTTCGACGTCGGTGATCAGCCAGCCCTCGGGGCCGTTGACCAGAATGAAGTTCAGCGTCACGGCGCGGCCGTTGTTGTCGAAGGCGACGGCGACATAGGTCTTGTCGAATTGCCGGCGCAGGATGGAGATCGATACCGCGCCGAGCTTCCAGGTCGGGCTCTGCACCAGGAAGTCATAAGGTTCGGTCTTCAGCGACGTCCATGCCTTGCGCAAGCTGGGATCGAAGAACTGGCGCGCGGTCGCCTCATCCCGCGCCAGCCCGCCCGAGAGTTCGGGCGCGCCTCTTGCCGTAATGGGCATAGACATTCCGGACCAGCGATTCCGGCGAATTGAACCCGGCCTCGACCGTGGAGACGCCGAGAGCCGCGAAAAACACCAATACAGCTCCGAAAATCCTCGGCATTGCCGGCTCGCTTTATTTGCGTGCCTACGATATTTTGGCATACTATTTGGGCTATCATATTTTGTGACCCGCAATCGAGGCAACCAACGGAAGCCGGCCTGAATGCGTGAATTGTTCGACGAGGTGGCGGGACAATCGCCGCTCGATCCGCAGGAGGCGGTGCGGCGCGCCATGCGCACGCCGCAGCGCAAGCGGTTCTACGCCAGCGCCGCCGTCGTCGAAGCCGACGGCGGATTTGCGGTTACCCTCGACGGCAAGCCGATCAGCACCCCCTCGGGCCGCATCGTGACGGTGCCGGTTCGCGACATCGCGGAACGGATCGCGGCGGAGTGGGAGGCGCAACGGGAGATCATCGATCCCCTCGACCATGCCGCTGACGCGGTTCGCCAACAGCGTCGTCGAGGCCGTGGTCGATCGCGCGGAGCTCGTGCGCGACGACATCGCGAAATATCTGCACTCCGATCTCTTGTTCTATCGCGCGGGCCACCCGGAAGCGCTGGTGGCACGCGAGGCCGCGCATTGGGATCGGCGTGCTGTTCTGGGCGGCGGAACAGCTCGGGGCCCATTTCATTCTCGCGGAAGGCATCGTGCATGTGCGCCAGCCCGAACAGGCTGTAGAAGCCGCCCGCGCGGCGCTGCCATCCGACCCCTGGTCGATCGCGGCGCTGCATGTGGTGACGACCATGACGGGGTCGGCGCTGCTGGCGCTGGCGCTCCTGCACCGGGTGCGCGATCCAGATCAGGTCTGGGCCGCGGCCCATGTGGACGAGGACTGGAACACCGATCAATGGGGCGTGGACGAAGAAGTCGCGGCGCGCCGTGCGGCGCGACTGGTCGATTTCCGGGCTGCGGTTGCCATTTTGCAGGCACTGAATACCGTAGCCGGCTAACAGGTGCTCCAGAATTACCTTTGGGAGGGCTGCGACCGCCGATGCTTTTGTCGCGGCATCCCAGCGATAACCTTAAGGATTGAGCGCGTATTTCTACGCTGGCGTCCGTCTGCTAGGTTCCTCCGATCCGAATGTATTGCATGAGGTAGCCGTGTGATTGACTTGGCCAAGGCAGCGATATGGCCTGCCGTCGTGCTTTTGATACTCTATTTGTTTTACAGCCCTATCCGCCGGACATTGGACTCTGCTGGCGCAACAACATCCCGACGACGTCCAGACCATCAAGCTTGGAAGTCTCGAGATCAACGTTCGTGCGCGTGATCTTCCCCTGCCAAAGCCTGAAGTCGCCGATGTGCTGAGATTGACCGACGCCGCGCTGGTCGCGGAGCTGTTCAGCAATCAGCGTGGCGGAGGCAATTGCTACTATCCAGACGAGAACAACGATCCGCGCTTCAAAACCGATTTAAGGCTTGCCGAGCTTGGCTTGGCGAAGATGGAAAAAAACAAGACCCCGCCGTCGTTCTGTCCACACTCCTACGATTACACCGTGACGACGCTCGGGCACGACTCGCTGGATTTCTTGTTGAAGTTCGTCTCTGTGGAAATCGGCGGCAGCAAATAGCTGCGGCAAGGCGCTCGGTTGGGCCTGTTTGAAGGTCCAGCAGACATGGGATTGCCGCGGGGTTAACGAGAGGTTTACGACAACCGGGTAGCTTTTTCCGGCCATGACCCGGTGAAGCCATCCCGATGCCGATCGTGATCCATCCCAACCTTCCGCTGGTCGCCGCCCAGGGCGTGACGGCGCCCGTCGTGCTGCAGCCGGGCAGCGTGATCAGCGCCAGGGTCCAGCAAATACTCGGCAACGATACGGTGCGGATATCGATCGGCGGCCAGTCGCTCGATGTGCGATCGCAGGTCACGCTGCAGGCCGGCCAGACGCTGCAGCTCGCGGTTTCGCAAACCGCCGATGGCAGCATCGCCCTGGCGGTGGTCAGCCAGCAGGGTGGCGTCGCGCGGCAAGTCCGGGCGCAAGTCAGAACACAAGTCAGAGCACAGGTCAGAGCAACGCGACCGCCATTTCCGATACGGTGACGCTCGCGCCCGCTGCGGTCGCCAGCATCGCGCCGCAGGCGACGCCAGCCGTCGCCGCGCCGACGATTCAGTTGACGCCGCAGGAGGCGCTCGCGGTATCGGTCGCGGTGCAAAGCGCGGCAACCCTGCAGACCAGTCTCGCACCGTTGTTCGCCAATCTCGGCGTCGCCGCCGGGCTGGACAACCTGCCGCCGCAGCTCCAGCAGGCGATCGCGCAGGTGCTGTCGCAGCAGTTGAACCTCGATCAGAACCTGACCGGCAGCGACATCCAGCAGGCATTCCAGAGTTCCGGTCTGTTTCTGGAAGCCTCGCTGGCGTCCGGATCGCTCCCGCAATCCGCCGCGACGCCTGACCTCAAGGCGGCCCTGATTGTCCTGCGTCAGGTGCTTTCGACTTCCCTCAATGCGGTGCCGGCGACGCAGAGCGCGCTGGCGACACCAGGCGCGCCGGTGATCAGGCGCACTGCCGACGCAGAGCGCGGCGCTGCGCCGGCGCGGCCGTTCAGCAAGGCGCAACGCCGACGGCGGTCGTTGCCGGAGCGACCAGCGCGGCTTTGGCAGCCCAGCAAACTGTGACGGCAGCCGCGGCGCCAGCCGCGCCGTGTCGTCGCGCCGCAAGCGGTGACGTCGACGGCGGCGGTGGCGCAGCCGGCAACGGCGGCTGCGACGGCCGTGCTGCAAGCGGGCGCCCAGTCGCTTCAACTACTGGCGCAGCCAGTCACGATTACGGCGGAAGCTGCGACGCTCCCCACGGTGTCACCCACGCTGGCGCCGCAGCTGGCGTCGGAGACGGCGGCGGCCGCCGTCTTGACCCAAGTCTTGACCGTCTTGACCAAGTCTTGACCCAGGTCGCCACCGGGCCGATCGCGCCAAATGTTCTCAACCCAGGCCTTGCGAACCCGGTCATCCTCCGCCGGCATCGGCATTGGCCGATGCGGCCGCCCGCGCCGCCGCCAGCAGCGCGGCGCTGAACCTGCTGCAGGAAGCCGTGCAGGGCCTACCGCTGACGTTCGCAAATGCGTCCAGCCTCCTGCTCGAGAATGGCCAGATGCTTTCGCTGATCCCGGCGGTCGCCGGCCGATCATCCGAGGTCGATGACGCCGAGATGGCGCGCAGCCATCCGCCGCCACCCCCGCTCAGCGGCGCATTGCCGACCGCTCAGCCCGTCTCGCCCGCGACGCTGGTGGCGAATTCGCCGGCCGAATCGGCCATGCACCGGTTGCTCGCCGATACCGACGCCGCAATCGCCCGTCAGATCTTGCTGCAGGTGGCCTCGTTGCCGGGCCAGACAGACACCACGGCGGCGCGGCTCGATCCGACCGCGGCGCGATGGAATTTCGAAATCCCGTTCGCAACCCCGCAAGGGACGGCGATGGCGCAGTTCGAGATATCGCGCGACAGCGGCGGCAACGAGGTTGCGGCCGCACAAGCGGGTGTGGCGGGCGCGGTTCTCGCTCGATGTCGAACCGGCCGGTCCGGTGCATGCGCTGATTTCCTTCTCCGGCGCGCGCACCTCGGTGCGGATGTGGGCGGAACGGCCACAGACCGCGGCGCAACTGCGCGCCGGCGCCGGCCAATTGAGCCAGGCGCTCGCGTTAGCCCAGCTTCAGCCCGGCGATATCGTGATCGCCGACGGCACCCCGCCGCAAGCCGCGCCCGCCAAGGCCGGGCATTTCCTGGATCGCGCGCTATGAGCCAAGACGTTAAGAACCAGGACGTCAAGAACCAGATCAAGAACCAGCTTGCGGTCGCGCTGCATTACGACCGGACCGGCGCGCCGCGCGTCATCGCCAAGGGCAAGGGCCCGATCGGCGCCAAGATCGTCGAGGTCGCCAGGGCGCACGACATCCCGATCGAGGAGAACGAGGTGCTGGCGGGCGCCTTGTCGAATGTCGAAATCGGCGACGAAATTCCCGCCGAGCTCTACAAGGCGGTCGCCGAGGTCCTGATCTTCGTGCTGCGGCTGTCGGGGCGCATTCGCTGATCGCTGCCGGTTCGTAGCAATTCGTCCAATTTGCCGATCCTTATTGGCCTTGTCATTTTTTTACCATGATGCGACAGGCATTTTCGCCGCCGCCTTGCACGCATTGGATGTGACTTCCGTGATCAACCGTCGCCATGCCCTCGGTCTTCTGGCCGCCGCCGGTCTCTTGCCCTCCCGCAGCCTTGCCGACATCGCGCCTCGGCGTACCGAGTTCCGCGAATTGCTCGCCATGCGCTTCACCGACGACGGAACGGTCGGCACCTTCGTCGGCTACAAGGTCGACGACTACCTCATCATCGCCAGCGACAAGAACCGGTCGGGCGAGGGGAGGCTGCCGGCCTCGACCTTCAAAATTCCAATTCGCTGATCGCGCTGGAGACCGGCGTGGTGCAGGACCCCGACAAGGACGTCTTCAAATGGGACGGGGTGAAGCGCCCGATCGAGGCCTGGAACCGGGACCACACGATGCGCACGGCGATCGCGGTCTCCGCGGTGCCGGTCTATCAGGAGATCGCGCGCCGGATCGGGCAGGCACGCATGCAGAAATATGTCGACCTGTTCGACTACGGCAACCGCAACATCGGCGGCGGCATCGACCAGTTCTGGCTGACCGGCGATTTGCGCATCGATCCGCTGCAGCAGGTCGATTTCGTCGACCGCTTGCGGCGCGGCGTATTGCCGATCTCCAAGCGCAGCCAGGATCTGGTGCGCGACATTCTGCCCGTGACCAAGGTCGGCGATAGCATCATCCGCGCCAAGTCGGGGCTGACCCGAGCGGAGCAGGCTCACTCGGCTGGATGGTGGGCTGGGCCGAGAAGGGCAGCGCCCAGACCGTGTTCGCGCTCAACATGGATTGCGTCGAACCGCGGCTGATCCCCGAGCGCATGGTACTGACGCAGACCTGCCTCAGGGATATCGAGGCGATCTAGAAGCTTCAACTGCTTCATCCTTCGAGACGCATCGCGTCGCGACGCTCCTCAGGATGAGGTTCAGGACCCTCATCGCGAGGAGCGCGTCTTCGCGCGTCTCGAACCATGAGGCCACGGGAGAAGCGAACAAGCTTGAGCGCGAGCGAAAGCGCCATCGCGTCGGTCTTCTTTACCCCAGCTTGAACAGCTCGCGCAAAAAGTCGCGCACGGCCTGGCGCGCTTCTTCGGCTGTCCTGGGATTGCCGCCGACGTGCGGATTGAGCTCGATGCAGGCGTCCTTGTAGGTGAACGGCGCGTTGGTATCGGCATTCATCAGAACGCCGCCTTCGCCCTCGCGGATGTGGCAGTGCCGCGCCGTCTGCGCGTTGGCCGAGACCACGACATTATCGATGCCGAGCAGGCCCGCGTCGAAGCCGTGCTGCGAATCCGGATATTCCGTCAGCGTGACGTCGCGCTTGGCGTCCTTGAGGCGTGCGACATAGGCCTTGCAGCTTGCGACCGGGTTATAGTCGTCGGGCGTGCCGTGGAAGATGCGGATCGGACGATCGGCGACCTCGGTATCGGTGAGGTAGGTCGTCGAGCAATCCGGATAGAACGGGATGTAACCCGCGAATTGGATGCCGGACTTGTTCCAGAGTTTTTGGAAGCGATCGAGGCTCGCATAGAGCGCGGCTTGTCCGCCGCGCGAAAATCCCATCAGCACGATGCGGCTGGGATCGACGCGGGGATGCTTGGCGAGAATATCGAGCGAATGATAGATGTCGATGATCAGATTAAGCCGGCCGAGCAGCGCCTGGTTTGGGCCAACCACCGTCAGCCCACGCCCGGAAAAACCGTCGATCACGAAGGTCGAGATTCCCATCGCATTGAACTGGTGTACCCAGGCTTCGCTGGCCGGCGAAACGCCGCTCGAGCCGTGCATCATAACGACGACGGGGAGGCGGCCGGTCCCTTGCGCGACGCGGAATTCGCCGGCGACGGTGACTGGCTTGCCGGCGTCGGCGTCACCCTTTAGGAATTGCTGGTCGGACAAGGTCAGCGACGGGATCGCGTAAATCTCGACGCGCGAGGCGATCTCTTTCGGCACCGATTGCGCATTCGTTTCGATGCAGGTCATGAGAATGCCGGTGCAGAAGATCGCAGCGGCAACGGCGATGCGCCAGTCCGTCAGCATTGGTTTCCCCGGGAGCATTTGTTGGGATGAGATGCGGCTTTGCGCCGGAATAAAACAAGCGGGGGAAGGGCTGTCAAATCCGGGCCTGCGCCCGCCTATTTTGCAAGTCCGGCCCGCCCGATTCGCCCGAGATGGGTGAAGCCAAAACCGGCCGTATATTTCAGGCCGTAGCCGAGCGCGCGGTCGATGCCGATATGCGCGAGCCAGATCATCGCGATCGACAAGATGAGCGGCTCACTGAGCCCGAAGCCAAGCGTCATCAGCGCCACCGGCGCCAGGTAGCTGTGCACGGCGTTGTAGACGAAGGCGCCGGTCTTGGGGTCGATCAGATAGGCGGCAAAGCTCAGGTCCGGCGCGAGGAAGAGAATCGCAAAGATCCACCACGAGCCGCCCCAGGTCGCGTACAGCACCAGCATGGCCGCAAACAGCGTCAGCCCTTCGAGACGGAGCAGGATCCTGACGCCGCCGGTGACAGCGCCGGTGGGCTCAGAGGCGGCGGTTTCGCTCATTCGTTAACTCCTCGATTGCCAGCAGTTTCGTAGAGCATGATCCGGAAAAGTGGACACCGGTTTTCCGAGAAGATCATGCTCAAAACAAGAAGCTAAAGCGCGATATCGCGCTTTAGCCCTTGTACCGGCAAAAAGAGTCAAGCCAACGGCCGAAGGCCGGTTTCCGCTTCGGAAATTGCCGTGTTAGAACCCCCGAAATGGTCGGGCCTTAGGATCGGCGGGAGCACATGAAAGACATCCTGGATACCCTTGAAGAGCGGCGCGCGGGCGCCAGGCTCGGCGGCGGCGAGAAGCGCATCGAGGCGCAGCACGCGCGCGGCAAACTGACCGCGCGCGAGCGCATCGAGCTGCTGCTCGACAAGGGCAGCTTCGAGGAAATTCGACATGTTCGTCGAGCACCGCTCGACCGAGTTCGGCATGGAGAAGACCAAGGTGCCGGGAGACGGCGTCGTCACCGGCTGGGGCACCGTCAACGGCCGCAAGACCTTTGTCTTCGCCAAGGATTTCACCGTGTTCGGCGGCTCGTTGTCCGAAACCCACGCCCAGAAGATCGTCAAAATCCAGGACATGGCGATGAAGGCGAGGGCGCCGATCATCGGGCTCTATGACGCCGGCGGCGCGCGCATCCAGGAGGGCGTGGCGGCGCTCGCGGGCTATTCCTATGTGTTCCGCCGCAACGTCATCGCTTCGGGCGTGATCCCGCAGATTTCCGTCATCATGGGCCCCTGCGCCGGCGGCGACGTCTATTCGCCGGCCATGACCGACTTCATCTTCATGGTGAAGAACACGAGCTACATGTTCGTCACCGGCCCCGACGTGGTGAAAACCGTCACCAACGAGGTGGTCACCGCCGAAGAGCTCGGCGGCGCCTCGGTGCATGCGACGCGCTCCTCGATCGCCGACGGCGCGTTCGAGAACGACGTCGAGACGCTGTTGCAGATGCGCCGGCTGATCGACTTCCTGCCATCCAATAATTCCGACGGCGTGCCGGAATGGCCGAGCTTCGACTCGATCGAACGCCTCGACATGTCGCTGGACACCTTGATCCCCGACAATCCGAACAAGCCCTACGACATGAAGGAATTGATCCTGAAGGTCGTGGACGAGGGCGACTTCTTCGAGATCTCCGAGGCGTTCGCGAAAAACATCGTCACCGGCTTCGGCCGCATCGCCGGCCGCACGGTCGGCTTCGTCGCCAATCAGCCGATGGTGCTGGCGGGCGTGCTCGACAGCGACGCGTCACGGAAGGCCGCGCGCTTCGTGCGTTTCTGCGACGCCTTCAACATCCCGATCGTGACCTTCGTCGACGTCCCCGGCTTCCTGCCGGGCACCGCGCAGGAATATGGCGGGCTGATCAAGCACGGCGCGAAATTGTTGTTCGCCTATTCGCAATGCACGGTGCCGCTGGTCACCGTGATCACCCGCAAGGCCTATGGCGGCGCCTTCGACGTCATGGCGTCCAAGGAAATCGGCGCCGACATGAACTACGCCTGGCCGACCGCGCAGATCGCGGTGATGGGCGCCAAGGGTGCGGTCGAGATCATCTTCCGCGCCGACATGGCCGACCCCGAAAAGATCGCCGCGCGCACCAAGGAATACGAAGACCGTTTCCTGTCACCCTTCATCGCCGCCGAGCGCGGCTATATCGACGACGTCATCATGCCGCACTCGACAAGGCGGCGGATCGCGCGGGCGCTGGCGATGCTAAGGGACAAGCATGTCGAGATGCCGGTGAAGAAGCACGACAATTTGCCGTTGTAGCGTAGGATGGGTAGAGCGCAGCGAAACCCATCACCTCTGTCTGTGGTACGAATGGTGGGTTTCTCTTCGCTCTACCCACCCTACATTCTTCGCATGATCGGCATTTCGGAAGCGGTCTAGCGCGTGATCCAGTATCCTCGAACTCAAGTCCAATGACCGACGAAGACGATCCGACGGACGAGATTTCCGAGATCGAGGCGCGGCTCGAGTCGCTGGCCGAGACTGCCGAGCAATGCCGGAAGTTCATTCTGGCTTCCAAGATCGCCATCGCGGGCGGCGTTGCTTTGCCGTTGATCGCGCTGCTTGGCCTGTTCGGAGCCGGTCCGGTCACAGCGCTGGGATCGATCCCCTTGGTGCTGGGCGGGATCGTGTCGCTCGGCTCGAATGCAGCACGTTGCGACAGACCGATGCCACCATCACCGCCGCGGAGGCGCGTCGTTCGGCGCTGATCGGCCGAATCGAGCTCCGGCTGGTTCATGATGCGCCGATGAAGCTGACGTGACACGGCCGCTCCGGAACGGATTGGAGCCCGGCGGGCTCGCGCAAGGCGCGACGCGATCGGGCGTAATCCGCCGCGGCAATCTCCGCAGAGCACGAAATGGCGGGTTACGGCTTCCGCCTCCAACACGCCCTACAATCTAGATCGTACGTCTTGCGCCTGGTTCCTCATTGCCTACACTCCGAGGCAACCGGAGCCCGCCATGTCCACCCTCTTCGCCTTCCTCCACCACCTCTGCGCCTTCACGCTGGTTTCCGCGGTCGCGATCGAGTTCACGCTGATCCGGCAGCAGCTGACGCTCGAGTCCGCGCGAAAATTGCAGACGACCGATCTCGTGCTCGGGATTGCCGCCGGCGCGCTGTTCGTGATCGGGCTGTTGCGGGTGTTCTTTTTCGAGAAGGGCGCGGACTATTATTTTCACAGCTACGCATTCCTGACGAAATTCTCGCTGTTCATCATCGTTGGCCTGTTGTCGATCATCCCGACCATGGAATTCCTGTCCTGGCGCGGCGCGATCAAGGCGGGGCAGGTGCCGGTGATGGCGGCGAACAAGCGCAGGCGCGTCACCGCGGTGATTCACGCCGAACTCGCGGCGATCGTGATCATCCTGCTCTGCGCCGCCATCATGGCGCGGGGCGGGTGGGTTTAGGCCGGGCGACCCGCGTGGAGGCTGGGTGTGACGGCAGGGTAGGTTCGCCGAGCGGCGCTGTCGCCGGCCGGCGTGTTCTGTTAAACACTGCCCCACTGCAGAAAACACCGCCATCGGGGAAATTGCATGTCCGCGCTTGAGGCTGCCGACAAGGTCGAAATCCGCATTCTCGTCGACAACGCCACCGATGGGCTGTCGTCGAACCCGCCCTTTGTCGAAGGCGAGATGGCCTCGCTTGGCCGGCGCGGGCTCACCGGGTCGGCGCGCTGCCTGTGTTGTGCGGTGCATGGCCTGTCATGTCTGGTGACGGTTCACCGCGGCGGCAAGCGCCATACCGTCCTGTTCGACAGCGGGCCTGAGGACTACGCCTTCGAACGCAACGTCTCGCGGCTCGGCGTCGATCTCGGCGCGGTCGAGAGCATCGTGCTGTCGCACGGCCATTGGGACCATTCCGGCGCAATGCTGCTCGCGCTCGGTGCCATCCGCAGCCGCAACGGCGGCCGCTCGTGCCATTCTACGCCCATCCCGGCATGTTCGTGACGCGCGGCGTGCGTCATGCCGGGCGGCGCGCTGCGGCGGATGGATGACGTGCCGAGCGTAGCGGAGCTATCCGATTTCGGCGCCGAGATGGTGGTGACAACGGAGCCGCAGACCTTCCTCGACGGGCTGTTCTACGTCAGCGGCGAAATCCCGCGGCTGTCCGGCTTCGAGCGCGGCTTTCCCGGGCAGGTCAAACGCACGGCCAATGGCTGGGAGCCGGACGAGTTGTTGATGGACGAGCGCTGGCTCGCCGTTGATGTCGCCGGCAAGGGGCTGGTCGTGTTCTCGGCCTGCTCGCATGCCGGCATCGTCAACGTGTGCCGGCATGCCCGCGCGACGTTTCCGGATCTGCCGATCCATGCCGTGATGGGCGGCCTGCATCTGTCGGGCCCGAACGAAGCGATCATTCCGCAGACCGTGGAGGGGCTGAAGGAATTCGGCATCAAGACCATCGCCGCCGGCCATTGCACGGGGTGGCGCGCCATGACAGCGCTGGCGAATGCATTTCCGGATGCGCTCGCGCCGACTGCCGTCGGCAAGCAGTTCGTGTTCTAACTCGGCACGCCGATGCCGTCGATCTGATGGAGGAAACCATGCCCGCAGCCTACTTCGTCGTCCGCGCCACCGTCGCCGATCCCGCCAAACGCAAGGCGTTCGACAAATGGTATCAGACCGAACATCTGCCCGACGCCGCGAAATCGTTCGGCGTGACCAAGGCGTGGCGGTTCTGGAGCCTTGCCGATCCCGCCGTGCATCAGGCGACCTACCAGTTCACGGATGAAGCCTCGCTCGACCGCGCGATGAAGGGCGAGGACCTGAAGCGGCTGGTCGCCGATTTCAATCGCGACTGGCCGGATGTCACCCGCACCCGCGAGACATTCGTGCTGGCGGAAGAGTTTGTGGCATAGGCGCGCCAAACTGAACAACCAGTTCAGCGCCCATTCAGGTCTCGTCCGCGAAACTCTGCTCCATGCTGCTCAGCCGGGCGCAACAAAGGAGAGATGCGATGGAACGCCGCGACTTCCTGAAAGTAGCCGTTGGACTTGCCGCAGGTGCCGCCGTCTTGGCGGGGAGCGCCCAGGCCGCGCCACTGGCGCTGGCGCCACTCGGCCCGAACGCGGCGCCGCTTGCCAACGGGGATGCCCATCCCGCCGTGACGTCAAGCGAGGAGGCCAGTCGTCTCACACCTGAAGAGGTGCGCTGGGGACATCACTGGCATCATCGATGGCACCGCCATTGGGGCTGGCATCGCCGGCACTGGGGTTGGCATCGCCACCACTGGCATCGCCATTGGCGGCGCTGGTAACCGCCTTACCAAACTGTCGTAATCTTTGCGTAGTTGCGAAACTGCCGCATCGCGGCAAATTTTTGAAAGAAAGGAACTGTCATGAAATTGCTTGCTGTTTCCGTTTTGGGCTTGGGTCTTGGGCTGGCGGCGATGACCGCCTCGCAGGCGATGCCGCTGGCGCCGCTTGATCAGGCCGCCTCCGCCAACACCATCCGCGTCGCCGGCGGCTGCGGACCCGGCTGGCACCGCGGCCCCTATGGCGGCTGCCGCCCGATGTTCAATTGCCCGCCCGGCTGGCATTCCGGCCCCTACGGCCGCCAGTGCTTCCGCAACTGGTAAGTAAGTTTCCGAAAAGCAGGGAGTGAAAATTTCAGTCCCTGCCTTTTTCATTTGCCGAGAAAGCCGAGCAGCAGCTCGTCATATTTGTCCGGCGCCTCGAGAAACACCAGATGCCCGGTATTCGCGATCACTTCCGCGCGCGCATCGGGCATCAGCGCGGCCAGCGCTTTCGCAAGCTCGGCGTTCTGGCCCATCTTCGGCCGCAGCGCCTCCGGCGCGTTTGGCCGGCCGGGCGCGTTGTGGTCGTCGGCGCCCATGATGAACAGCGTCGGCTGCGTGATCAGCGGAATCTCGTGCACCACCGGCTCGCGGTAGATCATCTGCGCGGAGGCGACGAAGGCGCGCAGCCAGCGCGGATATTCGGCGCTGCCCTTGATGTTGAAGCGCTGATCGATGAACGGCGTCACCTGATCGGGCGGCAGCTTCAGGGAATAGTTGGTCTCGAGCTGCTTGCGATAGCCTTCGGCGGTGAGCTTGTCCTCGGCCTCCAGGATTTTCTCGGTCGGCACTGGCGGCACGAACAGCCGGTAGTCCTCCAGCCCGATCGGCGCGGTCAGCACCAGATGGTTGACGCGGTCCGGATAGGCGCGCGCGATGCGCACCGCGAGCATGCCGCCCAGCGAATGGGCGACGATGTCGGCTTTGGCGATGCCGAGATGATCGAGCAGCGCGATGGTGTTGCGGGCGAGGTTGTCGAAATGCAGATCGCCGGATGGCTTGGAGGATTTGCCGAAGCCGATCTGGTCCGGCACCACCACGCGGTAGCCGGCGCCGGTCAGCACTTGATGACGGGCGCCCAGTAGCTCGACGGGAAATTGCGGCCATGCAGCAGCACCACGATGCGGCCGTTCGGCTGCGCCGGCGGCACGTCCATATAGGCCATCCGCAGCGCTTCGCCGTCATTGACCACCGGCAACAGGCTCACCGGGTAGGGATAGGGGAAACCCTCGAGGTCGATGCCATAGGGTTCGCGCGGCGGCGCCTCGGCTGCGCGGGCATGGCATGAACGGGGCGGCGAGGAAGGCAGCGGCGATGGCGGTAAGGAAGATGCGTCGCATGGAGGGCCCCGGGAAAGACGAAGCGCCTGTATGGCCGCTAGCCTCGACGAATCAAAGCCGAGCCCGCTTCACGACTTCTTGTCCAAAAGCCATCGAGGCCGGATGTTCCGACCTGTTCGCCGTTGCCGAACAGCGCCGCGAACCGCTTCTCTCCCGTACGGGTGAAATTGACGACGCGGCTGCCGGGCGTGGCATCGCGCGCGGCCCATTTCAGTTCGGCAAATCGCGTCATCATGGCAGCACCCAGCGTGCCGGCGAGATGATGGCGACGCTCGCTCCAGTCGAGACAGGCCTTGCAGACGGGGCGGCGCGGATGGGCCAGCATCTCGGCGCGATATCTGCAGGTTGTTTTCCAGGAACCGCTCGCCCTCGGCGGTCAATTCGATGTCCTGCTTCCTCGAGCGCACCAGCCGCTGCATCTTCATGCTGTCGAGCATCTGCACGCCGAGATCGCCGGCGAGATGGTCGTAGCAGATCCGCGCCCGGCGCAGCGCCGGATCCTTCGGCCCGGTGCGCACGCGCATGTGGCCGGCGCGCGCCGCCAATCCGGCGAGCCCCTCGAGCACGCCGGCGACGTCGGGGTCGGTGAGGCGGTAGTAGCGGTGGCGGCCCTGCTTCTCCTGCTCGATCAGCCCGCCGCCCTCGAGTTTCGAAAGATGCGAGCTCGCGGTCTGCGGCGTGATACCGGCTTCCTGCGCAAGCTCGCTCGCGGTCAGCGCCCGGCCGCTCATCAGCGCGGTCAGCATGTTGGCGCGCGCGGGATCGCCGACCAGAGAGGCGACCATGGCGATATCGGGACCTGCTTTCATGCTTCGATGATAACCGAAGCATCGCCGACGATCAAGCGGTTATTATCAAACTCGAGCAATTGACTTCGTCATTGCGAGCGGAGCGAAGCAATCCATCGCGCCGCGAAGAAAACATGGATTGCTTCGTCGCTGCGCTCCTCGCAATGACGGCAACTGAGCATTGGAGGTTCCCATGGCCATCACCGTTTTCATCCGTTACCAGATCGATCCGTTCAAGCGCGCGCTGTTCGAGGAATATTCCAAGCGCTGGCTCGCCGTCATCCCGAAATGCGGCGGTGACCTGATCGGCTATTTCATGCCGCATGAAGGCACCAACAACATCGCCTTCGCGCTGATCTCGTTCGAGAGCCTCGCGGCTTACGAAAGCTACCGCGCGCGGTTGCGCAATGATGCCGAGGGCATGGCGAATTTCAATTTCGCCGAGGAAAACAAGTTCATCCTGGCGGAGGAGCGGACGTTTCTGCGCAAGGTGACATAGCATTTTCGAGCGAAGTGGTAGCGGTTCGCGTGAAGATTGCGCGCTGGCGCTAAGCTCGACGCATCGCTATCTTGATCTGCCAGAAAAGCAAAAAAGGGAGACACCCATGCCGGTGACCACAGCTGACAAGCGCGCCACGTTCCGCAAGATGCACGCCTCCGGCTGCTTCGTGCTGCCGAACCCGTTCGACGTCGGCAGTGCAAAGGCGCTGCAGCATCTCGGCTTCAAGGCGCTCGCCTCCACCAGCGCCGGCTTTGCCTGGACCATCGGCAAGGCCGACAACCGCGTCACGCTCGACGAGGTCTGCGATCATCTCACGGCGATTTGCGCCGCGGTCGATCTGCCCGTCAACGCCGATTTCGAGGGCGGCTTTGCGGTCGAGCCCGCGAAGGTCGCCGCCAATGTCGCGCGCGGCGTCAAGACCGGCGCTGGCCGGACTGTCGATCGAGGATTCGACCGGCGACAAGGCCAAGCCGCTGTACGACCGCTCGCTCGCGATCGAGCGCATCAAGGCGGCGCGCGCGGCGATCGATGCCGACAACAGCGGCGTACTCCTGACCGGACGCTGCGAGGCGTTCCTGTGGGGGCAGGCCGATCTGAAGCTCGTCATCGACCGGCTGAATGCCTATGCCGACGCCGGCGCCGATTGCCTCTACGCGCCGGGCATCAAGACCCGGGAAGACATCGCCGCGATCGTGAAGGCGGTGGCTCCGAAGCCGGTCAATCTTCTGATCGGCGCCTCCGGCCTGTCGCTGCAGCAGGCCGCAGAACTCGGCGTGCGCCGGATCAGTGTCGGCGGCTCATTGGCGCGCGTGGCCTGGGCCGGCTTCATGAAGGCGGCGAAGGAAATGGCCGAGCAGGGGACGTTCACCGAACTCGCCGGCGGCTATCCGGGCGGCGAACTGAACAAGATGTTCGGCTGACGCAAAGAAGCAGCGGGCATTTTCTTGCCCGCTGCTTCTTCAAGTTAAATCCACGCTTGTCTTAGCGATTATCGCTTCTTAGCGATTATCGTTGTTCGGTCGGGCCGGCGGGGTGGTGGCCGAACCCGTGGTCACGCCGGGCGGACTCGTGGGCGCACGCGGCGTCACGTCACGCATGCCCGGAGGGGCCTGTGGTGGCGGCGTAGCCGGTTGCGTCTGCGCGGTCTGCGCGGGAGGGGCGGTCGAGGCCTCATTGGTGGTGGTGGTGTGGTTCAGGCCGTAGAACACCGCGCCCAACACCAAGAAGATGCCGACCGCGTACAGCGCGATCCTGCCGCCGCTCGCGGGACCTTCGGCAAGTTCCGGATCGATCTGCGCCTCCCTTTCGAGCCGCGAGCCGTACTCGTCGTCGCTTGGACCGCTGCGATAAGGATCATTCGGAATGCGTTGATTGGCCATGAATGGTTCCTCCTTTAGTCGTAGACAACCGGCGACGCGCGCCGCAGGTTCCTGGCGCTGGTCAGGTTGTGAACGGGTATTTTCAGAGCTGTTCAGGCAGGAACGCGCGCCGTAAGTTCCAAAACCAGTTCCAATGAGGGCGCAATGTGGAACCTGCCTCCCAGCGATAGCGTATTGCATGTGCTCTCGCTCGTGGCGCTCACGGCGCAGGCGATGACGGCGGCGCTGGCCGCAGGCCGGCGCAGCATGGATTGGGTCGGGGTATGCATGCTCGGCTGCATCACCGCGCTCGGCGGCGGCACGATCCGCGACGTCCTGCTCGGGCACTATCCGCTGGTGTGGGTGCAAAACCCGTCCTATCTCGCGCTGACAGCGGTGGCGGCCTTCGCAACCATCCTGATCGCCCGCGCCGTGCACCGGCTCAACGTCGCCTTTCTCGTCCTCGACGCGATCGGGCTTGTGGTCTTCACCATGGCCGGATGCGACGTCGCCTGGCAGATGGACGCGTCGCTACCGATCGTGATCGTGTCGGGCATGATCACGGGATGCGCCGGCGGCGTGCTGCGCGACATTCTCTGCAACGACGTGCCGCTACTGTTTCGCGCCGAGCTCTACGCCAGCGTTTCCGTCGTCACCGGGCTGTTTTACGCGACCGCGTTCGGATTGAAACTGAACGACGAAATCTGGACCGCGCTCACCTTCGTGCTCGGCCTGTCGCTGCGCCTGCTGGCGATCCGCTTCAAATGGGAAATGCCGAAATTCGTCTTCAACAGCGAGCCGCGCTGATAAGCCGTCATGACGCTCAGCGCCGCGCCTTCGCCACCTGTTCCGGCGTCACCAGCGGCGCGGCGTTGCCCCAGGAATTGCGGATGTAGTTGGTGACGTCGGCTACCTCTTGGTCGTTCAATTGCTTGGCGTAGGCCGGCATCTCGCCGGTATTGGGCGCGCGCGGCGTCGTCACGGTCTGCGCGCCGTCGAGGATGACGCGAAGGGTGCTTGAGGGATTGGCCGACTGCAACAGCGCATTGCCGGGCAGCGGCGGATAGATTCGCGGCGCGCCCGAGCCGTCGGCTTCGTGGCAGGCGATGCAGTAGTGCGCGTAGATTTGCGCGCCGTCCTTCATGCCCGCTTCCGGCGGCGGGCTGCACCGCAGGCTCGGGCGGGCCAACGGGGAGGCTCTTCAGATAGACGGCGATCGCGCGGACATCGGCGTCGCTCATCTTCGAGGTCGAGCTGACGACGACCTCGGCCATCAGGCCGTCGGCATGGCTCTTGCCGTTACGGCCGCTCGCTAGATATTCGGCGATGTCCTCGACGCTCCAGGATTTCAGGCCGCTGCGCTCGGCGCCGTCGAGCCGCGGCGCGAACCAGCCGTCGCACAACGCCGCCGGCAAATGCGCGGCCGCGTCGGTCGGCGCCAAAGAAGTTTTTCGGCGTGTGGCAGGCGCCGCAATGCGCGACGCCGGTGACGAGGTAGCCGCCGCGATTGTATTCCGCGCTCTTGTTCTGATCGGGCTCGAAAATGCCCGGGCTTGAAGAACAGGAAATTCCAGGCCCGCATCACCACGCGAAAGTTCAAGGGAAAACGCAGTTGCGGCGGCGGCGCCTCGTTCTGAAACGGCGCCAGCGTCGCGAGATAGGCGCGGATCGCCAGAATGTCGTCCCGCGTCAGCTTGGTGAAATTCGGATAGGGAAAGGCCGGGTAATAGCGCAAGCCGTCCGGCGCCACGCCATAGCGCAGCGCGCGGTAGAAATCCTGGTCGCTCCAGGCCCCGATCCCACTGTCGCGGTCCGGCGTCAGGTTGGGCGAAAAGATCGCCCCGAACGGGGTGTCGATGCGCTTTCCCCCGGCAAAGGGTTTTGCCGGGTCGGCGGTATGGCAGCTTATGCAACCGCCGGCCTCCACCAGCGCCTTGCCGTGCGCAATGGTCTCGTCCGAGGGCTCGGCCTGCGCCTGGCCGGCCGCGAGCGCACCGCACAAAAATAGAGGAGCCAGAATTGCGCGCATCGCGGGGCAGATCCAGTTGATGGTCGGGAAAGGGTATAGCGCGAAAGCAAGGCGTTACGCTATTTCGCCGCCATGCCCCCGGACGACACAAACCGAAATCGGACGCCGCTACTTCCCGGCACGAAGTTGCGATTTGCCAAAACGGCAGCGCCATACCGAGATTTTGTGCTGCGCGGGGGTGAAAAACCGACATAGAGTGGCAATCGGGGCAGGCCGTCACTAGCTAAAAACAACGGGCAGGGCCAAAGGCTTAAGAGGGCTTAAATGGGAATCAACCAGGGTCCGATCAGTCTCGACCAGAAATACACCCAAGGCACCGGCCACGTTTTTCTGACAGGTATCCAGGCGCTGGTCCGCCTGCCGATGGCGCAAATCCGCAGCGATCGTGCCGCCGGTATCAACACCGCAGGCTTCATCTCCGGCTATCGCGGCTCGCCGCTCGGCGGCTATGACCAGCAACTGTTCGCCGCGCGAAAGCATCTCGAGCAATACAACATCAAGTTCCAGCCCGGCGTGAACGAGGACTTGGCCGCCACCGCGATCTGGGGCTCGCAGCAGCTCAACCTCTCGCCCGGCGCCAAGCACGACGGCGTGGTCGGCATCTGGTACGGCAAGGGCCCTGGCGTCGACCGCTGCGGCGACGTGTTCCGCCACGGCAACGCGGCGGGCTCGGCGAAAAACGGCGGCGTGCTGTGCCTTGCCGGCGACGACCACGGCGCCAAATCCTCCACCGTCCCGCATCAATCGGACCACGCCTTCATCTCGGCGCTGATGCCCTACCTCTATCCCTCCAGCATCCACGAAATGATCGAGATGGGGCTTCTGGGTATCGCGATGTCGCGCTACTCCGGCTGCTGGGTCGGCATGAAGGTGATCACCGAGACCGTGGAGACCACGGCCGAGGTCGATCTCACCGACGAGATGAAGCCCTTCATCATTCCCACCGATTTCGAGTTGCCGCCGGGCGGGCTCAACCTGCGCTGGCCCGACGATCGCTATCGACCAGGACCGGCGGCTGCAGGACTACAAGGGCTTTGCCGCGATCGCGTTCGCCCGCGCCAACAAGGTCAACCGCGTCACCATGGATTCGCCGAACGCGCGCTACGGCATCATGGCGTCCGGCAAGAGCTACGAGGACATCCGCCAGGCGCTGCGCGAACTGGGCATCACGCCCGAGGTCGCCGCCAAGATCGGCTTGCGGCTCTACAAGATCGGCATGCCCTGGCCCTTGGAGCCCGAAGGTGTGCGGCAATTCGCGGTCGGCCTGGAGGAAATCTTCATCGTCGAGGAGCGGCGCGAGATCGTCGAGAACCAGGTCAAGCAGGAGCTGTTCAACTGGCGCGACGACGTTCGTCCGCGCATCGTCGGCAAGATGGACGAGCACGACAAGCGCTTCCTGACCTTTGCCGCGGAACTCAGCGTGGCCTCGCTGGCGAGTTCGCTGACCGAGCGGCTGCTTCGCCTCAACCTCAATCCCGAAATCGCCGAGATGCTTCGCGCCAAGGCCGACTGGTTCAACGGCCGCGAAGCGACCCAGATGCAGCCGGTGGCGCCGATCACCCGCACGCCGTATTTCTGCTCGGGCTGCCCGCACAACACCTCGACCAAGGTGCCGGAGGGCAGCCGCGCCTTCGCCGGCATCGGCTGCCACTTCATGGCGCTGTGGATGAACCGCAGCACCGAGACCTTCACCCATATGGGCGGCGAGGGCGTGCCGTGGGTGGGGGTTGCGCCCTTCACCAAGGAAGCGCACGTGTTCGCCAATCTCGGCGACGGCACCTATTTCCATTCCGGCAGCCTCGCGATCCGCCAGGCGGTCGCCTCAGGCGCCAACATCACCTACAAGATCCTCTATAACGACGCGACCGCGATGACCGGCGGCCAGCATGTCGACGGCGAATTGTCGCCGCAGCAGGTCACCTTCCAGCTTCATGCCGAAGGCATCCGCGAGATCTATCTGGTTTCGGAAAATCCACATCTCTATCCGGCTTCCGATATCGCGCCCGGCGTCAAGACCGCGCATCGCGACGAGCTCGACGCCGTCATGAAGGCCTGCCGCGAGATCAAGGGCACCTCGGCCATCGTGTTCGTGCAGACCTGTGCCGCGGAAAAACGCCGCCGCCGCAAGCGCGGCACCATGGAGGACCCGCAGCGCCGGGTCATGATCAATCCGGCCGTGTGCGAAGGCTGCGGCGACTGCTCGGTGCAGTCGAACTGCATTTCGGTCGAGCCACTGGAGACCGAGCTCGGCCGCAAGCGCACCATCAACCAGTCGACCTGCAACAAGGACTATTCGTGCCTGAAGGGCTTTTGCCCGTCGTTCGTGACGGTGGATGGCGGCAAGCCGCGCCGCCGCGCGCCAGCCGATCTCGGCGACATCGGCGACCTGCCGGAGCCCACCTCGCTACCCCAGCTGGATCGGCCCTATAACATCGCCATCGGCGGCGTCGGCGGCACCGGCGTCCTGACCATCGGCGCATTGCTCGGCATGGCCGCGCATATCGAGGGCAAGGCCAGCATGATCCTCGACATGTCGGGCCTGGCGCAAAAGGGCGGGGCGGTGTTGAGCCATGTCCGGCTTTCAGAGCACACCGCCGACGTCACCTGTTCGCGCATCGTCACCGGCACCGCCGATCTGGTGCTTGCCGCGGATGAGGTGGTCGCGGCGTCGAAGGACACCATCACGCTCTGTGAATCCAGCCGCACCACCGGCATCATCAACAGCCACGTGATTCCGACCGCCGATTTTATTCTGAACCGCGATTTCAATTTCGAGAGCCGCAAGGTCAACAGCGTATTGGAAACCGCGCTACGCAAGGACTCGGCCTTCTTCGATTTCACCAAGCCCGCCGAGATGCTGCTCGGCGATTCCATCGCCACCAACATCATGATGATGGGCTATGCCTATCAGCGGGGCTTATTGCCGCTTTCGGCGGAGGCGATCGAGCAGGCGATCGAGGTCAACGGCGTATCGATCAAGATGAACAAGCAGGCCTTCGGGCTCGGGCGCCTCGCGGCGGCCGATCCGGCCCGGCTTGCGGCCATGATGAAAGGCCAGGACGCGACGGTGGCGCCGAAGACGGTTGAACAGATGTCGTTGGACGAGATCATCGTCCATCGCAGCGCGCACCTGAAGGACTATCAGAACGAAAAGCTGGCCACGCGCTATCGCAAGCTGGTCGGCCAGGTGCGCGACGCCGCGCTCAAGGGCGGCTATGGCGAGGCGCTGCCGCGCCCGGTCGCGATCAACTACGCCAAACTGCTCGCCTACAAGGACGAGTATGAGGTGGCGCGGCTTTACACCGACGGCCGGTTCGAGCAACAGCTCAAGGATCAGTTCGAGGGCGACATCAAGATCAGCTTCAACCTGGCGCCGCCGCTGCTGTCGAGCGGCGTCGATGCGCTGGGCCGGCCCAAGAAGCGCGCCATCGGCGCCTGGCTGATGCCGGTGTTCCGTAGCGTTGCGAAATTCCGTTTCCTGCGCGGCACGGCGCTCGACATTTTCGGCTACAGCGCCGATCGCAGGCTCGAACGCGAGCTGATCGCGGCTTACGAAACGGACGTCGCGACCGTGATTTCGACGCTATCGCCGGTGACGATCGACACCGCGGTCGAACTCCTGTCGCTGCCCGACCGCATCAGGGGATACGGGCCGGTGAAGGAGAAGGCGGCGCAGGACGTGAAAGCGCGTCACGTGCAGCTTGTCGCGGATCTCGCCAACCCGCCTTCCGCGCCGCGGCAGATCGCGGCGGAGTAGGCTTCCAACCTTTATGGTGAGAGGTAGTGGGCAAATCTTACTGTGTCACTGAACCCTCATGGTGAGGAGGCGCCCTTGCGCCGTCTCGAACCATGAGGCCCCGCTGGTGGCCTCGTCCTTCGAGACGCTTGCTTGCGCAAGCTCCTCAGGATGAGGGGATAAAGCCGCTTATGACGCAGTAAGACAAAGGCGCCCTTCGCGCCGTGCCCACCATGTCTCCGCGGGCGCTATCTCGATGGTGGGCACGCGTCCGCCTCAGCTCTTCGAGCTACGGCGGACGCTTTGCCCACCCTACGATTCTACGATTTTGGATGGCTCGCGCAATATCTCCATCTCGCGAATTAAAATTGGAACTATCCCCGACGACCGGCATTAGCCAGCGTTCATCTCATTCGGAGGTACGCTCGTGCACCTGTCCAATCAGAGTCTCTTGATTATCATTATTGTTGGAATTGTTGCCGGGTGGCTTGCAGGCCGGGTGATGGAGGGTGGCGGATTTGGCTTGATCGGCGATTTGCTGGTCGGTCTGATTGGCGCCTTTATCGGCGATTGGTTGTTGCCGCAACTTGGGATTCACCTCGGGGCGGGAATGGTCGCTCTCATTTTGAACGCCTTTATCGGCGCCGTTGTCCTTCTGCTGATCCTGCGGTTGGTGAGCGGCGGTTTTGGCTATCGACGCCGCTGGGGCGGGCGCTGGTAGTAACGGAGTAGTTCCTCTGGCGCGATCGCATCGATCCGCCGCCGGGCGCATCTTCTGATTTTCAGAAATCTTCTTGACGGCGACCCCAAATCAGTGGTTTCATCCGCGGCATCCCGTCCCGGCAAGAGGGACGTATCGCGATCGTCACGAACGTGGGGCGGGATGCGGTGGACGTAGTGGTGTCGCTAGACGAGCGATGCTCACGCGGACGGCGAAGGCGTGTGGTCCTGACGCCCCGACGCTGGCGTTAAGTTGGCGATGATGCTTCGCATCACGCGGACGACGGGGGCAAGAAAGCCCGGTCCCCGGGGAGAGCGCGCAATAAGCTGTTAAAACCATTGCGTGGGGAATGCCGGATGTTTCCGGTGCTTCCGCTGTGAATACTCGTGTGCATACTCCAACTACAAAGCGCACACGAGGCTGCGGGTGCATTGGGCACTCGGCATTCCCTGCGCCCTCTTGCTTTGCGAGGGTGTCCTGATCCCATAGCTCGGACCTCCGTGCCGCGAGAACGCAGAGTCGTGCGACGGCGCTCTTGTTGCGGCCCATTCCTCGTGACGCGCGCCGCAGCAAGGTTCGCGCAGATCTGTAGGGCGCGCTCCCAAAGCATCTCGCAGCCCGCGCTTGATGGCACCGTCTCACCTCGCGGAATATTTCGCCGCTTGCCAAGCCCGCGCCGGCACGTCACAAAACGCAAGGCTAAGGAAAAAGAAACGCCAGCGGAGAACCAATTGACCATCAAGGGCAAGGCCTACATTGCCGGGATCTACGAACATCCGACCCGGCACGCACCCGATAAATCCACCGCACAGCTGCATGCCGAAGTCGCCAAGGGGGCGATCGAGGACGCCGGCCTCACCAAGGCCGATATCGACGGCTATTTCTGCGCCGGCGACGCGCCGGGCGGGTTGATGCCGATGGCCGATTATCTCGGCCTCGAATGAAGAAGCTCCGCCACATCGATTCCACCGATACCGGCGGCTGCTCCTACCTGATCCATCTCGGCCATGCCGCCGAGGCGATCGCGGCCGGCAAGTGCTCGGTCGCGCTGATCACGCTGGCCGGCAAGCCGCGCACCGGGCCGCTGCCGCCGCGCTCGGCCGGCGCCGAGGCCGATTTCGAGACGGCCTATGGGCAGACCACCCACAATGCCTACGGCATGTGTGCCATGCGCCACATGCACGACTACGGCACCACCTCCGAGCAGCTTGCCTGGATCAAGGTCGCGGCCTCGCACCATGCGCAGTACAACCCGCATGCGATGCTGAAGGAGGTCGTCACCGTCGAGGACGTGCTCAACTCGCCGATGATCTCCGATCCGCTGCACCGGATGGACTGCTGCGTCGTCACCGATGGCGGCGGCGCGCTGATCGTGACCACGGAAGAGATCGCGAAGAGCCTGAAGAAGCCGTTGGTGCGGCTGATCGGCCACGGCGAGGCGACCAAGGGGCCGCGCGGCGGCAAGGACCTCGATCTGACCTATTCCGCGGGCGTCTGGTCCGGTCCGCGCGCCTTCGAGGAAGCCGGCGTGACGCCGAAGGACATCAAGTACGCCTCGATCTACGACAGCTTCACCATCACGGTGCTGATGCAACTCGAGGACCTCGGCTTCTGCAGGAAGGGCGAGGGCGGCAAGTTCGTCGCCGACGGCAACCTGATCTCGGGCGTCGGCAAATTGCCGTTCAACACCGACGGCGGCGGGCTGTGCAGCAACCATCCGGTCAACCGCGGCGGCATGACCAAGATCATCGAGGCGGTGCGGCAATTGCGCGGCGAGGCGCATCCGAAAGTGCAGGTGCCGAATTGCGATCTCGCGATCGCCCACGGCACCGGCGGCCTGCTCGGCAATCGCCATGCCGCCTCAACCTGCATTCTGGAGCGCGTGTGATGGCCGAAGACCAAGAAATATCCGGCACCCGGTGACCAATCCCGAGACCGCAGCGTTCTGGGAAGCGGCCAAGCAGGGCAAGTTCATGATCAAGCGCTGCACCGCCTGCGGCGAGCCGCATTATTTTCCGCGCTCGATCTGCCCGTTCTGCTTTTCCGACAAGACGGTGTGGGAGGAGAGTTCGGGCGAGGCCACGATCTATACCTTCAGCCTGATGCGCAAATCGGCGAACGGCCCGTTTGCGATCGCCTATGTCACGCTGAAGGAAGGCCCCTCGCTGCAGACCAATATCGTCGACTGCGACATCGACGAGCTGAAGATCGGCCAGAAGGTGAAAGTGGTGTTCAAGCCGACCGACGGCGCGCCGCTGCCGTTCTTTACGCCGGCGTGAGGATCGAGGTTGCGCACGATGCGCGCGAGGCTAGACGGTCGTCATCCCCGCGAAAGCGGGGATCCAGTAAACGCAACTTGGTGATTACTGGACGCCCGCTTTCGCGGGGGTGACGACAAGAAAAAATATCTGGTGGGAGAACGCCGCAAATGCCGATCAAGTACGAAGAGCTGATGGCGCTGAAAAACCTCGGCCAGAAATACGCCTACAGCGATCGCGAGGTGATGCTCTACGCCTATGGCATCGGCTTGGGCGCCGATCCCATGGACGAGAAGGAACTCGCCTTCGTCAACGAGGCCTGCGCCACGCCGCGTCCGCTGAAGATCGTGCCGACCTTTGCCTCGGTCGCCGCCTGGGGCGCCGGGCCCGGCGAGATGAACCTCAACCGCGTCATGGTGGTCGACGGCGAGCGCGACATCACCTTTCACAAGCCGCTTGCGACCGCAGCCCACATCACCGCCGATTCCACCGTGCTCGCGGTGTGCGACAAGGGCAAGGACAAGGGCGCGGTGATCCGCCACCAGACGGTGCTGAAGGACGCCGACGGCGAGAAGCTGGCGACGCTGGTGGCCTCGCGCTTCGCGCGCGGCGACGGCGGCTTTGGCGGGCCGTCCGAAGGCCAGCCCGAGCCGCACCAGGTGCCGACCCGCAGCGCCCGACAGGACCGTCGATATCATCGACGCGGCCGGATCAGGCGCTGGTCTACCGGCTCTGCGGCGACCGCAATCCGCTGCATTCCGATCCGGAGTTCGCCAAGCGCGCCGGCTTTCCCCGACCGATCCTGCACGGCATGTGCACCTACGGCATCACCTGCCGCGGCGTGTTGCAGACCTATGCCGATTACGATCCGTCCGCCTTCAAACAGCACGCGGCGCGGTTCTCCTCGCCGGTTTATCCCGGCGAGACCGTGACGATGGAAATGTGGAAGGACGGCAACGTGATTTCGTTCGAGGCGAAAGTGAAGGCGCGCGGCGTCACGGTCATCAAGAGCGGCAGGACGGTGCTGGGATTAATACCGCCGTCATTCCGGGGCGCTGCGCAGCGCGAACCCGGAATCTCGAGCTAGACAACCTCCGGATTCCGGGTTCAGCCCTGCAGGAGCTGCCCGCGGCAATGACAGTAGACTAACAGGGAGAAACACCATGGGATTGCTCGACGGCAAGGTGGCGCTGATCACGGGCGCGGGCGGCGGACTCGGCGAGGCCTACGCAAAACTGTTCGCGCGCGAGGGCGCGGCGGTCGTGGTCAACGATCTCGGCGGACCGCGCGACGGCTCCGGCGCCGACAAGTCGATGGCCGAGAAGGTGGTCGACGCGATCAAGGCCGAGGGCGGCCGCGCCGTCGCCAACGGCGCCGACATCTCGACCCTGGCCGGCGGCCAGTCGGTGTTCGACGACGCCATCAAGAATTTCGGCCGCGCCGATATCCTGGTCAACAATGCCGGCATCCTGCTCGACGAGACCTTTGCCAAGGCGAAGGAGGCCAACTGGGACCAGGTGATCAAGGTGCATCTCAAGGGCACCTTCTGCTGCACCCAGCCCGTGTTCAGATGGATGCGGGACAATGGCGGCGGCGTCATCGTCAACACCTCCTCGACCTCCGGGCCTGATCGGCAATTTCGGCCAGACCAATTACGGCGCCGCCAAGGGCGGTATCTGGGGACTGTCGAATGTGCTGGCGATCGAGGGCCGCAAATACAACATCCGGATCTGGACGCTGGCGCCGGGCGCGCTGACCCGCATGACCTCCGACCTGCCGCGCTACAAGGAGAACCCGGGTGCTGGCGCTCGGACCGGACGGGATCGCGCCGGCCGTGCTATACATGGTCAGCGATCTCTCCGGCGACCAGACCGGCAAGGTGCTCGGCGTCTCCGGCCCGCGCGGCGTCCGCGAGATGCGGATGATGGAAATGGAAGGCTGGACGCCGCCATTCACGGGCTGGAAGGCCGAGGATATCGTGACCCACGCCAAGGACATCTTCTTCTCCGAGGACGAGCTGAAGAAGTCGGCGCGGCGGTTTAAATGATTGTCATTCCGGGGCGGACCCTCCCGGAATGACGGCGCAATAGGACAGAGGAACAGATGACAAAACTCACCGCCCAGGCCGCAGGCACCTTTGCCATCGCACCGACGCCGTTCCACGACGACGGCCGGATCGATGAGAAATCGATCGACCGGCTGACGGATTTCTATGCCGAGGTCGGCTGCGAGGGTGTGACGGTGCTGGGCATCCTCGGCGAGGCGCCCAAGCTCGATGCCGCGGAGGCCGAGCAGGTCGCGATCCGCTTCGTCAAGCGCGCCAAGAACATGCAGGTCATCGTCGGCGTCTCGGCGCCGGGGTTTGCCTCGATGCGCTCGCTGGCAAAGGCTTCGATGGATGCGGGCGCCGCCGGCGTGATGATCGCGCCGCCGCCGAACTTGCGCACCGACGACCAGATCATCGGCTATTTCAAGCAGGCGCAGGAAGCGATCGGCGACCGACATTCCCTGGGTGCTGCAGGACTATCCGCTGACGCTGACGGTGGTGTTCACGCCGGCCGTGATCCGCAAGATCGTGATGGACAGTCCGTCCTGCGTGATGCTCAAGCATGAGGATTGGCCGGGGCTGGAGAAGATCTCCACGCTGCGCGCCTTCCAGAAGGACGGCTCGCTGCGGCCGCTCTCGATCCTGACCGGCAATGGCGGGTTGTTCCTCGATTTCGAGATGGAGCGCGGCGCCGACGGCGCGATGACCGGCTACGCCTTCCCGGAGCTCCTGATCGACGTCGTGCGGCTGTCGAAGGAAGGCCGGCGCGATGCCGCGCACGATCTGTTCGACGCGCATCTGCCGCTGATCCGCTACGAGCAACAGCCGGGCGCGGGCCTCGCGGTGCGCAAATACGTGCTGCAGAAGCGCGGCGTGATCGCCTCCAGCGCGCAGCGCAAGCCCGGCGCGGTGATCACCGCGGCCGCGAAGGCCGAAGTCGAATATCTGCTGTCGCGCGTGGCGCGGGTCGACCGGCGCGCCAACCTGCAACCGCAATCGAGCGCGGCGGGCTGATTGATGGCCGAGATCGTCACCCCGCGTCCGGCGTCCACCATCCTGCTGCTGCGCGACAGCGAGGCGACGCGCGGCGTCGACGGCAAGGGCCGCGACGAGATCGAAGTCTTCATGATGGTCCGCCATTACGAGATCGACTTCAACTCGGGCGCGCTGGTGTTTCCCGGCGGCAGCGTCGACAAGGGCGACAAGGAGATCATTGAAAAGCCCGAACTCTATTCGGGCGGCGAGGGGCTCGACACCGCCGAGCTCAGTTTCCGGATCGCGGCGATCCGCGAGACCTTTGAGGAGAGCGGCATCCTGCTTGGCGCGACTGAGGGGTTCGAAGGCGCTGGTCGATGCGGCCCGCGCGGGCGAGATCGAGGCCGCCTATCGCGCCGCGCTCACCGAGGGCAAGACGACATTCCCAGAAGTTCTGACCGATAATGGCCTCTGGCTCGCGCTCGACGAACTCGTGCCCTATGCGCACTGGATCACGCCCGAGGGCATGCCGAAGCGGTTCGACACCTGGTTCTTCCTGGCCGCCGCGCCGCCGGACCAACTCGGCGCCCATGACGGCAAGGAATCCACCGATTCGATCTGGGTCTCGCCGCGCGAGGCGCTGGAAGGCGGCGAGAGCGGGCGGTTCAAACTGCCGTTCCCGACCACGCGCAACCTGATCAAGCTCGGCAAGCAGGGAAGCGTCAAGGCCGCGCTCGACGATGCCAGGGGCAAGGAGGTCGTCACCGTGATGCCGGTGATGACCAGACTCAACGGCGGCCGCCAGCTCCGCATCCCGCGCGAGGCCGGCTACGACGGCGAGGTGTTTGAAGTCGGCGCGCTCGGTTAGGCCAGGGCTATCGCCGGAGCTCGACGCCGGCGTCGCCGGGAATCCGCCGAAAACCGCTGCCACAAGGTGTTCGGTGGTGCCCCGGGCGCGCATGGGCATCATACGGGTGCCCCTCGCGTGTTCCCCCTGAGGCGGAATACGTCGTATATTACTGCAATTTTCGAGCCTGGGCTCAGACATAGTCATGCCAGCAGTTTTCACGGCGTTTTTGCAACGAATCCGATCGTTTTCGCTTTCGATTGGACAATTGACCTTTGGCAGTTTCCTGTTGCTGCTCGCAGTCATCACCGCGACCAGCATGGCGAGCGTCATCGCCATCCGCCATATCGATTCGACCTTTGCCGAACTGCAGCGGCTGCAGGATGTCGGCGATCTCGCCGAGGAGATCGACCGCCGCATGAACGAGCTGCGGCTGGCAGCGCGCGATTTTGTCACCGATCCCGGCGCCCGGCCCGACCGGGTCGGCGAGGCGGCTTCCGAGTTGAATGCACTTCTGAAGAAGACGCGGCTCGAGCTTGCGCCCGAGCAGCAGGCCATGATCGACGGCGTGACCCAGCGCCTGGCGAACTACCGCGAGGGCATCGCGCGGATCACCTCGCTGATCTCGCACCGCGCCGAACTCCTGCAGACCCTGCCGCCGGCCCGCGCGCGGTTCGAAGAGGCTGTGACCGCGACGCCCGACCGTAACAACGCGCGGACCATGTTCCGGGCGCAGAACCAGATATCGGCGGCCTTGCTGGCGCACGATCCCGAAGGCGCCGAGCGGGAGGCGCGACGCGCGCGGGCGCAGCAGATCGATGATCCGGAGCTTCGCGCCGCCGCCGACGCCTATGCCGACACGATCATCGCCATCGCCGGCACCGAAGGCGATATCGCGCGACTCGACAAAGATGTGCTGGGCACCGAAGGCCGCCTGATCGGACGGGTAACCGAGCTGTTGCGTGAGCTCAGCTCGCGCCAGGGCCGGGTGCTGTCGCACGACTTTGGGCGCACGCTGAGCGAGACCAAGTGGCAAAGCATCGTCCTCGGCACGATCGGCGTATTGATCGGGATTTTCGCGGCGCTCGTTCGTGGTTAGCCGCACCGTGCGTCCCCTGGCCTCGATCGCAAGCTCGATCCGTGCGCTGGCCGCGGGCAAGAAGGACGCCTCGATCCCGGATACCGACGTCAACAACGAGATCGGCGATATCGCGCGCGCCGCCGAGGTGTTTCGCCGCACGCTGGTCGATGCCGATGCCGCGCGCGAGGCGGCGGTGCGGGCGCTCGCCGAGCAAAGGCTCGCCGAAGAGAGCTACCGCAAATTGTTCGAGTCATCCGTCGACGGCATCTACGTCACGACGCCTGCCGGCGCGCTCGTCAACGCCAACCCGGCGCTGGCGCGAATGATGGGATACGACACGCCCGAACAGCTGATCGCGAGCATCAGCGATATCGCGCAAACGGTCTACGTTCATCCGGCGGCGCGGGAGGAGTTTCAGTTGCTGATGCAGCGCGACGGGGTGGTGCGCGATTTCGAATATCAGGTGCGCCGGCGCGACGGCGGCATTCTCTGGCTGTCCGACAGCGCGACCGTGGTCCGCGACGATACCGGCGAGGTGATCCGCTACGAAGGGACGGTGCGCGACATCACCGACCAGAAGCGCGCGGAAGATGCGATCGCCGAAGGCCGCAGGCTGTTGCAGCAGGTGATCGACACGGTTCCAGCCGTGATCAACGTCAAGGACAGGGAGCTCCGCTACATCCTGATGAACCGCTATATGGCCGGCATCTTCGAGATCGAGCCCAACGACGCGCTCGGCCGCACCACGACCGATCTGATGTCGCGTTACGGGGCGCGAAAGACCGACGACAACGACCAGCGCGTGCTGAAGACAAAGAAGGGGCTCGGCTTCTACGAAGAGGAATATCTGGATTCCAAGGGCAATTTGCGGCAGTGGCTGGTGAACAAGCTGCCGCTGCTCGATGCCGACGGCGAGATCGAGCGTATCGTCACGGTTGCCCTCGACATCGGCGAGCGCAAGCGCGGCGAACAGGAGATGCGCAAGGCGCGCGACGCCGCGGAAACCGCATTGCGCAATCTGCGCGAGACCCAGGTTTCCCTGATCGAGGCGGAGAAGCTCGCAGCGCTTGGGCGATTGGTGGCCGGCGTCGCGCACGAGGTCAACAATCCCGTCGGCATCAGCCTTACGGTTGCATCGGCGCTGGAGCGCAAGACCGCGATTTTCGCAGCCGAAGTCGCACGCGGCAACCTGCGCAGATCCAGCCTGAACGACTTCCTCGAAGACCAGCCGCGATGCATCCTCGCAGCTCGTGGCCAATCTCAATCGCGCGGCCGAGCTGATCCAGTCGTTCAAGCAGGTCGCCGCCGACCGCAACTACTCGGATCAGCGCACCTTCGACCTCGCCGACCTGACCGAACAGGTGGTGATGAGTTTGCGCCCCGGTCTGCGCAAGCACAATTTGACGCTCAACGTCGAATGCCAGCCCAACCTCATCATGAACAGCTATCCCGGGCCTTACGGCCAGGTGCTGACCAATCTGTTCCTCAATGCGGTGGCGCACGCCTTTCCCGACGGCAGGGCCGGCACCATCGACATTCAGGCGCGGGAATCCGGCAAGGACAATGTCGAGATCATCTTTTCCGACAATGGCTGCGGCATGAGCCTCGACGTGCGGCGCCGCGCCTTCGACCCGTTCTTCACCACGCGGAGGGATCAGGGCGGCACCGGGCTTGGCCTGCACATCGTCTACAGCATCGTCACCAACCGGCTCGGCGGCCGGCTCGACCTCGATTCCGAACCCGGCGGCGGCACGCGGATCCAGATCATCCTGCCGCGGATCGCGCCGCTGGAGCAGGCGGCGGAGTAGGGTGCTGGCATTGGACGGCACTTCCCCGGCAGACTGGATCGCCCGGTCGAGTGTTCGCGCTCGGGGAAATCAAGCTGGGCGATGACGCCAAGCGAGAATTTGGCGATCTGCGGCGATGGTTCTCGCGCCTAATCGATATCCGCAAGCCGGCGCAGCGTGGCGCCGAAAATCTGGCTGGCCTTGCCGACCAGCGCCGTGCCCGTCATCTCGCCCCGCGTCTCGGTGAAGGTGCCGGTGACGCCGACGCCGACCGGGCTAGGGCCGCCGAACAACGGGTTGTCGTCCGGACTGGAGGTGTGGCGCTGAATCAACACCTCGCCCTTGAAGGTGTTGTCCCTCACCGTGTAGCTGCCGACGTAATAGAGATAGGCGTCGCCGCCGACGATCTTGCCGTCGCGGAACACGACGACGCCGCTGCCTTTGCCGACACGCCCATCCAGTAGGCTGACATGGATGGAATACAGACCGTTCTTCATGGCCAATCTTCACGGGCCCAAGCCCGGCTCCAACGGATTAACATTCTGCAGCCGCGCGCGAAATGGCGTCAACGCGTCAAGATCGATCGCTGACATTGCGCAAAACCCGCAGGCTTTCCGTAATCATCCGTATTGACTTGCACGAAAGCGCGAGCGAATCAAATGCGATAAGAAGTTGGCCCGCGAAATGCATAGCTGTTTCCGCACCCCTTGGGGTAGGTGCTGGAGCAGGAGAAGATGAGCAACTGGATCGATTCCGGCGGCCACGCGCCGCGTCAGGTTAGTGACGCGTACCCAACCAAAACCCTTGCAAGGATCAACCTTGCAAAAATCCCCGCACTCGCTCGCGCGAGTCGCTGGAAACCTCCATTGCGAATCACTTGCGCGCTACTGTTGACGGCGCTCGTGTCGCAACTCGGGCACGCACGTGACGTCGATGGGAAATTTGCGGCGCAGAACCCGGAGTTGCACCAATGGTTCGAAGGCTTGAAGAGCGGCAAGGGACCCTGCTGCTCGGACGCCGACGGCACTGCCGTCAGCGATGTCGATTGGGAGTCTGCCAACGGGCATTACAGGGTGCGACTCGACAACGAGTGGGTCGACGTACCCGACGAAGCCGTGATCACGGAACCTAACCGAATCGGCCGAACCATGGTCTGGCCGATCAGGGGCTATCTGGGCGTCACGATCCGTTGCTTCATGCCGGGCAGCATGACCTGAACGTTGTGGAGCGAAGGCTCGTCCGCCGAAGCCGTGAGGCGAAGGCGGATGCCGGGCAGCATGACGTAGGCTGGATGCGTTTTCCGGCGAGAGCCCGCCCCGCACTCGGATTGCGGGGTGGCACCGGTTCGCTGTGCGAGAAAACGCGTCAACGCAAAAAGCTAGAGCCTCCGTTCCGATTCGATCGGAGCGGAAGGCCAAAGGCCGCGACCGGTCGTCACGCATATTTCTTGTCGCGCTCGAGCAGCTCGATCGAGATGCCTTGGGGCCCGCGGATGAAACAGATGCGCACGCCCGGCCGGATCGTCGTGGGCTCCCTGGTGAACTCGACGCCCTTGGCCTTGATCTCGGCGGCGACATTGTCGATGTCCTTCACGGTCAGCCCGAAATGGTCGAGGCCCTGATAGGGCGTCAGCGGCGGCGTATTGACGCCGTCGCCCGGCGTAACCGGTGCGATGAACACGTTGGCGCCGCCGAGCTTGACGTCGATGCGCCCGGGGCCGCGGATGATCTCGCCGCCGAGGATGTCCGCTAGCCAGGCCGCGGTCGCTTCGGGGTCGGGGCTGCGCAGGTGCACGTGATCCCAGGTAACGGTCGGCATGGTCGGTCTCCCATTGGCTGTTTGGATGCCGGTTGCCTGCGGCATCGGGCGTTGGCCGCGGTGAGGGGCGGGCGGCGGAAGCAACTTTAGCCGCCCCACTTTGGCATGGCCATCCCTGGCTAAAACTTCTGCTGAAAATTGCCCGCTTCGGATGCAACCAATTTGCGGTTGGCGTATTTTGCTGACATGGCGGACCCGTGCAGCGGCAATCGTCTAATCAGGCCGTACGGGCAACGCCCGTGCGGTTTTTTTCTGTGCGGCGCAGCAGGCAGGCTGTACGCGCCGCTTGCCGGGGGTCACGGCGATGACAAGGGATTTGCAGGCTCGGGATTTGCAGGCTCGGCAGGATCAATCCTCTAGGGATTCTTGTAGATATTCTTGGCGCGATAGAGCGAAGCGGCTTGGCCGAAGCCATCTTGGAACGCAGGCCGCGGTATTGTTGCCGGTCGTTGCGATCGCGGGGCTTTCGGCATGGACGCTTGTCTCAGGCCCGAGCCCCGCCAACGGCCAATCCGCGCAGGCGGGCCCGCCGCCCGTCGTCGCCGCCACGCAGAGTACCACGTTGCCCGACCCCAAGGCTGCCGACACGAAGGCTGCTGACGAGGGTGACGCGGCTGCTCCGACCGCAGCCGCTCAGCCGACGGTTCCGGAGGCGGCTGCGCCCGCGGCGCCGCCTGCCCAAGCGCCCCCCGTCAATGGGCTGAAAATCTCGTCGCAATCCTGGCGCAGGGGCGGGCTCGGCTCGAACGCGCTCGTCACCTTCACCTTGCGCAACAACAACGACTATGCGGTCAAGGATGTCGAAATCGCCTGCGCCTTTGCCCGAAAGGACGGCAGTCACCTGACCGACCGCACCCGCGTCATTCCCGGGACCGTCGAGATGAAGAGCCGGAAGACTTTCGCCCGTCTGCATGTCGGTTTCGTCAACGTTAACGCCAACAAGGCGAGATGCGCGCTGGTCGCAGCCAACCGGATGTAGTCTAACCCGCTGATAGCGAAAAAGTTATTGCCGCCGTTGAACCAGACGGCCGCTTCAGGAACCAATCACTATATTGCCGGTTGGATGAACGGTCCGCCCGTCCGCGCGGATGGAGCGATGAAAATGCCGATTTTGCGATATTTTGTGTTCGTTGGCGGAGCTTTGCTCGCGCTGCTTTTCGTCTGTGACGCCGTGCTGCCAAAAGAGCCGGCATTGGCCACCAATGTTGCGGCAGCCGATCATCCCTTGATCCGCATTCACTCCGAGCGGAAATGGCCGAAGCCCATCGTCTTTGATACCAACATGCCCAGGATTGCGCCGGTTTCGGTCGCCAGCAACGCCGCTCCCGCGCCTACCGCGGCCGGCGACGTCGCGGCGAAGGCGCGCCTGCGCGAGGCCTTCGCCCAGCTCCCGGCGCCACAGGCTGCCGTGGCCGAACCGAAGACGCCGGAGGCGACGAAGGTGGAAGCAAAGCCGCAGCGGAAACGCAGAGTCGCGAAAGCGCGTACCGCCCCCCGACCGCTGATGCTCGTCGCCCAGCAGCCGCGTTTTGGGCTGTTCGACACCACGTGGTGAGCTGAATCCAACCCCCAAAACGCGATAGTTATCGCGCTTTGGTTTATTGCGTGAGCATGATCTCCGCGCAAACGCGTTCCGCGTTTGTCTCCACTTTTCCGGATCATGCTTTAGCAACCGCGGCAAATGCTCTTGATCTGCGTGTTCAACGGCCTGTCGCGTTCGGCGGACGCCGACTTGACCTACTCGTCATTGGCGCGACGGCGATCGCCTGCGAAGGATGCGCCGTTCATGGCGCCATACTTCCCGCCATAAATTCCTTGGCCGCCGTGAAATCCGCGGCCAAATCACCGCCGCGGGCTTTGGCCGGCGCCAACAGAAAAGACAAGCTGAGCGCCAACGCGAATCCCGCCGCGGGATAGCCGAACGAGCGTGCCATATCGAACTCTCAGGGCGCTCCACGCCTTGAAACATAGCACGGCTCAGGGTGGAATCGGGGCAGGCACATTTCACAATTTCGCGCGTGTTCGTCCCGGAAACGTCTTTGATCTTGCGCAAAGTGGGCTTGAGGCGGAACGTCTAGGCTTGTCATGGTGAGAGCATGTGGGAACCGGTTTTCCCTCGCGATAAACGCGGAACGCGTTTACGCGGAGATCATGCTCAAACAGAGGGGCCTGTGCCCACTCCGGAGGCTTGCGGCATGAAGAAGATTCCGAACCTGTCGATTTCGTTGGCGAAGATATTTTTCGTGATCTCGAAGGCGCGCCAATCGGAGATCGAAGCGGACGAGCCGGAGCTGATCGCCGAGTTTACCGATGACGACGCCGCTTACGGCCACAAGGGGAGCGGCAAGAGCACGGATCGCGCCGAGCTGTCCAGTTTCATCCGCGGCCTGAATGTTGACGAACAGATCGACCTCGTCGCGTTGACGTGGCTCGGCCGCGGCGACGGCGATCTCGACAACTGGCGCGATCTTCGCGCGCAAGCTTCACAGGCCCACAACAACCGCACCGCTTCGTATCTGATCGAAACGCCGATGCTTGCGGACTATCTGGAGGAGGCGATGTCGCAGTTCGGCGCGTCTGCTGAGGATTTCGAAGAAGACCTCTGATTTCGCCGCGAACCAATTTCCGCGGGGCCCGATTCAGATGGTCCCGCTCCCGCGTCTCGAACCCACATGCTGCGGAGCCCTTTCAATGGACAAGATGAAGATCGGCAAGGGCGACTGGATCGTGGTCTGCGACGGCCGCAAGGCGCTCATCCTGGAAAATCTCGGCGATCGCATGTTTCCGAACCTGCATATGAAGGAGGTGCACGAGCATTCCCTGCAGTCCACCCACGCGCAAGGAACCGACCGGCCGGGCAAGGTGCACGATTCGGCGGGCACGGCGCGGAGCGCGATCGAGCAGACCGATTGGCACGAGGAGTCCGAGCGCGCCTTCCTGAAGACGCTCGCCGAGCGGCTCAACGTCGCCGTCACCACGGGCGAGACCAGCGCGCTGACCATGGTTGCGCCGCCACGCGCACTCGGCATGATCCGCGCTGACTATTCGCCGGTCGTGCGCAAGGCGCTTCACGGCGAAGTGGACAAGGACCTCGTCAAGCTGCCGGTCTACGAAATCGAGAAACAGTTGCTGGCCTGAACCACCGGGCTCGCCCGGGGTCGTGGTCTTGAGGCATCCGTTCACCGCTCATTCAGGCTGCGGATTCAAAGGTCAGCCCATTGGAGGTGACTGATGAAATTGGTCTTGCGCGCCATCGTCGCGGTAGGCTCATTGGCGCTCGCGATCGCTGCCTTTGCCCAGTCGTCTAGCACGTCCCCATCCTCATCTCCGTCCCCATCCCCTCCCGTCGTGGTCCAGACCAACACCGCTCCGGCGGCGCCGGTCGCCCCAAGCAAGCGCTTTGCCTGTCAAGCCGCGGCGCAAGGGTTGAAGGGTCAGGAGCGGCAGGACCAGATGCAACTCTGCATGGCGCAGGCACGCCTCGATTGCCTGAAGCAGGCGATCGATCAGAAGATCGTCGGCCCGCAACGCAGGGAATTTGTGCAGAACTGCGTGGTGCAGTAGGAAGACGCGCTCGCCAACGCGCTACCGGGCCATCGAGCGATCGCCATTCCGAACCGAAGAGCGTTACGATTTCGTTCCCTGTGTATACACGCCACGCCGAATCCATCGCCGCGAAGGGCATAGATGCGTCGCACGGCTTCGCGTTTGACGGCCGCGCGTACCGATGCCGAGGATGCATCCGATCGCGCGCCGTCGGTTTTGCAGCGGCAGCTTCGGTCGTTGCGGGCGGCGGAACGTATGGACGCGCGCCGCAGCAGTCGTAACTCCAATGCAGCTCGCAACTTAGAGTGCCGACCGCGGCGATGCTGATGCAGAGGTAGAGACGGCTTTCGCGACAGCAAGGGCTTACCTCCGGCGAAATTGCAAAGGAATTTTGTTCGCGCCGGTTACGATCGCTGTTGAGCCCGAATTCAGCCGCCTTTCGCCGCTTGATAATTCACGCGAATGTGACGTCACCGAATTGCGAAGGGGATTTCCATGCAGGGAATTATGTTGCGTCTGGCCGTTTGCGTCGTGCTGGCAGCGCTCGCAGGCACAGCCAGCGCGCAGCAAAATAGCCCGGCTCAAGGCAATGGGTTGCCCGACCGCGATGCGCTCAATGCCAACACGGTGACTGTGATCACCGCGCCGATTGGCGGTCCGATGTCGATCATGGGCTCCGATATGGCAGCCGTGCTCGACGATGGCGACAAACTTCGGGTGCTGCCGATCCTCGGCAAAGGTTCGGCCCAGAATCTCATCGATATCATCCGATTGAAGAATATCGACATGGGTTTTGTCACGTCCGACGCGCTGGAGTTTGTGAAGACCGAATATGACATGCCGGACGTCGCCACGCGCGTCCGCTACATCGCGCCGCTGTTCCACAACGATATTCACATCGTGGCGCGCCGGGAGATCAGGACCCTGGCGGATCTCAATGGAAAGCGGGTTTTCGCCGAGCGGAGCATAGGATTACCGGCGGCGCGGATCATCTTCCGGCGCATGGGCATCGACGCGGACATCGATTTGCAGACCGATCCCGATGGCGGGTTGCAGAAGCTGCTGAACGGCGAGCGGGACGCTTGGGTCGCCAGCGTTTCGAAGAACGCTCCGGTCATCAAGAACATCAAGAACGAGGGCGGTAAATTCCATCTGCTTGAGATCCCCTACGGCCGGCCACTGCAAGACATCTATCTGCCGTCGTCGTTTTCGTCGGAAGAATATCCGAACCTCGTGCCGCCGGGCGGCAGAGTCGACACCGTTGCCGCCTCAACGGTGCTGATGGTCTACAACTGGCCGCTCAATAGCGAACGTTACCGGCGGGTGGCGGTATTCGTTGATGCGTTGTTCGACAAGATCGGTCAGTTGCAACAGCCTCCGCGCAATCCGAAATGGAAGGACACCGTGTTGTCCGCGGGCGTCGCTGGACTGGTCCGCTTCAAGGCCGCGCAGGATCGGCTCGACCAAATCCAGGGTGCCATGGCGCCAGGTCCGACCCCGGTTAGGGCAGAGGAATTCCACAGCTTTCTGGTTCAGAGAAGCGGCGGCAGAAACGTGTCGCGCGAAGAGACCGCCAGGATTTACCAGGACTTTCTGCGCTGGCGCGATGGACAGAGGTGACGTTATCCCGCCTCGCTTTTGGGCTAGCGAGCGGGAACGCTGGCTTGTCGTCCTCGGGGTCATCGCCCGGAATAACGCTGACTGTGGGCTGTTCCTGACAGTCTGAAAGGTCGGCCACGACGAGGATATCACTTGGCCGTCTGCGCTTACCGGTGGTGGTTGCCGCCTTTGCCTTCTCGGCTAGTGATAAACGTCGCCGCATCAAGACCTCCTCTGTTGGTGCGCGATCGTTTCACGCCACGAGCAATTCCCGAGAGAAAGTTTGCAAGTTGCCATGGACGGACGGCCGAGCCGTATTGCGGCGCCTCCGGGCGCGAAGAGATGGCCCCGGCATTCGCGCCAGCGAAAGGAGGCGCGCGGCCAGTAAACACATGGTTTGCCTCGGACGGTGTCGCAAGCCAGCCTGTCGAGCACGTCGAAAATCGCCTACTTGCCGCAGCCTTCTGTCCCGCGTCGCCCAGTAACGGGGCCTTAACCAAACCAGCGCACCCTTGTCATGACCTTCTCGTGGTCATCGAGTGAGTTAGAAGGCCGTCGTCTCGCCGCCGCTTCGTCCCGCGCGACGGCTTTTCATAAACGGAGCGGTACGGCTTGGCATGATGTTCGCATCCCTGATGGCGCATCGTCCCTGCCTTGGAGCTTACATTGGGTGAAGTTGTACGATTTATAGCGAAATCTGACCTCGATCGGGCCCGTCTAATTCGAGAAGCCCGCGCGATATATGAGAACATATTCCCGCCGGCTGTTCCCGTCAGCCAGGAGCGCGATCCCAAGCGATAAGCGGTGGCCAAACGTCCTTCGAATCGCGAAAGCGAGCGCGCGGGAGAGATAGAGTGGCCCAGCGCGCGTCTTGGCGTAGATGCCGGCCTGGAAGGAATCGCTGCGGCCGGCGCCGAGCCCCTGCACCCGATGACGTGCTGATGGTCGTGGGTGCCGGGGCCGCGTCGCCGGCGGCCGCCACCGACGGAAGCCCATCGTGGACGGCCCGAAAGCGGCAATGGATGGGGCCGGCATCGGGCGACGCTTTCCGACCCGACGTGCCGGCGCGGAGCCACAGGTCTATTCTGGAGTGTGGCTGTCGCGCGCCTCGCCGCGGGATCTCGACCGGAGATGCGAGATCAGAAGGCGTGATCCGAAGCCAGCAGGGACGGGATCGTCACGATCATGATCTTGACGTCGAGCGCCATCGACCAGTTGCGGGCATAGAATGCGTCGCACGCCACGCGTTTGTCGTAGGTCGTCGAGCTTCGGCCGCTGACCTGCCAGAGCCCGGTAATTCCCGGCCGGCACGCGAGGTAGGAGCCGATCGAGCTCTCGTACCTCTCGATCTCCTCGTCGGTGATCGGCCGAGGCCCCACGATGCTCATGTCGCCTCTGAGAACGTTGAACAGTTGCGGTAGCTCGTCCAGGCTTGACTTGCGCAGGATATC
The DNA here is from genome assembly GCA_963777475.1 of uncultured Alphaproteobacteria bacterium. GTDB lineage: Bacteria > Pseudomonadota > Alphaproteobacteria > Rhizobiales > Xanthobacteraceae > Bradyrhizobium. The sequence continues at coordinate 142,001 of CAVZQX010000068.1, forward strand.
GCCCATCGTGGTGAGACGGGGGTCACGACGCAGCTTGCGATTGGCCGCCCATTCGGCAGCCGCTGCCGGATCCGTTTCCAAGAGATGGCGCAGACGCTCGGGCGCATCCGTCACCATGGTACGGAATTTCAGGCAGTCGAAATGCTTGCCGGCATAGCCGACACGTCTGTGACGAAAAAGCGCGGGACCGGGAGAGGTCAGAACGGTGACGACGAGGCAGACGATCAACAGCGGAGCGAGAAGGACGATTCCGGAGAGTGCTAGGAGAAAGTCAACGGTCCTCTTCGGTGTCAGCCCAATAGGGCTCCGTGACGCCACAGATACAAATTGCAGAACGCTACGCGTATTGGCCAAGAGGCCTTCTTCAGTGCTTGAAACCATTTTTAAAACCCCGCCCTGCCGTTTAATCTTTCTTCATCGGATTCCAATTGGTGCAGCCGCCGGCGAGGCCGAAGCCATACACCTTGTCCTGCGTGAGGTGAGACTCCATGCCAGCGGCGAAGCCGTAATCGCTCGCGGTGACATTGTTGGTGCCACGCGCGGCATTGCCGTTGATGAAGCTGGTGCCGCCGAAGCCCGAGCCCCACGCGCTCCGAGCGTGGTGCCGGTCGCGACATTGAAGTCGCTGGCCGACGAAAACGCCGCGGCCGCGCCGGCGCGCAGTGTGCCGGCATCGACATTGGTCGGCCCGCTGTAGGTGTTTCTGCCGCTCAAGGTGAGGGGCCCGGCGCCGGTCTTGGTCAGCCCGCCGGCGCCGGCGCCGCCGCCATCAACACAAGCAATGACGCCATCCGCGCCTGCGCCGCGATTGCCACATGCAATTGGTGTCGCGTTGTGGATGTGGTTGACCGAAAGCCCGTTGGCGCTACCGTTGCCGCCATGACCGCCGCCACTGGTAGCGTTGCCGCCAAAGTCCTCGACTGGCACCACCGCCGCCACCCGCAGTGCTCGGGCCGTTCTGATCGACGCCATCTCCACCGGGCTGTCCATCTGCACCGCCGGCGCCGCCTGGCGCAGGGAGTCCCAGATCGAAACTGAGCCCGCCATCACCGCCAGCCGCCAATACCAGTGATAACGCAAGCAACACGGTCGCGGGCGCTGCGCCGGCAACCCTATGAGTGAGGGACGTGGTATTCGGGCAGGCTGACGTGAGTTCCCGGTATCTACATACCTCACTCTCGCCAAAGCGCTTTCGGCGATCGGCCGATGCCACACGCAATCCAGCCCGCATTTACCCACCCCGGTCCCACTCCGGGGAAACATCCTAGCAGGACGCAAAACCTTCCAAGCTGCATTCTTGAATTGGACGTGGAAGAATTGTTCAAATAAATCAATTTGATAATTGGGTCTCCGTGCTTTTGCCACCGAGGTTTATGAATCCGTCCCGCAAGTTTTGCTCGCCTGTCCCGGAATACCGCTAGCCTAGAGCGAAGGTTTTCGGTTACTTTTTTTGCGTGTGCTTCCCACACACCAACAGCATCATGGCCGAAACTCGCACGCTCCCGTCCATCGTATTCACGACCAAGTATCTGCGCCCGCACGAGCAGTTCGATGCGTGGCGCGAAAACATGATGCAGACCTTCGAAGCTTTTCCGACCGACCAACGCACGGCCCAGACCGGGTTTAAACTCTCCGGCAACGCCTACGCGCTCGGAGAACTGGTCATCGGACAGGCGACCTACGACGGGCACCGCACCGTGCGCGACAGCCGCAAGATCGCGCGCGACGGCATCGATCATTTTCATGTGCACCTGTGCACGGCTGGAGGCGCGGTCAATTCACTCGACGGTCGCGACGTCATCCTGCAGCCGGGTAATATTCAGATTCACAACCTCGGCCGCCGCTGCAATCTGGTGCAAAAGGCGTCGAGTGCGATCGGCGTTATCATGACGCGCGAGATGCTGTGCGCTGCTTTGCCAAAGTCCGTCGAACCGCATGGTTTGGTTCTACGCGGCAACAGCGCGCTCGGCGCCTTGCTGTCGTCTTACCTCAAATCCCTGATCCAGCAGCTCGATCATGTATCCGTTGGCGATGGCCCCGTCCTCGCCAATGCGACGGCGCATATGATCGCCGCGTGCTTCCATCAGACCACAGAGACGAGAGCGCAGGCGCAAACGGCCATCGATCTCTCGATGCTCGATCAGCACAAGCAATTCGTGGCGAAAAATCTGCATGATCCCGCGCTCGGTCCAGACGTGCTATGTGCTATGTCGGGTCTGTCGCGAACAAAGCTTTACCGATTGTTCGAGTTCGGCCGGCGGCGTCGCCAATTACATCCGAGAACAGCGTCTGATCAGAACATTCCGGGAATTGCGGAATCCCGCATATCACCATCGCCGCGTTTCTGAGATCGCAGCGGATTGGGGCTTTACCAGCGAGCAGCATTTCAGCGGCGTGTTCCGCCGCTATTTTGGCATGACCCCCAGTGAAGCGCGCTCCGGCACCGAAGAGCGAAAAACGGGGCTGCGGCAAGTTGTCGTACCGGGCTCATCGAGCGGCGCATTCGGTGAATGGATCGAACGCCTGCGATAGGCACGGGCCGCGCGCGAAGCGTCGGCTCACTGGCCTGAAGGCCGGCGGCGCGCCGCGGGCGACGCCGTCAGATTGCCCATGTATGCGGTTGATGCCGGAGGGTTTGCCTTCCCGTCGAAGCAGGACGAACAGCCGTCGATAGCCGAACCGCCGGCGCTCATTTGCCAGTTCGCGTAGCTTCAGCCGAAGCTCGGTGTCAGCAGGCCGCCGGGAACGGTAGCGGACCATCGTCCGGTCTGCACCGACAATCGAACAGGCCCGCCGTTCCGACAGGCCCTGCTGGGCCTGCAGGGGCGCGGCACGCGCGGGGTTAACGGCGGCAGCGCGAGCCGAGCAAAAATGGCCACGGCCATGGATGCGGCACTGCTGGAACGCAGCAGATCGCACGCCATCGGCGTCAAACTGGATCGACCTTGGAGTAAGACCTGGAACTCGGCACGACGTCGTCACCCATGTCTCAGGTACGATCTGTTACCTATATGTCCGGGCTGGACAATCGTGCCGTTGGCGCGCTCGGAGAGATTCGAACTCCCGACCCTCGGAATCGAAATCCGATGCTCTATCCAGCTGAGCTACGAGCGCGTGACGGTAGCCGATACCAGAGATGTCCCGAAAATTCTATCGGGACTCCGTATGAAGCAGGGATGCTCAGAAGCAGGGATGGCGGCGGCCGTCCTGGCCGATATAGGCGGCTGAGCCCTGATAGCAAAGGTTGGTCGAGGGGCCATCGTAATAGGCGAAGGTACCGGGGGTGAGGCCTGGTCCGTAATTGTGGAGATAGCTGATCGGGTAGGGCAGGCCGTACCACTCGTGAAAACCATAGGCGCCATAGTAGCGATGGTGGCTTCGCGCCTCCGCCATGGAGGGCAGCGCGATGACCGCGGACAACAAAGCGGCGGCTGCGACAAGCTTCAACGTCTTCATCTCGTTTCTCCGAAAATCCCGCTAAACCACGCTGTCAAAGGCGGTCCTCCCGTAATTTAGCGCAAAATCTGTCCTAACGCCGCCGAAAACATTGTGAGGTTGCGCCAATTTTTGGCCTTTTCCGGATGCTTAACGTTTTCCCAACACAGTCAAGCGACAGTCCGGCCGCAGGGGGCCTTTGGGGGCCCCGCATCACGAAAATCCACGGGTTTCCGCTCCTCCATGCGCATCACGCCCCTCGCTCTGCTGCTGCTTTCGTTCTTCGCCGCGACGCCGGCGCGGGCGGATCTGCATATCACCCGCGACCACGGCGGCTATGTCGAGGAGTACAAGGCCAAATACAAGCATGTCCGCGACACTGGCCAGCGCGTCATCATCGACGGCATCTGCAATTCGGCCTGCACGCTGGTGTTCGGCATCGTGCCGATGAACAAGATCTGCGTGACGCCGCGCGCAAGCCTCGGCTTCCACCAAGCCTATTACGACAAGGCCTTCACCTTCGGCATCAAGGTCACCAGCGCAGAGGGTACCTCCGACCTGATGTCCTATTACCCTAATACGGTGAAGGACTGGATCCGCCGCAACGGCGGGCTCACCACCGAGATGAAGAAGATCACGAACGGCGAAGAGCTCTGGAAGATCGTCGATCCTTGCCCGGAAGAGTGGTAGGGCCCTCGCTCCAAAGCGGTCATCGCCCAGCTTGCCGCCTTCGCCAACAAGGCGGACTTCGGCGCGGCAAGAGGCTTCGACGGGCTTTGCGGTCTTAGACCCGCCGAAGCTCTGGCGAAGGCGCCAAGCCGGGAGACGACGATCTTCAATGATACCTAAAGCGTCACGACGCTCCGGATCGATTCGCCGCGCCCTATCAGCTCGACGGCAGGCGCTGCTACTTCTTCGCCTTCTTTTTCTTCTTCTTGGCCGCTTTCTTTGCGGACTTCTTGGCTACCGTCTTGGCCGCTTTCTTGGCCGCTTTCTTGGCGCCCTTCTTGACCGCCTTCTTGGCCGCTTTCTTCTTCGTCACTTTCTTGGCGACCTTCTTGGCGGCCTTCCTGGCTTTCTTCACCGCCGGCTTGGGTGCCTCCATAGCCGCCGGTGCAGCGGGGCTCATCCCATCGGTCGTCGGTTCAATCATCGGTTTATCGTCGTCCATATCGATCCCCCAGTGTTTAACGATGCGACGACGATAGCGGGATTCTCGAAGCTGTCAAAGAAAAGCACTTTTTCTCACACCGCACGCACCCTCGCATAGGCTTGAAGCGCGCGCTGGCGGGCGGTCTTGCGATCGACGATCGGCGCCGGATAGCTGCGCCGGCGGCGGCTCTTTAAGTCCAAGCGGCGCAGCGCTCCATGGCTGGTGGATCAGCGGACGCTGGCAGGCCCGCCCGTTCGGGTACAGAGCGCCGCACATAGGCGCCGGCGGGATCGAGCTTCTGCGCCCAGCAGCACCGCGTCGAACACCCGGAAATAGGGGCGGCGGGCCGGAGCCCGCGACTCATCGCCAATCGGCGGGATTGCCGCTGGCGTCCCTCCCAGCCTGTCCCAGAACCGGCGCTCTGCCTCGCGTCAGTCGATCAAGAGATGCTTGACCAGGAGCGACGCCGCCACCATCCGGGGCCGCGTCTGCCAAAGCGGGCCGATGCCGGCATCGACAATGGGGTAGCCGGTCCGGCCGCGTTGCCAGGCGCGCAAGGCCTTGTCGTCCCGCTGCCACGGGAAGGCATCGAAGGAGGCCTGCATATTGCGGGTGGCAAGCTCCGATTCGTCGAACAGAAGATGTGGGCAGAACTCGCGCCAGCCCAGCTCCGAGAGGAACTTGTCGATGTCGCCCCTAGCCCCGGGCGCTCGGCGGCGGCAAAGCGTGCCGCGTGCCAGACCTGCCGCGGGCTGATCTCGCCGAATGTAAATGCGGTGACAGCGACGACGTGCCCGGACGGTCCGGGCGGTCACGTGCGATCGCATAGCCCTTCACGCCTTCGGCGAGAAAGGCGGTGAGCCGGTCTCGCGCCGATCGCTCCCGGGCTGCCAGGCTTGGCGCAAGCCGCCAGCCCAATCGGGAGCCGTCGGCTCGAGGCCAAAGCTTTCGAGTGAGTAGCTTTCCAGTCCCGCGGCATGACGAAGCGCCTCGGTGCCGGCACGGCGCGGGACCGCGTCAGTACCCGCTGCGCCGACGAGCCGGGCGAAGCCCGTTCGTCTCATCCAACACGTGGACGCGAATCACCGGCGCGGCAGTGTTAGCTACGGCAAGCAGGGCGGGGTGATCGGAAAGTCGTAGGTCGTCGCGAAGCGCGCGTTGGCTATGTTAAGCTGGTATCTCTTTACTTTTACACGGTTTTTTCTCCGGAGAATTACGCGGGGAAAGGCATTCTTAACGCGATCACAAGTAAGACCGTCAAACGTTACGTTCTTCGAGGGGTTCGTTCATGGTTTCCCGATCAGCCGGAAAGTTCCTGCCGCAGCTCAAGCTCAGGCTCGGCACCAAGGCCGTCGTCTGTGCCGTGATCCTGATCGCGGTGAACACCGCGCTCGTGGTGGGTTCAGGCTACTGGTCGCTGGCATCGGAGTTCGGGGAGCGGGCGCGCCGTGACGTCGAGGTCGATCTTCGCACCCTAGCGCTGACCTTTGCCGAGAAGTTTGGCGACGCCAAGGTGACGCTGAAAGACGGCGTGGTGACGCGCGTGGAAATCCCGCGCATGCCGGAGTTCGCCGACCATGCCATCGTCGATCGCGCGGTGTCCTACGTCGGCGGCAACGCGACGCTGTTCGTCTACGACGATGCAAGTGGGCAATTCGTCCGCCGCTCCACCAACGTCAAGAAGGAAAACGGCGACCGCGCGGTCGGTACGCAGCTTGCCGCCGACCATCCCGGGCAGGCGATGCTCCGCCGCGGCGAGGCCTATGAGGGGCCGGCCGTCCTGTTCGGCAAGTCGTTCATGACAGCCTATTTCCCCGTCTGCAATCCGAGCGGAAAGGTGATCGGCGTCCTCTATGTGGGAACTCCGACGACGGAGCTCGACGGCATATTGGCCCAGGCCCTCCGGACAATGGCGGTGGCCGGCGCCACTGCCGCGCTGATCGTCCTGCTGTTGACGGTGGTGATTGTGCGCCGCGTCACCAAGCCGCTGACATCCGTGACGGCCTCGCTGACGGCGATCGCCGACGGCCGGAACGATGTCGAGATCGACTGCGACGACCGTGCCGACGAGATCGGCGAGATCGCGCGTACCGTGGCCGTCTTCAAGAGCAACTCCCTGGAGCGGAATCGCCTTCGCGCCGAGCAGGCGGACGCGTCTGCTGCTGCTGCCGAACACCGCAAGGCGGAGCTGCGCAGCTTCGTCGACGACTTCAAGACCGGCGTCGGCGGCATCATCGATCACGTGCTCAGTTCCTCCGGCGAGTTCGAGCGGGTTGCGCAGCAGCTCACCGAGACGGCGCGCACCACCGCCGGGCTGTCGTCCCAATCTGCGGAGGCTTCTGAAACGGCGTCCGAGCATGTCCGGTCCGCGGCCGCGGCCTCGGACGAACTATCCAGCTCGATTTCGGAAATTACCCGCCGCGTCCAGGAGTCGAACGGCATCGCCGCCGAAGCGGTCAAGCAGGCCGCCGCCACCGACCAGAGGATCACCGAGCTCTCGGAAGCTGGCGCGCGGATCGGGGACGTCGTGAAGCTGATCACATCGATCGCCGAGCAGACCAATCTGTTGGCGCTGAATGCGACGATCGAGGCGGCGAGGGCGGGCGATGCGGGCCGCGGCTTCGCCGTGGTCGCCCAGGAGGTCAAGAGCCTCGCCGGACAGACCGCGAAGGCGACCGAGGAAATTTCCAGCCAGATCGCCGGCATGCAGCTTGCCACCGAAGAGTCGGTGGGCGCGATCAAGGCGATCAGCCAGATCATCGAGCGCATCAGCGATATCGCAAGCTCGATCTCGACGGCGGTCGAACACCAGCGAGGCGCGACGCAAAACATCGCACAGAGCGTTCGCGCCGCGGCAAGCGGCACCGCCGGCGTCGCCGTCAATGTCCGCAACGCGGCGCGGGGCGCCAGCGAAACCGGCGATACGTCGAGCCGGATGTTTGTCTCCGCCCAGGCCTTGTCCGGCGAGAGCCTTCATCTGAAGGCCGAGGTCGAGAAGTTCCTGGACCGCGTGCGGGCGGCATGATCGGGTCGGAATCTGTCCGCTGAAACCGTGACGCCACATCGTTCGTCGCTCGGCTGCGAAACGCTGCTGGCTGATCGGGGAGGCTGCCGTGAGCCGCTACCTTGTTCTATGCCTAACGAGGCAGGCCCGTTCTCGCGGCGCTGGATTTCAAGCACTGGACCTGGCCGGTCGCAGTCCTCGATGTGTCCTGGGGCGCGGCGGTGACCGCGATCGCCTCGACCGCCGGGTTGATGGTGGCGAATTGGCTGACGGGAAAAATCTGATTCCCAGTCATTCCGGGGCGGTCGAAGGACCGAGCCCGGAATCTCGAGATTCCCTAATGCGCATCTGAGGTCTGGTGCTGGCGCACCATCCCGCAACGGCGGGCTCGCTATGCACGCCTGTCACTTCGGCTGCGGCACGATCCGGATATAGGGCTTTGGCGACTTCCAGCCCTGCGGATAGATGGTTTTAGCCTCGTCGTCCGAGACCGAGCCGGCAATGATGACGTCCTCGCCCTGTTTCCAGTCGGCGGGCGTGGCGACCCGATGTTTTGCGGTCATCTGCAACGAGTTGATGGAGCGCAGGATTTCCTGGAAGTTGCGGCCGGTGGTCATCGGATAGACCATCACCAGCTTGATCTTCTTGTCGGGTCCGATGACGAACACGTTGCGCACGGTCTGATTGTCGGCCGGCGTGCGCTTCAAGGGATCGCCGGAGGTGGACGCCGGCAGCATGTCGTAGAGCTTGGAGACGTTGAAGTCGGTGTCGCCGATCATCGGATAATTCGGGGCTGTGCCTTGCGTCTCCTTGATGTCCTCGGACCATTTGGCGTGGCGGTCGACGGGATCGACGGACAGCCCCATCAGCTTGACGCCGCGCTTGTCGAATTCCGGCTTCAGCCGGGCCAGCGCCCCCAATTCGGTGGTGCAGACCGGGGTGAAATCCTTGGGGTGGGAGAACAGAAGCGCCCAGCTATTGCCGATCCAGTCGTAGAACTTGATCCTGCCCTCGGTGGTTTCGGCCTCGAAATCCGGGGCCACAGCGCCAATCTGGAGTGCCATTTGACGACCTCATGTCCTTCAGGTTACAGGTGAATTTGCTCTCACCACCATACGGGGCGGTGACGTGCAAGTGAACGAGGTTAGCCAAAAAAGCAAGCCATTCCCTCGCGCAGCAAACCTCTAGCATCCCATTTCGATCCAGGCACCTGCGGCGAAAAGATCACAATGGCGGCACGAGCCTTGCTTGCCCCGATATCGCCTCTTATCGCCCTCACTACGCCGGCCCCGGCCTGCCGGGCGTGTAGAACCAAGACGGGCCTCACCGCGACAAATCGGCAACCATCTAAAAATCTCGCCAAGCGGGTTTCGAATCGTTAACCACTCGTTTACGCGCGAAGGCAAATGCTGATCTGGAAAAAGAAACTGAGAAGTGAAACTGATGTCTGCCAATACCCTTACCCTTAAGGCCGCTCAATCGAGCGGCGTTCTCGAACCATCCTGCCGCGACACCGCGGCGCATGCTCTGACGATCGTGCGCGACGGCGTGATCACTGGCGAAGGCCCCACCACCAAGGGCCGTGTCCACTTTTCCCGCGAACTCGATGCCGATGACGCCGCCTGGTGCGCGCGCATCCTCACCGCGTCCGCGGTCGAGCATCAGCCCGTCAGCCGGGCCGAAGCCGAAGCGCTGTTTGAGATCAGCGCCGCGGCCACCGAGCGCAGCGACGACGGGCGGTTCGACGATCTGCTCGCCAAGGCGGTCGCCCACCACGCGGCTTCCGAAGCCGGCCTGCCGGTGCCGCCGCGCACGGTGGCGTTGTCGCCAGATACCGCGATCGAGAGCTGGGCGCCGGCCCATGCCGCGGCTGTGAACACTGAAGTGCTGGAATGGATTGCAAGCCAGATGCGCGGCCAACGCAACGGCAACCGTACCCTGATCGCGATGGTTGCGACCCTGGTCGGCGCCGCCGCGCTGCCGCTGTCGCAACTGCCCTACGTGTTCGACATCGGGATGTGAGCGGCATCCCGAGGCCTTCTTGAGTTTTGACAGCGGCGGGGTTATTTCCCCGCCGTTTTTTGTTTGTCTCCATTGCAATGTTCCCAATTCGGGAACATAATCTCCAAATGGAGTTCAATGGACGACGTCCGTCTGGCTGCGCCGAATGCAAAGATCCTGAAGGGCGAACGAGCAAGATTTGAAATCGCTGGAGGCAATTTTCGGCTGATCGTTGCTTTCGATTTCACCAGGGGCATCGCCTTCATCAATTTCATTGGGACGCACGCCGAGTACGACAGGATAGACGCTTTGACCGTCTCGCTATTCTAGGAAGCACAGCATGGAAATTCACCCTATCCGAAACGACGAAGATCACGCTGCGGCGCTTCGCGAGATTGAAAGGCTTTGGGGTGCAGCGGCTGGAACCGAAGAGGGCGACAAGCTCGACATTCTCGCAACGCTGGTCGAAAAATACGAGGACGGCCGCTGGCCGAATATCGACGCGTCCGATCCGATCGACCTCTTGAACTATGCGATCGAAGAGTTGGGTCATTCGCAAGCCGAACTCGCCGAACTGCTTGGCTCCCGATCGCGCGCATCGGAGCTGCTAAATCGCCGACGCCCACTCACGGTCGAGATGATTCACAGAATCAGCGAATCCTGGAAGATTCCGGCCGATCTTCTTGTGAGGCCGGTCCGGGTCGCGGCCTGAGCGCGGAAATTCCAGCCGATCTTCTTGGTAAAGGCCAGTTCGGGGTCGCCGCCTGAACGGCGGGGTTATCTTATTTCCCCGCCGTTTTTTGTTTGCCGGTTTCCGCGTCCAGCCCGACGGTGCGGCCTGCGAAATCCCGCCGCGTCGAAATAGCGTTGCGTCAGCACGCGCTGGTATTTCACGACGGTCTTGAGTCCGTTCGCGGCCGGCTTGGAGACGATCTGCCCGTCGGTGGATTTCGGCACGCTGCCGTTGGGCAGCGCCTCCGACATCACCCGGCCGACCAGGCCGCCTTCCTCGGTGGCGTGAAGCCCCATGATCCGCGCGATGGTCATGCCGACATCGGCGTTGGAGACCGGCAGCGGATCGGCATAGCCGGCCTTGAAGTCCGGCCCGATCGCCGCCATGAAGTTCATGGTGTCGCCGCGGCCAAAGCTGCCATGCATGCCCTGGCCCTGCCGCAGCACGGTGTCGGCGACCTCGACCGAGCAGTTGGTCGGCTCGTTGCATCCCTCCACATAGGAGCGGAAATTGACCACGATCGAGGGATTGGGCGTCACCGCCTTGCCCTTCAGGTTGACCTGCGACATCGGCAGGGTCCCCGGAAATTTGCCGAGCGCGTCGTCGACAAAGAGCCCGCTGACATAATCCTGGTCGAGCAGCGCCTTGATGGTGCGCTCCGCAAGCTTCTTGTCCTTGTTCGGCAGGTAGATCAGGTCCGAACCGCCGTTGGTGGCGACCACGAGGTCGGGCTTCGCCGGATCCTTGCCGAGCACGCCGTTGCCGGCCTTGGGATGGGCATTCGCCGCGACGGCAGCGTTCTTGTCGTTGGGATCGAACAGCGGCAGGTCGAGCGCCTTGGCAAGGTCAAGCGCGAGGAAGCCCATGGGGAGGAAATCCTTCGGCGTGTCATCGTAAGAGACCTTGGCCGAGGGGCTGGTCTTGCTCTCCTTGGAGATCGTCGAGAAGCCGTGATCGGCCGAGATGATGACGTCGGTGGTCGATGACAGCCCGAGATCGTCAAGGGCTTTGCGCAACTGCGCGAGGTTGTCATCGGCATTCTTGATGCTGGCCATCGTGGTCGGCCCGTTGATGCCGGGCGTGACCGTGTTCAGGCTGTCGCCCTGATTGTGCTGGCTGCCGTCGGGGTCGCGCGACCAGAACACCAGCACGAACGGTTTTGCCCGCGCCTTGAACATCGGCAGCACCACCTTGGCCGTGACGTCGGCGAAATAGGCCTGCTGGGCGACGTTGGCGGCCGTGGTACCCGGCTTCGTCGCAGTGCCCGGGTCGCCGTTGGCGCCGCGAGAGGGCGCGGTGAGCGGAAGATTGGCCTTGGTGAGCACGTCCTTCATTTCGTCGGACAGCGGCACGCCAGCCTTGCCGCCGGTGGAATCGTCGACCACGATCGAATGGACGCCCGGCTTGTCGGCGCGGTCGGTGTGGTCGAAGATCAGGGCAGGGCCGACCTTGCCGATCGTCGCGGTCGAGAAGCCCTTGGCTCGCGCCAGTTTCAGGATCGTGTCTTCGTTGAGATAATTGCCGCCGAAATGGTCGTCGATGTCGCCGAGCACCGCGTCGTTTTCGAGGAAGGGAACGACAGTGTCGCCCGCAGGCGCGTTGGTATAGCCGGTATAGATCGTATTCGAGAAGTCGCCGGTATCGCCGAGATAATGCCCGGTCGCCATCCCCGATGCGTTGGCCGTGGTGAAGGTCGGGAAGATCGAATGCGGGTTCTTGAAATTGACGCCCTTGTCGCGGACATCCGCCATCGCCGGCGCGGTGTCCGGCGCGACCTTGAGCGCGCGCAAGCCGTCCGGAACGAACAGGATCACGTTATGCGGCGTGGCGTTCTGCGCGGAAACGGCGTTGGCGGCCAATGTGAACAGACTTGCGGATAGCAGCAACATGGCGCGGCGCATGACGATCTCCCCTGACAAAACAGATTGACGGCCTGCCGGCCGCGGCCCCTGTCTAGTTTTGCTGTGTGACGGATTTGTTACGGTAGGTCGGAACCCAGCTTCGAGCGAGATGTTATGGTTCGGATCTTTTTGAGGATGACGCACTTGGAATACGTCATTCGCTTCGTGGCAGGCGGAATGCTGGTCTCCGCTTTCGCCGTGCTCGGCGACATGTTGCGCCCGAAAAGCTTCGCGGGCTTGTTCGGGGCGGCGCCCTCCGTGGCATTGGCCACCTTTGGGCTCGCGTTCTGCAAGCAGGGCGGCAGTTATGCGGCGATCGAGGGTCGTTCGATGGTGCTCGGCGCCATCGCCCTCGCGGCCTATGGCTTCGTCGTCTGCCAACTCCTGGTGCGGTTGCGATGGTCGGCTCTTACCTCGGCCGCGGTCGCCGCGGTCGCGTGGTTTGCGGTCGCCGTGGGGCTGAAGGCGGCATGGTTGGGGTGAGCGATGGTCGTTGGCCTCAAACCCTCAGTTCTCAACGGGAGCAAATGGTATGAGCATGCACTGCGCTTTGGGCTCGGCGGCCTCGCGACCGTCCTTGCCGGGGTGATCGCGAAAATTGATGGCCCCGCAACGGGAGGTCTGTTTCTAGCCTTTCCAGCGATCCTCTGCGCCAGTGCCACCTTGATCGAGAAGCATGAACGCAAGCGCAAGCAGGAGAGGGGCTTGCGCGGAGAGCGGAGAGGCAGGGAGGCGGCTGCTCTGGACGCCGCGGGGGCCGGGTGGGGCAGCATCGCACTCGCGATGTTCGGATTGTCGGTGTGGTGGCTTGGACCGAAATCGCCCGCGGCCGCGCTAGGCTTTGGCTCGGTTGCCTGGCTGGCGGTTGCCGTCTTGACGTGGCGGGCGAGGCGCGAGGTGCACCTGACGCGACGCAACCGTCGATTCCGAAATCGGCTGGCCAACAAGTAGCGCGCGCGGATGATGCCGATCGAGAACAGTGTCCATTATTGTTTGGATATGCGGCGAAGCTTCGCCCGAAATCCACGTGCGCACCGCAGGAACAATCGCCCTGGCGCTGTGTTGTCGCCAAATCAAAACAGGGAGTGCGCGCCAATGGCCGAGAAAGAGAAAGACCTCAACGAATTGTTCCTCGATACGCTCAAGGACATCTATTACGCGGAAAAGCAGATACTGAAGGCTCTCCCCAAGATGGCCAAGGCTGCCCATTCGGACAAGCTAAGGGCGGCGTTCGAAAAGCACCATGACGAGACCGAAGGCCACGTCGAACGCCTGGAACAGGTGTTCGAACTGCTCGGCAAGCCGGCGCGCGGCAAGAAGTGCGACGCCATCGAGGGCATTATCGAGGAAGGCAAGGAGGTCATGGAGGAATATGCCGACACGCCTGCGCTCGATGCCGGGCTGCTCGCGGCGGCCCAGGCCGTCGAGCATTACGAGATTTCCCGTTACGGCACACTGAAAGCCTGGGCGGCCAAGCTCGGTATGAAGGACGCCGTGAGGCTGCTCGACCAGACGCTCAACGAAGAGAAGAAAACCGACGACACGCTGAGCAAGATCGCGGAAACGGCGGTCAACTACCAGGCCGCTGCCTAGCGCGGCGCAAATATCGATCAGGGTAGCGCCGCCCGTTGCACCTGCTCCGGGCGGCGTCTGCGTGTATGGGCTCTGATGCCCGCGTTATCCGCGGTCGCCGGCCCAAAAATTTTCACCGCCCCCTTGAATTTTTTTTGTGGTTTTCTAATTTTTTGCCGTCGCCGGAAGGCGGCCGGGGTGCCCCCGATGGGGCCCCGTAGCAGAAGCGGGCGCCGGTTCTAGGTGTCCGGTGCCGGCTCGTACCCATCTTGCTCTTAGGAGGATTTGGCTATGAGGTATGATTGGAGTCCGCTGTGGCGTTCGACGGTCGGTTTCGATCGCCTGTTTGATGTCTTCGACGAGGTCCAGAAGGCCAGCGAAGACAATTATCCCGTCTACAATATCGAACGGCTCGACCAGGATCGCTTCCAGATTTCGGTGGCGCTTGCAGGCTTCAGCCCGGACGAGATCGCGCTCTCGGTCGAGCAGAACGTGCTCACGCTCGAAGGGCACAAGGCAGAAAAGGAGGGCCGGACCTTCCTTTATCGCGGCATCTCGGCGCGGCCGTTCAAGCGGCAGTTCACGCTCGCCGATCATGTCGAGGTCAAGAGCGCCGCGTTCGAGAACGGCCTGCTGGTGATCGAATTGGAGCGGCGGATTCCGGAGGCGATGAAGCCCCGCAAGATCGCGATCAACGGGCCCGCGGCCACCAGCCGGATCGAGGCCAAGGCCGCCTGAAGCCGCGGCAACATTGATTGCTGTATCGCCTGCCGCGCGCCTTGAAGCGCGCGGCAGCTTGGTAGGATCCGTCGACTTATGGAGGTTATCATGCGGCCGACGACCGCGTCTGATGACAATGTGTTCGACTTCAATGCGCTGCTGCACCCCGGCACGGTGTTCGAACATCCGGGTGATGTGGTGGCTCATCCCTCGCTGACGCTTGCCGAGAAGCGCGCGATTCTCGCGTCCTGGGCATCCGATGCATCGGCGATCGCATCCTGTCCCTCGCTCCGGGCGCCAGCCGGATTGAAAGCGCCAGTCACGATCGACGATATCCTGGAAGCCCTGTGCGCGCTCGACGGCGGGCCGCGCCATCCGCCGGGCGGCAAGCCGAACCGCCTGCGCTCGATCAGCCGCGCGCTCGCGGCGTAGGCGCGATCGCGCTAGCGAATCGCCGCCGCAAGCGCCGCCAGCAGCGCGGGCGGCGTCACCAACAGGCCGAGCTTCAGGAAGCGCCAGGCGCCGACGTCGATCTTTTCTCGCCGCAGCGCCACCAGCCACAGGATGGTCGCAAGCGAACCCGTCACCGATAGATTTGGTCCGAGGTCGACGCCGATCAGCATGGCACCGACCACCGATGTCGGTGGGTGGTCGTTGGCGGCGACCGAGCCCGCGACCAGACCGACCGGCAAGTTGTTGGCGATGTTGTCGGCCCCTGCGGTGATGAGGCCGACGCCCCATGCCGTCTTAGGCGCGGATTGCCCGACCGCGTCATGAAGTGCTGCGCTGAGCCGTGCGATCACCCCGGTCCGAATCAGGGCCTCTACCATGATGAACAAGCCCGCGACCAGCGGAAGCACGCTCCAGGAAATGCCCTTCAGCACCGGCCAGGGCGATTGGCGGCTCAACGCCAGCACGGCCGCGGCGGTGACGACGCCGCAGGCGAAGGTCGGCAACCCCAGTTGGAAGTTGAGCGCGGAGGCAGCGAGCAGCACCACGCCGACGGCGCCGATCCCGCAGGCAGTGAGCTTGCCGCCGTGGCTGAGGTGTGGCTGGGGCACGTTGGCTTGGATCCGTTCCTCGTTGAGCGCAGCGCGTTGCGTCAGTCGAAGCACGGCATAGGTGACGACGATGGACGCTATCGAGGGCAGGGCGAACTGGCGCAGCCATTCGATCAGATGCGGCATGCGTTCGCCGAACACCACGAGATTGGCGGGATTGGAGATCGGCAGCACGAAGCTCGCCGCGTTGGCGATGAAGGCGCAGACGAAGAGATAGGGCAGCGGCGCAGCACCGGCGGCGCGGGTGGCGGCGTAGACCGCGGGCGTCAGCACGATAGCGGTGGCGTCGTTGGACAACAGCACCGTGACGAGAATGCCGACCGCGTAGACCAGGAGGAACAGGCGCTGCGGCGAGCCGCGCGCATGCTCGACCGCCAGCGCCGCGAGATAGTCGAACAGGCCTTCCTGCCGGGCGAGCTCGGCAATCAGCATCATGCCGGTGAGGAAGAGATAGACGTCGATGCCCTTGCGCATGCCGACGAGCGCGTCGGCGAAGGGCAGTAGCCCCAGCAGCACCAGCGCCGCCGCGCCCGCCACGGCCCAGATCGCCTCGGTGAGACGAAAGGGACGGATGATGACGCCCGCGGTGGCCAGGACGATGATGCTCCAGGCCAGGATGGTTTCGTGCAGCGGCATCGTCACGTCATTCCCCTACAGCTAACAGCCAATGATTATTCCGCAGCGATACCGGAAGCCGGCCCCGCCGTCTGCCTCAACGGGAGCGTGTTCGCGTCGGAGGGCGCCCGCGCCTCCGGCAAGGCGAACCAGCAGACGACGGCGCCGACCGCGGCCACGGCGCCGAGGGCGAGGAAAGCGGCGCTGTAGCCGGCCTCGACGACCACCAGTCCCGCCAGCGTCGTCGACAGCGCCGCGCCAATGCTTTGGGCGGTGATAACAGCCCCCTGCGCAACATTGAAGCGCCCGGTGTCGCGCATGAGGTCGGCGACGATCACCGGAAAAATCGCGCCAAAAATGCCGGCGCCGATCCCGTCGAGCAGCTGCACGCCGACCAGCCAGGGCATGTTGTCGGACAAAGTGTAGAGCGCGCCGCGAATGGGCAGGATCAGGAGTGCTGCGAGGAAAAACCTTTTTTGCCCCCACCGATCTGCCCGCGCGCCGACCAGCATCGCCATGGCACCATGACGATCTGGGCAGCGGTGATGCAGGCGGACATCAGGCTGGTGCCGAGATTCTTGTCCTGCAGCGCGAGCTTTTGTCCAACGAGCGGCAGCATCGCCGCGTTCGACAGATGGAACAGCGTCACGCAGACCGCGAAAATCAGCAGCGGACGGCAGGTCAGCAGGACGCTCAATCCGGACGGCTGCTCGCGTGCCTGCGCGGCCCCGTCAGCTTCATGCAATCCGCGCGCAAGATCATGGTCGATGGCGCTTTCCGGGATGGCCAGCACGCTGACAAGGCTTGCAATCGACATCGCCGCCAAGAGATAGAACACGACTTGCGGGCCGAACTTGTAGGCAGCACCGCCCGCAATCGCGGCCGCCACCGCATTGCCGGCGTGATTGAAGGTTTCGTTGCGTCCGATCCGCGCCGTGAAGGCACGATGGCCGAAGATGCCAAGCGAAACTGCCGCGAGTGCCGGCGCAAAGACCACTTCCGCCGCATTCGCGATGCCTTGCGAGACCGCGACTGGCCAGAAGCTCGGGAACAGTGGCAGCAGCACGGATGAAACGGTCACGATCAGCGCCGCACCGACCATCGCCAGCCGCTTTGCCCTGGTGGCATCAACGAGTGCGCCGGCCGGCGTCTGCGCGACGATGCCAGCAATCGTCGCCACCGACATCACGATGCCGATGCGCGCTTCGTCCCATTTCTGCTCGGTGAGAAGGTAGATCGCGAGATAGGGGCCAAGCCCCTGGCGAACGTCGGCTAGGAAGAAATTGGCGGCATCGAGCGCCCGGCCGGCCCGCCCAAGACTGTCGCGCTGTTGGCCTCCCGGCATTGCCGCCTCGGTTGAACGAACGCAACGGCGCGTTCCCAAGGAAAACAGCTTGCAAGGGCGTCGGTTCCCGAACCGCTCAGTGCGCCCTCGGCGTCCGCTCGGCAATCGCTTTCCGGACAATCCGCGACAGCAGTTCCACCGAATACGGCTTCTGGATCAGTTCGAAGCCGTGATGGGCGTTCTCGGCCAGCACGTCGCTGTAGCCGCTGGTCAACACCACGGGAAGGCCGGGATAGCGCTCGCGAATGAGGCCCGCGAGCGCGAGGCCGTTCAAGCCAGGCATAATGACGTCGGAGAACACCAGATCGACCGCGAATTCGTTTTCGGAGAGGACCGCAAGCGCCGCGTCGGCGTTGGCGACGCACCGCACCGTGTATCCGAGATCTTCCAGCAACTCGGTGGAGAAGCGCCCGACATCTTCGTTGTCCTCCACGACGAGCACGCGGTAGCCGCGCCCGGTGGCCCTGGGCTCGCTGCCGCTCGCCGCGATTTCCGTCGACCTCGCGGGTGTCCCGGTTTCGGGCAGGTAGATGGTGAAGGTTGCCCCTTGTCCAGGCGTGCTCGCGACCTCGATATCGCCTCCGGATTGCTTGGCGAAGCCGAAGGCTTGGCTGAGACCAAGGCCGGTGCCTTTGCCGACCTCCTTGGTGGTGAAAAACGGTTCGAAAATGACGCCGAGATTTTCACCCATAATGCCGGTTCCGGAATCGGTCACCGAGATCGCGATGAAATCGCCGCTGCGCGCGGACTGCCCGCGCAGGGAGGGAATCGCACGAACCTTGCTGACCGCGATGACGATATGGCCTTCGCCGTCCATGGCGTCGCGGGAGTTGATGGCGAGATTGATCAGCGCCGCTTCGAACTGCGCGATATCGGCCATGGTGAAGACGGCGGAATCGCCGGCGTCGACCGCGATCCGGATTCGGCTGCCGACAACGGGACGAATGAGCTGCGCGATGTTTTCGACCTGCGCCGCGACATTGAACACCTCTGGCTTGAGCGGCTGGCGCCGGGCGAAGGCGAGCAACTGCGCCGTCAGTTTGGACGCCCGTTCCACAGTGTCCGAAATCGCATCGACGTAGCGGCGGCGCCGCTCTTCCGGCAGATCGCGCCGACGCAGGAAGTCGGTCGCCGAGCGAATGATGGTCAGCAGGTTGTTGAAGTCGTGCGCCATCCCGCCGGTCAGTTGGCCCACGGCTTCCATCTTTTGCGACTGCCGCAGCGCTTCCTCGCTCTGCCGGCGTTCGGTGATGTCGACGGCTTCGGGTACAGCGCCCGTGACATTGCCATGCTGGTCGAACACCGGCCGCATCGCGAAATCGAAATGGCGGTCGCCGATCGGAAGATGCAGCGTCATCTCGGTGCGGACGGCTTCGCCCCGCAGGACCATGCTGAAGGCCGTGCGCACCGCATCCGGCATGCCGTCGGTGGCGGCAAACCACGGTGTTTCCCAGAACGGCTTGCCAAAGACGTCGCTGCCGTCGGAGCGGATGCCGGCGAGCGCGGTCTTGTTGGCGTAGAGCACATCGCCCTGCAAATTCAAGAGGCCCTGGTACTGATGGCTGGTTTCGAAGATGGTGCGCATCTGCGCTTCGTTCAATTCCAGTTGCGCGGTGCGTTCCCTGATGCGCTGCTCCAACGTCTCGTTCAGCCGTCGAAGCTCGATTTCGGCTGCCTTCGCCGCGGTGATGTCGTGGGCGACGCCGATGAAGCCGATATGATTGCCGGTCGGATCCCAGCGCGGCTGTGATTCCGACCGCAGCCAGCGCCATTCGCCGTCGGCGCGCCGATAGCGCGCTTCCAGCACAAATGGCTTCAGCGAGGACTCTCCGGCGATCTGCTCCTGCAGGATGCGTGGCAGATCGTCGGGATGCAGCGCCTTGCGCCAGTCGAACAGGATCGCCTCTTCGAACGGAAGCCCGACGAATTCCAGATAGGCCTGATTGGCAAACGAGCGCGTGCGGTCGAGTTTCGTTACCCAGATGGGCACCGGGGCGCTGTTGGCGATCAGGCGGAAGCGTTCTTCGCTTTCGCGAAGCGTTTCCTCGGCCAGCATCCGGTCGGTGATGTCGATGTGCGCGCCGATCAGACGGAGCGCACAGCCATCGCCGTCGCGCTCGATCTTGGCGACCACCCGTATCCATCTGGTTTGGCCGTCGTTCGGCCGCACGATCCGGTATTCGGCGGAATAGTCTTCGTCCCCGCCTGCGATGGCATCGAGAAAATGCTTGACCGCCGCCTCGCGATCTTCGGGGTGGATGCGATTGACCCAAGCCTCATGCGTCTCGGTGGCCGCGTCCGGCGGCAGGCCATGAAGGATGAGGTATTCGGGCGAGCGGCGATTGCGGAAACCTTCGCGAAGGTCGACCTCGACCCCACCGACCCGGCCGATGCGCTGGATGCGCGTAAGCTCGGCCTCGCGCTCCTGAAGGGCGCGATCCGCCCGGTCCCGCTCATCCGCAATCTCCTGCAGGCGATGCCGCAGGCGTTCCGCCGCCGCGGTCTCGGGAAGCGGGTCGTTCGACGCGTCGGGGTTCGTCGTGGGCGGCGTGCGATCTTCAAGGGTCATGGTTACCAATCTGCGGCTTCGCCGTACCGTAACCGGTCCACCACCGGAGCAGCCGCTCCGTCAAGACGCCGATCGCAAGGCCGGTCACAACGTCGCTCATCCAGTGCGCAAGCAGGACGACACGCGTCAGAACGAGCCCCGCTGCGACCGACCATATCAGATTGCGCTTTGCGGGCGGAAGGACGGTCGCGGCCGAAGCCAACGCGCCGACGTGAATGGCATGGCCGGACGGGAAGGCATCGCGGCTCTTGCCCGAGAACGGTACGCCTTGAAGGTGGCCGAGGATGGTACGGCGGTCAGGACGTTCCTGATCGAAGACGGCCTTCAGGATGTGCGGAAGGATCGTCACGACCACCGTCGTCAGCAATAGATGATTGCTGCTCCGGCGTATCGGCGCACCGCAGGTTCGGGCGTAGAGCCAGAAGCCTGCCGCGAGCGCGCAAAGAACGTGTTCGTCGGCGCCCCAAGTCAGCGCTTCAGCAGCCTCTTCGTATTCCGGACCGGTATGGCGCGAAATCGCGTCAGCAATTTCGACGTCCGTCTGGGTTGGCTTCACGCGGTAAAGCGCCATCGGTCGGCTGGTCTCCGAACTGTCGCCCATTGGCAAATAAGCCCTGCGACCTCGGGCGAAGGGGTCGGCAGGGCTGAAATGGGGCGCCGGGCAAATACGCCGGGTGAAGAACGCAAAGAGCCAACAATTCGTTCCAGGCACCGGAACCGCGGCGGCCGAGGCAAGTCTTCGCAGGCGCGGTAAATCTGTTCAACCTGACCGGGGGCAATGTCTTGAAGCTGTTCGTCTGCCAATCCTGCGGAAACATCGTCTATTTCGAGAATCGCGCCTGCGGCCGCTGCGGCCATCGGCTCGCGTTTCTGCCGGAGCGAGTGACGCTGTCGGCGATCGAGCCGGTCGGCCCACGCTGGACGACGCTCGCCGATCGCGGCGAGGGCCGGTTCCTCTGCTCCAACGCTGGGGTCGAGGCCTGCAATTGGTTGATCGATCCCGGCGCGGACGGCGGCTATTGCCGTGCCTGCCGGCACAACGGAACGGTCCCCGATCTGTCGGACCCAGCCCGGCTGTTCGCCTGGCGCGAACTGGAACTCGCAAAACACCGGCTGTTCTATTCGCTGGTCCGCTGGAATTTGCCGGTGAAGACGCGGGCCGAGGATCCCGATCACGGCCTGATTTTCAATTTTCTCGCCGACGATCCGGCAAGTCCGCAGAAGGTCATGACCGGTCACGACAATGGCCTGGTTACGATCGCGCTCACCGAAGCCGACGATATCGAGCGCGAAAGGCGTCGGCTCGCGATGGGCGAACCCTATCGCACGCTGCTCGGCCATTTTCGCCACGAGGTCGGGCATTATTTTTGGGACGTACTGGTGCGCGACGGCGGCAAGCTCGAAGCCTGCCGCGCGGTGTTTGGCGATGATTCCTTAAGCTATGAAGAAGCGTTGAAGCGCCACTATGCCAACGGGCCGCCGCCGGACTGGCAGCAGAATTTCGTCTCGGCCTATGCCTCCACGCATCCGTGGGAGGATTTTGCGGAGACCTGGGCGCACTATCTCCACATCGTCGACACGCTGGAGATGGCATCAGAGTTCGGCATGGAGGTGAGGCCGTCCGCCGACCGGATCGGCGGGCTTGCCGCCCGCATCGCCTTCGATCCTTACGAAGCCGAAGATTTCGACGGCGTGGTCACGGCATGGCTGCCGTTCACATTCGCGATGAACAGCGTGAACCGTGCGATGGGATTGCGCGATCTCTATCCCTTCATCCTGTCGCCGGCTGTGATCAGGAAGCTCGGCTTTATCCACAGGCTGGTAGAGGAGGTTGCGGCGGCAAGAGATCGGTGAGGGCGCCTTCTCGGCACCCTTGGGAAGTCCTTGGCGGCGAAACGTCGGGGTTGACTCGGCTAGAACAAAAAGAGAACATGCGCCATCACCCGGAAATCGCCCATGTCGTCTCAATCGCTACCGAACACGGAACGGGACGATGACCTGGAAATCGCCGTCGATCAGGCGATTGCGGTGTGCGAGGGCGATATGCGATCGGCGATCCGCGCGCTGATCGTCGCCAACGATTATCTGGAATCTGAGGTTGCCGAGTTGATGAAGGCCGTTTCGCACGCTTATGCGCGCGGACGGTTTCACCCTTATTCCGGCTGAGTGGGGTTCACGGGCAGGGACCAGTGCCCAACAAGCGTCGATAGGCGGTTGCCTCCGGCCCATTTTGCTATAGGACGGAATTGTTACGTCCATCCTCGCGTGCCAGATTGCGCGGGGAGGAACCCGCCCAAAGGTCGAAAATTTATAACATGTTCAAGAAAATTCTGATCGCAAATCGCGGCGAGATTGCCTGCCGGGTGATCAAGACTGCTCGCCTGATGGGGATCAAGACGGTAGCCGTGTATTCCGAGGCCGATCGCGACGCGCTCCATGTCGAGATGGCCGATGAGGCCGTCCTGATCGGACCGCCGGCGGCGGCCGAGAGCTATCTATTGATCGACCGTATCGTCGACGCCTGCGGCAAGACCGGCGCGGAAGCCGTGCACCCCGGCTACGGATTTTTGTCCGAGCGCGAAGCTTTTCCGCGCGCGCTGAAGGATGCCGGGATCGTCTTCATCGGACCGCATGCGGGTGCCATCGCCGCGATGGGCGACAAGATCGAATCCAAGAAGGCCGCCGCCAAGGCCGACGTCTCGACCGTGCCGGGCTTCCTCGGCGTGATCGAGAACGAGCGGCATGCGGTCAAGATCGCCGACGCCATCGGCTATCCCGTGATGATCAAGGCGTCCGCCGGCGGCGGCGGCAAGGGCATGCGGATCGCCCATTCGACCTCCGAAGTGGCCGAAGGCTTCAATCTCGCCAAGGCCGAGGCCAAATCCTCCTTCGGCGACGACCGCGTCTTCATCGAGAAATTCATCGTCGATCCCCGGCACATCGAAATCCAGGTGTTGGGGGACAAGCACGGCAACGTGATCTATCTCGGCGAGCGCGAATGTTCGATCCAGCGCCGCAATCAAAAGGTGATCGAGGAGGCGCCGTCGCCGCTTCTGGACGAGACCACCCGCCGCAAGATGGGCGAGCAGGCGGTGGCGCTGGCGAAAGCCGTGAAATACGATTCCGCCGGCACCGTCGAATTCGTCGCTGGCCAGGACAAGAGCTTCTACTTCCTGGAGATGAACACCCGCCTGCAGGTCGAGCATCCCGTCACCGAGCTCGTCACCGGCATCGACCTGGTCGAGCAGATGATCCGCGTCGCCGCCGGCGAGAAGCTCAAGCTCGCACAGAAGGACGTGACGCTGACCGGCTGGGCGGTGGAATCGCGCGTCTATGCCGAAGATCCCTTCCGCAACTTCCTGCCCTCGATCGGACGGCTGGTGAAATACCGTCCGCCGGCCGAGAGCTCCAATGGCGGCATCACCGTGCGTAACGATACCGGCGTGCAGGAGGGCGGCGAGATCTCAATCTACTACGATCCGATGATCGCCAAGCTCGTGACTCACGCGCCCTCGCGCGCCGGCGCGATCGAGGCGCAGTCGACCGCGCTCGATGCGTTTTATGTCGACGGCATCCGCCACAACATTCCGTTCCTGTCGGCACTGATGAATCATCCGCGCTGGCGCGAAGGCAAGCTTTCCACCGGATTTATCGCGGAGGAATTTCCGCGCGGCTTTGCCGCGCGCGCGCCGGAAGGCGAGGTGGCGCGGCGGCTCGCCGCGGTCGGAGCCGCGATCGACCACGTGCTCGGCGAACGCAAGCGGCAGATTTCCGGTCAGATCGACGGCCGTCCGGTGACGCGCGAGGGCCGGCGCGCGGTGTGGCTCGCCCGCGACGAGATCCTTCTCGACATCGCGCGAGAGGGTGACGGCATTGCGGTGCGCTTCGTCGGCGCCGACGGCACATCTGGCCAGCCGCATCATCTCATCTCGCCGTGGAAGCCCGGCGATCCGGTCTGGCAGGGTACGATCGACGGCCTGATCGTGGCGGTCCAGGCGCGGCCGATCGCCAACGGCATCCGCCTCGCGCATCAGGGCGTCGAGGTTCCCGTCTACGTCTTCACCGAGGCGGAAGCGGCGTCCGCCCGGCTGATGCCGGTCGTGACCGCGACCGATACGGGCAAGAAACTGCTTTGTCCAATGCCCGGGCTCGTGGTCTCGATCGCGGTCAGCGAAGGCCAGGAGGTCAAGGCCGGCGAAACGCTCGCGGTGGTGGAAGCGATGAAAATGCAGAACGTGCTGCGCGCCGAACGCGACGGCACGGTGAAGAAAATCTACGCCGCACCGGGCGCCACGCTGGCGGTGGATGCGCTGATTTTGGAATTCGCGTAGCGGTCGCGAACGACAAGCGGCGCGGCCCGTCCGTTGGGGCAAGGCCGATCTCATCCGCGACATGATCCAATGACGTCGACAGGCTCGCTTCCGACCACACGCCGTAATTGCCGCATTGCGAAGCCATTGCGGTCCAGGAGAATCGTCACAGATTGCCACGGTCATCTCAAACAACCGTAAATAGTTTTTTAAAGGTGTTGAGATACCGGGTATCGGATGTACCCGTATTTATCCGGTGTCGCGGTCACCCTCCGAAATACCCGCCTGCTATGGTGCGGTGTCGCGGTATTCTTTCTGGCCGCTGTGCTGGGCGTCGTTGCAACCGGCCTGAGCGTCGATTTTGCCAGCAACCGGCCTCTTCTGGCGATGGCTATCGGTTATACCGGCGTCGCCTGGTTCTATAATCGGGTTCGTCCCGATGAGCGTCTGTATCGGGCCCTCACGACAGTCGCTCAACTCTATCTCATTCTCTTGCTTGGATTGTTGTTGAGCTATGCCGCCGCGGCAATTGCAATGCCTTATCGCGACGCAGAATTGCTTGTGATCGATCAATGGATGGGCTTTGACCGCGCGACTTATGTGAATTTCCTGACCGACAGGCCGTGGAAAGTTCAGCTTTCGAATTTCGTTTATTTGTCGATGTTGCCGCAACTGGCGATTGTGCCGCTCGCGTTAATCCTCGCAAACCGGATCGAACGTCTGCAGCAATTCGTCCTGGCCTACGGCATCGCACTGACCGCAACGATCGGGATATTTGTGTTTGTGCCTGCGGTCGGCGCCTTCGTCTATTGCGATCTCACGCCGGCTCAATATGCGGCCTTGCCGGCAGACATTTACACGCCCGCGCGGACTCTCGACGCCTTGCGTTCAGGCAGCATGAAAACGATCTCGCTGAGCCATCTTGAAGGGTTGATAGCGTTCCCGAGCTTTCACACCGCAGCGGCCATCCTGGGTGCGTGGGCACTTTGGCCGATAAAGGCCATGCGTTGGCCTATCGTTCCGCTCAACGTTGCCATGGTCGCCACCACGCCGATCGGGGGAGCGCATTACGCCATTGACGTTGTCGCAGGGATAGTCGTCACTCTTGCATCAATTGCCGCGACCCGCCGCTTGTGCAGAAGCGAAATCGGACTTGCCCCGTCGTCTGCCCAATCGGAGTTTGCCAGACCGCCTGAATTCCACGGGCGCGCGCCCCGGCGCGCACTGGCAAAAGCGCGCCCGAGGACTTGATCCGGAGACGGATACCGGTTTTGCTCCTTAGCAGAACCGTAAGAGAAGAGAATTTGGTCATGGCCTTCCGCAAACGTCGCGAAGCACTGCGCTCGATCCTGTCAGGCGCATCCTGCGTTCGCCCAGGCTCGGTCTATGACGCGGTTTCGATCCGGATCGCCGAGGACCTTGGCTTCGAGGTCGGCATGTTCGGTGGATCGGTCGCTTCGCTCGCGGTGCTAGGCGATCCCGATATCGCCTTGATCACGCTGACCGAACTCGCCGAGCAGATGCGTCGGATGTCGCGCGCGGCGACGCTGCCGGTGCTGGTCGATGCCGATCACGGCTACGGCAACGCGCTCAATGTCCGCCGCACCGTGCAGGAACTGGAGGCGGCGGGTGCCGCCGGCCTCACCATCGAGGACACCCTGCTGCCGCAGGCCTTTGGCGAGACGAAGACGCAATTGATCTCGCTGGAGGAGGGCGTCGGCAAGATGAAGGCCGCCCTCGACGGGCGCGGCGATCCCTCGCTCGTGATCATGGCGCGCACCGGAGCCGTGTCGATCACCTCAATGGACGACGCTATCGCACGCGCGCGCGCCTATGAGGCGACCGGCGTCGATGCGCTGTTCTTTACAGGCATCAAGGCGCGCGCGGAACTGGAGGCGATTTCCGCCGCGACCCGGCTGCCGATCGTGCTCGGCGGCGCGCCAGAGGACATGACCGCGCTCGACTATCTGGCAGGCCAGCGCGTGCGGATCGCCTTGCAGGGCCACGCGCCGTTCGCCGCGGCAACGCAAGCGGTGTACGAGACGCTTAAAGCTTTACGTGAGGGAACCTCGCCGAAGCACCTGAAGGGGCTTGCGTCGGCCGACCTGACTGGCCGGGTCACGCGGGACGCCGCGATGAAAGCGCGGGCCGGCGAGTTCCTGGGGCTGAAGAAGTAGACGTCAATGGGCCGCGCCATCCTCCTCGTGACCATCCGGGGCCAGGTGCAGGGCGTCGGCTACCGCGCCTGGGTCGAGTACCAGGCGATGACGTGCGGACTTGAGGGATGGGTGCGCAATCGCCGCGACGGCAGCGTCGAAGCGCTGTTCGCAGGACCCGGCCGCGCGGTCGCCGAAATGGTCGCGCTGTGCCGGCATGGCCCGCCCTCGGCGCGCGTCGCCGCCGTGCTCGATGAGCCGGCCGGTGCGGATCAGCTCGAGCTGCGGCTTGCTGGCGACGCATTTTCGGTGCTGCCGACGGTGTAGGAGGTGACAATGAAGGCAATCTGGCGAAGGCTATTGGCCGTTTGCGTTGGTCTGTCTGTTTTACCGCAGGCCCAGGCCCAGATGCCGACTGCTCCTCCCTCGGGAAGCGATGCCGCCCAGATCGAGGATATCGTGATCGGCAGCCGCATCCTCGCCGAGTTAGGCGTCCTCGACGGTTTCGGCCACGTCAGCGCGCGCGATCCCAAGAACCCCAACCACTTCCTGATGTCGCGCTCGCTCGCCCCGGCGCTGGTGACCGCCGACGACATCATGGAGTTCGATCTCGACGGCAACGCCATCGACCCCCGCGGCCGATCCTTGTTTCTGGAACGCTTCATTCACAGCGAGATCTACAGGGCCCGGCCGGACGTGATGTCCGTGGTCCACACCCATTCTCCCGGGGTAGTTCCGTTCGGCGTGAGCCAGGTGCCGCTGCGGGCGATGTTTCACAACGCAGCATTCCTGGCAGCCGGCACACCGGTATGGGACATCCGAAAGGATTTTGGCGAGACCGATATGCTGGTCCGCGATCCCTCGCGCGGCAAGTCGCTGGCGCAAATGCTCGGCGACAAATCGGTGGCGTTGATGCGCGGCCACGGCGACGTGACCGTGGGGCCATCGGTCAAGATGGCGGTGTTCCGGGCCTATTATACCGACGTCAATGCCCGCCTGCAGTCGCAGGCGATCGCGCTGGGTGGCGAGGTCAACTATCTGACGCCGGGCGAGGGTGCAAAGGCCGACCTGATCAACGCCGCGGTGATCGACCGCATCTGGAACCTGTGGAAAATGCGCATCGCTCCAGTTGACCACAGCCTTGACCAGTCCAGCCTTGGCCAGTCCAGCCTTGGCCAGTCCAGCGTTGGAAAATAGCGTCACCGCGGCAGCTTCGCGATCGCCTCGCTCAGTTGATGGATTTCATAGGGCTTGCGGAGGATTGAAAAGTCGCCGCGCACATTTGCCGCTGCGTCGCTGTAGCCGGTCGCCAGCAGAACCGGCAAACTGGGTCGAATTTCCTTCAGGCGACGCGCCAGGCCGAGCCCGTCCATCTTGCCGGGCATGACGATGTCGGAGAACACGAGATCGACGCTGTCGCGTTCGATCTCGCGCAGCGCCGCCTCGGCGTCCGATACGCGCCGGACCGTATAGCCGAGTTGCTCCAGCAGGATGGCGCTGGCGGAGGCGACGTCCGGATTGTCTTCCACCAGCAGCACGGTGCCGCTTCCGCGGGCTTCCACGATTTCCGGCTGGTCCGACGGCAGGCGGTTGTTGCGGTCTCGCGGCAGCAGGATGGTGACCGTGGTTCCCTTGCCAAGTTCGCTTTCAACCCGGACCGTGCCGCCGGCCTGATGGGCGAAGCCATGGACCTGTGACAGCCCAAGCCCGGTTCCTTTTCCGACCGGCTTGGTGGTGAAGAACGGGTCGAAGATCTTGTGCAGCACGTCCGGTGCAATGCCGGTACCGGCGTCCGAAATGGTAACGCCAACATAGTCGCCGGCGTCATCGCCTGCGGGGATTGTGATGTTTTTCGCACCGACCGTGATCGTTCCGCCCTCCGGCATGGCGTCGCGCGCATTGATCACGAGATTGACCAGCGCAGTCTCCAACTCGGCGACGTCGACGGTGATCGGCCAGATCGTCCGATCGATATCGAACGAAAGTTTCACGGCGCCGCCGACGCCGGTGTCCAGCACGTCGCGCACGGCCTCGATTCGCGCGGCAATGTCGATCGGTTCCGGGTTGACGCGCTGGCGCCGCGCAAACGTCAGCAGCTGGTTGGTCAGGGCCGCGCCACGCCTGGTCGCGGTCTCGATGGCCGTTATCGCGCGCTGCATCCTGGCGTCGTCGCCGATGCCCTTCTTCAAGGTATGGATGCTTCCGGTGATCACCATCAACAGGTTATTGAAGTCGTGCGCGACGCCGCCCGTAAGCTGCCCCAACGCGTCGAGCTTTTGCGATTCGGCGAGCTGCTCTTGCATTTGCTCGAGCTTGAGCTGCGCCTCGCGCCGTTCGGTGATGTCGCGGGTGATCTTGGCAAAGCCGACCAGCTTGCCGTCTTCCTGGATCGGGTCGATGACCACGCTTGCCCAGAAAAAGGTGCCATCCTTGCGGACGCGCCAGCCTTCTTCCTCATAGCGGCCTTGGTCTTTCGCGATCTTCAGCGCCCGTGCGGGTTTGCCGTTGCTGCGGTCGGTTTCGATGTAGAAGCGGGAGAAGTGCTGACCGATGATTTCCTCAGGGGTATAACCCTTGATCCGCTCGCCGCCGCTGTTCCAGCTCGTGATGATGCCGGTCGGATCGAGCATGTAAAGCGCGTAATCGGCGACTGCTTCAACCAGAAGACGGAAACTGCGTTCGCTCTCGAATAAGTCCCTCTGCTGTTTATCGTTTTGAACCATGAAACCCCGCCTCGACTGGGCCAAACGCGCGATACCAGGGTTTGTTCCACGCATAAAAGGCCTCTCTTGGCAAGATCGTACGGCGGTCATTCATTATGCCATCGCTTCCGGCGCGCGCGCTTCCGTGGCGCCAAAAACCTCCTCGAAGGCCTGCCGCAGCGCGATGTCGACGTCGGCCATGGTCACGAGATGGCCAAGATCGACCAGGCTGGTGACGCCATAGCGGGGATCGGCGACACCGCAGGGCACGATCGCCGCGAAGTGGGAGAGATCGGGCTCGACATTGATAGCGATGCCGTGGAACGACACCCAGCGCCGCAGCCGCACGCCGATCGCGGCGATCTTGTCCTCGTGGCCTTCGCCCTTGTCCGGGCGCTTCACCCAGACCCCGACGCGATCCTCGCGCCGCTCGCCGCGCACATTGAAGGAGCCAAGCGTGCGGATGATCCATTGCTCCAGCGCTGCGACATAGGCGCGAACGTCGGGCCGCCGCCGCTTGAGGTCGAGCATCGCATAGGCGACCCGCTGACCGGGGCCGTGATAGGTGAGCTGGCCGCCGCGTCCGGTCGCAAACAGGGGAAAACGTGGATCGAGCAGGTCGGCCGCCTTGCCCGAGGTGCCGGAGGTATAGAGCGGGGGGTGTTCCAGGAGCCAGACCAGTTCCGGCGCCTCATTGGCCGCGATCGCCGCGGCGCGGGCTTCCATGACAGCGATGGCGTCGGGATAGCCGACCGGCTGCTCGGAGATCCGCCATTCCACTGCGCGCCCGGGGCGCCCCGCGAACGTGGTCAAATCGAGGCTTTGGCGGTCGTTAATCATTGGCTAACCACAACGTGGTGATGTCGAAGTCCAGTCAACCTAGTCCCAGTTCGGCGGTCCGGAAGTGCCCACGCTCGATAAAGTAGCCGTCGATCTCATGGTGGTCCTCGGGACCACGACCATGCCCATCCATCAGGTGATGCGGCTGTCCCGCGGCGCCATCATCGAATTGGACGCAACCGAGGCCGACGAGGTCAAGGTTTTGGCCAACAACCTGCCGGTCGCCTCTGGCGTGGTCCTGGTCGACCGCAACCGCATCGCGGTCGAGGTCAAGCAGATGCTGCCGAAATCCCCGGGCACGCGTTAAATCACGAAAAAACCTGCCGTAAACCCCCGATTTCAGGCGTCACCGGGCCTTGTCCCCCCATGGTCGATTTGTTACATCGGCGCCGTTGATCCGGCCTGATCCTTGACCCGGAATCCCATGCGCTCGTGGCGGAATTGGTAGACGCGCTGCCTTGAGGTGGCAGTGAGTAAAATCGTGGGGGTTCGAGTCCCTCCGAGCGCACCACAGGCAATAAGCCATTGATACAAAAAATATTTTCGCGATTTCTACTCCCACATTGTTACTCGCAATGAATCTGTTCTTTGAGCTTTTCCATCGGCGTCTCTCCGATGTGCTTCTAGTCTAGCGTTCGCTCTTGTGGTGGCCAGCTCTGTCTGAACCAAAATCTCGCGAAGGAAAACCACGAGCTGCTTATGAGAGGGCAGCAGCGTAGCCCATCGTAGAGATAGGCGGGCGTACTTTCATTTCGAACGATAGAACAGCACGCGTCCGGTTGGTATGAGCTGGAGTAGAATATCATAGTCGCCGACATTTGCAGTCAGGACAACGAAGCCGAGCTTTTGCGCCTGCAGGAAGAGTACGCAGTCCTGAAGCGCGCGCAACTTGCCGTCCTTTTCATATCCCTGGAGGCGGCAGAGGATCCCCGACAGCAGCGCGGCTCGTCCCAGCACCTCTATGTCCGGCGCAAAGATCCGATGTGGCGGCATCGCTTTGATCTGCTTCCCGATCACATCGACGACAGGGGCGGTTCGCGCGTCGGACGGATTCAGCACTCCGACCGTGTGCATCAACTCCTGGATCGCGACAGTCGAATGGTTGACTTGTCGCTGCGCGATCAGGTCGTCCAGGACCTGATGCGAACGATCTTGCATTTGATCGATATAGACGCAGGTATCGAGCAATAGTCCCTGTCCGGCGATCAGGCTGGCGCTGACGAATGGAAGTTCACCGTCGCTGCGCCGCGCCAGCGTGTTTTCCGGATCGAACCGCGCCCAACGTCGCGCCGCGTCAAAGTCGAATTCCGCCACCTTAGAAACCGAGCTTCAACGTTGGATCGACCTTGCCCCGAGACTCCTTGAAAGCCTCTGCGAAATTGTCCTCAAGTGCGACCGTCGCTAACG
Organism: uncultured Alphaproteobacteria bacterium; assembly: GCA_963777475.1. Lineage (GTDB taxonomy): Bacteria > Pseudomonadota > Alphaproteobacteria > Rhizobiales > Xanthobacteraceae > Bradyrhizobium. The sequence continues at coordinate 173,525 of CAVZQX010000068.1, forward strand.
CAAACTCGATCAAGTCCGTATCCGTCTCGATGCCCGTCTGGCGCTTGGCCTGCCGGACCAAGGCCGGGCTTACCCGGCCACCGATGCGGCTGCCTTTTTCGCTCAGAAGGCCAGATTGTTCCGCAGCCAGCATGACCGCTTCAAATCGCGCCTTGCTCACGACAAGCCCGCTGGTCGCAAGGTCACGCTTAAAGGTCTTTATCAGTACCGAGTTGCCCTTGGATGCAGCTCGCCTCTGTTTCGCCCGGAGCAGTGTCGGCTTCTTCGCTGATGCCTTTGCCATGGAATTTCGCCCGTATGTTAGACAAAAATGGATTTTGTCTAACATAGCGCTTTGCTGCGCCATCTTCAAGGCGTCTGCCAAGGGGAAGCCTGAAGGGAAGGGTGTCGGACGCAGGAACTGGTCGGATGTTTGGCCGATCCTAGTCTTCAAAATGCCAGCGTTGACTGTCCCGCGACGTCAAGGGAAAGCCGCCGCGAAGGGCGGTTGACAACCGGATTAGGATCAATCTGATGATCTTTTCTTTAGATAATACTCACCAACCTGTTCGCGGGTCACGCCGGGGATTGTCTTGGTCAATTCGGTAATCGTTCGCTCCGCCTGCTCTTGCCAAGTCACCAATGCATCGCAGAACGCGATTTCCAGTTTCATCAGGAAATTCCACCATCGCTTCCTCGTGAGTAAGCCGTCGCCGTGCCCAACGGCTCAGAGAAGAAATGTCGCACTGACCGACACCCGTGAAGTCGACATAGCGAACCCTGCCTTCGTGACCGCTGAAATCGATAACGCGACGGAGCCAGCCGGGGTTGTTGCCCTTCTCATAATAGAAGCCAGATAGAAGCCAGCCTCGATCAGTGAGGGGGACACGGTGTTCTGCTTCAGCTTCATTTTGTGCCGCCTTTCTCGGCGGGCGACTTCTTTTTGGCCTTCGGCAGCTTGATCACCTTGGCGTCGTCACCATCGGCCTCAATCTCGTCGTCATCCACCAGTCCATCGTCATAACTTTCGATACGATCACATTCCACCCTGTGGGTCGGAAACGAGACGTAATCCAATGCCTCCGGGTTGAGGAACACCGTTTGGTGATAGCCCTCATATGGCAGACGGATCAGACCGGGCTCTGGGTCGCTGTAGGGATAGTGTTCGTCTTCAAACAGCTCCCAGCATTCGAAGAGGTTGCAGTCTACGTATTCAATCTCCCGGCGCTTGCCGTTCGAAAGCTGGATCGTCACGGTGTGGGCCAAGGCGAGAATTTCGGCGGTGTCCGCCGCTCGCGCGGCCTTCTCGGTCTCAAGTTCCTCCGGCATGACGCGGCCATCAGCGACCAGCTTATCCCACTGTTCATCGGTGATCATGACCGCCTCACGGACGCGCTCGACTTGCTCCTTGGGATAATCTGACATGGAATCACCGGCCCCAATTTCCTCACCATAGATCGCCTCGATGATATCCCAATCGCGCGTGTCGGGCATCTGGATCGGTGTGCCCAGCTTGTAGTTGTCATGTTCTTCTTCCGGCCCGTACCAGTCATAGGCTTCGCTGGAAAAATAGAACTCGGAAATTGCCTCGCGCCGGATTGCCACGCTGCGGTTGCCTAAGTCCTTGAACGTGATGAACCGACGGTTCTCGTGTAGCTGCGAATAGGCCGATGCGCGGGCGGCTTCTGAGATCGACAGCACCAAGGGTTCGCTGGCGCTCTTAAAATGCACTGCGATCTCGCCGTAGTACTGCAGATCAAGCGGCGCATTATCGTTATAGAACGCCGCCTCCATAGGTGGGTGGGTGCCGAGCAGTTCTGCCGGTGTTGCCTTGAAGTATTTTGCTAACTTTGCCAGCGCGGTTTTCGGCACCTCCGCACGGTCAGTTTCCCAGCGTTGATAGGTCGGCTGAGTCACGCCCGCCGCCTTAGCAGCATCGGCTTGCGTTTTAGCGTTCTGAACCCTGTGATATTTCAGCCGGTTTACCATTTTGACCTATGTTTGCCCAAAATAGGATTATGTGCATATATGCGCATAATCCTATTTTTGCAAGAGGAGACTTGATGGGCGTCGCCGAGGGTGTGATTGGGCATTGTGTGCTCCTCTCTGAAATGCACTTTTAGGCCTGAAAGGCACCTTACGTTTTGCTGGACCCGCCAACCTCTTGATATTAAAAGGAATGGAGACGCCCTCCGAGCGCACCATAAATCTCCTTTGGAACCTGAAATCATCGGGCTTTTTTCGGATATTGCCGGGAAGGGGTGCCGCGCCGTTCCCGCGGGGCGCGCGCATCATGCCGCCTTCTCGCGGCGCGTTTTGCGTCCGAGTTCTGCTACAGGAGATGCCCTCCCAGACAGAGGGCACGGGGAATGCCGGGCGCTGGCCGCACCCATGGCCCGCCTGCAGCAAAAAAAGCAGGCGGCAGTCACCACAGGTTCAGCCGAGACATCCCGGCATTCCCCGCGCGATGGTTTTGACGGCTGCTTCGCGTTCTCCCCGGTGCGCCGGGCTTTTTGGCCACCGTCACCTGCGCGACGCCTGAGCGTCGTCGCGAGCTTGATACCAGCGTCGGGGTATCAGGACCACGCGACTTGACCGTGCGCATCGGTGCTGTTCGTCGGCGTGACAACCACGCTGCAACATCGACACGCCCACCGCATCCCGCCTCAACGTCCGTGACGACCGCGAAGCGCCCCTCATATCGAGGCGGGACGGCATCAAGAAACACCAATTTCTGAAAAAACGAAAGCAGAAATATTTTCGAAAGCGGGCTGGATCCGGTGATCCGTTTGAGGCGGCTTGCAAAATTAGTTTTTTGGCGCAGGCCGTTTTGGCGGCAATCGCGCATGGATTGGCGGGAACGGGCAGGCCAATCGCACATCCGCGCCAGCAATTGCGCAAGTGATTTGCCCGACGTGCCGCAGCGAGCACCGGTTTCTCCCCTCCTCCCGCGCGCGCGAGCCGCGTGGTGGGGAGGGGTCGGGGGTGGGGGGTGCTTCAGCGTACTCAACATCAGCATAGGCACCCGCGGAGCCACGCCCCACCCCCGACCCCTCCCCACCGCTGCGCGGGGGGAGGGGAGAAGAACGCACCGGGGTGCCGAGAGAGAAAGCCGCATCGAAACACAATCATATTGCTGGTCGCTCGGCTTCTGCTGCGTTTCGCGTCCAACGAGGTCAGGAGCCGCGAGCGAGTGAGGAGAGCGGGTTTCGGATAGCATGCTGTCGGAAAAAAACCGAAACATGCTTCAGACGTGTAGGCGAGCCTATTCCATCAAAGAGTGAATTGCAGGGCGGAGAAGGCCTTCATGCTCTGGCCTTGATAGTCCGATGCTTTCTTGATGAGGGCCTTGATCGGCTCCATCGTGTTTAGCGGGATTTGGGCCCGCGAGTGCTTTGCAGCCATCGGTGCTTGCTTTCGTAGCTAGACGCGAGCATCTGCTGCTAGCCGGCAAGATGCCGGCCTCCGAATATCTGGCCCGATTTTGCTTCAATGTCCTGATCGGCGTATGCCTGCACCAGTACCGAGGAGTGGTGGTTTGACCCCTATTGCATGTTCGTCCAGCGGAGCGCCGGGCGCCTTCGTTGCTGTTGATTGGGGCACCAGCAGCTTTCGTGGCTGGCTGATGTCTGCCGATGGCGAGGCGTTGGCGGAGAGCCGCGGCGGCGAGGGCATGCTGCACTGCAGCGGCACCGGTTTTGCTTCCGTGCTGCGTGATCATCTCGCAAGGCTCGGCGCTCCAGATGGAGTACCCGTCTTGATTTGCGGCATGGCAGGCGCGCGGCAGGGCTGGGCCGAGGCGCCCTATCGGAAGACGCCGACGCGGCTCGATGCGCTGCATGAGGGCGCCATCCGCCTTGACGCACGCGGCGACATCCGCATCCTGCCCGGCATCGCTCAGGCGCGAGCCGACCGGCCCGACGTCATGCGGGGAGAAGAGACGCAGCTTCTGGGGGGTACCGATCCCGATTTCACCGGTCTCGTATGCATCCCCGGTACGCACAGCAAATGGGTCAAGATCGAAGCAGGTCAGGTCATCGAGTTCTCGACCTATATGACCGGCGAGCTGTTCTCTGTGATCTCCCAGCATAGCATCCTTGTCCACGCAGTCGAAATGGCCGGGGGGATTGCGATGGATAGCCAGCCGTTCCGCGAGGGCATTGCAACGGCACTGGCTGCGCCGGCGGGATTGACCGCGTCGCTTTTTCGGCTGCGTGCCGCGCAACTTCTGGGGTTCGAGCAACGCGTCGATGGTGCGGCGCGGCTGTCGGGCGTCTTGATCGGAACCGAGATCGCGGATGCGGTCAACCGACACGGTCCGCCGCGGTCGCTGCGGCTGATCGGCGCGGGCAGCCTTGGCCTGCTCTACGAAGCCGCGTTGAGCGAACGCGGTTTCGACGTGATAGCGGTCGATGCCGATGAAGCGTCACGAGCAGGGCTAAGTAAGGCCGCCATCAACATTTGGGGAGCGCAGTTCTGACATGATGCAGCCGGTTCCGTGGCCCAAGGTCAAGCGCTCGCTCATCGCGATTCTGCGCGGCATCCATCCCGATGAGGCGGAGGCGATTGTCGAGACGCTGATCAGTAGCGGCTTTGAATTGATCGAGGTGCCGCTGAATTCGCCTGACCCTTTTGTCTCGATCGAGCGTCTGTGCAAGCGCTTCGGGAACGACTGCTACATCGGAGCGGGCACCGTCCTCAACGCAACTGACTGTGCGCGTGTTGCCGATCTTGGCGGGCGGCTGATGGTCAGTCCAAATGTTGACGCCGATGTTCTGGCGATGGCACAGGCGCGGCAACTGGTGACCATGCCCGGTGTGTTCTCGCCCACCGAGGCATTTCTTGCTCTGCGCTGCGGAGCTTCGGCACTCAAGTTCTTTCCTGCGTCGGTTCTTGGGCCGTCAGGTATTGCCGCGCAGCTTGCCGTGCTGCCGAAGGAGACGGTCGTCGGTGCCGTCGGCGGCGTGTCGGAAAAAAACCTTGCCGCGTATATGGCGGTGGGAATCCAGGCGTTGGGACTTGGCAGCAGCCTCTATCGCCCGGGTATGACGGCGCCCCAAGTGCGCGCGGCGGCGCAGACCTCGGTCCACGCCTATGACCGCCTTGGCTAAGCCGACGGACCGATACTTTGCGAATGCGATGGATGGCGCACGAACGGCGGCGGCTTAATCAATCGGACGCCGGTTTTCCCTCGCGACCAACGCGCAACGCGTTGGCGCGGAAATCACGCCGCAGCATCACCCAAAATCGGAATCGCCATCGTTCGCGCGCGCCTGACTGTGAAGTTCTGCTTCATGACCCGTCGACATTATCGTGAATAGTCGGTCGCGGGCGGCGGTTGTAGATCTGACTTGCAAATCAGGATTGAGGCCGATGTTGCGGGCCCAGGATCCGCGACAACAGCCTCAAGGCTAAAAGGAACCTTGCAATGACCGATGTCCTTGATGGCGTGCGCGACCACTATCGCAGCACCGGCCTGACCGAGCGGTTGAAGACGGTGCTCATGGCCTTCGGGCCGGAGGATCAGCGGCTCACGCCCGAGCAACTGGGCGCCCTCGACCAGTTTCACACCCGTGGGCTTCCGGCAACCGCCGAGCTGGCCAGGTTGGCCGGGATTTCCGCCGACACGTCGGTTCTGGATATAGGCTCTGGTGTCGGCGGACCGGCGCGCTTTCTGGCTGCGACCTATGGCTGCCGGGTGACGGGCGTCGACCTCAGCGAGCCGTTCGTGGACGCCGCGCGCTATTTGACTCAGCGCACGGGACAAAGCGGGCAGGTGTCGTTCCAGACCGCCAGCGCGCTCGAGCTTCCATTTGACGACGGAAGTTTTGACGTCGTGCTGCTGCAGCATGTGGCGATGAACATCTCCGACCGGGCGCGGCTCTACCGGGAGATCCGTCGCATGCTGAAGTCGGGCGGCAGGTTTGCGACCTTCGATGTCGTGTCGAACAGCGGTGAGCCGCACTATCCCGTCCCTTGGGCGCGAACGCCGGCAACGAGCTTTCTCCTGACCGCCGCCGCGACGCGCGAGGCGATCGAACCGGCCGGCTTCCGCAATCTTGCCTGGCAAGACGACACCGAGGCCGCCAGGGCGTGGTTCGCGCAGATGCGCGCCGCCGGGGCGCCGCCGTCGCCAAATCTCGGCGTCGTGATGGGGCCGGACTTCGCACAGCTTTCCGCGAACTTGGGACGAAATCTCATGGAAGGCCGGCTCGGCATCCTGACCGCGGTGTTCGAGGCCGCGCCAATCAACACCTGACCGGGAAGATCAAAAGTCGCCGGAAATCCTGTTCCGAATACATCTCGCGTGGCTAATGTGCTTCGGCGCGTATATCTGGCCCTGGCTCAACTCGATGGATTGGATTAGCGTGCACCGCTTGCTCTTTTGCTCATCGCACCCTTATTAGAACCAACGCGTCGCGAAGGAAAACCAAAATTTGCTCACGAGAGGGCAGTGGCGTAGCGCAGCGTAGAAATCGGCGGGCTCGTTCTCTCACCACGAGCGCTACGCGGTGCCCAGCCTCTGATGTCCATCTGGTTCTGCGAAATGAAATCAATCCTGATCTCAGGCGCCGGAATAGCTGGTCCTACGCTCGCCTTCTGGCTGAAGGCCGCCGGATTTGAGCCGACATTGATCGAGAGGACGCCCCGCCTGCGGACCGGCGGCTATGTCATCGATTTCTGGGGACTTGGCTACGATATCGCCGAACGAATGGGACTGATCGCGGAGATCAACCGCACCGGCTATCACGTCAGGGAATTGCGGATCGTCGACGACGCCGGCCGCCGGCGCGCCGGATTCGGAACCCGCGTCTTTAACGAACTGACCGGCGGGCGCTTCGTGACGCTTCCGCGCAGCGACTTATCCCGATTGCTGTTCGAGAAGGTCAAGGGCTGCACCGAATGCATCTTCGGCGATGAGATTGTCGAGCTGCGAGAGGAGACTGATGGAGTTCTGGTTCGATTCAAACATGCCGGCGAACGCCGGTTCGATCTCGTCATCGGTGCCGACGGTCTGCATTCGATCGTGCGCGAGCTTGCCTTCGGTCCTTCCGCGCCGTTCGAGAAACACCTCGGCTACGCCGTCGCAGCCTTCGAGATCAGAGGATATCGTCCGCGCGATGAGGACGTCTATCTCCTGTACGGCCAACCAGGCCGCATGATCGGGCGCTTCACACTGCATGACGACTGCACGCTGATCCTGTTCGTATTTGCCGTAGCCGACACGGCTTTACCTGTAACGCTTGATCAGCAAAAGGCGATGCTACAGAAGGTGTACGCGGACGGAGACTGGGAATGTTCGCACATCCTGTCCGAGCTCGAGCGAACCGACACGATCTACCTGGACAGCGTAAGCCAGATCAGAATGCCAAGGTGGACGCACGGCCGGATCGCTCTGGTTGGCGACGCGGCTTTCTGCGTCTCGTTGCTCGCTGGACAGGGCTCGGCCCTGGCGATGATTTCGGCCTACGTGATGGCAGGCGAACTCGCTGCGGCGCCGGGAGAACATCAGAAGGCGTTCGGCAACTACGAGGTGTTGCTGCGCAACTATATCGACGCCAAGCAGAAAGGCGCCGAGCGCTTCGCCAGCGCATTCGCGCCGAAAACGCGGGCCGGCCTCTTGTTCCGCAACCACATCATTCGGGCCTTTGCATTCCCGGGCTTGGCGAAGCTTGCCATAGGACGGGAGATCGCCGACAGGCTGGAGCTCCCTCGTTACCGCTGGCCCCTGCTTCATCAGGTGGCGACCGCCTAACGATTGATCAATTTCGCGACCAAAAAAGGGGATCCCCTCGGCTCTGCGGCGGATGCATGCGCCGTTGGTCAGGAAATGCTTTCATCCGCGGCGACTTCGTATATTCGTACCTAAAATTCCCTGCCAACACGGTGAATCCGAATGCCTGCTGCCATCGCGTCCGAAGGTGGACCTGCCCTCATCGGTCCCAGCGCCAAACCTGCCAGTGAACAGAGACGAGTGAGCCTGCTGACGCTATGCGGTCTTGCCTTGGTGATCGGGATCATGACTGGTTTCGGCGCGGTCGCGTTTCGCGCTCTGATCGCCATGGTGCACAATCTGTTCTACAACGGCAAACTGAGCATCGTTTTCGACGCCAATGTCAGCGAGGGCCCGAGCCGATTTCGGCGACCTCGTCTTTTTCTCGCCCATCATCGGTGGCCTGATCGTGGTCTTTCTGGTCAAGCGCTTTGCTCCGGAGGCTAAGGGGCACGGCGTGCCGGAAGTGATGGACGCGGTCTTCTATAAGCACGGCAATATCCGTGGCACAGTGGCGGTGGTGAAGGCGCTAGCCTCGGCGCTGTCGATCGGCAGCGGTGCGGCCGTCGGCCGCGAGGGACCGATCATCCAGATCGGCTCGGCGCTAGGCTCCGCCTTTTCCCAATTGATCGGCCTGTCGACCTCGCAGAAGATCACGCTGCTGTCGGCGGGCGCCGGCGCCGGCATCGCCGCGACCTTCAACACGCCACTCGGCGGCGTGCTGTTCGCGCTGGAAATCCTCTTGCCGGAAGTCTCCAACCGCACGTTTCTGCCCGTCGTCGTGGCGACGGGCGCCGCCACCACCATCAGCCGGATTCTGATCGGGCCCGACCCGGCTTTTGCGGTACCGGATGTGCAGTTTTCACTGGCCGGGTCGCTCGCGGTTACTGAGATACTGAGCTTTGTGCTGCTTGGACTTCTGTGCGGCGTGGCGGCATGGGCGTTCATTCGCCTCTTGGTGTTCATGGAGGATGGGTTTCCGAAGCTGCCGGGAAATGACTACACCCAGAACATCATCGGCATGGGGCTGATCGGACTCTTGATGGTGGTGCTCACGCGCGCGTTCGGACATTCCTATGTCGACGGTGTCGGTTATTCAGTCATTCAGTCGATTTTCGACCAGAAGATGACGGCGGTCGGTCTTCTTGCCCTGCTGTTCGTGCTGAAAATGGTTGCAACCACCGTCAGCCTCGGCTGCGGCGCCTCGGGCGGCATATTCTCCCCTTCGCTTTACCTCGGAGCGACACTGGGCGCCGCCTTTGCGGCAGCGATGGGCCTCATCCTTCCGCACTCTGGCCTGACATTGCCGTCCGCTGCCATCGTCGGCATGGCGGCGATGGTCGGCGCAGGCACCGGCGGCGTCATGACGGCCATCGTCATGGTGTTCGAGATGACGCGCGACTACGCCATCATTGTTCCCGTTATCGTCGCCGTCGCGCTGGCTGCGGGTGTCCGCCGCGCGCTGATCGGCGAGACCATCTACACCATCAAATTGCGCCATCGCGGTCACCGCATCCCCAAGGAACGGCACATCAACCTTTATCTGGTCAAGCAGGCCCAGGACATCATGGAGAGCCGCTTTATCGTCGCCAAGGCCGGTACGACGCTGAAGGACGCAATGTTGCCTGAGGATATCGACGACGTGCGCGCCATTGTGGTCGAGCGCGACGGGCGGATCATCGGCCTCATTCCGCCGCGTTCGGGGCTTTGGCTGGAGACCCGCACCAATCCGGAAGTGTCGGTCGAACGGTTCGTCGAACGCCGGCTCGTGATATGCCGGGACCAGGACCTTTTGAGCCTGGCCTTAGCGCGACTGAAACGCCATCGCGCCGGCGCCGCGGTCGTATTTCGCGGCACCGCGCGCCCGCGCATCGATGATGTGGTCGGAATTATTACCAAGCGCGCTGTCGCCGACGCGGTAATCGACAGTTACGAGGATTGAGAAATGGCCTCCGTCGGCGGCCGAGCCAATACCGGGATCACTGTCAAAGAGTAAGCCGCACTGTCAGCAGGGCGCCGATTGTTAGCGCAATGCCAATACCCACGACGCAACTAGTCCATCCAAAGCGGTCGAATAGCTGGCCGAGAACGGCGCTGCCGACCAGGCCTCCGGCAAAATAGCAGGCGAGATACGTCCCGCTCGCCACGCCGCGGTTTTCCTGCGCGGCGTGTCCGACAAATCCGGTTGCCGCGGCTTGCGCGAAGAACGTGCCGGCGCCGACCAGCACCATGCCGATCAGGACCTCGCTCAAATGCGAGGACAGCATCAGCGGCAAGCCGATCGCCGCGACCGAGAGCGCGCCCCAGATCGCGGGCCTCGTGCCAAATCGCGCGACCGCTCGGCCGGCAAGGAGCGTGGTGACGATCGAGGGCAGGAAGACGAAATAGACGAAGCCGAGGTCCATCATCCCTAGCGACAGCGGCGTGTGCACCAGCACGAAATTGACGTAAGTGAAGGTACCGATGAAGGCGAACAGGATGCAGAAGCCGATGCCGAAGGTGGCACGAAGCGGTGGGTTACGCCAGTGTTCGATCATCGCCGCGAGTGGCGATTGAACCGGCCCCATCGAATGCATCGGCTTGACGCGCTGGATGGTGAAATAGACCAGCGCCGCGCCGGCGAGATTGAGCAGCGCAAAGAAGTAGAAGTTGGAGGCGAGGCCGAACGTATCGGCGACCGCGGCCGAGATCAGCCGGCCGATCAGGTTGCTCGCCACATTTCCCGTGATGTAAGCCGCAAACGCGCCGCCGGCGTCCATGGCGCTGCATTGTTCGCCGAGATAGGCGAGCGTCAACGCAAAGGCCGACGCCATGCAGAGACCCTGGGCGATCCGCAGCAGGGTGAAGATCGCAAGATTGGGTGCCGAGGCCAGCAGGCTGGTCGGGATCGCAAGCACAGTAAGACTGATGAGAATGCCGAGCCGCCGGTCGATATGCGGGCTGAAAAAGCCAACGACGAGCCCGGCCACCGCCATGCCCATGGTCGTGGCGTTGACCGCAAATCCCATCGCGGCAGGTGCCACCTGATAATGTCTTGCAAGCGATGGCAGGATCGCCTGGGTTGCGAACAGATCGACCACCGTCAGGAAGGCGGTGAGGCCGATGATGATCGAACGCAGCACGACGCCAGGCGAGTGGTCTTCGATTGCCGGCGCCGGGGATTTTATCGGTTGCGCGGAGATGTCGGTCATGGCGGCTTGAGCCTTGAAAAAGGTTGGATGCGACGGCCGGGCGTGCGGGGCGACACGGGGGCTCCCGGCACGTCGCATCCGGTGACGAGCGTAGTTCTGTAGGCTGTGCGCCCGTCACATATTGTGGTCGTTCGGGTCCTTGCGGACGTCGCCGACATAGAGAATGACGGTCTCTTTCCCGAGATTTTTCCACCAATGCGACGTGCCGAACACTTCCGACCTGATCTCGCCGGCCTTGTGCGTGATCGGCACTTCGCAATTGCTGGCATATTCGACGATCTCGCCCTGCTGCACGAAGATCAGCGCGGGCCGATCATCATGGCTATGCCAGGGCACGATGCCGCCGGGCTCGATGGTGAGCTTGCGGAAGCGCAGCTCGCGGCCCTCGATATGGGCGGGTTGCTTGCCGAGATCGATTGAACCGAGCGTGACGTCGGTGACGCCAACAGGCTTGTAGTCGACCTTCTCGCGCGCGTTGGCTTTCATCTTGTCGGCGGGGCATTCGCCCGCAACCGCGGCCGACGCGACGACCATCGATCCGGCGATAGCGATGGCAAGGGTAAGGACGCGTGCGCGTGTATTTTGCTTTGACATGACTGGTCTCCTCTGAGTGAACCGCATCGCCGATCGACGTTCGGCTTGAAGTCACCATCGTCGAAAACCTGTGCGCGGGGAAATGCCTGATGGCTCTCGGATCAATAGCGCGGCGCTATACGGCGTCACGCGTGGCCGAACATGTGCTTGATGTCGGAAGAAAACGTCGGATAGGCGTAGACGTTGTCCTTGAGCTGGCGCGCGGTGATGCCGAACCTGATCGCAAGTCCGAAGACGTTGATCAGCTCCTGGCCTTCATGACCGACAAAATGGGCGCCGAGGATGCGATCGGTCGCTCTGTCGACGATGATCTTGGACCACGCCACGGTCTCGGCATAGGTCTTCGCCGAGAACCAGCCCAGCATGTCGTTGACATGCACGTCGACCGCAAATCCCTTTTGCCGGGCGGCGGCCTCCGTCAGCCCGACGGCGGCCAGGGCAGGGACGGTATAGACCGAGGTCGCCATGCCCTGGTAATCGGGGCTGTATTTCGGCCCTTCGACAATATTGCGGCCGACGATTTCGCCCTCGTAGGTCGCGAGCGGCGATAGTTGCGGCGAGATCGGGAGCGCATCGCCGCAGACATGGACCAGCGGATTCGAGACCGAGCGCAGATAGCGGTCGACGCTGACGCGGCCGTTGGCATGTTCGATATTTCCAGCCGCCAGATCCAGCGTATCGACATTGGCGATACGGCCTGCGCCATTGACGACGCGGCCGGCTTCCGCCGCATGCTCAGTACCTTCATGCATGAAGATCACGCGCAGCCGCCCGTTGGCGGGCTCGATGCGCTTGACGGTGACGGCGGTCTTGACCCGAATGCCGATCCGTTCGCTCTCGGCCGCAAGATGCGCGACCGCATCAGCGTCCATCGCGGGCAGGAGCTGCGGCAGGGCCTCGAGGATGGTGACGCCGGCACCGGCGCGGGCATAGACATGGCCGAACTCCAGCGAGATCACGCCACCGCCGATGAAGATCACCGAAGGCGGCAGCTCCCGCTCGCTCAGCACCTCGTCGGAGGTGATCATGTGTTCGGCGCCGGGGATTGGCAGCGGCCGCGGCTTTGAGCCGGTCGCGATCACGATATGCTTGGCTTGCAGCAGGCGATCACCGACGCGGATGGCGTCGGGACCGGCAATCGCGGCTTCGCCCTTGATCATCTGGACTTCGCGGCGCTCCATCGCGCGGGTGAGATTGTCGGGGATGTCCTTGATCATCTCCTTCTCGCGGTCGATCAGGCTGGCCCAATCGAGCTTCGGCTTTCCGACCGCGATCTTGTGAATGCCGGCGCGCTCGATCTCATGCAGCGCATGGCCGGCCGCGACCAATATCTTCTTCGGCGTGCAGCCGCGGTTCGGGCAGGTGCCGCCGAGATCCCTGGCCTCGATCAGCGCGACCGACATTCCCGCGCGCCGCACCGGGCCGGTCACGCCGATACCGGCATTGCCGCCGCCGAGGATCACCACGTCGAATTGTTCCGCTGTCATCGAATGAGCCTCGTTTTCCCGGCGATCGGCGCGCAAGCCCCGGCTTGAGAACTTTACGCGACAATTTCGGGCTCCGTTACCTGGCGGTGACGGAAGGATCATCGCTCCCATCCGAAATACGAAATGCCGGCTTGCTCTGAAGTCCATAGCCCGGCGCTATCGCGGGTGACGATAGGTGGCGGCTATCGAATTGATTGGGCAAGGGCATTTCTAACCGCCGGCGATCCGTCCTCTGATCGCTTGGTGCCCCGATCTAAGCCCTTGTGAGCGGCCGGCCGTGGCCAATAACATCGAACCGGGATACTGGAGCCAGCCATGACCTCGCTTTCATCCGCTGATGCCGAACGTCTGAGGCAAGCCTTCTTGCACTGCCGCGACATGGAAGGCACGCTCGGTGAGCAGCTTGAGGCCTATGCCGCCGCGGGGCGCGAGATCTTTCCGGCCTATAGCGAAGCAGTCGATCGTCTGGTCCACCGTATCCATGAAAATGGCGGCGGCGAGAACGCGCCGCGTCCCGGGGAGGCGATGCCGCCTTTCCTGCTGCCTGATGAGACCGGCCGGCTGGTCGGCCTGCCGTCGCTATTGGCGGACGGTCCGGTCGCGGTGATGTTTTTCCGCGGTCATTGGTGCCCGTACTGCCGGTTGAACGTCCGCGCCGTGATCGAGGCGATGGACAGGATCAAGGCGGTGGATGGGCAGGTCGTTGCGATCATGCCGGAGACGCAGGCCTTTGCCGGCAAATTCAAGATCGACTCCGGCGCGCCATTTCCCGTCCTGACCGATCTCGACAATGGCTACGCCCTGTCGCTCAATCTGGCGATCTGGCTTGGACCCGAAATCCAGAAGCTGCTGTCGTATCAGGATATGGCGAGCTTTCATGGCAATGACGGCTGGGTGCTGCCAATCCCGGCAACCTTCGTGGTCGGCCGGGATGGGAGTGTGAAGGCGCGCTTTGTCGATGCCGATTTCCGCAAGCGCATGGAGATCGACGATCTGATCGCGGCGCTCAAATCCGCTTGACGCAGCTCAATCCTGGCTGCCGCTCTTGTCTAGATGTTGCCGCCAGTCGGCGCCGCGCAGCATGCGCATGATCGCGGACGCCACCGCCGTGCGTTCGCGCCCGGCGACGCCATAGAGATGGATCGTGCGTCGCACGTCCAGCCCGTCGACCGCCGTGCGTTTCAAGGTCTGGGGAATGGGAGAAGTGTCGGGAATGACGGCGACGCCCATATCGGCTTGCACCAGTTCGATCAGATCTCGCTCAGAGGAAGTTTCGTGGCCGTGATCGACGTCGACGCCGTGCCCGCGAAACGATGCGTCAAGGCGGTCGGCAAGTTCGCAGTAGTTTCGCGACAGCAATTGCTCCGACCGCAAATCCTCGAAGTCAACGCTTTCGCGTTCCGCGAGCCGATGCTGCCTGCTGAGGACGAGCCGGAAATCCTCGGTGAAGAGCGGCCAGGTGTCGAGCCGGTCCCAATCCTGGTCGATCTCGGCGCCGATGCCGAGCTCTGCCTCGCCCTTCTTCAACATCTCGCCAATCTCGCGGCTGTTGCCGCGCAGAAATTTGAATTCCAGCCGGTTGAACTGCCGCTTGACCTCATTGAGAAACGGAATGAGCAGTGAGAGGTCGACGGAGTGGGTCAGCGCGACCCGCAGTGCGCCGATCTCGCCGCTCTTGAAGGAGGAGGCGAGCGATCGCGCGCCGGCCGCGGCTTCGTAGCATTGGCTAAGCAGCGGGTGCATGCGCTGGCCCAACTCCGTCAGCTGCGTGGGTCTCTCGCGCCGAAACAGGTCGCCGCCCAGCTCGGCCTCGAGCTGCTTGATCGCGCGCGTCAGCGACGGCTGCGTTACGTTGCACTCGTCGGCGGCGCGGGTGAAATTGAGCGTCCGCGCCACCGCAAGAAAATACCGGACCTGATGCATTTCCATGATCAAGCTCCCCTGATGCCGCGGCCAATCTAGCCCTTCAAGACGCCGAACCGCTATAGCTGCCGCCTATGGTATCGGAAGCCAAACGGCATTTCCTGAAAGGCCGGCGGCGCGCTCAAATGCCGCAACCGGTGTAACGATTGCAGGCCCATGTCGAACCTTGAGGAATACGGCCGGGTGCAAAGGGGAGCAGGAGACGATGGACATGCAGCACAGCGGTATTTCCCCGAGCGGCAAGGCCCCTGGCGGGAGCTTGCCGGGCCAGATCGTGCTGGTGCTGCAGGGCGGCGGTGCGCTCGGCTCCTATCAGGCCGGCGTCTATCAGGCGCTGCACGAAGCCGGCATCGAGCCGGACTGGATCATCGGCACCTCGATCGGGGCGATCAATGCGAGCCTGATCGCCGGCAATGAACCTCAAGCCCGGCTCTCGCGCTTGCAGGAATTCTGGAAACGGATGGAGCAGAACCCGGCCTGGAATTTCGGCAGCGCGTTTCCCGGGTTCAACGAGAAACTGTCCTATTGGTCGACGATCACCCACGGCGTTGCCGGCTTCTTCAGGCCCAATCCGCTTGCCCATGCCGGCGATGCCTACGTGCTTGGGCCCGAGCGCGCCGGCTACTATGCGACCACGCCGCTGCAAAAAACCCTGGAAGAGCTGGTCGATTTTGATCTGGTCAATCGCTGCACGCCGCGGCTCACCGTCGGCGCCGCCCATGTGCGCACCAGCCATATGCGCTATTTCGACAGCCGCGACGGCGCAATCACTGTAAAGCATGTGATGGCGTCCGGCGCGCTGCCGCCGGCCTTTCCGGCGGTGCGCATCGACGGCGAGCTTTACTGGGACGGCGGCATCTTATCGAATACGCCGACGGAAGCCGTGTTCGACGACAATCCGCGCAAGGACTCGCTGATCTTCTCCGTCCATTTGTGGAATCCGGCGGGCTCGGAGCCGACCACGATGGCGGCGGTGTTCAACCGGCACAAGGATGTGCAGTATTCCAGCCGGATCGCGAGCCAGATCGTGCGGCAGCAGCAGATCCACCGTCTGCGCCACGTCATCAAGGAACTCGCGGCTAGACTGCCCGAGGACGACCGCAACAGCCCGGCGGCGCGCGAACTGGCAAGCTATGGATGCCAGACCCGGATGCATGTGGTCCGCCTGCTCGCGCCACAGCTCGATCGTGAAACCCACACCAAGGACATCGACTTCAGCCGGGACGGCATCAAGCAGCGCTGGGACGCCGGCTACGCCCATACGAGGTCGGTGCTGGCGCGCGCGCCCTGGGTTGGCGAGTTCGATCCGCTCTCGGGCGTGGTGTTTCACGAGCATATGGAGCTGATGCCGCAGGCGGCGGAGTGAACGAGGCGTTAGCTTCTCGCTATATCAGCCACCACGAGTCTAGCGTACATCGTCCGCGAGGCCATCGCCGGTGCGCGGTACCGCCGCCGATGCTGTTTTCATTCCGGCCGCTTCCTGCACGAGCGCGTCCAGGCCCTCGCCATTCGCCCGTTCGCTGCAGGTAAGCAGGCTCACCTCCCGCCACAGCGTTGGCTCAACGAGCGGCCGCGATACGACACCGGGATGGTCGATATTGTGCTGCGGCATCAGGGCGAAACCCAGGCCGCGCGCGATCAGTGCCAACGCCCAATCGTCCCGCGGGCTGTCGAACGCGATTTCGCAGTCGACCCGATGCTGCCGGAAGAGCCGTGCAATCAGCTCGTTGTATTCGCATCGGAATCGCCGAATCTGCGGGATGCCGGCGAGATCAGCAAGGCGTATCGATGGCTGGCCAGCCAGACGGTGATCGCGCGGCATCAGCAGCGCTGGGGCGATCGTGCACATGATCGCCAGGTTCAACTGCGTCGGCGCCTTGGACGCGTAGTCCCTGGCCTCCTTCTTCGCCGCCTGCGCCTGCTCCCAGCCTTCCTGGAGGTAAGGCTGCACGAGCTTGCCGAGCTCGGTCAGCTGAACCTTTGAGCGGCGCCGGTCGAACAGATATCCGCCGAACTCCTTCTCCAGATGCTGGATCGCGCGCGTCAGCGAAGGCTGCGTCACATGGCACTGTCTCGCGGCACGGGTGAAGCTCAAATGCTCGCAGACGGCCAGGAAATACCGGACCTGATGAATCTCCATACGCTCTTCCTATCGAGCAGTTAGCCAAATGGTATTGGAAAACACGGCTACCCGCGGCCATTGTCGTGGGCGGGACGATAGGAAAAGCGCTCGATGTTCGCGCATGAGTGTTTAGGCCAGAGGAAACGATATGTCTAATGAATCCGGTGCGCAGCTTTCCGCGCTGCGCGATCTCGCGCATCGCAATATTGGCCAGCTCAATCGTGCGGTGGCCGGATGGTTCGAGTTCGCGAGAAAGACGCTCGATGCCGCCGAGACCAATGTCACGGCGTTTTGCGACCACGCCAGCCAGCTCGCGCAGGCGGAATCGCCGGTCGAATGCGTCAGGCTACAGACGGAATTCGTGAAGTCGTCGATGGCTTCGATGCAGAAGCAGTCGACGGACATCCTGCGCGCGGGTAGGGAAGCGGCAGAATGATTGAGGCCTGTAGGCCGTGGGTCGATACCGTCTTGCTGCAAAAGGTGCTGTAGCAGGCCCCGAAAGGTCCCAGCTGAGGGCGTGTGCCAACCCATTTCTCCTGCTCATCCGAACTGGCTCGTCTCCGTTGCTTGGAGGTTCAGAAACTGTCCGGTGTTCAGCACTGGAATCAGGCTGTCCTATCATTTCGCCTTTAGCGCCGCGACCGGCGACCATTCCTCATCCACGCCCGACTGCTGAAGACGCTTGCACCGATCGAGCAGCAGGGAAGCCGGCCAGTCGTGGGGGCGCCGGCTAAGCACCGCCTCGAAATGGATGATCGCGCCTGAGAAGTCGCGACGACGATATCTCGAAAGTCCTTCTTCGTAGCTCGCGATCCAGTCTGTGTTTTCGCCGCTGACTTCTGCAGGGCCGATCAACTCGTAAACCGCAAGCCCCTCCGTCCGTCCATAGACGGCGATGCTGTCGATTTCTCGGAGGATGAACGTGTCCCAGATCAGGCGCGCAGTCTCCGCGCCGATCAGGATTTGCGTTCCATATTGCTTGTTGGCGCCCTCGAGCCGACTTGCCACATTCACGGCATCGCCGATGACGGTGTAGTTCAGCCGCAATTCGGAGCCGATATTGCCGACCAGCATGCGGCCGGAATTGATTCCGATGCGGATTTGCAGCGGCGTGCCCTGGTCGTCGGCCAGCCCGGATGCTTTCGAGCGCCTCGCGGATGGCAAGCGCCGCGCGGCAGCAGCGCACGGCGTGATCCTGCTGCGGCGTCGGCGCGCCCCAGAATGCCATCACGGCGTCGCCGATGAACTTGTCGATCGTGCCGCCATTGGCGTCGATGATTTCCGAAGCGAGGTCGAGATAACCTGATGAACAGCGGCACGACGCGATCGCCCATGCGTTCGGAAAGTCCGGTGAAGCCGGCGACATCGATGAACATCACCGTCAGTTCCTGGATGGAGCCGCCGGGCTTGGCCTCGACGCCCTTGCCGAAGCAGCGAGCGGACCAGATCGGCCGGGATGAATTTGCGGAACGCTGAGAGGCCCGCCGCCATCTCGGCGATTGCGCCTGACAGGCTCGATATCTCAGCGAGCCGCGAGGGATGACGGCGCACCTCTTCCAGCGCGAAATTCTCGACATGGCGGATTTCGCCGACGACGCGTGCGAGCGGTGCGGCGATGACTGACCGTGCCAGCATCGCCGACAGCAGGGCTGCAAGCAGCGCGCCGGCGGCGAGGCCGATGATCAGCCGGCGCAGCGTGGTCTCGACGGGGCCGAGAAACTCCGCTTCGGGAATGACGGTCGCGAGCGACCAGCCCGGAAACGGCAAGGGCGTGAGCGCGACCTCATAGGCCGCTCCTTGCGATGAAAGTCTTTGCCGCCACGCCTCCTTCCGGCCATCGTCGCCGGCCTGCGCCAGCACCATTCGGGCCAGCGGCAGCAACGTCTCGCTGGCTCCGCGCGGGATGCAGTTCGTCGGCGTCGTTGTCGGGTGCCGCAATCAGCTCGCCGCTGCCGTCGAAGATAAAGGCGGTCCCGGTGCGTCCGACTTCGAGCTGGGCGAGGAAGTGAGCGAGACCTGGTATATTCGATGATGATCGCAAGCACGCCCTGGCGTTCCTGGTAGACATCGATCGGACCTGCGAACGCGATCGACGGGTGCTGTCCGATCGGATGGTCGATCACCCTGGACCATTGCGGTCCCTCGGCCTTCATGCCGGTTGAAACCACGCCTGGTCGACGACGCGAAAATCGGTCGGCACGAATTGGCGGGTCTCGAATTCGATGTCGCCCGGGATGACCGCATATTCATCGACCCGGCGCTGGCCGGGATGATCGGTCAGCGAAATTTCCATCATTTCCAGATGGCCGTCGCCAAGCTTGTGGGCGGCGAAGAACGAACCATCCGGCCAGCCGAAGGCGACCCAGGAGATGTTCGCATGCGATTGCAATTGCGACAGGAAGACGAACTCGCGCTTGTCGGCTTCGCGGGTGTCGAGCACGTTCTGCAGGAACAGGGTGCGAATGGCGGTATGAGCCGCGCGCGCTTCGCCGACGATCGCCGACACCTCCTTGCGGACGGCGGCCACGATCTGCTCGTTGATGGTGCTGGCGAGTTGCCGGCTGGTGGCTTCCGCCGTGCGCCACCACAACAGGCTTGATGCCGCGGCCGTCAACAGGATCGTCGTCAACACCAGCGCCGATACCGCAAGATGGATGCTGACCGTCAGGGTGCCGCCGGCGAGACCGGGGCCTCGGGCGACCATCTGGTTGTCGGCTTGGAACGGCGATCATCCTTTTCCGCTTTCCAGCAGGGGCACGCTGCCGGCCGGCTCGCTTGAATATACGCGGGAATTCCGGCGCACGTTACCTTCTTCCCTCACGCAGCGCCGAACATCCCGGCGAATCTCCGCGGCTTCCAATGCCCGTTTGGCTAACATCGCGATAGGGACAAGGCATTGGAGTTGTCCTTCAGCTTTCCGCACTCTGGCGAATGCGCGCGGTCGTGCAGCGATTGTGCGCGTCGCCCAAAGGCGATCTCACGGATCTCGTGAGCGGTTCACGGTAACGCGGGCTGTCGTGCGGGACGAATGAGACGATGCGCGCTTCGCCCAGCGGGCGATGCAACCCTCAAGAGGAGAAATCCAATGTCTGCCAAGAATATTGTCAGTTCGCTCGTCCTTGCCGGCGCCGTCACGACCGCGCTCGCGACCATGGCCGCCGCCGCCCCGCTGACCAAGGCCGAGGCCGACGCGGCCGTCGCCGCCCACAAGGAGAAATGTTTTGGCGTCGCGCTGAAGGGCCAGAACGATTGCGCGGCCGGCCCGGGCACGACCTGCCAGGGGACCTCGACCACCGACTTCCAGGGCAATGCGTGGAAGTTCGTGCAGGGCGGCACCTGCGCCAGCATCCAGCTTCCGAACGGCAAAACCGGCTCGCTCAAGCCGATCTGATCCATCGAACGAGCGAACGACAACAACGGCGGAAAGCGGAGAGACGACATGAATGCGGCGACCAAACCAGCGGCGTGCTGCGGCCATGCCTCTTCGCTTTCCGGCGCTGCCGATCGGCGGCCTCGCCGGGACCAGCTTCAAGCACGAACATCTCGCTGCGATCCTCGCCGAGGGCAGCGCAGCGCGGCTTCTTCGAAGTCCATGCCGAGAACTACATGGGTGCGGGCGGTCCGCCGCATCGGGCCCTCGAAGCGATCCGGCGCGACTATCCCGCTCTCGCTGCATGGCGTGTGCATGTCGATCGGCGGCGAGCGGCCGCTCGACAGGGCGCATCTGGCGCGTTTCCAACATCTCGTCGAGCGCTACGAGCCGGCGCTGGTCTCCGAGCATCTCGCCTGGTCGACGCACGAGACCACCTATTTCAACGACCTCCTGCCGTTGCCCTATACCGAGGCGACGCTGCGCCGGGTCTGCGATCACATCGACCAGGTGCAGGAAGCGATCCGCCGGCCGATGCTGCTCGAAAACCCGTCGACCTATGTCGCGTTTCGCGAATCGACGATGAGCGAGACGGATTTCATCCGCACCATCGTGCGGCGTACCGGATGCGGCCTGCTGCTCGACATCAACAACGTCTTCGTGTCCGCCACCAATCACGGCTTTTCGGCACTGCGAATATTTCGTCCGACTTTCCGCTCGCCGGCGTCGGCGAGATTCATCTCGCCGGTCATGCCGAACAGTCCGATGACGAGGGCGAGCTGCTGTTGATCGACAGCCATGACGGGCCGGTCGCCGATGCCGTCTGGAAACTGTTCGAGATCGTGGTCTCGCGATGCGGGCCGGTTCCGACGCTGGTCGAGTGGGACAGCAACATCCCGGACTGGCCGATCCTCAAGGCTGAGGCGGCCGCCGCGCAGAAGATCCTCGACCGCTGCCAGACCGTCGGGGAGGCGTCATGCTGCCGCCTGAACCGCATGACCGATCCTCCTACGGCAGCGTTCGCAGCGGCGTTGATCGATCCCGGACCGCGAGACGCCCGCGGTCGTGACTGGTCCGCGCGGCAAGGCCGCCGTCAAGCGTTACAACGTCTACCGCAACAACGTCACTGTCCAGCCTGATCGATGCGCTGGCGGCGATCTATCCTGCCGTGCAGCGCATCACCGGCGTCGAGTTTTTCCGCGCCATGGCGCGTTTCCATATCCGCGCCACGCCGCCGACATCGCCGCTGCTGTTCGAATACGGTCGCGACTTTCCCGCCTTCATCGAGACCTACGAATATGCCCGCGCGATGCCGTGGCTTGCGGATGTCGCGCGGGTCGAACGGGCCTGGCTCGATGCCTATCATGCCGCCGACGCCGAGCCGCTGTCGGCGCAAACGCTGGGCTCGTTCCCGCCCGAGCGTCTCGCCGAGCTGGTCTTTGTCGTGCATCCGGCGACGCGAATTGTGCGCTCGCGCTTCTCCGTCGTGACGATCTTCGCCGCCAACCGCGGAGAGGCGCCGGTAGACCGGATCGACGCGTCGGTGCCGGAGGACGCCTTGATCACGCGGCCCGATCTCGACGTCGTGGTGCGGCGCCTTCCGCCCGGCGGCGCCGTCTTCCTCGCAAACCTGATCGAACGGCGATCGCTTGGCGAGGCCGCGGCGTCGGCGCTGGTTGCCTCGCCCACGTTCGATATCCCTTCAAGCATCGCCGGGATGATCGAGGCGGGCGCATTCACCGCCGCTACTCTGGAGAAGCAGCATGGTCATTGATCAACGCGCCGCGCCCGGCGAGCTGCTGCGGACCGTCGCCCTGCTCGCCGACAAGGCTAGCCGGCTGGTGCAGGCAGCGGCGGTGCCCTCGCTGGTTCAACTCGTGATGCGCGTGGCGCTGGCGGTGCCGTTCTGGCGTTCCGGCATTTTGAAATGGAATGGCTTTCTAAAACTCAGCGACACGGCGGTGACACTGTTTACCGATGAGTTCATGCTGCATCTGCCGGGCGGCCCGTACCATTATCCGGTGCCGGCCGTGACGGCGTTCCTCTCCGGGTGCGGGGAAATCACGTTTCCGGTGCTGCTGGTGCTGGGCTTCGCCACACGCTTTGCCGGGCTCGGGCTGCTGTTCATGACCGCGATCGTCGAACTCACCGTGCCCGACGGCTGGCCGATCCATATCACCTGGGCTGCGATGGCGCTTGGTATCATGGCATGGGGGCCAGGACGATTCTCAATCGATTATTGGATACGAGAGGCGGTGTTAGGCCCTGTTGGCGCTTCGTCTGAGGCGTGAAGATCATCGCTTCGCAGATCGCCTTGGCCTGGCTTCTGGCGCGGAAGCCATGGATCGTCCCGATCCCCGGGACCACCAAGCTCGGCCGCCTCGAAGAGAATATCGGTGCGACGGCGACCGAGTTCACACCCGACGATCTTCAGCACATCACCACCGCCGCCGCGCAGATCAGCATTGAAGGCGACCGCTACCCACGAGCCGAGGCTGAGCGCGCGCAGCGCTAAGGGCGAGACGGAGCGGCGCCTGCTCTATGTCGCCTGTACGCGGGCACGCGAGCATCTGCTGTTGACCGGCAAGATGCCGGCCTCCGAATATCTGGCCGATTTTGCTTCAATATCTTGAGGAGCGTAGGCCTGCGCCGCATCCTGCGGCGTGGCCGGATGCGGCGGCAAGACCCGGACTCCAGGGAGATTGGGGAAGGCGACACGACGACGCGTCGCAGCGCATCGGAGCTAGGTATGCTCTCGGTCAAACGACGTGAACCGGCGCAACGCAAAGTAAATCGCGATCGGCGGCAGGGAATAGACCAGAGCGACCGCCATCATATAGTTCCATGGCGCCTCGTCGCTGTCGAAGAACTGATCGATGGCCGCCGCCACGGTCATGTTGCGCGTCGATGAAAGCAGCATGAACTGGTAGAGGTAGTCGTTCCACGCCAGCAACAATGCATATACGCCCACCGCTACGAGCGCCGGTGTCATCAGTGGCAGGTAAATGCGCAGATAGATCTGGACCGGTGAAGCACCATCGATCTTGGCGCACTCATCGAGCTCCATCGGCACCAGCTTGCCGTATTGGTGCAGGATCAGGACGGCGTACGGCGTCGCGAACGCGACATAAGCAGCAATCACCGCCCAGAGGCTGTCGGAGAGCCCGTAAGCATGCATGATATGGACGAACGGTATGATCAGGATGTGCCGTCGGCAGGATGTAGGTCAGTAGTGCGACGTCGCCAATCAGCCGACCGCGGCGAAGCTGCATCCGTCCGATCGCAAAGCTGGCGAGCGAGCCGATGACCACGGTGAGCACCATGGTGGCTACGCCGAGAAATAGGCTGTTGCCGAACTGATGCCAGAAATGTTCCAGATACCAATGATCTTGCGTCCAGATCGCACGAAAGCTGCCGAACGACGGATCCGGCGGCCAGAGGCTGCCAGTGAACTCGTCACCCTCGTCATCGAGCGAAATGAGCACCATGTTGTAGACCGGTAGCAGCGTCCAGATCAGCAGTGCGACGCCCAGCGCCGCACCGGCGATGCCGCCGGCAAGTCGCCGTCGGTGGCGGTAACGACGGCGCGCGGTGCGATCTGCGGCCACGCGGCTCATGGCGGGTTCATGCGGGTCGACCGATCATAGTTGCACGGCGGTCTTGTGCAGGCGCCGCATCAAGAGGATCACGACAGGGATGACGAGCGGCAAAGCCGACATCATCGCTGCCGCCCCGAGGTCCGGATGGCCAAAGTCGAAAGTCTCGTGAAAGCCGTAGGTTGCCAGCACGTCCGTGGTGCGCGCGGGCGCACCCGAAGAGACGAAATAGACGGTCGGAAAATCACCGAGCGTCCAGACTGCGGAGAGCAGCGTCGCCACCAGATAGACATTGGCCATCAACGGGAATGTTACATGGACCGTCTGCTGGATGCCGGTGGCGCCGTCGATCGCAGCCGCTTCATAGATTTCCTGCGGGATCGCCATCCGCGCGCTCAGGAATATCAGTGTCCAGAACGGCAGCCACTTCCAGATATAGGCGACAATGTTGGCCGCCATTGCCGTGCCTCGTGACACCAGGAACAGAGGACCGTCTGTGCCGGTCACGACGGACCACAGGCTGTCAAGGAGCCCCCATTGGGACACCAGCATGTAATGGATCGACAGGAAGACGGACAGCGCGGGCAGCGCCCAGGGCAACAAGAACACGACCAGGAGCGCCCGGACCCACCAGCGTCGCTGCATAAAGAAGCCGGAAATCAGGAAGGCAAGAAACATCTTCACGTTCACGCCGATGCAAACGAACAGCAGCGTGTTGACGAGTGTGTCGATGTAGCGCGGGTCGGAGAACAACAAGGTGTAAAGCGTCGGCCGGCTGCCCATCCACAGGCCGAACACGACGGGGTAAGCGACGAAGGCCACGAATACGGCCGCATAGGGGACAACGAAAGCGATTGCCCAGGCGGTGTCCGAACCTTGCAGGCGGAAATGCCAGCGGGGACGGCGCGCACGGCCGGCAGGCATGGGAGTCTGGAGCGGCAGAACCTGCTGCGCGCTGCTCATCGTACCCCGCAGAGCATCGGACCCAAATCTATCCCTTCAAGTCTATCCCTTCACGCCGCCCATGGTCAGGCCGGCCGCCATATGCCGGCGGAACATGTAGTAGATCATAATCGGCGGCAGCGCATACACGATCGCCGTCGCCATCATCAAGTTCCAAGGCGATTCGTCGCTGTTCAGGAACTGCGCCAGGGCGACTGCGACTGTCATGCTGTCTGGCGTGGAGAGCATCAGGAAGTTGTACAGATATTCGTTCCAGGCGAGCAGCAAGGCATAGGTGCCGACTGCGACCAGCGCGGGCGCCATCAGCGGCAGGTAGATGTACAGATAGATCTGGAGCGGGTTCGCCCCGTCGATCCGCGCCAACTCGTCAAGCTCCATCGGGATCGATTTGGCATACTGCGAGAAGATGAAGATCGCGTATGGCGTGGCGAACGTGGTGATGGCCGCGATCACTGCCCACAGGTGGTTGGTTAGCCCATAGATTTGCATGATCCGATAGAACGGAATCGCCAGGAATGACGCCGGAATGACATAGGTCATCAGCGCTGCATTCGTCAGCAGCCAGCCGTTGCGAAGGCGCATCCGTCCGACGGTGAAGCTGGCGAGCGAGCCGATCAGCAATGTGAGGAACATCGTCATCAGTCCCACGCAAAAGCTGTTGCCGAACTGATGCCAGAAATGATCGAGGTACCAGAAGCCTTCAGTGACGACGACATAGAAGCTGTTCAGAGTCGGACTGGCCGGCCAGAGAGTGCCCGCAAAGATGTCATCGTGGGCTGAAAGCGCGATGACTACCATATTGTAAATCGGCGCCAGCGACCAAACGATCAGCACGATGCCCAGCAACATGCAGGCGGCTTCCCCCGAGCGGCGCCGCGCGCGGTAGCGCCATGGCGCAAGATGCCGGGTGCGCGCGACGCTCACAGCTGCCCCTCCGACATGCGCAGCTTGCGCATCAGCACGATGATCAAGGGGATCAACACCGGCAAGGCGGTCATTACCTCCGCCACCCCGAGACGGGGCAGGGATACCGTATAGGCATAGCGGATGCCAAGCGTGGCGAGCACCTCGGTCGACATCGCCGGACCCCCGCCGGAGACAAAGTAAGTCGCATTGAAATCGCCAAGCGCGAAGACGGTATCGAGCAGCACGCAGACGATGTATAGGTTCGCCATCAGCGGCATAGTCACATGGGTCAGGCGATGCAGGCCGTTCGCGCCGTCGACCGCAGCGGCTTCGTAGAGTTCCTGCGGGACGGCCATACGACCGGACAGCAGGATCAAGGTCCAGAACGGCAGGTTTTTCCAGATATATGCGCTGATGTTGGCGGCCAGCCCCATCCAGTGCGAGTTCAAATAGACGGGCCCGTCGATGCCGGTCAGCAACCACAGCACATTGTTCAGCATCCCCCACTGCCCGTTCAGGAACCAGTGTATCGACATATAGGCGGGAAGCGCCGGCGTCGCCCAGGGCAGGATGAAGATGACCAGAACCGCTTTGACCCACCATCCCTTGCGCATGAAGAAACCGGACAACAGGAAGGCCAACGCCATCTTCACGTTCACGCCGATGCCTACGTACAACAGCGTATTGATGACCGCCGTCAGATAGCGCGGATCGTCAAAGAGCTGGCGATAAAGCGCCGGATCGCTGCCCATCCACAGCCCGTAGGCAATCGGATAGAGGACGAAGGCAAAGAAGATGGCCACGTAGGGCAGCGCAAAGGCGACGGCCCAGATATGTTCGGCGCCATAGAGTCTCGCCGGGCCGAGCGCGTCGCCTGATGGCAACGGTCGTCAGGCGCGGTCCAGCTGGAAGCGCCTGTTGGGTTACACTCATGGGCCCCTCGTGAGGCTGTCAGAACTCGACCTGCGAAAAGATCTGCTCCGCCCGCTTGAATGCCTTATCGATAGCCTGTTGCGGCGTCATGCCGTTCTTGATGACGTCGGCATGCGCCTGTCCCCAGAGCTGCTCGGCGTTCACCTG
The DNA here is from genome assembly GCA_963777475.1 of uncultured Alphaproteobacteria bacterium. GTDB lineage: Bacteria > Pseudomonadota > Alphaproteobacteria > Rhizobiales > Xanthobacteraceae > Bradyrhizobium. Next base: position 200,510 of record CAVZQX010000068.1, read on the forward strand.
GCCCCAGGCGGGGTTGAATCCCTCGTAATTCGAAACCGTCGGCCCGAGCACGGCCTCGCGCACATAGGGGGGGCGGTGCGGGTCCGCGGGATCGGTCCACCACGGGTCATCCTTGACGACCTGCGGCACGGCCGGCACCCACCGTCCAAGGCCAGCCTTCAGGTTGGCGTTCATGATGTTGGGTTGCATCCAATACTTCATCAGATCCTTGGCGACCTCAACGTTCCGCGCTCCCTTCGGAATGAAGCCACCCCCAGCACCGAGCTGTGCTGCCATCGGCTGGCCATCGTTGTCGTTGGGCAGCCCCATGGTGACCACGTCATGCATATACGCCTGCGTGTCCTGGATCATCGCTAGCTCGGTCGAGAGCGTACCGTCGAAGTCGGCGACGAACAGCTTTTCGTGGAAGCCGTTGTTGTCGTCCGCATCGTTCCAGCTCAACGCCTCGGGCGGTATGTAGCCCTGCTTGTAGGCGTCGGTCAGGTAGGCGCAGGACTTGATCGCCGCCTCGCGCACCTTGGGATCGCCGGTGTGCAACTGACCATCCGGCGTGACGATATTGCCGCCACCGTTGGCGATCATGAAGGCCTGGAACAGGCCGTTACCGTCGTTTGGCCCGACCGTCGTGACTTGCAGGCCAAGCGCGTACGCCTTGCGCATGCCCTTGCCCCGCAGTTCCTTCTGTGTCGGCTTGAAGAAGTCCCAGAACGCATCCCACGTCTTGGGCGCGTCCGACAGTTTCAGGCCGGCCTTCTCTACCAGGCTGCCCCAAATGTGGAACGGGATGCAGCCCTGCTTGACCGGTGCGAGATAGTAGCTGTGGGCTTTTGCCGTCTTGTTATAGAAGATCGAGCATTCCTTGGCCGTCTTCGAAAGCTGCGCTTCGTAGGGCTTAACGATGTCGCTGATATCGAGCAGCTTGTCGTCCCACGCGTTCTGCGGAATGATAGACGCGGGGGCGTCCATGAAAATCAGATCGGGGACATCGCCACTGGTCAGGGCAGACACTGTCTTTTGGTTCTGCGCCATGAACGGCATGATGCTGTAGTCGAGCGTATTGCCGCTTTCCTTCATGTAGTCCGCGGCCAATTGCTTGAACGCATCGTCCTCCGCACGCACGAACCCCTGGTTGACCCAGACGGTCGCCGTCGTAGCGGCAGCATTGGCAATGTACGGTTTACTCAGAACGGCCGCAGCAGCAAGTCCAAGAGAGCCGCGCAGCGCTGATCTTCGGCTATATTTGTCCATTGTCCATCACCCTCCCGTGCGGCGCGCAACTCTTTCGAAAGCGCCCCGATTTTTGTTGGTATGATGTAGGCAAGCCAGCATTGATGTTCGCAAAAGGCCTATGTGATGTCAACAACTGTGGTTTCCATCGAAATTCAACCTGGCAGAAATCGGCCGCAGCCCGGTTTTGTGAAGGGTTTCGGATGATTGGATGGCCAGCGAGGAAAGCCCCTGGCGGTTGCGGTGCGGCATGTTGCGGAGTTCACGCGCCCGCGCGATCGTCTCGGCGCGGTTCGCAGTTGCGAACAAGCCGTCGTGGCGGATGCGATGGAGCCTTTGGGCAGCACGTCGACGAGAAAGCGGCGGATGAACTCGCCGACGTCGAGCGTCATCGCCGGGTCGGCCGCGATGGTGAGCATCGTCTCCGACGAGGCCTTGAACAAGAAAGTCGAACCTGAGGATTTCGGCATCGCGTGTCGTTAGCCCTCGGACGGCAGGTGGTCCGTTCGATGGCAAGGCACGGCGCCCCGGGCATGGTCCACCCACCACCTCGTGGGTAAGTCTCAAAGGCACCTATACGAGCGAACTGCACCTGACAAATGCGATCGCCCTCCGAGCGCACCACATCACGCAAAATCGGAATCGATCAGCTGGAAGCGGTCGAAGTGCACGACGTGGGTGTCGTCGCGGATGTCGCGCAACTGAACGAGAATTGGCCGCCGCAGCCGGGCGGGCAGGCCAATCCCCGGCAGTTGCGGCAGGCTGGCGTTGGTGCCGGCATAGACGAATACCGGCGTCTTCCACAACCTGCAGGCCGCGCGGACCAGTTCGCGGACGTCGTCGCGGCTGGCCGGCGCTTGCGGCCGTGCGAAGAAGGCGCAAAGCGCGATATAGGTGATGGATCCGGTTTTTCGGGATGACGAGATCAGCAGAAGATCGGCCGTGGCGTGCACGGCGTAATCGCGCGTCGGATCGTCCAGCCGGTCGAACAGGGTATCGGCGTCCCAGCGCAGGCCGTTCTCGGTCGAAGGGCAAGCAAAGGCGGAAAACAATTCAACGGCCTGCGCTCTTGTCACGGATCTGAGCAGGCCGGAATGGCGAAGTTTTGAAGGCCTCGGCCGGCGCAACGATACACCGGCGCGAACCGGCAGCCACACGAGCGTGCTCAGTTTCAGAAATCGGGCGTTCAACAGCACCGACTTGTCATTGGGCAAAGCGAGGATGTAGCGGATGTTCCGCTCGACGCAGATCCGCTCGACCTCCTTGTAGAGGCGGCGAACCAGTTGCGCGGAGCGATAGGCCTGCAGGATGAAGAGATCGACGAGCTGGATCGCTGGGCAAATCTCGCCGTCCACGCAAACGGTCTGGCCGACCAGCGCAATCTGTCCGATCTTCCTGCCGTCATCGATCGCGGCGAGCACAATGGTGCCGCGGCCGAAGCTGCGTTCGTAAAGCCATTTGATCCGGTCCGGCGAGAAATGAACGTTGGTCGTGTCGAAAGCGTCCGTCGCAATCTTCGCCGTCAACTCGTAGTCAACCGCCGTCTCTTCCGAAACCGTGACCATGGGTCTGCCCTGCCGCTGGCACCGGCCGACAATGCGGCCGGCGCTCGCATCAACGCAACTTCAAATTCGGTTCAACCTTAACGAGGTGGGAAAGAAGGCGAGGTTAACAGGTGACCCGCGGGATTAGCCGTAGGCGTCGCTGGTGATGCCATATTCCCGGTAGATCATCTCCCGATCGTAGTCCGGAAACAGCCTGCATTTCGCCTGCGCCAGATGCAGGCTGACGGCTGCCGGCTCGCGCCCGCTGGCGAGAAGCTTTCGGATATCCTCCATATGGGTCAGCGGCTGGTGTTTCGGCGGAAGCTGTTCCAAAGCCACCAGGGCCGTTGCCAAGGCCTCGGTGACGACCCATCCATCGTGGCCCGTGATTCCCTTTCTCGGCATCAGCGCAACCCCACCTGTTGTGTCAAACTGTATTGTAGCGTGATCCGACGATAATCGCCATCGAGCCTTTGGTCGCTCGCGAAAAGGACTTCATTCCACCTTGATGCCTGCAAATTGTACGACTTTCGCCCACTTTGCAGTTTCCTCCGACATCATCGCGCCGAACGCGGCCGCAGAGCCGGGAAGCGGCTCGCCGCCGATGGCGGCAAACCGCGTCATCATCGCGGCATCCGCGAAGCACGCGTTGATCTCCGTGTTCAAACGCTCGACGACGTCGGGTGGCGTTTGCGAGGGCGCGGCAATGCCATACCACTGGCTCGCCTCGTAGCCGGGCAGGGAACTCGCGACCGTCGGGAGCTCCTTGAGCACCTCGGCATGCGACGCCGCCGTCACCGCGAGCGCGCGCAACTTGCCGCTCCTGATGTAGTCGGTCGTCCCGGGTGCCGCGGCGAACAGGATCTGCACCTGGCCGCCGAGCAGATCGGACAGCGCCTGGCTCTGGCCGCGGTAGGGGACGTGAACCATGTTGATGCCGGCCATTGCGTTGAACAGCTCGCCGGCCATGTGCGGCGCGCTGCCCGTGCCCGCCGAGGCCATGTTGATCTTGCCCGGATTTTCCTTGGCGTAGGCGATCAGCTCGGTGATGTCAGCCACCGGCAGCGATGGATGGATCAGAACCACCATCGGCACGCGAATCACGCCCGCCACGGCTGCGATATCGCGCAGAAAGACGAACTTCAGGTGCGGATAAAGCGCCGCATTGACCGCGTTGGGAACGGTGGCGAGCAGCAGCGTATATCCGTCGGGGGCCGCATTGACGACCGCTTCGGTTGCGATGTTGCCGTCGGCGCCAGGGCGGTTTTCCGTGACGAAGGGCTGTCCGAGCCGTTCCGACAGCCATTGGCCCGTCAAGCGTGCGGTGATGTCGACCCCGCCGCCCGCGGCAAATCCGGCGATGATCCGCACCGGCCGACTGGGGTATGGCGTTTGCGCCGCAGCCGGTCGCAGCAGCGCCGGCAACGACGCCGCGGCGCTGGCGACCTTGAGAAATTCGCGTCGTTTCATCATCGCCGAGCCCTGATTGTCGTTGCCCTGATTGCCTTGGTTCAACCTGCGGGATCGTAGCCGTTCGAGGCCCCCGGTCAAACAGAGGATCGGCAGTTTCGCGGGCAGCCCGCGCCTCAAGCGCTGAACGCTGCTTGACGGCACCTTCGACTCCGGCGAATCTGCGTCGATTGTCTTTCTCCCTAAGAGGGCAAGATCCTCAAGAAGGCGCGTCTCGATGCATCACCTCAGGCTTGTGCTGCGGTCGTCCGCTCTTGCCCTGTTGCTTCAGCTCGGTTGGGGCTGCGCCGTTTGCTTCGCGCAAGGAAGCAGCGGCGGCAGCATCGGCAATGACGACAAATCGGTATCGGGCACGCGCAACATCGAGCCCGAGCGCTCCTCGCGCAGGAGCGCGAGCGAACCCGAAGCGCGGCGCGCGCCGGCACGCGGTGGCGGCGGTGGCGTTTCGAAATTCGACGGCGCCTGGACGTTCCTCGTGGTGGGATGCGGCTCCGGCAACGTCGCAGGCGTCGTTGCCGGAGGCAGGCTCAGCGTTCCCAACGGCGGCGGATCGGTCAGCCCCAGTGGCGCATTGCGCGCCGTCGGTAACGCAAATGGCGTCACGACGGTTGCGTCCGGCCACCTTTCGGGTGCCCGCGGCGGCGGAGTCTTCTCGCGCTCGGACGGCTGCGCCGGCCGCTGGACTGCGATGAAACAGTAGGATGCGAGATCAGTTGGTGTCGCGCCCAGCGTGAATTCCGGATCGCGAATCTCCGAATCTTCGAATCTCTCTGTCTTAACTTTCGGCGGAAGGTGTGATGTGAATCCTGCGATCCGGTTCTCGCGGTGTTGCTGCGATGACACACACGGGGCGTAAATGATTGCCGGGATAAAGCGGGACGACCTGCCCACTGGAGCGCATCGATGAGACTTCTCAGCTTCGTCTACCGGTTCGTCTCGAACTTCGTGTTTCTGGCGGTGGTCTACTTCAGCCTCAACTACATCGAGAAGTATCAGAACCGTGCGGTGCTCGCGATCGTCGTGCTGGTCTATGCCGGCATGCGCGCCGGATCGGCGCTGCGCTCGTTCTATTTCTTCCAGAAAATCGAGCGGCTCGAAATCGAGGCGCGCCGCCTCGTGAGCATGATCGGCGAGGTGCCCAGCGGACCGGTTTCACGCAAGCAGATCATCGTCGACGTGAGCCGACTGCGCCGCGACGCCGAAATCAAATCCTACATCGATCTGTTCTTCCTGGCCGCCGTGGTGCTGCTCTGCGTTTCCAAGATCGTGACGGACTGAGCCAGCGCGCATCCGTCTGAACGAGCTTCAAGGCAACAGGCGCTTCGCGAGCTCCTCGAACAGCATTCGGTTGCCGCCTGCGGAAAAATGGTCGTCGCCGAGGATGTAGAGGCGCTCGTACCAATCCTTGTCGCTGTCGGCGACCGCGAAGAAGGCCGGAAACAGGTTGATGAATGCCTTGCAACGGCCGGGACAGAAGTCGCGCCACAGCCTGACCTGTCTGCTGTCGCGGTCGTTCTGCGCAATCTGCTGCGCCCAGGGATAGACCACGATAGTCAGCGGAATACCGCGGCTCGCCAACAGGTCGGACAGTTTTGTCATGTTCTCTAGCGATCGCGCGATCCCGCCTTCGACGCCGAGCGGCCGGTATCGGGCGGGGTCGGGATTGGGCGTGGTCCAGCCGATCCGTTCGTGATCGTGCTCGATCGCCCTGCGCCGGTTACCCGATGCCGACTGGATCCATCGCTTCAGCGTGATGCGGACGCGGTTGGTGACGACGAAGTGGTCGATGAAGAAATCGCGCTTGACGGCGGTCCCGCCGGCGGATAGGTGCCTGGCGGAAAGACGCAGAACTTGTGATATTTGGGGTCGTCGTCGATGCAGAAATACGATGTCGCTTCGTCTTCCACGTCCGAGCTGTCGGACAACAACACCACCTCGTCGAACTGCAGACCGAGATCGAGCAGGTATTTCACCTTCTTGTAGTAGATGCTGGGTGAATAGGACGCGACGCCGGCATCGAGGAATTCGATCTTCTGCTCGCGTTGCTGCCCGGCGCGCGTTCAACAGCCCGAAGAAGGTCTCCTCGTAAGGGCATGCCGATGGCTTCGGTGAAGGAATTGCCCATCAGCAGGATCCGGCGTGAGCTTCCCTTCAAGGGCACCTCGCGCACCATTCCGTCCTTGAATCCGAGGCTATTGGTGAACAGCGGATAGCGTGCCTCGCCCCAGACGTCGTAGCCGTCGAAATTCGGCAGCCAGGCCGTGATCGTAAACGGGATTGGCGATGCGCGCCGAGCGCTCGCGCTCCTGTCCCATGGTGTAGGCGGAATAGACAAAATCGAAGATGAGAAACAGTGCGAGGCAATACAGAAGCAATGCCGAATTGACCAGGATCCGCCTTGGCGTGAAGCAGGGCCTCAATGCAGCTATCCAGGTACGCTCCGTTGATCCATCCGGCATCGGTTCGTTCTTACTTGAAAGCCGGCTCTCCCGCCGCTATCCGGTGCTCCGGACCGGCAGGCGAGCCAAAATTAGCCTAGAAGACCCGCGACCTTACGGCTTGCACCTGATAAAGCACGGCGGATATCGAACAAGGTCTTGTCGACAGTTGTGATGAAGCAGTCAACTCACGAAAGTTTCACGCGGGAAGAGGCGGCGCTGCCCGGCTCCGATCGCACCTTCGGGCTGGTGATGGCGGGCGCGCTTGCCGCGGTGAGCCTTTTGAACGGCTGGCATCTCGGCCGCCTGTGGCCGTGGACGTCGGCCGCCGCCGTGCTGTTTCTGCTCGCGGCGTGGCTCAAGCCATCGGCGCTTCATCCGCTCAACCTTGTTTGGCTCAAGCTCGGTCTGATCCTGCACCGGGTCGTCAACCCGATCGTGATGGGGCTTCTGTTCTACGGCACGATCTACCCGACCGGGCTCGTGATGCGCATGCGGGGAAGGGACCTGTTGCGGCTCAAGCGCGATCCCTCCGCTGACAGCTATTGGATCGCGCGCACGCCGGGCCCGGCGCCGGAAACCATGAAAGACCAGTTCTGATGATGGATTTTGTCGCCGAGCTGTGGCGCTTCATGCGCGTGCGCAAGAAATTCTGGCTGCTGCCGATCCTGATCATGATGGTGGTGTTCGGCGGGCTGGTCGTGCTGACCAAGGGAACCGTGTTCGCGCCGTTCATCTACACGCTGTTCTGATCGTCGATGCGTATCCTCGGCATTTCCGCATTCTATCACGACAGCGCCGCCGCGCTGGTCGTGGACGGTCGCATTGTCGCGGCCGCGCAGGAAGAGCGCTTTACCCGCAAGAAGCACGATGCGTCGTTCCCAAGGAATGCGATCAGCTATTGCCTGGAAGCGGCCGGCGCCAGTCTTTCCGATATCGATCACGTCGCCTTCTACGACAAGCCATTCCTGAAATTCGAGCGGCTGCTGGAAACCTATATCGCGCTGGCGCCGCACGGCTTCCGCTCCTTCCAGATGGCGATCCCGCTCTGGCTCAAGGAGAAGCTGTTCCAGAAAAGCCTGCTGCGCAAGAAACTCGAAGAGTTCGACGCGGATTTCGACGCCGGCAAATTGTTGTTCACCGAACATCATCTGAGTCATGCCGCTTCGGCGTTCTTTCCGTCGCCGTTCGAGAAGGCCGCGGTGCTGACCATGGACGGCGTCGGCGAATGGGCGACGACGTCGGCTGCGGTCGGCGAAGGCAACGTGCTTGAAATCTTCCAGGAGATTCACTTTCCGCATTCGCTCGGCCTGCTTTACTCGGCGTTCACCTATTACACCGGCTTCAAGGTCAACTCCGGCGAATACAAGGTGATGGGGCTCGCGCCTTACGGCGAGCCCAAATACGCAAAGCTCATGCTCGACAATCTGGTCGACCTCAAGCCGGACGGCTCGTTCCGGCTCGACATGTCCTATTTCGACTATTGCACCGGGCTCACCATGACCAACGAGCGGTTCGAGAAACTGTTCGGCGCGCCGGTGCGCGGCCCCGACCAGTTGCTGACGCCGTTCCACATGGATGTCGCGGCATCGATCCAGGCCGTGCTCGAGGAGGTGGTGTTGCGGCTGACGCGCGGCCTTGCCGACCGCACCGGCTCGCGCAATCTGTGCCTCGCGGGCGGGGTGGCGCTCAATTGCGTCGCCAACGGCAAGGTGCTGCGCGACGGCAAGTTCGAAAACATCTGGATTCAGCCCGCGGCCGGCGATGCCGGCGGCGCGGTCGGCGCGGCGCTCGCCGCCTATCACCAGTTCAAGGGGCAGCCGCGCAGCGTCGCCGACGGCGACGGCATGGCGGGCGCGTTCTTGGGCCCGGAGTTTTCGCAAACCGAGATCGAGCGCAGGCTCAGCGCGGCCGGCGCGCATTTCTCGGTCCTGAGCGAAGCGGAGATGGTCGCGCAAACCGCGAAGGCCTTATCGGACCAGCTCGCGGTCGGCTGGTTCCAGGGCCGCATGGAGTTCGGGCCGCGCTCGCTCGGCGCGCGCTCGATCCTCGGCGACCCGCGCTCGCCCGGCATGCAGAAGAATCTGAACCTCAAGGTCAAATACCGCGAAAGCTTCCGGCCCTTTGCGCCCGCCGTGCTGCGCGAGGACGCAGCCGAATGGTTCGAACTCGATTCCGACAGCCCCTACATGCTGATCGTCGCCGACGTCAGGCAAGACAAGCGGCGCGCGATGAGCGTGGAGGAGCAGGCGCTGTTCGGCATCGACAAGCTCAACATCGCCCGTTCGGAAATCCCCGCCGTGACCCATGTCGACTATTCGGCCCGCATCCAGACCGTGAGCGCGGTGACCAACCCGCTGTTCCATCGGCTGCTCACGCAATTCAAGGCGCTGACGGGATGTCCGGTGCTGGTCAACACCAGCTTCAACGTGCGCGGCGAGCCGATCGTCTGCACGCCGGAGGACGCCTTCCGCTGCTTCATGGGCAACGAACTCGATCTTCTCGCGCTAGGCAACTGCGTGCTGCGGAAATCGGAGCAAAACCCCGCGCTCAAGCAGGACTATAGCTCGGCCTTTGAACTGGATTAGGGCCTGGGCACGCGCGGCGCAAACAGCCGCTGGCGCACCATGACTCCTCATCGCTCTTCTCACCTATTCTTCGAGCATGATCTCCGCGCAAACGATCGGGGCGTGGCCCGAGGGCATGCTCTTCCGGATCATGCTCTAGCGTTTCGTGAGACCGGCAACCCGGACCGGACCTGGCGCCGCGGGGCGTTACTCGCGTGCACCGGATGCTTGGCGGCGCCCCGGCCGCCATGCGCGAAATGCCGGCTTCCGTGCCGCCTCGCGCCGGCGGAGGAGCGACGACCAGCCGTCGCCGACGTTGTCACGTCTTCGTCCGCTTCGGCATGACGGGCGTCTTCGGCTTGGCGGACGTCGGAGGGCAGGGACTGAAAAGCCACGCGCACTCTTTCCGGAAGCTGGAACAGGCTCGCGGCCGGCACCGGCAGCGTCAAAGCGGTATTCTGCTGCGGCACGGACGGCTCGCGCGGCCACGGCGCTTCGCGCGGCACCGGCACGCCATGGAGCCGCCTCACGCGCTCGATCGGTTCGGCCGACAGCAGCAACTCGCCGTCCTGCGCGTCGAAATCCGATAGCGCAGGTGCTGCAAGCGCGTCGGCCTCGGCAAAAACGAAATTGGGAACCTTTGGCCAATGCGCGATCGGCACGTTCTCGGAAGGCGGATGCATGAGCCATTCTTGCGGCTCGGTCGGCGTCGCAGGCCGCTCCGGCGTTGCGGGCACGACCTGTACGATGTGGTAGCCGCGTGCCTTCAGCTCATGCAAGATCTTCGGCAAGGCCGCGACCGTGCGCGCATGAATGTCGTGCAAGAGCAGAATGCCCTTGCCATAGGCCTCGAGCCGCTTGATCGCGAGCTCGTACACTCGCTCCGGGGAAACATGGCGCCAGTCGTCGGCCAGAAAATCGGCGCTCCAGACTTGGATACCCTTGGAGGCCAGATAGTCCTCGACGTCTTTGGCGCGAAGCAGGCCCGGGACCCGGAAGAACGGCGCCACCAGCGAGGGATCGGGGAGCGCGGCCGATACGGAGGCAATGCCCTCATCGACTTCCTGCTTGACCTTGTCGATCGGCATCTTCTCGAAGGTCAGCGGATGATGCTGGCTGTGGGTGCCGATGGTCTGGCCGGAGGCGGCGAGCTTGCGGACGCCCTCCGGACTGGCGAGCGCCTGTTGGCCGATGGTGAAGAACACTGCCTTCGTGCAATTGTCGGCGAGGATCTGCAATATCTGGTTGCTGTTGCGCGGCACCGGGCCGTCGTCGAAGGTCAGCACCACCTCGTGGTCTCGCAGCGGTAACGTCTCCGGGTACTGCATGGTGCCGATCCGCGGATGCTCGCGCGGATCGACCACGATCGTTCGCGAGGTGCCGATCGCGTCGGGATGGCCGGGACAATCGTCGCCCGCCACGGCCTGCGCGGCAAAGCAGGCAAACGCGCCGAACCACAGGATGCTCCACGACCCCAAGGACGACCCCAAGGGGGTACCGAACAAACGACTACCAACCATGAAGCACCGTCTGCATTCCCATTCCGTCCGAATGATTACCCGCCGCGCGATGAACGCAGCATTAACTATCCGGCTTCCACAAAAGTTCAGATCAGGGAGCCCCCTCAAAGTCAACGCCCGGCCCCGTCGGCACCACATGCACCACGTGATAGTCGTTGTCGCGCAAATAACGCAAAAATGCGGGCAACATCGCGGCGGTTTGTGCCTTGGGATCGTGCAGCAGGATAATTCCCCTGCCGGCGGCCCGGAGCCGGTTGATCAACAAGTTTAATTCCTGCTTCGGCGTCATCCGGTTCCAGTCGCTGGCCCACAGGTCGGCCCCGAACACGACGATGCCGCGCGATCGCAGCAGGTCAAGCAATGCCGGCGTCGACTCGAAGCCGGGAAAGCGGAAGAACGGCGTCGACGGAATGGTGGTGGCGACCCCGTGCAGCGCCATCTCGTCGGCGGCGATGCCGCGGTTGATCTGTTCGATGGCCTCGTCCGGTTTGATCCGCATCAGGCTCGGATGCGACCATGAATGATGGCCGACCGTGTGTCCTTCCGCCGCGATCCGCCGCACCAGGTCCGGATGCGCCGACGCCGGCTTGCCGATCACGAAAAAGGTCGCGCGCACGCACTCGGCCGCGAGCGCCGCCAGGATCTTCGGGGTGGTCGGAGGCCACGGGCCGTCGTCGAAGGTGAGCACGACCTCATGGTCCCTGAGTGGCAGCGTCTGCGGAAAGCTCTTCAGGCCCACGCGCGGAAAGGATACGGCATCGACGGCAAGAATCCGCGAGGTGCCGAGCGTGTCCTGGCGCGGGCACTCGGCCGCCCGCGCCAGCGCTGCAGGCGTCAGCGAGATCGCGAGCGCCAGCACCAAGGCGCGGATCGGAGTTCGGGGCAGGTCACGCCGACGCATCTTTAACATTGCGCTTGGTCTTGCCGATTGGATAACTGCGGGAACTGGCAACTCAGACGAGTTGAACGCTGAAGTCAAACCGGCGAGGCGCGCCATGGCCGAACATCTGGATGTTGTCCACTCCGCTGAGGCGCCGATGCTCGAGCGCCTTCCGATGCGCGACGAAGATGGCAAAATTCGCCGTGAATACATCGAGGCGATCACGCGGGCGATCAAGGTCCGCGATACGACGTTCCTGCGTGCGGAGGTGGCGGAACTGCACGAGGCCGACCTCGGCGATCTGATCGGAGCGCTGGACGCGGAAGACCGCGTCAGCCTGGTGGAACTCACCGGTGCCGATTTCGACTTCTCCGCCCTGAATGAGGTCGACGACACCGTCCGCGAGGAGATTCTCGAAGAGCTCGAACCGGAAACGGTCGCGGAGGGCGTGCGCGAGCTCGAAAGCGACGACGCCGTCGAACTGCTCGAGGTGCTGGACGAGAGGGAACAGGAGGAAATCCTCGAAAAGCTGCCGCCGTCCGAGCGCGATGCGCTCGAACGCAGCCTCGACTATCCGGAAAATTCCGCCGGAAGGCGGATGCAGACCGAGTTCATCGCGGTGCCGCCGGACTGGACCGTGGGCCGCGTGATCGACTACATGCGCGAGACGCCGAACCTGCCTGAACGCTTTTACGAGATCTACGCGGTCGACTTCGCCCAGCATTGGCAGGGTGCGGTGGCGCTGGATGCGCTGTTGCGCTCGCGCCGCCCGGTACCGCTCGCCGACCTCATCGACGAAGACCGCCGCCGCGTCTCGGTAATGGACGACCAGGAGGAGGTGGCGCGGCTGTTTGGCAAATACAATCTGGTCGCCGCCCCGGTGGTCGATACCGAGAACCGGCTGGTCGGCGTCATCACCATCGACGACGTGGTCGACGTGATCGAGGAAGAGGCGGACGAGGACCTAAAGGCGCTCGGCGGTGTCGCCAGCGACGAAGAACTGTCCGACAACGTCTGGACCACCGCCAGGGGCCGCTTCAACTGGCTGCTGGTCAATCTCGCCACCGCGTTCCTGGCGTCCTCGGTGCTCGGCCTGTTCGAGGGGCAGCTTCAAGAAATGGTGGCGCTCGCGGTGCTGGCGCCGATCGTCGCAAGCCAGGGCGGCAATGCGGCGACCCAAACCATGACGGTCGCGGTGCGGGCGCTGGCGACCCGCGAACTCGGCTCGCACAACGCGCTTCGCGTCGTGATCCGCGAAGGTATGGTCGGGCTCGTCAACGGCATCGCCTTCGCCCTCATCACCGGCGTTGCCGCGGTGGCCTGGTTCAGGATTCCAGGGCTTGGGGTCGTGATCGGGCTTGCCATCATCTGCAACCTCGTTGCCGGCGCGCTCGGCGGCATCCTGATCCCGATGGTGCTGGAGCGGGTGCGTGCCGATCCGGCCGTGGCCTCCGGCACCTTCGTCACCACCGTCACCGACGTGGTCGGATTCTTCTCTTTTCTTGGCATCGCCACCCTCTGGTTCGGGCTGAAATAGCAAGGCAGCACAACGGCTTTTATCGTTAATCGGCCCTTAACGCGCATCGGCGATGATCCCACGCACTGGGGAAAGATCATGCGGCGCTTGCGGCTGAAAGCAGACGGACGGATCGTCGAATTGCGGGACGGCCAGGAGTTCCCGCTGGCACCCGACGCCTCCGCAGGCCCAACCGAGACTGGAACCCCCGAGGTGCGCGACCTGCGCCGCCGCGCCCGTCTGACGCAACAGGAATTCGCCGCGAGGCTCGGCGTACCCGTCGAAACCATCCGCAACTGGGAGCAGGGCAAGCGGGCGCCGCGCGGCCCGGCACGAGCGCTGCTCGCCGTCATCGCCCACGCCCCCGAAACGGTGTTTGCCGCGTTGGCCAAGTCCTCCTGACCAGCCAAGTCTTGATCTGGAAAACCGGTACCTACCCAACGGCTCGAGCCCCGGGGGCATGCTTTTCCGAATCATGCTGGAACTCGTAAACTCGGCGTGATCGCGCAATTCCGTTGGCAGCGCGCTGTCGGCGGGACATACTGCGGACCGATCAGTCAGAGTATTCAGCTCATGCAATTCGTCGAGGCTAACGGCGCAAGGATCCCGGCGATCGGGCTTGGCACCTGGGAACTGCGCGGCCGGCCTTGCGCGCGTCTCGTCGGGCAGGCGCTGAAACTCGGCTACCGCCATGTCGATACTGCCCAGGTCTATGAGAACGAGCGGGAGGTCGGCGAGGGCTTGCGCGCGTCGGGAATCCGCCGCGACGAGATGTTCGTGACCACCAAGGTCTGGACCACGCATTTCGCGCCGCACGATCTGGAACGCTCCGCCAAGGAAAGCCTGGTCCGCCTGCGGATGTCCGAGGTCGACCTGTTGCTGCTGCACTGGCCCAATCCGCATGTGCCGCTGGCGGAGACGCTGGGCGCGCTGGCGAACGTCAAGAAGCTCGGTCTTGCGCGCCACATCGGCGTTTCGAACTTCACCGTCGCCTTGATCGAGGAGGCGGTTAAAGCCTGCCCGGAGCCTCTGGTGTGCGATCAGGTCGAGTACCATCCCTATCTCGACCAGACCAAGGTGAAGGAGGCCTGTGCGCGCAACGGCATGGCGCTGGTCGCCTACAGTCCGGTCGCGAGAGGCAAGATCAAGAACGATGCGACGCTTTTGCGGATCGGGCATGCGCACGGCAAGAGCCCGGCGCAGATCTGCCTGCGCTGGCTGGTGCAGCAGAAGGTCTGTGCGATCCCGCGCACCTCGCGCATCGAACGGCTGTCGGAAAACATCGACATCTTCGATTTCGAGCTGTCCGAGGAAGAGATGGGCCAGATCTACGCCATGGGAAACGCCAAGGGGCGGCTCACCGACTTTGGATTCGCGCCGAAATGGGATTGAGCGCGCAGCTTCAGCCGCTATGCTAGGGGCAGGGGACGGCAGCGAACATCGATTCAATACGATGGAAGTTCGGAAGTTCATACGACCGGACATCGCGGTATCGGCGATCGCGCATGTGTCGGTGCTGGCATTGTTGATTCTATTCACCGAGGTGCATCCGTTCGGTTCGGTGACCGCGGAGCCGATTGCGGTCGATCTTGTCACCTCCGATGAGGTCGCCAAGCAACCCGATCCCACCCCGACGCCGACCCCGACTCCGCAAATTTCGTTGCCCGACCTGAAGTTGCCGACGCAGCCGGAGACACCGAACGCGGTATCGCAGCCTTCGAGCCCGCCGTCGCGGCAGCAGCAGCCGGCACAACAAAAGCAGCAGGCACCCCCCAATCGCCAGGAGACGGCGTCTCAGCCGCAGCCGCCGGCCGAGCCTCAATCGCAACCGCAAGCCGCGCCGCAACCGTCGCCCGCGCCGTCTCCATCGCTCGGCTATGCGCCGCCTGAGCCCGACGTCACCGTCAAATATCACGTGATGCTCGGCCTGCCCGAGGACATGTCGGCAACGCCGCCGAGTTCAGCCGGCAAGCCGGACGATTTCGATGCCACGGCCTCGAGCGCCGCCGACATCTCCTCCAGCGCGATCGGGCAGTTCCGCAGCCATCTCAAGACCTGTGCGAAATTGCCGGCCACGGTCGCGCCCACCGACCACATCATGGTCAAGCTGCGCGTGATGATGTCGCCGGACGGCCGGCTCGCGTCGCGGCCGCTGGTCGCCGGCGGCAGCGCAGACATGAAGGCCTTCGATCTCGTGAAAAGCGCGATCGATGCGCTGCAGGCCTGCCAGCCCTACACGATGCTGCCGGCGGACCGTTACGGCGAATGGAGGGTGCTCGATCTCACTCTCACGCCTCAGGATTTTTCGGGCGCGAGCTAGCTTGTTGTTTTGAGCATGATCTTTTCCGAAAACCGGCACCGTTCCGATACAATTGGAACGGAAACGCCCATTATGGCAGGATAGTACGTCAAAGAGGATATTTGCGGGATGACGTTGAAGCTTGTAATCGGCAACAAGAATTATTCCTCATGGTCGATGCGGCCGTGGCTCGCGATGCGCGCGAGCAACATAGCCTTCGACGAGGTGTTGATCCCGCTCTATACCGAGAACAAGGCGGACAAAGAGCGGATCCTTGCCTTCACACGCTCGGGCAAAGTGCCGGCGCTGATCGACGGCGACGTCACGGTGTGGGATTTGCTTTCGATCATCGAATACGTCGCTGAGCGTTTTCCGCAAGCCGGGCTGTGGCCCGAGGACCGCGCGCTGAGGGCGCATGCGCGTTCGATCTCGGCCGAGATGCATTCGGGCTTCCTGCCGCTGCGCAACGAGTGCGGCATGAATCTGCATCGGCCGATTCGCGCCGTCGCGCTGTCTTCGGATGCGCGCGCCAATGTCGCGCGCATCGAGCAGATCTGGGCCGAATGCCGCGAACGCCATGGCCGGCGCGGGCCGTTCCTGTTCGGGAAGTTCAGCGCGGCGGACGCCATGTTCGCGCCGGTGGTGCATCGCTTCCGTACCTATGCGATTGAGGTAGCGCCGCAAGCGCAAGCCTATATGGATACCATGATGGCGCAGCCCGCCTTTGCGGAGTGGACCAAAGCGGGGCTCGCCGAGACGCTCCTGATTGCGCGGTTCGAGGCCGTCTGAGATTTGCTGCGCCAATATGACGGCATTCGCGGCTTGACGGATCGGGGCGAACGCGTCTGAATCCGGAGTCGGGCGATGCGGATTTCGAACGGAGGAAATGGCCATGGGAATTCTCAATTCGTTGGAAAATTCACCGGCGCTCCGAAGCGCACTCGGCCAACTCGGCGCGGCGGTGCTGCCGGTCGTGATGAGCGAAGTGATGGGTACCGGTAGCCAGGGCGGGTTGAATGCGATCGTTGCGAAGCTGCAGCAGGCCGGCTTTGGCGATCAGGTCAAATCGTGGATCGGGAACGGCCAGAATCTGCCGATCACGGCGGATCAGCTGCGCCAGGTGTTGGGAAACGACACCGTCAAGCAGATGGCGGCCAAGTACAACATTCCGGTCGATCAGTTGACGGAACTGTTGGCCCACCAACTGCCGCTCGCGGTCGATCACGCAAGCCCCGACGGCAAACTCCCGCATTCGGCCTGATGGCGCCAAAAAAACGTCGGTTTCGCACCTTGGGGTGATTTGCCCGGAACCGGAAAAATCACGCTATCTAGCTGAAAATAATAAAGAATTCGCGTGTTTCCGATGTCGGGATGCCGCTGGTCAATTTGTGACCGCGCATGCTATAAGCCAGCGGTTTTCCAGCCGGCCGCGCAGCGGGACCGTGGGTGCGGACCGGCATCTTGCGTGATGGAGAGGGCGTTGAAGCACAAATTCCCTGTTGGAGCGACCGTGTACTTTACTGCGAGCAACGTTTCGCGTCCGGCCGCTACCGGCACCTATGAGATCATTCGGCAGCTTCCGACCGAAGGCGATGACTGCCAGTATCGGATCAAGAGCTCGATTGAGGCGTTTGAGCGGGTCGCCAAGGAAAGCCAGCTGGCCGTCTCCTGAAACCGCATCATCCGCCCGATTGCGGCCAAGGAACTGCTGAGAGAACTTCGGAGAGAACCGCGCGAAGGAACTTCGCTGACGGCATGGCGGGTTGGATTTTGATCCGCACGCCGTCAAAAGGCCCGTTCGCAGAACTATTCTGCTTCATCTTTGCCGGGAATCGGCATCCATTTGGCAGAATACTCTCTATGCTGCGTGAGGGATATCGCGCATGAACTGGTCATGAATTGGACTTGGGCAACATCGCTCGACCAGGTCTGGCGTACGCCGGCCTTTCCGACGTGGCTGACATTGGCCGCCGCCGGATTTTTTGGAATCATCGTATTGGTCACGCTGTTGCGCGCCGAAAAATCGGTCGCCAACGGCGCGCTCACGGTGATCACGCTGCTGGCGGTTGGTATCGCGGTCACGGCCACCATTCGTGGATACGGTCCGGCCGGCCGTAGTGCCTCGGACGAGAGTGGGCCGTCGCCTGGCGCCGCGTTGCCGGCACTGTCCTGCATCGACGATTTCGCCGGCGATACGGTGCTGTCGGCGTGCGAGAAGAAGTTATTCGGATCCGCGGAATCCGCGGCTGCAGCCGTGAGCTATGCGGCGTTCCAGATCTCGCGGCTGACCGCGCTTGGCGATGTCGCGGCCGCCAACCAGGCGATGAACCCCGAGCTGCAAGCGCTGCGGCGCGCGGTGGAGCGCGACCGCTACGGACTGATGGCGCAGGCGCTGCAGGCGCGGGACGGTTGCACGCCGACCGCATGCGCGGCCTTCCGCTCCATGACCGACAGCCGCCAGATCGCCGCCAACATGGACGAGCATACTTATGACGGCCTGGTCGCCCGCTACGCGCCGTCGTGGAACGCGCCGCCGCCGGTGGCTGCGGTGCCGGTCGCGGGGCCGGTTGCCGGGCTTGGCCCGTCGGTGCCGACGGGCAGGCCCACCAACGCCGACTTCCCGAGCGCCGCCTCGACCCCAGCGGTCAGCATCATGTCGCCGGAGCCGCCATTGCCCCGTTCGCCGCCGGCGGCAGCGAACGCGTCGATTCAAACGCCTCGTCAGTCTCCGAGTCCCGCCGCCGCAAGGAAGCCGGTTCCGCCGAAACGCGAACCTGTCGCATCCGCGCCTGTGCAAATCTCACCCGGAGCACGCGTACCGGCGGCCGCGAACGATTGATCCTTATCGCCGCTTCAGCTTATGGTTCGGGCATGATCTTTTCGGGAAACCGGCGGCCACTTTGCGCTAACACGGCCCTTCGGGTCCGGATCATGCGATAGTTTCGAAGGATCATGCCGCTTCACCTGATCAAGCTTGCCGTGGGCTGCGAGTCCGTCAAAGAGTTGAAGGGCTGGGTCGCCGAACGCATGAAGACGGCGAAGAAGAAGGGTCTTCCGCTGCGTCACGTCCACATCACCCGGATGACGCCGAAGCGGGTCGACGAACTCCTTGCCGGCGGTTCGCTCTACTGGGTGATTCGCGGCGAAATCGCCGCGCGCGAGAAGATCGTCGCAATCGAGCCGTTCCGCGACAAGGACGGGATCGGCCGCTGCCGGCTGGTGATGCAGCCCAAGGTGATCGCGGTATCGCCGCGGCCGATGCGCCCGTTTCAGGGCTGGCGCTATCTTACCGAAGATGCCGCGCCGCCCGACTTCGGCAAGGCGACTGCGAAAAGCGTTGCCGCGATGCCGGAACCGATGCGGCGCGAGCTGCGCGACCTCGGATTGCTCTAGAAGCGCGGTAGCAAATCACTCTCGCCTTGGCTTATTCTTTGAGCATGATCCGCGCACAAACGGTTCCGCGTTGGTTAGCCTAGGGAAAGCCGGTATCCGCTTTGGGCTAACGCGGCCCTTCGGGTCCGGATCATGCTCTAAACTCTGATATTGTCGATCAGACGAGTCTTGCCGAGCTTGGCCGCTACCAGGATCCGCATCGGCCCGTCCTTGGCAGAAGCGACCCGTTTCCAGCGTCTCGGCGTGGCGGAGCTCGAAATAGTCGAGCGTAAACCCCGCCGCGGTTACCATTTCGGCGCCGCCGGCCATGGCGGCGGCGATGTCGTTGCCGCCGTGCAGTCGCCGCGCGCTTTCCTTCATGGCGCGGTAGAGTTCGGGAGCGGCGCGCCGTTCTTCAGGAGACAGATAGACATTACGGGAGGACATCGCGAGACCGTCACGCTCGCGCACCGTGCGCGAGCCGATCACCTTGACGCCGAGGTCGAGATCCCCTGCCATCCGCGTCACCACCCGCAATTGCTGGAAATCCTTTTCGCCGAAAATCGCGACATCCGGCCTGACTTGCGTGAACAGCTTGCCGACGACGGTGGCGACGCCACCGAAGAAATGCGGCCGGAAACGATCCTCCAAGCCGACGGCGGCCGGACCTTCCGGTATGATGCGGGTGGCGAAGCCGTCTGGATACATGGTTTTGACGTCGGGATTCCAGATCGCGTCGACCTTCTCGGCGGCGAGCTTGGCGAGGTCGGACTTCCAGGTGCGTGGGTAGGATGAGAAATCCTCACTCGGCGCGAACTGAGTCGGGTTAACGAAGATCGAGACGATCACCTTGTCCGCGCGCCGCTTGGCGAGGCGCACCAGCGACACATGGCCGTCATGGAGTGCACCCATGGTTGGCACCAGTGCGATGGTGGCTTGTTTTCTTCCGCGAAAGCTGTCTACGGCGCGACGCAACGCAGGGATCGTGCGGACGATCATGGGGCTTGGTGACATCTCGGCTCGATCTTTTGGGGCGGGCAGGCCGCATCTTCGGCCCGGTGAGGTGCAGACCGACGATATCAGGGCCGACGCCGGGTCGCCAAGCAGATCGGCTGCGTGATTTCCGGCAAGCAACTGGCCGAGCCACTGCGTCCTGCGAAAAATTCATGATTAAGGACACACCGTGAGTCATTTGCGCGCATCAGCGCGCATTTCACTTGACCTTGGCGCGCGCAACTTGAAGATATCGACAGGGGACGAAGCATGCTTCTGCAGGCTAGCCAAGGGCAATCAGGCTCGGCGCATGTGGTTGTGCTGGGCAACGAGAAGGGCGGGTCGGGCAAATCGACCAGCGCGCTGCATATCGCGGTTGCGCTGATGAAGGCCGGCCAACGCGTCGCCACCATCGATCTCGATTGCCGGCAACAAAGTTTTACGCACTACATCCGTAACCGCGGCGCCTGGGCGCGCCGCACCGGCATCAATCTCGAACTGCCGGTGCACTGCTGCATCAAGCTCGGCGAGACCATGCAGATCGCGGAGAACGAAAACTCCGAATTTCAGCAGTTCATGGATGCCGTCAGTGCGGTCGAGCGGACCTTCGACTTCATCGTGATCGATACGCCCGGAAACGACAGCTACCTGATGCGATTGGCCCATTCGATGGCCGATACGCTGGTGACGCCGATCAACGACAGCTTCCTCGACTTCGACGTGTTGGGAACGGTCGATCCCGCTACCTATGCAGTGACCGGCGAGAGCCACTATGCTGAGATGGTGCGCGATACCCGCCGCAAGCGCCGCCAGATCGACGGCGCGACCACCGACTGGATCGTGGTCCGCAACCGTCTGTCGATGCTGGGCTCGCGCAACAAGCAGCTTGTTGCAGACGGGCTCAACGAATTATCGCTCCGGCTCGGCTTCCGCTCGATCGACGGCTTTGCCGAGCGCGTGGTCTACCGCGAGTTCTTTCCGCGTGGGCTCACCGCGCTCGACGACATCGACGAGGCGACGCTCGGCACCCGCCCGAATCTCGGTCACGTCACGGCGCGCGAAGAGGTGACCAGCCTGCTGCGCCAGTTGAAATTGCCTCTCGATGAGCGCGGCCGCCGCCGCGCGGCCAACCGGGCCGAATGGTTCAACCAGGTCGATAAGCCGCTCGAGGTCCACGACATCATCGGCGCCTGACCGCGTACCGGCGCTTCCAGGCGGATGGCCGGAAGCGCGCGCGGCCGAAAGAAGCCTGCCTTTTGCGGCTTTTTACCCCGCCTTTACCCAAGATTTGAACCGAACGTTGAGTTCAATCGTCCCAAGGTGGACCACCAGTTGCGGTATCGGGTTCTTGCTGCTGCGCAATAAGTGGGTGCGGCGCACAACGATCAGGCGGCCAATTCACAATATTTGGCCTTCCTGTCACGGCGCCGTGACGTATATTTGGGAACGGACCGAGAGTCTCGACCATCGCAAAACCTGACTTTCTCGGTTCGTGCCTGAGGACAAACATGAAGCGTGGCTTTACCGTTCTGCTTTCTGTCGGCGCACTTGTCACCGTGGGGTACTTCACGGCGAGCAAATGGGCGATCCGCCACGAGACGATTACGTTCTACGATCCCGACCGCGGCAACCGTCCGGTCGCGGTCGATATCGCCGTGCGCCGCGACAAGGAAATGCAGGCGGATGCCGGCATGATCAGGCTGCCGGTCGCGATCCTCAATCACGGCAACACGGTGAAGTTCACCGAATACTCCTTCCTGGCGAACGTCTTTGCCGCGCGCGGCTACGAAGTGGTCAGCATCCAGCATGACCTGCCGACCGATCCGCCGATGGTGACCAAGATCGGTGAGCCTTATGTCGGCCGTCTCGCGCAGATCCAGCGCGGCGTCGCCAATATCAAATTCGCCGTCGCGCAAATGCATCAGGTTCAGGCCAACGCTGACTATGACCATCTCACCATGGTCGGACACTCCATGGGCGGCGACATCACGATGTATTTCGCCAAGCAGTATCCCGATCAAATCAAGAAGGTGGTGACGCTCGACAATCTGCGCGTGCCCTTCGTCACCTCGGGCAAGTTCAAGATTCTCTCGTTCCGCTCTCACGACCCGCAGTTCAAGACCGATCCAGGCGTGATTCCGAGCGACGATGTCTGCGCCAAGGACGGAATCACAATCGTTAGGACCAACTTCCAGCACAACGATATGCGCGACACCGGATCGGAGGAAGCGAAGTCCTCGATCCAGTCGATGCTGGACCAGTTCCTGGCTGCTGCCGACAGTAACGATGTTGCGCCCGTCGAAGCCAGTGCCGCACCGCTTCCAAAGGTTCTCGAGCCGGGTCCGGTCACGCCTTACGTGCCGGTCGGCAATGAACCGAAGCCCGAACAGCCCCTGACGCACTAGCGCTTTTCGAACAGCCGGCCCACATTAGGCTTGCCGCAGGGGGTAAGTCTGATGTCCGGCGAACCGACCAAATCCAGATCCGGCGACGTGACCTCGCCGCAAAAGGCCGGCCAGGCCGGATCGCTGCCGGAAAGCAAATCCTCAACGTCCGACGACATCGCCGCCTTCGTCGCCAAGGCGCGTGCGATGTCGCCCCATGCGGCCGGCGGCCGCGGCCGTCTGGTGTTCGCGCTCGACGCCACCATGAGCCGGCAACCGACCTGGGACATGGCTTGCGCGCTGCAGGCCGACATGTTTCGCGAAGCGGCTTCGCTGGGTAGCCTCGATATCCGCCTGGTCTACTATCGCGGCCTCAGCGAGTGCCGCGCGACGGGGTGGATTTCCGACAGCGCCGAGCTCGCCAGGCTGATGGGCAAGATCGACTGCCGCGGCGGCAACACCCAGATCGGCAAGGTGCTCTCGGAAGCGCGGCGCGAGGCGGTTGCCTCCGGCGTGCGCGCGGTAGTGTTCGTCGGCGACGCCATGGAGGAGAACGTCGACGATCTCTGCGCCAAGGCCGGAGAACTCGGCATGCTCAAGGTCCCGGTGTTCATGTTTCAGGAAGGCAACGATGCCGCAGCCGACCAAGCGTTCCGCGAGATCGCGCGGCTGACCGGCGGCGCGTGGTGCAGGTTCGACCCCGGCGCCGCGGCGCAATTGCGCGAGCTGTTGCGCGCCGCAGCCGCCTATGCCGCCGGCGGACGCGAGGCGCTGAAGCGGTTGTCGGCGAGCGAGGGCGGCGCGGCGCGGCTGCTCGGCCAGATGAAATAGCCGGCTTCCCGGAGCGCAATTTCGGCATAAACCGTCATCGCGCTCTACGTCGTTGCGGCCTGCGTGACGGCGCGCAACGCGGCGGATAGATTGCCGACGACGGCCTCGGTCGCGGCGCCGGAGAGGCCATGCCGATGCGCAAGCCAGGCGGGATCGTTGTACGAAACCCAGGTGTCGCCGGATGCATCCTGCCAGACCAGCGCCTTCAACGGCAGGTCGATGCCGATGGTCTGCTCCGCCTGCATCAGCGGCGTGCCGCCCTTCGCATTGCCGAAAATAAGAACCTCGGTGGGCCGCAACGATAGTTCGACCGCGGCGGCGCCGGCGGCGTGATCGATGCGGGCAAACACGCTCATGCCTCTTGCCTTCACCTCGGTTTCGATCCGGTTCATCGTATCCTTGGGCCCGTGACTGCTGCGTATCGTCGTCAATCCGTCCGCCATGGTGCGCTCCATGTCTTGTCGGGAAAGGGTCTTCCTGGGCAAGGGCTTCTTGGCGAGGGTTTCTTTTCGCCAAGGCCGGCGAGAGACTAGTGGGTTCGCCGCAATTTCGCCAACGAACTTCTCGTGTCCGGCTCCGTCTTCGGGGAGGCTCAAGATCGCCATGCTTTTTGTAGCCGATGCGACTATATTCGGCCCATGCCAACCCTGATCGCGGGCGTCGTCGCCGTCATCGTCCTTTATTCGCTGCTGCAGATGTTCCGCGCGGCCAATCCGGTCATGCTCGCGCGTGCCATCAAGATCGTCGGCGGGGTCGTGGCGCTGGCGGTCGCGGCCTTCACCGGCTTTCGCGGCGAATTGGCGGTGGCGATCCCGATCGGCATCTTTGGCGCGGGCCTGCTTGGCTGGTCGCCGTTCGGAACGTCGGGTTTCCCGAACATCGGCGGGATGTTTTCAGGCGCTGGCAGCGCGCGTTCGGCGGGGCAGACCTCGCAGGTCCGCTCGCAATTTCTCGACATGACGCTCGATCACGACAGCAGCACGCTGAGCGGGCGCATCGTGGCCGGGCCGAATGCCGGCCATTCGCTCGACGAGTACGATTTGTCGCAACTGACGGCGATGGCGACGAGCTTCGACGCCGAGAGCATCGCCCTACTTGAAAGCTATCTGGACCGCCGGTTTCCCACCTGGCGTGAGAACGCGGAGCGAAACGCGGCAGGGGGGCAGCGTCACCCGGCGGCGAGCGGCAAAATGACGGACGAGGAGGCTTACCAGATCCTTGGCCTGCAACCGGGTGCGGGGCACGACGAAATCGGACGGGCCCACCGCGCGCTCATGAAGAAATTGCATCCCGACCAGGGGGGGTCGACGTATCTCGCCGCCCGTGTAAACCAGGCTAAGGATACTTTGCTTCGCACGCATAACGGTTAACTCCGGCAACGCAAACCAACGCTACAAACCGCGAACTGCTGTCCTGTTTTTCTCGGGTCGACGCCGGTTACCCGCCCGCCGTTGTCCGGCACATCGATGATCCCTTGCCAAGAGTTCTAACTGGAAATTCTTGACGAGAGGTTTGCAGCATTGCGGCAAGGGGGGCAGCGTGGCTAAAAAAAGCCCGCACTTGGGCGGTGCGGGCTGTTCTTGACACATTTAAAGCATGATCCGCGACCGACGGGCCGCCTCTCGAGCGTTTTCGAGCGAAGTGGGCCCGGTTCGCGTAAAGAAAACGCGTCAAAACATAAAGCTAGAGCCTCCTCACGTTTCGATCCAATCGGAACGGAGCAGGCTCTGGCGCCGCTCAGTTGTGAACGGTCATGCAGGAAATGTCGGAATGCTTCAGCGCGTGGCAAACCGCCTCGGCCTGGTCGCGGTCAAGGCCGGCGAAACGGGCGCGGAACAGCTTGTGGTCGCCCTTGGCGATGACGGTTTCGGTAAACGGATCGGCCTTGGCGAGCAGGCCATGGGCCTGGCTGCGGGCGGCCTCGATGCGCTGCTGGGCTTCGTCCTCGCTTTCAAGCGCGCCGACCTGGACGATCCAGCCGGTGTGGACCGCGACTGGCTTGATGGCGGCGTCTTGCGGCTGCGATGCCGGCGCGGCATTGGCCATCGTCTGCGAGGGAGAAGACGACACGCTGGAGGCGGGAAGCACACCCAAAATGCCATTTCCGGTGCCGTGACCGGGCGGCTGCGGCGGCATATCGGTCTTGGGCTCGACCTCGGCCTTCAACTCCGCCCTGGCCA
Organism: uncultured Alphaproteobacteria bacterium; assembly: GCA_963777475.1. Lineage (GTDB taxonomy): Bacteria > Pseudomonadota > Alphaproteobacteria > Rhizobiales > Xanthobacteraceae > Bradyrhizobium. The sequence goes on from CAVZQX010000068.1 coordinate 225,731, forward strand.
TGACCGCGCTCGACGTTTCCGGTACGTCGTGGTTCGCGGCTGGGATGGCGCTGGTCATCGGTGTGACCGGCTGGGCGGGACCGGCCGAAGCCAGCTTGATTTGCGTCATCTTGACCTGAACCGTCTTTACCCTGACCGGTTTCATCGGCTCGGATGAGCCTGGGATCACCGCAATCGACTGGGTCTGGATCACGCCATTGGTCAAGGGGGCGGGCTCGACCTTGGCCTGTGGGGGCGGCACCGCCGCAGTGGCCTCGGCGAGCGCCGCAAAACGCGTCGCGCGGGTGGCTCCGACCGGCGGCTGCGGCGCGACTGAGGCAGCCTGAACGGGGGCCTGGAACGAAGGCTGCGGCCGCGCATCGGCTGCGGCGTCGGCGACGTCCGTACTGGCATCCGAGCCATTGCGCTCGGTGATGGCAGCAACGGTACGCTTGGTTGCGGCCTTGTCGAGGTTATCCGCGAGCAGGCTGCGCATGGTCGCATCCCGCGAACCGCCGCTGCGGCCGCCCATCACCACGCCGATCAGGAAGCGATTGCCCCGGTGCATCGAGGTCACGAGATTGAAGCCGGAGGCGCGGGTGTAGCCGGTCTTGATGCCGTCGACGCCCTCGACACTGCCGAGCAGATGGTTGTGACCGGTGATCGTGTGGCCGCGAAAGCTGAACGCCGTGGTCGAGAAATAGCGATAGTAACGCGGGAAGCGGTCCTGCAGCGCGCGGCCCAGGATCGATTGGTCGCGGGCCGTCGTCACCTGCTCGTCGTTCGGAAGGCCGGACGCGTTCCGATAGAGGGTGCGGCTCATGCCGAGCGCATGCGCCTTGCGCGTCATCATCCTGGCGAAATTGTCTTCGCTGCCGCCGATCGCCTCGGCGATCACGACGGCGGCGTCGTTGGCCGAACGCGTGACTATTCCCTTGATGGCGTCTTCCACGGCGATGGTCTGCCCGGGCCGCAGGCCGAGCTTGGTCGGATCCTGATCGGAGGCGTGCTCGGATACCGACATCTCGGTATCGAGCTTCATCTTGCCGGAATCCAGACGCTCGAACAGCAGATAGAGCGTCATCATCTTGGTCAGCGAAGCGGGGTGACGCAGCCCGTCGGGGCTGTTGGACTCAAGCGTCGAGCCGGAATTGCCGTCGACGATGATGGAGGAGAATTGAGGGCTGTAGCTGTCCTCATCGGCCTGGTGGTGGGTGTGCTGAGCGTAGTGGCGATGGTGGGAGTAGCGGCGCGCTTCGGCGCTGTCGCTCGCAAAGACGGCCGCCGCTGTGAATGCTACCAGCGCGAAAACGCCTGCCCGCACCAAGCGCGAGGAAGCCAAGTTTTTACGAAGCATGAGATCCCCGTCCCAGTTTCTAACTTGATCACCGGCTCGTGAGGCAAAATTGTGCCCAACCCCCGGTGACCATTGCCTGCGCGAACCGCCGTTTTCGCCGCCCTTAGCCAGCACGCGGATCGAAAGTCGGTCCGCTCTTCTAGCTAAGATTATGTTTACAAACAGCTTTTGGCCGAATGTCAGAAGGCGAACAAGTCCGTCTGAGAGGGTAGGTTGCGCAAGTTTCGAAAAGATTAAGCAACCGTTGCGTAAATTTCCGGGATTGTCAGTAAATACCCCTATTATTTGTGCGGCGCACAAAGATTCTTGACTTTTTTGTGCATTGCACTATTTTTGTTCAAGCGTCAGGGAGCCGGGACTTCCCGGCACACGCCAGTCTGGGAAAAGGATTCTATGATGTTCAAGGTTGAAGACTTTCAGAATTTCGGCAAGGAGCACTTCGAAGGCGTTCAGAATGGCCTTCATGCCATCGCCAGCGCCTATGGCGACTACTCCAAGAAGTCGTTCGAGGACACCAAGTCGTTTGTCGAGAAACTCTCGGGTGTGAAGTCGATCGACAAGGCGTTCGAAGTTCAGAGCGAATACGCCAAATCCGCCTATGAGACCTTTGTTGCCGAGTCGCAGAAGATCGCGGGTCTCTATTCCGATCTGGCCAAGCACACCTACAAGCCGCTGGAAGGTCTGGTGACCAAGTTCAATCCGGGTACGGCGCAGTAAGTTAAGGCCTTTCACCGCGTCGATCGCGTCCAGTGAGATCGCTCAAGCGCTAAAGTTTAGCGAGCCCGGCTGCGTCAGCCGGGCTTTTTCTTGTCCTGTTCATGTCCTGCCGGCACTGCGAATCGCTTTGGATCCGCCTGCCGATTCCGGTGATGTTATCCGTGCCTTGTCCGTGCCTTGTTGGCGCGCGCAAGCAAATGTTATCGCCCGTTTGTGCACCGGCGGCGGAATAATTTTTGTCAAACCCGACAGGATTGATTAACGTGAGGCGAAATCGCCGGGTCGGGAATCGGGCTCGCCGCGGGTGGGGTGTGCTCAATTGTTGCGCGCTTGCGGGGAGACGGGGACTGACCCATATTCCCCTGATTGATCCGGACGGGGTCGGGCCGGCTGGGAATGGCGATAGTCTGGGAAGCCGCGATGGCTCCGACGGGAGAGCATCATCTGGTCGCGGTCCGGCTTCCTGCGGGGATTTCGAACGCTTGTACCATGTCGCAGCCAACTTCCATTCTTGATCCGTCCTCGGCCGCCGGTGGCGCCGCCGCACCTCTAATGAGCAATGACCCGAACCGTTCCGGCGGCGCCGGCGGTCCGTCCACGTCGGTCATCGCCAAGGTCAAACCGAAGACCAAGCGGCCGAACCTTTATCGCGTTCTGATCCTGAACGACGACTATACACCGATGGAATTCGTCGTTCACGTCCTGGAGAAATTCTTCCAGAAGGACGTCGAAGCCGCCACCAAGATCATGCTCCACGTCCATCATCACGGGATTGGCGAGTGCGGCGTGTTCACCTACGAGATCGCCGAGACCAAGGTCACGCAGGTGATGGATTTCGCGCGCAAGCACCAGCATCCCCTGCAATGCGTGATGGAAAAGAAATAATAAACGATACCGCCGCGCCCGACCCGCCGAAATGGGAACGGGTTTTGCATCGAAAGCGAGGTAGGCGTAGACAAGATGCGGAACCGGTCTTTTGTCGCGGTCTTGTGTAACTATATATGACTAAAGGTTGTTGTTGCCTGACCGGTTAACGGCGATCATGATGGCAGGGGGCCACAGAGGACGCGAATGCCGACTTTTTCTCAAAGCCTTGAACAATCCCTGCATCGAGCGCTGGCGATTGCGAACGAGCGACATCATCAATACGCGACGCTCGAGCACCTGCTGCTGTCGCTGATCGACGACTCCGATGCTGCCGCCGTCATGCGCGCCTGCAGCGTCGATCTCGACAAGCTGCGTACGAGCCTCGTCAACTATCTCGAAACCGAATTCGAAAACCTGGTCACGGATGGCGCCGACGACGCCAAACCGACCGCGGGTTTCCAGCGCGTGATCCAGCGCGCGGTGATCCATGTGCAGTCTTCGGGGCGCGAGGAAGTGACCGGCGCCAACGTGCTGATCGCGATCTTCGCCGAACGCGAGAGCCACGCGGCGTACTTCCTGCAGGAGCAGGACATGACCCGCTACGACGCGGTCAACTACATCAGCCACGGCATCGCCAAGCGGCCCGGGGTCTCCGAAGCGCGCCCGGTGCGCGGCGTGGATGAGGAAACCGAGACCAAGGGCAACGAGGATTCCAAGAAGAAGGGCGAGGCGCTCGAGACCTATTGCGTCAACCTCAACAAGAAGGCGCGCGACGGCAAGATCGATCCGGTCATCGGCCGCAATTCCGAGATCAACCGCGCCATCCAGGTGCTGTGCCGCCGGCAGAAGAACAATCCGCTGTTCGTCGGCGAGGCCGGCGTCGGCAAGACCGCGATCGCCGAAGGGCTCGCCAAGCGCATCGTCGACAGCGAGGTGCCGGAAGTGCTGGCCGCAGCCACGGTATTTTCGCTCGACATGGGTACACTGCTTGCGGGTACGCGCTATCGCGGCGATTTCGAGGAACGGCTGAAGCAGGTTCTGAAGGAACTGGAGGCGCATCCGAGCAATACTCTGAACTGAACGAAGTGTACGCGCATAACCA
>CAVZQX010000069.1:0-82570 GCA_963777475.1 uncultured Alphaproteobacteria bacterium
GATATCACCAAAAACCCCGGGGCCGAGGCGGGCGCCCGATCCCCGAGGGACTTGCCGCAAGAAGGTTTCCAGTGCGTCGAGCGTGAAATTTTCGACCTAAAAGTCCTTTGAAACCGCGTCCGCCAGATGGTCCAATATATTTCCCCAGCCCCTCGTATGACCTTCACGAATTGCCGGCGTCGGTAGACGCTCGTGGGTCAGCACGAGGTCGGTTTCATCGCCGCGCGGATTGAGTTCGACGGTTACCAACGTATTCACATTGTTCGTCAGCGGGCCAATCCACGTGAACACAAGCTTGCGCGGCCGGTCGACTTGCACATAGGTGCCGGATACTTCGCGGCTTGATTCCTCCGATGACATGACAAGGCTGAAGGCTCCGCCAGGGCGGAGGTCACAGCTCGCCTTGCAATCGACCGCGCCCGGAAAGGGGCTCATCCACCGAACCATCAAATCGGGTTTGGTCCACAGGTCGAAGATCTGCTCCGCCCCGGCCCTCACGCGCCGGCGTATCTGCACGATCGGGCCCGTCGTGTCACCGCGAACCATGCTTGCGATCCTTTGGCCCCAACTTGTGGTCCTTCTTGAGCTCGCGCAGCAGGCGCTCCATGGCGTCCAGCCGCTCCTCCCAATAGCGGCGCGTCCGCTCGATCCAGCCATCGACCTCGTCCAGCGAACGGGTATTGATGGAGAGAATGTGGTCGCGCCCTTTCCTGTGCCGCTCGACCACGCCGCTCGCTTCCAGCACGCGGATGTGTTTCGACACCGCGTTCAAAGACATATGGAAGGGTTCGGCGACCTCGGTCACGCGCGCCTCGCTGCGTGAGAGCCGTTCGATAATCGCCCGCCGCGTCGGATCGGCTAACGCGGCGAATACCGCGTCGAGGCGCGCGGTGCGCGAAGCGGCTTCCTTCCGGGCTTCGATCTCAATCATGGCGATCTACCCGCTCGACTCGATCTAAAATATTCCACTCTCGATTCGAAAAATATTCTACCCAAAGGTTGACAATTGTCAAGTCGACGCTTTATTCAACCTATCGGTTGAACAGTTTGAAAGAATTGACAATGGTATGACAATGAAGGAGAGCTCGATGCTGAATAAACCCTTGCCGCCGCGGCCGCAGCGGTCGCACTTCTGTCGGCTGCCGTCGCTCCGGCGCGGGCCGAGCCGGTCAAGAACATCGTCCTCGTCCACGGGGCCTTCGCCGACGGTTCCGGATGGCGGCGCGTCGCCGACATTCTTGGTCAAGGACGGCTATACGGTCAGCGTGGTGCAGGAGCCGCTGACATCACTCGCCGACGACGTCGCCGCGACCAAACGCGTGCTGGATCTGCAACAGGGCCCCACCCTTCTGGTCGGCCACAGCTATGGCGGGGTGGTCATCACCGAAGCGGGTAATGCGCCCAATGTCGTCGGCCTCGTCTACATCGCCGCTTTCATCCCCGACCAGGGCGAGAGTGCAGTCAGCCTGCTCTCGAAGTTCCCCGCCGCCAACAACGACATGCGCGCCACCAAGGACGATTTCCTGTACCTCGACCCGGCCGCTTTCCCCGCCGATTTCGCCGCCGACGTCCCGAAAGCCCGAGGCGAAATTCATGGCCCATTCCCAGCATGATGCTGGCCAAGGCCGCCGGCGGCGCGCCGGTGACGGCGGCCGCCTGGCACCAGAAGAAGAGCTGGGCGCTGATCGCCACCCGCGACCACAACATCAATCCCGATCTCGAGCGCAGCATGGCCAAGCGGGCCGGCAGCGAAACGATCGAGGTTCCGGGCAGCCACGCGGTGTATATTTCCAAGCCGAAGGACGTGGCGCGTTTGATCGAACGGGCGGCAAAGGCGTCGGCCCAGTAACCCGCACTTCCTCAAACACACGGAGACAGACACATGAGCACGATCAAGAATGTGGTCCTGGTGCACGGCTCGTTCGTCGACGGCGCCGGCTGGTACAGCGTTTTCCACCTGCTGACCCGCCGGGGCTACAACGTCTCGGTGGTGCAGATTCCCACCACGACGCTGGAGGCGGATCTGGCGGCGACCAAACATATCCTCGACCAGCAAGACGGCGACGTCGTCCTGGTGGGCCACTCCTACGGCGGGGTCGTGATCACCGAGGCGGGCAACCATCCGAAGGTGAAGCGCCTCGTCTACATCACGGCGTTCGCGGCGGATGCGGGCAAGTCGGTCGCCTCGCTGATCGCCAATCCGCCGCCGGGCGCGGCAGCACCGCCGATCCTGCCGCCCCAGAACGGGTTCCTGTTCCTCGACCAGTCCAAGTTCGTCGCCGCCTTTGCGGCGGACGTCGAGCCTGACAAGGCCGCGTTCATGGCCAAGTCGCAGTTACCTTGGGGCGTCGTGTCCCTGGAGGGCGCGGTCACCAAGCCGGCCTGGAAGACCAAGCCGAGCTTCTACCTGGTGGCCACCGAAGATGGGATGAATCCGCCGCCGGCGCAGCGGATGATGGCGCAGCGGGCGGGCGCCATGGTGCGGGAGGTGCGCGGAATTCACGCGGTCTACGTGTCGAAGCCTGGGCCGGTCGCGGACATCATCGAAGCGGCCGCTGCGGCCTGACCGCAGGGGGCGCGCCGGCGGCGATTTGCACCGCTGCGTTCCGGCGCGGGCTCTCTGCAGCATGCTGCGCATCTTCAACTCCGCGCCCATGCAGCGGCTGCGCGACCAGCTCGATCAGGTACATTGGCAAGCTATCGAGCGGCAGGCCAAGGATCCGGCGGCCGAGCGGCGTGCGCGCATTCCGGGAAGCGCGCCGACACCGGCACGGCATGCACTTTCAATGCTGGTTCGAGGCACTCTTCGTCGAAACCGCGGATAGCATGCGCGCGCGCGATTTCAGTAAAACGATGGCCTTCAGACGAGTTTGTCGTAAGAATACGGACGGCCAAAACGACCTGGTTCTTAGGTGGAGCAAACTGGAATTCAAAGGTGCAACATTTTTGTACACATTGGCCGGCCTGATGATCACGTTCGCGGGGTTCTCGGCGCTCTTGTTGGCCCTCCGACCGGCCGCTGGAGCGAAGTTGTCAGTGCTCGACAGATACCTTGCAAAAACGGTCATGACGTACATTTTCGTATTGACGGCGGGCGCGCTGCTGCCGGCGCTATTTGCGCTCTACGACGTTCCGGAAAAGTGGATTTGGCGAGGCTCTGCCGTGCTTTTCGCACTGCCGATGCTGTCTCTTCAGGTCACCTATCCGCGCCGACGCCGCAAGGTGGTCGGCAAAGGACCGCCGCCCGCGATATTCGCGGTCTTCGTCGTACTCGGCTCCGCAGTGACACTGGCGATGCTTGGCTACGTTTTGGCAGGCCTCCCATACAGCGCCGCAGCCTACATCACGGCGTTGACGATCGACTTCTTTACGGTCGTTTTCGCCTACGTGGTCGCGCTCGATGTCATCATGCAGCAACCCACGGAAATGTCGGAGCGGCCGGCGCCGCATTAGCTCCGAGTCTAGTCTAGAGCAAACAATTCTTCGATTTCGCGCCGTTGGCGTACCCGCTGTTCTGGAATTTTCAGCGTTCCGTCGCACCAGATTTCCTAGAGACGAAATGTCTGCCACACGTCAGAGCGACATTGCCTCCTTCGTCCCGCCAAGTCGAGAATCGCAATAATCCCTCCCTTGGTGTGTTTCTTCTCCGAAAGATTTAATTGCGCCAGATCATTAAGGCTGCCCCCCGATCCTCCCTAATCGCAATCAATTCGAAGATGTCACGGTGTTTGAGCTTCTTGGCGACGGTTGCTTTCAAGCCGTGATGTTTCATCGCCACCAACATATCGAAGCCATTTCCGTTGACCGTAACGAGTTCGTCCGCCTTCCCCAACAGCGCGCACAATCCAGCCGCTTCCGATGGCAGAAAGACCGCCATTGAACGCCGTCAACACACAGGCAAGCCAAGACGCCTGCCGCCGATGGGGCCAACACACTTGAAATCACCATATGTATTTCTGCAATTTGATGGCGGAGAGGGAGGGATTCGAACCCCCGATAGGCTTGCACCTATGCCGCATTTCGAGTGCGGTGCATTCAACCACTCTGCCACCTCTCCAAGGCGCGCCAAATCAGGGGCCGAAGCCCCCGTGGTCGGGGCCGTGTTCTAGGCGAGGACGGCTGGCCAGACAAGGCGCGGAATGACAAATCCGTAAGATCATGGACCCGTCGGCCGGGTAAATCCCTGCTCGATCTCGCGATATTTCCCGGCGTCGGTCGTTATCGCATCCCCAGGATTCCGATCGCGCCGCAGACGAAATCGCGTCGTTCTTCACGGAAATCGGCTGGAATTCAACCGGCGCCAACGCTCGACTTGCAGAGGCAGAGCCGTGCGGCAAAAAGCCTAAGCGGGCAATTTCAGAAACCTGTCACTTGACTAAAGATCGCTTCCAGCCCAAACTTTCTACCTTAGGTATTGCTATAATTTGTTGTACCCGGGTTCCGCCGCTATTTTTGGCGGGAAATCGAAAACCAACGCGCCACCTCGTGCCGGAGTTTTTCCGGCGGAATGACGTACCGCAATTGGTACATCCGTCAGATCAAACAGCGAGCGATCGATATGACCAACGAAGAACTCGTCAAACGTTTCATCGATAGCAAATCCATCAATTTCGACGCCATCGGCAAGCTCGTGACCGATCTCGGCCCTGAGCTGTCGTCGTCCAAAACCCATATCAACATGGTGCTGATCGGCCGGCCCTTCGTCATCGCTTGCATGATGCCGGCCGCCGAAGCCACCAACCTGGTCGGCCAGCTTCATGGCAGCGGGATCGCCGAAGCACTGGCGAAAACCACGGGCTAGTGCCAGCAACTTTGCTTGAACGACCGACAGGCCAACGAATGGAATGGGATCGAGCCGACCTTGAGGCCCGGCTTTGCCGGGCCTTGGATATTTCCCGAAGGGCAATCGAGCTTTTCGCCGAGGGCGGCTACGTCGATGCCGAACTGCCGGAGAACAGTTTCGGGGGCGACAAGGTCGTCGCCGAAACCGCGATGTTGATCTACATCGCTTCCGCGGCCGGCTCTCCGAACGTCGCGCGGCGCGTCGGTGAGATTGCGCAACTGCTTCTGCCGCATGCGCGCTCGGCGCGGACGCGCCTCGACATGGCGCTGCATCCGGCGCTGTGCCTGGATTTCGCGTTTCCCCATATTCTGTTGTCGGAACTCGGCTATCGCGATGGCGCCATGGACGATTTTCTCAAGTCCTGCCTGTTGTCGCGTGCGCGGCACGGCCATGAACGGCCGCCCTTTGCCGCCGCCGAGAAGCTTTGGGTCGAACAGCTTCTGACCGGCGAACAACCCGGCGCGGCCTGGCGCCACTGCCTGCGCGATACCGTGCTCAACCGCGGACTAGATATTCTCGGCGGCCAGCGCGACGACGCCTACGCGTTCACTCATCTCTTCATGTACTGCACCGATTTCGGCTTTCGCGCCGGGAAATTTCCGCGCAAGCCGTCGCTGATCCTGGATGAGGCCGCTTCGCTGCTGGCGAAATGCCTCGACAGCCGAGGATTACGATCTGGCCGGCGAGATCGTGCTGGCATGGCCGCTGACGGCTACGCCCTGGCCGGCCGCGGCCGCGTTCGGCTTCCGCGTGCTGGCACGGGTCGAAGACGCTGTCGGCGTGCTCCCGGGCGGCACCACGCGCCTGGACCGTCTCGACCGCCTGCAAGGCGCGGAGAAGAACCGCTATGCCTTCGCGACTGCCTATCACACCGCGTTATGTGACCGGCCTTTTGTGCGCGGCCTCGCTGCGGCCGCGCCGCGCGCCGCCGGTTGAAATGATCGGACCGCCGTTCAACGCGCGCCTGCTCGACCGCCTGATCGACCGCATCGAATGCGACCAGGGCCATTGGCAGGCGGAATTCATGAGGCTCAACCGGTCGGAGCAGGAAGCGCTGGGGCCGCTCCTGCTCGACATCGTGATCGCCCAAAAATGCCGCAAGCGCGATTACGCTGCGGTGAGCGAATTGCTGGTGATGGCCGACAAATATCAGGCGGCGCATTCGCCCTTGTGCGGCCAGGCGGCCGAATTGTTGGAACGGCTCGCCGCTTATGCACAAGCCACGCAACCGAGATTGATCGCGAGCAACTAGATTTCTCGAAGCAGATACGGAGGAAGCCGATCGAGGAAGGGTGGGACCGCCATACGCGATAATATCATTGGCGGTCCCGTGCCGCATCATTGCAATGCTGTCCGGGGAAGTTGGGCTTCGTCGGCCAGCGTGAGGCGACGAAAAGACCGTAGCGAGCAAATTGTGCTCCGCAACACGTACTCGTTTTTAACCTAACCGAACAAGGTTACTCCTTGTTTTTATTGTCTTTTTTCCCGTACTTTTGCGGGTTGTCGTCGTCCTTTTCGTCCTTGTCCTTCTCCTGCCCTTGCCGTTTTCCTTCACGCTTTCCTTTACGCTTTCCTTGCGCCGGTTGGTGAAGCGCGCATTGCCAAGACCGGTGCCGATGGTGAGCACGCCCCAGCGTTCGACATCCTGCATGAAGGGCACTTCAGAAAGCCCCTGCGCCACGCCGTCATTGTGCATCAATACTGCAGTATCGTGATCGCCGATCATCGGGATCGCCTCGACCAGGCTCGCCGGCAGGTTGAACTTGGAACTCTCCCAATTGCCCGGAAGGTTCTGCGCGCCCTTTTCGATTCCGCCGTCTTCGTTGATCACGCCGGGACAGGCGATGCCGACGAACGGTGCGAGCTTGAAGCCTTCGGTGTCGGCGGCGGCGATCAGGTCTTTCAGCATCTTCGTAAGCCGCTTCACCGCGCCTTCGCGCGTCGGCTCGTCGTCGGCATGCCGCCACAATTCGGATTTCCACACCGACGCCTTCGACAAATCGGGCGCCTTCTTCCAACGCGTCTCGACGACGCCACAGCGGATATTGGTGCCGCCGATATCGACCGCCAGGATGCTGTCATGGGCCTCGAATATCCATGATGGCGCCAGATGCAGCGTGCCTATCAGCCCCGCATCGTCGGGATGAAAGCGGATCGGCAGCATGTCGACCTTGAGGCCGTCAGACTTCAGGATGATGTCGGTGCGCGCGATTGCGAGTTCGCCGAGCCGGCTGTCGCGAAAGCCGCCGCCGACCACGATGCGCTCGGTCTTGGCCCAGGCCTTGGTCTTGAGGAAGCGCCGTGTCACATAGGCCAGTTCCTGCGCGAACTCCTCGATCGCGCTGTGCACGATCGCCGCGGCCTCGGTGTCGTCGCCGACCAGCATCTGATCGAGCGTCTTCTTGCTGATCTGGTCCGAGGGCTCGTCGCCGAACGGGTCTTCGCCGGTCTTGCGCAGCGGTTTCCGCCAGCGGTCGACCATCTTGCGGAACGCGCCCTTGCTGGCGCGGTCGCCGAGAAAGCCCTCCTCGTCCTTCAGCTCGATATTGAAGCTGTCGACGTCGACCGAGGGCAGACGCGTCGCACCGTGGCCGGCGATGCCCGTGGTCGTAATGACATCTTCGGCCATTTGCCCTTACCCCGCTGGAAGCCTGAATCGACAACGGCGAGGGAACCCTTTGGTTTCAGAAGGGGCGAAGGGCGAACGGAGTGGCGATAGGGACCGGCTGCCATTCGCTATTCGCCACTCGCTACTCGCCCTTTTCCAGCCAAACCTCGGGGTTTCGGTGGGTTTTCGGCCTGCTTTGCCTTGACTCCCGGCATTTCGCCGCTATAAGAACCGCTCATCCGGCGCGGGGTTTTTCGCGCCGCGTGTTTTTGCGCGGATTGACTTGTCTTTGCGCGGACTAAGACGGGATCGCTCGCGACCGCGCGAAAAACGTAACCCATAACGACTGAATAAAAAGCCGACCCGGATCGCTCCGAGGCCGGGATCGAACACGAAGGAATAAAACGATGTTCGCAGTCATCAAAACCGGCGGCCGGCAGTACCGGGTCGTTGCGGATGATGTGCTCGAGATTGGCAAGATCGCCGGCGATGTCGGCACGATCGTGCAGCTTGGCGAAGTGCTGATGCTTGGCGGCGACACGCCGGTGCTGGGAGCACCGACCGTGGCGGGCGCCACCGTTGCAGCCGAAGTGCTGCTGCACAAGCGCGGGCCGAAGGTGATCTCGTTCAAGAAGCGCCGGCGCAAGAACTCGAAGCGCAAGCGCGGTTATCGCGATGAGATCACGGTGCTACGCATCACCGAGATTCTTGCCGACAATGCCAAGCCGACCATCGGCCCGCGGCCGAAGAAGGTAAAGGCGGCGCCGGTGCCTGAAGCGGACGAAGCGGCCGCCTGAAAAAACAGCGCGGCGAAGTGTCGCGAACAGCAAACGTGATCGAAAGTGACGCGCGAAGAAATCCGCGTGAGAAAAAGTGAAATGATTCCGTCAAGGAATTGATCTAGAGACAAGATAAGTCGGAGACGGGCCATGGCTCACAAAAAAGCAGGCGGTTCATCGCGTAACGGACGTGATTCCAAGGGCAAGCGCCTTGGGCTCAAGGCGTTTGGTGGCGAACATGTGATCCCCGGCAACATCATTGCGCGTCAGCGCGGCACCACCTGGCATCCCGGCCTTAATGTCGGCATGGGTACCGATCATACCCTGTTCGCCAAGGTCGAGGGCCATGTCGAGTTTCGCGCCAAAGCCAATGGCCGCACGTTCGTATCGGTTCTTCCGATGACCGAGGCCGCAGCCGAATAGACGGTGGACAACATGAGTCCGCCGGGTCCTGATGAACCGGCGGAGCTCGAGTAGGCTCCAAAGGGGAGGCGGGAAACCGGCCTCTCCTTTTTGATTTGGTGCGTACTTTAGTTCCGCTGACCAAGCGCTTCAGGAGCCCTACATGCTGCAGGATTTCCCGACACCGACATGGCGCGAGGCGAGTCCCTGCGTCCTCGAGACCGAACGGCTGCTGCTACGCAGGCCGACGCTCGCGGACGTAAGGGCGATCGCGCGTCTCGCCAATGACCGACGCATTGCGGAAAATACCCGCCGCCTGCCCCACCCTTATTCGCAGGACCACGCCGTCACCTTCGTGCGTGCGATGGCGGCCGATCGCCGCGATCTGGCGTTCCTGATCGAACATCATCACGCGCCGATCGGCATGGTCGGCATCAACTGGCGCGATACCGAGACGCCGGAGCTCTGCTACTGGCTCGGCGTCGACCATTGGGGCCAGGGATTTGCGACCGAGGCCACGCGCGCGGCGATCGATTTCTTCTTCGAGGAGCACGAGTTCGATCATCTGTTCGCCGGCGCCCGCGTCTCCAACCCGGCCTCGCGCAACATCCTGGAGAAATGCGGCTTCCAGTGGAGCGGCGTCGAACTGCACCGCTTCGAGGCGCTCGGTTCGTCGACCCCGGTCGATTGCTTCCGCCTCTCCCGCAGTGTCTGGTCGTCGCTGAAGAACTGGGCCAGCTCGACAAGAAAGACGCGGTAGGCGCCTCACAAAACTCGTCGCCCCGCCTGGTGCGCAATTTCGCAGGGGGGCGGGGGCCCATAACCACAGACCTTTGTTGTCGCCCAGAAGGGGCTACAGCCAACTCAAGCTCATCCGTCGGTGGTTATGGGTCCCGGCTCAAGGCCGGGACGGCACCATTTCCGTGCGCCTCACGCCGGCGGATTGACTGCCGTTTCCTCATGCCCGAGGCTGCGCTCGCGCAGAAAGATGTAGAGCCCGGCGCCGATGATGATCGAGGCGCCGACGATCGTGTTCCATGACGGCACGTCGCCGAACACGATCAGGCCGAACATCACCGCCCAGACGATCATCGAATATTGATAGGGTACCACGACACTGGCGGGAGCGAGTTTCAGCGAACGGTTGACGCAGAGCAGCGCGCTCACCGAAATGCAGCCCGCGAGAGCGAACAGAACCAGGCTGCCCGGGCTTGGCGTCACCCAGCCGAACGGCGAGAGGACCGCGCCGAGCAGGAACGTGCCGGCAAATTGCGACGACGCCATCACGATATCGGGCGTCGCGCGCAAGCTCCGCGTGATCAGCATCAACACCGCAAACGACAGGCTGCCGCCGAGCGCGATCATCGCGGGCAGGCTGATGGTCTGCACCGACGGGTGCAGCGCGATCACGACACCCAAAAAGCCGATCAGGATCGCGCTCCAGCGCCGCCAACCGACCCGCTCGCGCAATATGATCGCCGACAGCGCGGTGACGAAGATCGGACACGCCAGATAATAGGTGACGACGTCGGCGAGCGGCAGATAGACGACAGCGAGAAAGAACGCGGCGACCTCGAGCGTGGAAAGCAGCACCCGGAACAACTGCAGAAGCGGCCGCTCGAGCGTCGCGAACTGCGCCCGCTGCCGCCAGATCATCGGCGACAATACCAACAGCGCCGCGCAGGCGCGCAGGCATAGCAATTGCCCGACCGAATAGGTCGCAACGATGAATTTTCCGAGCGCATCGCCGAACGAGAACATCGACACCGCCAAGAGCATCAGGCCGATGCCGGCAAGCCGCGCCGAGCGTTCGTCGTTGTGGGTGGCGATTTTGGCGAGCAGGGTCATGGATGGCTGCGGAGATACGGTGTGATCGCTTATCAGGTTGGTAAAGTTCTCTCCACCGTCATTCCGGGATGGCGCATAGGCGTCAGACCCGGAATCACGACTCGAAGATTGCTGCCATCGCAGCGCTGCGATACCGATCAACCGGACTGACGAAGGAACCCCAGCCATGTCCGAATTCGATCCCGCAAATCATCGCATGGTGCCGCAGCAGCGCTGGTTCGAGGATTTTTTGCTTGGCGAGCGATTTGTGATCCCAAGCCGCACCCAGACCACGGCGGTGTTCGCGGCGTTCCAGGCCGCGAGCGGCGATACCCATCCCGTGCACTACGACGTCGAATATTGCCGCGCCCGCGGCATGCCGAACCTCCTGGCGCACGGTTTCCAGACCCTGATCCACACCGCACCGGGGGCTGGGCTGTTCCCGTTCCTGGTGGAGGAATCGCTGGTCGGCTTTCTCGAACAATCGAGCCGGTTCCTAGAGCCCGTCTATGCCGACGACACCATCTATCCCGCGCTCGAAGTTGTGGAGCTCGTGCCCGGCCGCAGCACCGGCGTGGTGACGCTGCGCTCGACCGTGTTCAACCAGCGCCGCGAACTGGTGCTGGAGGGATCGCAGAAATTTCTGATTCGAAGGCGTCCGGCTTGATGCCGCGGGCGAGATCGGCAAACGCTCTTAACAACGGCTGAAAATACCGGCCTTTTGCCGATATCCTGGGTTGCCGCACTGCCAGGGCTGCCTTACCTAGGGCTCATGAAATTCCTTGACGAGGCAAAGGTCTATGTCCGCTCCGGCGACGGCGGCAACGGCTGCGTGGCGTTCCGGCGCGAAAAATTCATCGAGTTCGGCGGACCCTCCGGCGGCAATGGCGGCCGCGGCGGCGATGTCATCATCGAGGCCGTCGACGGGCTGAACACGCTGATCGACTACCGTTATCAGCAGCATTTCAAGGCGCAGAAGGGCACCAACGGCATGGGCAAGGACTGCCATGGCGCCAACGGCAAGCCGATCGTGCTCAAAGTGCCCGTGGGTACGCAGGTGTTCGACGAGGACAGGGAAACCCTGATCCACGACTTCACCACGCTTGGCGAGAAATTCACCCTCTCCGAGGGCGGCAATGGCGGCTTCGGCAACGCGCATTTCAAATCCTCGACCAACCGTGCGCCGCGCAACGCCAATCCCGGCCAGACAGGCGAGGAGCGCTGGATCTGGCTCCGGTTGAAACTGATCGCGGACGCCGGCCTGATCGGCTTGCCCAACGCCGGCAAGTCGACCTTCCTCGCCGCCGTCAGCGCCGCCAAACCGAAGATCGCCGACTATCCCTTCACCACGCTGCATCCGCAGTTGGGGGTGGTGAATGCCGATGGTCGCGAATTCGTGCTGGCGGATATTCCGGGCCTGATCGAGGGCGCCCATGACGGCGCAGGTCTCGGCGACCGGTTCTTGGGCCATATCGAGCGCTGCCGCGTGCTCTTGCATCTGGTGGACGCGACCTGCGAGCACGCGGGCAAGGCCTACAAGACGGTACGGACCGAGCTTGATGCCTATGGCGGGCAGCTCACGGAAAAGATCGAGATCGTCGCACTGAACAAGATCGACGCCGTCGACGCCGACGATCTGAAGAAGCAGAAGGACCGGCTCAAGCGCGCCGCCAAGAAGACGCCGCTATTGATTTCGGGCGCAACCGGCACTGGCGTCAAGGAGGCGCTGCGCGCGCTCGCCGCGGTGATCGGCGAAGCCCCGGTCTCGGTCAAAGCCAAGGGCGCGGCGCAGATGGAGCCGTGGACCGCGTGAGGCCGCGCGCCGCGCGCGCTTGTCATCGAGCGTTCGATGTCGCAGCATCGCGCGCCCCGAAATCACCGAAGTCCAAATCACTGAAGTCCCGAGCATGCCGCGCGCGAAAAACATCATCTGGATCATGTGCGACCAGCTTCGCCATGATTATCTCGGCTGCACCGGCCACCCCGCGCTGAAGACCCCGAATATCGACGCGATGGCAAAGCGGGGGGTGCGCTTCTCCAACGCCTATGTGCAGTCGCCGATCTGCGGCCCCTCGCGCATGTCGTTCTATACCGGGCGCTACATGCGCTCGCACGGCTCGCACTGGAACGGCTGGCCGCTGCGCGTCGGCGAGCCGACGCTCGGCGATCACTTGAAGAAGATCGGCGTGCGCAACGTGCTGGTCGGCAAGACCCACATGGCCCCCGACCTCGAAGGCATGAAGATGCTCGGCATACCGCCGGATACGATCATCGGCGTTCACGTCGCGCAATGCGGCTTCGAGCCCTACGAGCGCGACGACGGCCTGCACCCGACGGGCCGGCCGCGGCCGCGATACGATGCTTACTTGCGCGAGCACGGCTATGAGGCGGAAAATCCCTGGGAGCATTGGGCCAATTCCGGCGCGGACGCCGACGGAAGCTTGCAGAACGGCTGGCTTCTGGTTCATGCCGACAAGGCCGCGCGGATTCCGGACGAGCACTCCGAGACGCCCTACATGACGCGCCGCGCGATGGATTTCATCACGGAATCCGAAGCCGACGGGCGACCCTGGTGCCTGCATCTGTCCTACATCAAGCCGCACTGGCCCTATATCGCGCCCGAGCCCTACGCCAGCATGTATAGCCCTGCCGACGTGCTGCCCGCGGTCCGCTCGCCATCGGAGCGGCAGAACGCGCATCCGGTGTTCGCCGCCTATATGGACATGCGCTATTCGCGCAACATGGCCCGCGACGAGGCGCGCGCCAAGGTGATCCCGACCTATATGGGCCTGATCACGCAGATCGACGATCAGATGGGCGTGCTGATGGATTTCCTCGGCAAGCGCGGTCTGCTCGACACCACGATGATCGTGTTCACCTCCGACCACGGCGATTATCTCGGCGATCACTGGATGGGCGAGAAGGATCTGTTCCACGATGCCTCGGCGAAAATCCCGCTGATCGTGATCGATCCATCGCCCGAGGCCGATGCCACGCGCGGCACGGTCTGCGATGCGCTGGTCGAGGCGATCGATCTGGCGCCGACCTTCGTCGATTATTTTGGAGCTGCGCCGCCCGCGCATATTCTCGAGGGCCGCTCGCTGATGCCGCTGCTGCGCGGTGATGCGCCATCCGACTGGCGCAAGGTGGTATTCTCCGAATACGACTACGCCATGCAGGACGTGCGCTTGACGCTCAACCAGCCGATCGAACGCTGCCGGCTGTTCATGGTGTTCGACGGACGCTGGAAATACATCCACGCCTCCGGCTTCCGGCCGATGCTCTACGACCTCGCAAGCGATCCGCAGGAGCTCGTCGATCGCGGCGAGGATGCTTCTTGCGCCGCGGAGATCGCGCGACTGCAGGCAGCGCTGTTCGACTGGGCGCTGCATCCGAACGACCACATCACCACCAGCCGCGAGAAGATCGCCGCCTATGCCGACAACCAGCTGCAGGTCAAAGGCGGCGTCCTGATCGGCATCTGGGACGAAGCCGAGCTCGCCGCGATCCGCAAGAAGATCGAGCAGCGGGCGAGCCTGTAGGCGCCGCTATTGCCCTTCGACCCTCGGGAGCGCAGCTCGTCTCGATCGGGATAGGAGGGAATCTCGCGGTTCGTCCTTCCCATACCACCGTACATAGGGGTCCGCATAAGGCGGCTCGAACCGATGGTGCACCATCGCATCTTGCAAGATGATAGGCTTCGCGAAGGTATCCACCCGTCCCATGTGCTAGGTGCTTTGGGTGACTGGCTCAGTCCAAGTTGGGTCCATTCGATTCCAAGAGGCGATTATCCTGCTTGCCTCAACAACTTTGGTCTCAAGGTCTAGACAACCAGCCAAGTCCTTTCTTTCGATGAGAGGAATTATGCTCTCTGCAAACATGACCTTATTCCGCTCGAACTTTCTTCCCTCGCCGACCGAGTTCCTATCCAGAACGCCAGCAATATCGTCATAGCGTCCCGGGAACACGCTCATTTCTGGATACCTACGCCGGAGCGCATCGCCAGAAATATAATTCTCCACCTCGCGGCCCGCCGTGAGCCACGCCATGCCATCAAGGGAGCGGACTTCTTCCACGACTCTCATCTTCGTTCGATTTATCTCGGCATCTGGGGTCGATTTGTCACTATCCATGAGCACAATAGCGTTTCGATTCACCCGAAAAATTCGAACCGCCTGATCATGATCTGTCGTATCGAAAGGCTGGACGCCGGTTAGGTGTGCCAGCAGTCGTCCGCCGTAGAAGACGCACTGATAGTGCGTTCCTTCCTCAAGGGCTCCCTCCGTAACCAAGCCGATCCATCTATTGAAGTAGAGTCTGTCCGACGGCCCCTCGACCCAAACAATACCGTTTGCCTGAAGCAGGTCGCTTGCTCGTATATCGAGATCATCCAGAATCCCGCGATTCTCGACATATGTTGTAACACGACGCGCTTTGGCTGCGCCTCCGGAATGCGTCACGTGAATGATCTGCGCGCTGCTGCTATGACCTAGCATATCAATTACGGCATTCGAGTGCGTCGTGAGAAAAACAGCAAACTCGTTCTTTAGAGCGCTCTCGCAAATATATCTTACCAAACGCCGTTGAAGGGAAGGATGGAGATTGTTCTCTAATTCCTCGAACGCAAAAACGTAGTCGGACAATCGCTTTCCCTCAATGACGGGCATCAACACAACAAAGCCCAAGACCAACAACACCGTCTTCAAGCCGCTCCCGCTATGTGTGAGCGCGATAGCCCCCTTGTCCTGCTCTTCGAGATAAACCTCCCACGTGTCATCTTGATGTTGACGCACGCGAACGTTTCTAAAAACCGCATCCGGCGCAAAAATCTTGTTTAACTCCTCCAGAAATCTATGCTCGACGAGATCATTTGAAAGCGATGATTTGTTGATGAAACGTTGAACAAGATTTGTGAAGCCAAATCCGTTTTGCGCAATCGCGATCTGCTCACGGTCGCTTTCGGGCGTGACATCTCTATCGGCCCCCAAACGCTTGAATAACTTTCCGTCAAACGGAATTTTAACAAAGGGTACTAGCGACTCAAACATCTGCCGTGGTGGTGGCGGCAGATTCCCATAGTCGACGCCGGCAAGCGTAGCGGCCCTGGTTTCATCCATTTCGATCCTCATCGGAAGACCAACGTATTTCCTTCCGAACTCGAAATGATTTCCTTGTATTGCGCCGCCGTTGGCGCTTTTCGAAAAGACGCGCGCAATAATCCCTTCGCTGATCGAATTCTCCAGAGTGACACTTAGCCGCCGACCCCGATTCAGCGCGCTTGCGGGAAATTGATAGTCGCCGCACAAGAATTGTATCAAGTCAAGAAGGGCAGACTTCCCACTGTTATTTCGTCCAACGAGAATGTTTATGGGTTCAAATCCGTCGAACCCTTGCTGTTCTTTTCCGAATGACTTGTAATTCTGAATTCGAATTCTTGCACGCTTAATTTCCTCGAAGAAATCCATTTCTCAATCTCGACTTAAAAGCGCACGGGTGCATCACACACTCAGCTCTCGTTTAAATTGTCGGACGCCTGGAGCAAAAAAGAAAGGGAATTTCTTTGTCGCATCCATTAAAGTCGAGCCTGAAGGCGTAGGTGCGCATGGAGGACAGCGATCCGCAGGAGCTTGTCGATCGCGGCGAGGATGCTTTGTGCGCCGCCGAGATCGCGCGGCTGCAGGCAGCGCTATTCGACTGGGCGCTGCATCCCAACGACCACATCACCACCAGCCGCGAGAAGATCGCCGCCTATGCCGACAACCAGCTCCAGGTCAAGGGCGGCGTCCTGATCGGCATCTGGGACGAAGCCGAGCTTGCCGCGATCCGCAAGAAGATCGGTAGCGGGCGGCGCAGTAAGCAATTTTGCTGCCTTAAATCCTCATGATGAGAAGATAGGATCAAGGCATAGCGAAATTAATTCTCGATCCTGTAGCCCGTCGCCTTCACGATCGGCTGCCAGAACGCGGTGTTCTCGGCCAGCTCCTGGGTAAGCCCTTCCGGCGTGGTCCCGACCGGGATCAGCCCGATCGCGAGCAGCTTGTGCTTCACGCTCGGGCTTGCTGAGCGCCGCCGCCACAGCGGCGCTGAGCTTGGCCGCAAAATCGGCCGGGCTGCCGGCCGGCAGCCACATCCCGTACCAGCCATCGGCAACGAGATCGACGCCGCTTTCCTTCAGCGTCGGCACTTCCGGGATGAAGGGCGAGCGGGCCGCGCTGCTCACCGCCAGGATTTTGACGTTGCCGGCGCGATATTGCGGGATCGCATCGGCGATGGTGGTGATGCCGAACGGCAGATGACCGCCGATGAGATCGTTGATGATCGGAGCAGAGCCGCGATAAGGCACGCGGGTCATCGCGACGCCCAGGACTTTCTCGAGCTGCGATCCCGCGAAATGCGGGATGGTGCCGTTGCTCGGCACGCCGAAGGTAGCCTTGTCCGGGTTGGCCTTGAGCCAGGCCACGAATTGCTTGAAATCCTTGGCGTCGACTTCAGGCCCGGTCACGATGCCGAACTCGAAGCGCGCGAGCAGCGAGACCGGCACGAAATCCTTGGCGGTATCAAAGCTCGGCGCGGCCTCCACCATCGGCAACAGATACATGGTGGGTCCGGTGGTCACCAGCACCGTGGCGCCGTCGGGGTTGGCACCCTTCACGGCCTTGATCCCGATCAGCCCGTCGCCGCCGGTACGGTTCTCGACGATGATGGTGCGGTCCAGCGTTGAGCTTAAGTCCTGCGCCAGGATCCGGCAAAGCGTGTCACCGCCGCCGCCGGCCGAGAATGGAAAGATGAACCTGGTCAGCGGTCCCGAGCCGGCGCGCGCCGCACCCGCCGTCGCGACGAGCGGTAAGCCAAGACAGCCGGCCATGAAGTTTCGACGGTCCACTGCCTGTTCCTCCTCTTTTTTGAATTGACCCATTACAGCAGAGCCGGATGGCCGTTGGAATGGCCATAAAGTCCAATCGCGGCTATAAGCAGGCTTCTAGAGCACCGCGCCACTTCCAAATCATGGAGGTGGCGCGTATTGCTTTCGGGGACAGCCCGATCCGACCACGAATATTCGACTGCTCATGGCCCGCCCTGCCCTCAAAAATTTCCGCCGCATCGTCGTCAAGGTCGGCTCCTCGCTCTTGATCGATTCCGACGCGGGCGAGGTGCGCGCCTCCTGGCTGTCGGCGCTCGCCGCCGATCTCGCCAAACTGCATGGCGAGGGCCGCGAACTGCTGATCGTGTCGTCGGGTTCGATTGCGCTCGGCCGCAGCCGCCTGAAGCTGCCGCGCGGCACGCTGAAGCTCGAGGAGAGCCAGGGCGCCGCGGCGGTCGGCCAGATCGCGCTGGCGCGGATCTGGTCGGAAGTGCTGGGCGATCACGGCATCGGCGCCGGCCAGATCCTGGTGACGTTTCAGGATACCGAGGAGCGCCGCCGCTATCTCAACGCGCGCTCGACCATCGCCAAGCTCCTCGAATGGCGCGCGGTGCCCGTGATCAACGAGAACGACACGGTCGCCACCAATGAAATCCGCTATGGCGACAACGATCGCCTCGCAGCAAGGGTAGCCACCATGGCGAGCGCCGATCTGTTGATCCTGTTGTCCGATATCGACGGTCTCTACGACGCGCCGCCGTCGCAGAACCCGAATGCCAAATTGATCCCGATCGTCGAGACCGTCACCGCCGAGATCGAGGCGATGGCGGGCTCGGCCGAATCCGAGATGTCGCGCGGCGGCATGCGCACCAAGATCGAGGCCGCGAAGATCGCGACCACCGGCGGCACGCATATGCTGATCGCCTCGGGCAAGATCGAGCATCCGCTGCAGGCCATCGCCAATGGCGGGCGCTGCACCTGGTTCCTGACGCCAGCCAATCCCGTCACCGCGCGAAAACGCTGGATCGCGGGCTCGCTGGAGCCGAAGGGCACGCTGACCATCGACGCTGGCGCGGTGAGCGCGCTGCGCGCCGGCAAGAGCCTGCTGCCCGCCGGCGTCATCAGGATCGACGGCCAGTTCGCCCGCGGCGACGCGGTGATCGTGCGTGGCCCCGACACCCATGAGATCGGCCGCGGCCTGATCGCCTATGACGCGGAGGATGCCGACAAGATCAAGGGCCGCTCGTCGCCGGACGTGATGGCGATCCTCGGCATCAGCGGACGCGCCGAAATGATCCACCGCGACGACCTGGTGGTGGGAGGCCCGCGTCATACCGATCCGGGCTGATCAGAGCGTCATGTCGTCGGCGTCACGTCATCGGCATCAATATCTTGCCGGCCATTCACTACCCGAATGACCTCAATGCCGTCGGGTAGCGGAACATAGAAAATGACGTAGCCGCCGACGGGAAAGCTGCGCAAACCTTGTCGTAGCTCTGGTCGTTCGCGGCCAGCCAAAGGATTTTGAACGAGCATTTCGAAGACTTTGCCAATGCGATCGCTCTGCTTGTCCGCGGCCCCGAAGCTCTCGGTAGCGATAAAGCTCCAAATCGAATCCAGGTCGCGGTCGGCTTGCGGGTGCTTGCGAAATCTATTCGGCACGCTTGCGCGCGGCCAATCGCTGCCGTCCTCGCGCCTTTACGGCCTTGATCATCTCGGCAATATCGACCTCTTCGGCGGGCCCGCTGTCAAAACCCTTCTGGATTTCGGCACGTAGCGCTTCGAGCTTGGCCTTACGGCGTTCCTCGCGCTCTTCCACCAGCCGCAGCCCTTCGCGCATGACTTCGCTTGCCGTAGCGTAGCGGCCGCTCTCGATCAGGCTTTCGATCAGCCCCTCGAAATGTCTGCCGATGCTGTAGCTGCTTGCCATATCTCAAATCCTCGATATCAGAATATGATATTTAATGCTATCGCGTGCAAGCGCAATGTTGTCGGACGCCGCTCTGATACTGCTGCGGCTAGGCCATTGGCCGAGCCGCCCGGCCCGCCCGCGCACCTCTCCCCTGCCGGTTCCGCGCCTCGCCAAGCGCTCGATTTCCATGCTAGGACATGACCTTAATCCAAGGCTGGAATCACAAGGCTGGACCCGACATGAGCGCACCCTTGAAGGCAATCGACGGCTCCGCCGATCTGCCGGCCCTGATGAATGACCTTGCCGCCCGTGCCCGTGCCGCGGCGCGGCTGCTGTCGCTCGCCTCGCCGGAGCAGAAAAATCGCGCGCTGGAAGCGATGGAGCGCGCCATCCGTGCGCAGTGCGCCCGCGATCCTTGCCGCCAATGCGGAAGACGTCGCCGAGGTCCGCAGCTCCGGCGCGACCTCAGCTTTCATCGACCGGCTGACGCTGACGCAGGCGCGGATCGACGCGATGGCCGACGGCATCGCCACGGTGCGCGCCATCCCCGATCCCGTCGGCATCGTCACCGAGAGCTGGCAGCGGCCGAACGGCATGATCATCGAGCGGGTGCGGGTGCCGCTCGGCGTCGTCGCCGTGATCTTCGAGAGCCGCCCCAATGTCGCGGCCGACGCCGGCGTGCTGTGCCTGAAATCGGGCAACGCGGTGATCCTGCGCGGCGGCTCCGACAGTTTCCGCTCCTGCCGCGCGATCCATGACTGCCTGGTGCAGGGCTTGCGAGAGGCCGGGCTGCCTGAGGCTTCGATCACGCTGGTACCGACCCGCGACCGCGCCGCGGTCGGGCTGTTGCTCACCGGATTGAACGGCGGCATCGACGTGATCGTGCCGCGCGGCGGCAAGAGCCTGGTCGCCCGCGTCGAGGCCGAGGCGCGGGTGCCGGTGTTCGCCCATCTCGAAGGCGTCAACCACGTCTATGTCGACCACGCCGCCAATCTGGAAATGGCGAAGTCGATCGTGCTGAATGCCAAGATGCGCCGTCCCGGCGTCTGCGGCGCGGCCGAGACCTTGCTGGTCGATCGCGCAGGCCAAGCCACCAACCTCAGGCCGCTGGTCGAAATGCTGATCGACGCCGGCTGCGAGGTGCGCGGCGACGAAGCCGTGCAGCGCGTCGATACCAGAGTGAAGCCGGCCTCCGAGGAAGACTGGAACACCGAATACGAGGACGCCATCATCACCGCGAAGGTCGTCGACGGCGTCGACGAGGCGATCGCGCATATTCACGATCACGGCTCGCACCACACCGATGCGATCGTGACGGAAGACGAAAAGGCCGCGCAGAAATTCTTGAACGAGGTGGACTCCGCGATCGTGCTGCACAACGCCTCGACGCAATTTGCCGACGGCGGCGAATTCGGCTTCGGCGCGGAAATCGGCATTGCCACGGGAAAGTTCCATGCCCGCGGCCCGGTCGGCGCCGAGCAATTGACGAGCTTCAAATACCGCGTCCACGGCACCGGGCAGACGCGGCCGTGAACGTCTTGTTCCCCACGCGGAGCTCGCGTTGAAGGAAGCGTCAGTCGCGCAGCAATCCGTTGCTCAAGCCCTCCCGCTCCATTCCGACGGCATGCGCATCGGGCTGCTCGGCGGCTCGTTCAATCCGCCGCATCGCGCCCATCGCGCCATCAGCCTGTTCGCGATCAAGCGGCTGCGGCTTGACCGCGTGTGGTGGCTGGTGACGCCGGGGAACCCGCTGAAGGATCAAGACACCTTGCGCGATCTCGAGGCGCGCACTGAAGCCGCCCGGCGGATGGCCGACGATCCGCGCATCGATGTCAGCTGTCTCGAATCCGTCATCGGAACACGCTACACTGTCGATACCATCAGATATCTGCGCCGCCGCGCTTCCGGCCTGCGCTTTGTATGGATCATGGGCGCCGACAACCTCGCGCAATTTCATCGCTGGCAGAACTGGCAGCGGATCGCGACCCTGGTACCGATCGCCGTGATCGATCGCCCGCCGCAAAGTTTTCGCGCATTGACCGCGCCCGCGGCGCAGGCACTGGCGCGCTATCGCCTGCCCGAGAATGAGGCAAGACGGCTCGCCGACCACCGCGCGCCGGCCTGGGTGTTTCTCACCGGATTGAAAATGAACCTGTCGTCGACCGGGTTGCGAAACCCGGACGGAAGCTGGAAGTAAACGTGGGGGATACTGGATATTGAAACCATTAACCCCACATGCGTAGAATGGTCCGCGGGCTACCAATAAGGATTCGGTGCCCGCGATACAGTGAAAGGAATGGTCCCTGGCCACATCTGTATTGTCCAAGTCTGTTTTACCCAAGGCTCAAAGAACCGCGCGTAAAACATCGACCCAAGCTGCGGCCTTGAAGGCGCAACCCGACGCCGACGAGACGCTGAATCTGATCCTCTCCCGCCTCGACGATATGAAGGCGGAAGAAACGGTCACCATCGACCTTCGCGGCAAATCGGCATTCTCCGACTACATGATCGTCACCACGGGGCGGGCCAACCGGCACGTCGGCGCGATCGCGGAGAACGTCGCCAAGGGCCTGAAGGAAAACGGAATCAGGAACATCCATGTCGAGGGCTTGCCCAATTGCGACTGGGTGCTGATCGATTCCGGCGACGTGATCGTGCACGTGTTCAGACCCGAGGTGCGCGAATTCTACAATCTCGAGCGATTGTGGACGCAGGGCCCGACGGCGGCGAAGGTCGTTTAGGCGTTTGAGTGCCGATTTCGAATCGGCGGGCGCGCATGCTAGTTTGTGCGTATGCGCCTCGTTGTGATTGCCATCGGCCGGCTCAAACAAGGCCCTGAGCGCGAGCTGGCTGAACGCTATCGGAAGCGATTCGACGATATCGGCCGCAAGCTCGGCTTCCGTGGCATCGAGATGGTCGAAATTCCCGAAAGCCGGGCGCGCGACGCTGCCGCGCGCATCGCCGAAGAAGCCGCGGCGATTGCGGCGGCGACCCCGGAAAAGTCCGTGCTTGTCACGCTCGATGAACGCGGCGAGAATACCGATAGTGCCGCTTTTGCCCGCCAGCTCGAACGCTGGCGGGACCAGTCGGTCTCCAGCACTGTTTTCGTCATCGGCGGCGCGGACGGACTTTCGCCCGATTTGCGGCGCAATGGAAAGCTTGCCATCGCGTTCGGGGCCGCGACCTGGCCTCATCAAATGGTACGAATCATGCTCCTGGAACAGCTTTACCGGGCGGCGACGATTTTGGCGGGACACCCCTATCACCGCGCTTGAGGCGTAGAGAGCAGCCATTCGGAACGAAATGCAGCGCGCGCGGACCCTTCCATCGCACCCCGACACCGTCCGCCGCGGCCGGCGATCCTGCCTTCCGCTCTCGCTGCTGCTGTTGGCCGCCGGCCTCGCAACGGGAAGCCCTTTGCCCGCCGCGGCACAGACTGCCACGGCGCCGCCGCCCGCTGCTGCCGATGCCCCGCCCGACCCCATCAAGCAGCGCGAGCAGGAACTCGAAGCCGCGCGAACCGAGCAGAAGAACGCAGCCGACGCGCAGGAAAAGCTCAAAGCCGACATCGCCGCCATCGGCCAGGACCGCAGCAAGTTCAACGCGCAACTGATCGACATCGCAGCCCAGGTGCGTGGCGTCGAAACTCGCATCAGCGATGCCGAGGGGCGGCTGCGCGCGCTGGACGCGCGCGAGAAGCAGGTTCGTGACTCGCTCGATTCGCGCCGTTCCGAAGTGGTCGAGGTGCTGGCCGCCCTGCAGCGCGCCGGACGGCGAACGCCGCCGGCCCTGCTGGTCCGACCTGAGGACGCGCTGCAATCGCTGCGCACCGCCATGCTGCTTGGATCGGTGGTGCCGGAATTGCACGCGCGCGCCCAGAAGCTCGCCGGCGACCTCAACGAACTGGTCGCGCTGCGCCTGACGATTGCGAGCGAACGCGACCATCTGGCCGCCGACCGCGACAAGATTAGCAGCGATCAGACCCGCCTCGCCGCCCTGATCGACGAGCGTCAGCGCCAGCAGGCGGCGAAAGAGAAAGACATGGAAGCCGAAGGCGCCCGTGCCATTGTGCTGGCGAGGCAAGTCGACGATCTGCAGGGCCTGATCTCCAAGATGGAGCAGGACGTCAGGGGCGCCGCGAAGGCCGCCGTGAGTGCGAGCCTGCAGGGGGTGCCCGCGACAATCAACGGCAAACCTGATCCGGCTGCGCTGAGGAATCCCAACCGCCAGAGCCCCGCGATTGCGTTCGCGTCGGCCAAAGGGCTGTTCGTGCTACCCGTCAACGGCTCCAAAATTCGCGATTTCGGCGGTTCCGACGGTGCCGGTGGCGTAGAAAAAGGCATTTCTTTGGCAAGCCGGCCCGGAGCCCAGGTCACAACGCCGTGTGATGGATGGGTAGTTTACGCCGGTCCGTTCCGCAGCTATGGACAACTCTTGATCCTCAATGCCGGGGGCGGGTATCATGTCCTGATCGCCGGGATGGAGCGAATTTCAGTTAACATCGGCCAGTTTGTACGTACGGGGGAGCCGGTCGCGACCATGGGGACGACATCCCAGGTAGCATCCATTCTCGCCACCACGGCCAGTCACCCCGTGCTCTATGTCGAGTTCCGTAAGGACGGCACTCCAATTGATCCAGGCCCATGGTGGGCCGCAAATGAAGGCGAAAAGGTTCGCGGATGATGCGCAAGACTTCTGTAATCCTCCTCAGCGCCGCCACCGGCGCAGCACTGACGCTGCTCGTGACGCAGCCGCACGCCGTGCTGATGGGATCGAGCGCGCGCGCCGCGACCGCCGATACCTATCGCCAGCTCAACCTGTTCGGCGACGTCTTCGAACGGGTGCGCAGCGACTATGTCGAGAAGCCGGACGACAGCAAGCTGGTGGAATCGGCGATCAGCGGCATGCTGTCCGGGCTCGACCCGCATTCGAGTTACATGGATGCCAAGAGCTTCCGTGACATGCAGGTGCAGACCCGGGGCGAGTTCGGCGGGCTCGGCATCGAGGTCACCATGGAAGATGGCCTGATCAAGGTGGTCTCGCCGATCGACGACACGCCGGCGTCGAAGGCCGGCATCCTCGCCAACGACATCATCACCACGCTCGACGACGAAGCGGTGCAGGGCCTGACCCTCAACCAGGCGGTCGAAAAGATGCGCGGGCCGGTCAACACCAAGATCAAGCTGAAGATCATCCGCAAGGGCGTGGACAACCCGATCGACGTCACGCTGGTACGCGATAACATCCGCGTCCGCTCGGTGCGCGCGCATGTCGAGGCCGACGATATCGGCTATATCCGCATCACCACCTTCAACGAGCAGACCACCGAAGGCCTGAAGAAGGAAGTCGCCAATCTGCAGAACCAGATCGGCGACAAGCTGAAGGGCTTCGTCATCGACCTGCGCAACAATCCTGGCGGGTTGCTGGAAGAAGCGGTGACGGTTTCCGACAGCTTCCTGGAGCGCGGCGAGATCGTCTCGACCCGCGGCCGCAATGCCGAGGAAACCCAGCGCCGCACCGCCCACCCGGGTGACCTCACCAAGGGCAAGCCGCTCATCGTCCTGATCAACGGCGGCTCGGCTTCGGCCTCCGAAATCGTCGCCGGCGCGCTGCAGGACCACAAGCGCGCGACCTTGGTCGGCACGCGCTCGTTCGGCAAGGGCTCGGTGCAGACCATCATTCCGCTCGGCAGCGGCAACGGCGCGCTTCGTCTCACCACCGCGCGCTACTACACGCCGTCGGGCAAGTCGATCCAGGCCAAGGGTATCGTTCCCGATATCGAGGTGCTGCAGGACGTGCCGGACGAGCTGAAATCGCGCACCGACACCAAGGGCGAGGCATCGCTGCGCGGCCACCTGAAATCCGACGGCGACGAGAAGACCGGCTCGCAATCCTATGTTCCGCCGGACGCCAAGGACGACAAGGCGTTGAAGATGGCGGACGACCTGTTGCATGGCATCAAGGACAGCGCCGCGACCCCGGCGCCGGACGCTGCCGCCGACAAGGCCGCTGGAACCGACAAGGCCGCTGGCAAGGTCGCGAACTGATCCGATTGGGACCAATCAAGGCTCAAGACAAAGGGGCGGCCGCGCAGCCGCCCCTTTTTGTTGCCGGTTCCTTTAGGCCCCGCCCCTTCGGAGCGGGCCGGACCTGCCGCGCCCTTGCTCCGCCGTGGTATCGTAGCCCCGATTGATTCGGGACTATTCATGGCAGAGACGGCCGACGATCTGAGCACCCCACTCGGACAGAAGACGGTGCGGCGGAAGCGCCGCTTCCGGCTGCCGTTTACGGTGCTGCAGGCGCTGGCGGCGCTGCTTGGCCTGTTCCTGGCAATTTTCGCAGGTTTCGCCATCTTTGGCGACAATCCGCTCGGCGGCGAGCCGGCCGCGCATGTCGCGCTGCGCCAGGCTGGACCGGCGGACGATAAGCCCGTCGCGGCGCCTGCCGAGAACGCCGCAAAATCGGCGCCCAAGCAGGCCGCTCCAAGCGAGCCGAAGACCGTCACCATCATCGACGGCTCGAGCGGTAAGCACCAGGACGTCGTGATCGGGACTGACGCGCCCGACGGCAAGGCCGACAGCGAAGCCGCCTCTGCCCCGGTGACCGGCATCGACCAGCGGCTCCTGGAAAAGACCCGCTACGGCATGGTCCCGGTGGTGGCGGATGGGTTGAAACCATTCACCGTTTACGCAGCCGATGCCGACCGCGTGAAGGCTTCGAAAATGCCGGTGGTGTCCATCGTCATCGGAGGCTTGGGCGTTGGCGCTGCGAAGACCACCGACGCAATCATGAAACTGCCGCCGGCGGTGACGCTGGCCTTCACGCCCTACGGCTCCGATCCCGAGAAGCTCGCGGAGCGGGCGCGCGCGCAACGCCACGAGATCCTGCTGCAGATCCCGATGGAGCCCTACGACTATCCCGACAACGACCCCGGCCCGCAGACGCTGCTCACCTCGCTCACGCCGGAGCAAAATCTCGACCGGCTGTACTGGCATCTCAGTCGGCTGCAGGGCTACGCGGGGATCGCCAATTTCATGGGCGCGCGCTTCGTCGCAACCGACGCCGCGATGACGCCGATCATCCGCGAGGCGGCCAAGCGCGGCCTCGGCTTCTTCGACGACGGCGCGGCGCCGCGCAGCGTGGCGGCCGTGCTGGCGGGAACCCAGGCGATGCCGTTTGCCAAAGCCGATGTCACCATTGACGCGGTGCCGACGGCAGGGGAGATCGACCGCGCGCTAGCCAAGCTCGAAAGTCTCGCAAGAGAACGCGGGTTCGCGGTCGGCACCGCCTCGGCGCTGCCGATTTCGATCGAGCGCATCGCCGCCTGGGTCAAGACGCTCGACGCCCACGGCATCATGCTTGTGCCATTGACAACCGCCATGCTCAAATCAAGATCGAGCTGAGGCGGACCGCCCGGGGTGGGAACGCGTGGCGCTCTAGTCCATTGTTTGAGCATGTTTTTTACGAAAGACCGATATCCGTCCCGCAACATAATATGGGACAGGCTTTTGCGGATGATGTTTTAATGGCCCCGACAGGCCGGCGGGCTTCGGGGCTGCCAAGGCCGGCTCGGAAGCGTTTTCAAGCGAAGTGGTCACGGTTCGCTTGAAGAAAGCGCGTCGAAACAAAGAGCTGGGGTCTCCGTTCCGATTCAATCGGAATGGGGGCTCTAGCCGGGAAGAGGCTGTCACGGAATGACGCGTTACGAAGAACTGCCCTACCGGACCTGCGTCGGCATGATGCTGATCAACAAGGATGGGCTGGTCTTCATCGGTCGTCGCGCCGGCGGCATCGAGCATGTCGATGACCTCCACGTCTGGCAGATGCCGCAAGGCGGGGTCGATCCCGGCGAAGATACCTGGGAAGCGGCCAAGCGCGAGCTTCGCGAGGAAACCAGCGTTCGCTCGGTCGAAAAGCTCGGCGAGGTCGCCGAATGGCTGGTCTACGACATTCCGCGCACCGTTGCCGGACGCGCCTGGAAGGGGCGCTATCGCGGCCAGCGGCAGAAATGGTTCGCGATGCGCTTCACCGGCCAAGATGCCGAAATCAACGTCGCCAATCCCGGCGGCGGCCACAAGGCCGAGTTCGTCAATTGGCGCTGGGAGCCGATGAAGAACCTTCCCGAACTGATCGTCCCGTTCAAGCGGCCGGTCTACGAGCGCGTGGTGAAGGAATTTGCGAGGCTGGCGGGCGGCTAGCTAGGGCATGATCCGGAAGAGTGGGTAACGTTTCCGAAAAGGTCATGCTCAAACAAAAGATAGAGCGGGATGACGATTCGAAGAAAAGTCATCCCGCGCGACGGAACCCGACACCTTGATCGCATTCGCGCGCGCGCAAGTCGGCCCACCCGCGTCGTCCGTCTCCCCGCCTTGCATGAACTAAGTGTGATCCCCTCCCAGTTCGCCGTTGCGGATAAGCTCCGGCTTCAGAGTTTTTCCCAACGAAAGGCCGGGACTTGGATAGCGGGGTGGGCCCGGGTTCGCGTAAGGAAAACGCGTCAAAACAAAAAGCTAGAGCTTCCGTTCCAGTCGGAACGGAAGAGGCTCTAGGAGAAGACGGATGACCGACAACCATTCTTATCGCCCGAATGTGGGCATCGCCCTCCTCAACCCGGCCGGGGAGGTCCTGATTGGCCGGCGCTTCCGGAGCGACGGGCCCGAAATCATTCTCCCTGGCCTGGAGTGGCAGATGCCGCAGGGCGGCGTCGACGAGGGCGAGGATTTGCGCGCCGCCGCGATGCGCGAGCTATGGGAAGAGACCGGCGTACGCGACGCCGACTATCTCGGCGAGACCGATTGGTTGACTTACGAGTTTCCGCCCTATGACGGCCCGCCCCACCGGCTCGGCAAATTCCGCGGCCAGCGCCAGAAATGGTTCGCGCTACGCTTCACCGGAAGCGAGAACGACATCGATCCGTTGACGTCGCGTAACGGCCAGCCTGCCGAATTCGATGGCTGGCGCTGGGAGCGCCTCGACCGTGTCGCGGATCTCGTGGTGCCGTTCCGGCGCGAGGTGTATCGGGAAGTGGCGCGCAGTTTCGCGCAATTTGCGGGGTGACCGCCTTTGGCGCGGTGCTCTCGCGCGAGGAGGGAAAGGAAAAGAATGCGCCGCACGAGCCGACACCAAGTTCAAATTCGCAGCACGGTCGCCTAGGCAAGATGCGGTACTCGATTCACGATAAGACGCTTGCAGCGAAGAAAGCCCGCATCTTGATCAATGCGCTGGTCGATTGCGCCAAGGCGGGGATCAAACCGAGCTTCGTTACCAAGAAAATGCTTACGGGAATCTCGCTTTACCTGGAATGCGGGAGCTTCACGAAGGAGAACTGGCGAACGTACCACCGCGTAAGTGACGCCGCCAAGCAGGTACGAGAGTCGGGCGACAAGGACTGGAAAAGGAATGTCACGTTTGAACATGCGCGCCCGTTAAATAGGATGTATCAGATGCTCCTCGACGAGAGGGCAACGCTGACCCTTGAAAGAGCGGCGTTCATCATTGGTGAATATCCGCCTGTCCTGGTTACCATGGAAGAGGAATTAGAAATGGCGAAGCGCGGTTTCAAGGGCGACGGCACACCGGAAGAGCGATATAGCCACATTCCGATTTCCGGTTTCAGCCTGCGTTCAGATGGCACAGCCGCATGAAGGCGCAACGATCGGGCGGACCATTCGATTTGTAATAAGCCGGCTCCCGAAATGACTACGATCCGCCAAGACGGGCTGGAGGGTTAATGCGGGCCGACTGCGAACGGACCGATGGCGACGTGGCAATCGCTGTCGCGCTTGACACAGTTGCCGAGCGCATCGTTGATCGCATTCTGCTCGCTGCTCGCCTTCAGCCCCCGGCGCCGGGCGCCCTGCCGTACCGACCGCAACCGCATTCCAGCCGGAGGGCGCATCCTGCGAGTTTTCGCGCGGCATCCTCGCGTGCGTCTGCCGCAATCGAGGGGCTGCTTGAGGCGTAGAAGAAGCCAACGGCGCGCATGATGTTGGATGAATCTGATATGATCTCATGCCATTGTGATGAACATCAAAACCGCGCAAACGCGTTGCGGGTTTGTCGGGAAGAAAAAGCGGTTCCCACCTTTGCGGTTCATGCAACGGCGGCCGCAGAATGCCGCCAGCGGCGCAACCACGTTTCAGCGCGCCGCAGGGCGCCGAACTTGGTCGGTCTTTCTCGAAAAGCCGCCCGCGCGAAGTTAATGCAGCGCGGTGGTATTGAGCTCGTGTTGGATGCTCTTGTAGTGATCGAGCCGCTCGATCGCGTGGTCGAGTTCGGAGCCTTCCTTCTCGCCGAGCTTGCCTTCCATCTCGGCGATGGTCTCGGCGAACTTCGCGCGATCGAGTTCGGCAAGCGAGGTCGCAACGTCGGCTAGCACGGTGAGACCCTTCTCGGAGACCTCGGCTAGCCCGCCGAGCACGATGATCTTCTCGTGTGAACTTCCGGTGGTCACGGTGAGGATACCCGGCCGGATCGCGGCCACCACCGGCGCATGTCCGGCGAGCACGCCGAAATCGCCTTCGACGCCGGGGATATCGACCTGATCGACTTCTCCGGAGAACGCCAGTTTTTCCGGCGAGACGAGATCGAAGTGGAAGGTAGCCATGGTGTTTCCGCTCTTTCCGCTGTCAGCCGCGGGCTTGACCCGCGGGCCCATCAATCAAAAAACTCTCTAGCGATGGATTGCCGGGTCATCTAGTTCGAAGACGTGCTTCGCGCTCTTGCCCCACAATGACGACAGGTTAAATCAAGCCGCTTCGGCCGCGAGCTTCTTGCCCTTCTCGACCGCCTCTTCGATGGTGCCGACCATGTAGAAGGCTTGCTCGGGCAGATGATCGTATTTGCCTTCGCAAAGCCCGCGGAAACCCTTGATGGTATCGGCGAGCTCGACGAACTTGCCGGGTGAGCCGGTGAAGACTTCGGCAACGAAGAACGGCTGCGACAGGAAGCGCTCGATCTTGCGGGCGCGGGCGACCGTGATCTTGTCCTCTTCGGACAGTTCATCCATGCCGAGAATGGCGATGATATCCTGCAGCGATTTATATTTCTGCAGGATCTGCTGAACCATGCGCGCGGTCTGGTAATGCTCGTCGCCGACGATCAGTGGCGACAGCATCCGCGATGTCGAATCCAGCGGGTTGACCGCCGGATAGATCCCCTTCTCCGAGATCGCGCGATCGAGGTTGGTCGTTGCATCAAGATGGGCAAACGTCGTCGCTGGCGCCGGATCGGTGTAGTCGTCCGCGGGGACGTAAATTGCCTGGATCGATGTGATCGAGCCCTTGGTGGTAGTGGTGATGCGCTCCTGCATCGCGCCCATGTCGGTCGCAAGCGTCGGCTGATAGCCCACGGCCGAGGGAATGCGGCCGAGCAGCGCCG
Organism: uncultured Alphaproteobacteria bacterium; assembly: GCA_963777475.1. Classification (GTDB taxonomy): domain Bacteria; phylum Pseudomonadota; class Alphaproteobacteria; order Rhizobiales; family Xanthobacteraceae; genus Bradyrhizobium. The sequence goes on from CAVZQX010000069.1 coordinate 30,613, forward strand.
ATACTTCCGACCCGGCTTGCGTGAAGCGGAAGATGTTGTCGACGAAGAACAGCACGTCCTGGCCCTGATCGCGGAAATGCTCGGCGACGGTGAGGCCGGTGAGGCCGACGCGGGCGCGCGCACCGGGCGGCTCGTTCATCTGGCCGTACACCAGCGCGCATTTCGAGCCTTCGCCGCCGCCCTTCTTGTTGACACCGGATTCGATGAATTCGTGGTAGAGATCGTTGCCTTCGCGGGTACGCTCGCCGACGCCGGCGAACACCGAATAACCGCCATGCGCCTTGGCGACGTTGTTGATCAGTTCCTGAATCAGCACGGTCTTGCCGACGCCGGCGCCGCCGAACAGGCCGATCTTGCCGCCCTTGGCGTAAGGCGCCAAGAGATCGACCACCTTGATGCCGGTGACGAGAATTTCCGATTCGGTCGACTGCTCGGTGTAGGGCGGCGCCGGCTGATGGATGGCGCGGTTGCCTTCCGATTTGATCGGCCCAGCCTCATCGACCGGCTCGCCGATCACGTTCATGATGCGGCCGAGCGTGCCCACACCTACCGGCACCATGATCGGGTTGCCGGTGTCGCCGACTTCCTGGCCGCGGACCAGACCTTCCGCCGTATCCATCGCGATGGTGCGCACCGTGGATTCGCCGAGATGCTGGGCGACCTCGAGCACAAGGCGGTTGCCGCCGTTCTGCGTCTCGAGCGCGTTCAGAATGGCCGGCAGATGGCCTTCGAACTGCACGTCGACGACGGCGCCGATGACTTGGGTGATGCGTCCGGTCTGATTGGCGGGTGCGGCCATGAAAACTTTCTCCTTCAAATTCTGTCTCAAACGACCGTTGCGACTGTCAGAGCGCCTCGGCGCCGGAGATGATTTCAATCAGCTCCTTGGTGATCATCGCCTGGCGGGTTCGATTGTAGATCAGGGTCTGCTTGCGGATCATGTCGCCGGCGTTGCGGGTGGCGCTGTCCATCGCGCTCATCTGCGAGCCGTAGAACGAGGCGTTGTTTTCCAGCAGGGCGCGGAACACCTGCACCGCCAGATTGCGCGGCAGCAGGCGGGGCAGGATCTCGTCCTCTTCCGGCTCATATTCATATGATGTCGCAGGCCCGGCATTGGCGGCGGGGGCCTCTACCACCAGCGGAATGATCTGCTGCGCGGTCGGGACCTGCGCGATCACCGTCCTGAAGCGCGAATAGAACAGCGTGCAGACGTCGAACTCGCCGGCATCGAAGCGCGCGATCACTTTCTTGGCGATGTCTTCGGCGTTGACGAAACCGAGCTGGCGAACCGAGCGCAGCTCGACGGTCTCGACGATCTGCCGCTCGAAGGTCCGGCGCAACTGCTCGAAACCCTTGCGGCCGACGCAGAAGAATTTCACTTCCTTGCCCTGGCTAATCAGCGCGAGCGCGCGTTCGCGCGCCAGGCGCACGATCGAGGAGTTGAACGCGCCGCACAGGCCGCGCTCGCCGGTGCAGACGAGCAAAAGATGCACTTGGTCCCGTCCGCTGCCCGACAGCAGGGCCGGCGCGCCGGGCGAGCCCGCGGCGGCGCTGGCAATATTGGCGATCACGGCGCTCATCTTGTCCGCATAGGGCCGCGCGGCTTCGGCCGCGGTCTGCGCGCGGCGCAATTTCGACGCGGCGACCATCTGCATGGCCTTGGTGATCTTCTGCGTCGCCTTGGTGGAGGCGATGCGGACCCGCATGTCTTTCAGTGACGCCATTCTTAGTTCACCCCGGCAATCCGATCCTTAACGGTCAGACCGCAATCTCATCTTTGGTCATGCCCGGCCTTGTGCCGGACATCCATGACGGTGCCTCACCCAACGCCGCTCAAGCAAACGACTTGGCGTAACCTTCCACCACCGCCTTCAGCTTGCCGCGGTATCGTCGGAGAGGTCGCGGCTGTCGCGGATGGTGTTGAGGATGTCGGCGTTTTTGCCGCGCAACAGCGACAACAGGCCGTCCTCGAACGCGCGCACCTTGGCGACCGGAAGCGGGTCGAGATAGCCGTTGGTGCCGGCCCAGATCACGCAGACCTGCTCTTCCATCTTCAGCGGCGAGAACTGCGGCTGCTTCAACAATTCGGTCAGACGCGAGCCGCGATTGAGCAAACGCTGCGTCGCGGCGTCGAGGTCCGAGCCGAACTGCGCGAACGCCGCCATTTCGCGATATTGCGCGAGCTCGCCCTTGATCTTGCCGGCGACCTTCTTCATTGCCTTGGTTTGCGCCGACGAACCGACGCGCGACACCGAAAGACCCACGTTCAACGCAGGCCGGATGCCCTGGAAGAACAGATCGCTTTCGAGGTAGATTTGGCCGTCGGTAATCGAGATCACGTTGGTCGGAATGTAGGCCGACACGTCGTTGGCCTGGGTTTCGATCACCGGAAGCGCGGTCAGCGAGCCCGAGCCATTGTCGTCGTTGAGCTTGGCGGCGCGCTCCAGGAGGCGCGAATGCAGATAGAACACGTCGCCGGGATAGGCTTCGCGGCCCGGCGGACGGCGCAATAGCAGCGACATCTGGCGATAGGCGACGGCCTGCTTGGATAAGTCGTCATAGATGATGACCGCGTGCATGCCGTTGTCGCGGAAATATTCGCCCATGGTACAGCCGGTGAACGGCGCGATATACTGCATCGGCGCCGGATCGGAGGCCGTGGCGGCGACGATGATGGAATATTCCAGCGCGCCCTGCTCTTCCAATACCTTGACGAACTGCGCCACGGTGGAGCGCTTCTGACCGATCGCGACATAGATACAATAGAGCTTGATCTTCTCGTCGCCGGTGGCGTTCAAGGGCTTCTGGTTCAGGATCGCGTCGAGCGCGATCGCGGTCTTGCCGGTCTGGCGGTCGCCGATGATCAGTTCGCGCTGGCCGCGGCCGATCGGGATCAGCGCATCGATCGCCTTCAGCCCGGTCGCCATCGGCTCGTTGACCGATTTGCGCGGAATGATGCCGGGCGCCTTGACGTCGACCCGGCGGCGCTCGCTCGCCTGAATCGGGCCCTTGCCGTCGATCGGATTGCCGAGCGCATCGACCACGCGGCCGAGCAGGCCTTTGCCGACCGGGGTGTCGACGATGGCGCGGGTGCGCTTGACGGTCTGGCCTTCCTTGATCTCGCGGTCGGCGCCGAAGATCACGATACCGACGTTGTCGGTTTCGAGATTGAGCGCCATGCCGCGGGTGCCGTTTTCGAACTCGACCATCTCGCCGGCCTGGACGTTGTCCAGACCATAGACGCGGGCAATACCGTCGCCGACGGACAGCACCTGTCCGACTTCGGAAACTTCTGCCTCCTGACCGAAATTCTTGATCTGTTCCTTGAGGATCGCGGAAATTTCCGCGGCGCGGATGTCCATCAGCCTGCCTCTTTCATCGCGTGCTTGATCGAATTGAGTTTGGTGCGAAGCGAACTATCGACCATGCGGCTGCCGAGCTTGACCACAAGCCCGCCGATGATCGAGGGATCGACTTTCACATTGAGAGCCACGTCCTTGCCGGTCACGGTTTTCAGCGCAACCTTCAAGGCGTCGAGATTCTTGTCCGAGAGCGTTTCCGCGACGGTAACGTCGGCTACCGCCTCGCCCTTGAATTTCGCGACCAGCGCGTTGAAGGCGCGAATCACGTCAGCGACGGCAAACAGCCGGCGATTGGCGGTGAGAACTTTCAGGAAATTGGCGGATATACCCGTTATTCCGGCCTCCCCGAGCACCGCGTCGAGCGCTTTCAACTGCGTCTCGGCGCCAAATACCGGGCTGCGCACCAACCGCCTGAGATCGGCGCTGTCGGCCAGCATGGCATTGAATCGATCGAGATCGGCTTTGACCGCATCGACGGATTTCTCATCGCGGGCCAACTCGAACAAGGCCGTAGCATAGCGGCCGGACATTCCCGAAACAGACGGATCTTCAGCAGCCACGGACGCGCTCTTTTTGCTGTCAAACTCGCAAGGGAAAAACCATCGCCACGAAGCGGCGCCTAGCTATCCAAGCCCTTGGAATTCAAGCGGGACTTCGATTTTCGACCGGCACGAGAGGTGCCGAGACCGTTAAAATCGCGGCTTTGCTAACATAGCGAACGCGCAGGTGCAACATGACGGCAACGTGATCGCGCGCCTTATCGTGGCGCTCTCTTCCGCGTCGGCTCGGCGCGGTGATTCGAGCTGTCGCCGCTCCCTGTCGGGTCTTCGGAATGGCGTCGCCAGACTTCGCACGCCTCAATCGCGGGAATCGTTCCAGCGGATGGGCCGTGGAGGGCCGGATTTTTTCTGCCGGGACGAGAAGCCCAAGTGGAGGCATTCCGGCGGCGCATTACTTCGGCAAAACTTACGTCGTTCAACGAAGACTGTATTCGTAAGTATTGATATGTATTAAATTGGTTAACCAATTGTTAATAACCAAGATTACGGAATATCTGTCGATTAGCCTCTTTCGGTAACAAGATATTACAGCCCGGTCGAAACAGTATTTACTGCCCAATTCGTGCCTTATTGCACCGCGAAAGCGCGGCTTCACGAAACCGGGACGGGGGTCCACTTGTCACATATGTGGCAATACTGTTTCAAGGGACTGATATATGCTGACATCAAAGACACTGAAGGCGGGACAAGTGACCCGCTCGCGCGTAGCATTCGCTGTCGTCGCCGCAACTCTCATGGTCGGCGGAAGCGCGACCGAAGCCTCGGCCAAATCCAGGCACCACCATCACTACGCTCAGCGTCACTACCACCATCATCTCGCGCACGTGCAGAGCAACGACGGGGCGACTTGGGTGCCGTCCTCATGGGGATCGTCCGTGCGCAACGCCAATGCGGCGATCTTGCCTTCGTCCGGAAGCGGCCGGAGCTTCTCTGGCGTCGCCTCGTATTACGGCAACGAATCCGGCAGCAAGACTGCCTCGGGCGAGCGCTTCAACCAGAACGCCATGACCTGCGCCCATCGCTCCTTGCCGTTCGGCACCAAACTGCGGGTCAGCGCTGGCGGGCGTAGTGTCGTGGTTACCGTAAATGACCGCGGACCGTTTGTGCGTGGCCGGGTCCTCGATCTGTCCAAAGGTGCCGCCCGTGCGCTCGGCATGGGGGGGCTGGCCCGGGTGACGGCGGAAGTCATTTCGTAATCTCATCGGGGCGTTAACGCCTCTCGCCGAATACCTCTCCGCCGTACGCAGATCGCCGCAAATTGGGCGAAGGATCTGCTGCGTGCCAAATACGGCCCGTCGTCCTCCGGACGGCGGGCTTTTTTTGAACGTCATTGCGAGGGCCAACGAGCCCCTAGCGCGGAACAGGTGGCCCGCAAATGACGCGGCGCGCGTCTTGCCGTTCGCTATAAAAAGCTCTGCGGATCGACGTCGACTTCGAGCTTCAGATTGCCCTTGGTCTTGGGACCGACGGCGAGCCAATGCCGCAGATATTCCGACAGGTCGAAATTGCGCGGCGACTTCAGCAGCAGCCGAAAGCGGAAGCGGCCCTTGATCACGGCGAGCGGGGCTTCGGCAGGGCCTAGCAGCTGCACCCGCTCGTCGCGGGGAGCAGCGGCAACAAGTTTGCGCGCGAAACTCTCGGCGGTCGGGCGGTCGCCCGCTGAAATGATCAGGCTCGCGAGCCGGCCGAACGGCGGATAGCCGGTGCGTTCGCGCGATGCGATCTCGCTTGCATAGAACGCCTCGCGGTCGCAGGCGATCAGCGCCTTCATCACGGGATGTTCCGGCTGATGGGTCTGCAAATAGCCGACGCCGCGGCCCTGGTCGCGGCCGGCGCGGCCGATCACCTGGTTGAGCAATTGCCAGGTGCGCTCGGCGGCGCGCGGATCGCCGTTGCCGAGGCCCAGATCGGCATCGACCACGCCGACCAGATTGAGCCGCGGGAAATGATGGCCCTTGGCCACCAGTTGCGTGCCGATGATGATGTCGACGCGGCCCTGGGCGATCTCGTTCAATTCGCTGCGCATGGTCTCGATCGAAGTGATGAGATCGCTCGACAGCACCATGGTGCGCGCCTCCGGAAACAGCGACGCCGCCTCTTCCTGCAAACGCTCGACGCCAGGGCCGACCGCGACCAGCGATTCCTCGGCCTGGCAGTTCGGGCAGAGATGCGGGCGCGGCATCGAGAAGCCGCAGTGATGGCAGACCAGCCGCTGGCGAAACCGGTGATCGACCAGCCAGGCATCGCAGATGGTGCAGGCGAAGCGATGGCCGCAGGCGCGGCACAGCGTCAGCGGCGCGTAGCCGCGGCGATTGAGGAACAACAGCGCCTGCTCGCGCCGCTCGATCGCTACTCTGATCTGTTCGGCGAGAAACGGCGAAATGAAACGGCCGCGCGGCGGCGCCTCGCGCCGGAGATCGATCGCCTCGATCTGCGGCATGTGCTGGCCGCCGAACCGCGCCGGCAACACCACGCGCTGGTAGCGGCCCTTGCGCGCATTGACCTCCGTCTCGACCGAGGGCGTGGCGGAGGCCAGCACGATCGGAATCTTTGCGATATGCGCGCGCACCACCGCCATGTCGCGGGCATGGTAATGGGCGCCGTCTTCCTGCTTGTAGGCCTGGTCGTGCTCTTCATCGACCACGATCAGCCCAAGATCGGCGTAAGGCAGAAACAAAGCCGAGCGCGCGCCGACCACGACCGGGGCTTCGCCGGCCGCGATCGCAGCCCAGTTGCGCGCGCGGGTGCGCGGCGACAGCTCGGAATGCCACTCCAGCGGCCGCACGCCGAAGCGCTGCTCGAAGCGGTCGAGAAACTGCCCGGTCAGCGCGATCTCCGGCATCAGGATCAGCGATTGCTTGCCGCGACGGACGATTTCGGCGACCGCCTCGAAATAGACCTCGGTCTTGCCGGAACCGGTGACGCCGTCGAGCAGCGCGACATGAAAACTGCCGTTGGCCGCGAGCGCGCGCATGGCGTCGACCGCACTGCGCTGCTGACGGGAGAACTCCGGCTGCGCGTGAGCCGGATCGGGCGGCGGCGGCGGCAGCGCGCGCGGCATGGCTTCCGTCGCGAGCGTGCCCTCATCGACCAGGCCGTCGATCACGCCGACACTGACGCCGGCTTCCTTCGCCGCTTCCGACTTGCCGTGCAACAGGCCGTCCGCGAGCACCTCGATCAGCCGCCGCCGCGCCGGCGTCTGGCGTTTTGGTGGTTGGCCTACCAGCCGCACGCCCAACCGCACCCGCTCCGGGCCCAAATGCTCGCCCATCCTCAAGCACATCCGCAACACCATGCCGCGAGCGGACAGCGTATAGTTGGCGACCCAGTCGACCAGCGAACGCAGTTCCTGCTTCAGCGGCGGCACGTCGAGCTTTTCCGCTACATCCTTCAGTCGATTGTGCAGGCGCGGATCGGGATTGGCATTCTCCGCCCACACCACGGCGAGCACCTCGCGCGGGCCGAGCGGCACGCCGACGACATCGCCGGCCTTCAGCTCCATGCCGCGCGGCACGCGATAGGAATAGGTCTGGTTCAGCGCGACCGGCACCAGCACATCGACGATGCGCGTCGATGCGGCGGATGACGGGGTTTGGCTGACGGCGCGGTCCATTGCGAGCGGCGGAAGAATCGGTCCTTGGGCTGATCAGGCTACCGCCGGTTGGGCAAGTTAGCGAACGGTAAACGAAGGAGGTGCGATATAATGGGTGGAATCAGAGCGTACAGAGATATATGGCCAAACCCGCCCCGGAACCGATCGAACTCGAGTGTGCCGATGAGACCATCGCGCTTCAGATGACGCGCTGGCTGTCGCATCTCGGCAGCGAGCGGCGGCTGTCGCCGAAGACGCTGGAGGCCTATCGCCGCGACTTGCGCCAATGCCTCGATTTTCTTTGCGGACACTGGGGCACTCGGGTGACGTTGTCGCGTTTCGCCGGGCTGGAAGCCGCCGACGTCAGGGCGTTCATGGCGATGCGCCGCGCCGACGAGATCGGCGGGCGTTCGCTGATGCGCACGCTCGCGGGCCTGCGTTCGTTCGGACGCTTCCTCGAACGCGAGGGCAAGGGCAAGGTCGGGGCGCTCTCGGCGATCCGCGCGCCGAAGATCGGCAAGAGCCTGCCGAAGCCGATCCAGATGGCCGCGGCCAAACGCCTTGCGGACGCCGACGAACGCGCCGGTGAAACCCGCGAGAGCTGGATATTGGCGCGCGATGCCGCGGTGATGGCGCTGCTCTATGGTTCGGGCCTGCGCATCTCCGAGGCGATGGGCTTGAAGCGCCGCGACGTGCCGTTGCCGGGCGAGGGCGACGTGCTGATCGTCACCGGCAAGGGCAACAAGACGCGCATGGTGCCGGTGCTGCAAATGGTACTGGCACTGGTGGCCGGCTATGTCGCGATTTGTCCGCATCCGCTGCCGCAAGACGGGCCGATCTTTGTCGGCGCCCGCGGCGGGCCGCTCAGAGCGCGCATCATTCAGCTGACGATGGAGCGGATGCGCGGCGCCCTCGGCCTGCCCGACAGCGCGACGCCGCATGCGCTGCGGCATTCCTTCGCCACCCATCTGCTCTCCCGCGGCGGCGATTTGCGCGCGATCCAGGAACTGCTCGGCCATGCCTCGCTCTCGACCACGCAAATCTATACCGGCATCGACACCGAGCGCCTGCTGGAAGTGTATCGCAGCGCCCATCCGCGCGCCTGATCGCCGCGCCACTTCAATATCCCGACACATTCGGTCACGCCTTTGCCTCTTGCGCGGGAGGAGTGGTTCGGTCAATCGTGGGCTTCTCAATTCGGAGGGAAATCATGAGCGCGCATGAGGCTATGGAGACTTCGGATCACGCCAAGGAAGCAGCCGGTGAGAACAGGAGGATCGCGCTTCTGATCGCGATCATCGCGCTTTGCCTCGCGCTGTCCGAGACGCATGGGCAAGGGCGCGCAGACCGAATCCATCAGCAAGAATGTCGAGGCCTCGAACCTGTGGGCATTCTTTCAGGCCAAGAGCATCCGCCACACGGTGGTGCAAACCGCGGCCGACCAGTCCAAGCTAAGCCTCGGCGCAGGCGACGATGCCGCCAAGGCGGCGGCGCAAAAGCAGATCGACGAGTGGCAGAAGACCGCGGAGCGCTACCGCTCCGATCCCAAGAGCGGCGAAGGCCAGGCTGAACTGTCCGAACGCGCCAAGCACGCCGAAGAGGAGCGCGACCTGGCGACCGCGAAGTACCATCACTTCGAGCTCGCGTCCGCCGCGTTTCAGATCGGCATCGTATTGGCGTCCGCAACCATCATCACCGGCATCATCGCGCTGGCCTGGATCTCGGGCGTCCTGACCTTGGCGGGCATCGCGTTCACCGCGCTCGGCATCTTCGTGCCGCATTTGCTGAATTTGCCGTAGTGGTTATCATTTGGCGCTGAACCCGCGGCGTGGAGTTCGCGGTAGGACTGAACATCAGCGCGCTTCGCGCACACTCTTGCGAAAGCGCTGGATCAGCCGCAGCGTGCGCGCCGACCAGCGCTCGCCGCCGCCGCTCAGGATGTCGGTGATCCGCGCCTTGACTGGATCGACCAGCTCCTTGGCCTTGGCCCTGAGCGCGATGATGAAGTCATAAAGCTTCTCGAACCATCCCATTTCCAGAAGTTTTGGCCGCGTCACGTCGAACACGAAGGCGGTGACGCCGACGCCCAAGAGCTTGGCGAACAGGATGGTGAATACGGCGCTCATCCAGTATTCATGCGTGAGCAGCCAGAAGCCGACCAGCTTCAGCGGAAACAGCGGAAGCACCGGCACGATGAAGACGATCAGCGTCATCGCCGGCGACAGCGTGTCGACGCGCTCGGCAAGCCATTGCTTGAACGTGCGCAACGGAATCGACGCCACTACCCAGGCCACGATCGGCTCGAGGTGATCCCACAGCCAAGCCTCGATCAGGAAGATGATCGCGAGCAGAATCCAAAGCGGCTGAAGCAGGCGGCGCAGCATGAACATGGTCCCGGCCCGGCGTAAGCCGCGCGTCCATCACATATGGATCGCGCGTTTGCCGACCGCAAGCGCGGCTTCCTTGATGGCTTCCGAACGGGTCGGATGGGCATGGCAGGTTCGCGCCAGATCCTCGGCCGAGCCGCCAAATTCCATCAGGACGGCGGCTTCATGGATCATTTCGCCGGCTTCGCGGCCGATGATGTGCACGCCGAGCACCCGATCGGTCTTCGCATCTGCGAGAACCTTAACAAAGCCTTCCGTGGTCTGGTTGACCTTGGAGCGGCCGTTGGCGGTGAAGGGAAATTTGCCGACGGTATAGCCGATGCCCGCCTGCTTCAGCTCTTCTTCGGTCTTGCCGACGGAGGAGACTTCCGGCGTCGTATACACGACGCCCGGAATGACGTCGTAATTCACATGGCCGGCTTGACCTGCGATAATTTCAGCGCAGGCCACGCCCTCATCTTCAGCCTTGTGCGCAAGCATCGGGCCGGCGACCACATCGCCGATGGCGTAGATGCCCTTCACGCTGGTCGCGAAATGGTGATCGATCTGCACGCGGCCGCGATTGTCGAGCGCAACGCCGGCTTCCTTCAGGCCAAGGCCTTCAGTGTAGGGCACGCGGCCGATGCAGACCAGCACGACGTCGGCTTCGATTGTCTCCGCAGCACCGCCCGCAGCCGGCTCGACCTTGGCGACGAGCCGGTTGCCCGAGGTGTCGATGCCAGTGACCTTGGCGGAGAGCTTGAAGACAAAGCCCTGCTTTTCCAGGATGCGCTGGAACTGCTTGGCGATCTCGCCGTCCATCCCCGGTAAAATACGGTCCAGAAATTCCACCACCGTGACCTCGGCGCCGAGCCGGTGCCAGACCGAGCCGAGCTCGAGCCCGATTACGCCTGCGCCGACGATCAACAGCTTTCCGGGCACATTCTCGAGCGACAGCGCGCCGGTCGACGACACGATGCGCTTTTCGTCGATCTCGATGCCCTTCAGCCGCGCGATGTCGGAGCCGGTGGCGATCACGATATTCTTGGTCTCGACCAGCTGCGTGTTGGGGTTGCCGGAAACCTCGACCTTACCGGCGCCCAAAATCTTGCCGGCGCCGTGGATGACGTCGATCTTGTTCTTCTTCATCAGGAACTCGACGCCCTTGACGTTGCCGTCGATGCCCTGCTGCTTGAAGTTCATCATCGAGGGCAGGTCGAGTTTCGGCGCCGGCACGCTGACGCCCATTTTCGCGAAGCTGTGGGCGGCTTCCTCGAACATTTCGGATGCATGCAACAGCGCCTTCGACGGCATGCAGCCGATATTGAGGCAGGTGCCGCCGAGCGTTGCGTTCTTCTCGACCACGGCAACCTTCATGCCGAGTTGCGCCGCGCGGATCGCGCAGACATATCCGCCCGGACCGGTGCCGATGACAACGAGATCGTAAGTGGCCATGAATTTTTATTAGTAATAAGACAAAACCCTGTAGCTGAGCAGTGTGACAGATGTTAGCGCCCGCCCGACACATCAAGGATGGCGCTGGTCACGTAGGAGGCGTCGTCCGACATCAGCCAGACGATGGCATTGGCGATTTCTTCGGCGGTGCCGACGCGCTTCATCGGCACCATATGCGCCAGGCGATGGGCGCGGTCGGGCTCGCCGCCAGAGGCGTGAATATCGGTATCGATCAGCCCGGGCCTGATCGCGGCGACGCGAATGCCTTCGCCGGCGACCTCATAGCCTAGGCCTATGGTGAAGGAATCGATCGCGCCTTTCGAGGCCGCATAGTCGACATACGTGTTGGGCGAGCCGAGCTTGGCGGCGACGGACGACAGATTGACGATGACGCCGCCGCTACCGCCGTGCCGCGTCGACATCCGCTTCACGGCCTCGCGCGCGCATAACATGCTGCCGGTGACGTTGACGGCCATCATACGCTGGATGCGCTCGGCGGACATCGCGTCGACGCGCGAAGTGGTCCCGACGATGCCAGCGTTGTTGACGAGCGCGCCCAGCGTTCCAAACTTGTCGGCGGCCTTGAACAGCTCGAGGATATCGCTCTCCTCGCCGACATCGCACTTGACCGCGATCGCCTTGCCGTTCTTGGCCTCGATCGCGGAGACCACGCTCATTCGCCGCGGCCTCGTTGCTGGCATAGCCGATGCAAATCCGATAGCCGCGCGCGGCGGCTGCGATGGCGGTGGCGCGGCCGATGCCGCGGCTGCCGCCGGTAATGATGACAACTTTGTCGGTCAAGTTCACCCCCGATCTGTCCGGCGCGCCACCAGCCCTGGGCGCCATACGACCACCCAACAAGAGATCACAAATCCAGCACCAGCCGCGCGGGATCCTCCAGGCTTTCCTTGACGCGGACCAGGAACGTGACCGCTTCCTTGCCGTCGATCACGCGGTGGTCGTAGGACAGCGCCAGATACATCATCGGCCGGATTTCGACCTTGCCGCCGATCGCCATCGGCCGCTCCTGGATCTTGTGCATACCCAAGATGCCGGACTGCGGCGCATTCAGGATCGGCGTCGACATCAGCGAGCCGTAGATGCCGCCATTGGTGATGGTGAAGGTACCGCCCTGCATCTCGTCGATCTTGAGCTGGCCGTCGCGCGCGCGGCGGCCGTAATCGGCGATCGACTTTTCGATCTCGGCGATCGACTTCTGGTCGCAGTCGCGCACCACCGGCACCACCAGCCCCTTGTCGGTGCCGACGGCGACGCCGATGTGGTAGTAGTTCTTGTAGATCAGGTCGGTGCCGTCGATCTCGGCGTTGGCGGCGGGAATGTCCTTCAGCGCCTGCACGCAGGCCTTGGTGAAGAAGCCCATGAAGCCGAGTTTCGCTCCGTGCCTCTTCTCGAACACGTCCTTGTACTGCGTGCGCAGCGCCATGACGTGGCTCATGTCGACCTCGTTGAAGGTCGTCAGCATCGCCGCCGTGTTCTGGACGTCCTTCAGCCGCCTCGCGATGGTCTGGCGCAGCCGGGTCATCTTCACCCGCTCTTCGCGCGCGGCATCGTCGGCCGGCGAGGGGCTGCGGACCTGCACCGCGGCCGCCGGTTGATTGACCGGGGTCGGCGCTGACGCCGCCTTCTCGATCGCGGCCAGCATGTCGCCCTTGGTGACGCGGCCGTCCTTGCCGGAGCCGGGAACGGTCGTGGCGTCGATCCCGCTTTCAGCCGAAAGCTTGCGCACCGACGGCGCCAGCGGCGCATCGGCTGGCGGCGTTTTCGCGGCTGCGGATGCTGCGGCAACGGGAGGCGGGGGCGGAGGTGGCGGCGCGGCGGCCGCGGGCCTGGCGGGCGCGGCAGCCGGCCTGGCGCCGGCCGCGCCGTCAGTGATCTGACCGAGCAGGGCGCCGACCGCGACGGTGTCGCCATCCTTCGCCGCGATTTCACCGAGGACGCCGGCGGACGGCGCCGGCACCTCGATCGTGACCTTGTCGGTCTCGAGCTCCACCAGCGGCTCGTCGACGGCGACGGCATCGCCGGCCTTCTTGAACCAGCGGCCGATGGTGGCCTCGGTGACGGATTCGCCGAGCGTCGGAACGCGAATTTCAGTCATGGTCTGTTTCCTCAAAATATCCCGAACGGTCACCGTCCGCGAAAGCGGACGATCCAGCAATCCGTGACGGTCCTGATCGATGCGGGCGGCGCGGGTTACTGGATGCCCCGCCTTCGCGCGGCATGACGGAAGATGAATTTCTAGTTCAGCGCCTCGTCCAACAGTGCCTTGAGCTGCGCCAGGTGCTTCGACATCAAACCGGTAGCGGTCGCCGCCGATGCCGCGCGGCCGGCATAGCGCGGCCGCTTGTTCGGCGCGTGGATCTGGTTCAGCACCCATTCGAGATAGGGCTCGATGAAGTGCCACGAACCCATGTTGCGCGGCTCCTCCTGGCACCAGACGACCTCCGCGCCCTTGAAGCGGCCGAGCTCCATGACCAGCGCCTTCAGCGGCACCGGATAGAGCTGCTCGATGCGCATGATGTAGATATCGTCGACGCCGCGCTTCTCGCGCTCGTCGTAGAGGTCGTAATAGACCTTGCCCGAGCACAATACGACGCGACGGATTTTGTCATCCGGCACCAGCTTGATCTTCTCGTCGGTGAGCATCTGCGCGTCATCGTAGAGGATGCGGTGAAAGGTGGTGCCTTGGCCGAGTTCGTCGAGCTTCGACACCGCGCGCTTGTGGCGCAGCAGCGACTTCGGCGTCATCAGGATCAGAGGCTTCCGGATTTCGCGATGCAGCTGGCGCCTTAGCACGTGGAAGTAGTTGGCGGGCGTGGTCGGATAGACCACCTGCATGTTGTCCTCGGCGCACATCTGCAAGTACCGCTCGAGCCGCGCCGAGGAATGCTCCGGTCCCTGGCCCTCATAGCCGTGCGGCAGCAGGCAAACCAGACCGGACATGCGCAGCCATTTGCGTTCGCCCGAGGAGATGAACTGGTCGAACAAGACCTGCGCGCCGTTGGCGAAGTCGCCGAACTGGGCTTCCCACATTGCGAGCGCATTCGGCTCGGCCAGCGAGTAGCCGTATTCGAAGCCGAGCACGGCTTCTTCCGACAATAGCGAGTTGATGACCTCGTAATGACCCTGGTCGGTGCCGAGGTGGTTGAACGGCGTGTAGCGGCTTTCGTCTTCCTGGTCGATCAGGACCGAATGGCGCTGCGAGAAGGTGCCGCGCTCGGAGTCCTGTCCGGACAGCCGCACGTGATGGCCTTCCTGCAGCAGCGTGCAGAATGCCAACGCCTCGCCGGTCGCCCAGTCGATCCCGACTCCGTTGTCGATCGCCTTCGCCCGGTTGTCCAGGAACCGCGCAATGGTGCGGTGAACCCGAAAGCCGTCGGGCACCTTGGTGATCTTGCGGCCGATATCCTTCAGGACCGCGGTATCGACGCCGGTGACGCCGCGGCGGGCGTCCTCTTCCTGGTCCGCGATCTTGAAGCCGGCCCATTTGCCGTCGAGCCAGTCGGCCTTGTTGGGCTTGTAGCCGGTACCGGCCTCGAATTCGGCATCGAGCCGCGCGCGCCAATCGGCCTTGGCCTTCTCGACCTCGCCCTCGGTCACCACGCCCTCACCGACCAGACGCTTGGCATAGATCTCAAGCGTCGACGGATGCGAGGCGATCTTCTTGTACATCACCGGCTGGGTGAACGCCGGCTCGTCGCCCTCGTTGTGGCCGTGCCGTCGGTAGCAGAACATGTCGATCACGACCGGCTTGTGGAATTTCTGCCGGAACTCGGTCGCGACCTTGGCCGCGAATACCACGGCCTCGGGATCATCCCCATTCACATGGAAGATCGGCGCGTCGATCATCTTCGCCACGTCCGACGGATAGGGAGAAGAGCGCGAGTAGCGCGGATAGGTGGTGAAGCCGATCTGGTTGTTGACGATGAAATGCACCGAGCCGCCGGTGCGGTAGCCCTTCAGGTCCGACAATCCGAAACATTCCGCGACCACGCCTTGGCCGGCGAACGCTGCGTCGCCATGCATCAGAAGCGGCATCACCGAGATGCGCTGGTCCGGCGGGTCGCCATGCTGGTCCTGCTTGGCGCGCACCTTGCCGAGCACCACGGGGTCGACGATTTCCAGATGCGAGGGATTGGCGGTCAGCGACAGGTGGATCCGGTTGCCGTCGAACTCGCGGTCCGACGAGGCGCCGAGATGGTACTTGACGTCGCCCGAGCCTTCGACCGCGTCGGGATTGACCGAGCCGCCCTTGAACTCATGGAACAACGCGCGGTGCGGCTTGGCCATCACCTGGGTCAGCACGTTGAGGCGGCCGCGATGCGGCATGCCGACCACGATTTCCTTCACGCCGAGATTGCCGCCGCGCTTGATGATCTGCTCCAGCGCCGGAATCAGCGATTCGGCGCCGTCGAGACCGAACCGCTTGGTGCCGGTGAACTTGACGTCGCAGAATTTCTCGAAACCCTCGGCCTCGATCAGCTTGTTCAGGATCGCGCGGCGGCCTTCGCGGGTGAAGCTGATTTCCTTGTCCGGCCCCTCGATGCGCTCCTGGATCCAGGATTTTTGCGCGGCGTTGGAGATGTGCATGAACTCGACGCCGAGCGTCTGGCAGTAGGTGCGCTCGCAGATCGCGACGATCTCGCGCAACGTGCCGTATTCGAGGCCGAGCACGTGATCGAGGAAGATCTTGCGGTCGAAATCGCTTTCGGTGAAACCATAGGAGCGCGGGTCGAGTTCCTCGCGGTTGCGCGGCGCCTCGATCCCGAGCGGGTCCAGATTGGCGTGGAAATGGCCGCGCATCCGGTAGGCGCGGATCAGCATCAAGGCGCGGACGGAATCGCGCGTCGCTTGGTGCAGTTCTGCCACCGTAACCTCGGCGCCCTTGGCCTGCGCCGTGACTTGCGCCTTGGCCGCAATCTTGGTGCCGACCGATTTTTCGACTTCCGCCCAGTTGCCGTCGAGGGCCGAGGTCAGATCATCGTGCGGCGCGAGCGGCCAGTTGTTGCGGGCCCAGGACGGACCTTCGGCGTTGCTGCGAACGTCGGCCGGGGCATCTTTCAGGCTCTTGAAGAATTCCTGCCACTCGCCGTCGACCGAGGCCGGGTCTTGCTCGTAGCGGGCGTAGATTTCATCAATGTATGTGGCGTTGGTGCCCTGCAAAAATGAAGAAAGGGCAAAGGCGGCGTTCGCATCCTGGCGAGACATGATGGCGTCCTGGTGATTTTCAACTTCGCGCGCAAAAACGGCGCAATCGCTGAATCCCCGGCAGGTTCAGCGCTGATCTTTCGACCATTTACCCTATTTAGGGTGAATAATCGCGCCGAAAAGAACCAAATAGTGAATTAAGATTTCAATTTTTCGGCAAGGGTATGCCCGAGCCGGGCCGGCGACGGCGAGACCGTGATTCCGGCCGATTCCATGGCCGCGGTCTTGGACGCGGCGTCGCCCTTGCCGCCGGAAATGATGGCGCCGGCATGCCCCATGCGGCGGCCGGGGGGCGCGGTGACGCCAGCGATGAATCCGACCATCGGCTTCTTGCGGCCGCGCTTGGCCTCGTCCTTGAGGAATTGGGCAGCATCTTCTTCCGCCGACCCGCCGATCTCGCCGATCATGACGATCGAGGTGGTTTTGGGGTCGGCCAGGAACATCTCCAAAACATCGATGAACTCGGTGCCCTTGACCGGATCGCCGCCGATGCCGACCGCGGTGGTCTGACCCAACCCTTCCTGGGTGGTCTGGAACACGGCTTCATAGGTCAGCGTGCCCGAGCGCGAGACGATGCCGACTGATCCCGGCTTGAAGATGTTGGCGGGCATGATGCCGATCTTGCATTCGCCGGCCGTCATGACGCCGGGGCAGTTCGGCCCGATCAGCCGCGATTTCGAGCCCGACAGCGAGCGCTTTACCCGCACCATGTCGAGCACCGGGATGCCTTCGGTGATGCAGACGATCAGCGGGATTTCGGCATCGATCGCCTCGCAGATCGCGTCCGCCGCTCCCGGCGGCGGCACATAGATCACGGAAGCATCCGCGCCGGTCTTCGCTTTCGCCTCCTGCACGGTGTCGAACACCGGCAGACCCAGATGCGTGGCGCCGCCTTTACCGGGCGAGGTGCCGCCGACCATCTTGGTGCCGTAGGCGATCGCGGCTTCCGAATGGAAGGTGCCGTTCTTGCCGGTAAAACCCTGGCAGATGACTTTTGTATTCTTGTCGATCAGAACGGACATGAGCTTACCTGCGTTTCAATTCGGCCTTGATCTCTTCAAGGCAGGCGTTCGTTTTCTTCTGCAACTGGAGGTTTTGGCGCATCAATGTGCAGTCAGTGGATTCGCCGATAAACGCCGGTGAGCACGTCGGCCCAGCCTTCGGCATCTGGCGAGAACTGGATTTTCATCGAGTAGCTGTTGTCGTCGATGACTTCATAGAGATGCCGCGCGTTGCCGCGCAACGAGCCGCGCACAAGGGTGAGGACCTTGCCGCCCCAGCTCCCCGATGCCGGCGACGGTGGGTAGTAGCCGAGCGAATCGTGCCAGAACAGTTTATAGAGCCGATCCTCGCGGTCGTAGGTGAACACGCCGTGGGTGGCAAAGCTTTCCTTGCCGTCGCGCATCTGGCGCGTGTCCTGGATCAGATAGAAGCCGTTCAAGTCCATGCGGGCGGTGACATGGGAAGTCGCCGGCCCGCCCGCGGTCCAGCGCGATGGAAAGACCATCTCTTCGCCGCTCCACTCGCCCGCAAACACCGCGAGCTTGTGATGCTCCGGAAGCGGCGACGGTGCGGCGAGACGGTCGGTCATGGCCTAGCCCTCCTTCACGGCCTTGACGATTTTCTGCGCGGCGTCGTCGAGATTGTCGGCCGGCAGCACGTTGAGGCCAGAATCGCGGATGATCTGTTTGCCCTGTTCGACGTTGGTGCCCTCGAGCCGCACCACCAGCGGCACTTTCAGGCCCACCTCTTTCACGGCAGCGACAACGCCCTCGGCGATGACGTCGCATTTCATGATGCCGCCGAAGATGTTGACCAGGATGCCCTTCACATTGGGATCGGCGGTGATGATCTTGAAGGCTGCCGCGACCCTCTCCTTGTTGGCGCCGCCGCCGACATCGAGGAAGTTCGCTGGCGCCATGCCGTAGAGCTTGATGATGTCCATGGTCGCCATGGCAAGGCCGGCGCCGTTGACCATGCAGCCGATGGTGCCCTCCAGCGCCACGTAGTTCAATTCGTGTTTCGACGCCTCGATCTCCTTGGCATCTTCCTCGGTCTCGTCGCGCAGCGCCACGATCTCCGGATGGCGGAACAGCGCGTTGTCGTCGAACGACACCTTGGCGTCGAGCACGCGCAACTGGCCCTGCTTGGTGACGACCAGCGGGTTGATCTCCAGCATCGCCATGTCCTTGGCGACAAAGGCGTTATAGAGCTGGGTCACCAGCTTCCCGGCCTGCTTGGCGAGATCGCCGCCAAGATTGAGCGCCTTCGCAACGGTGCGGCCGTGATGGGGCATGATGCCGGTCGCCGGATCGACCGAGAAGGTCACGATCTTCTCGGGCGAATTGTGCGCGACGTCTTCGATATTGACGCCGCCTTCGGTGGACACCACGAACGACGCCTCGGAGGTTTCGCGGTTGACCAGGATCGAGAGGTAAAACTCCTTGTCGATGTCGGAGCCATCCTCGATGTAGAGGCGGTTGACCTGCTTGCCGTGCGGACCGGTCTGCACCGTGACCAGCGTCGCGCCCAGCATTTCCTTGGCGAACTCATTGACCTCGGCGATGGACTTGGCGATGCGCACGCCGCCCTTGTCGCCGGCGCTTTTCTCCTTGAACTTGCCCTTGCCGCGGCCGCCGGCGTGGATCTGGCTCTTCACCACCCAGACCGGGCCGGGAAGCGTCTTTGCCGCCGCATCCAAGTCCTGGGGCCGCAGCACAGGCACGCCCTTGGAGATCGGCACGCCGAATTCGTGCAGCAGCGCCTTGGCCTGGTATTCGTGGATATTCATTCTGGAAGGCCCCCAAAGTGCCCGACAAGTACTCGAAACGCTGGCTTGGCTGACGTGAACGCGATCAGCGGCCGAGCAGGTCGGGCGCGATCTTCTTGCAGGCGTCGACCAGACCCTGCACCGCGCCGACCGACTTGTCGAAGGCTTCGCGGTCCTTGCCGGCGAGTTCGATCTCGACGATGCGCTCCACGCCCTTCGAACCGATCACGACGGGCACGCCGACATACATGTCCTTCACCCCGTACTCACCGTTCAGATAGGCGGCGCAGGGAATGACGCGCTTCTTGTCCTTGAGATAGCTCTCGGCCATCGCGATCGCGGACGCCGCCGGCGCATAGAACGCCGAGCCGGTCTTCAGGAGGTTGACGATCTCGGCGCCGCCGTTGCGGGTGCGGTCGACGATCTCGTCGATGCGGGTCTGCGAGGTCCAGCCCATCTTGACGAGATCGGGCAGCGGAATGCCGGCGACGGTGGAGTAGCGCACCAGCGGCACCATGGTGTCGCCGTGGCCGCCGAGCACGAAGGCGGTGACATCCTCGACCGAGACGTTGAACTCGTCGGCGAGGAAATAGCGGAAGCGCGAGGAGTCCAGGACGCCCGCCATGCCCACCACCTTCTTGTGCGGCAGGCCGGTCGCCTTCTGCAGCGCCCAGACCATGGCATCGAGCGGGTTGGTGATGCAGATCACGAAGGCGTCGGGGGCGTATTTCTTGATGCCGGCGCCGACCTGCTCCATCACCTTCAGATTGATGGAGAGGAGGTCGTCGCGGCTCATGCCGGGCTTGCGCGGCACGCCTGCGGTGACGATGCAGACGTCGGCGCGGTCAAGCGCCTCGTAGGAATTGGCGCCGCTGTAATGGGCGTCGAAGCCATCGACCGGGGAAGATTGCGCGATGTCGAGCGCCTTGCCCTGCGGCACCCCCTCGGCGATATCGAACAACACGACGTCGCCCAGTTCCTTCAGGCCGATGAGGTGAGCCAACGTTCCGCCGATCTGACCGGAGCCAATCAAAGCAATCTTGTTGCGCGCCATGGGAAATCTGTCCTTTAAACCCGAACGGGAAGATTGGTTGGAAGAGCTGGTTGGTGGTTATCCCTTTCGACCGGCCCGTTCAAGTCGGGCCGCGACCAATTGTCGGTCCTGCCTTGTTTTCGATCATCCGACTTTGGTCATTCCGGGGCGTATCCGATGGGGGTCCGCCGCACCCGATCACAGGCTCTGCAGACTCCGTTAGACGAGAACCCGAAATGACGGGGTAAGGCCGCTCACGTCTCCACCAGCCCCGTACTCGACCCGCTCGCGGCCGAATCCTTGTGCCCGTGAGGCAGCGCGAGATAGGATTCCGAGCTCATCTCGATCAACCGCGAGGCGGTCCGCTTGAACTCATTGGCCTCGTAGCCCTCGGTAGCGACATACAGCGACAGCGGATCGGTCGCGGCCGAGGCCATCAGTTTCACCGCATTGTCGTAGAGCGTGTCGATCAGGGCGATGAAGCGCTTGGCGGCGTTGCGGTCGGGATAGTCCATCACCGGAATGCGGTCGACCAGTAAGGTATGATAATCGTGCGCGAGCCGAAGATAGTCGGACGCAGCAAGCGGCTGTTCGCAGAGGTCCGCGAACGAAAACCGCGCCACCCCGTCCGCCGAGCAGGGCACGTGCAGGATGCGGCCCTTGATCGAAATATCGCGCGGCTTGCATTTGGCGTTGCCCGTCATCTTCACCCAGGCATGGTCGAGCGCGGCATCGGCGTCGCGGTCGGCCGGCACCAGCCACATCTTGACGCCGGCGAGCTTTTCCAGCCGGAAATCGGTGCGCGCATCGAGCCGCAGCACGTCCATGTGCTCGGAAATCTGCGCGATAAAGGGCAGGAACAGCGCCCGGTTCAACCCGCCCTTGTAGAGATCCTCGGGCGCAACGTTGGAGGTCGCGACCACCACGGTGCCGATCTCGAACAGCTTTGCGAACAGCCGGCCCAGGATCATGGCGTCCGCGATGTCGGTGACGTGGAATTCGTCGAAGCAGAGCAGCCACGCCTCGTCGAAGATCGCGTTCGCCGTCAGCGCGATCACATCGCCATTGCCGTTGCCGATCTCGCCGCGCGCGATGTTCTGGCGATAGGTATAGATTCGCTCGTGCACCTCGGCCATGAACTCGTGGAAATGCGCGCGGCGCTTGTGCGCCACCGGACAGTTTTGAAAGAACAGGTCCATCAGCATGGTCTTGCCGCGGCCGACCTCGCCGTGAACGTAGAGGCCGCGCGGCGGCGGCTCATCCTTATCCTTGAACAGTCGGCCGAGCAGGCCCTGCTTGCGCACCGGCTTGTAGCCTGCAAGCCGCCCTTCGAGATCGGCGAAAGCGTCGGCGACGTCCGCCTGCGCTTCGTCGGGCTCGATCGCGCCGGAAGAGACCAGGGCCTGATATTGGCTGCGGAAAGCATTGGAGGGGGTGGAATGCATGGGTCCACCTTACCGCCCTAGCCTTACGAAAAATGCAAGCCGGGAATTTGTGCTTCCGGGTATGCGGGCTCCGATACCGCCCAACATTGGCCGCCATCCCCGCGAAGGCGGGAATCCAGTACGCCGTGGCCTCTCGGCTCAAGCACTTCCGACCCTGGAATACTGGGTCGCCCGGACAAGCCGGGCGATGACCTCCTGAGTTTGGCGATGGCGCGCTCTATATCTCACGCGCTCAGCGCGTAGGAATCCTCGACCACATAGGGTCCGCCGCCGGTCGAGGCGCGGGCGGAGAACAGCACGAAGCGCTCCGCCTTGAACACCCGGCTCGGGAAATAGCCGCGCACCGACAGATAGTCCGCGACATCCTGGCTGGACGCGTCGTAAAGCCGCGCCAGCGTCACATGCGGGGTGAATTTGCGCCCCTCCGGATCCAGCCCGATGCGCTGCATCAGCCGCTCCAGCTCCGCCTGCAGCTCAATCAGGGGCCGGCTCGGCGCGATGGTCGCAACCACCGCGCGCGGCTTGCGCCCGCCGAAGCTGGAGAGGCCCTGCACGGTGACCTCGAACGGCTTGCGGTTGATGCGAAACAGCATCGAGGCGATTTCGCTGGCGGAGATGCCGTCGATATCGCCGATGAAGCGCAAGGTGACGTGATAATTTTCGGGATCGATCCAGCGCGCGCCGGGCAGGCCACCACGCAAGCTGGAAAGGGTCTGGCCGACCTCGGCCGGGATTTCCAGTCCGGTAAACAAACGCGGCATCGTCTTAACTCCCGATGCTTGGACTTGACCCCCACCAAGTGGAAACCAGCTTTCGGATCGGATCAAGCCCTGAAACAACGACCGATGAAAAATCGCCGGAAGTGCGGCAACGAATCAACGATAAATATTTCTACCGCAGTTATGTGACTCTGCGAAGCATCCGCCGTTAACACACCGGTAACTTGCGGAGTATCCTTTGGGTTAAGGTTATCGCTGCCTGCTTTTCAACTACGCTGCCCTCTTATCGGGCCGAGAAATGCCTCGACCGTGGGCAAAATCTTTTTCACGATAATGTCGACGCCTTCCGCGGTCGGATGAATGCCGTCGGCCTGGTTGAGCTTCGGGTCGGCCGCGACGCCGTCGAGGAAGAACGGATAGAGCGGGACGCCGAAGGATTTCGAAAGATCGGGATAGATCGCATTGAAACGCGCCGCATAGTCGCTGCCGTAATTCGGCGGCGCCAGCATCCCCAACAGAAGTACCGCGACGCCGCGCGCTTTCAGTCGGCTCACGATGTCGGAAAGCGCCGATCGGGTGATCGCAGGATCGGTGCCGCGAAGCGCGTCATTGGCGCCGAGCTCGACGATCACGGCTTCAGTTCCCTTCGGCACCGACCAGTCGAGCCGGTCGCGGCCGCCGGAGGCGGTGTCGCCGGATACCCCCGCGTTCGTGATGTCGACGTCTATCCCATTGGCTTTCAAAACCTTTTGCAGCTTCGCCGGAAATGCGTCGGCGGCCGAGAGGCCAAGGCCTGCGCTCAGCGAATCGCCCAGCACGACCGCTTTGATCGGCTGGGCCAGGGCGGGAGCGGCCGTCATCAAGGCGACCATCAACACGAGTATGTGCACGAACATCCGCGCCCGCCTCTCGACCACTGCTGCGGAAGTGCCATATGACCGAGCCATGGACAGTCTCATCGAACCCTCGCAACGTGCCGGCCTCTCGCCGGATACCATTTCCATTTCGAACGTCAATCTATCGCTCGGCACCGGGGCTGCGCGCGTTCATATCCTGAAAGATATCAGCCTCAGCGTGGCATCGGGTGAAGCGATCGGACTGATCGGGCCTTCCGGCTCGGGGAAATCCACACTGCTGATGGTGATGGCGGGCCTGGAACGTCCGGACAGCGGAGAGGTGGTGGTCAATGGCACGCCTTTCAATGCCCTCGGCGAGGATGCGCTCGCGCGCTTTCGCGGCCGCCAGGTCGGCATCGTGTTTCAATCGTTTCATCTGATTCCGACCATGACGGCGCTGGAGAATGTCGCGGTGCCGCTGGAACTCGCCAGCGTTCCCGATGCGACCAAACGCGCGGCGCAGGAGCTGGCATCGGTCGGGCTCGGCGACCGCATGCATCATTATCCGACGCAACTCTCCGGCGGCGAGCAGCAGCGCGTCGCGCTGGCGCGCGCGCTCGCGCCCGATCCCGCCATCCTCGTCGCCGACGAGCCCACCGGGAATCTCGACGAGGCCACCGGAAAGCAGATCGTCGATCTGCTGTTCACCAAGCACGCCGAGCGCGGCATGACGCTCGTGCTCGTGACCCACGACACCTCGCTGGCGCAGCGCTGCGACCGCGTGGTGCGCTTGCGCTCGGGCCGGATCGAGGTACCCGCGGCGGAGCGCAAAGCCGCTTCATGAGCGTGATCTCCGAACGCATCGATCGCAACCGCGCCGCGGCGCTCTCCTTTCGCTACGCCTTGCGCGAATTGCGCGGCGGCTTGCGCGGCTTCTACGTGTTCATCGCCTGTATCGCGCTCGGCGTGATGGCGATTGCCGGCGTCGGCTCGGTCGCTGCGAGCCTCAGCGACGGGCTGGCGCGCGAGGGGCGGACGCTGCTCGGCGGCGACGTCTCCTTCGTGCTGTTCCAGCGCGAGGCAAAGCCTGCCGAAGTGGCGTTTCTGCGCTCGCGCGGACAGCTGTCGGTCGCGGCGACCTTGCGCGGCATGGCGCGCAGCTCCGACGGCCGGTTCGCTTTGGTCGAGATGAAGGCGGTCGACGGCAATTACCCGATGCTCGGCCACTTGGCACTGACGCCGGAGGTGCCGCTTGGCGATCTCCTTGCCGAACGCGACGGCGCGTTCGGCGCGGCGGCGGACGCGACCCTGCTGGCGCGACTGGATTTGAAGATCGGCGACAAGGTCGGAATCGGCGACGCAACCTTTCAAATTCGCAGTGTCGTCGATGCCGAGCCGGACAAGCTTGCCAGTGGCATCGGCCTGGGTCCGCGCTTTCTGGTCGGCGAGCCCGCTTTGCGCGCCACCGGGCTGTTGCAGCCCGGCAGCCTGGTGCGCTGGATCTACCGGGTCAAACTGCCGGACCAGGCCCGCGACGATCGCGCCATGAATGCGCTGATCGACGATGCGCGGACGGCCGCGCCCGAAGCCGGCTGGGAAGTCCGCAGCCGCGCCAACGCCTCGCCGCAGCTCGAGCGCACCATCACGCGGTTTACGCAATTTCTCACGCTGGTCGGCCTCGCCGCGCTTTTGGTCGGCGGGGTCGGCGTCGCCAACGCGGTCAAGAGCCATATCGATCGCCGGCTCGACGTGATCGCGACGTTCAAGGCGCTCGGCGCCACCGGCCGCGACGTGTTCGCGATCTATCTCGCGCAAGTGATCCTGTTGGCAGGACTCGGCTCGGTGATCGGGCTTGCCGCAGGTGCTGCGCTGCCGTTCGTGATCGTCGGTCTGTTCGGCACGCTGTTGCCGCTGCCGGTCGTGCCGGCGCTGCATCCGGACGAACTCGCGCTCGCGTTCGTCTATGGGCTTCTCACCGCGCTCGCCTTCGGCCTGTGGCCGCTCGGCCGCGTCCATGACGTGCCGGTCGCTGCCTTGTTTCGCGAGGCCGTGGTCGCCGAATGGCATCGCCCGCGCTGGCGCTATCTCGCGCTGATGGCGCTCGTGATCGCGCTCCTGATCGCCGTCGTCATCGGGCTTGCCTATGACAAGCGCATCGCAGCCGTGTTCGTCGCCTCCTCCGTCGTGGTGTTCGCGATGTTGCGCGGCATCGCCGCCGCCGTCATGGCGCTGGCGCGGCGGCTGCCGCGCACGCGCTTTCCGATGCTGCGGCTCGCGATCTCCAACATCTACCGGCCCGGCGCGCTGACGCCTTCGGTGGTGCTGTCGCTGGGCCTCGGACTTGCGGTCCTCGTCACGATCACCCAGATCGACGGCACGCTGCGGCGACAATTTTTGGCGGCGCTGCCGGATCACGCGCCTTCGTTCTATTTCATCGACATTCCCTCTTCCGAGGCCGACCGCTTCGTCGACTTTGTCAAACGAACGGAGCCGCAATCGACGTTGGAGGACGTACCGATGCTGCGCGGCCGCATCGTCGCCGCGCGCGGCGTCAAGGCCGAAGATCTCGACCCTTCCGCCGATTCCGAATGGGTCCTGCAAAGCGACCGCGGCCTGACCTATACCGGCGAAATCCCCAAGGGTTCCAAGATCGTCGAGGGAGAATGGTGGGGCGCAGCCTATGACGGCCCGCCGCTGGTCTCGATCGAGAAGAAAATCGCGGACGGCTTGAAGCTCAAGCTCGGCGACGAGATCGTCGTCAACGTGCTCGGCCGCGACATCGCGGCCAGGATCGGCAACATGCGCACCATCGACTGGCAGGGGCTCGGCATCAATTTCGTGCTGGTGTTCTCGCCCGGCGCCTTCAAGGGCGCGCCGCATACCCATATCGCGACCCTGACCGAGGCCCATCCGGGCCCGGGCAGCGACGCGCGCATCATCAAGGAGGTCGCGGACGCCTTTCCGATGGTGACGAGCGTGCGGGTGCGCGAGGTGATGGAGACCATCGGCGCGGTGGTCACCAACCTGGCGCTGGCGATTCGCGGCGCCAGTGCGGTGACGCTGATATCGGCCATTCTGGTTCTGGGCGGCGCGCTCGCCGCCGGCCATCGCCACCGGGTCTACGACGCGGTCATCCTCAAGACGCTCGGCGCCACCCGCGCGCGGCTGCTCGGCGCCTACGCGCTGGAGTATCTGATGATCGGCTTTGCGACCGCCGTTTTTGGCGTGATCGCGGGCTCGATCGCCGCATGGCTGATCGTCACCCGCTTGATGACGCTGAGCTTCGTCTGGCAGGCGGGCAGCGCCGCGACCGTGGTCGCATCCGCCCTGATCGTCACGGTGGGACTGGGGCTTGCCGGCACGCTGCTCGCCCTGAACCAGAAGCCGGCTTCGGTGCTGCGAAATTTGTAATAAATCCGACCGACTTATTGCTTGAGCATGATCTTTTTCGGAAAATCGGCGTCCACCCCGCTATCCAAGTGCGGGGCAGGCGTTTTTTCGGCATCATGCTCGAGCGAATACCGCGCCGGCGCCAGTGCCCGGTACCGGACACGGCGCGTCATGAAGGTTGCCGGTTAGCCTCGATTTCGAGCGCCTCAGCGACATTCGGCCGCGCATCAAAGCTTGCGGCCGATATGGTAGTTTCCCAAATATAGCTTTGGGCGAGAGGCCCGGCTTTGATGACACAAAATTAATGTCCGCAAGCCGCGCCATCTGAGATAGATTTATGCGCTGACGGCGCAACCCCTCGCGCTCCGCCGGCCAACCAACGGGAATTCGACCATGTCGGACCTAGACCGCAACTATAATTCTCCTTTCGGCCGGGCCGCCGGGCGCGTCGACGCCGCGACCGTCGACGCCGGTCTGCGCGCCTACATGCTGCGCATCTACAACTACATGAGCATTGGCTTGGCCATCACCGGCCTCGCCGCGCTCGGCGTCTACATGGCGGCGGTGACCAACGATCCCTCCGGCGCCGCAGCCAAGATCGGCAACGCCTTCCTGACGCCGTTCGGCTACGCGATGTTCGTAAGCCCGCTGAAATGGCTGTTCATCCTGGCGCCGCTTGCCATGGTGTTCGTGATTTCGGCCGGCATCAACCGACTGCAGCCGGCGGCCGCCCAGATGCTGTTCTGGGTGTTCTCGGCGCTGATGGGCATTTCGCTGTCATCGATTTTCCTGGTGTACACCCACACCTCGATCGTGCGGGTGTTCTTCATCACCGCGGCGACCTTCGGCGCGCTGAGCCTCTACGGCTACACCACGCGGCGTGACATGAGCGGGATCGGTTCGTTCCTGTTCATGGGCCTGATCGGCATCATCATCGCGAGCGTGGTCAACCTGTTCCTGGCCAGTTCGATGCTGCAATTCATGGTATCGGTGATCGGCGTGCTGGTGTTCGCGGGCCTCACCGCCTACGACACCCAGCGGCTGAAGAACGATTACATCTATGGCTATGCGTCGCAGGGCGGTGTCGTGGCAGAGCGCGCCTCGATCATCGGTGCGCTGTCGCTGTATTTGAACTTCATCAACCTGTTCACGCTGCTGTTGCAGCTCCTCGGCCAGCGCGACTGACCGCTTCAGCCAAGGGGAAACCGGACCTACCGAGCCCCGGCCGAAAGGCCGGGGCTTTGTTTTTTTTGTTTGTCCGACGCGGCGGTGGCGTCCCGCGCCGGGCATGACGAAGAAGTTGATCCGTTCCCGACTGCTGGTATCCTTCAGGCCATGTCCGCGACCGAAATCAGGCCCGCCACCGAGGCCGACCTCCCCTTCGTCACAGCTATCTATGAACACGCGGTCCTCTACGGCACCGCGACCTTCGAGCTTGTCCCGCCCGACCTCGCCGAGATGACGCGGCGCTTCCGTGCGCTGATGGAGGGTGGTTATCCCTATCTCGTCGCCGTGCTCGACGGCCGGGTGGTCGGCTATGCCTATGCCGGTGCCTACCGGCCGCGGCCCGCCTACCGCTTCACGGTCGAGAACTCGATCTATCTGGATCCGGCGATCCACCGGCGCGGGATCGGTCTAGGATTGATGCAACGCCTGATCGACGAATCCGAGGCGCGCGGGTACCGGCAGATGATTGCGGTGATCGGCGATTCCGCCAATGCCGGGTCGCTGGGCGTGCACACCCGAAGTGGATTCAAGATGATCGGGAGCCACCCGAATGTCGGCCTCAAGTTCGGCCGCTGGCTTGATATCGTGATGATGCAGCTCGCGCTCGGCGATGGCGCGAGCACGGTGCCGGCGGACGGCTCTTAGATTCCCAGGGTGCGCAAAGCGACTTGTCCGCCGTAGCTCGAAGAGCGAAGGCGGAAGCGTGCCCACCAGTCAAGTTGCAGTCCAGATAGCGGTAGGCAGGGCGCAAAGAGCGCCTTTGCCCACTGCGGCTTTTTGTAGCTACACCAGCGCTGGCTTGCGGTCGATCGCGAGCAGCACGCGTTCTAGCTCGTGGCCCCGGCGCAGGATCAGCCCGGTCGCCGAGATCACACTGTACATGCCCTGTTTGCGCGCAAGCCGCGGATCCTTTTCGATTCGATAGATCGGAACCTCGGAGGCGCGGCGGAACACCGAGAACACCGCGCGCTCCCTGAGGAAATCGATGGCATAGTCGCGCCACTCGCCATCGGCGACCATGCGGCCGTACAAATTCAGAATGCGATTGAGTTCAAGACGATTGAACGTCACCCGGTTCGGTACAGCGCTCGCAGCGGCCGTCCGCGCCGCTGCGTGACTTGCGCTTGGATCGGCATCCTCCGACGTCAAACTCATGGGCGCCTCCTGTCATCTTTTGGGGCATGATCGCGGTCGTCAACCGGTTTCCGCTTTCTCCGGATCATCCCAAGCCTGTCATGATCGCGCCAACCGGCCCAGGCCGCAAGGGGTCCGTTTTCCAGACGGCTTCAAATCGGCCGCGAAACCGACCCCGCGGATCGCCCAATTCGCGAGCCAAAACAACGCAGCAACCGTCACGGGATCGTTAGCGGAATCATAATACCGCCCCTTTTCCGCCAACCGACCGCCGCCGTGGATTGCGACAAGAATGCACTGCGTTGGCCCGGTCCTTTCGGTTCCGGATTCCTCAGCCCCCAGCCCCCCGGGGTCGTCAGGATCGGGCCTGTCGCAGGAACTGTCTTCACAAGGGCCAACGCGAGTTGGTCCTTTTTTCTTTGTCAGAGCGCTTGCCAGCGAAACGCGTCAAGACAAAACGCTAGAAGTCTTGGTTCCGATTCAATCGGAACCAAGACTCCAAGGATGACGCCGGGCAAACAACAAGTCTTCCCAGCCGTCACGACGCGATGACCGCGCACCGCAATTTTCGCAAAATCAGTGCAGCAAGCTCAGTGCAGCGAGGTGTAGGCCGCGCCTAGCATCGCCCCCGGTCGGTCGTGGCTGCCGTCCTGAACATAGACGACAGCGCCGTCGACGCCCTCGCGCGCGACGTTTTCGATCGGCACGGTCCAGCTTCCGGGATTGCCGTTCCAGTCGCCCACCTTCAACAGGTTCCGCACCACATTGTAATAGGTGAGCTCGCGCCCGCGATTCTCGCCGCGGCCGATGGCGATCGGCACGGCGCTCGAAATCGAACAAATCCATACTTCGCCGTGCATCGCGGCAGGGCCCCTGGTCGAGGCGGCCACCGAAACGTTGAGCTGCTTGCCGGCCAGCGTCATCATGACCGGCACCGACATCACGCTCTCGTTCTTGCGGGTCGCTCCGATCGCGCTTTCGATGCCGTCGCGATCGCTGCCGATGACATGCACCTCGCCGTTGATGACAGCCTGCGGCGTATAAACTTCGCGATCGCCGCGCATCTTGGAATAGGCTCTCTGGCGTGCGGAGAAGCGCGCATCCGCCAGCGTGTCCTTCCAGCCGAGATAATCCCAGTAGTCGATCGGCATGCTCAGCGCGATGATCGACGGATCCCTGGCGAGCTCGCCGATGATCTTGTCCGCAGGCGGACATGACGAGCAGCCTTGCGAGGTGAACAGCTCAATCACCGCGCGCGGATCGGCATGGGCGGGGCGGACGATGGCAACGATTGCACAGACGCCGAGCGCCCCCGACCAGCGTGAAATCAAACTATAGGCCATCGTCCCTGTCATAACCGCATGGATGCCCGCATCATCGTTAACGCCCTGTAGCGCGGATGCGCTACCAACCTTAGTTGCAGCGCGAATGCGCTACCCACCTTAGTCGTAGCGCGAACGCGCTACCCACCTTAGAAAGTAGCGCTGATCCGCTACCCCGCCTTCGAACGCGAAGGAGGCGGCCTTTTCATAGGCCGCCTCCCCGTCACCTGCCACTCACTTCGCAGTGAGCCGTCGATTAGGTCTTGCTTCACGCCGCGAGCTTGCGCAGCACATAATGCAGGATGCCGCCGTTTCGATAGTATTCGAGCTCGTCGAGGGTATCGATGCGGCACAGCAGCGGAACGCGCTGCAGCGCGCCATCGCCGGAGACGATTTCCGCGGTCAGCTTCTGGCGCGGCTTCAGATCGCCCTGCAGTCCGCGGATCGTGACCGTCTCATCGCCCTTCAGTCCGATCGACTGCCACGACGCGCCGTCCTCGAAGGTCAGCGGCAGCACGCCCATACCGACGAGATTGGAGCGATGGATGCGCTCGAAGCTCTGGCAGATCACGGCGCGTACACCAAGCAGCCGAGTTCCCTTCGCGGCCCAGTCGCGCGATGAGCCGTTGCCGTATTCGGCGCCGGCGAATACCACCAGCGGCACGTTCTCCGCCTGGTACTTCATCGCGGCGTCGTAGATCGACATCTGCTCGCCGTCGGGCCAGTGTT
This sequence comes from uncultured Alphaproteobacteria bacterium, assembly GCA_963777475.1. GTDB lineage: Bacteria > Pseudomonadota > Alphaproteobacteria > Rhizobiales > Xanthobacteraceae > Bradyrhizobium. Next base: position 61,779 of record CAVZQX010000069.1, read on the forward strand.
TTGTCAGGCCGCCCTCGGGGATGTTGCCGTCGGCGCCTTTCAGCATGAAATTCTTGATGCGGATGTTGGCGAAGGTGCCGCGCATCATGATCTCATGGTTGCCGCGCCGCGTGCCGTACTGGTTGAAGTCGGCAGGGCGCACCTGGTGCTCGCTCAAGTATTTGCCGGCCGGCGAGGTCAGCTTGATGGAACCGGCCGGCGAGATGTGGTCGGTGGTGATCTTGTCGCCGAACATCGCCAGAATCCGCGCATCGACGACGTCGGTAATCGGCTCCGGCTGTTTCTTCATGCCCTCGAAGTAGGGCGGATTCTGCACATAGGTCGAGCTCATGTTCCAACGATAGGTCTCGCTCTCGACCGTCTTGATCTTGCGCCAGTTGGTGTCGCCCTTGAACACGTCGGCATACCTCTTCTTGAAGATCGACGCGGTCACGAACTTCTTCATGAGGGCGTTGATCTCCTTCGTCGTAGGCCAGATGTCCTTCAGGTACACCGGCTTGCCGTCCTTGCCGTTGCCGATCGGCTCGGAGGCTGAGATCCCTGGTCACGGTTCCCGCCAGCGCATAGGCCACGACCAGCGGCGGCGAGGCGAGGTAATTGGCCTGCACGTCGGGAGAGACGCGGCCTTCGAAATTGCGGTTACCCGAGAGCACCGCGGCCGCAACGATGCCGTTGTCGTTGATCGACTTCGAAATATCCTCCGGCAATGGTCCGGAATTGCCGATGCAGGTGGTGCAGCCGAACCCGACCAGGTTGAAGCCGACCTTGTCGAGATGGGTCTGCAGTCCGGAATTGGCGAGATATTCCGCGACCACCTGGCTGCCAGGGGCCAGCGACGTCTTTACCCAGGGCTTTGCCTTCAATCCCTTGGCGGCGGCGTTTCGGGCCAAGAGCCCCGCACCGATCAGGACGCTTGGATTGGAGGTATTGGTGCAGGAGGTGATCGCGGCGATGACGACATCGCCATGGCCGAGATCGAACTCGCGGTTGTCGACCGCATAACGCTTCGAGCCATCGGTGGCCTTCTTGTATTCGCTCGCCAGCGCCCCGGCGAAGCCTTCCGCTACCGCCGGCAGCGCGACGCGGCCTTCGGGGCGCTTCGGGCCGGCCATCGACGGCACGACGTCGGCAAGATCGAGCGTGATGGTCTCGGTGAAGACCGGGTCCTCCGACTTGGCGGTGCGGAACAAACCCTGCGCCTTCGCATAGGCTGCGACCAGCGCGACGCGCGGTGACGCGCGGCCCGAGGTCTTCAGATAATCAATGGTTGCGGCATCGACCGGGAAGAATCCGCAAGTGGCGCCATATTCCGGCGCCATGTTGCCGATGGTCGCCTTGTCGGCGACCGAGAGGTGGTCGAGACCGGGGCCGAAGAATTCCACGAACTTGCCGACCACGCCCTGCTTGCGCAGCATCTGCGTCACCGTCAGCACCAGGTCGGTCGCGGTCACGCCTTCCTTGAGCTGGCCCTTGAGCTTGAAGCCGACCACTTCCGGCAGCAGCATCGACAAAGGCTGGCCGAGCATCGCAGCTTCCGCCTCGATGCCGCCGACGCCCCAACCGAGCACGGCAAGACCGTTGACCATGGTGGTGTGCGAGTCGGTACCGACAAGCGAATCCGGATAGGCGAGCTCGAAGGTGGCGGTCTTCTTGCCGACCGTCATCTTCTCCTTCTTGGTCCACACCGTCTGGGCGAGATATTCGAGATTGACCTGATGGCAGATGCCGGTGCCGGGCGGCACCACGGAGAAGTTCGAGAATGCCTTCTGGCCCCATTTCAGGAATTCGTAGCGTTCCTGGTTCTGCTTGTATTCCTCGACCACGTTCTTGGCGAAGGCCTTGTTGTCGCCGAAGAAATTCACGATCACGGAATGATCGATGACGAGATCGACCGGCACCAGCGGGTTGATCTTTTCCGCATCGCCCCCGAGCATCTGCATCGCATTGCGCATGGCCGCGAGATCGACCACCGCCGGCACGCCGGTGAAATCCTGCATCAACACGCGCGCCGGCCGGAACGCGATCTCGTGCTCGAGCTTGCGGGTCTTCAGCCATTTGCTGATCGCGAGGATGTCCTCTTTCTTGACGGTTCGGCCGTCTTCATTGCGCAGCAGGTTTTCCAACAGCACCTTCATCGAATAAGGCAGCTTGGAAATCCCCTTCAGACCGTTCTTCTCGGCGGTGGGCAGGCTGTAATACACGTAGGATTTCAAGCCGACCCGAAGGGTCTTCTGGCATTTGAAGCTGTCGAGCGAGGTCATGTGAGGAATTCCCAATTAATCAGTTATACCCTAAAGAGGGGTATTTAAACACCGTCAGCGGATCTGGTCAGATGGCTTGCAGCGGGCGATTGTGTGCTGCATCAAGTTCCGGCTTATAGAAGCTTTCAAGCATTGCCGCCACACTGACAATCATGCGGCGCGGGCGTGGTACCCATAAATTCTGCTGCGGTACCCCGATGGATCCAGAGGGCTGTGAAGAGACACCATGCGGCTCCTGGGAAGCGGCTTGAGATGCGTGCGGGGCGAGCGGGAAATCTTCTCACGCCTCGATTTTGAGGCCTCCGCGGGCGAAGTTCTGGCGGTGACCGGGCGCAACGGATCGGGCAAAACCTCGCTGCTGCGGCTTATCGCCGGCCTGCTCGCGATCTCAGGCGGATCGGTCACCCTGGAGGGCGGCGACGCCGAGTTGACGCTTCCTGAACAAGCCCACTATCTCGGCCACCGCGACGCGCTGAAGCCCGCCCTGAGCGTGATGGAAAACCTTGGCTTCTGGCGGGATTTTCTGGGCGGCGAGACGTTCGACCCGGCGGAAAGCCTGGCCGCGGTGGGGCTCGATCATGCCAGCGATCTGCCGGCGGCCTATCTATCAGCAGGGCAGCGGCGGCGGCTCTCGCTGGCCCGGCTGATCGCGGTCAGGCGGCCGGTCTGGCTGCTGGACGAGCCGACCGCGGCGCTGGACGCCGCCGGCCAGAGCCTGTTTTCGGCCCTGATGCGCGATCATCTCAACCGCGGCGGCCTGGTCGTCGCCGCCACCCACACCGCGCTCGGGATCGAGGCGAAGGAATTGCGGATCGGGGGGATGGCGTGACCGCGCTGGGTGCCTTGATTCGACGGGACATCAAAATCGCGCTCCGGGTCGGCGGCGGCGCGCTGATCGGGGTTCTGTTCTTTCTCACCGTGGTGGTGCTGATGCCGTTCGCGCTCGGCCCGGATCTGGCGCTGTTGGCGCGGCTGGGGCCGGCGATCCTCTGGCTCGGGGCGCTGCTCGCGAGCCTGCTCACGCTCGACCGGCTGTTCATGGCCGACCACGAAGACGGTTCCCTTGACCTGATCGTGATGGGCCGGACGCCCCTGGAACTCGCCTGTGCCGCGAAAGCGCTCGCGCACTGGCTGGCCGCGGGCCTGCCCTTGATCGTCGCCACCCCGGTACTGGGCCTGCTGCTCAATCTCGATACCGCCTCGACCTCGGCGGTGGCCCTGACGCTGCTCGCCGGCACGCCGGCGCTGACCTTCACCGGCATGATCGGCGCGGCGCTGGCGGTCACCCTGCATCGCGGCGGATTGTTGCTGGCGGTGCTGGTGCTGCCGCTGTCGATTCCGGTGTTGATTTTCGGCGTCGCCGCTTCGCAGGCGGCGATATCGGGACCGTCGTCGTTCGGCGCGCCGTTTTCAATCCTGTGCGCATTATCGCTGGTGAGTTTCGTGATCGGGCCATTCGCGGCCGCCGCCAGCCTGCGACACGGCCTGGATTGATACCGGGAAGGCTAACCTTGATACCGATCAACTCTTGCAGAACGACCTTATGCTGATTGCCTGCAGCGCTTGCGACGACTAACAGGATGTCATGACGCTGATCGACCTTGCCAATCCCACCAAGTTCCTGGCGCTGACCTCGCGGGTCTTGCCTTGGCTGATCGGCATCACCGCGGTCGTTCTCTTGATCGGCCTCTATCAATCGGCGACCGCGCCCGACGACTACCAGCAGGGCGCCACCGTGAAGATCATGTTCATCCACGTGCCGAACGCGTGGCTGTCGATGTTCGTCTGGGCCGTGATGAGCGCCGCCGCGCTCGGCACGCTGGTGTGGCGACACCCACTTGCCGACGTCGCGGCGAAAGCCGCCGCCCCGATCGGCGCCGCCTTCACCTTCCTCGCCCTGGTCACGGGTTCGCTGTGGGGCCGGCCGATGTGGGGCACCTACTGGGAATGGGACGCGCGGCTCACTTCCGTGCTGATCCTGTTTTTGATGTATCTCGGCCTGATCGCGCTGTGGCGGGCGGTCGAGGACCCCTCGCGCGCCGCTCGCGCCGCCGCGGTCCTGACCTTGGTCGGCGCCATCAACCTGCCGATCATCAAGTTCTCGGTCGACTGGTGGAACACGCTGCACCAGCCGGCATCGGTATTCCGGATGGGCGGGTCCACGCTCGATCGCGCCTTCTTGATCCCGCTCTTGGTGATGGCGCTGGCGTTCACGTTATTGTTCCTGACGCTGCATCTGGCGGCGATGCGCAACGAAATCCTGCGCCGCCGGGTGCGGAGCTTGCAGATGATGCAAGCCAGCCAACGGGCTGCGTGACCGCCATGTCGCTCGGACCCTACGCACCCTTCATCGTGACATCCTATTTGCTGGTGACGCTGGTGGTTGCGATCCTCATTGCCTGGATCGCGGTCGATTACCGCAACCAGACGCGACGCCTGCGCCAACTCGACGAGAGTGGCATCGTGCGGCGGTCCGGGCGTAGTGCGCGGGAGATTTAGATGAGCGAACAGGTCACCTCAGAAACGCCGACGCGGCGCCGGTCATGGCTGATGGCGCTGCCGCTGATCGCCTTCGCAGGGCTCGCGGTGTTGTTCGCCTTCCGGCTCGGCAATACCGACCCGTCGCGGATTCCATCGGCGCTGATCGGGCACCCCGCGCCGCAAACCCCGCTGCCGCCGCTGCAGGGCCTTCTCACTGACGGCGCGCCGGTACCCGGGCTCGATCCCGCCATGTTCAAGGGCAAGGTCAGCGTCGTCAACGTCTGGGCTTCCTGGTGCGTGCCCTGCCATGACGAAGCGCCGCTGCTCACCGAGATCGGCCACGACAAGCGGCTGCAGGTGATCGGCATCAACTACAAGGACACGGCCGAAAATGCGCGGCGCTTCCTCGGCCGCTACGGCAACCCCTATGGATATGTCGGCGTCGACGGCAACGGCCGCGCCGCGATCGAATGGGGCGTCTATGGCGTTCCGGAGACCTTCATCATCGGGCGCGAAGGCAAGATCGTCTATAAGCTGGTCGGCCCGATCACCCCGGACAATGTCGACAGCGTGATGAGGGCCGAGATCGACAAGGCGCTGAAGGCGGGGTCTTAACCCCCCTTCCTCAGGTCCCCCTCCGCGGCGTCGCTTGCTTCCAGCGAGACCGGCTCGAGATGGTAGCGCTTGATCAGCGGCATCTGCGTGATCGCAAAAACCATCACCAGCGGCGTCACGCCAAACAACTTGAAGGTCACCCAGAAATCGGTGCTCTGGGTGCGCCAGATGATCTCGTTCAAAATCGCCATTGCAAAAAAGAACAGCGCCCAGCGCAGCGTCAGGATACGCCAACCCTGCGGCGTCAGGTTGAACATCTGGTCGAACATGATGGCGATGAAGGAGCGGCCGAACAGCAGGCCGCCGCCGAGCACTGCGGCGAACAGGCCGTAGATGATAGTGGGCTTGATCTTGATGAAGGTTTCATCGTGCAGCACCAAGGTCAGCGTGCCGAACACCAGCACGACGGCACCGGTGACCAGCGCCATCAACGGCACGTGCCGCGTCACGACATAGGACGCGATCATCGCCGCCACGATCGCCACCATGAAGGCCGCGGTCGCGACAAACAGATGGAACTTGAAGTTGACGATGAAGAACACCATCAAGGGACCGAGTTCGGTCGCAAGCTTGAACAGCGGGTGCGGCTGGGTCTTGTCCATTGCGTAACCTATGTTGCCGTCATCATCCGCAGAATGCGGACGATCCAGTAATCCGAACCGCTTCGTTTCTCTGACCGGCGGCGCGGCGTGCTGGATGCCCCGCTTTCGCGGGGCATGACAAGAGAAAACCTATGACTCGATCCCCGCTATCGCCTGTGCAAAGTCCCGGGCGGTGAAGGGCGCGAGATCGTCGACGCCCTCGCCGACGCCGATGAAATGCACCGGCAGCTTGAATTTCTCCGCCAGCGCCACCAGGATGCCGCCGCGCGCGGTGCCGTCCAACTTCGTCATCACCAGCCCGGTGACGCCGGCGGTGCGATGAAACGCCTCGACCTGCGACAGCGCGTTCTGCCCCACCGTCGCATCCAGCACCAGGAGCACCGCATGCGGCGCCGACGCGTCGACCTTCTTGATGACGCGGACGACCTTTTCCAATTCGTTCATCAGTTCGGCCTTGTTCTGCAGCCTTCCTGCGGTATCGATCAGCAGCACGTCGATGTTCTGCGCTTTCGCCGCGGTCAGCGCGTTGAAGGCAAGGCTTGCCGAATCCGAGCCCTGCGCGCCCGCAATCACCGGCGATCCGGTGCGCTCGCCCCAGATCTTCAATTGCTCGATGGCGGCGGCACGAAAAGTGTCGCCGGCGGCCAGCATCACCTTGCGGCCTTCGGCAGCGAACTTTGCCGCGAGCTTGCCGATGGTGGTGGTCTTGCCGGAGCCGTTGACGCCGACCACGAGAATGACGAACGGCGAATGCGCCGTGTCGATCGCAAGCGGCTTCGCCACCGGCGCCAGCACCTTCTCGACTTCGGTTGCGACCACGCCCTTCACTTCATCCGCCGATATCGCCTTGTCGTAGCGCCCGCTGCCTACGGCTTCCGCGATCCGCGCGGCGACTTCGGTTCCGAGGTCCGCCCGCAGCAGCACGTCCTCGATATCCTCGAGCATCGCCCGGTCGAGCTTGCGCTTGATGACGAGATCGGCGACCGCCGAGCCCAGCGAATTCGAGGTGCGCTTGAGCCCGCTGGACAGCCGCCGCCACCAGCTCAGTTTGGGTGCTTCCGACGTTGTATCGTTCATATCGGCCGTGTTAGCCGTTCCCGCCTGCAAACGAAAGTCCTGCAAATTGCTCGATGTTCCGGAACTGACCGCCGACGAAATCCAGTCGCGCGTGCTCCACCGCGACGGGTTGATGCTGGTGATCGACAAGCCCGCGGGGCTGCCGGTGCATCGCGGCCCCAAGGGCGGCGCCAACCTCGAATCCTCCTTCGATGCGCTGCGCTTCGGGCTGCCGCGGCCGCCGGTCCTCGCCCACCGGCTCGACAAGGATACGTCCGGTTGCCTCGTGCTGGGGCGCCACCGCAAGGCGACCGCCTCGCTCGGGCTGTTGTTCAAGCATGGCAAGATTGCCAAGACCTATTGGGCGTTGGTCGAGGGCGGCCCTGCCGAGGACGAAGGCACCATCGAGCTCGCGCTCGGTCGCCTCAACGCCGAGCGCGGCTGGTGGCAGAAGCCGGACCCGGAGGGGCAGGCCGCCGTCACCAACTGGAAAGTCCTCGGTCGCGGCCCCGGCCTGACCTGGCTTGCGATGGAACCGGTCACCGGCCGCACCCATCAATTGCGCGTGCATGCGGCTGCCCAGGGCTGGCCGATCGTCGGCGACAACATCTACGGCAACGGCCCGCGCTTCGGCGAACCGCGCCTGCACCTGCATTCGCGCGAGATCGTGATTCCGATTTCGAAGAACAAGGAGCCGGTGCGCGTGATGGCGCCGGCGCCGGAACATATGTGGGAGCGGCTGAGGGCATGTGGGTGGGAGGGGGAGTAGGCGCGCGATCTCGCCGCGAACTCCGGTCGTCCGCACACTCCGATCGTCATCACCCGCGAAGGCGGGTGACCCAGTATTCCAGAGACACTCGATGATTGACCGAGAGGCCTCGGCGTACTGGGTCGCCCGGTCAAGCCGTGCGATGACAGCGGAATTTGTATCGACAGCGGGGTTCACGGGACTGCGGAGTTCATACGGTCAACCGCGCGCCGTCATGTCCCGTGATCGCAAACCGTCCGCACCGCGCCCGGCGTCTCGCCGCTGATCGCCACCGGCAGAAAATGTTCCGTGCGGCCCTGGGAAGCGCTCTCGATCAACACCTCGCGCACGGCGCCCACTTCCGACGCCAGTCGCTTCCGCAACGCCGCCTCGCCCGCCGCGCGCAAGCGCCTGGCGCGCTCCTTGATCTCGGGCCCCGCGACCTGCGGCATCCGCGCCGCCGGCGTGCCCGGGCGCGGCGAATAGGGAAACACGTGCAGGAACGTCAGGCCGCATTCCTCGACCAAGTCTAGCGAGCGTTCGAACATCGCGTCCGTCTCGGTCGGAAAGCCCGCGATGATGTCGGCGCCGAACGCGATATCCGGCCGCAACCGGCGCACCTCGGCGCAGAATTCGATCGCATCTTTCCGTGAATGCCGCCGCTTCATCCGCTTCAGGATCAGGTCGTCGCCGGACTGCAGCGACAGATGCAGGTGCGGCATCAGCCGGTCGTCATCGGCGATCGCATCGAGCAGGTCGCGATCGGCCTCGATCGAATCGATCGAGGAAATCCGCAAGCGCTTCAGCCCAGGCACGTGCCGCAGGATTTGCCTCGTCAACTGCCCGAGCTTCGGTGCGCCCGGCAGGTCGGCGCCATAGCTCGTCAGATCGACGCCGGTCAGCACGATCTCGGCATGTCCCCGCTCGACCAGGGTGCGCACCTGATCGACCACCGCGCCCATCGGCACCGAGCGCGAATTGCCGCGGCCGAACGGGATGATACAGAAGGTGCAGCGGTGGTCGCAGCCGTTCTGCACCTGCACGAAGGCCCGCGGCAGGCCGCCTTGAAAGCCGTCGACGAGATGCGGCGCCATCTCCTTGACCGCCATGATGTCGCTGACCGCGATCTTTTCGTCGCTGTCGATATCGAACGCGGTCCGCGCCGCGCGCCAGGCATCGCCCCGCATCTTGTCGTCGTTGCCGATGACGCGGTCGACCTCGTCCATGTCCGCAAACATTTTTGCTTGCGTCTGCGCCGCGCAGCCGGTGACGACGATGCGCAGCCCCGGCCGTTCGCGCTTCAAGCGCCGGATCGACTGCCGCGCCTGCGCCACCGCCTCATTGGTGACGGCGCAGCTATTGATGACGATGGTTTGCGTCAACCCGGCATGCGCCGCCTCGCGGGCGATCACCTCGGACTCGAACGCGTTGAGGCGGCAGCCGAAGGTTACGACCTCGACGCTCATGCGACGCTGGCGAACAAAGCAGGATCGAAGCGGCCTTCATATTCGAAAGTCGCCGTCCCCGTCATCAGCACATGGTCGTCGCGCTCGCGCCATTCGATGGCGAGCTCGCCGCCCGGCAGCGTGATCTGCACACTGCGATTGGCGCGCTTCAGCCGGGCGGCCGCGACCGCGGTGGCGCATGCCGCCGAACCACAGGCCTTGGTCAGCCCGGCGCCACGCTCCCAGGTGCGGATCGTGATGTGATCGCGGTCGACGATATGGGCGAGCGTGATATTGGCGCGCTCGGGAAAGATCGGATGGTTTTCCAGCAGCGGCCCGAAACGGGCGAGATCGTAGGCGTTGACGTCGTCGACCCAGAAGATCGCGTGCGGATTGCCCATGCTGACCACCGATGGCGAATGCAGCACCGGCGCATCGATCGGCCCGATCTGCAGCTCGATATAGCGGGTGTCGCGAAACTCTTCGGCGAGCGGAATGTCCTGCCAGCCGAACTTCGGCGCCCCCATGTCGACGGTGTAGAGCTGGGGCGACGGCCCCTGCCAGCAATTCAAGAGCCCGGCGCGGGTCTCGAAGGTGACGGCGTTCTGGCCGGTCTTCTCGAACAGCCGCCGCACCACGCAGCGCATGCCGTTGCCGCAGGCGCCGGCTTCCGAGCCGTCATTGTTGTAGATGCGGATAAAGGCCTCGGTTCCATCGAGCCGCGGCGGCTGCAGCACCATGAGCTGGTCATAGGGCACGTGTGACGCCACCGCGCGCGCCTCCTCAGGCGTCACGACGGCAGGCGCATCGCGCAGATCGACGACGACGATCTCGTTGCCGATCCCGTTCATTTTGGCGAAGGCGTGGTTGGCGAGGGCACTCATCAAAATATCCGATTTATGCCCGCTTTATATGGCGAACGCGGGCGGATTGACCAGCCCGGCCCTTGAGGTGCCATTACGTATCTGTCATGGGACGAAAACCGAGCTTGCGTGTTAGGAATACCGGCGACGGCGCGGCGCCAGCCGGGATATGCCGCGACCGCTCTGGGATGGCCCATGGAGATTGAGAGATGAACGCTGCCCGCACTGTCCGCCTCGCCATGGTCGCACTGATCCCGCTGGGTGCGATTTCGCTCGGGTTGGTGCCGGCGCTGGCGCAATCGCCGGCGGCATCGCCCGCGCCCGCGGCTTCCGCCACGCCCTCGCCCGCGCCGAGCGCGAGCGCCCGCCCCGGCGACGCCCCCGGCCGCAGCCCAAGCCCCCGCCGCTTCAACCCCCGCGCCGGTCCAGACCGCCGACCCGTTTGGTGAGGAAATCAGCCTGGAGGGGAAAAAGGTCGTGATCGCCAAGGGCAACGCCAACTGGGATACGGCGTTCGATACCCTGATCGATTCGTTCAAGGCGCTGAATGCGCTGCTCGACAAGCAGGGCATCAAGCCCTCGGGCAACCCGTTGATCGTCTATACCTCGACCGACGACACCGGCTTCACCTATCTGGCGGAAATTCCGGTCGAGCAGGAGCCGAAGAACCTGGCCAAGAACATGAGCCTGGGCAAATCGCCGGAAGGCAAGGCGCTGAAATTCGTCCATCGCGGCTCCTACGACAATATGGACAACACCTACGAGGCGATCACCAATCACCTCGATGACAAGAAACTGGAAGCCAAGGACACCTTCATCGAGGAATACATCACCGATCCCCTGAAGACCGCGGAGGACAAGCTCGTGATCAACGTCTACGTGCCGCTGAAATGAACCCGATGAAGCACAGCCTATCGCTCGCCGCCGCGCTGGTTGCAGCTCACCTGCTCGCGGTCGCCTGCGCTCGCGGAGACCGATTTTCCGTCGGCGATTTCCGTCACCGGCGAGGCGCAAGTCTCGGCGCCGCCCGACCTCGCACAGCTCGACGCCGGCGTCGCCTCGGACGGCAAGACCGCACGCGAGGCCGCGGACGCCAACAACTGCAGCGATGAGCAAGGTGTTGCTGGCCTTGAAAGGCGCAGGGCTTGAGGACAAGGACTACCAGACCTCGCGGCTGTCGCTGCAGCCGCAATATGCGCCGAACCGGCCCGGTCCATCGCCGATCGTCGGCTACCGCGCCAGCAACCGTGTCAGCATCAAGCTGCACGATGTCGCCAAGGTCGCGAGCGTGATCGACACGCTGGTTGCCGCCGGCGCCAACGATGTCGGCAACATCAACTTCACGGTGTCGCAGGCCTCGAAACTGCTCGACGACGCGCGCGAAAAGGCCATCGCCGATGCCCGCCGCAAGGCCGAGATCTACGCCAGGGCCGCCGGCGTCACGCTGGGCGCGCCCATCAGCATTTCCGAAGAAGGCGCGCCCGCGCCGGTGTTCCGCGCCAGGATGATGGCCGCCGCCCCGATGGCGACCTCGACGCCGATCGCGCAGGGCGAGGAGACGCTGTCGGTGACGGTTGCCGTGAGCTGGGCGATCAAGGCTGCCGCAAACTGAGATGTCGTCCCGGCTCGCGCTCGCAATGGCTCGCTTGGCCGGGACGACGAGATCGAAATTCAGTTGTTAAATCTCCACCACCTGGCCCGGCTTCAGCACCGCGAACCGCTCGCGCGGAATCTTTGCTTCATCCAGCGCCTCGCCCAGCGCCATCGCCGGCGCGTCGATCGCCTCATCGGTGAGCTGGAACGTGCCGTGATGATGGGCCAGCGCGGCCTGCGCGCCGCAATCCTTGAGCGCCTTTACCGCGTCCGATGGATTCATGTGCTGGTCGCGCATGAACCAGCGCGGCTCATAGGCGCCGATCGGCAGGATCGCGAGCCGCAACTGACCATGCGCCTCGGCGACGCGGCGGAAATGCTTGCCCTCGCCATAGCCGGAATCGCAGACGATGTAGATTTTGCCTGCCGGCGTCTCCAGGACAAAGCTCGCCCACAGCGTCTTGTTGCGGTCGAACAGGCCGCGCGCCGACCAGTGCCGCGTCGGCACCAGCGTCACAGCGACGCCGTTGCCGAGTTCGATCCGATCGTGCCAGTCGAACGCGTCGGCCTTGATCGCGCTGCGCATGATCGCATCATTGCCGAGCGGCGTGATCGCGCGCGGCGAGAATTTTGCGGCCAGTCTCGCCAGCGTCGCGACATCGAGATGGTCGTAATGGCCGTGCGACACCAGCACGACATCGACCTTGGGCAGCGCATCGAAGCTGATCCCGGGATCGTTATGCCGCTTCGGCCCGGCGAACGAAAGCGGCGAGACCCGCTCCGACCAGACCGGATCGACCAGGATGTTCAGGCCTGAGGTCTGGATCAGCCAGCTTGCGTGGCCGACGAAGGATAGCCGCACCTTCTCGCCATCGACACGCTCAGGCGGCGCGTCGGCGTGGGGGCTCGGCGCCCATTCGGGCCAGGCCGCACGCTGGCGATTGCCCCCGAACTGCCAGCGCAGCAGATCGGCAAGCGATTTCGGCGGCACGCCGTCGGGATCGAAGAAGCGCTCTCCGTCGAAATGATCGGATGGCGGGCCGGAATAGGTTTTCATGCGGAAGTCCAAAGTGCCGAAAGTCCCGACGCGGCCGCCAAGCCTGCGAGAAGGTTAAGAAGCCGGCGGCGGGTGGGGGACATGCAGCAGGATCAATGATCGGGTGGGAGAGCAGAAGAGTTGTTGCTATATGGTTGCGCGGAGCCATAACACGAGACCGGCCATGGACATTTACAACGCGTGGTTCGACCTGAAATCGGGCGTATCCGACGTCGAATTCAGTGACCGGCTCAAAACCTACATGGACAGCTTGAAAACCGACGGACTGATGCAAGGCTGGCGGCTGATGCGGCGCAAGCTCGGCCTCAGTGCCGTGCCGGTCGGCGAATTTCATGTGATGATGGAATTTTCCGATCTGGCGCAGCTCGATCGGGCTTTCAACCGGGTCGGCAGCCGCCGTGAGCCGATCGAGGGCGTGCATTTTGGGGTCAATTCACTGGTGCAAAACGTGCAATTCGCGCTCTATCGCGACTTTCCGGACTCGATACGGCATCGGGGCGACGAGAAATTCTGATTTTTTTCAGCTCGTTAGAGAAAATCCCGCGGTCGCCTCTGACGAGAACTTTCCTTGACTTGATCCCGTCATCCCCTGTAAATCCGCCCCGTTCATCGGAAAGATTTTCTTTTCGAACCGCCGCCCGGCCCTGGAGGCCGGAGGTTAACGCCCGACAGCGCTATGCGCCCTCGGGCGCGAACGTGTTTGGAGCATCCGTTTCGCGTACAGCCGCGGCGAGTAAGTATAGATCGTCATCACCCGCGAAAGCGGGTGATCCAGTATCCCAGAGCAGCTCGGATTGAATCGAGAGGCTGCGGCGTACTGGATACCCCGCTTTCGCGGGGTATGACGAGCTGGTGAACGAGGCAGCGCCTGCGCGTGCAGGACAAAGGACGACGCAAGTGTTCGACAATCTGTCGGAAAAGCTTGGTGGCATTCTCGATCGGCTGACGGGGCGCGGCTCGCTGTCGGAGGCCGATGTCGACGCCGCGATGCGCGAGGTGCGCCGCGCGCTGCTGGAGGCCGACGTCTCGCTCGACGTGGTGCGAAGCTTTACCGAGCGCGTCCGCGAGCAGGCGGTCGGCGCCACCGTGGTCAAGTCGGTCACCCCCGGCCAGATGGTGGTGAAGATCGTCCATGACGAACTGATCGCCACGCTTGGCTCGGACGGCCAGACCATCGACCTCAATGCCGTGCCGCCGGTCGCGATCATGATGGTCGGCCTGCAGGGCTCCGGCAAGACCACCACCACCGCAAAGCTCGCGCGCCGCCTGACCCAGCGCGACAAGCGCAAGGTGCTGATGGCTTCCCTCGACGTCTACCGCCCGGCGGCGATGGAGCAACTCGCCGTGCTCGGCCGCGACCTCGAGATCGCGACCTTGCCGATCGTGGAGGGGCAGAAGCCGCCGCAGATCGCGCGCCGCGCGCTGGAAGCCGGAAAACTCGGCGGCTACGACGTGGTGCTGCTCGATACCGCCGGGCGCACCACGCTCGACGAAGAGATGATGAGCGAAGCGGCCGAAATCAAAACGGTCGCCAATCCGCATGAAGTGCTGCTGGTCGCCGACGCGCTGACCGGCCAGGACGCGGTCAATCTCGCGCGCTCGTTCGACCAGCGCGTGGGCCTCACCGGCATCGTGCTGACGCGCGTCGACGGCGACGGCCGCGGCGGCGCGGCGCTGTCGATGCGCGCGGTCACCGGCAAGCCGATCAAACTGATCGGCACCGGCGAAAAGACCGATGCGCTGGAGGATTTTCATCCGAGCCGCATCGCGGGCCGCATTCTCGGCATGGGCGACGTGGTGTCGCTGGTGGAGAAGGCGGCGGCGAATATCGATGCGGAAAAGGCCGCGCGCACCGCCGAGCGGATGCGCAAGGGTCAGTTCGACCTCAACGACATGCGCGAGCAGCTGCAGCAGATGGCGAGCATGGGCGGCATCTCGGGGCTGATGGGCATGATGCCCGGCATCGCCAAGATGAAGAACCAGATCGCGGCCGCCGGCATCGACGACAGGATCATCAAGCGCCAGGTCGCGATCATCGACTCGATGACGCGGCAGGAGCGCCGCCATCCGGATATCCTCAAAGCCAGCCGCAAGAAGCGCATCGCTTCCGGCGCCGGCCAAAACGTCGAGCAGGTCAACAAGCTCCTGAAGATGCACCGGAACATGGCCGACGTGATGAAGGCGATGGGCTCGGGCAAGCGCGGCCCGCTCGCCGGCATCGCGCAGGCGATGGGCTTTGGCGGCGGCGCGATGCCCTCGCCCGAACAGATGAAGGCGCTGGCGGAAAAAATGCCGGGCGGACCTGCCGCAAGGTGGCATGCCGTCGCTGCCGAAGGAACTTCCCGCTGGGCTTCGCAGCGGCCTGCCGAACCTGCCGGGGCTCACCGGCCTCAGCGGCAAGCCGACGCTGCCCGGGCTCGGCGGTTTCCCGGGGAAGAAGAAATGACCTCACTTTCGTCATTGCGAGCGAACGGTCGCGAACGCGATCTGATGACAGGCTTCGCGAAGCAATCCATTTCGCCGCGAAAAGGTGGATTGCTTCGTCGCTTCGCTCCTCGCAATGACGACAATTCAAACCGAAAACCACGTGTTCAACATTCAATAGGAGAACCAAAATGTCAGTCGTCATCCGCCTCGCTCGCGCGGGCACCAAGAAGCGTCCGGTCTATCACGTCGTTGCCGCCGACTCGCGCTTTCCGCGTGACGGCCGTTTCATCGAGCGGCTCGGCCATTTCAATCCGCTGCTGCCGAAAGACAACGAGGCGCGGCTGAAGCTCGACATGGACAAGGTCAAGGCCTGGCTCGCCAAGGGCGCGCAGCCGTCGGACCGCGTGATGCGCTTCCTCGATGCCGCCGGCGTCATGAAGCGCCCGGCCCGCAGCAACCCGGAAAAGGCCGTGCCGCGCAAGGAGCGCAAGGCGCAGGCCGAAGCCGCCGCCAAGTCGGCGTAAGGTTTGGTTGTGAGTGGAGCTTCGTGCTTCGAGACGCACGGCTGTCGCCGTGCTCCTCAGCATGAGGAACTATCCCCTCATCCTGAGGAGCACGGCGAAGCCTTGGCGAAGACGGGCGTCTCGAAGGATGAGCGCTGATGCCAGCGCAAATCTGCGTCGCCCGGATCGGCGCCGCGCATGGCGTGCGCGGCGCCGTCAAGCTTTGGACCTTCACCGAAGACCCCTTTGCGGTGAAGCGCTACGGCGCGCTCTCGACCAAGGACGGCGCGCGCCAGTTCGAGGTGACGGAAGCGCGCGAGGCGAAGGGCCATCTGGTCGCGACGCTCAAGGGCGTCACGACCCGCGAGGAGGCCGAGCGGCTCAACGGCGTCGAGCTCTATGTCGCGCGCGAAAAGCTGCCGGCGACGGAAGCAGACGAATATTACCACACCGACCTGATCGGGCTCGCCGCGGTGACGACGGCCGACCAGCCGCTCGGCCGCGTCGTCGCGATCCACAATTTCGGCGCCGGCGATATCATCGAGATCGCGCCGCCGGCAGGCGCGACCATGCTGCTGCCGTTCACCAACGCCGTGGTGCCCACGGTGGACTTGAAGAGCGGACGCGTGGTGATCGAATTGCCAGAAGAAATCGACGGCGACGATCCGGCCGCGGCGTGATCTAATCGCCGCAAGATTGATCGGGAATGACTGATATGGCTCAGACCCACAAAGCCTGGCGGCTGCACGCGCATAACGACCTGCGCTTCGACGACGTCGAGACGCCGAACCCCGCGCCCGACGGCGTTTTGGTGCGGATCGAGGCCGGCATGGTGCTGTCCTATATGGGCCGGGTGCTGTCGGGCGCAGTGCCCTACAGCCTGCCGCCGATGCCGTTCGTGCCCGGCACCAATGCGATCGGTCGCGTGATCGCGACCGGCGACAATGTCAGTCACGTGCGGCACGGCGACCGGGTTTTCCTAAGCCCGCATCTGCGCGGCGACGTGCCGGACACCGACCCGCCGCAGATCCTGATCGGGCTGACGACGACCGTGACCAGCGAAGCGGCGACCGCGATGCAGGCGCGCTGGCGCGACGGCGTGTTTGCGGAAATCGCGCACTGGCCTGGTGCCTGCGTCACGCCGCTCGACAGGCTCGACGACAGGCCCGCGACCGAGCTGATTGGACTGGCAAAGCTGATCGTGCCGTTCGGCGGTCTGCAACGTAGCGGCCTGCGCGGCGGTCAGACCATCATCATCAACGGCGCAAGCGGCTATTTCGGTTCGGGCGCGGTGATGCTCGCGGTCAGCATGGGCGCCGGGCGCGTCGTCGCGGTCGGACGCAACGAGGCCGCGCTTAAATCCTTGCGCGACGCCTTCGGTCCGCGCGTCATTCCGGCTAACGTCACCGGCGATGCGGTGAAAGATCTCGCGACCATCCGCCATGCGGCCGCAGGCCATGCCGATGTCGCGCTCGATCTGCTCGGCGCCGCCAAGAGCACCTCGACCACGCTCTCCTGCCTGCGCGCATTGAAGCGCGGCGGCCGGCTGGTGCTGATGGGCAGCGCCGAGGTGCCGCTGGAATTGTCGTTCCGCGAAATGCTGGCCAACGACTGGGAAGTGGTCGGCCAGTTCATGTACGAACGCGCAGCGCCCGGTCAGCTCGCTTCGCTCGCCGCCGAAGGCCTGCTCGATCTGAACAAGATCGTGGTGTCGACCTACAAGCTCGCCGACTTCAGGCAGGCCGTCGAGGCGGCCGCCTTGATGCACGGCCTCGATCTCACGGCCATTGTGCCGTAACGGGAGCAGAATGACTGCCAACGCGACGATCTGGCGCGCAACCGTGCTCACCCTGTTCCCGGAAATGTTTCCGGGACCGCTCGGCGTCAGCCTCGCCGGCAAGGCGCTGGCATCAAGCCTCTGGGCGCTGGAGGCGCGCGATATCCGCGCCTCTGCCACCGACCGCCATCGCAGCGTCGACGACACCCCGGCTGGCGGCGGTCCCGGCATGGTTTTACGCGCGGATGTGCTGGCGGCGGCGATCGACGCGGCTGACGCCGCGCTGGCAAGCACAGAAGACCGCCCGCGCCTGCTGATGAGCCCGCGGGGTCGGCCATTGACCCAGTCGCGGGTCCGCCAACTCGCGGCCGGGCCGGGTCCGCTGATCGTGTGCGGCCGCTTCGAGGGGGTGGACCAGCGGGTGATCGAGGCACGGCAGTTAGAGGAGGTTTCGATCGGCGATTTCGTGCTTTCCGGCGGCGAAATCGCCGCATTGGCGCTGATCGATGCCTGCGTCAGGCTGCTGCCGGGGGTGATGGGAAAGGCCGAATCCGGGGCGGAAGAGAGCTTTTCCGATGGGTTACTGGAATACCCGCAATATACCCGCCCGCAGAGTTTCGAGGGGGTTCCGATCCCGGAAATCCTGCTGTCCGGCGACCACGTCAAGGTCGCGGCCTGGCGCAAGGCGGCAGCCGAGGCCCTGACCCGGGCGCGGCGGCCAGATCTATGGGCTCTCAGCCAAAAAGGCTCAAAAAGCACGACAGACGGGTGACAAGCGCTTGGCTTTGCCTTATACGAAGCGCGAAATCCGCAAGTGATGGCAGGATCAAGCGCGAGCCCCCCGTTGGCTGGGCGCGCAGCCGATGGAGATTACCCGTGAACCTCATTCAGCAGCTCGAAAAAGAGCAATTCGACAAACTGTCGGCCACCAAGGAGATCCCGGAGTTCGCGCCCGGCGACACCGTGATCGTCAACGTGAAAGTGGTCGAAGGCGACCGCACCCGCGTGCAGGCCTATGAAGGCGTCTGCATCGGCCGCTCCGGCGGCGGACTCAACGAGAGCTTCACGGTGCGCAAGATTTCCTACGGCGAAGGCGTGGAGCGCGTGTTCCCGGTGATGTCGCCGATGATCGACTCGATCAAGGTGGTGCGCCGCGGCAAGGTGCGCCGCGCCAAGCTGTATTACCTGCGCAACCTGCGCGGCAAGTCGGCCCGCATCGTCGAGAAGCAGGACCGCGCCACCGCCGTCGGCGAGTGACCTGATACGCAGCGGCATCGGTAGAAAGCGCGGGGCGAACGCCCCGCGCTTTTTTGTTGCGGCACACTATGTGACCATTCGCTATGGATCGATTGTCGCCGCCGCACGCCTTGTGTTAGAAAAACCAATGGCCCTGGACCAAATCAGCATTGTTTGCCGGCGCGTCGTGATCGACGATCGCTGCCGCCTGCCCGGCCGGTTCTTCGGACGGTTCGCGACCTCGGCGACGTCGGAACTTAGCCGCGCGCTTTGATGCGCGCCGATCTTTCGTTCTGTAGCGCGTATCCGCGCTGAACCGCTCACACAGAATCTTTTTTGGAGCTTACGCTCATGTCCAAACCGACCACGCTGTACGACAAAATCTGGAACGACCATCTGGTTCACGAGGCCGAAGACGGCACCTGCCTGCTCTATATCGACCGCCATCTCGTCCATGAGGTGACCTCGCCGCAGGCCTTCGAAGGCCTGCGCGCGACCGGGCGCAAGGTGCGCGCGCCGGAGAAGACGCTCGCCGTGGTCGACCACAACATCCCGACCACCGATCGCTCAAAACCCAATCCCGATCCTGAAAGCATCGAGCAGATGCGGGTGATGGCGGAGAACGCCAAGGAATTCGGCATCGAATATTACAACGAGTTCGACAAGCGCCAGGGCATCGTCCACGTGATCGGCCCCGAGCAGGGCTTTACGCTGCCCGGCACGAC
This sequence comes from uncultured Alphaproteobacteria bacterium, assembly GCA_963777475.1. Taxonomy (GTDB): domain Bacteria; phylum Pseudomonadota; class Alphaproteobacteria; order Rhizobiales; family Xanthobacteraceae; genus Bradyrhizobium. The sequence continues at coordinate 81,168 of CAVZQX010000069.1, forward strand.
CATCGTCTGCGGCGACAGCCACACCTCCACCCACGGCGCGTTCGGCGCGCTGGCACATGGCATCGGCACTTCCGAAGTCGAGCATGTGCTGGCGACGCAGACGCTGATCCAGAAAAAAGCCAAGAACATGCGGGCGATCGTCGACGGCAAATTGCCGGAGGGCGTCACTGGCAAGGACATCATCCTCGCCATCATCGGCGAGATCGGCACCGCCGGCGGCACCGGCTATGTACTGGAATATGCCGGCGAGGCGATCCGCGCGCTGTCGATGGAAGGCCGCATGACCGTCTGTAACATGTCGATCGAGGGCGGCGCGCGCGCTGGCCTGGTCGCGCCGGACCAAAAGGCGTTCGATTTCCTGCGCGGCCGGCCGAAATCGCCGAAAGGCGAGGCCTGGGACGCAGGCGATGCGCTACTGGGAAACGCTGCGCTCGGATCAGACCGCTCATTTCGATCACGAAATCCGGCTGGATGCGGCTAAATTGCCGCCGATCGTGACCTGGGGCACCTCGCCCGAGGACGTCGTCTCCATCAGCGGCTTCGTGCCCGATCCCGATGAGATCGCCGACGAAGCCAAGCGGCTCTCAAAGCACCGCGCGCTGAACTACATGGGCCTGAAGGCGGGCACCAAGATCACCGACATCACGCTCGACCGCGTCTTCATCGGCTCCTGCACCAACGGCCGGATCGAGGATCTGCGCGCCGCCGCCAAGATCGCCGAAGGCAAGACCGTCAATGCCAACGTCAACGCGATGGTGGTGCCGGGCTCGGGCATCGTGAAGGAGCAGGCGGAGTCCGAAGGCCTGGACAAGATCTTCCTCAAGGCCGGTTTCGAATGGCGCGAGCCGGGCTGCTCGATGTGCCTTGCCATGAACCCCGACAAGCTGAAGCCGGAAGAACGCTGCGCCTCGACCTCGAACCGCAATTTCGAGGGCCGCCAGGGTTTCAAGGGCCGCACCCACCTGGTCTCCCCGGCCATGGCCGCCGCCGCCGCGATCGCGGGACATTTCGTCGATGTGAGGGAGTGGCGGTAGGGACAAGCTTCAACCTCGAAGCACTTCCGCAACCACTCCTTAAGCAACGGGGAGCAAACTGGACTTTGAGGCACGGCGTTTCGCGAGGGAAGCGAGCCATGGCCAAAAAGTCCGATCTTGTCGACATCATCTCTGAGGCGACACAGCAAAAACGTCGCCGCGTCATGCCGCGCGTCATCGCGCCCGCGGCCACGGAGGAGCGGCGCCTCAGCCACTGGCCGCCCGGTCGCTTCGAGCAATGGCGGCTGGAAAACCTGACGCCGTGGAAGCTGTCGCTCAGGTCCTGGAAGTTCAAGGACTGGGAGTAAAGCATGATCCGGAAAAGCCTGCCCGCATTTGGATAGCGGGGTGGGAACCGGTTTTCCCTCG
>CAVZQX010000070.1:0-16950 GCA_963777475.1 uncultured Alphaproteobacteria bacterium
GATGTAGCTGACGTCACCATCTTTCTGGTTCGGCGGCGGCGGGGCAATCCCTTTTTGCCAAAAAGAAGGGGCCCCAGCTTGCGCTGGAGCCCCTCGAACGGTCAGGGCATTGCCGGGTATGTGCCGAACTGAAGTTGTGGGTGCGGTCCAAAGGTCAAGCCCTTGGACCGCGCCCCGGGAGAACCTCAGTATTGTACGCCCGCTCGCCGTGGTCGGTGATGTCGAGACCCTCGCGCTCCTGATCGGGCGCGGGGCGCAGGCCGATCATCAGGTCGACGATCTTATAGAGGATCGCCGAGCCGATGCCCGAATAGAGCAGCGTCGGCCAACGGCCTTGCCCTGGGCGATCATTGGCGGGATCAATTCGTATTTGCCGGCGAGTTCTCGCCGATGTTGCTGTAGTCGGTGATGCCGACGCCGCCCAGAACCGGATTGACCAGAATGCCGGTCGCGAGCGCGCCGGTGATGCCGCCGATGCAATGCACGCCGAAGACATCGAGCGCGTCGTCGTAGCCGAACGTGTTCTTCACCTTCGAGACGAAGAACAGGCACAGCGGCGAGACGATGAGGCCGAGCGCGAGCGAGCCGATCGGTCCGGCGAAGCCCGACGCCGGGCGTGACCGCGACGAGGCCCGCGACCGCGCCGGAGATGAGGCCAAGCAGCGAAGGCTTGCCCTTCACCGCCCATTCCACCAGCAGCCAGGACAGCGCGGCGCCGGCGGTGGCCACCATCGTGTTGACGAAGGCCAGCGCCGTCGTGCCGTTGGCTTCCAGATTAGAGCCGGCGTTGAAGCCGAACCAGCCAACCCACAGCAGCGAGGCGCCGATCATCGACATGGTGAGCGAGTGCGGCGGAAGCGCTTCCTTGCCATAGCCGATGCGCTTGCCGACCATCAGCGCGCCGACGAGACCGGCGATGCCGGCGTTGATATGCACCACCGTGCCGCCGGCGAAGTCGAGCGCGCATCCAGCGCCGGCGAGCCAGCCGACGGCACTCGTCGACCGCGTCGATCTTGTCCTGCGCCGGCTTCTTGGCCGCCGCGTCGGTCGCGGCCGCCAGCGCGGTGCGCCGCGTGCGACGTCATCGGAGCGGCGACAATACCAGACCCAATGGGCGATCGGGAAATAGATCACGGTCACCCAGGCAGGATGAAAACCAGCACCGCCGAGAACTTCATGCGCTCGGCGAAGGCGCCGACGATCAGGGCCGGCGTGATCATCGCGAATGTCATCTGGAACACGAAATAGGCGAGTTCCGGAATGAACGCCGTGCGTGAAGGTCGGGGCGTTGGCGTTCGGCGCCGACGCCCCGCAGGAACGCCTTGCCGAGGCCGCCAAGAAGGGCTCGTGCTCCGCCGTCGCTAAAGGCCAGCGAATAGCCGTAAAGCGTCCACAGCACGCCGACCAGCGCCACGATCGGAACACCTGGGTGAGCACCGAAGCCATGTTCTTGGTGCGCACGAGGCCGCCATAGAACAGCGCGAGGCCGGGAATGGACATCATCAGCACGAGCGCGCTGGAGGTCAGCATCCAGGCGGTGTCGCCATTGTTGGGAACCGGCGCGGCTGCAGCGGCCGCGGCGGGCGCGTCGGTGCTGCGGGAGCCGCCGTCTGGGCGAACGCGGCATCGACGAAGCCTCGGCGCAGAGCCCTGCGATTGCGAGGGCTATCCATCCCGCACTGGTGGGACGCTTAAACGTCATTTCATTTTACTCCTGAGTGATTCCTGAGTGATAAAGTGAGACGCGAATCAGAGTGCCGCGTCTCGGTCTCGCCGGTGCGGATGCGAACCGCCTGGTCGAGGTGATGACGAAGATCTTGCCGTCGCCGATCTGGCCGGTGTTGGCGGCCGAGGTGATGGCGTCGATGGTCTTGTCGACCAGGTCCGAGGCAACGGCGACCTCGATCTTGATTTTGGGCAGGAAGCTCACCGCGTATTCGGCGCCGCGATAGATTTCCGTATGGCCCTTCTGCCGGCCATAGCCTTTGACTTCCGTCACCGTCAGTCCGTGGACGCCAATGGCGGTCAGCGCGTCGCGGACCTCTTCGAGCTTGAATGGCTTGATGATCGCCATAACAATTTTCATGAGTCCTATCCCCGCTTGGGCCCGGTATGGACGTGGACCGGGCACGTTCTGGACTGAGGTTCACCACGCAGAGAACATTCACAACGCGGGCACAGTCGGGACCCATATAATCAAATGCCGTGCCAGATCGGACGCGTTGCCCTAACGGACTATGAATGCGGACGTTTTGGCGCTTGGCGGCAAATATGTCGCACCGCGGTAGCAGCTACTGCTCAAACTATAGGCACGCACGATCAAATCGTGAGCGTGCCAACCTCCAGACATAATGTTGCTCACGGTGAGGGCAACGAAACGGTACTCTGATAATGCAGGCTGCTGAAGTGCTTCAGGGGGCCCTTGGAGCCTGGATCAGCCATTTGCTGTGGAATAGCCCTCATGTTCGCCATCGCCGCACGTCCGGTATCGTCGCCCGCTCCGGCGCGATCGACAAGAATATCAGAGCGCGTCGCTGTCGGTCTCGCCGGTGCGGATTCGCAAGGCGTGATCGATCGGCGTCACGAAGATCTTGCCGTCGCCGATCTGGCCGGTGCGGGCATTGGAGGTGATGACCTCAACGGCCTTGTCGGCGATGTCGGAAGCGACCGCGATTTCGATCCGCAATTTGGGCAGGAAATTCACGACATATTCGGCGCCGCGATAGATCTCGGTGTGACCCTTCTGGCGGCCATAGCCCTTGACCTCCGTGACCGTCATGCCGTGCACGCCGATGGCGGTCAGCGCCTGGCGCACCTCGTCCAATTTGAAGGGTTTGATGATCGCGACGACGAGTTTCATGACCAGGCCTTCGGTTTCCGCAAAGATTTGGCCGTCCGGAGCGAACGGCTAGTCAAATCTGGCATCTTTCTAGGCAAATGGCACAGAAAACTTGCAGCGTTAAGGGGGAAACTTCAAAAAGCCCCACCCATCGCCCCTGTACAAGGCTGCAATGGGTCCACCACAATGGGTTTCAGGGCCGAAATGTCCGGTCGATCCACCTATATCGGCTGATCCATCCTGATGTTCTTGTCTGTCATCACCATCATCGGCTGGGCTTGGGTCATCACCGCCATGATGCGCTGGATCTGCCGCAATGTCAGCGGCACGCGACGCGAAATTGTTTCAATGCGACAGGGCTGCAAATATTGTGGCGAACGCTCGTGTTCGGCATCGGTTGCGCGTTCTTGATTCCGATCCCGTGGGTGCTGCGCTGGTACACCAACCGGTACGTGTCGCAGTTCGCGCTGGATGAGAGAGCCGTCTGAGCGACCCGCAACGGCGCATCATCTGCGCTCGCGCACCGAACCTTCCTGGGCGACGGAAGCCACCAGCGTGCCGTCCGGCTTGAAGATCAGGCCTCGCGTCAGGCCACGGCCGCCTTGCGCGCTCGGCGAATCCTGCGCGTAGAGCAGCCATTCGTCGGCACGGAACGGACGGTGAAACCACATCGCATGATCGAGGCTCGCCGGCATCATTCGCTTGTCGAACAGCGTGCGGCCGTAGCGCGCCATCACGGCATCGAGCAGCGAAAAGTCCGAGGCATAAGCGAGCGCGCACATATGCAGCGCCGGATCGTCCGGCAGTTTCGCCGCGGTGCGGATCCAGACATGGATGCGACCGTCGTCGATCTTCTGGCCGAAATAGCGGCCAAGCTCGACCGGGCGCAATTCGATCGGACGATCGGATTCGTAATAGCGGCGGATGAAGTCCGGCATCTCGCGGAACATCGGCTGCTTGGCCACTTCCTCCGCGGTGAGCTTTTCCGGCGGCGGCACGTCCGGCATCTTGTCCTGATGATCGAACGCGCCCTGCTCCTCGGCGTGAAACGACACCATGATCGAGAAAATGGCGTTGCCGTGCTGGATCGCGGTAACGCGGCGGGTCGTATAGCTCTTGCCGTCGCGCAGCCGTTCGACCTCGTAAATGATCGGGATATGCGGATCACCCGGAAGGATGAAGTAACAATGCAGCGAGTGCGGCAGCCGCCCTTCGACGGTGCGGCACGCGGCCACCATCGCCTGCCCGATCACCTGGCCGCCGAACACCCGCTGCCAGGTCGTCTTCGGGCTGTTGCCGCGAAACATGTTCACCTCGATCGGCTCGAGGTCGAGGATGGAAATCAGGTCAATCAGTCCGTTGGACATGGTCGCGCTTTCGTTGGGGTCGATAGGTCGGCAACATCATCGGACGTCATTCGCGGCGCCCCGGAATGACAGAGTATGTGATATCTACCCTTGTCTCGCGGCCCTGTTTCGCCCAGCTATAGCCGGGTAGCAAGGGTAACAAGTGAGCGAGTTATGGGCATGTCGGCACAGCGGAGCATTGTCATCGGCGGCGGCGCATTTGCCGGGCTAGCGCTGGCGCTGGCGCTGCGTCAGGGCCTCGGCACTGAGGTTCCCATCGTGGTGGCCGATCCCGCGCTTGGCGGCCGGTCGAGCCACGATCCCCGCGCCACCGCCATCGTCGCCGCCTGCCGCCGGCTGTTCGAGGCAATCGGGGTATGGCAGGACGTTGCCGACGGGACGCAGCCAATCCTCGACATGGTGATCACCAATTCGAAGCTGGAAGACGCGACTCGGCCGGTATTCCTGACCTTTGCCGGCCATGTCGAGCCGGGCGAGCCGTTCGCGCATATGGTCGAAAACCGCCATCTGATCGACGCGCTGACCAAACGCGCGCAGGCCGCGGCCATCGATCTGCGGCCCACCGCGGTCACCTCCTATGATTCACGCGCCGACGGTATCGGCGTGACGCTGGCCGACGGCAGCCTTATCGACGCGAGCCTTCTGGTCGCTGCCGATGGCGCCCGCTCGAAGTTGCGCGAGCGCGCCGGCATCGCCACCCACGGCTGGGACTATGATCAGGCCGGCATTGCGGTTACCGTCGGCCATGAACGCGACCATCAGGGGCGCGCCGAAGAACATTTTCTCCCCGCCGGACCGTTCGCGGTTCTGCCCCTCAAGGGGAAGCGTTCGTCGCTGGTATGGACCGAAAAGCGCGCCGAGGCCGCGCGCATCGTTGATCTCAGCGAGGCCGAGTTCCTGCCCGAGCTCGAGCAGCGCTTCGGCCTGCACCTCGGCGAGATCAAGGCTCTCGACAAGCCCCGCGCCTTTCCGCTGTCTTATTTCGTCGCGCGCTCCTTCATCGGCGAGCGGCTGGCGCTGGTCGGCGACGCCGCGCACGTGATCCATCCGATCGCGGGCCAGGGGCTCAATCTGGGGCTGAAGGATGTCGCGGCGTTGGCCGAGGTGGTGGTCGACGCGGCGCGGCTCGGCATCGACTTGGGCCAGGCCGACGTGCTCGACCGCTACCAGCGCTGGCGGCGGTTCGACACCATGGCGATGGGGCTGGCCACCAACTCGCTGAACTTCCTGTTCTCGAACAAATCGACCCTGTTGCGCGCGGTGCGCGATATCGGCCTCGGCCTGGTCGATCGCGCGCCGCCCCTGAAGGAATTGCTGATCCGCCAGGCCGCGGGGTTATCCGGCGAAGTGCCGCGGTTATTGAAGGGCGAGGCGCTCTAAATTCTTGATTGAGCACGATCTTTTCGGAAAACCGGTATCCACTTTTCCGGATCATGCTCTGCGCGAACCGCTCATTTCACGGTGTCGATCGCGAGAATGAAGCTCGCAACCGAGTCAATCAGCGTGCCGTCGAGCGGCCGCTCGGACTGACTGTAGGCCGCGAGGTCGTCGGCCTCGTCGGAAACGTCGTTGAGCACGTGATTCATGTCGGCAAGCCAGAGCGTTTTCGCCGTCGGCGCAGCCGCGGAAAGCGCAATGAAATCCAGCCGGGCGACCTGATGATCGCGGCCGCCGCCGACAATCAACGTCGGCACCTCGATCTTTCGCAAGGGATCGATCGGGTCCTCGATGAAAGCCGAGGCGATGCCGGGCTGCATCGATGGCGGGATCGCAAGCCCCGGCGGCGGCGGTCGACGATTTGCCCGGCCATGATGGCATCGATCGCCTTTGCGACCGGCGCGAACATGTCGGGCGCAAGCTGCTTCTCAAGCTGCGCCTTGAGCAGATCGCCCTGCCGCCTCGCGGCGGTGGCGAGCAAAACCAGCCGGTCGACCGGCACGCGCCGGGCAGTGAGGATCGCGACCAGGCCGCCCTCGCTATGACCGACCAGAACGACCTTCGAGAACTTGCCGCTGCCGCGCAGGTAGTTCACGAGCGCGACCGCATCGTCGACATAGTCCTTGAAGCGGAAATCTTCCGGTCGACCTAACTCCGCCTTCCAGCCGCCGGCGCCACGCTTGTCGTAGCGAAGCGTGGCGATGTTGCGGGCCAGCAGTTGTTCGGAGAGCTTCTTCAGGGTCGCCGGCTTGATCTGCGGTCCATTGCCGTCATGATCGGTCGAACCTGAGCCCGCGATCAACAGCGCAACCGGCGGACGCTCGACGCCCGGCGGGGTCGTCAGCACGGCATCGATGCTGCCGACGGTGATCCTGCTTTCCTCAGCGCAGGCGTTCACGACGGACACGGAAATCGAGAGCAGGACCGCAAATGCAGCCGCGATGGCGCGCATGTGCATGTCACTCGATCTTCCGCGCCTCTTCCGGCAGCATGATCGGGATGCCGTCGCGGATCGGATAAGCGAGCTTGGCCGAGCGCGAGATCAGTTCCTGCTTCGCGGCGTCGAACTCGAGCGGCCCCTTGGTCAACGGACAGACCAGTATCTCCAGCAGTTTGGGATCGACGGTGTTTTCCAGGCGTTCGGTCGGGGCGGTCATGTCTTAAGTCTCCGGCTTGACGTCCGCCTCTAGCATATCCGCACCCCGCCTGTCGCCGCGTACCCGCTTGGCTGGCGGGTCTTTCCTGATGCGAGCCGGCGCGCCCGTCGCGAACGCTCTTGTCGGGAAGCGATGGGCGTTCGTGGAGCACCGCCCGATGCTGCGCCTTCGACAACGGCTGGTCCGGGCGCGATCACGGCCGGCGGGCCGCGCAGCATAGATTCGACGCATCATCTTAGAATACTTCTAGTTTAGAGTGAGTCTCTTTGCTCGCCCCGTACCGAATCGATAGCTGATGCACTCACGTCACGAGCGACAGTAGGACAAAACCATAATGCGCGCGGCAGGAGCCTCCGGACGGCATCACACCTCCCTGCTCTGCGCGCTCGCCTCGCTGCTGTGCCTTGGCGGCGCGGCACGGGCGGACGATGCGAGCAGCTGGCTCGAGATGGAAACCAAATACATCTTCGGCTTTACCACCGGTTCCGGCATCGGCATCGAGGGCGAGAAGGAATTCACCGTCGACACCGTCGGCCGGTTCGGCAAGCGCGACGGCCATTACGCCGCGACCGAGACCAAGTACGAGTACGAATTCACGCCCTCCCAATTCGTCCAGATCGAGTTCGGCGCGCTTGGATCGACCCACAATATCGGCGCCGTAACCGGTATGGATGGCCGCAACGCGGCCGGCTTTGCCGGTGGCTTTGCCGAATTCCGCTATCTCGCGGTCGAGCGCACCTCGAACAATCCGCTGTCGGTGACACTCGCCTTCGAGCCGAATGTGCGGCTGATCGACGAGACCACGGGCGAGCGTGTCCACAATTACGAATTCGAAACCACCGCCAACGCCGACCTCGAGCTTCTGAGAAACCGGCTCTATGCGGGATTCAATCTCCTGTACGAACCCGAGGTTACCTGGACCGCGCTGGACGAGACCGTGCGCGAAGCCACCCTCGGCGGCTCGACGGCGCTTTCGCTTCGGATCGTGCCGAACGTGCTGATTGGCGGCGAGGTCTGGTATCTGCGCCACTACGACAGCCCTGTTCTGTCGGCCTTCACCGGCGATGCGGTGATGCTGGGACCGACGCTCTATGTCCAGTTCACGCCGAAGATGTTCATGACCGCGGCCTGGAACACGCAGGTGTGGGGCCGCGAGGTCGGCAATTCGCTGCCGCTCAATCTCACCGAATTTCAGCGCCAACGCGCCAGGCTCAAATTCGCCTGGGAATTTTGACTTCTGCAAGCTTTCGGAAAGGCCGACAATGTTTCCTCAGATCATGATGCCGAGAAACCTGATCCCAGCCGCGGTTGGCGCGATCGCGCTGCTGCACGCTGCGCCTAGCCTCGCGCAGCAGGCGGCGGAAGTTCAACTGACCTATTCCAACAGCCAGTTCCAGCCGAGCGAGGTACGTGCGCCCGCGGACCGACCTGTGGTATTCCGGGTCAGGAACCTGGATGCCAAGGCGATGGAGTTTGAAAGCAAGTCGCTGCGGGTCGAAAAAGTGGTCGCCGCCAAGAGCGAGGGCGTGATCAACGTGCGGGCCCTGAAACCCGGCCGCTACGAGTTCTACGACGACTTCAACGACAAGGCACGCGGCGCACTGACCGTGCAATAGAGCATGATCCGGAAAAGTGGATACCGGTTTTCCCTCGCGACAAACGCGGAACGCGTTTGCGCGGAGATCATGCTCGAACTACGGCGCACAACACAATAGGAAAGAGCAAGATGCTGGCCGCGCTCATCATCGTGTTTCGCGAAGTGTTCGAAGCCGGGCTGATCGTCGGCATCGTGCTCGCGGTCACCGGCGCCGTGCCGCATCGCAATCGCTGGATCGGCGGCGGCGTGCTCACCGGCGTGCTTGGAGCCTGTCTCGTCGCGGCCTTCGCCGGCGCATTGTCGCAGCTGTTCGAGGGAATGGGGCAGGAGCTGTTCAATGCCGCGATTCTCGGCGTCGCCGTGATCATGTTGACATGGCACAATGTCTGGATGGCGCGGCACGGCAAGGAGATCGCCGGCGAGATGCGCGCGATCGGACAGGCGGTTGCCGAGGGAGCTAAGCCGCTAGCGGCGCTGGCGGTCGTGGTCGGCGTCGCCGTGCTGCGCGAAGGCAGCGAGGTGGCGTTGTTTCTCTATGGGGTCGCGGCGTCCGACGGCGGCTCGGCCCTGAGCCTTTTGATCGGCGGATTTCTGGGTCTCTTGCTGGGCGCGGGGGTCTGCCTGCTCACCTATTTCGGCCTGATGCGGATTCCGGCACGCGCCCTGTTCGCGACGACGACGGCGCTGATCACCCTGCTCGCGGCCGGCATGGCCGCGCAGGCGGTCGCTTTCCTCGAACGCGCCAACTGGCTGACGTCGCTCGATACGGTGGTGTGGGACAGCGCGTGGCTGCTCTCAGACACAAGCCTCGCGGGCCGGGCGCTGCACACGTTGATCGGTTACACCGACCAGCCCACGGAGATGCAGCTTTTGGTTTATGTCGCCGTGATCCTCGCAACCGTCGTGCTGATCCGGTTGACCGGATCGCAGCAAAACCATCGTGCAGTTGCCGTCGGATGATGCTGCGGCGCCGCGACCCGCGCCAAAGTTGGTCCGGGCATCGCAGACAGATGAACCTTCACGCGAGTTGTCTGGACGACCACTTAGCGATGCATTAGCCTCCGCTCCGGTCGCGAGATGGACGGGCTGAAAATCAGGCGACCCGACCCAGGTTCATGACGACTTTGGGTCGCAGTGAGCATCGCGTTCGTTGGGGGCGTCGTTGCGTTGCATGGGGGCTGCCAATTCTCGGGCAGGCGGCGTTGCCGCGTCTGACGGACGCGGTTTCAATGCGCGCTGTTTGGTTCCGCTTGGATGCAATAAACTTGGACTGAATACACTTGGACTGAATATACTTGGACTGAATACACTTGGCGCGCTTCTGATTGCTTTGTGCCTGGCGGCGCTGCCCAGCTCTGGAGCCAACGCGCAATGGCTCGAGGCCGGCCCCTACACGTCGACAAACACCGCCGCTTCTCCGGCCGGAAGTTTGAACAGCAACGACCTCGTTTATGGCATGCCTGCGCAAGGCAATCCGGTCTATGGCGCGGCCAACACGATCCTGCAGAGCCCGATGGATCCGAACACCTATTGGGTCGCAACGACGTCGGGCGGCATCTGGAAAACCATCGACGGAGGCGTGACCTGGAAGCCGACGACCGACCACCAGGCCTCCCTCGCCATCGGCGCGATCACGGTCGACGCCGCGGACCCTAGCGGCAAGACGCTCTATGCTGCGACCGGCTATTACAGTGCCGGCGGGGTCAACCTGGCGCCGCAAACAACCCTTTTGAAATCGACCGACGGCGGCAACACCTGGCAAGGGCTGTCGCCGACAGGCATTCAAAATCTATATCTGAACTCTTCGGGCCAGCAGTTCGTCGATCCGGCGCCTGCATCGATCAAGAATATCGTCGCGATGGGCAATGTCGTCGTGGTGGCGGCGGGCCTCTCGGACGGGCACGTTTCCGTCAACAACGCGGGCGGTCTTTATCGCAGCACGGATGGCGGTCTCACATTTTCGCTGGTGCCGGGATTCAATACCGAAGTCACGAACCTGATCAGCACGACCATCAACAATCAAACCGTGCTGTTCGCCGCCCGCGACGGTTCGGCCTATCACCCGGACAATGGGATCTTGTACAGTACCGATGCTGGTGCCACCTGGACGACCCTGCTTGCACCGGGCACGCCGCTGCAGTCGACCAGCTCCAATAATCCCGATCACCTTGTCTTCAGCGGCGCGCTCGACAACTTCAATATCAAGGTTGCGGCGGGACCTGGAGGCTCCTTGTTCGTCGCGGTGGTCAAAGATGGCAATAACGGCTTCGAGCCGACGGGGCTGTATTACACGCCGCATTTCACTCCGGGAACCACGCCGACATGGTACAATCTCGGCGAGGTGCAGTTCACGACTGCCGGCGGAACATGCGCGAGTGGCTGCACCCTCCAGGGTAACCCGCAGGGCAATCTGCATTTCGCGCTGGTCGCCGATCCCAACCAGCCCGGCGTCGCCTATATCGCCGGCAGCGGGCTGTTCAACATCACTTTGTCGGGGCTGGCGCCGCTAAACGAACTCGCCACCATCGTTCGCGTCAACTACAATTCGACGACCAATGCCGCGACCTATACGCCGATCGTATTTCCGAGCGTCAGTGGCTCCCCGCATTCGGACACGCGATCGCTGGTATTCAATTCGCAGGGCAATCTGCTGACCACCGACGATGGCGGCGTCTACTCCCTGACAAATCCCCAGACGTCGTCGGGGACCTGGACCGCCTTCGGCGGGGTTGCCGCCGATGGCGGTCCGATCCGCGCGATCGAGACTTACGCGGCGGTGATGGATACAAAGACGGGACGCTTCGCTTTCGCGTCGCAGGACAACGGTGCCGGGCTCTCGGCACCGAACGCAACGCTCGGGCAGATCAACACGGGCGCGCCCTGGCAAAACGTGCTCGGCGGCGACGGGTTTAGTGTCGCCGTCAATTCCAGGACCAGCGGGCCTTCGATCTTCTACGCAACCGCGGATGATACGAGGCTCGCGCGCGTCTTCGCCAATCAAAATCTCTCACCCACCTCGCCCCCCGACCTCCTCGAAATCGACGTGGGCTCAACCGGAAAGGATTATTTCACTTACGAGAACGGTTTCTCCTCGGGCATCGTGGCTGCGGTCAATGCGGTAGACCCCACCAAGCTGCTGTTCAGGTCGGCGCGCCTCTATACCTGGACCGATCCGGGCACCGCGCTGAGCGGCAATATCCAGGTGACCGACATTTCGGCAGGCAACCTCTTCGGTAATGCCAATTCCAGCTCCTGGACGGAAAAGATCGCCTACGGCACGCAGGACGCGCCCGACGCAATCCTGGCAGGCGGTCCGATTTCCGGCGGAGGGGTCGGCGTCTATCTGCGCACGCAGCAACAGGTCAATTCCGGCAACGCGACGGTCAGCTCCGCGAATCTGTTGGCCTCCTATAACACGGTCAATGGCGGCAACGCCGACAACCCGATCGGCGTGCTGTTCGATCCCGCGACCGAACACAAGTTCTTCATCGTCGACGCCCAAAATGTCTATGCGACCAAAGACACCGGTCAAACACTGTCAACATTGGTGCTGCCGGCCCATTTCCAGAACCCGGCAAGCCTCGGCTACATCGCCGATGACAACGGCAATGCCAACAACGGGGTCCGCGCACTTCTGGTTGGCGGCACCAGTACCGTCGCGAGCTCCCAGGGCGGCATCATTTCGACCCTCGATCCGTTTGCGACCAATGTGCAGTGGATGAATCTCGGGCCCGGCCTGCCGAACGCCGTCGTTTACGGCCTGAACTATTATCCCGATGTCGACACGCTGGTTGCCTCGCTCTACGGCCGCGGCGTCTATATTCTTTACGACGTCACCAGCTACTTCCCGACGGCCACCGCGCTTTGGTTCGGCAAGGCGAACAACGATTCGGCTCCCGACCCCTCGCTGCTGACGGGAAACCGGCCGTTGGAAAAGTTCGGAACCGGCACGCTGACCTTGACCGGCGCGCCGACTTATAGCGGCGGAACATTTGTCCTCGGCGGAACGCTCGCCGTGGGTGCGGACTCGGCGCTCGGCGATCCTTCCGGCCAGATCGGCATCGACGCGGCGACGCTGCGAACCACCGCCTCGTTTTCGACCGCGCGAAGCGTGACGTTTGGCATCGATGGCGGGACCGTCGATGTCGGCGCATTCAACCTGACCGCAACTGGCTTGTGGGCGGCCCAGGGGCCGGTCAATAAGACCGGCTCCGGCGTGCTCGCGCTGCAAGGCCCGAACCTGTTCCAGGATGTCTCGGTCAGCGCGGGTACCCTGGAGGTCGACGGCTCCTTCAGCGGAACGTCGCTGCAGGTCGCAATCGGCGCGGCGCTGACAGGCATCGGCCAGATCGCCGCGCCGACGACGATTTCCGGCACGCTCGCGCCTGGTGCACCCGGGCCGGGCATCCTGACCTTCAAGTCACCGGTTACGTTGACATCAAGCAGCGACCTGCGCATCGCGATCGATGGCACCACGGCCGGCAACGGCCCGGGGTTCTATTCGCAGCTGCTCGTCGGCGGCGCCAGCCTGACCCTCGGCGGCGAGCTGTCGCCGTATTTCCGGGGGATCGGCGGAGGGAATAATAATTTCACGCCGGTCCTCGGCCAGCAATTCACCATCGCGGCCGCGAGTGGCGGCATCTCCGGGCAGTTCGCGGGCGTTGACTTAAGCAACAGCGGCTTGCCGTCATCGTTCAGGTTCGACACGCTGTACGGCCCGAACCTCGTCAATCTCGTGACGACGCCTTCATCCTATGCCGCCAACGCGCTCGGACCGGCCTGGAATGTCAATCAGCAAAGCGTCGGTGTCGCGCTCGATTCGCTGCGCCCGGCCGCGGGCACCGTGTCGTCGAACTCGACGCTGCAAAATGCCTTCAATGCGCTCTACCAACTTTCCGCGCCCCAGATCGGCTCAGCGCTCACGGGCCTGTCCGCCGAGGGCGAAGCGCGCGCCGTTGCCAACACGCTCGATACCATCGACGCGCTTCACACCGCCCTGCAGGATCATCTGATCGGGCCGCCGGTCGCCCCCGGCTTCAACAATCTGTCGCTCAATTTCGACGGCGGCACGCGCAATCTCTACGCAGCCTACAATCGCATTCCGGGTGACCGCTCGGCGCCTGCCAAGGCTACACCCTATTCGCCCTCGTCATCTTCGCTCGAGCCGAGTCACTGGTGGAGTTCCGTGTTCTATCAGAACAGCGCGACCGGAAGCTCGGCGGGGATTGCCGGCGGTTCGAGCAACGTCAGCGGGTTCATCGCGGGCGTGGAAGGCGAAGCACGGCCGGGATTGCTTGTCGGCGGGGCCCTTTCGAGCGCCCATACCGACGCTGCCGGCGGGTCGGCGGGCTCGGGGGACAACGTCGCCATCGTTGCGTACGGCCGCGAGACCGCCGGGCGGTTGCAGGCCGCGGCCTATGCGGGCTACGTCCGCGACAGTTTCGGCCTGCAGCATGATTTCGGAAGCCTGGGCGGCGGTGGAATCGTGAAAAACAGCGGCGCCTCGAGCCTGATCGCGGGAGGCTCGATCGCGTACACGCTCAACGCCGGCAGTTTTCAGATCGCGCCGACGGTGACGGCCGCTTTCACGCACATGCTGTTCGACGGCAGCAGTGCGCAGTCGGCGCAAGGATTTGCCGTTGCCGTGCCGGGGCAGTGGAGCGACCGTCTCCGCCTGACACTTGGTCCGACCGTGACGCGGTCCATGACGACGGACCGTGGCTTCAAGCTGCTCGCAACCGCATCCGCCGGATTTCTGTATCAGAACGATCCTTTCACGGTGCTCGATGGGCAACTGTTCACGATCCCAACAGTGGCGCAGTCTGCGCCGGCCGGCCGCGCTGGTGCATTTGCCGATTTCGGCTTGAATGCCTCGTTTACGGATAGGCTGACGGGTTTTGTCCGCTGGCGCGGCGAAGCCCGGGATCATGTCCACAGCAACCAGGTAACGGGCGGATTGATCGTGACGTTCTGATTATTACTGCAGCGGCGGGTCGCCGCTGGTGCGCTTTTTGGCGAGGTCCATCTCGGTGACCGCGATCAGGATCTCGGTACGGGTCTTCAGGTCGGCGCTTCCAGCATCGCCTGCTTTTCTGCCGGGCCGTAGGGCGACATCATCGCCAGCGCATTGACCAGCGCCTCATTGGGCGCGCTCTCGATGCCTTCCCAGTCGACCTTCAGGTTGTTGGCCTTCAGGAAATCCGTCAGCACCGACAACAGCGCCTCGCGATCGACCGCTTCCTCGCCCTTGCGCGCGGTGAAATCGTCGATGAACGGGAAATAGTCCACCTTGCATTGCCGGTACGCCGTCAGCACTGTCATTTCCTCGACCACCTTGAAGCGGGAGACGCCGGTGAGCTCGAGAATGTAGCGGCCGTCGCCGGATTCGGCGAGCTGGGTGATGCGGCCGACGCAGCCGACGCTAAACAGCGCCGGCCTTTCCTCATCGCGCGAATGAGTGATGTCGGGCTGGATCATGCCGATCAGCCGATGGCCGTCGCGAAGGGCATCGTCCACCATCGCGAGGTAACGCGGCTCGAAGATGTTGAGCGGCATCTGTCCGCGCGGCAACAACAGCGCACCGGGCAGCGGAAACACCGGGATCAGTTCGGGAAGTTCGGCCGGCCCGCGATATTCGGCGTTGATCGGCATCTGCGATCCCGGTGCTGTTGCGTATGTCTCTTAGGTTTGTGCGCGTAGTCTTATCGTAAACCGGTACTTACTCTTGCTTCAGTGCGCTCAGGAAAACAGGATGGTCGAGAGCCGCTTGCGTCCCTCGACGGTGGCCTCGTCGGTGCCGCCCCACGCCTCGAACAATTGCAACAATTGCCTGCGCGCGCCGTCGTCGTTCCATTTGCGGTCACGTTTGACGATCGCCAGCAACTGGTCGGTCGCCTCGCCGCGCCTGCCCATCGCGTTCAGCGCGGTCGCCAGATCGAATCGCGCCTGATGATCGAGCGGGTTTGCGGCGACTTTCTGTTCCAACTCCGCCACCGGGCCGACGGAAGAGGCTTGTTCGGCCAGATCGATCGCGGCCTGCACGGCCTTGACCGCGGCGTCGTTGCGCTTGGACTCCGGCACCATGGCGAGCGTCTGCTTGGCCTGCTCGATCGCGCCGGTGGTGACATAGCATTTCGCGAGCCCGGCAAGAGCTGCGATATTGGTGGCGTCGACCGCCAGCGCCTCGGCATAGATCTGCGCGGCGGTCGCGGCATCGCCCTCGGCCAGAACCGTGTCGGCTTCTTTGAGAATTTCCGCGATGCTCGGCTCGCCGGCGGCCGGCACGCCCTTGGTGAGCTTCTCGATGAAGGCGTTGACCTGGCTTTCGGGAACAGCCCCCATGAAGCCGTCGGCGGGCTGACCGGCGACGAAGGCGATCACCGCCGGGATCGACTGGATGCCCATTTGACCGGGAATCGCCGGATGCTCGTCGATGTTCATCTTGACGAGCTTCACCTTGCCCTTGGCCGCACGGACTGCCTTTTCGAGCACCGGCGTGAGTTGTTTGCACGGACCGCACCACGGCGCCCAGAAGTCGATCAGCACCGGCTGGCGCCGCGATTCCTCGATGACGTCCTTCACGAAGGTCTGGGTGGTGGTCTCTTTGATCAGATCGGGCGCTGCCTGGGGCACTGCGCCACTGCCCTGCTCTACTATGGTCACGGGATTCCTCGTCCGATATCTGGAAATTGGGCCCTTCTAGCACGGCCCGAACTGGCGTTTGGGAAGTTCCGGTCCCTTAAGTGGCGGCTTGGGTAGAAATTTCAATCGGTATCGAGGGGACGATCAATTGGGGATCGGGTTGGCAGCCCCCGCCCTCAAGCCCATGGTGCGTCGATCGGCCCCCAAAAGGAACAGCAAAGATGGCAAAGGCCTATTACAGCACCGTGTTCGAACGGCCCGCCGCGGACGTCTGGAAAACCGTCCGCGATTTCAACACCTATCAGGTTGGGGTCGGCGGCGCCGGCGAAAGTGCGATCGAGGGCGGTAAGAGCGGCGATACGGTCGGCGCGGTCCGGAACGTGCTTTATCAAGAGCGGCGCATCCGGCAGCGCCTATTGGCGTTGTCCGACCCCGAACGATCGCTAAGCTACGAGTTCTGCGGTCCGCCCACCTGCCCGTCGCGGACTTCCGGGCAAGCATACGCATCACGGAGGTGACGGACGGCGATCGCGCCCTTGTCGAATGGTGGGCGACGTTCGACTGCGAGCCCGTTCGGCGCGATGAGCTGACCGCGACGCTTCGGCTCCTTCGCCAAATGGCTCGAATTGTTGCGGACCGCCCTGGCAGGGGAGGCATCTCGTCAGACCGCAAAGGACGGCTAACCGCCGCCGGGCGCGGTTCCGGCCGGATTTGACCCCGAACTGACCGGATATCGGCCGATTCGGCGGAATCCGGCCCCTCATGGGCTGTTGCATTAACGGCCGCATTTGGCATAGCTCTCCCCGTTGTCGACGGATGGATCTTTGGCAACGCTTTAGGATGCGGGTGTAGCTCAGTGGTCGAGCACGACCTTGCCAGGGTCGGGGTCGAGGGTTCGAGCCCCTTCGCCCG
>CAVZQX010000071.1:0-44834 GCA_963777475.1 uncultured Alphaproteobacteria bacterium
CCTCCCCCAAATCACCAATACATTTCCCCCGTCCCGTCCCACACAAGGGGCGTATCCGGATCGTCAGAGACGCGGGGCGGGATGCGGTGGACGCGGCAGCGTCAGGCGTGACACGTGATGGCAGGGCGGGTTTTGCGATCCGTGAGCGATCAGACGGCGCGCTGACGAACGGCGCTGTGCGTACGGTGAAGTCGTGTGGTCCTGACGCCTCAGTGGTTGGCGTCAAGTCTTCGGAGGCGTGTCGGCCCGACCGGGCGCGGATCAGCCATATCCGAAGGCGACGAGGCAAAAAAGCCCGATTCTCCGGGGAGAGCTCGAAATAATCCGTAAAGCCATTGCGCAGGGAAAATTGATGATGCCTGTGGAATTGTAGAGACGCGGATGGCCTCCCTAAGTCGTTGATCTGCCGATAGTTATCCCCATATAATGCCATACGCATTCTTTGGCATTCGCAGACACCATCGCGACACTTCGCGAGAACGGGGACACTATCATGGCACGCAAAGTCAGCTTCAGCGCGCTTGAAAGCCGCAGCGCCCGCCTGCGACTGAAAATCCGCCGCAAACCTTACCCCGGCCCGACGCTCGCCCGTGGCATTTCTCTGATGTACCGGCGCAACCGGTCCGGCGGCACGTGGGTGCTCAAGGCCAGCAATGGCCACGGCGCTTATTGGACCAAGGGCTTCGGGCTGGCCGACGACTTCGAGGATTCTGACGGCAAGGATGTTTTGACATTCTATCAGGCGCAAGACGCTGCGAAGAAGCTAGCGCGTGGCGATGGCGACGCCGACACCGATGCTGCGCCGCTCAACGTCGATGCCACGCTCACCGCCTATAGGCGCGATCTCGAAGCGCGCAGCGCCAATCCCTACAACGCCGATTGGCCGCGCCAGCATTTGAGCAAGGCGCTGCTGGCCAAGCCGGTCATACTGCTCGCGGCCACGGAATTGAAGAAGTGGCGCGACAGCCTGCTCGACAAGCTCGCGCCTGCCACCGTCAACCGGCTCTGCCGTTGCCTCGGCGCCGCACTGGAGCTTGCCGCGAAGCATGACGATGAACGCATTAAGAACCGATCGGCGTGGGAGATTGGACTGGCCTGCCTGCCGGGTGCGCAAGAACCACGCAACGTCATCCTCTCTGACGACGAGGTACGCGCGTTCGTTGCCAATGCCTACATGCTTGATGAGGGGTTCGGTCTGATCATCGATGTGTTGGCGATCACCGGCGCGCGACCAAGTCAAGTCGTCCGGCTGCGCGTCGATGACCTGCAAGATCATCCGGTGCGGCCTCGATTGAGGATGCCGAAATCCAGCAAGGGTGGCGACAGAAACCGCAGCCAGAAGCAGTTCGAACGCTACTCGGTGCCGATCACAACGCAGTTGGCAGGTCGGCTGAGAGCGGCGGCCAAGGGCCGCGACGTCAGCGCGCCGCTGCTCTTGCACAGCGACGGCGCCCCTTGGGATAAAAATCCGGGCCAACAGTATCATCGTCTCGTGACCAAAGTCGTCACCGCGATCGAACTCGATCCTGCCGTAGTGACGGCTTACGCCTTGCGACACAGCAGCATCGTGAGAATGCTGCTGCAAAACGTGCCGATCAGGGTCGTGGCGTCACTGCATAACACGAGCGTCGCCATGATTGAACGGGCCTATTCCGCACATATCAGCGAGTACAGCGATGAGATTTCCCGCGCGGCGTTGCTGCACCATGAGCCTTTGGCGGCCGATAGCAACATCATCCCGCTGACGCGCTGATCATGGCCAAGCGCGAGAGCTTTACGATCGATGAAGCCTTTCAGCAATTCCACCGGCGGGAGAAGAACCCTCACGTCGCTTGCGAGCAGCTTAATCAGGCCTTGCGTGAAGGTCTGACTCTGTGGGCAAAGCCGGCACCTTCAATGCCGGCTGATGAGAAGCTGAAGCTGGCTGGCGTGAAGCGGTTCAAGGCGATGCCGCCGGATTATTTTGCTAGCAATTACCGGGTGACGATTGAGCGGGCGGACGGCCGTTGGACTGCCAGGGTGGCGAACGTGGCGCGGATTTGTATGATGCCGGCCGACTGGTTCGACTGGACCGTGTCGGCGCCGGGTGTCGACAGCCGATTAAAATCGAAGTCACCATCGAGGAGTAAGTCGGGGCGGAAATCCGATTATGATTGGGCCGTCATCGAGCACGAGATCGCCCGACGGTGTCTCGACGCCAAGGCCAAGCAAGGGCGGGTGCCGGACAACGTAAGCGAGCTGGCTCGGGATATACTCGAATGGTGCCAGACCAAATTTGAGAAGGAACCGGCGGAATCGGCGATGCGCGAGCGCGTAAGTCGAATCTGCGCCATGCTTAGCGACTGACCTGACCGCCGTTTGAATTTCTGGCAATTTCTGGCAATTGCCAGCTGACGAAAAATCAAAATCGTAGTTCGATCTTCCCGTGTGTCGAAATGGGTGCATGTGCAGTTTTGGTTATGCACGTGTGCACAAATCCCGGAGGATCAATAATGGACGATCATGTTGCTGGTGCGCCGGCCGATGATGCTGACGCTTTCTCTGTCGCCGAGTTCTGCCGGCGCCATCGAATCTCGTCCCAGCTGTTCTACAAACTGCGCAGCGAAATGCCCGACAGCTTCAAGGTCGGGAATCGGACGTTGATCAGCCGCGAAGCCGCCGAACGCTGGCGCCGCGAGCGCGAAGCTTCCGCCGCCTAAAACCCAAAACCCCCGGCGGATCGTGCGGGCGCAAGACAGCGCCGGGGATTCCTTTGCCTTGTTAGCCGTCGCGTCCAACCCGTCAGGAAGGAGTGAAAGCTATGCTGACCGATATCGCAACCGAGACAGCCGACGTCAAGCCCAACGCGCGCGGTTGGAAATACTTCGCCGATCAGATCAACTCGATCTGGAGGAAGGGCGCGGCCGACTTCATCAACTGCGGCCAGCTCCTACTCGACGCGAAGGCCGAGCTTGCGAACGACGCGTTTAACGCGCTGATCAAGAAGCTCGCGTTCGATCGCAGTGTCGGCACCAAGCTGATGGCCATCGCGTCGAACCCGATCCTCTGCGCTCACGTCGACAGCCTGCCGCCGAGCTGGGGCACGCTCTATGAGTTGTCCCAACTCAAGGATGATGTCCTTGAAGCGAAGCTTGCCGATGGCACCATCAACCCCGGTATGGAGCGGAAAGCCGCGCTGGCGCTGAAGCCGAAGCGGACACCGACGCCGACGCCGACCAGCAACACCGACAAGTCTTCCAACACGTCTCAACTCAGCTCTGCCTGGGATTCCGCTTCCGTGGCTCAGCGTCGCGCCTTCCTCGATGAGGTCGGCCGTGCCGGTCTTTGCGGTGCGATGAGCGACAAGCTGAAGGCCGAGTTTCAAAACGCCATGGTCATCATTGGGAACGCTTCGGAAACCGCGCCCTTTGCAATCTACGCCACCGGCAAGCTGCACACAGCGCTGCGCTGCGCCGAAGAGCCCAACGAAGAAAATATCAAGATCATGGTCGCGGCCCTCGGCCGTATCATCAAGAAGGCCGAGAGCAAAAAGATCGAACGCGGCCGGATTGTCATCGCCGAAGGCAAGGCAAGGAGGTAACCCATGAAGACCGTCGCCACCACGAAGGAGTCGCCACGCCTCGCCGCGTTGTTCGAACAGCTTGATCCGGTGCGGGCCCGGGTGATCTTCGCCATCGATGCGACCGCGAGCCGGCAGCCGACCTGGGACATCGCGGCGAGGTTGACGACGCAGATGTTTAAAACCGCCGCTTCGGCTGGTGGGGTAGATCTTCAACTTGTGTACTTCCGGGCCGAAGAAACTTGTACGTCGAGATGGATGTCGGACGCGGGCGCGCTCAGCTCCACCATGGCCTCTATCATGTGCCGAAGCGGCCTGACGCAGATCGGCAAGGTGCTCTCGCACGTCCGCGCCGAGGATCAGCGCCAGAAGATTGCGGCCGTCATCTTCGTTGGCGACGCCTGCGAAGAAGTTCTCCGGCTGATCTCTACACGGCCGCGCGCAAGCTCAATCAGGTGCCGCTGTTCTTGTTTCAGGAAGGCACGGACCGGGAAGTCGCCGCCGTCTATCGCAAGCTCGCGATGATCACGGGCGGGGCCTCGTGTGCCTTTGATGCCGGCGCAGCTGCACGGCTCGCCGATCTGTTGCGGGCTGTCATCGCGTTCGCGACCGGCGGACGCAAGGCGCTGGCTGACCAAAGGACTGAAGCGAGTTTGCTGCTTTTGTCACAGATGAAATGAAGGACCGATGTCATGCAATACGCTGTGAAGGATGATCGTGCGCGCGTGATCTCGATTTTCGTGGCCAACAGTCTAGGCCACGCCGTTGAGACCAAGCATTTCCTGGAGCGCGCGTGCAGTAAGGAACATGGAGTCGATTTCATTTTCACCGTCGCTCCAGCTACGCGCAAGGATGCCAAGCTCTGGGAAGACGCGCTCATGAGCGGCATCATGGGGGATTTGTCGTGAAGATCATCACTGCAGACGAACGCCTGCGTGAGAAGCGCGGCGCCAAGGCTCTGATCGTCGGGCCGTTCGGCATCGGCAAGACGTCGCTATTGCGCACGCTCCCTGATCTCGATCGCGTGCTCTTCATCGATATCGAGGCTGGAGACCTCTCGGTGCTCGATCTTCCTGTGCCGACCGTCAGGATCGACGACTGGCAGACGATGCAAAATCTTGCGGTGCGGATCGGTGGCCCGAATCCAAGTTTCTCTCCGACCGCGTGCTTCTCGCCAGCACATTTCGAAGCTGTTGGCGGCTGGCTCGAAGGGCTCGATGGGATCGATACCATCTTCGTCGATTTCGATCACCGCGCTTTCGAGATTGAGTTTCCGTCACGCCGAGCAACAGCCGGAGGCGTTCAGCGAGAAGACCGGCAGGAAGGACCTTCGCGCTATCTATGGCACGCATGGCAGAGAGATGCTGTTGCTGCTCAATCAGCTGCAGCATGCGAGGCCATTGAATATCGTGCTCGTCGGCCTCCTCGAATACGTGACCGACGATTTCAATCGCGGCATTTGGCAACTGCAGTGCGAAGGCGCGATGACGGGCCGCGCGCTACCCGGAATCGTCGACCAGATCATTACCTACGATTTCTTGAACTATGGCGACGACAAACCGCCGCAGCGTGGCTTCGTCTGCAGCTCGCCGAACCCCTGGAATTTTCCAGCGAAAGATCGATCGGGGAAGCTTGCTCCGATCGAGCCGCCTGATCTTGGGCGGTTGCTCTCCAAGCTCACCAAGAAGGAAACTCTCTCATGACGACACTTGATCTTAACACTGCGGAGCCGCAGCGCGGTTTCGATTTGATCCCGACTGGCACGATCGCCACCGTGCAGATGATGATTCGTAACGGCGGCATCGGTGAAGGCGGTTGGTTGAAGAAAAGCTCCGATGGCGGCAGTGAAGGACTCGATTGCGAGTTCGTCATTGTCGATGGCGAATTTGCCAAGCGAAAAATCTGGCAGCTCTTGCTCTTAAATGGCACCACGGACGGCCACCATGTGGCCGCCGAGATCAGCCGCACGTTCTTGCGCTCGATCATGGAGTCAGCACGCGGTGTTTCGAAGAGAGATGTTAGCGAAGCGGCGCAGCTCAAGCGCAAGGCCGACCTCGAAGATTTCCAGAACATCCGCTTCGTCGGGCGCGTCTACGTCGAGAAGAGCAAGGACCCGAACTTCCCGGACAAAAACCGGCTTATGCCGGTGACGCCCGACTCCAAGCAATGGCGGGCGGTCGAACAGCTGCCGCCTGGAGCACAGCCGAGCTTGCCGGGCGTGGCGGCGACGGCGCCCTCAAAGCCTGCGCAGGCCATCGCGCGGCCTCAATGGGCGGCGGGGGAATAACCCATGGGCCAGCTTAGCGAAAAGGAAGACGCTTGGCAGACGCAGGCGACGGCGGCGGCCGTTGCCTCGGCCCGCGCTATCGCGGCGAGTCAGCTGGTCAATGTGCCAGCTCACTTGCTCGACGATACGCAGATGGGATGGATCGTGGTCGGCGCGATCTTCAGCTGGATCAAGGCGCGATACCAGCAAGCGGTCACCGAAGGCCTCGATCGCGAGTGGCACGTCGCTCGGATGAATCCGAAATCCGCGCGACGCTGCGATCGTGGGCGCGATCCTATCGACGCTCGCCGATCAGGCCGCGATCGATTGGTCGAAGCCGCTCGCCGCATGGTCGAAGCGGGAGATGACGGGATTCCTGGAGCTGGCGATGCGGCTGATCGACGAGCGCAGGAGCACGCTCAAGGACGACGGCTTCCCGGACATCCCGACTTACCTGCGGCGGACGACGGCGCCCTCGAAGCCTGCGGCGGGAGGCGAGCCGTTGTTGGATGATGACATTCCTTTTTAGGCCGCCGGAGGCAATGGCGACTGACGTTGACGCCACTTCCCGGTGTCGACGCGATCAAAGCGCTGCGCTGGATATTGAAGACCGTCCTCCAGCAGCATGGCATGCGCTGCACTAGCGTTGAAGAGGTTAAGAGTGAAGCTCGATCTGAACCGCGCGATCCTGTCGGCCCGGCCGATCAATCAGCAGATTAATATGCTGATCGAGTCGGCCGTGCCGCCGGGTCGGAACGAGCGGCAGTATCTCGGCGCGTCTCAGATCGGCGCCGAGTGCCTGCGCCGCGTGCAATACGATTGGTTCTGTGATCCGCAATTCCCCGCGCGCACGCTGGATATTTTTGAGCGCGGACATTTCTTTGAAGCCGTGTCGCGCCGGCATCTGATCGCGGCCGGGTTCAGGTTCGCGGAGAGGACCCGGCTGAAGTTTGAGACGGCTGGCGGGCTCTTTCGCGGCCATACAGACGGCATTCTGGTGGCTGGCCCCGAGGTCGCTGACCTGGTTTATCCGACAGTTTGGGAACACAAGGCCCTTAGTGCCAAGAGCTGGCGCGCGATCGAGCGCGACGGACTCGTTGGGCTCTATGAGGTCTACGCCGCGCAAGTGGCAACCTATCAGGCATATCTCGACTGCACCAATCCCGCATTGTTCATGTGTCTGAATGCCGACACCTGCGAGCGGCTGAGCTTCTTGGTGCCGTTCGACGCACAGCTGGCGCAGGCGATGTCTGATCGTGCCGTCACGGTGATCGAAGCCACGCGAGCGGGTGAGCTATTGCCGCGTGTCACGAATGATCGTGACGACTGGCGGTGTCGCATGTGCGGGTGGCGTGAGAGGTGCTGGCGATGAAATGCCCTTGCTGTGATGGGACTGGAATTATCCCGCTATCGCGGATGCAATTCAAGGTGTGGGACGCGTTGCGGCGCGCCGGGCCTGATGGCCTTTCGGCAAGCGCTCTCGCGGAGCGCGTCTATGCCGGCGAAGACGGTGGCCCCGACACCGCGATCAATTGTATTTGGGGACACGCCTACCACGCGAACAAGCGGCTCGCCGCGCTCGGCCAGCGCATTGTCTCTTCGGGTGGCCCCGGATCAACTTATCGCTTGGTGCGAGCGACCGCCGAGGTGAGGCCATGACACAGGCCGCCTTCGAAAAAATGCGAGGAGATTGTTTCGACGCCCTCGTGTTTGGCGTCGTCAGGCAAGGTGACGAAATCCCGATCATCGATGACGTCTTCGAGATCGTCACGCACGCGATCCGGCGACGCTTCAACATCGGCATCCTGGAGGCTGAGCTAATTCTGCGCGATGCGCGCAACGAGGCCGAGCAGCTGATCGACGAATATCGATTCCAGGACTTGGTCGACGTCAAGGATGCGGTCGATACGATTGCAAGATACCTGACCGAGGACGACGATGGTTACTCTGAATGAGCCGGTGGCCAAGCGCATCGCGACGTTGTTGCGGATGCTCGCCTCTAATTTCGACGGCGAAGTGCTCAGCACCGTCGCGGCAATGAAGCGGCTGTTCGCAGCCGAGGGCCTTTCGTTTCACGAGATCGCCAGCGTGATCGAGAGCGCCAACGGCGAGATCGAGGAAAAGAAAGTACAGCGACGCCGACGCCAAGGTGATTTACGAGCGCGGCATGGCGAAGGGGCGCGCCGAACAGCAGAACGGTGACCTCGAATTTTTCGATGGCAATGGCGAGCCGCGCTGGTTCGAGATGGCCGCATTCCTTCAACGCAATATCGGCGATCGGCGGATCAGTCCGTGGGAAAAAGAGTTCGCCGCCGATATCGCCGGCAAGATGCTCGGGCATGAACCGAGTCCAAAGCAGGCGCAATGCATCCTTAGAATTTTCGTCAAATTGGGAGGACGATGTGACCCTAAAATCGAAGCCCGCTTCTTTCAACGGTGATCTGGCGCATCTGCCGATCGCGCTGCAGTGGCTCACGACACAAAAAAGGTGGGTTTGTTGGAAGTGGGAATTGAACAAGCAGGGCAAGTGGAGCAAGCCGCCGTACCGACCTGCCTTCCCGGGCGCAGCGGCGAAGAGCAACGACCCGACGACTTGGGGCGCCTATGAGGACGCGCTCGCGGCTGTCGCCTCCGGCAAGGCTGACGGCATCGGCGTCATGTTGCTCGACGGCGAGCTTGCGGCTGCCGATCTCGATCAATGCCGTGATCCGGCAAGCGGCAAGCTCAACAATTGGGCCTCCCATCTTTGTGTCGAGGCGGCGCAGCTTGGACTCTACATCGAGGTGACCGTATCCGGCTGTGGCCTGCGTTTCATCGGCCTCTCGCACCATGGCGCCGAGCTGCATCGGCGGTTTCCGTTTCACCGCAGCAACGGCGAAGGGCTTGAGCTGTATCGCAACTGCGCCAGATTCATTACCATCAGCGGCCTGCAGGAGGGCCAGTGCGCGAGCATGGGCGAGATCGACGGCTATCTTGACATGCTCTTGGCACGCTTCACCGTGGGCAACCCGCAGCCGTCGAGCACCATGCTTGATCTCAACACCGCTCGGCCGCAACAGAGCGACGACTTCCGCGACATCATCGAAGACGGCGTTCCAGAAGGCCAGCGTTCCGAAGCATTCGCCGAGATCGTCTGGCACCTCGCCGGCCTTGGCATGTCGATAGAGGAGATCGTTGCCGAGCTGGAGAAGCACCCGAACGGCATCGGCGCCAAGTACGCGAAGCGGCTCTTGGCCGAGGTGACGCGATGTTTCAATAAGTGGCGAAGCCGGCGACTCGCATCCGTCACAGGGAGTGGGGGCGGATCAGGCGGCGTTCCTCCTGGCATTAGCGGTGGCGCGCCCGGCGCAGCCGGCTCTGCAGGCTCGACAGGCTACACCGGTTGGTCACAAATCCGGGTGATCCCGGGCGAGCTGCCGCGCGTTGTTAACGAGGCCGAGCAAGCCCTGATCTCGCTTGGTGAAGAGCTTTATGAGCGCGGCGGCATGCTGATGCGGCCCGTGCGAAGTACCATCATCAATCGGGACGGCAAGAGCGAAGGGTGGCAACTGATTCCGGTGGCAACGCCCTATCTGGTCGAGACGCTATGCCGGGCGGCGCAGTTTGTTCGGATGGACGGGCGCGGCAACGCCGCCGCCATCTGGAAGCCGGTCGACGCGCCGGACAAGGTCGCCAACGCGCTGTTGTCACGAAGAGGAAAGTGGAAGCTGCCGGTTCTGATGGGCATCGTGCAGACGCCATTCCTGCGGGTCGACGGCTCGCTATGCGAGACGCCCGGCTATGATCCGGAAAGCAAGCTCTTGTTCAAGGCCGAGGGCAGCTTCCCGCCGATTCCGCAGACGCCAACCCGTGACGATGCTCTGGCAGCGCTTGGTCGATTAGATAACCTGATCGATACGTTCCCATTCATAAGTTTAGCTGATCGATCGGTGGTGTTGGCGGCGATGCTGACCAACCTGGATCGTCGTTCGATGGGCTCGGCGCCGCTGTTCGCATTCAATAGTCCGGTGGCGGGCACGGGCAAGAGCAAGCTGGTCGATCTGTGCTCGATCCTGGCAACCGGTCGGCCGATGTCGGTGATCTCGCAGGGCGAGCATGACGACGAGCTGGTCAAAGGGCTGAGCGCCGCGCTGTTGGCCGCGACCCTTGCGATCTCGATCGACAATTGCGAGCGCGAGCTTCGAGGCGACTTCCTATGTCAGGTACTTACCCAATCGAAGCTGAGCATTCGCATTCTTGGACTCTCCCGCATCGTCGAGACACCGATGAATGCGATGGTGTTCGCCACCGGGAATAATCTCAGCTTTTCCGGCGACATCATCCGGCGGACCCTGATGTGCTCGATGGATGCCGGCTGCGAGCGGCCGGAGTTGCGCACCTTCGGGACCGATATCATCAAGGAGGCGACCGAACGCCGTGGCGAGCTTGTCCATGCGGCTCTGACCGTCCTGCGGGCTTGGCACGTCTCCGGCGAACGGATCAACCTGCAGGCCTTTGGCAGCTTTGAGGACTGGAGCTTCCGGGTGCGTGAGCCTTTGGTGTGGCTGGACCGAACCGACCCTTGCGAGACCTTGGCCGAGATTCGCGAGACCGACCCGTTGCGTGCGGAACTGATCGCGGTGATCGAACAGTGGAAGCTGCACCTTGTGCCCGATCAGGCTTACACGGTGCAGACGGTGATCGGCCGGGCGCTGATCGACCAGGACTTCAACAATGCGTTGCGGGCGGTCGCGATGGCCAATAGCGGGGGAAGTGTGGACCCAACTAAGTTGGGACGATGGCTTAATCGGGTAAAGGACAAGCCCATTCACGGACTCAAACTGGCGAAAGCGGGGAACACCCACGGCTATCCGACGTGGAGGCTAACGCGTAATTGAGGGGAAATAATATTTCGTGGTGTTGAGAAAGACTGGAGTTTTTCTCCAAAAAAAAACTCCCGGAAAAAACTCCGGAAAACTCCAGTCCGACTAAATTGGGAAACTCAACTTTCAGGTCTCGTTTTATGCATAGGGCATTGTGTGGACACGTAGAGATGATTTTCCGGTTGGGGTAGTTGGGGTTACCCCCCTCATCCCCCCGGTCCCGAAAAGTACAAAGACTGAATAACTGGAGTTTTTCAGTCTTTTACACTTTTAGCCAATGAAGGTTCGGATTCGCCAAACCCCAACAACCCCAACTTACTACCGGTGTCCATATGAGGATCAACAAAGATGTCAAATCCGAGCATTCAGCGCGTTAGCGGCGCACCGATCATGACGGTCGATCAGGCGACGGAATCGGACTACCGATATTTTCTGCGAGCACCCGGACGAAGAGCAGTACATCCGCGAGTTCGTCCCGGGTGAGTTCGGCAAGCGCGAGCTTCCGGAGCTGCCGGAGGGTTACCGCTATGCTACGCTCGTCTCTGTGACGATGCGGGTCGACGGTCAGCCGGTCGGACGTTTCCGCGAGATAATGGCGATCTGCGAGAACACCGATTGGCTGGAGGAGGAGAAGCCGACATGACCAAAGCGACCAAGGATGGCGACCAGGTCCACCCGGGCTCACCCCTGACGAAGCTTTTAAAGAGTGGCAACGCGTTCTTAAAAGGCTTCGGCGTCGTGACGCAGGCCATTGTTGTGTTTGGAGCGATTATCTTATTTGCGATCTATGTCTTGCCGTGGCTCGAAATTGCTGCCTATGGCATCGGGCTTATCGTGGTTGTCTGCGGCCTCTGGTTCGTGGCTATCGTGGGTTTGATCGCATTCGTTAAGTGGAATTGGAAATTGTGATCGCACCGACGCAGATGGGTAAGGAAGATAGGAAGTTGTCGCGGTGTCGTAAGCATCATCAGCTTTGCTAACGTCGTTGGTTGATCACGCTTGCTATCGCTGATCGGCGACAACATGTTGTGGTTGGGTTCATGTTCCAAAGTGCACAAGCGCACAGCGGATCGATGTGATGCGATGGCCACAGTCGTGATCTCCGTGTCGACATCGCGGGACGGTCGCCATTAAGAGCGGCAGCATCAACTGCGAAGCCGCAACTCGGCGGCGATAGGGGATGCCACGCTTTTCGCTCGGGTCCTGTCCGACACGGAGGGCCTTAACGGGTCGCGCTCGCCGATCCGCCGTCGCTAGCGCTCAAACGCGCCGAAGACCGACAAACGGTAGCGGATCGGTTTCGCGCTATTCTCGCCGGTCGCGAGCTTGGCAATCACGACGGCGTTGCCAATTGCATCGGTTGGGCCGGCCCCTTTCGCCTTTAGGGTCTCGTGGCATTCTGATACAACCAGAGCATTGGCGATACGCAACAGCCTATTTTCAACAATGAGCAATGCAATGAATCTAGAACAATACAAAATTGTAAGCGCAAGAAGGATAGCAACCAACAATCTTGTTTGGCAGACGCCCACGCTAGCAAGTACCGCGCAAGCATTTCTCCTATCCGCATCTGTAAATATGCAAGGGAAGGGCTATTTCGCGTTGGTGTTGGCGGTCGCCTCGACGTGTGTTGGATTGGCGGCGATCCAACTTATGGCGCGACATAGGCACACCGAGCAGCTGGACTCAGAACTTCTGATGAAATTCGAGAAGGGGCGACCTCTTCGTGAAAGTTATTCGGTAATCCACGGGTTTCCGACGCCGGACCATCCCCCTGCAAATCAATGGAAACATAAGCCTTGGGTCTGGCTGGCAAACAAGCGGGCAGTTTTCGTTTGGACCGGCGTGCTTAGTGGATTCGTTCTGTTGGACTTTTTGGCGATGTTCCGAGCGGCGTTGCACCTCCGAATTTAAAACTGAGAACTTACTGACGATACCGGAACATCTTTAGATCGAGGTGACAACCATGCAGACGTTCCCGCTTAACGCCCTCGCCGAGCAATTCGAGGTCGACCGCTCAACCATGGTCCGGGCAATGAGGCAGGTGCCGCCCGATCTCGTCAAGCGTGGCAACCGCCCGCAATGGAAGGTCGCGACGGCGGCCAGGGCCCTTGAGGCGCATCGGCGCAACGGCAGGCCGAGCGGCGGCGGCAGCATCGGCGGCAACAATCCGGCGATGGAAGTGCTTTGCGATCGGCATTTCGAACGCGAGGCCGCGATGCAGGCGCTTCCCGAGCTGGAGCAGCGGCGCGAAGCGGCTCGCGCGATGATACCCGAGCTGATCGAGCTGGACCGGGTAATTCGGCAAACAGGCCTTGCCAACGGCCAGGATTCCGAACTCGTTCACCTTCGCGCTGATCAGATGCTTCGCATCATGGCGCGGGGCATCCAGGGGCCATGCGATTGGAGCCACGACGAAGTTTGGATGATGATCTGTGTCGCTCAGGGTGGCGAGGAAGAAGAGGCCGCCTGATGCTGACCGTCACAGCCGATAGTATCCGCGCTATGGTGTCCGACGAAGCCGCGATCGTTAAATTGATGATCGAGCGCTCCAAGGATTTGCATGATCAGAGCGACTCCGACAAGCGCCGGGTGCTGCTCTCCAATTACAAGCAGGTGGTTCAGATTTTGACGGTGACCATGCCGGCCGAGGTCGCGAGCAAGGGGCCATTCCAGGATGAAGCAGCGCTGAGCGATTACGTTCGCTGTGCGCTATTCCCCGTGCATGCGCTGATCGTGGCATGTGAGGAGATTCTAAGTACGCAGGGCAGCGCGTGATGCCAGCTGCCGCCGATCGTGATGATGTTCCTCTTGTGTCGAATGAAGTTGCGGCGTTGCTCAAGACCATTGGCGCGTATCGGCGCGACAATGCGCGGCTGCAAGCCGAGCTTTCTGAGCTGAAGCGCCAGGACAATGACGAGCCGCGACCTTGGAAGAGTCTGATCCAGCCCGGCGCTGAACATGAGGCCGCGCGCCGGGCGCTTCGTGCCGGCAAGTTGCAGGCCGAACGCAAGGGCGGGCGCCTGTATCTGACCGCGAAGGCCGTCGCTGCGTGGCGTCGAATCGCAGGGCGCTGAGCCGACATTTTTCGACCTTTTTGAAGTCGTGACTCTTGGTGCAGCGGCCTTAAGCTGCAGCCATTCTCAATGAAAGGCCAGCCATGGCGCTCTTTGCATCGAAGTCTGATCCGGCACGCACGCAGCGCGATCTTGCGGCGCAGCTCAAGAGCAAAGCCGATGCGCGCGTCGATAACAGCGTGCGACTGTCTTCGGCGGAAGCCAAGCTCGCCGAAGCTCGATCGGCGGTCGAACGGCTTGCGCTCGATGCGGACGACGGCAAGCTCGATGCCGGTCTTGCGCATCGGAGGGCTTGCGAAGACAAGCTAGTCGCGCTGAAGGCCGCAGGCGCCAAGATCGCGGCCGAGCACACCGAGATCGAGGCGCAGATCGCAAAGCTGATCGATGCGCAGACGCGCGCGGCGACCGCCAAGCAGATCGCAAAGCTTATCGAGAAGTGGACCGAGCAAGAAGCCGAGTTCGTTGCCGCCGCAACAGCGTTGGAGGCAACGTCGCGCGAAGCTGCCTTGTTCTGTCTCGATGCACACGGCACCAACGCGTTTCTGATGGCCGCGAGAAGCGAGCTGCCGCCGGCCGGCAAGGTCATTGTCGAGGTAATGAAGCAGTATGCGGCCAGGGTGATGGCAGGCCATGAACGGCCTACGCTGCCGCAAGCGCCGGAGCCGGCCAAGCTTGCGTTGATTCCGCCGATCGAGCTGCAGACGATCTTCGCGCTGAAAAATCTGAAGTACATGAACGCGACCGGCGGCGATCGTCTGCATTCGGCGCGAACAAGACGGCAGATCTGCCGCGCGCGCTCGCCAAGAGGCCTTGAGCACGAAGGTGGCGCTGCCGATCTCCGATCCGCGCTGTCGCGGATCTCGAATGGAACGCCGGTTCGCTATCAGCCAGACCAATCGAGTTGCTCTTGGATGCGGCCCGGCCGGCAAGGAAGCCCCGGCGCGATTCGGCGCGCCCCGGCGCGCGCCGGTGTTGCATGCCGCAATTTGAGCCGATCCCAACGTCGGCAAGCCGTTCACGGCATCGTTCA
The DNA here is from genome assembly GCA_963777475.1 of uncultured Alphaproteobacteria bacterium. Lineage (GTDB taxonomy): Bacteria > Pseudomonadota > Alphaproteobacteria > Rhizobiales > Xanthobacteraceae > Bradyrhizobium. The sequence goes on from CAVZQX010000071.1 coordinate 14,795, forward strand.
CGCGCGGGCCGGAGCCCGAAGCTTTGCCGCTCGCGGTCGGCGCGCGCTCGGCCGACGATGTGGAGTGAGCACCATGCTGCGAGCGCAAGGCATGTTGTGCACAAGCGCGCTGATCAAGGGCACCATCGTTATCCCGCGCGGCATCGAGATCCGGACAACGTTCCGGTTCTCGATTCGCACAGCATCGCACAATGGTTGCTCTCGGCCATCTTGCGGAGGCATCGGCCGATGACGACGGACTTTTTGGCGAGCTGATTTTCACGGGCCGTGCCGGCCGTCGCGCCTATGATCTGATCGAGCGCGGCGACTTGAGCGGCGTTGCATGCAGTTTCGACATTCGCAACGTCGCGATCTTCGATCGCCGATGGCACCGCGCTCGATGTCGACGAAGCGCTCGATCGTCGGGATGATCCCAATCTGGTCATTGTCGTGCGGCGCTCGATCTTGCGCGAGGTCAGCGTTTGCGCGGTGCCGGCCGACCCGGGCGCATTCGTGCGCGCGTGCAGCTTCGAGAGTCAGTGTTGGGCCATGATCCGCCAGGGCGAAGCGGAGTTGCGCCGCATTCTACGGCCCGATCGGGATGACGACGATGATGCTCGATCTTCGATCGGGACGAGCGACGGCTTGATCCGATGCCGGAGGCCCGATCGTAACGCTCACGCGCGTCGATGGTTGTATCGTGTAATTCCAATCCGGCGACGGCGCCGCCGGTAGACGGCCGAGCTGGTTGTCAACATGCCAGTAAGGCCTCGGCGGCCGGCGCAGGGTTGCTCTCCGCGCGCCGGCCGCCTTCCGTCCAACTCATGAGAGGTGATCCCAATGGGAGCGAAATCGACGACCTACAAAGCGCCGAAAGGCGGGCAGAAGCCGGTCAAGCCGACGCGAGACCCGGCGCGCCCCGCGCCGGCTTCCGGCGCCGGCAAGGCGAGCGTCAAGGTCGGCCTACCTAAGCCATCGTCGCCGACGCTCAACAAGACGACCGGCAACGGCGACAACTAAGCGAGAGACGCTATGGATCAACAAGATGTCCTGACGTTCGCGGCCCAGAGTCAAAGACGAGTTCGGCAAGAGCCCCTGTGCCGAGGCCGGTGAGCGGCCTTGCCGTTGGCCCTCAACCTTGGGCGGTCTCGGCTCGGCCAGCGCACCGGTAACCCTCTCGCGGGCGCCCCGGGTGCGGGGAAACGGGCGGTCGATTGATGTGACGTTGTCGACGTAAATCCAGACGGTCAGACTCGGAAATATGTCCGCTGATTGGGGTAGACCGGAAGGGGCCGGCCCACAGTCAAAGTGACGCGATTGACCCACAACGGACCTCAATCAGAGGGGCGCCCTGGTGTCTTCGGACGCGCACGCCAAGGCTTAACTGGATTGTAACGGCCTCATTTTAAGTTGCTGCCAGATTGATTTTGAAAATACATGCCAACGAAGGCTTGGGGCCTTTCATGCAACAGCCTCTCTCCATCATCGCCGAACTCGAGGACGCTGTTAACAGCGGCTCGTCGCGAAGCGGGTGGATACCCTCAGGCAAGTCACGGATCTTTTCCTGCACGACGGCGAGCAGCTGAGCGCGAACAGATCAAGGTGTTTGACGAGTGCTATGCCATCTTATCACCCGCGTTGAAAGCCGGGTCAGAGCGGAACTCAGTGGCCGGCTGGCGACTGTCGAATATGCGCCGCCGGGGCTGATCGAACGACTCGCCTTGGACGACAAGATCGCCGTCGCCGGACCGGTGCTGGCAAATTCCAGCGGTCTGGCGGACAGCACGCTTGTCGAAATCGCCAAGGCCAAGAGCCAGGAACATTTGTACGCCATTTCCGGGCGGGCGAACCTGCCGGTGGATGTAACCGACATCATCGTCGACCGCGGTGAGCGCAAGGTCATTCGCAAGCTCGCCGACAACAAAAGCGCCCGCTTTTCCGAAGCCGGCTATAGTGGCCTGATTGCCCATGCCGAAGCCGACGATGAATTCGCCGAGATCCTCGGGCTTCGGATCGACCTTCCGGCCAAATTTCTCTGGGACCTTTTGCAGCGCGCCACCGCGGCGGTGCGCGCCCGGCTGTCGTAGATCGCACCCGCCGAGCTTCGGGAGGAGATCAATCGCGTCCTGAAGGCGATCGCCAGAAGGTGCGAGGGGATCATCGGCCGACCGGGATTTCAGCCGGGCCGAAGCGCGTGGTAAAGCGAATGAAGGGTCTCAACGAGCTCAACGACGTGACCATCAGCCGATTTGCCGAAACCAAGAAATTCGAGGAAGTCGCGGCCGCACTCGCCATTCTCAACAACAGTGCGCCGACCGACATGATGGCGCAGCTGCTGGAAGGGCTTCGCACCGATCTGATTTTGATTCCCTGCAAGTCCGCCGGCCTGAACTGGACAACAGTCAAGGCGATCCTTTGCAATCGGCCGGTCAAGTACCGTACCGACGAAGCAACCATGGAGACCGCGATGAAGGACTACGGCAAATTGTCCGCGCAGACTTCCGAGCGGACCCTGCGCTTCTGGCAGCTCCACAACAAAATCCAGAAGTGACTTTACCACAGCCCTTCAGCGACGAGTCGGTATTCGTCAAGACCATTCACTTCACCCCCATGTCCGTTCATGGCACGAAGCTGCCGAACCGGGATGTCCGCCCCAACGGTCGCGACCGGGGGTAACTCGGACATGGCGAGGGTGGCCTTCATCTCGAAACCCGCCAATCGTGGGGCATGCGCTCGCCACAACTCTCTGCGGGGCATCAGGGCTGCGGCGGCGGATGAGTCGGGCATGCGCCATTGAAGCGCCGGCCGGGTCGGCCGGTCAATGCGTCGCGATCATCTTCTTGTGTCGGTTTCAGAACACACGCACCCCGTCATGGCGCAGGCCGAAGGCAATGGCCGCGAGTCCGAGTCCGTTGCCGGCGCGCACATGTTCGGGGCCAACTCGCATCCGACGCGCGACAAATTGCATGTCGAGATCACGCGAGCGCGCGAGCGCTACGTTCTGCACCAAGCGTGCAGTCTCGGCCTCTTGGATGTAGCGCCCGGGCCATGAGATCGCGGTTTCCATTTGACTGATCTCTTGAGCGCTCGGCTGGACCCGCGCCCGGTTGCGTTCGCTGGCGTCGGCCTCTTGTGTCGCGACGTCTGCGGTCCTCTGCGCCAGGAGGTCTTCCCATTCGTAAGAATATTCGGGCCAGAAGCCGGGCTGAAGCCTGGGGCCCATGCCACGATTCGGCATCATGGAGAGCGTCTTGAACGCATCGGCGAGCCTGCGCCCGACATGCGGGCCGTCCCAAGCAGGTGGAATGTATTCAGGAGCGTCACCGCCATCGAGCGGGTGCCATTCGTCACAAGGGATGAGCTTTGCGATCTCAGCTCGCCCCATGCGCCAGCGCTTGGATGATCGACTCGCCGAGCCTTCCATCACGAGCTGCCGTCATCAAGGACGGCCTCGAAGAGATTGTCTTGCGCAATACGTTCGACCAGCCGCCTGATCAAATCTGATGGGGACAGGTCACGCTGCGCCGCATGCGGTGCGCACCTCGCGATGACCTTTTCGGGGATGGCCACCCGGGTGTGCTTTTCCAGGGGATGTTGCGGGTTGCGAGAGAGCCCAAGCTGAGAAGTTCTCGACGCCACGCTGCCTTCGGTGCTGCCGATTGCTTCCGCGATCTGCCGGTTGGTCGAACCACTATCCTGCATCGTTCTGATGCGGCCAATGGTTGCCTTGGTGAAGACCAGCGACGATTTCATGGCAGGTGTTCCGAAGGGTAGCCCTCTGGCCTTTAGCCCATCGTGGCCGTAAAGACTAGGATGTTTTTCCTAACCAGGGGAATCCGCCATGGCGGCCTGGGCAAGCTACTGCGACGAGGGCAACACACCACCACAACCAAGCAACGTCAAACACTTGCGACGGCCCTAGGGCAACACGAAGGGCAGCACCCGACTGACACAGAAGAGAGCGACAAGATGGCGCTTCGCGAAATACAGGTGCGCATTTCGAGCAACACGACTACACGATCGAGCGTATCGAACACGGAACGACATTGGAAGGTCTGGGCTCGTCGCGGCATTGTCGGCGTCCGGGTTTCACCTTGGGCCGGTCAAGCATGGGCTGGATTTCGTCTTCTAGACACGTCAAGCCCTCCTGCATATCATGCCGATGAAGATAATCGATGCCGACGCCAAAACTGTCGTCCCATGACTCGGCGAATGGCTGCTAGGGTGGAAAATACCGATCTTTCAATTGTTCGCAGGTGCCGTCCAATCCCGGAAATAGAGAGCCCGCCCCTATACCCATCAAAGCCAAATCCCGCCAGACTTTGGGCTTCTCAGATGCCGGTAAGTCGAACACTTCCAAAAAAGTCAATTCCCGCACAGCTTCCTGCTGCTGAACGTACGTCTCGATATCATCCACATTGGTTATCGTAGAAAGCGCCTGTTGTGGCAGGCTACGTGTATTTTCAATGGCTAACGCGTCCAATATCGATAGATGTGGTGGCAAGGGGGCAAGTTTCACTAGTTGAGGCAATCGGGTCCAAGATTTCAGATCGAATTTAAAGATTTAGACAAAGTCCCCTTCTTTCCCAGGTTGCCGCAACCGTCGATATGCAAAAAAGGCCGCAACATACGGCGAGTGCGTCCAGTCCAAAAGTGGCGTCGGATATCCGTGATGCTGAATCAAGGTGACGAATGCGCCGTAGTGAAGCGGATTTTGCAAGTCGAACAGATGTCTGGTTTGGCCGCTGAGATGCTTTGAAATCGCCTGCATGTCTTGGATCGAATACATTTCAATATTGGCGCGGCCGGTTCGATGAAATGAAGTACGTAGTCGCCACGAATTGGATTCTTGGCCACGAAAGATGAACTGATGCTGCGGAATCGCTTCAACCACCTGCTTGAAAGCGGCCCAATCTGGCAGCCTTGTAGCCCTCAAGACCGAGGGCTGTCCTGCTTGCGAAGCCGGAAGCGTTGCAGAGCCGGTTTGGGTCGAAGTCCAGTCTACTTGAAGTGTGCTGCCTCGGTAATCCAGCGTCACGTTCGCGTTAGGTGCCAAAATGACGTTCGAGTAAAGGTGAGAGATTGCGGCCCAATCCACCGGGTCCCATGTACGCGGATCAAGGCAGAGTAGATTAACAGTCCGCGTCTGGGTCGACGCAGTGTTGTTCGTAATAAATCTGGTAAATACAATTGGAAGATTGCCCTGATCGCTTTGAAGCACAGCGTATCCGTGGAAGACGCCATCCTTTTCATCGATATCGATCAGAAGATTTCCTTCGCCCCTTCCAACGGGACCCGTCGTCTCGAAACGCCCAAGCCATTGCCCTTTCATTCATTCCCTCCCCAATTGGAATTGCTTTTGGCCTCGCCGGGTGGCCGCATCGCCCGAACGCATCCATACCGAGGCCCGGGCGCAAAGCTGTCAGGCGGCTAGATACGTTAAGTGGAGGCATTGGTCTCTTGGCGCGTGGAATCCCACAACCTCTTTTGTACCTCAGCCTCCAGCGCCTTCACCATCTTCTCACCCTCTGAAGCGAGGCGATCAATCGACTTGAACTCACGAGATCGGTGCTGGAAATTGATCTCATGCTCCGACATCGCCGATAGCATCAGTTGATCCAGTGCATCGAACTGTTGTTTGATTGGCTCTCGAATGAAGATGCCGTTTTTTCGGAAGTAGAGATAGAACTTGCGGCTCGCCTTCTTGGCTCGCGCGATCTTGAAGGGTTCAATTTGATTTCGATATTCGTTCGTCTTGTCCTTCGCGTCTCTTATAAGCTGCCGCTGCCATTCGGCCAACGTGCTATTTACGATGAAGTCTTCCAATTGATCTGGCCTCATCGCATTCAGGTCGGGCGTTGACTGATATCGCGAGACTACACTCAGTATGATCCCATGGGCATTCATCAGACGAGCCCACGCTTCCGGCAAGGCCTCAAATTCCTTTTGATGCAGCTTTGTTGCTCGGTCCATCTGGGCGTTGATTGAGAACTTCAGGTGCTCAAGTTCTTTCTGTTGTTCGTGCTTGTATGCGGCGAGACGTTCTTCGAATTTCGCGTTCAACCATTTCTCACTGAATGTCCGAAACAGCCACCACGCGAAGGTGCCGATTACGCCTGCCCCAACGGCAATGAGCCCGATAGCTTGAAGGAGGCTGGCGAGAATGCCGGGGATTATCATCGAAGGGACTTCCTCACTCGGCTCATCGCCGGGTGCTTTCGATTCGTCACGACCGGCGGACCTCTAGGGAGTCGCCTTTCTTCGAAGGCCGACAAGAGCCTCGTTCCGGTTGTCCACCGGGTTGGTCGTGGTCGCACGTCTTTGACAGATGGCCAGCTGCTCGTGGGCGGGTCCGGAAGGTGTGCGGGAAATCGGGACACTACGGCGGACACGCGCCCTATTGGCCGGCGATCTTTTCCGATCATAACGCGAACACAGGATCGGGACACAACGGTGGATACAAACATCATAAATAATTGATTTTACTAGTAAATTGTCGCTAGAAATCTCCCTTGCGCAGGGAATGTCGGAGTGCCTCCGCTGAACCTGTATGCTCGTGTGCGTTTTCTTTTCCCATTTTGCACACGGGACCGCGGGTGCAGCGCGCATCCGGCATTCCCTGCGCCCTCTGATTTCGAGGCGCCAAACTTCTGGGCAAACCTCGGGCGAATCGCGCCGCGAGATTGCGGGGTTATGTCTGCGAAAGTGAGCGAACCCTCGGTCGTCATCGCCCGGCTTGCCGCCTTCGCTAAAGCTTCGGCGGGCCTAAGATCGCAAGCCCGTCGAAGCCATTGGCGTAGACGGGACCGGGCGACCCAGCATTCCAGAGACGCTGATGATAAAATCGAGAAGCCGCGGCGTACTGGATACCCCGCATGCGCGGGGTATGACGACCGTTAGGTGGGTAGGGTGGGCAAAGGCGCTCTTTGCGCCGTGCCCACCATCGATCCGAATCATGATCGAGAATGGTGGGCAACGCTTCCGCCGTCACTCTTCGAGCTATGGCGGACAAGTCGCTTTTGCCCACCCTACGCAAGCTGCGCACGTGGGCACAGTGCCGACCAGACCAATTCAGGCCGTCTTCGCCGCCTTCAGTCCGAGCTTGGCCTCGACGGCTTCGCGCATCAGGAACTTCTGGATCTTGCCGGTCACGGTCATCGGAAAGGCGTCGACGAATTCGACGTAGCGCGGGATCTTGTTGTGGGCGATCTGGCCATGGCAGAACGCGTGGATCTCCTCGACCGTCAGTGTCTCGCCGGGCCGCGTCTTGACCCAGGCGCACAATTCCTCGCCGTAGCGATCGTCGGCGACGCCGAAAATCTGCACGTCCTGGATTTTCGGGTGGCGATAGAGAAACTCCTCGATCTCGCGCGGATAGAGGTTCTCGCCGCCGCGGATCACCATGTCCTTGATGCGGCCGACGATGTTGCAGTAACCCTCGTCGTCGATGACGGCGAGGTCGCCGGTATGCATCCAGCCGTTGCGGTCGAGCACGTCGGCGGTCTTCTCCAGCTCGTCCCAATAACCCAGCATGACGCTGTAGCCTCGGGTGCAAAGCTCGCCGCGTTGGCCGCACGGCACGACCTTGCCCTCGAGATCGACGACCTTGACCTCGACATGGGGATGGACTCGCCCGACCGTCGACACCCGCCGTTCCACGGGATCATCGACCGCGCTCTGAAAACTCACCGGGCTGGTCTCGGTCATACCATAGGCGATCGTCACCTCGCTCATGTTCATCTCGGCGTTGACGCGCTTCATCACCTCGATCGGGCAGGGCGCGCCGGCCATGATGCCGGTGCGCAGCGATTTCAAGTCGAAGCGCGAAAACTCGGGATGATCGAGCTCGGCAATGAACATCGTCGGCACGCCGTAGAGCGTCGTGCATTTTTCCTGCTCGACCGTCTGCAGCGTCGTCAGCGGGTCAAAACCTTCGCCCGGATAGACCATGGTCGCGCCGAGCGTCAGCGAGGCGAGGTTGCCCATCACCATGCCGAAGCAGTGATAGAGCGGCACCGGAATGCAGATGCGGTCCGCTTCCGTCAGGCGCATGGCGCGGCCGACGAAATAGCCGTTGTTGAGGATGTTGTGATGGGTCAGCGTGACGCCCTTGGGCGAGCCGGTGGTGCCGCTGGTGAACTGGATGTTGACGGGATCGTCGAATTGGATGGTCTCGCCGAGGGTCATGAGCTGACTGCGGTGCCGGTCGCCGCCCATCCGCGCGATCTCGTCGAACGGGATCGTGCCCGGACAAAGCGGGCCGCCGACCTGGATCACCGCGCGCAATTGCGGCAAGCGCGCCGCGCGCAAGGCGCCCGGTTCGGCGCTCGCAAGCTCGGGCATCAGCGTGTTCAGCATCTCCATGTAGTTCGAGGTCTTGAACGCGGTTGCCGAGACGATCGCCGCGCAGCCGACCTTGCCAAGCGCGAATTCCAATTCGCTCAGCCGATAGGCGGGGTTGATCGTCACCAGGATCAGCCCGGCTTTGGCGGCGGCGAATTGCGTCAATGTCCATTCGGGGCGGTTCAGCGACCAGATGCCGATGCGTTCGCCGCGTTCGAGCCCGAGCGCAAGGAAACCCGCGGCCAGCGCGTCGACGCGTTCGGCAAATTCCTTCCAGGTCCAACGCACATTGTGGCTCGGCGAAACCAGCGCCTCGCGATTACCCCAGCGCCGCGCCGCGTTGTCGAGGCTCCTGCCGATGGTGTCGCCGAGCAACGGCGCGTCGGAAATGCCGCTGACGTAACTGTCCGCTGGTTCGCTCAAGTTTGTTCCTCCCAGTCGCTAAATCGGTATCTTAACCGGCGGGCGCTGATCGGAAAGGCCCGACTTATGTTGCACTCGCGTCGAAACGGGAGAGCCTCTCCCCGCGGGACGCGCGGGGAGGGGAAGCGCAGGTTACGCCGCCTTCTGGCCTTTACCGGCATCAAGCCCGGCATAGACACCGCGCTCGAAGCCTGCAAAGGCTTCCAGGCACTTCTGGTCGGCGAACGGCAACAGCTGCATCAGGATCACGCCGGAGACGTCGCGCGCCGGATCGATCCAGAAATAGGTGTTGGCAAGTCCGGCCCAGGCGAGACTGCCCGGGCTGCGGCCCTCCGGCGTCTTGGCGGTCGTAATCAGGAAGCTCAAGCCCCATTTCTTCACCATGTCCGGATAGAGGTCGACATGGTTGGAGTACATCGGCGCCACCGACGTCATCTTGGTCACGACGAGATCGCCGATGTGGTTCTGGCTCATCGTCGCGACCGTCTCGGGCTTCAGGAGCTGGTTGCCGTTGCCTTTGCCCTTGTTGAGGATCATCTGGGTGAACTTGATGTAGTCGCCCGCGGTGCCGTAAAGCCCGCCGCCACCCATATGGAATTCCGGGTCCTGCTCCAGCTCGAACGGGATCGGTGCCAGCGAACCGTCCTCGCCGCGGGCATGCATTCCGACCAGGCGCTTGCGCATGGAGTCGGTCAGTTTGAAACCGGTGTCGTTCATGCCAAGCGGCGAGAACACATGGTCGCGCAGATAGGCGTCAAGCCGCTTGCCGCTCGCGGCTTCCACCGCCTTGCCGACGAAATCGATATTGGTGCCGTATTCCCAGCGCGTACCGGGCTCCGTCGCGATCGGGGTCTTCAGCGCGTCGTTCTTGCACGTGGTGATTGCCGGAATCCCGGTTTTCTCCAGATAGGTCGCCATGTCCCCGTTCCACATATTGTAGCAGAAGCCGGCGGTGTGGGTCATCAGATGGCGCAGCGTGATCGGATTCTTGGCGGGCCGCAGTTTCGGCTCGCCCTTGGCATCAAAACCTTCGAGCACCTGGGGCGAGGCCAGATCGGGCAGCAGTTTCCCGATCGGCTCGTCGAGCGAAAGCTTGCCCTGCTCGACCAATTGCATGGCGCCGGCCGATGTGATCGCCTTGGTCATCGAGGCAATCCAGAACACGCTGTCGGCCGTCATGGCGTCGTCCTTGGACAGGTCGCGTTTGCCGAACGCGCCCTGGTAGATCACCTCGCGCCCGCTCGCGGCCATGGCGACCACGCCGGGGATTTCCTTGGCGTCGCATTTCTGACGCAGAAGCTGATCGATCTGGGCTTTGCTTTGCATGGGGGTCTCCTCCGGGTTGTTTCTTGGAAGCGGGGCGATCTTCCTCCCGGCCGTTCCGTCCCGCAAGCAGGCTCGACCGGCCCCCGCGCCGGTCGCGATCTCGTGATCAAGGCACCGAAAAAGCGCCATCAATGGATACCCAATTGCAACACTTGGCCACAATTTGCCGTGAATAGGCAGCCCGGACTCGTGACCCTGCGATGCGCAGGGTCTATGGTGGTTGGGCAGTTGCAAGTGAAACAATTTTGGCAGTAAGGCGTTCAAAACACGATCAAATCGGCCCTGAACGGCCGTCATTTAAAGCAAGTTTTAGCGGCCTCGGGCCGCGAGGGGATTGGTGATGATTTCGACCTGGAGCGAATGGAAAAGGTACCCGAGGCCGGGGCGCGGCGAAAATATCGAGGCGCCGATCTCGCCGGGCATTTACGAAGTCCGTTTTGCTGGGACCGGTGCGCTGCACTCCTTCGGTGCGGTCGATAATGTTGCGCAGTCGCTGGCGCAGCTGGCGGTCGGTTCCAAATCCTGGTTCGGCCGCCGCGAGGCTGCTTCGGCTCCCGATCTCGAATATCGCACCTGCGCGACCTCCACCAAGGCCGACGCCAAGGCGGCGGCGGAACGCATGATCGGCCGCCGCGAAACCTATATGAGCGGCGCGGCCTGAGACGGGGTTCGCTCAACTCTTGAATTGTCAAGATTGCTTGAACCGTCCGCTTGCCGGCGGGCGATGCATTGCGGTCGATTTGGCCCTATACTCGGATTCAACGTCCAAGAAAGTCCGAGGAGTAACGCCATGACCCCGACCGCTGCTGCACGCGCTCCGCACTCTTCCACGCCATCGCTGCGTGACCGTCTGAAAGACGCCTCGCTGCTCCGCGAGCACTGCTACATCGACGGTGCCTGGGTCGGTACGCCGTCCCGTCCCGTCACCAATCCGGTCAACGGCGTCGAGCTTGCGAAAGTGCCGGTCATGAGCACGGCGGAAACCAAGCAGGCGGTCGAAGCGGCCGAGCGCGCGTTTCCGGCCTGGGCGAAACTGACCGCCAAGCAGCGCTCCAACACCTTGCGCAAATGGTTCGAGCTGATCGCAGCCAACCGCGAAGACCTGGCGCTGATCCTGACCTCGGAGCAGGGCAAGCCGCTGACCGAGGCGCTCGGCGAGGTTGATATCGGCGGCGCCTATGTCGAGTTCTTTGCGGAAGAAGCCCGCCGTGTCTATGGCGAAACCATTCCGACCCAGCGCGCGGATGCGCGGCTGCTCGCGATCAAGCAACCGATCGGCGTCTGCGGTGCGATCACGCCGTGGAACTTTCCCTGCTCGATGATCACCCGAAAGGTGTCGCCGGCGCTCGCCGCCGGCTGCACCGTGGTGCTCAAGCCGGCGAACGAGACGCCGCTCACCGCGCTGGCGCTGGTCGTACTGGCCGAAAGGGCCGGCGTGCCGAAGGGCGTGTTCAACATCCTGACCGGCAATTCGTCGGCGATCGGCAAGGTATTATGCGAGCACCCCGCCGTGCGCTTCGTCGGATTCACCGGCTCGACCGAGGTCGGCAAGATTCTCTATCAGCAGGCGTCCGTCGGCGTGAAGAAGCTTGGGCTCGAGCTCGGCGGCAATGCGCCGTTCGTGGTGTTCGATGACGCCGATATCGACGCTGCGGTCGAGGGCGCCATGGTCTCGAAATATCGCAACATGGGCCAGACCTGCGTCTGCGCCAACCGCATCTACGCGCAGGACAAGATCTACGACCAGTTCGTCGAGAAACTTTCGAAGAAAGTCGCGGCGATGAAGATCGGCGACGGCACGGAAGCCGGCGTGACGCAGGGCCCGCTGATCAACATGGAAGCGGTCGACAAGGTCGAAAAGCATATCGCGGACGCGGTCAAGGGCGGCGCCACGATCATCACCGGCGGCAAGCGTCACGCACTCGGCGGCAGCTTCTTCGAGCCGACCGTGCTCGCCAACGTCAAGCCCGATGCGTTGGTCGCGCACGAAGAAACCTTCGGGCCGTTGGCGCCGGTGTTCCGCTTCAAGGACGAGGCCGAAGTGATCGCGATGTGCAACAACTCGCCGTTTGGCTTGGCCTCCTATTTCTATTCGCGCGATCTCGGCCGGGTGTGGCGGGTCGCGGAGGCGCTGGAGTCCGGCATGGTCGGCGTCAACACCGGGTTGATCACCACCGAAGTCGCCCCATTCGGCGGGGTCAAGGAATCGGGCCTCGGCCGCGAAGGCTCGCATCACGGCATGGAGGAATATGTCGAGATCAAATACGTGATGATGGCGGGGATTTAGCCGCAACATTGCGAGCGCCAGCGAAGCAATCCATAGGCCACGAAAAGAAGAATGGATTGCTTCGTCGCGTTGCTCCCCGCCAAGACGAATTATATTAGGCCAGGCTCTCCATGAACTCACGCAGCCGCGGCGCCCATTTATGCGCGTCGCGGCCGGACGCCGAGTGGCCATAGTCGCTGTCGAGCAGGAAATAGTCGGCGTCGACGCCGGCTCCCTTCAGCCCGTCCATCACCGCTGGCGCGAGCTCCGGCGGAAACAGTTTGTCGGTTCGTGACAGAACGTACAGCACCTTCGCCCTGATCTTGGCGAACTGCGCCGTGACGTCAAAACTCCGCAACGCTTTCGCAAGAATAATCAGCGAATTGGCGTCGAAGCCGTCGGCCCATCGCGCCGCCTCCTCGCGGATCGCCGCTTCGATCTCGGCCGGGTCCGACATCGTGTCGCGCAGGCGCGTCTCGATGCCGTAGGTCTTCAACGTGGCGGTGCGGATCTGGATCATGCTCTCCGCTACGCCGCCGACATCGTAGTAATCTCCGCCGTTCCAATTCGGATTTTGTGACAGCGTCGCGAGCAGGCGCGTCACATTTCCTTCCGATCGCTCGCGCGGCACCCTTGGGGCGGTGACGACGGCAGCAATTCCTTTCATGGCGTCGGGATAGTCGACCGCCCATTGGAAGGCCTGGAAGCCGCCATAGGACGGGCCGACGATCGCAACCAGCTTCTCGATGCCGAGATGATCGAGCAGCGCCCGCTGGGTCGCGACGATGTCGCCGACTGTGATGTCCGGAAAACGCGGGCCGTAACGGTTGCCCGTCACTGGATCGATGCTCGCCGCATTGGTCGAGCCGTAGGACGAGCCCAGCATGTTCGGGCAGATCGCAAAGTAACGGTTGGTGTCGACCGCCTTGCCGAGACCGACGATCTCGTTCCAGCTGCCCTCGCCGGTCGAGCCGCCGGGATCGATCATCTGCGGGCCGCTGGTGTTGCCGTGCGTGACCAGTACGACATTGTCGCGAGCCGGCGCCAGCGTGCCCAGCGTCCGGTACGCGATGGTCACTTCCGGCAACACAGCCCCGCTTCGCAAGCGGAAATCTGTGGTGGAAAAAGTCTTCACGTTGGTCGAGGGGATCGGCGATGTCATCAGCCGTTTCCCAATGTCTGCCCGAACGCGCCGTGGCGGCCGACGCCGGAGGCAAAGCGCGTCGCGCCCGACAGCGTCTCGCCGGAAGCAATGACCTCAAGGCCGCCGCGCATTTCATTGGCAATCGCCTCTTCCTCGGAGAGGTCCCACTGCCGCAAAGCCGACAGCCGATCGGCGCGCAGGCAAACCTGCGGGAAACGCGCGATATGCTTGGCAAGCGCTATCGCATGCGCGCGGGCTTCGCCTTTCGGCACCAGCCGATTGGCGAGCCCCATCTGCAGCGCCTCGGCCCCGCCGACCGGACGCCCGGTCAGGATCAGATCGATCGCCTGCGAGTGCCCGATCAGCCGCGGCAGGCGGATGGTGCCGAGATCGATCAGCGGCACGCCGAAGCGGCGGCAGAAGATGCCGAAGGTTGCGTCCTCGGCGACCACGCGCATGTCGGCCCATAGCGCCAGTTCCATGCCGCCGGCGACCGCAAATCCTTCGACCGCCGCGATCACAGGTTTTGAGAGCCGCAGCCGGCTCGGTCCCATCGGCGCGATCGTATTGTGTCCGCCGACCTCGCGCTTCTTGTTCGGATCGCCGGATGCGACCGCCTTGAGATCGGCGCCGGCGCAGAAAAAGCCGCCGGTGCCGGTGAACACCGCAACGGAGGCGTCCTTGTCGGCGTCGAAGGCGAGAAATGCATCGTAAAGCTTGCGCGCGGTCAAGCCGTCGACGGCGTTGCGGCAATGCGGACGGTTGATGGAGACGATGGTGATGGGTCCATCGCGCTCGATCAGCACGGCATCGGCTTCGGACATGGCTTCCCTCCCCTGAATTTTTCTGGACGCTGCCAGGTTGTTGCTACCGCTCGATCACCCAGCGCGTGACGGCTTGATGATAGTTGATCCGGCTGGGCACGGTCATATGGGTCTTGAGATATTTGAATCCGGCCTTCTGCAGCGCGCGATTGGGCGCGACATTGAAGGCATTTGGCTCGCAGAACAGCCGATTCAACCTCAGCCGTTCGAAATAGAAGTCGGCACTGCGCCGCACGCACTCGGCGCCGATCCCTTGATTGCGGCGCTCCGGATCGATCACGTGCAGGTGCATGTTGGCTTGTTCGCCAAACGTGATTTTGTCGGAAGTCGAAAAGCCGACCGGCTGGTCGTCCGACAGCCAGATGACGACGATCCAGCCTCGCTGCTCGATCGGCAGTGCTAACTCCCGCTCGAAGCGCTCGCGCCAGCTTTGCGGAGGGGGCAGACGGGAGGGGTCGACGCCGAGAATTTCGAGGTATTCCGGGGTCGCCCTCATATAGTAGTCGATGATGACATCGATTTCCGACCCCATCATCTCCCTGACCGCCAGCGTCATCAGCCGTCTCCTCAAATCTTCAGATCAAGCCCTGTGATCCGTCGATAGGCCTCCAGATAGCGCTTGCTGGTGGCGTCCACCACGCTTGGCGGAAGCGGCGGCGGCGGCGCGTCGCCGTTCCAGCGGCCGGCGCGGCGCTCGGCGTCGAGATAATCGCGTAGCGGCTGCTTATCAAAGCTCGGCTGCGGCTGGCCCGGTTTGTAGGCGTCGACTGCCCAGAACCGCGAACTATCGGGCGTCATCACCTCATCGATCAAAATGATCCGCCCGTCCCGATCGCGGCCGAACTCGAATTTTGTGTCGGCGATGATGATGCCTTGGTCCCGGCTGAGCTTTTCGCCCAGCGTATAGATCGCGCGCGTCATGCTCTCCAGCGTGTAGGCCACTTCGTCGCCTACCACCTCGCGCATGCGAGCGATCGTGATGTTCTCGTCATGCCCGGTGTCGGCCTTGGTCGCCGGACTGAAGATCGCGGGCTCGAGTTTTGTGCTTTCGACGAGACCTGCAGGGAGTTCTCGCCCGCCAGCGTGCCGCTTGCGGCATATTCCTTCCACGCCGAGCCCGAGAGATAGCCCCGGATCACGCATTCGATCGGGAACACTTTGGTGCGCCGGCACAGCATGACGCGGCCAAGGATGTCGGCACGATGAATTTTTAGCTCAGGCAGCTCGGCGATGATCTCGTCCGCGTCGGCCGAGATCATCTGATGCGGCACCACGCCTTCCAATTCGTTGAACCAGAAGGCGCTCACTTGCGTCAGCACCGCGCCCTTCATCGGAATGGTCTCGGTCATCACCACGTCGAACGCCGAGATGCGGTCGGTGGTGAGCAGCAGCACGCGGTCGACGCCGACGGCGTAGACATCGCGGACCTTGCCGCGCGCGATCCGGGGCAAAGGCAGGTCGCTGGCGCGCATCGCGGTCATTGGCTTGAACTTTCAGACAGGAGGCCGCCTCGGGATGCGAGCGGCAAGGGCGGAGACGGGAATAGCTCACTCCGGCAGCGGAATGAACTCGTGTTCGTGCGGAACCGGGGCAAAGCGGCCGGTTTTCCAGTCCTGTTTGGCCTGCTCGATGCGCTCCTTGCTGGAGGAGACGAAATTCCACCAGATATGCCGCGGGCCTTCCAGCGCGTCGCCGCCCAAGAACATCATCCGCGTCGGCTGCAGCGTCTTGACGGTGATGCGGTCGCCGGGCCGGAAGATCAGAAGCCGCGGGCCCTCGTAGCGCTCATTCGCGATCTGGACCTCGCCGTCGACGAGGTAGATCGCGCGCTCCTCGTGGTCGGGATCGAGCGGCACGCTGATATCGGCTTCCGCCGTCACCTCGGTATAGAACCACGGCGATACCATCGTGACCGGGGAAGTGATGCCAAACGAGCTGCCCGCGATCACGCGCGCGCCAAAGCCGCGCTCGGCGATCATCGGCAGGTCGCCGGCGGCGTAGTGCTGGAACGAGGGCGCAATTTCCTCTTTCCCGGCCGGCAGCGCGATCCAGCTCTGCAGGCCGAGCATCTTCTGACCCCTCTCGCGCTGCAGGTCCGGGGTGCGCTCGGAATGGGCGATGCCGCGGCCCGCGGTCATCAGGTTCATCGCGCCGGGCTGGATTTCCTGGATATTGCCCTCGCTGTCGCGGTGCATGATGCTGCCGTCGAACAGGTAGGTGACGGTGGCAAGCCCGATATGCGGATGCGGCCGCACGTCCATGCCCTTGCCGGACATGAACTGCACCGGTCCGAAATGGTCGAAGAAGATGAAGGGGCCGACCATCTGCCGCTTGCCATGCGGCAGCGCGCGGCGCACCGCGAAGCCGTCGCCGAGGTCGCGGGTGCGCGGCACGATCACGAGATCCAGCGCGTCGCAGGAGGCGGGATCGCCAAGCACGGGATCATTGGAGGGGAGCCAGCTCATGAGGGTCTCCGTAATTCCGTTTGCGTCAAGCATAGCATGAACTATGACGACGGAAACGACCATCCAGGCCGAATGGGGAGCCTGTATTGTTTCGTCACTTGCGCTCCTCGCGATCGCGGCTGTAAGCAATCAGAAATGAGCAGAGCAGGCGTCATGATCCCTCCCGTCAAGCCAGGCATCGCGCTGGCTCAACTGAGCGGCCCGGTCATCGAGACCGAGCGCCTGATCCTGCGGCCATGGCGCGGGGAGGACATCGCGCCCAACACCGCGATGCTCTCCGATCCGGACACCGCAAGATTCATCACGGCGGATGGCAAGCCCGTCGACCAAATGAACGGATGGCGCAACACGGCGATCATGTCTGGGCACTGGGCTCTCTACGGCTTCGGCATGTTTGTGGTCGAGGAGAAATCGTCGGGCAAATTCGCGGGCGAGTGGGTCCGTGGTTTCCGCCAACCTGGCCGGGCTTCGAGGTTGGCTGGGGCATTGCCAAGGAGTTTCGCGGCAAAGGCTACGCGCTCGAAGCGGCGCGGGCGACGATCGATTGGGCGTTTTCGACCTTCGAGATCGATCGGGTCATCCATTCCATCGATCGCGAAAATACTGCGTCGCAGGCGGTGGCGCGACGGCTCGGGGCCGAAATCGAGGGCGTGACCGAGTTGATCGGACATGTCGCGGACGTCTGGGTGACCGCGCGTAGCGCGTGGCAGGCGCGTTGCCAAATTGAGCCGGCGCATGATCTCCATTAGAATCATCGCTGCACTTGCACCTCGATCGAGCTGAGCTGATGCCGCTTGCCGCCTTCGATATTGCCTTGCGCGCCGCCACCGTGGCGTTGCTGCTGGTATTGGCGGCATCGCTCTATCGCGACTACAGGAACGTCGTGGCCGGGCGGCTCGCGATCGCCTTTGCGCTCGGCTCTGCCGCCCACGCCGCAATCTCCGGCATCGGACCCATATCGGCGGTTTCGTTCTGGCATGCGCCGCTGCTCGCATTGTCGACCGGCAATGTCGTGGTGTTCTGGCTGTTTTGCCGCGCGCTGTTCGACGACGCTTTCTCCTTGCGATGGTGGCATGCGCTGATCTGGCTTGCCGTTGCCGCATTCAGCTTCGTCAATTGCCTGTGGATCGCGCCGGCAGGTTTCGCGCGGCTTTCCATCGTCGCGATCAATCTTGTCGCGCTCGGCTTTATCGCTCTCGCGGTCGGGCAGACCATTGCGTCGTGGTCCGCCGATCTGGTCGAGGGCCGTCGCCGCCTGAGAAATCTTCATCGTCACCGCGGCTGCGCTCTATGGCGGCATCAACGCCATCCTGCAGATACTGGTGTCGGGAGGCGATGCGGCGACAATCGCCAATGTCGCGAATGCCGCGATCCTCGCCGGCATCGTCGCCGCGATTTCGTCGGCGATGATGCGGGTCGACGGCGCCGATCTGTTTCCGGCCGCCTCCGTCGCGCCGGTCGTCCCCGCGCCCGCTGCGGCGCGGGATTGCGATGCCACGGATCAGAGATTGGTCGCCGCGCTGATGCACCTGATGGCGGATGAGCGAATCTACCGTCACGACAACGTCACCATCGGCACGCTCGCGACTAGGCTCAAGATCCCCGAATACAAATTGCGCCGGCTCATCAACCAGCGGCTCGGCTACCGCAACTTCAATGTCTTCCTCAACAACCATCGGATCGAGGAAGCCAAGGCCGCGCTCGCCGACCCCACGCAGGCCGAGGTGCCGGTGATCACGATTGCGATGGATGCCGGCTTCCAGTCGCTGGGTCCCTTCAACCGCGCCTTCAAGGCGACTACCGGGGTGACGCCGACCGAATACCGCAGGCTCAATGAGGTGCGCGCCTAATACGCTGAAATAGTAAGCGAATTTCAGAATCGGCCAATGGCCTTCGGCTTTCGACCAGGGCTTTTTCAAATCCGGCGAGCCTGCGGAGGGCGGCTGAGCTTGATAGCCGGCACCGCGATAAGCGCCATGCCGGAGCAAGCCATGACCAAACCCCGCCTCATTCTCATTCTCGCCGCCACCACCGCGCTCGGCGCGCTGGCGCTGACCGCCGCGCGGGCGCGCGATGTGCCCAACGTCGCCACCGGCTTCGTCGCCAGTGTTCTTTGCTCGGAGACGTTCGTTTCCGGCCTCGATCCGGTCCGGGTGTTTTCCGACACGACGGCAGCCATGCCCGGCGCCGCGTTGATCACCTGGGCGATGAATTACAATATCGATCGCGCGCGCAAGGATGTCACGGTGACGCTGTTCGGCCTTGGCCGCAGCCGCGCCGTTTATCGCGAGGGGCTTGGTTGCCATCTCGATCATGGCGATGCCGATCTCGCGCCGGTTGCTGCCGAGGGCAGCGTGCAACCGGCGCTGTTGCCGGACATCGCCGGCCCCACGGTCGTGGCGCCGGAAACTCCGCAGCTTGCCGCGGCGCTCGACCGCGCGTTCGCCGAGCCCGAGGCGCCGCCGTTCCGCCGCACCAAGGCGATCGTCGTGGTCAAGGACGGCCGCATCGTCGCCGAACGATATGCCGAAGGCTACGGCATCGATACGCCGATCCTCGGCTTCTCCGCGACCAAGTCGGTGATCTCGGCCCTGATCGGTATTCTCGTGCGCCAGGGCAAGCTCGCGCCTGACCAGCCCGCGCCGGTCGCGGCGTGGCAGGATCCGGAGGATGCGCGCCACGCCATCACCGTCGACGAGCTGCTGCGCCACACCGCAGGCCTTGCGCTCGGCAGTTCGCTGCAGGCCTCGCTCGGCGCGGCGTTCGAGCCGGTCAACCGCATGAAGTTCATGATCTCCGATATGGCAGACTATGCCGAGAGCATCCAGCTTGAAACGCCGCCCGGCAGCGCCTGGAATTACCATGACGGCAATTACCTGATCCTGTCGCAACTGATCCGCAACGCGGCCGGTGGAAATCCCGCCGACGTGCTGCGCTTTGCGCGGAGCGAATTGTTTTCCCCGCTCGGCATGCGCCATGTGACGCTGGAGTTCGACGCCAGCGGCACGCCGGAAGGATCGAGCCAGATGCTGGCGAGCCCACGCGACTGGGCGCGCTTCGGCCTGCTCTATCTCAACGACGGGGTGGCCGGCGGCAAGCGCATCCTGCCCGAAGGCTGGGTGAACTATTCGGCCTTGCCGACGCCGAACGCCTTCGTCGGCTATGGCGCCGGCTTCTGGACCAACCGCGGCGACAGCCTTGGCGCCAAATATCGCATCGAGCAGGGCTGGCCACGCGATGCCTTCTTCGCCAAGGGCACGATCGGACAATATGTGATCGTGATCCCCTCCGAGCGCTTGGTGATCGCCCGCTTCGGCGTGACGCCGAACTGGCCGCTCGCCGCCGACGGCGTCTCCCGCCTCGTCAGCGACGTGGTCGCAGCCAGCGGGAAGGGGCATCTCGCCGCCGGCAATTGAGCTCCGATCAAATTGTCGGACTCCCAAGTCTCGGCAGCGGAGGAGGGCTCCCTCTCCCACGCAACCGGGGTCTACCCCGGTTGCGCATCTTAATCTTGCGCAAGTCGGGCAGGCCCGACTTGCGTTGAGAGAGGGTTGGGGTGAGGGGTCGCAGTCTATCCGCGGAGCCAGACCCCTCAATCGGATCGCATCTGACGATGCGATCCGACCTCTCCCACAAGGGGAGAGGTGGCCCGGAGTACGCGGACCCGACATCGTGGCGGGCCCCACTGCGTGTCACTGCCGCCCCAACTGCGTGGCCTTCTCCACCCGATCGAACCGCTCAAGCGACAGGATCGCATCGGCGAGCTGGTCGGCGCGGCCGCTCAGCACCGGGCGCGCGAGCGTCAGGAATTTCTGCTGCATCGCCTGTGCGTCCGGGAACGAATTGGGCTCGCCGGAGGGATCGGCATTGAGCCGCTCATGCACGCCGTCATCCGTGGTGATGCTGACGCGCGCGCCAAAGGGATGGCTGCGGCCGATCTCGAGCCGGTCGTCCTGGACCACGTCGAACTTGTCGGCGAGCGCGTCGATCGAAGCCTCGCCGAGCCGGGCGTAATCGTCCCAGCCGAAGCGTCCCTGATCGAGCGCCACCGCGCCGGTGAAGAACATCGAGAACTGCCCGCCGACGATCGATGTCGGATGCCGCTTGGTGGCGGCGTCTCCGGTAAGCGTGATGCCGTTCCGATGCAGCCCGATCTCGACGCGCTTGACCTGGTCCGGTGTCAGATTGTGCTCGCGCCGCATCGCGATGATCGCATCGAGCGCGGCGTGGGTGTAGCGGCAGCTCGGATAGGGTTTGACGCCGATCTTCATGGTCTCGTAGGACGAGCCAAGACTTGCGATCGCCTTTTCCGGATGGGCATTGTCGCTATAGCCGACCAGAAGTCCGTGCTTGCCCTCGATCGATTCGGTGGCGCCGACAAAATCGTTGCGCGCCAAGGTCGCGGCGATGACGCCGTTCATCGCGGCGGCGCCGACCTGGTAGCGCTTGTTCCAGGCGCCGTTGACCAGAAATTGCAGCGATCCGGCGGCCTGGCTGCCGGACACGCCGAATGCCGAGACGATCTGCGCTTGCGAAAGGCCGAACAGCTTTGCCGCGGCCGCCGCCGCGCCGTAGGTCCCGGCCGTTGCGGTGGGATGAAAGCCGCGCGCATAATGCGAGGTCGGATCGAGCGCGTTGCCGAGCCGGCAGCAGACTTCATAGCCGGCGACGATCGCGGTCAGCACCTCGCGCCCGGAGCTACCTGTCATTTCGCCGACCGCGAACGCCGCCGGCACCACCGGCGCGCTGGCATGCAGCGAGGAATCCGCATGGGTGTCGTCGAAATCAAGCGAATGGCCGAGCGCGCCGTTGAGCAGCGCCGCGACCGCCGGTGTCCAGGTCTTGTCGTCGCCGAATACGGTCGAACTGCCCTCGCTGTCGAGCGCCAGCGCTTCGAGCATCTTGAGCATCGACGGCGTCGATTCCGCGTCGCGCCGCGCCCGGATCGCGCTGCCGAGGAAATCCAGGGTCAGCACCTTGGCGCGCTCCAGCACCTCGGATGGGATATCCTCGAATTTCAGCTCGGCGACGTAGCCAGCGAGCGTTTCGGTTTCATGAGCCATCGTGTTTCCTCGTTTTATGGCACAGGGTAGGCGCGCTGATTTCGTCTTTCAAGCCGGCTTGCGGATGATGACGGGCAGCAGCCATGCGCCAATTCGCTTCCGTTGATAAATCTGGTTTAAGTTTATAACGGGCATCGCCTGCAACATCGGGGAATGGACCTATGATCGCTCTTCCGAAGCGCCTGTTCGGCTGGCCGAGATTCCGTCCGGCGCAATTGGCGCTCGCCGTCAGGGTCACGGTATCGGCCGTCGTCACGTTTTCGATCGCCACCGCGTTGCACCTGTTGTTGCCGCTGTGGGCGGTGCTGACCTCCCTGATCGTGACCCAGATGAGCGTCGGCCGATCGCTGAAGGTGTCTCGCGACTACATGTTCGCAACCATTGGCGGCGCGATCTATGGCGGCGCCATTGCGGTCTTGATTCCGTATTCCGGAGAGGCCGGCCTGCTGGCATTGCTGGTGCTGACGGTGGCGCCGATGGCCCTGATTGCATCGGTCAATCCGAGCCTGAACACGGCAACCGTGACCGCGGTGATCGTGCTGCTGGTCCCGACCATGCACCACACCGACGCCCTCGGTTCGGCGATCGACCGCGTGATGGAGGTCGCCGTCGGCGCGTGCACCGGGCTGCTGGTATCGTTTCTGGTGCTGCCGTCGCGGGCGCATCGTCAACTGCGCTTCAACGCCGCGCGGGCGCTCGAACTGATCGCGGCGGCGTTTTCCGAATTGCTGGCGGGGCTGTCGCGCGGGCGCGACAATGACGCCTTGCATCGGCTCCAGGACGGTATCGGCGCCGCGCTGGTCGATCTGAATGCGACCGGCGCCGAAGCCGAGCGCGAGCGCGCGGCCCATCTGTCCTTCTGTCCGGACACCGGGCCGTTGCTGCGAACCATCTTGCGGTTGCGCCATGACGTCGTGATCATCGGGCGGGCGAGCGTGGTGCCGCTGCCGCCCGATCTGCAGGCGCGGCTTGCCGCGCCGTTGTCTGGTGTCAGCGGTGCGATCGGGGGCTATCTTGGTGCCGCGGCCGGGGCCTTGCGGGCCGCTGCCAGTCCGCCCGCGTTCGCGCCGGTCGAGACGGCGATGAAGGCCTATGCGGACGAAGTCGAGGCGCGTGCGCAGCGAGGGTCTGACGCGCGGCCTGCCCGGCGATGCCGCGGAGCGATTCTTCGCGTTGGGATTTTCGCTGGAGCAGATGCGCCAGAATCTGACCGACCTCGAGCGCGTCGTCGCGGAGTGGTCTGAAACACCGCCGACGAAAAAGGCTGGTACGGTGGAGTAGGTCGTCCGTCATCCGCTCGCTCTTACCGTCCCGCATCAACGTCCGTCGCGGCGGGTCAGGCCCTTGCTCTGCATGCGCCAGATCAACAGGTCGATGCGGTCCTGGCCGAAGAACGGCTCCTTCTCGAACACGAAGGTCGGCACGCCCCAATGGCCGGATGCCGCATGATCCTTTTCGTTCGCGGTGATGACCGCTTCGTAACGGTCGGGATCGGCGGCGACAGCCTTGTCCATCGCGGCGAGGTCGAAGCCGGCTTTGTCCGCGGCGCGCGCGAGATGATCGCCCTCGTTCCAGCTCTTGACCGTGCCGTCCCACAGCACCCGCGCGATGGCATCGACAAAGACCAGCGAGCGGCCCTCGAGCTGCGCCATGGCCCCTAACCGCGTCAGGCGGTGGATATAGGGCTGCCTAGCTGCGACCTCGAGCGTCGCCATGTCCTGTACAATCGGATCGGGGCGGGGAAAGCGGAACGGAATGTTCTCGTGCTGGGCCACGCGGCTACTGTCGAGCACCACGTAGCGCGCGAATTGTGGATTGGTCTTCTTGAAAAAGCCCGGCACCCGTACCGCCAGCGGATAGACCGGGCGCAGATTGACGGTCGCGTCATACTCGGCGACGAGTTTTAGCGTCTTTGGCAGTGCCAGATAGCTGTAGGGACTGCGGAACGAAAAGAACAGGTCGACGGATGATGTCACAGGTCTCACCCCGCTACTTGCCGGAGCATGCTCCGCGCGATCAGGCGATGAAACGGCAGGATGGCCGCGAGATAGATCCTGCCGAACGGGTTGTGCGTCAATACCAGCGTGGTCGTCGTCACCTGTTGGCCGCTTCCGGCTGAAACAACATCCACGACCACGCGAAAATCCAGATGAGAATCGTTGAAGCCCGCGACCAGCCGCTCCGGTGTCTCGCTCAGGACCGGAAATAGTCCGATCATACCGCCGGGTGCGGGCTCGCCGTCGCCGGAGGTTTTCAAGCCCAACGGCCCGACGATCAGGTTGCGCAGGTTCAACAGCGCCTGGACCCAGCGGGGCGGGTGCGCAAACATTTTCGTGGCGGCCTTGCGGGCATCGATGCCGGTGCCCTCGACCAAGACACGATAGGCGTCGACGAATTGGGCGCCGGCGAGCAGGCGATCTAGATCGGCGTTGGGGGCGACTTCCTGGACGCTCATGCGCGCACCAATCTGCTCGCGAGAAGTCGAAAGCGCAAGACGAGAAGCGTGGCGTAGACCGCGGTGCCGATCGATAGCCCGATCCAGACGCCGATGGCACTGAGCGTGGTCCAGAAGCCGAGCAGGCAGCTTGAGGAAAATCCGACCAGCCAATAGCTGATCGCGGCGAACAAGAGCGGGACCCGCGTGTCCTTCATGCCGCGCAGCGCGCCGACCGTGACGCCCTGAATCGCGTCGGTGATGAAGAAGGTCGCGCCGACCAGCAGCAGTTTTGCGGCAAGGTCGATCGTCACATCCGCTCCCGTAAGGGCTGCTCCGAGGAAGAATTTTGCGATCGCATATCGCGCGAGGATCACCGCAAGCGTCAGCATCGCGACCAGGAAGATTCCAAGCAGCAGCGCGACGAGGCCGGCGCGCCTGATCGCGGCCGCATCGCCGCGGCCGACGGCGTGTCCGACCCGCACGGTTGCCGCCATGCCGATCCCGAACGGCAGCATGAACAGGATGGCGGTGACTTGCAGTGCGATCTGGTGGGCGGCCAGTGCGGTCGTCCCGATCCGTCCCATCAGAAGCGCCGCGGCCGAGAACAAGCCATACTCCATCAGGAACGCGATCGAGATCGGCGCGCCGATCGCAAGCAGCTGCCGCATCAGCTCCCAGTCGATGCGCCAGAGATGGGCGAGCACGCGATAGACCCTGAACGGGGGGCGCCGCACGGCGAACCAGAGGGCGGCGAGAAATGTGCCGCCATTGACGATCGCGGTGGCGAGCCCGACCCCGAACAGTCCGAGCCGCGGCAGCCCCAATTCGCCGTTCATCAGCAGATAGACGAGAGCCGCATTGACCGGGATCGCGGCCAGCGTGATCCAGAGGATCGGCTGCGGCCGGTTGACCGCGCCCATGAAACTGCGGATCGCCAGAAACCACAGCGCCGGCGCTGTGCCCCAGACCAGCCCGAACAGATATTGTTGTGCGAGATGCGCGGCCACCGGCGCCTGGCCGAGGTTGAGCAGGATCTGCTCGCCGCGCAGCGGAAACGCCATGATCGGCAGCGCGATCAGAAGCGACGCCCACAGGCCGCTGCGCAGCGATCGCCGCACCAGGTGCACCTGATCGGCGCCGAAGGCCTCGGCCGCCAGCGGCGCCACCGCGGACGTCAGCCCCAACCCGAAGGTGATGCTGACGAAATAGACCGTGCCCGCCAGTGCCGCGGCTGCGACGGCGTCGCCGCCGAGCCGTCCGATGAAGGCGAGGTCGGTCGTCATCATCGCGATCTGCCCAAGCTGCGTCAGCGCCATCGGCGCGGCGAGCCGCAGCGTCTCGATCAGTTCGTCGACGATAGGAAGGCGCGACCTTGTTGCGGCCGTGCCTGCGCGCTCGATTTGGTTGGAAAGGGTCATGGGGCCGCAGGGCATCACGCTGGGACGAAACGAGGAGGCCTCTAGCTTATTGTTTGAGCATGATCTTTTCGGAAAACCGGTAACCCACTTTTCCGGATCATGCTCTAAGTAGCAGCGAACTCGATCTTCCATAGTCTGAATGAACGAGGCGGTCGACCCCGGGCGGGCCGTCATGGACAAACCTCCGCATTCTCGCGGCGCGAGACGCCCGAGCTTTGCGAAGACGTTGTCCCTCCGATTAGAAGAGGGCGCAGGGAATGCCGGGAGCGCGTTGCACCCGCGGCCGCGTGTGCAGCAAAAAGCACACGCGTTAGCAACCACAGGTACGCCGCATCAGCCGGCATTCCCTGCGCGATGGTTTTACGGTCTACCGCGTGCTCTCCTCGGGGACCGGGCTCTTTTGCCCCCGTCATTCGCGGGATAATCCCGCGACCTTAGCGCCAGCGTCGGGGCGCCAGGACCACACGCCTTCGCCGTCCGCTTCGAGCTGCGTTCGTCAACGCACAGCCAAAGCGTCCACCGCATCCCGCTTCCAACGTCCGTGACGACCGCGAAGCGCCCCTCTTGTGGAGGCGGGACGGCGGCAGCAATACATAAGTTCCGATTTTCAGAAAGAGAAATATTTTTCGTGAGACATCTGGACAACCCAAATCAGCTTGAATCCGCTTCGGAAATCAGATTTTGCGCGCACGCGATTTTTGACCCGGAGAGGCGTTCGCGCGCAACGACATCGGGCAAAATTCAACTGAGTCGCCTGGACAGGCGCCTCAGTTTCTTGCGCCTCAGCGTTAACATCGCACGAAAGACCTGCCCAACGATCAGGCTCGGACCCGCGGGGCCGAGTACGGCTGTGGCGCCCGCGGCCGCTTGATGTCGGCGCCAGTGATTCTACGGGCCCCGTCCTTAACTGTTGAATAGCAGGGCAGGGTTACCGTCGAGCCTTCGAGGAGGATTGTGCGCCAGCCGATGCCCGCGCGCCAAGCCGTGTCTCTCGATCGTGCTTGCTGCCGCGACGGATAATCGTTGATTGGGCCTGATCTCACCCCCAAGGCCCGCGCGCGCAGACGGATTGAGCGCCGATGAAGTGGGGATAGCCCGGCGCCGCTACAGAAATTTCGGATCAGGCACCGTCGCCTGTCACCATTTGCGACACAGCCGTGCCGCTCCGCCGAGGAAAAAGAGGAACAAGATCGTGATCAAATGCCTGGTTCGTTGTGTGTTGCTGGCGATGGTGCTGCTGCTGCCGTCCCTGGTGTCGGCGGAACCGATCAAGTTGAAGTTGTCCCTGGTCAGTTCGGACCGGTCGCTGATCTATCTGGGGGGCGTGAAGCCTTTTGTTGACGCGGTCAACGCCGAAGCCAAGGGATTGCTCGAGATCGAGGTTTATTTCAGCGGCGCTTTGGGCAAGGACGCAAGCCTGCAGCCGCAAATGGTCGCGGACGGCGTGGCCGACATGGCGTTCATATTTCCCGGCTATAGTCCGCAGCGCTTTTCCGACAATTCCGTACTCGAACTGCCGGGCCTGTTCCAGGACACCCGCGAAGGAAGCCTGACTTTCACTCGGTTGATCGCAGCCGGAACCCTGAAGGGATACGAGGACTTCTATGTCGTCGGCGCCTTCTCGTCTCCGCTGGAAAGCATTCACTCGCGCCGGCCGATCGCCTCGATTGCCGACTTGAAGGGCATGAGCGTACGGGTCAGCAACATGACCTCGGGGGCCGCGCTGCAAATGCTTGGGATGCGCCCGGTCACAATTCCGGTGAACCTGGTTTCGGAAGCAATCAGCGACGGCACCATCGACGGCGCGGTCTTGCCGCCGGCGATGTTGTTCGAATTCGGCGTCGGGCGCGTGACCAGCTATCACTATTTGCTCAATATCGACGTCGCTTCCCTTGCGCTGGTGATGAACCGCAAGAAATTCGACGATCTTCCCGAGCAGGCCAAGGACATCATCCGCAAGCACAGCGGCCAATGGCCATTGACGAGCTTCCTGAAAGCCTATGACGCCGTCGACAGCCAGGTCATGGAGCAGCTGGCGGCCAATCCCAAGCGAAAGATCGTCCATCCCTCGCCGGCCGATCTGGACATCGCGAAAACGGCCTTCAAATCCTTCGCCGACGAATGGGCCGCAACGAGCCCGAACAACCGGAAGCAGCTCGAGATCGTCCAGACGGAGATCGCGAAGTTGCGCGCGAGCCAATAAAATGGAGGCAGCCTAGCGCGGCAAAATGTCGGTTCGCCGGACCATTGGCGTCTCTCGTGTTGCTCGGGGTACTCGTGTGCAGCACGTGGGCGGCTGTCAAGATCACGACAGACCGCCTATTGTACCAGAATGCGACCTCAGCGGCGCGTGACTGGGCGCAGTACCTGGCAGCGAGCGTAACCGATCTTGACCAGATCGCCGCAGGTCAGCAGCCGTCCTCCGCGAGCATGGCCTTTTTCAAAGCGACCGGAAACTCGGGCCATGTATTTCGTTATGTGATCTTCAACCCCAACGGTTATTCGCAGCTGGTGTCGGATCACGGCAAGGTCGACCTCTTCGACTTGTCGGACTTCAGCGCGGATGCGGCCGATCGGTCCAGTCTGGCCAGCCGGTTGTCGATGCCAAGGAGGGAAGCCCGTCGCAACAGCAGCCGGCATTCTTCGCGACGGCCTATGTGCCCGTCATCGTCGATCACCGCCCCATCGCCATTGTCGCGGCCTATATCGACCAGACCGAGCAGCGCGATAATTTCTACAAGACCTTTTTGTTCGCCGCGATTTTTCTCTGTTTGACCACGGGCGTGTCGTTTCTGATTCCGATGATCGCCTGGCTGCGGCGAACCAGGGAAAAGCAGCAGGCCGATCGGCATATCCGCTTCCTTGCGCATCACGATGCCCTGACGGGCCTGGCCAATCGGGCCCGCCTCATGGAAAAGCTGGAACATGCGCTCACGGTTTCTCCTGCGCATGGTAGGGGCATTGCCGTGCACTTCATCGATATCGATCGCTTCAAGGAGGTCAATGACTGCCTTGGGCATGACGGGGGCGATTTCCTGCTTCAGACCATTGCCGAACGTCTGCGCGCCGAGACGCGGGCCGAAGACACCGTGGGACGTCTCGGCGGCGATGAATTCGTCGTCATCCAGGCCGAGGTCCGCAGCAGGGAGCAGGCGGAGGAGCTTGGGGTTCGGCTTGCATCGGCGCTGCGCAGCCCGATAAAATTCAAGGGAAATGAGCTGGTCGCAACCACCAGCATCGGCATCGCGGTGGCGCCGGAGGATGGCTCTACTTCCGAGCTGCTACTGAAGCGCGCCGATCTGGCGCTTTACCAGGCCAAGGCTGATGGCCGCAATTGCGTGCGACTGTTTTGTCCGGAAATGGACGCCGCGCAGCAGACCCGCATCGAACTGGAGCGGACGTTGCGCGATGCCGTTACCCATGAGCGCTTCGCGCTGCATTACCAGCCCGTGTTCGAAGCGGCGGCCAGCTACAAGCTCGTCGGGTTCGAGGCGCTGCTGCGCCTGCCGGCGGAGGATGGCACGCTGATCTCGCCACTGGTGTTCATCCCCCTGGCCGAGGACTTGCGGCTGATCGGCGAGATCGGCGCCTGGGTGTTGCGCGAAGCGTGCCGCGCCGCCGCAACGTGGCCAGAACGTGACGACGCGGTAAACCTGTCGCCGGCGCAATTCGAGCTGGGCAGCGTCAGCGCAATCGTGGCGGCCGCGCTCGGCGACAGCGGTCTTGCCGCGAACAGGCTCGAGCTGGAGATCACCGAGACCTTGCTGCTTGGCAACAGCGAAGCCATCCTCGCCGAACTGCGGACGATCAAGGCGATGGGCGTCGCGGTTGCGATCGATGATTTTGGAACGGCTATTCGAGTTTCGGTTACCTCTGGCGCTTCCCGTTCGACAAGATCAAGATCGACAGCAGTTTTCTGCGCGGACTCGACGCTTCCGGCCGCGAAGCCGAAACCGTGATGAAGGCGATTATCGCACTGGGACGCGATCTGGACATGCTGGTGGCCGTCGAAGGTGTCGAGACCGCGCAACAGGCGGCCTTTCTCAGTGGCACCAACGCCGACCTGGTTCAGGGATTTTTCTTCGCAGAGCCGATGCTCGAAAACAGCGATCGCCGCTGCGCTCATGACGGATTATCAGCAGAGACTTCCGGCGCAAGCAGGCGGCACGAAACCACGAATGGTGCGGGCGGCGGCGAAGAAATAGCACAGCAGCAACGCAGCCATCCGGAGAGGCAGATGGCGAATTACCGCAACAGCTTCGTCGCGGAGAGACCGTCACCCCACCCCGGCTCACATTTCGCTCACGCTCAATGTGAGCCGAGCCTCCCCCTCCAGGGCAGGGGGAATTGCA
>CAVZQX010000072.1:0-42038 GCA_963777475.1 uncultured Alphaproteobacteria bacterium
AAAGGGCGGCTGAGGAGCCGCCCTTCGTTATGTCTTTGACGCTCGCCCGACTTACTCGCCGGCGGCTTCGCGTGGCGGCGCGGCTTCGGTCTTCTGTTTGGCCTCGAGATCTTCGCCGGTGATCTGGTCGACCGCCCTCATCGACAGCCGGGTCTTGCCGCGGTCGTCGAAGCCGAGCAGCTTGACCTTCACCTTGTCGCCTTCCTTGACGACGTCGGAGGTCTTCTGCACGCGGTTGGAGGCGAGCTGGCTGATATGGACCAGGCCGTCCTTGGAGCCGAAGAAGTTCACGAAGGCGCCGAACTCCATCACCTTGACCACGGTGCCGTCGTAGATCTGGCCGACTTCCGGGTCGGAGGCGATCGACTTGATCCACTTGATCGCGGCCTTCATCGCCTCGCCGTCATTGGAGGCGACCTTCACGGTGCCGTCGTCCTCGATATTGACCTTGGCGCCGGTCTTCTCGACGATCTCGCGGATCACCTTGCCGCCGGTGCCGATCACTTCGCGGATCTTGTCGGTGGCGATCTTGAAGGTCTCGATGCGCGGCGCGTATTCGCCGAGCTCGGCACGCGCCGCGGTCAACGCCTTCGACATCTCGCCGAGGATGTGGATGCGCCCGTCCTTGGCCTGGCCGAGCGCGACCTTCATGATCTCCTCGGTGATGCCCTCGATCTTGATGTCCATCTGCAGCGAGGTGATGCCGCTCTCGGTGCCGGCGACCTTGAAGTCCATGTCGCCGAGATGGTCCTCGTCGCCGAGGATGTCGGACAGCACCGCGAAGCGCTTGCCTTCCAGGATCAGACCCATGGCGATGCCGGCGGTGGGCCGCTTCAGCGGCACGCCGGCGTCCATCAGCGCCAGCGAGGCGCCGCAGACCGAGGCCATCGAGGAGGAGCCGTTCGAACTCGGTGATCTCCGAGACCACGCGCACGGTGTAGGGGAATTCGTGATGCGGCGGCAGCACGGGATGGATCGCGCGCCAGGCGAGCTTGCCATGGCCGATCTCGCGCCGCTTGGTGCCGCCGAGGCGGCCGGTTTCGCCGACCGAGTAGGGCGGGAAATTGTAGTGCAGCAGGAACGTCTCCTTATAGGTTCCCGACAGCGCGTCGATATATTGCTCGTCCTCGCCGGTGCCGAGCGTGGTCACGACCATGCGCCTGGGTCTCGCCGCGGGTGAACAGCGCCGAGCCGTGGGCGCGCGGCAGCACGCCGACTTCGCAGACGATGTTGCGCACAGTCTTGACGTCACGGCCGTCGATGCGCTTGCCGGTATCGAGGATGTTCCAGCGGACGATCTTGGCTTCCAGCTCCTTGAAGACGCCGGCAATCCGCAGCTTCTCGTATTTCGGCTCCTGCCCTTCGGGGAAGTAGTGCGCCATCACCTTTTCCTTGGCGGCGCCGACGGCGGCGTAGCGCTCCTGCTTCACGGCGATCGCATAGGCCTTGCGCAGATCCTGCTCGATGAGGCCGAGCATTTCCTTCTCCATCACGCTTTCATCGACGATCTGAACGTCGCGCGGCTCTTTCGCGGCCTTTTCGGCGAGCTCGATGATCGCCTTGATCACCGGCTGGAAATGCCGGTGGCCGAACATCACGGCGCCGAGCATGATGTCTTCGTTGAGTTCCTTGGCTTCCGATTCCACCATCAGCACGGCATCCGACGGTGCCGGCGACGACGAGGTCGAGCTGGGTGTCGGTCATCTCGTCGAGCGTCGGGTTCAGCACGTATTCGTCATTGACGAAGCCGACCCGCGCAGCGCCGATCGGACCCTTGAACGGCGCGCCCGACAGCGTCAGCGCGGCGGAGGCCGCCACCAACGCCAGAATGTCGGGATCGTTCTCCATGTCGTGCGACAGCGTGGTCACGATCACCTGAGTCTCATTGCGCCAGCCGTCGACGAACAGCGGGCGGATCGGGCGATCGATCAGGCGAGAAACCAGCGTCTCCTTTTCGGTGGGCCTGCCTTCGCGCTTGAAATAGCCGCCGGGAATGCGGCCCGCGGCATAGGTCTTCTCCTGGTAATCGACGGTCAGCGGCAGGAAGTCGACACCCTCGCGCGGGGTTTTCGCGGCGACGACGGTGGCGAGCACCACGGTCTCACCATAGGTCGCCATCACGGCGCCGTCGGCCTGTCGCGCGATTTTTCCGGTTTCAAGCTTGAGGGGACGGCCACCCCAGTCGATCTCGACTGAATGAGTATTGAACATTGCGGTCTTCTTTCATGGGTTCACGAAAGAACGGGTGCCCAAAAAAGCAAAAACCATGTGCAAGATGGCTGGACGCTGATCGGATCAAGAGATCAGCGTCCGGCGATCCTGCCATGGTTTTCAGTTTTCGGATGGCGTCCATCCCTTCGCAAGTCACGGGCACCTTGCCCGTTAGGCCCAGCGGCCGGATTGCTGCTGGACTTCAGTTTGAGCATGATCATTGTCGGAAAACCGGTCTTTCGGTTTTCCGGATCGTGCTCTCGCGCATGAGCCTTTTTGTTTTGCGAAAGCCGAAAACTCCGGTCTTCGCGGCATCATGCAAAAACGCGCGCTAACACGCGCGCGTGTACTAAAAACAAACTCAACGACGAATGTTGTGCTTTTCAAGCAGCGCCTTGTAGCGCGCTTCGTCCGTCTTCTTCAGATAATCGAGAAGCGAACGACGCGTCGACACCAGTTTCAACAGACCGCGACGTGAATGGTTGTCCTTCACGTGGGTCTTGAAATGCCCGGTCAGGTTGTTGATGCGTTCCGAAAGGATCGCGACCTGGACCTCGGGCGAGCCGGTGTCGCCGGCCTTGTTGGCATTCGTCTTGATGACTTCCGCTTTGCGCTCGGCGGTAATCGACATCGTCAAACTCTCTCGTTGCGACCGGAACTGGCAGTCAGCCCGGTCAGGTTAAACACGCGCTTGGGGATGAGTTCGCCATTGCCAATTTCAGCAAGCGCCAGAAGACGGCCTGCCACCGTGACATAGACTGTGCCGCTACTATTGGGCGCATCCCGTCCGCGCAACAAAACGGCTTGGCCCCTGTGGAGCCTTGCCGCATCAGCCCGAGTGACGGCCAGTGCCGGGATGTCGTCCAGCGCGGTCTCAACGGGCAAAAGCGCGTCGGCAAGGCTTCCCTCGCCGGACGCGGCTCTATTACATAAAGATTCCAACTGTTCCAGCAGAATCATGTCGCTCTCGCCGAATGGCCCGACGAGCGTCCGCCGCAGCTCGCAGATATGCCCGAAACAGCCGAGAATCCGCCCCAAATCGCGGGCCAGTGCCCGCACATAGGTTCCCTTGCCGCACTCGGCCTCGAACACGGAATGGATGTCATCCGTTTGTTCTACAAGGGTTAATTGGTGAATCTCGACCGGGCGGGGGGCCAGCTCGACAATTTCGCCGTCCCGCGCCAGGTCATAGGCACGCTCGCCCTGGACCTTGATCGCGGAGTACCGCGGCGGCGTCTGTTCGATCAGGCCGGTAAACCGCGGCAGCAGGGCCCGAATCGCCTCGGCCGTCGGCCTTACCTCGCTGGTCTTGACGACTTGGCCCTCGGTGTCGTCGGTGTCGCGCTCCTCGCCCCAACACACGGTGAAGCGGTAGCGCTTGCGGCCGTCCATCACGAATGGGACCGTCTTGGTGGCCTCTCCGAGCGCGATCGGCAGGCCGCCGGAGGCGAGCGGATCGAGCGTGCCGGCGTGGCCCGCGCGCTTGGCCTGGAACAGCCGCTTCACCACCGCGACCGCCTGGGTCGAGGTCATGCCGATCGGCTTGTCGAGCACGACCCAGCCGTGGATGTCGCGCTTGTCGCGGCGCGGCTGCTGGTTGTTCTGGCGCGGCGGCTTGCCGGCGCGCGGATCGTTGTTGCTGCGCGGATTGTCGCCGCAAGGTTCCAAAAAAATATTTTCTTCAACGTCGCGCGATTCCGCGTTTTGCGAATCGATTGCGCGATTTGCGGGGGGCACGATCATGACTCTTTGTCCGAATCTGGTGCGAGGTCTCTTTGCACCGCAGGTGTTCGCAGTAATTTCTCGATACGTTCCGCTTCGTCGAATCGGTCGTCGGCGCGAAAGCGGAGATCGGGGGCAAATTTTAAGTTAACGCGCCGCGCGACTTCGCCGCGCAGGAATTTCTTGTTGCGCTCGAGCGCCGCGATCACGAGATCGGTGGCGCGCCCGCCGAGCGGCATCACATAAATTGTTGCAAGCTTCAGGTCCGGTGACATCCGAACCTCGGGAACCGTGACGATATGGCCCTCAAGGTCCGGGTCGTGCACGCTACCGTGCGTTAGAATATCGGCAACAGCGTGGCGCACCGCTTCCCCGACGCGCA
The DNA here is from genome assembly GCA_963777475.1 of uncultured Alphaproteobacteria bacterium. Taxonomy (GTDB): domain Bacteria; phylum Pseudomonadota; class Alphaproteobacteria; order Rhizobiales; family Xanthobacteraceae; genus Bradyrhizobium. Next base: position 4,316 of record CAVZQX010000072.1, read on the forward strand.
ACTGTCGCTGCGAGCCGCCCGATGCGGTATTCCCCTTCTGATGATGGCGAGGCATTGTCGAAAATTCCGATTATGTCATCGCCCGCGAAAGCGGGAGACCCAATATTCCGTGTCCGAAAATATCCGCGGCTACTGGATGCCCCGCGGCGCGGGGCATGACGGTTAGTTTTGAAATCCGAGGCGCTTCTCGTAAGGTTTGGACTTACAACGAGCGCTGGATCGTCTCCACGCGATAACACTCGATAACATCGCCGACACGCATGTCGCCGTAATTTTCGAAAGCCATGCCGCATTCCTGGCCGGCCTGCACTTCCTTCACTTCGTCCTTGAAGCGCTTCAGCGTCGATAGCTTGCCTTCGTGCACGACGACGTTGTCGCGGATCAGCCGGACATTGGCGCCGCGTTCCACCGTGCCGTCGGTAACCCGGCAGCCCGCGACCTTGCCGACCTTGGAAATGTTGAACACTTCCAGGATCTGGGCATTGCCCAGCATGGTTTCGCGCAATGTAGGCGCGAGAAGGCCGCTCATGGCTTTCTTCACGTCATCCACAAGATCATAAATAATATTGTAGTAGCGGATTTCGATACCGTTGCGCTTGGCGGAGGCCGCGGCCTCCTTGTTGGCGCGCACCGAGAAGCCGATGATCGCGGCGTTGAAGCCTTCCGCCAGCGTGACGTCGGATTCCGAAATGCCGCCAACGCCCGCGTGCAGGATACGGGCCGCGACTTCGTCGGTGCCGAGTTTTTCCAGCGAGCCGAGGATTGCTTCGAGCGAACCCTGAACGTCGGCCTTGATGACCAGCGGGAACTCCTTGCGGCCCGAGGTCTTGAGCTGCGACATCATCTGTTCGAGCGAGCCGCGCATGCCGGAAATCGAGGCGGCCGCGTTCTCGCGCTTCTGATGGGCGCGATAGCTCGTGATCTGACGGGCGCGGGCTTCGTTCTCGACCACCGCGAGACGGTCGCCGGCTTCCGGCGGGCCATTGAAACCGAGCACTTCGACCGGCACCGACGGTCCAGCCTCTTCCACCGTGTCGCCCTGGTCGGAAATCAAAGCACGGACGCGGCCCATTTCGGAGCCGGCCACCACGATGTCGCCGACCCGCAAGGTGCCGCGCTGAACCAGTACGGTCGCCACCGGGCCGCGGCCGCGATCGAGCTTGGCCTCGATCACGGTACCTTCGGCTGGACGCTCCGAGTTGGTTTTCAGGTCGAGGATGTCGGCCTGCAGCGCGATCATCTCGAGCAGTCGGTCGAGATTGGTCTTGTTCTTGGCCGAGACCTCGACGTCGACGACGTCGCCGCCGAGCAATTCGACCTGGACCTCGTGCTGCAGCAGTTCGGTGCGCACGCGCTCCGGCCTCGCATCGGGCTTGTCGATCTTGTTGATGGCGACGATCATCGGCACCTTGGCCGCCTTGGCGTGATTGATCGCCTCCACCGTCTGCGGCATCACGCCGTCGTCGGCGGCGACCACCAGCACGACGATGTCGGTCACCTTGGCTCCGCGCGCGCGCATCGCGGTGAATGCGGCATGGCCCGGCGTGTCGATGAAGGTGATCTTCTTGCCGCTTTCCGGCGAGGTGACCTGATAGGCGCCGATATGCTGGGTGATCCCGCCGGCTTCGCCCGACACCACATTGGCGTGGCGCAGCGCGTCGAGCAGCGAGGTCTTGCCGTGGTCGACGTGGCCCATCACGGTCACGACCGGCGAACGCGGCTCGGTATCGGTCGATATCCTCGACGGCGTCGAACAGGCCTTCCTCGACGTCGGATGCGGCCACGCGCTTGACGGAGTGGCCCAATTCCTCGGCGATGAGCTGGGCGGTATCGGCGTCGATCACGTCGGTGATCTTGTGCATCGCGCCCTGCTTCATCAGCATGCGGATCACATCGACCGCGCGTTCCGACATGCGGTTGGCGAGTTCCTGGATGGTGATGGCTTCCGGGATAATCACCTCGCGGATCAGCTTCTCCTTCGGCTCGTTCGCGGCGTGGCCCTTCAGGCGCTGGGTGCGGCGGCGGAACGAGGCGATCGAGCGTTCGCGCACGTCATCGGCCGTGAGCGCGGTGACCACGGTGAGGCGCCCGCGCTGCTTTTGCGGCGCCGGCTTGTGGGTGGTTTTCGGCGCGGCGACGGGACGCATGACGCCGCCCGGGCCGCGGCGCACCAGGCGCGGGCCCTCGTCCTCTTCCACCTCGGCGGCGATGCTGGGTGCGCGGGTCGTCGGTACCGCCGGGCGGGCCGCCGGCGCTGCTGCCGGTGTCGCGGTGACCGGGGCGCGGGCGGTCTCCGTTTCGCCGAAGCGCTTTTTGGCCTCGAGTTCGGCCTTGCGCTTGGCCTCTTCGTCGTGCCGATGCCGCTCTTCCTCGGCCTTGCGGCGGGCTTCGGCGGCTTCGCGCTCGGCCTGCTCGATGCCTTCGCGGCTGGCGCGCCGCTTGGCTTCCTCTTCGGCCACCCGCCGCTCTTCCATCTCGCGAACGCGGGCGTCGGCAAGCGCGCTGACGCGCGCGGCGTGTTCATCCTCGGTCAGCGTGCGGAGCACTACGCCCGAGGCGTTGCGCGACGCAGCCGGCTGAGGGCTGGCAGCCGGGCGGCCGCCGAGCGGCGCCTTGGCGGCGGGCGCGGCCTTGGCGGCAACCGGTTCGGGCGCGTGCGGGGCTTCAGCGACCTGCGTGTCGCCGCCGACGCGGCGCTTGCCGCGCTTTTCGACCACCACCTGCTTGGTGCGGCCATGGGGGAAACTCTGGCGCACGGTGCCGGTCTCGACGCGCGGCTTGAGCGTCAAGGTCTTGCCAGGGACACTTAGTTTCTTGTCGCCGGGAGTAGTATTCTTGTCGACCATTCAGCAGTCCCAATCTCGTTTCGTTGTGCGCGTGCGCAGCATCATATGAAGCCGTCGTGGCTATTTCGAATTTCTGGCCGCGGTTCCGGCAGTCTTGCCGTCGTCGGCCGACCGATATCGGACCAGGATCTGGCTGCGCGACAGGAATGTCTTGCTCGCCGGGCCCGCGAGAAGCGCAGCATGTATCACATTTGCCCGGCCCAGTGCCAAATCCAATTCTGCCGAAGTTAACGCGGTGACGATCGGAATCGGTGCAGATTCACCCCTATTCGCCCAATTTTGCAGCGCAAGCCCGTCCAGTTTCCGAATTCCGTCGGCCGCGCCGTCCGAGGCGTGGATCAGCGCCTGGACCGGGGGACGGCCCTGCCGCCCCGCGAGGGCGTCCTCGACCTTGCTGAAACCGGAGATCACCTGGCCAGCCTTGGCGGCCATGGCAAGGGCGTCGACCGCGCTCTTCGCCAGCAAGGCTTCGGTGTCGGCGGCAAGAGTGGCCGCCACGCGCACGTCGCGCTTGAAGCCTTTGCCAAATTGATGACGCCTAACCGCCTCCGCGACCGCCTTCCGCGAGGCCGAAATCCATAGTCCCCGCCCGGGAAGCTTGCGCTTGATGTCCGCGATCACCTCGCCGGAGGGCGCGACAACGAACCGGATCAGCTCGTCGATCGGCCGCACCTCGCGGCTGACCGCGCACATCCGCACCGTCGCGGACTTCTCAGTCCGCGGTCCGTTGTCGAGATCGGGGTCGGCCAAGGCGAGCATGCGTGTGGCATTTCCTTTGTCATTTCATGGGAGCGTATTCCCGACGCAAAACCATCTTGCAGGACACGCGTCAGGCCGGTTGCTGTTCGACGGGCTCTGTCGTCTCGGCCGGCTTGGCGAGATCGGCTTCCGTGATCCAGCCGGCCTTGACGCGCGCCAGCATGATCATCGTTTCAGCGTCGTCGCGGGAGATTTCGATGCCATCGAGAATACCGGAATGCTTGGTCGGCTCGCTGCCTTCCTTGCGCTCGGTCCAGCCGACCAGGTCGTCAGTGGCGCAACCGGCGAGATCCTCGACCGTCTTGATCTCGTTCTCGCCGAACTTCACCAGCATCTTCGAGGTCACGCCCGGAACCGTCTTCAAATCGTCCTGCACGCCCAGTTCCTTTCGCTTGGTCTCCAGCTCGCCTTCGAGCTGCTCGAGATACTCCTTGGCACGGGTCTGCAGCTCGTTGGCGGTCTCTTCGTCGAAGCCTTCGATGCCCGCCAGTTCCTTCGAGTCGACCAGCGCCAGTTCCTCAACCGAGTTGAAGCCTTCCGACGCCAACAGCTGGCCGACGACCTCGTCGACATTGAGCGCTTCCATGAACACGCGGGTCGAGTTCTCGAAGTCGGCCTGACGGCGCTCCAACTCTTCCTGTTCGGTGAGAATGTCGATATCCCAGCCGGTCAGTTGCGAGGCGAGCCGCACGTTCTGGCCGCGCCGGCCGATCGCAAGCGACAGCTGGTTATTGGTATCGGGAACCACGACCTCGATCCGCTCGCGGTCCTCGTCGATCACGACCTTGGCGACCTCGGCGGGCGCCAGGGCGTTGACGACGAAGGTCGCGATGTCGGGCGACCACGGAATGATGTCGATCTTCTCGCCCTGCAGCTCGTTGACCACGGCCTGCACGCGCGAGCCGCGCATGCCGACGCAGGCGCCGACCGGGTCGACCGAGGAATCGCGCGAGATCACCCCGATCTTGGCGCGCGACCCGGGATCGCGGGCCACCGCCTTGATCTCGACGATGCCGTCATAGATTTCCGGCACTTCCTGCGCGAACAGTTTCGCCATGAACTGCGGATGGGTGCGGGAGAGGAAAATCTGCGGGCCGCGGGTCTCGCGGCGGACGTCGAAAATATAGGCGCGGACGCGGTCGCCATTGCGGAACACCTCGCGCGGAAGCATTTCGTCGCGGCGGATAATGGCCTCGCCGCGGCCGAGATCGACAATGACGCTGCCATATTCGACGCGCTTGACGATGCCGTTGACGATGTCGCCGATGCGATCCTTGAACTCCTGGTACTGCCGGTCGCGCTCGGCCTCGCGCACCTTCTGCACGATCACCTGCTTGGCCGATTGCGCGGCGATGCGGCCATATTCGAGCGGCGGCAGCGTGTCGGCGATGGTGTCGCCGATCTGGGCGCCCGGATTGGCTCTGCGGGCGTCTTCCAGCGATATCTGGTTTGAGGAATTCTCGACCTGGTCGACCACCAGCATGTGGCGCGATAGCCTAAGTTCGCCCTTCTTGGCGTCGATCTCGGCATGCACGTCGGTCTCGCTGCCGTAACGGGCGCGGGCCGCCTTGGCGATGGCGTCCTCCATCGCCGCGATCACGATGCCGCGGTCGATCGATTTTTCGCGCGCAACGGCGTCCGCGATCTGCAGCAGTTCGAGTTTGTTGGCACTGACTGCCATGGTTAGTCTCCTCCATCAGGATCGATTTCGCCTCGGCGCACACTCTCGGCGGCGAGGCGGTGTCGTTTGGTGTTCTTCGGAACCGGCTTCTTCTGCGGTTTCGCGCGATGGCTCTGCGCGTGCGGGGCGGGCGGCGGCTCAAGCCCCAGACTGCGCTTCAACTCGCGTTCCGCGGCCTTGCCGCGCCGCATCAATTCGGCGATCAGTTCGTCGGTCAGCACCAGTCGGGCCTCCGCGATATCTTCCATCATCAAACTGACGTCGACATCTTCGTCCGCTTTGGTGTCGTCGCGATTGAGCCGTATCGCACTGCCTTCGACGCCCTTCAGCGTGCCGCGGAACCGCTTGCGGCCCTGATGGGCGACCGCCATCTCGATCTTCACCAGATGGCCGGCGTAACGCTCGAAATCGGAGCGGCGCACCAGCGGTCGGTCGATGCCCGGCGAGGAAATCTCCAGGCGATAGGCGCGGTCGATCGGATCGGCGATGTCGAGCACCGGCGACAGCGCCCGCGAGATCGCCTCGCAATCCTCGATCTGCATGGTTCCGTCCGGCCGCTCCGCCATGACCTGAACGGTGCAGCCAGCCTCTGCCGAGATCTTGATCCGCACCAGGCGATAGCCCATGCCCTGCAGGACGGGGGCGGCCACCGCCGAGACCCGAGCCGCAGCGCCCGGCTCGACGACCAGGCGCGGCTCGGCCAGAAGTTCGGCGTCCACGGAACCAAAAGTTGGATCGGTCATATCCAGCGTCAAAACGGCTTGCACTTGCTTCGGGTTGGCCGGGCCGACATGCGGTCCGGCGCGGCTACCTGGAACCGGCCGGCGTGGTTAATCCGCGCCGAGTGGGCTCAGGTAATAAAAAAGAGCGGGTCCCGCGGGGCCCACTCTCAATACGCGATCGTATGAGAACCATAAGTCATGCGTGATATAGCGCTTTGGCTCTTGTCCGGCAAGGCCCGTAACGCCAAACGGTACGAAATTCGGCCATTTCCGGCCCAAAGTTCAGGCCTAACCCTTCCTTCACAAACCCCGCCTAAAGTTGCGCCTCAAAACTTGCGCCACCCCGAGACGAGAGGGGCGTCAGCCTAGAGCAGGTTCGATGACCGTCGCCACGTTGCTGATCCCCGGGCTCGACGAGATCGTCAGGAATGGCGATCCCAAACGCCGTGCCGAGGCCGCACGCCGCATCGCCGACCTCTTCCTGCAAGACGCCGCCAAATTGCGGCCCGACCACGTCGAGCTGTTCGACGGCCTCCTCATCGACCTCGTCCCGCATGCCGATCTGATCGCGCGGGCCGAACTCGCCGAGCGGCTGTCATTTCTTGTCAACGCGCCGCGTACGCTGGTCGGGCACCTCGCGCGCGAGAACGAGATTTTGGTGGCAGGTCCCTTGCTGCGCCGTTCGCCGGTCATCGACGAAGATGCCCTGCTCGAAATCGCGCGCGTCAAGGGCCAGGGTCATCTGCTCGCGATGTCGGAGCGACCCGCGTTGTCTTGCGATCTGACCGACGTCATCGTGTCCCGCGGCGACCGCGACGTGGTGCGGCGCGCCGCCGGCAATGCCGGGGCGCTGTTTTCCGATACCGGCTATTCGGAATTGATCAGGCGCGCGGCCCAGGACGGCGTGCTGACGCTCACGGTCGGACAGCGCTATGACCTGTCGGCGGTGCAGTTAAAGGATCTGCTGGCCGGATCGATCGATCCCGTTCGCCGCCGCCTGTTCGATCTGGTCGAGCCGGCCCGGCAGGACGAGATTAGGCAGGCGATGGCCGAAATTTCCTGCGCGCCGGCGCAAATGGAAAGCCACCGGGATTTCGAGTCGGCGCAGCGCACGATCATGGCACTGCATCGCGACGGATATCTGAACGAAGGCGCGCTGCTCGGCTTTGCCAAGGTGCACAAATACGAGGAAGCGGTTGCGGCGCTCTCGGCGATGTCGGGCGTGAAGATAGCGACGCTCGACCGCCTGATCTCCGGCGACCGCTACGACCCGATCCTGGTCGTCGGCAAGACCATCGGGCTCGAATGGGCGACGGTGCGCGCGCTGATCCTGCTTCGGCTTGGTCCGAACCGGGCGCCTTCTGCGCCGGACCTCGAAAGCGCGCGGGCAAATTTCGGCCGTCTGATGCCTTCGACCGCCGAGCGGGTGGTCAATTTCTGGAAGACGCGCGCGACGTTCTGAATTTGTCGCGATGGCACGGCAATACTTCCCAATCAATCCTCACGCCCTTCGAAACCGCAAATACGTGGCCACCCGACCCTCGCGCTCGGCCTTGCGGCCGTAGCGGGTCATGGTGTAGCCGTCCCACGGCGAGCGCCAGTCGGCTGAGCGCTCGGCGGTCCAGGCGAAATCGGCCGAGCGCGCGAGGTGCGAAAGCGTCCAGACGCAGTAATCGTCGATGTCGCTGACGAAGCGAAATTCGCCGCCGGGCCTCAAGACGCGCGCCATCTTGGCTACCGTCGCATCCTGCACGAAGCGCCGCTTCCAGTGCCGCCGCTTCGGCCAGGGATCGGGATGGATCAGGTCGATGCGAACAAGCGAATGCGGTGGCAGCCAGCCTAACAGCTCGGCGGCATCGCCCGCGAACAGGCGGACGTTGCCGATGTTATGGGTCTCGATCTGGCTCAGGATTTTGGCCATGCCGTTGACATAGGGCTCGCAGCCGATGAAGCCGGTGTCTTGGTGCGCGCGCGCTTCCGCAGCCAGGTGCTCGCCGCCGCCGAACCCGATTTCGAGCCTGATTTGATCGGCCGGGGGATCGAAGTGATGCGCGAGATCGGCCGGCACCGGGCCCGCGATATCGAGCGCAAGATGCGGCAGCAAATGCTCGATCAGATCGGCCTGATGAGCGCGCAGTCTGTGCCCCTTGCGGCGGCCGAAGAAGGAGCCGTGGCTGCGAGCGGCGCCATCGGACGCTGCGCTGCCGGTCTTCGAAGGTTCGCCGGCAGCCGCGCTCATCGCAGCGTCTGAAACAGCCGATACAACAGCCGCGCCCGCGGCTCGATCGACGAGATGTAGAGTTGCTCGTAATGGGTATGCGCGCCCTTGCCATCGACGCCGAGGCCGTCGAGGGTCGCGGTCATGGGCGCGGTGAAGTTGCCGTCGGAACCGCCGCCGGTGAAAGTATCGACGAGTTCGAAGCCGATTTCGGCGGCAAGGCTCTTCGCTTGTTCGAACAAGGCGGCGCCGGCATTGCCTTTTTCGTAGGGCGGCCGGTTCAATCCGCCGACGACTTGCACGCTGACGCCTTCGCTGCGCGATTTCACAGTGAGGATTTTGGTGACGAGTTCCTCGGCGTCGGCCACGGTCAGCACCCGGAGATCGACTTCGGCGTAGGCATCTTCCGCGATGACGTTCGGTCGGGTGCCGCCTTTGACGACGCCGACATTGACGGTAATGCCCCGTTTCAGATCGTTCAGCCCTTCGAGCGTCGCAATCACGTTGGCAAGCTCGCGAATGGCGCTGCGGCCGTCCTGCGGCCGCGACCCGGCATGGGCGGGCGCGCCCTTGATGAAAACCTCGAACCGACCGACGCCCTTGCGACCGGTGACGATCTTGCCGCCGTCGCGGGCGGGCTCGGTCACCAGCACATATTTGGCCTTTTGCCCTTCGGCTTCGATCAACGCGCGCGAGGTCGGGCTGCCGATCTCCTCGTCGGAAACATAGAGCTGGGTGACGCCGAGCGGCGAATGTGTGCCCATCGCACAAAGCTCCCGGAAGGCGTGGTAGGCCAGATGGGCACCGCCCTTCATGTCGTAGATGCCGGGGCCGAAGGCGCTGTCGCCCTCGATCCGGAAAGGCAGGCGTTCGATGAAGCCCATGGGATGCACGGTATCGAGGTGGCTGAGCACCAGGATGCCGGGCTGGTCCCGACCCCACGACGAACGCACCACCAGATGGTCGCCGCAGCCGTCTTTGCCCGCAATGCGCTCGATCGTGGCGGGCAGGCCGCGATAGCCTTCGGCAACCAGGCTCGCGAGCCGGTTGACCTGCTCGGGCGCCTCCGTCGGCGTCTCGATTTCGACCCACTGGCGGATACCATCAAGGATGGTCTTCGAATCGAACGGGTTGGTGGCCATCGGCATCCTGTCGTCTGGTCGAAATCCGGAACTTGTCATTCCGGCATATGTCATTCTTAGCGCCGGTCCTTTGGTGCAGGCCCGAAAAATCCGTCCCGCCATCGTGGTCATGGATTTGCGGGCCCGCGACGGAGCCTGTCATTGGGGCGCGCTTGGCGCGGACCCGTTGGCGCGCCCCCGGAATGACGACATATTCCAGATTGCCAGGTCTCTCAAACTGAAACGCTCAAGTCTCAGCCTTTGTCCGGTTCTTCGCGGATGGCGATCTGCTCGACCAGATCGACGATGCTGCGCCGGAGCTTGGCATCGGTGATCCGCGTGAACGCGCGGGTCAGTGCCAGGCCTTCGGAGGTCGCAAGGAAGTCGGCGACGTAGGTCGGCGAGGTCCCTTCGGTAAAACCATCGGGGCTCGCGGTCCCGGTCGGTCCTCCCTCGAACAGAAACGACACCGGGATCTGAAGGATCTCGGATATCTGCTGGATGCGGCTCGCGCCGACCCGGTTGGTACCTTTTTCGTATTTCTGGATCTGCTGGAATGTAAGCCCCAGCGCCTCGCCGAGCTTTTCCTGGCTCATGCCCAGCATAATCCGACGCATCCGCACCCGGCTGCCGACATATTTGTCAACAGGGTTCGGCGCTTTGGTCGACATCTCCAACTCTCCTCAAGAGATCAGACAGGGAAAAAGCAGACGGTGTCCCTCCCGTCTGCCTCAGGCGCCAACACCGTCAAATTCCGCTCGGAGCATCGTCGACGACCGTCGACAATTCGAGCAATGAACTGACTGGTTCACAGTGGAGCCGCAGAATGCGAAGTGCACCGTAGGTCTGTCAACCGTAGGATATTTGCTTAGCTAATAATTTTTGACGTCAATCGAAGAGCAATCATGAACATGCAGATGTCAGATTGCTGGGACTTCTATAAGATTCGCTTAGCCAAGCGCCGGCGGACGACGAAGAGGAAGGCGGCGGCGAGGAGGATGGCGGCAGGAATATTGCCGGTGCGAACGTACACGGTCGGCGGGATCGCCGACGGCAGTGCGGAATCCAGTACGCCCTCGATGCCGAGACCAAGCTCAGCCACGGTTCGTCCCAGCGGATCGATGACTGCGGAAATGCCCGTATTTGCTGCACGAACGAGCGGCAGGCCCTGCTCGATGGCGCGCAGGCGCGCCTGCTGCAAATGCTGATAGGGGCCGGTCGAAATTCCGAACCAGCCATCGTTGGTCAGGTTGACGATCCAGCCAGGGCGATCCTCGCGCGTGGCAAGGGCGCCGGGAAAGATCGCCTCGTAGCAGATCAAGGGCAGCGCGCGCGGCGCGTTCGGTATCGGCAGGGTGTGGCGGACCGTTCCGGGAATGAAGCCGCCCCGGAGCTTGGTTAACTGCTCGAAGCCCAAATACTCCATCCAATCTTGGAACGGGAGGTATTCGCCGAACGGTACCAGATGCAACTTATCGTAGAGTGAAAGCACGTTGCCATCGTGATCGATGACATAGATCGAATTATAGGCACGCGTGATTCGCGTACCCGGCGGCACGTTGGGCGCGCGCACCGACCCTGTGATCAGGACCGTGCTGCCCTTGGACAGGAGATCGGCGATCTCAGCCATCGCATCGGCTTCGCGGGTCAGGAAGAACGGAAACGCCGATTCCGGCCAGATCAGGATGCTGGCGTCGCGCACGCCGCTGGACCCCGGCCCTGACGCCTGATCCGAAAGCGTCAGGTATTTCTGCATGACCTCAGCCTTGGCGGCGTAATTGAATTTGGCGTCCTGCTGCAGGTTGGGCTGCATGATCCTGAGCTTGACGTTGGCAACGGTCCGGGTCGGATGGAGCGACAGGCGAACGGCGCCGAAGACTCCCATGGCGAGGAGCAGCGCCAGCCCAGCTGCCGGCGCAATCCAGGGCGCGCGGCCGCGCGAACGGCCGTCGATCAGGACCGCGGGCGAGGCGAAGATCGCGACCGCCAGGAACGTCAGGCCCCAGATGCCGATCAATGACGCCGTCTGCGCCAGCGCCAGCGGCTCGGTCAGCGCGTAGCCGAAGGCATTCCACGGAAAGCCCGTGAGCAGGTGGCCGCGGAGCCATTCGGCGACCGTCAGGCCTATGGCAAGCGCCAGCACGCGCGAGGCATCGCGGGTCCAGAGCAGGCGGGCGAGCGCGAAGCCGAACGCCGTGAACAGGGCGAGATAGGCTGGCAGCCCCAGCACGGCGAACGGCAACAGCCAGGCGAACGTAGAGGCATCGACCAGGAACGCGTAACCGATCCAGTACAGCCCGGGCACGAAATAGCCGAGCCCGAACCAGAAGCCGGTCATCGCCGCCGCCGGCACGCCGCGCAAGCGGCCAGCGGCCGCGCCATCGATGAGCCAGACCGCGACCGGAAAGGTCAGAAACAGCACCGGCCAGGCGTTGAACGGCGCCATCGCGAGGCTCGAAAGCGCGCCGGCCGCGAACGCGATTGCCGCGCGCTTCCAACCCCATGACAGGACGATCGCAAGGCCTGCGGCGCGGAGTTTGCTGGCAAAGCTCACTGCGAGCCGGCTCCGTCGCCCGAGGGCGAGCTGGCGGTGTCCGGGCCCTGCACTTGTCCTGCCTCGGGCGCCGCCTCGCGGCGGCGGGTCTCGCGCTGGATGCGTGGCGCAGGGCGTTCTTTCCGCGTCGCAATGCGCAGCCGCTTCACCCGCCGCGGATCGGCATCCAGCACTTCGACCTCGAAATTGCCGGGGCCCGAGATCACCTCGCCGCGCACCGGCAGGCGGCCGACATAGCTCACGAGGTAGCCGCCCAGCGTCTCGACTTCCTCACCGGCTTCGCCGGTAACGAAATCCTCACCGATCACGGAGCGGACGTCGTCGAGGCTCGCCCGGGCGTCGGCGACGAAGGAATTGTCGGGTTGCCGTACGATCGCCGGTGGGTCATCGCTGTCGTGCTCGTCGTCGATCTCGCCGACGATCTGTTCGACGATGTCCTCGATCGAGACCAGGCCGTCGGTGCCGCCATATTCGTCCACCACCAGCGCCAGGTGGATGCGCGAGGCCTGCATCTGCGCCAACAGGTCGATGGCGCGCATCGACGGCGGCACGTAGAGCAGCTTGCGGATGATGTTGGCATCCGCAAGGGGCATCGCCAGATCGACGGCGCGCAGATCGAGGCCGGCGGGAAAAGGTTTCCTGCGCCGCGTCTTGCCGGTTTCGGGCACCCGCGCTTTGGCGGTCATGAAGGCGAGGAGATCGCGGATGTGAACGATGCCTTCGGGATCGTCGAGGGTTTCGTTGTAGACCACGAGGCGCGAATGTGCCGCGCTCTCGAACAGGCTCATCAACTCACCGAGCGTAATGTCGCGCTTGACCGCGATGATGTCGGCGCGGTGCACCATGACGTCGGCGATGCGGCGTTCGTGCAGGCCGAGGATGTTGCGCAGCATGGCGCGCTCGACCGCGGAAAAGCCGACCTCGTCCGGGGCAGAGGCATCGAGCACGACCTGCAGATCGTCGCGGACCGAGCCGGGTTTCCAGCCGAACAGGGTGCGGATCGCCCGCACCAGCCAGCTGTCGGAGGCGGGATGGCCGACTTCGCGCGGCGGCACCACCACGGGCAGGTTGCGCGTGTTGCGCGGATTGTCGTGGGTCGGTTCGGAGTCCGGCATCTAGTCCACCCGTTCTCGGTCCGCATAGGGGTCGGGAATCCCGAGTTGCGCCAGAATCTCCCGTTCCAGTGCTTCCATGGCTTCGGCGGCGGCGTCGTTCTCGTGATCGTAGCCGATCAGGTGCAGGAAGCCATGCACCGCCAGATGGCTCAAGTGATGATCGAACGGCTTCTGTTCGTCGTTGGCCTCCCTTCGCATCGTCTCATAGGCGATCGCGATGTCGCCGAGCATGCGCGGCGCATCGTCCTCGCCGAGCCCGCCGGCCGGCTGCAGTGCCGGGAACGACAGCACGTTGGTCGGCTTGTCGATGCCGCGCCAATTGCTGTTGAGCGTGCGGATCCCGGAATCGTCGGTCAGCATCACCGCAAGTTCGGCGTCCGCGACGTCGGCATCGACGGTCTCGGCCGCGGCCGCGATCGCGCGCTGGATCACGGCCTCGGCGTCCGGCTCGTCCTGCCAGCAATCGGCAACGACGAGAACCTCGGTGATGGGAATGGCTGAATGCGGCATTGTCGTTTACGGAATTTTCTTCCCAGACGCGCGGTCGGCGCGATTTACGCCATCAGGGCTTGGCGGCCGAAGGCCTTTGCGGCGACCCTTCGTAGGCCGCGACGATACGGGCCACCAGTTCATGGCGGATCACGTCTTCCGAAGTGAATTTCACCTGCGCAATTCCGTCGACGCCGTCGAGCAGCTTTGCGGCCTCCGCAAGGCCCGACGTCTGCCCGTTCGGCAGGTCGACCTGGGAGGGATCGCCGGTGACGATCATGCGGCTGTTCTCGCCTAGCCGGGTCAGGAACATCTTCATCTGCATCGACGTGGTGTTCTGCGCCTCGTCCAGGATGATGGCGGCGTTGGTCAGCGTGCGGCCGCGCATGAAGGCGAGCGGCGCGATCTCGATTTCGCCGGTTTGCAGCGCGCGCTCGACGACGCGCGCGTCCATCAAGTCGTACAGCGCGTCGTAGATCGGCCGCAGATAGGGGTCGACCTTCTCGCGCAGGTCGCCGGGCAGAAAGCCGAGCCGCTCGCCGGCCTCGACCGCCGGTCGCGACAGGATAATGCGGTCGACTTCCTTGCGCTCGAACAGTTGGGCGGCCTGCGCCACCGCCAGCCAGGTCTTGCCGGTGCCGGCCGGGCCGATGCCGAACACCAGCTCATGACGCTTCAGCGCGCGGATATAGGAATCCTGCGCGGCGGTACGCGCCCGCACCGGGCGCTTGCGCAGATTGATGGTCTCGAACGCCGTCTTCGCCGCCTTGGCGTCGAACTCGAACAGCGAGCCTTGCGCGATCACCGCGCGGATCGCGCCTTCGACGTCGCCCTGCGCAAGGTCATGGCCCTGCACGGCCTGCGCATACAGCGCTTCCAGGACGCGCCGCCCCGCGTCGCAGCCGTCGCGCGAGCCGGCGATGGTGATGTGGTTGCCGCGCGAGTCGACCACGATGCCGAGCCGGCGCTCGATCTGGGCCAGGTTCTGTCCGTATGGACCGACCAGCGCGGAGGCGGCGCGGTTATCGTCGAAGTCAATGACGACTTGCGTCTCAGGCGGGATTTGCATGTCGCGGTCAAATTTGCGGCTGGGAGCGAGTGAAGGCGAATCCGATGCGCTCTTTGGCAAGGGTTCAGGCTCCAATGTTCATTCGGGACGATGCGGACCGGACGGCGTGCCCAGGGGCGGACGCGACGAGTTCGCCGAGCAGGCTGTAGCGCTCGAGGCTTTCGATTCGGACCGGCAGCACCTCGCCGATGATATCGGATGACCCCATCACGTGGGCCGGCTGCAGATAGGCGGTACGGCCGACGATCTGGCCCACGTTGCGCGCGGCGCGCTCGAACAGCACGTCGACGGTGGTGCCAATCGCAGCCACGTTGAAGGCCGATTGCTGGCTGTCGATCAATTTCTGCAGGCGCACCAATCGCTCGTCCATGTCGGCCGCTGACACCGTCTCCCGCATTTCCGCCGCCGGCGTGCCCGGCCGCGGCGAATATTTGAACGAATAAGCGGCAGCGTACCCGATTTGCGTGACAAGCGCGAGGGTGGCCAGAAAATCTTCCTCGCGCTCGCCGGGGAAGCCGACGATAAAATCCGATGAAAATGCAATGTCTTGACGGGTGGCGCGGAAACGGTCGATGATTTTGCGATAATCGGCGACGGTATGTTTGCGGTTCATCGCGGATAGAATCCGGTCGGAACCGGACTGCACCGGTAGATGCACGAAGGGCATCAATGCGGGCAGGTCGCGATGCGCTTCGATCAGGCTGTCATCGACGTCGTTTGGGTGGCTGGTCGAGTAGCGCAGGCGGGCGATGCCGGAGGTTTCGGCAAGCCGATGCAACAGCTTGCCGAGCGGCCAGGTCAGTCCGTCCGGCCCTTCGCCGTGATAGGCGTTGACGTTCTGTCCGATCAACGTGATCTCGCGCACGCCGTTGTCGGCGAGTTGCTTCACGTCGTCCACGATTTTTGCGACCGGCCGCGACACTTCGGTGCCGCGCGTATAGGGCACGACGCAAAAGGTGCAGAACTTGTCGCAGCCCTCCTGCACCGTCACGAACGCCGAAATGCCGCGCGCACGGATCGCATGGGGCTTCGGCTGCGGCAGGAAGGTGAATTTGTCTTCGGTGGGAAATTCGGTTTCGATCGCGCGGCCGAAGCGGCTCGCGCGCTCAAGCAGTTGCGGCAAATGATGATAGCTCTGCGGACCGACGACGACATCGACCACGGGGGCGCGGCGGATGATCTCTTCCCCTTCGGCTTGCGCAACGCAGCCGGCCACCGCGATGCGCATGTCGCGGCCCTCGCGCGCGGCATCATCCTTGGCGAGGCGCAGCCGACCGAGTTCGGAATAGACCTTCTCGGAAGCCTTTTCGCGGATGTGGCAGGTGTTGAGGATCACGAGATCGGCGTCATCGACGCTTTTCGTCTCGACAAAGCCTTCCGCGGAGAGCGTATCCACCATGCGCTGCGCATCGTAGACGTTCATCTGGCAGCCATAGGACTTGATATGCAGCTTGCGCGGCGGCTTCATGGAACCCGGTTGTTGGCCTGAAACGGCGCCAATGCGGCGCGAGCCTCAAATATAGGCTAGAGGAACGGAAATCCAGCGTTTGGAAACGGTCATTCCGGGGCGACGAGCCCGAATCGAACCCGGAATCTCGAGATTTCGGGTCCGAATGACGGTGCGCTGTCCGATTCAATCGCGCCGGATCACGATCTAGGAAGATGGCTTGTCGTCCTCCAGCGGGACGCAATAAAGTTCCAGCCGGTGATCGACCAGCTTGTAGCCGAGCTTCCGCGCGATCTCGGCCTGCAGCTTTTCGATCTCTTCCGAGGTGAATTCGATCACCTTGCCGTCGCGCAGATTGATCAGGTGGTCGTGGTGGCTGTCGCGCATCTGCTCATAGCGGGCTCGGCCCTCGCGAAAATCATGCCGCTCGATGATTCCGGCGTCCTCGAACAGCTTGACCGTGCGATAGACGGTCGAGATCGAGATTTTGTCGTCCACCGCGACGCAGCGGTGATACAATTCTTCCACGTCTGGATGATCTGCGGCTTCCGCCAGCACGCGCGCGATGACGCGGCGTTGCTCGGTCATCCGCATGCCGGTGGCGGCGCAACGCGCTTCGATGCCGGAAGGCTTCAGCGCGGAGGGTGATTTCAGTGCGGTCATGGGTTGTTCCCTAGGGGGGCGCTTTCTGCCACCACGCCCATGTTACGACAAGTCTCGCCGCATCAGAAGGGCGTTCAACTGCTGCCCGCCGGGCTCCTGGTAATAGCGCTCGCGGCGTCCAACGACGCTAAACCCGGCCCATCGATAAAGCCTGCGTGCCGGCTGGTTATTTTCCTCCACCTCCAGAAATATGGTGCGGATCCCGCGCCCCGCTAGATGACCGAGATGCGTCAGCAGCAGGTCGCGCGACAGGCCCCGGCCGCGAAAGGAGGGATCGACGGCGATCGAAAGAATCTCCGCCTCGTCCGCCGCCATCCGGGATACCGCGAATCCGATGGTCCTGCGTCCAAGTTTCAGGCGATGAACCAGCGTGTTGCGCTCGGCCAGCATGCGCTCGAATTCGCCTTCACCCCAGCCGCGATGAAACGACGCACCATGAAGCTCTGCGAGCCGTGGCGCATCGCGCAGGGTGGCGGCTTCGACCACGGGCGTGCCACCGGTCCAGAGTTCGGAGAGCCATGCGATCATGGGGCGGCCGGCGGCGGAGGGGTATGCGGCACATCGCTTGCGGGTTTGGCGTCGGGCGCGCGCAGGTAAAACGGACGGGCCGGCGCCGCGCTCGGGTTGACCGCGGCGCCCAACCACGCCACCCAGGCGATGTCGGGCGCTCCCTGCGCGTCGACCCTCGTGGGCGTCGGCGCATCCGCCGGCCAGCGGTCGGCGAGAATCTGCGCGGCGTTGCCCACCAGATGCGGCGGACCAAATCGCCATGCGGCAAGCATCTCGGCGATGGGCGCGACTTGCGGGGCGATCAGCGCACTGCCGTCGCCGCTGACGGCCTGGAAATAGACCTGGTCGTGCCGCGCATCGATCGCCGAGATCACGGGTTGCTCGCCGCTCTCGCTGACGACCGGCGCCGCATAGGCCGACAGCGTGGTCAATCCGACCACCGGTTTGCCGGCGGCGAGCGCAATGCCGCGCGCGGCCGAAAGCCCGACGCGCAAGCCGGTGAAACTGCCGGGTCCGGCGGTGACAGCGATCCGATCCAGCGCGGCGAACGGCAGCCCGGCATCCTTCATCACCCGCGCGATCAGCGGCATCAGCGCTTCGGCGTGGCCGCGTTTCATCGCAAGCGATTCCCGGGCGATCAATCGGCTGGTGCCGGTATCGAGTATCGCGGCCGCGCAGGCATCGAGCGCGGTATCAATGGCGAGGATCAACATCGCCGGAACCTAGCATTGTTCCACGAACCGCAAGGCTTGCGGATTTCTACGACGGCGATTTTACCGGAAAATTTTCGCGCCTTGGCCTTGAAGCGCAACCGTCCTGTCTTGTTATCAGGACGCTAAGTATTTGAAATTACTATAAATACCGAACAATGGACCGATCCAATCCAGAAATCCCCAGCGCGATGGGCAAAGCCGCTTCTGGCTTCGCCCATCGCCGTCGCGACAATCACATCGGCCGGACTTCGACCACGTCCGGCACGAAGTGCCGCAACAGGTTCTGGATGCCGTGCTGCAGGGTCGCGGTCGAAGACGGGCAGCCGGCGCAGGAGCCCTTCATGTTGAGATAGACGATCCCGTCTTTGAAGCCGCGGAAGGTGATGTCGCCGCCGTCATTGGCGACCGCGGGACGCACCCGGGTCTCGATCAGGTCCTTGATCATCTCGACGGTCTCGGCATCTTCCTCGCGATAGAACTCGTCTTCCTCATCCGCCGCCTCGTCGCTGGCGGCCGTGCCGTCGGCAAGCAGCGGCGAGCCGGACATGTAGTGCTCCATGATGGCGCCGAGGATCGCGGGCTTCAAATGCTGCCAGTCGCCGCCGTCCTTGGTCACGGTGATGAAGTCGGAGCCGTAGAATACGCTGGTGACGCCGGGAACATCGAACAGCCGTTCGGCGAGCGGCGAACGCATGGCGGCTTCGCGATTGGCGAACTCCAGGGTGCCGCTGTCGAGCACGAGGCGGCCGGGAATGAATTTCAAGGTGGCGGGATTGGGGGTGGCTTCGGTCTGAATGAACATGGTTTTCTCCGGCGTCGCCGGTTCAAGGCCGGCGCGTGAGGGTCTCTTAGCAGATGGCGACGGCCAACGCACGATCAAGAGGCGCAAGATCGGCGGTTTCCGGCGCTTCACGCCGCAAATGCGGGCTCCCTTACCTCTCCCCGCGCTTTTGCGGGGAGAGGTCGGAGCAGCGCGAAGCGATGCTCCGGGTGAGGGGCAAGGCACCGTGTCTGTCGCTAACTTCCGCAACTTCCGCGTTCGCGGAGACAGCCCCTCACCCCTCCCTTCCCCCGCAAGAGCGGGGCGAGGGAGCGAGAGAGCGTGCATCGCAAAGCCCTAGCGCTTGCGGACGAAGCCGACGATGTCCTTCGTCTTCTCCATGGTTTCCGCCGCGATGGCGCGGGCGCGGTCGGCGCCGTCGATCAGGATCGCATCGACATGGCCGGGGTCGGCGACCAGCCGCTTCATCTCGGAGGCGATCGGCGACAATTTGGCGACGCAAAGTTCGACCAGCGCGTTCTTGAAGTTGGAGAACTGCCCGCCGCCGAAATCGCGCAGCACGTCGGCCTTGGCGCGGCCCGACAGCGCGGCAAAAATGCCGACCAGGTTGTCGGCTTCGGGCCGCGTCTCGAGCCCCTTCTCTTCGGTCGGCAGCGGCTCCGGGTCGGTCTTCGCTTTCCGGATCTTCTGCGCGATGGTGTCGGCGTCATCGGTCAAGTTGATCCGCGAATTGTCGGACGGATCGGATTTCGACATCTTCTTGGTGCCGTCGCGCAGCGACATCACCCGCGTCGCGGGCCCGGTGATCAAGGGCTCGGGCAGCGGAAAGAACAGGCCGTCATTGAAGCCGTGGGCCCGAACCGAGTTCGCCGAAATCATTGTTGAACTTCTGCGCGATGTCGCGCGAAAGTTCGAGATGCTGCTTCTGGTCATCGCCGACCGGCACATGGGTGGCGCGATACACGAGAATGTCGGCCGCCATCAGCACCGGATAGTCATAGAGTCCGACCGACGCCGCCTCGCGGTCCTTGCCGGCCTTGTCCTTGAACTGGGTCATGCGGTTGAGCCAGCCGACCCGCGCGACGCAATTGAAGATCCAGGCCAGTTCGGCGTGTTCCGATACCTGGCTCTGGTTGAAGACGATGTGCTTGCTCGGATCGATGCCCGAAGCGATGAACGCCGCCGTCACTTCGCGGGTGTTGCGCGCGAGCTCGGTCGGGCCGCCCCACACCTCCACCGCTTGCGTCAGCGCATGCATGTCGACGACGCAATAAAGACAATTATGCGTCTCCTGCAGCTTCACGAAGTTGACGATCGCGCCGAGGTAATTGCCGAGATGCAGATTGCCCGTCGGCTGGACGCCCGAAAAAACCCGTTCAACCATGGCCATGGTCAGTTCCTGCTTGATGCTAGCGCATGTCCCGGCGAAGTGGGATCCGGTTCGCCGACAAGGACATGCGCCAAAACAATAATCTACGGCGCTTCCCGGTCATATGGGATCATATGACCGGGAAGCGCTGTAGTTTGGCGCCGTCGTTTGCCACGCGAACCCTAGCCGCGCAAGTCGCGCGATGACGTTTGCCGGATCGCATTCACCGTCTCGCGCCAGGAGGTCGCGCCGAACAGGCGGAGCAGCAGGCCGTAAATCGCGATTCCGCCGGCGATCAGCGCCAGCAGGACGCCGCCCTGCACGAGGCCATGGGCGCTTGGAGTGGCCGTGATTGCGAACGTCGCCGCCAGCCACAACGCCGCGCCCATCGCAAGCGCCGCCGCGACGATGCGCGGCAGCCTGCGGCGTGCCGCGGCGTCGATCGAAAAGCCGAAGCTCGCGCTACCCCGCCGGATCAGGCCGAACGCGTTGCTCCAGGCCCCCAGCGCAATGCCGGCCGGCGATCCCGGTCGCGCCGAAGAAATGGCCGAGCAGCACGGCCGAGGCGATCGCAACGACGAACGCTTTCGCCGTGGCAACGAGCGGAGTCATCGTATCCTCGCGCGCGAAAAATGCCGGCGACAGCGCCTTCACCAGCACTTGCGCGGGCAGGCCGAGCGCCAGCCAAACCAGCGCGCGGGCGGTGGCCATGGTATCTTCCGCCGTGAAGGCGCCGTGCTCGAACAACAGCCGCACGATCGGCTGGCTCAGCGCGATCAATCCCAGCGTTGCCGGCAACGCCAGCCCGACCGCGAGCTCGAGCGCGCGCGATTCGGCGTGCGCGATCGCGGTTTTGTCGCCGCCGCGCAGCGCGCGCGTCAATTCCGGCACCAGCACGGTTCCCATGGCGACGCCGACGATGCCGAGCGGCAGTTCGATCAGGCGGTTGGCGAAATAGAGCCACGACACCGCCGACGGCGAGGACGAGGCGATCACCGCGCCCGCAACCGCCAGCCATTGCGGCCCCGAGCTTGCGACCATGCCCGGGATGGCGCGGGCAAAGAAGCCGCGCATCTCGGCGTCAAAGGCGACGCGCAGCGGCGAGGCCATGTCGGCGCCGCGGCCGAGGCACGAGGATCAGCAATTGCAGGAAACCGGCAATGCCCGTGGTCGCAGCCAGCGCCAGCGCGACAACATCCGACGGCTGGCCGATGACGATCAGCGCGACCATCACCGCGATCAGCGCGATGTTGAACAGAAGCGGCGAGAACGCCGTCAGCGCGAAGCGGCCTTGCGCGCTCGACAGCGCGAGCAGCACCGTGGCCGGTCCGGCGAAGGCGAGATAAGGCAGCATCAGGCGGGCGTCGTCGACCGCGAGCCGCAACGTCTCGTGTCCCGCAAATCCCGGCGCCAGCGCCGTGATCAGAAGCGGCATCAACAGGCCCGATCAACGCGGCGATCACGATCAACGCAACGCCGACAGTGCCGAGCACGCTTCCTGCAAAATTTTTCGCCGCGACGTCGCCCTCGGTCTCGCGCAGCCGCAGCCAGACCGGCACCAGCGCCGCGTTCAGCGCGCCCTCGGTCAAGAGCCGCCGGATCACATTGACGAATTGAAACGCGACCAGGAACGCGTCCGCGATCGCGCCGGTGCCGAGCAGCGCCGCGATCATGGAATCGCGCAGGAATCCCAATAGCCGCGAGGCCAGCGTGCCTGAGGATACGGTGAGGAAGGAGCGGATCATGGGCTTCTATAGCAGCGCCGGCTGTGATAGGCCGCAGCCTTTCGGGTATCGCCGCACGAGAGGACGGATGGATGACTGACGCAAAATACGACGTTCTCGGCATCGGCAATGCGATTTTCGATGTGCTGGTTAAGGCCGACGAGGCCTTCCTGGCCGCGCATGGCATGGCCAAGGGCGGCATGGCGCTGATCGACGAGCCGCGCGCCGTATCGATCTACCGCGACATGGGGCCGGCGACCGAGATGTCCGGGGGATCTGCGGCCAACACCATTGTCGGCGTCGCCAGTCTCGGCGCCCGCGCGGCCTATGTCGGCAAGGTCAAGGACGACCAGATCGGCCGGCTCTATACCCACGACATCCGCGCCGCCGGCGTCGCCTTCGACACCAGGCCGGCTTCGGATGGGCCCGCGACCGGCTGCTCCTACATCCTGGTGACCGATGACGGCGAGCGCACCATGAACACCTATCTCGGCGCGGCGCAGGAATTGACGCCGGCCGACATCGATGCCGGGCAGATCGCCGCTTCGAAAATCGTCTATCTCGAAGGCTATCTCTGGGATCCGAAGAGCGCCAAGGAGGCCTTCGTCAAGGCCTCGACCATCGCGCATGATGCGGGCCGCGAGGTCGCGCTGACGCTGTCGGATGCCTTTTGCGTCGACCGTTATCGCGGCGAATTTCTCGATCTGATGCGAAACGGCACCGTCGACCTGATCTTCGCCAACGAGGCCGAGCTGCATTCGCTGTACCAGACCTCCGATTTCGACACCGCGCTGAAGCAATTGCGCGACGACGCCAAGCTCGGCGTCGTCACCCGCAGCGAAAAGGGCTGCGTGGTCGCCTCACGCGACGGCGTGATCGCCGTGCCGGCGTTTCCGATCGACCGCATCGTCGATACCACCGGCGCCGGCGATCTGTTCGCCGCCGGATTCCTGTTCGGCGTCGTGCGCGGCGCAGGCTTCGAGAATGCCGGCCGGCTCGGCGCGCTCGCCGCGGCCGAAGTGATCCAGCACATCGGCGCGCGGCCGCAGGTGTCGCTGAAGGAATTGGCGAAGCAGGCGGGGTTGCCGGTGTAGGGCGTGATCTGAAACTTTTTTGAAGTAGACCGCAGGTAAAGCTCTCTTAGCGCGGCAAAAATCTGCTTATCGATTCGCCGCTCCGCAACAATAAAAAGTTGTGAACGGCACCTTGCGCTATCCTCGGGAATCACGCGGATCTTGAAGTTGTCTCCGAAAAAGCGAGACCGCCAGCCCGGCAAGGCGAAGCGGCCTCTAATTTCGGACCCGCACCATACCCAGTGAGGCTGGGCCAGCGGGGTCGGCGCTAGTAACGGCTCCATTGATTCGGCAGTTAGCTCCTTCTGTCAAGGCCCAGTTCTCGCCACGGGACGTTGATCCCAGAAAGAGAACTATCATGACCGATATTGTGGATTGGCCGGGACTGAGCGGAACTAAATATCGCTATTGGGTGCTCGAAAACCCTCGCAACGCAGATCGCATCCAAGCCGTAGGCGGCAACTACGCCTTCGTAAAGAAATTGCCAAACGGCAATTTTGTGCCGATTTATTTTGGCGTGGCAGAGAGTCTTCGAGATCGCATTCCGAACCATGAACGATTCGATGATGCTATTCGCGCGGGCGCGACCCATGTGATGACGCACACCACACCAGCCGGAGAGGCGGCCAGGATCGCAGAGGAACGCGACCTGATACAGCAATGGAATCCGCCGCTGAATGTGCACCATCGCACAACGGGGTAACGTTCGGATTGCGAGGATCAGAATCGCTCGCTGGGGTTCCGGGCTGGCTTGCCACGCCCGTAATCTTAGCGATGATCATTTGATTGGCGCGTTGCCGCGCAAAAGGGTCGCTCATGATTTCCAGCCAACTCGCAAATGGTGCGACGGTTCCGCAAACGCTCGGTTAATTTTTCGCATCCCTGTAGCCCGTCACCTGATTAAGGAGCGTCAAATAAGACTGGCCGCCCAAGTCAGCGGAGACCCAGCATCTCTTTGAGGCGCAACGCCGCCTCCTCCGAAGTTAAACGAGCAATGATTTGAACCTCACCCGGCTCCCCCTCACCTTTGGTTTGGTACAGGAAATAACCGCTGCAATCCTCAATTCGCTCCCCCGACAATTCGATTCGTCGGTCGGTCAGCGGCGCAATGCACAATGTGGTATCGCTGTCAATTTTCGCGCTGAAGTAGTAATCGGACATTTTACCTCGTCAGGGATTCTAATTGTGGAAAAGACACATATCGAAGTGCCGGATGCGGAGATTTCGGTTCGCTACCTGGCTGACTACATGGCCGGTTCAGAACGGAAGCGCCGCTCCATAGTGGACACCTGCAAGTATCGGCCCATCGCGCGCGTGCTTCAGCATAAGGAGGCAACGCTTGCTATTTCGACGGCGCTGCAAAGTGGGCCAGCAAGCCCGGAAGCCCTTAAGGCAAAAGCAGATTTCATTCGAAACAAGATGGCAACCGGCGACTTTGATGCGTTGAAAAACGAGGCCAACGCCGACTACGTCGAGAAGTTCAGCGAGGTTGTTGCTAGTATAAAATTGCCGGACGCGGACGTGCTGCCCGGCACAAATTTCCCACTATTCAAAATCAACGGCGTAAAAATCCGGTTTTCTCCGAATCTGCTCTTGCGGCGCATCGACAAGAAGACCAATAAACAGAAGCGCGGGGCATTCATGCTGCGCTACTCAAAGGGTAAAGCCCTGTCTCCGGAAGTCGGCAACTATCAGTCCGCAGCGGCATTCGGAATTCTCAAGGAGTATTCCGGCGAGGAAGGGGCCGAAGCCGACAGGGCAATCTGTGTCACCTTGGACGCCTATACCGGCATCCTCTATCCGGCACCGGGCGCGTCGGTCTCGATGTTCGCCAACATGAAGGCAGCTTGCCAAAGCATCGGTGAGCGGTGGCCCAATATTAAGCCGCCCAAGGGGGCCGTTATCTAGCCCCGCCGCCTTAGTCGTACGTACTCACCACCGAACAATGACAATCGTTCTCCCGCGCCGTAGCCCGCGATGATCAACGAATGCCGGTGATTTGCCCGACGTGTCAAATTCTCCTTTGTCGTCGCGGTGGCGGGTGACAAAGCACTAAAAAATTTCATGCCCGACGGGCTAGGGCCTGTCGTCATTTAGTGGATTCGCAAATCAGCTGAAGCGTGATTCATGAGAAGCCTCACTGAGGGAGGCTTTCGATGGAACGTCATGCATTGCGGGACGATCAATTTGCCCGGATTGAGCATCTGCTACCGGGCCGTCCCGGCACGGTCGGTCGCAACAGCGATCTGGGCAATCGTGTTTTCGTCGATGCGGTGATTTGGAAATTCCGTGTGGGGACACCGTGGCGCGATTTGCCGGAACGTTTTGGCGGCTGGTGCAACACGCACAAGCGTTTCTCCCGCTGGGCGGTGAGCGGCGTTTGGGAGAGTCTTTTCAAGGTCTTGGCGGACGATCCGGACAATGAATACGCCATGATTGATGCGACGATCGTGAGAGCCCACCAACATAGCGCCGGGGCGCATAAAAAGGGGGGCTCGATCAAGCCATCGGCCGCTCGCGTGGTGGGCTCACGACGAAAATCCACGTGATCGTCGATGCCCTGGGCAATCCGCTGGCGCTCAGCCTGACGGGTGGCCAAGTCCACGATATCACGCAAGCCGAGGCGCTGCTGGCGCTGATCGAGCCCGCGGCTTTGCTCGGAGACAAGGGGTATGACGCCGATCACTTCGTTGACCGCCTGACCGCCCGTGCGATCAAGGTCGTCATACCGCCGAAATCAAATCGGAAAGTCAAACGCGCTTGCGATTTCGCGCTCTACTGCGAACGCAATCTCGTCGAGCGATTCTTCTGCATAATCAAGCATTTTCGGGCGATCGCGACACGCTATGAGAAGACCGCGCGAAACTTCCTCGCCGGATTACATTGTAAGCGGTGTAGCCGCCACACGTTGACGGCGGCTTATGGTCGCTTGGCGTAGGCCCAGGGCATCAGCTCGTCGATGCGGGACGCGGGCCAGCGGTTGACGAGCTTGGTGAGGACGTCGGTGGTCCAGGCCAGAGGATCGACGGCGTTGAGTTTGCAGGTCTCGAGAAGCGACGCGATCATGGCCCATCCTTCCGCGCCGCGATCGTGGCCGGCGAACAGCGCGTTTTTTCTTGTGAGGGCCAAACCGCGGATCGAGCGCTCGACGGTGTTGGAGTCGATCTCGATGCGGCCATCGTCGAGGAAGCGGCACAAGCCGTCCCAATGGTTGAGGCCGTAGGCGATCCCTTCGGCGAGCTTGCTGCCCTTCGACATCCTGACGAGATTATCCTCGAACCACGGCTTCAAAGCTTCGATGACGAGTTTTGACCGCTGCTGCCGAGCCGCGCACCGGACTTCGGGCGGCCGGCCACGGACCTCCAACTCGATGTCGTAGAGCAGCTTGATGCGGGCGAGTGCCTCGGTCGCGATCGGCGCGTTGCCGCCGACATAGACCTCGTAGAACTGTCGCCGCAGGTGGCTCCAACAATAGGCCAGCGTCACGGGCCCACCAGGCCGTGTCGGCGCGGCCAGCTTCTTGTAGGCCGCGTAGCCGTCGACCTGCAGGATGCCGCTGAAGCCGTCGAGCAGCTTGGCGGCGTGCTCGCCACCGCGCCCCGGCGCATAGGAGTAGGCCACCGCCGGCGGACCACTTCCCGGATGCCGCGGATGTCCCGTCGCATCCGAACCCCCACCCCAGGGCCGATCGTCACGCGCGATCGCCCACAGGTATCCGGTCTTGGTCTTGCCAGCGCCTGGATCGAGCACCGGACAGCGCGTCTCGTCGCAGAACAGCCGCGGGGATGCCTTGAGCAGACCGATCAGATGATTGTGCAGTGGCTGCAGCTCGGCAGCAGCAGCCCCGACCCACTGAGCCAAGGTCGAGCGCTCGATTTTGACGCCATAACGGGCGAGGATCTGCGATTGCCGATACAGTGGAAGATGGTCGGCGTGCTTGGACACCACCACATCGGCGACCATCGCCTCGGTCGGCAGGCCGCCTTCGATCAGCCGCGGCGGCGCCGGGGCCTGGATCACGCCGGCGACCGTGTCGGCGCCAGTCTTCTCACAGCTTCGGCACGCATATTTCGGCCGCCTGGTCACGATCACACGCACCTTGGCCGGCACCTTGTCGAGCCGCTTGGACGTATCCTCGCCGATGACGTGCAACTCGCTACCGCAGCACGGACACGCCTTGCTTTCGGGTTCGATCACCACCTCCTCGTGCGGCAGGTGATCAAGGTTCTCGTTGCGGCTGGTGCGGCGCTTGCGCGTCGCGGCAGCTTTGAGTGCGGGATCGGTCTTCTCGTCCTCCGCCTCGGCCTTGGCGAGCGAGGTCTCGAGCTCCTCGAGCGCGAGCGACAGCTGGTCGTCGGTTGCGCGCGCCGGTCCATGGCGACCAGGGTTTCCGGTTGAAGGCGACCACCGTATCCGGTGGATGACGACCACCTGTTCCGGTCGATGGCGACCAGGGCAACAGGGCTGTGGACGGGCGCGATGAACGCCGTTGGGTGATCCGCGAATCAGCCGGACTTCGCTCCTTTTCCAGAGGAGTAGGGATGGCCCAACAGAGATTACCCATGCGCAAGATCCGCGACGTGCTACGGCTGTCGGCCGCCGGCCTGTCCAAGCGCCAGATTGCCGCCAGTCTCGGGATTGGCCCGACCGCCGCCGGAGCGTGCCTGCGCCGGGCGCGCGAAGCCGGGGTCGGTTGGCCGCTGCCGGACGATCTTGACGACGCTTCACTGGAGAGGCGCCTCTATCCGATCCCGACGACCACGGCCAAGGATTGGCGGTCGCTGCCGGACTGGCCGGCGATCCACCGAGAGTTGCGTCGCAAGGGCGTGACGCTGCAACTGGTCTGGGAGGAATATCGTGCGGCGCATCCCGACGGTTACGGCCGCAGCTGGTTCTGCGAACTCTATCGCGCCTGGGAAGGCCGGTTGTCGCCGACGATGCGGCAGGCCCATGTGGCCGGCGAGAAGCTGTTCGTCGATTACGCCGGCACGACGATTGACATCGTCGATGCCACGACCGGAGAGGCGCATGCCTGCCAGCTGTTCGTCGCCGTACTCGGTGCATCGAGTTTTACGTACGCCGAGGCAACCTTCACGCAGACGCTGCCCGACTGGATCGGCTCGCACACACGCGCCTTTGTCTTTTACGGCGGTGTGCCGGCGATGGTCGTTTCCGACAATCTGAAGTCCGGCGTCACCAAGGCCTGCTTCTACGAGCCGGGCGTCAATCGTGCTTATGCCGAAATGGCGGTGCACTACGACACGGCCATCGTGCCGGCACGGCCGAGAAAACCGCGCGACAAGGCGAAGGTCGAGGTCGCCGTGCAGGTCGCGACGCGCTGGATTATCGCCAAGCTACGCAACATCAGGTTCTTCTCGCTCGTCGAGTTGAACGTAGCGATCCGTGGTTGTGTCACAGCGCTGAACGACCGCGTCTCCCGGCATCTCGGCGCGAGCCGCCGCGCGCTATTTGAGGCACTGGACCAGCCAGCGTTAAAGCCATTGCCGACTGAGCCTTACATCTACGCCGAGTGGAAGCAGTGCAAGGCCGGCCTCGATTATCACGTCGAGGTCGCGAAGCATTACTACTCGGTGCCGCACGCGTTACTGCGCCAGGAGCTGTGGGCGCGGATCACGGCACGCACGGTGGAGCTGTTCCATGGCGGCAATCGCGTCGCTGTCCACGTGCGTTCGTCATCGAACCGCAAGCATACGACCGTGCGCGAGCACATGCCGTCGAGCCACCGGCGCTATGCTGACTGGACGCCGGAACGCATCCAGGGCCGAGCGAACGAGATCGGGCCGAAGACGTCGGCGCTGATCGAGATCATCCTGCGCGAGAAGACGCATCCGGAGCAGGGCTTCCGCGCCACGATCGGCATCCTCAGGCATGCCAACAGCTTCGGGCATGAGCGACTGGAAGCCGCCTGTGGCCGCGCGCTTGAGATTGGCGCGCGCTCCTACACCTCGGTTACCTCGATCCTGAAGACCAACCTCGATCGCCGACGGCCTGCCTCCGCCACGGACGGGCCGGCGATCGTGCACGCGAACATCCGTGGCCCCCGCTACTTCCACTGAGGAGACAACACCCAATGCTGACCCATCCAACCATCGACCAGCTGCGAGCCCTTAGGCTCGACGGCATGGCCGAGGCCTTTGTTGAACTGCAGTCGCAGGACGCTGCCCGGGATCTCGCGCCTGCCGAGTGGCTGGCGCTGCTGCTCGACCGCGAGGCGGCGCATCGCGGCACGCAGCGGTTCAAAAGCCGGCTGCGCAATGCGAAGCTGCGCCACGGCCACGCGTCGATCGAGGACGTCGACTATCGTGCCGCCCGACGGCTCGACAAGGCGCTGTTCCAGCAACTGGCCGCCGGCCGCTGGATTGCCGAGCATCGCAATCTGCTGATCACCGGGCCGTGCGGTGTCGGCAAGTCGTGGCTCAGCTGCGCGCTGGCGCAGAGAGCCTGCCGTGATGGCTATACGGTGCATTACGCACGTGTGCCGCGCCTCTTTGCCGATCTCGAACTGGCCCACGGAGACGGCCGCTTCGCGCGTCTGTTCCGCACGCTCACCAAGGCCGATCTGCTGATTCTCGATGACTGGGGTCCAGACCGGCTCTCGGCCAACCAGCGACGCGACCTCATGGAGATCGTCGAGGACCGTTATGGCGCCGGCTCGACGCTGATCACCAGCCAGTTGCCGGTCGATGCCTGGCACGAGGTCATCGGCGATCCAACGTTCGCTGACGCTATCCTCGATCGCCTCGTGCATAACGCCCATCGTCTTGCGCTCGATGGGCCATCGATGCGCGATCCCAAGACGGCCAAGTCGAATACCACAGCGGCGGGACCGAGCGCGCCGGATACGACGGTCACGAAACCGCCGACAGGAGCGAAAAAATGAAGAACCCGCCCTCCGGTCCGCCCATGCGCGGCGCTGCGTTTGAACTCGTGGCGGTCACTTCGCGCCGCGCACGGGCTCCGCCTACCGCTTGACCCGAACCTCAAATACTGAGATCAGAAAATAAATCCAACGGCGCCATCAAGCTCGTGCGCCGCCATGGTCGTCATCGACCGGATCACGCGGTCTCCATGCGCCGGACAGCGTGGTCGCCTTCACCGGTATGCGCACGTCGGTGATACGCTCGGATTTGCGGCCGAAATACGCGCGGCGGATCTCGGCGATGATCGCCTCCAGCCGTGCGTTGCGAACGACGAGCTTGTCGCGCTCGGCGATGATGGCGGCACGATTTGCGCGCTCGGCCATGAGTAACGCGCGCAACGCGTCGATATCGTCTGGCAGCGTGTCGCTCAAATCCATCGTCGTCTGATGCGTTTTACCGAAGATGAACCAGAGTTTTGATGATTCTGTCGAGGCGCGCAGCATCGATTGCGAACCTAAGTCGTTGTGTCGCAGCATCATTGCGTGGCACTCGGTCGAACAACGTCCCGGCGCTCCACGCGCGCCCACTGGCCGCCTTCGAGCAGCGCAGCGAGCTGTGCGGCCGACAGCTCGATCATCCCGTCTTCGATCGGCGGCCAGCGGAACTGCGCATCCTCCAGCCGCTTCGTCATCAGGCAGATGCCCGTGCCGTCCCACCACAGCAGCTTCACCCGGTTCATCCTCTTGGAGCGGAACACGTACACCGCGCCACAGAACGGATCGGCTCCGAGCGCCGCTTGCACAATGGCCGCCAGGCCGTCTGCCTGTTTGCGGAAGTCCACCGGGCGCGTTGCAACGAGAACCCGCAAGTCCGTTCCTGCCGTGATCATGAGGTCCTCCGTAATGCTTGCAACACGGCAACGATCGCCTCTGTCTCGGCCGGGCCGATGACACGCACCACGGCGTCAGCGATCGCGATCTCGATCGAACCAACGGCGGGCGCTTGAGAAGATGTCCGTGGCGACGAGCGTGCCAACTCCGCGATCATCACCGGCGCAAACGTCGGCGCGTCGTTACAGACTTCGGGTGATGGCAATTGGCTGCCTTTGCGCCGACGCGGCTGCGGCGCCAGATTTGCAGCAGACCGATCAGCCGGTGCCGTACCCCCACCTTCATGAAACGAAGCCCGGGCCTCGCGACGCCAGGCGAACAACTGCTGCGGGCTCAGCCCATGGCGCCGCGCCACCTCCGACACGCTGACGCCGGGCTCGAGGCTCTCCACCACGATCCGGGCCTTGTCCTCGCTCGACCATCGACGGCGGCGGCCAGTGCCCGTGATCAGTTCGATCCGCCGCACGTCCGTGACCCTGCCGCCGCGCTCTTGCGCCTTGCTCTCAAGCTTACGTTCAAGCTTAATGTCAAAATCATCGCTCATGGGTCGGCACTACGCCACAACCCGGCCCCTACCGAAACGTGGGAAGGCAACACCGCTTACATTACATTTGGTCTGCGCGCTCGCTTGGCTTAAATGACGACAGGCCCTAGATTTGGTGTGATTTGGACGGTCGAGCCCCATAACCGGCGCGCTCTTGACCTAACCTAAAATGGGTCTTCAGAAACCGCCGGGACCACGGGAAAGGCGCGGTCACGAGGGGCTCCCGGATACCGGCTAAACCATACTCTCTGTCCCACCGAAACGGTGGTTCCGCCATACAGCGAGTCCACGTGAAAGAAGACATCTGATTTTTTTGGGTCTTCGTTGCGAATAAATCCGTGCTTCCCGAAGTTGACAGAGTTGATAGTGCCAAATTCACGCGCCGACACACTGTAACAAAGACCTTCGCAAGCTTCGACTACCTCATCGGCAGTCAAACGATCATCCGGCGCTTTCTCCATGCATTTTTGCACGATCTGATAAATTTCAAAGGCTAGCGGCGCATACTGTGGGTTACTAACGAGATTCTTCGGAAGCTCGGGCAAGACAGCCTTCATGATGGCTGGCACGGCCTTGTAGCCCTGGCCGAACGGCCGGCTTCCCGTCAAAAGCTCCAGTGTCATAGCGCCCAAAGCCCATATGTCGGCTGGCTTTCCAGCCTGCTTTAGATCTTCGATCATCTCCGGCGCCATATACGGCAGGGCACCAAGAGCCGTTTGGGAAGCTGTAAGACCCGCGGTTCCGCCCTCGACTGCGTCTCCAATTTCCTTCTCGGCCATCTTGGCAATGCCAAAGTCCGTTATCTTGAGCGAAGCAACCGAAGGCCCTCCCACGACCATAACGTTGCTTGGCTTCAGATCGCGATGGACTACGTCGACATGGTGGGAAGCCGCAACGCCCTTGGCAAGGTGATGGAGTGCCCGCGCTACAATATACGGGTCAGCGCGCGGCACGTAGTCTGTGAGGAGTTGGGCGAGGTCGCACCCCTCGATAACTTCCTCAACGAGATAGAACCTCTTGTTCTCTTCCAAATAGTCTAGGGTTTTCGCGACGTTTGCGTGGTTCACCTTGGCACTGAGAACGGCGCTTCTCTTAAAACGCTTCTCCGCCGAGTTGCTCCTCGGAACCTTGAGCGCGACCTGCCTCCCCAACAACTTGTCCCGAGCTCGATAAACCTCTTGCATGCCTCCTTGCCCGATATCGCCCTCAATCGAGTAACGGCCGCCTATCAAATCGCCCTTCTTGTGCAGCACGTTCTTCATAGAACCACCTCGGGATGAGAGACGTTCACCGTTACATACTTGCGGTTCCATCCCACTGAAGGGTCGCCTAGAGTAATTACGCACGCACCTGGCAGCGCTTGGTTGACCGTGACGGGTATATTGTTGATCGTGACACTCCCCGACAAGCCGGTTACAATAAATTGTAGTCCATCGTATTTGACTTGAACCGAACCAAGTGAACCTGCGGTTATATTGGCCGCAGGTTTTTGAATCCAGCGTATGGATAGTGTTTCCGAGCACGAGCGTGGCACGATGTTGATTCCGCAGGAGATGCGTCGCCAAAATATCTCTCACCACCTTCATCTTAGGGCGATCTTGGGGTTTGGAGCTCAGACAGGCGTTTAATGCGTCGGAAATGGGTTTCGGTAGTCCGATCGGATGGTTGCCGAAGTCGGCGGCGGGGCACGGCAGTACTGGGGGCAGCTTCTTCAAATCAGGAGGCAACTTGCCAAGTAGCATCTTAACCGCAGTCGCGCCGAAGGCGTAAACGTCCACGGGTTGCGAGAAGGCTACCTCTTCACCATCATCGACGCAAAGTTCCGGCGCGATGTATCCCGGAGTTCCGACCGTTCCTATGGTCTTGGCATCAAGATCGTCCGGTCGCGAAAGGCCAAAATCGAAAATCTTGAGGCAGCCCTCGCCATCAAACTTCATGTTGCTCGGTTTGATGTCCCGGTGGACGCGGCCTCTCTCGTGAATATCGGCAATCCCACATGATATTGCGTATGCGGTCCTCAGGAACGCATCTCGGCATTTTATAGGAATAATCTCGTTGAGGTCATCGCCGGGAAGATAGTCTTCAACAATCGCGACTATCTCACCGTCGTCATCACGAAGCACATCGAAAAGCTCAACCACATGTTTTGACCGTATGGTCGTCAGAGCAGCGATTTCGTCTAAAATGCGCGTCTGATCGACACCGTCCTGCAGTTTCTTTACGAGGACTAACCGTTCGAGGTGCTCGTCATGGCAGACAATGGCCTCCGACATGCCTCCACCAGTAAATTCGTCCCCGGTGGGAGAGTAGCGGTCCGGAAGGTCCATGACTTATTCTTCCCTTCCCTCCGGAAATTCAATTTCCAGCGTGGGGGAAAGTGGGAGCTCTTCCCCGTCCTCTGTGGTCTTTATGCTCTCGCCCTTCTTCTTGGCTTTTCTCGACTTCGGATTCTTTCCTGTGGGCGGTGAGGGAGGTCGTCCTTCTTTAACTTCCTGCGGGGGAGAAGAGTTCTCCGGCGATTGAGGGCCGCTGCCAGCGGCTTGGGCGCGCTTGTCGTCGGTCAGTTGCGGAATCCAAATGCTTAGGCGCCCCCAAGGACTCAATAATATCAGGTCTAAGCCCTCAGAAGGACGGTCTGACTTCTGATCCAATAGATGACGGAATTGCCGCAACTGTAGCATTATCGAGACCCCCCAGGAATTCCGAAAGCTGAATAAGCCGCCTAGCCGCTTCGAAATTCTGCTGTGCCACGAGCACTACGCGCTGCAGCAAACCATCGGGCAAATCGTGAGCACCGTCTGATGTAAGCAGATATCCCTTGGTGCCCGCAGGTTTCGGGCGGAAAATGTGCGCCTCTAAATCGTCCCCCATCCCAACAAATTGCAAGAGACGTGTATCCCGTGGTTCGTGGGCAGGAGCACCGCTTTTATTAAGCGCAGCTCCAATCGTGTCATCGTGAGTTCAATTGGCGGAGCTCTCCTGTGCCAATTGAATAAGATTCGGCTGTCGCCGACGTGGCAAATCGTGGATTTTCCAGAGTGACTGTTGAGGACAGCGGAAAGTGTTGTGCCCCCACTCCCTCGAAGGATCTTGAATATCTCTGCGTTCGCCTCTCTTAGTCCGGCCAGAAGTCTATCCTCGACGGACGCACGGGACGATCGGATGAGCCTAGCAGCAAAGGCGCTCAACCCCAGGACAGAGGCTTCGGCACCCTGCTTCATTCCACCAAGACCATCGCAGACCACGGCCAAGTCGAAATCGCGCTCAGCAGCATCTGCGTGATACCGCGCCTTGACAATTAGGGTGGCATCTTGATTTTCCTCGCGGACAGAGCCAACACTGCTCGCGACGACGTAATCGCCCAAGCGCTCGCTAGCACGAGATGATGTTCTGTTTGCGAGAAACCGTGAAATTCGATTCGAAAGTTGGTCGTCCAAGTATTCTGCTCCGGCAACGGAAGTCTGTCAGACTCGTACTTAGCCGCAGGCTTCGTAAGTAAGATGGGTGCTGCATCGCAAATTGTTATCGCGACCGCGCCTCCCGCGGTTGCCAATCATTTCGATGATTTATGCTCCGCCGATACTAGGATACCCATTAGACCCAGACAAGCAATGGGTGCAAACTGGCGTTCTCGGCTTAGTAGGATACGTTCCGATTTCAGAAATTCTCCTTGACGCCTCCCCCAAATCACCGGCATATTCCTCCCCGTCCTGTCCCACTGAGGGGCGTATCCGGATCGTCAGAGACGTTGGGAACGGGATGCGGTGGACGCGGCAGCGTCAGGCGTGACACGTGATGGCAGGGCGGGTATAAGACTCCGTGAGCGATCAGACGGCGCGCTGACGAACGGCGCTGTGCGTACGGTGAAGTCGTGTGGTCCTGACGCCTCAGTGGTTGGCGTCAAGTCTTCGGAGGCGTGTCGGCCCGACCGGGCGCGGATGAGCCATATCCGAAGGCGACGGAGGCAAAAAAGCCCGATTCTCCGGGGAGAGCTCGAAGTAATCCGTAAAGCCATTGCGCAGGGAATGTCGGAGTGCCTCCGCTGAACCTGTATGCTCGTGTGCGTTTTCTTTTTCCCATTTTGCACACGGGACCGCGGGTGCAGCGCGCATCCGGCATTCCCTGCGCCCTCTGATTTCGAGGCGCGAAAGTTTCTGGGCAAACCTCGGGCGAATCGCGCCGCGAGAATGCGGAATTCTGTCCATCAACGTGATCGAACAACGCGACGGCACCATCGTCATCGTCGGCGCGATATGTCGCGGAGCGTCATCCAGTATTCCAGAGACGCTGATGATAAAACCGAGAAGCCGCGGCGTACTGGATACCCCGCATGCGCGGAGGTCACGACGACTGGTTGGCGTGAGCGCTCGCTTTCCCACCTACGCAATCTCCGCAGGCGCGCCGTGCGCCAGACCAATTCACGCCGTCTTCGCCGCCTTCAGCCCGAGCTTCGACTCGACCGCCTCGCGCATCAGGAATTTCTGGATCTTGCCGGTCACGGTCATCGGAAACGCGTCGACGAATTCGACGTAGCGCGGGATCTTGTTGTGGGCGATCTGGCCCTGGCAGAACGCGTGGATCTCCTCGACGGTCAGTGTCTCGCCGGGCCGCGATCTTGACCCAGGCGCACAATTCCTCGCCGTAGCGATCGTCGGCGACGCCGAAAATCTGCACGTCCTGGATTTTCGGGTGGCGATAGAGAAACTCCTCGATCTCGCGCGGATAGAGATTCTCGCCGCCGCGGATCACCATGTCCTTGATGCGGCCGACGATGTTGCAGTAGCCCTCGTCGTCGATCACGGCGAGGTCGCCGGTATGCATCCAGCCATTGCGGTCGAGCACGTCGGCGGTCTTCTCCGGCTCGTCCCAATAGCCCAGCATGACGCTGTAGCCGCGGGTGCAAAGCTCGCCGCGTTGGCCGCGCGGCACGACCTTGCCCTCGAGATCGACGACCTTGACCTCGACATGGGGATGGACGCGCCCGACCGTCGACACCCGCCGCTCCAGGGGATCGTCGACCGCGCTCTGGAAGCTCACCGGGCTGGTCTCGGTCATGCCATAGGCGATCGTCACCTCGCTCATGTTCATCTCGGCGTTGACGCGCTTCATCACCTCGATCGGGCAGGGCGCGCCGGCCATGATGCCGGTGCGCAGCGACTTCAAATCGAAACGCGAAAATTCCGGATGGTCGAGCTCGGCGATGAACATCGTCGGCACGCCGTAGAGCGTCGTGCATTTTTCCTGCTCGACCGTCTGCAGCGTCGTCAGGGGATCAAAACCTTCGCCCGGATAGACCATGGTCGCGCCGAGCGTCAGCGAGGCGAGGTTGCCCATCACCATGCCGAAGCAATGATAGAGCGGCACCGGAATGCAGATGCGGTCGGCTTCGGTCAGGCGCATGGCGCGGCCGACGAAATAGCCGTTGTTGAGGATGTTGTGATGGGTCAGGGTGACGCCCTTGGGCGAGCCGGTGGTGCCGCTGGTGAACTGGATGTTGACGGGATCGTCGAACTGGAGGGTCTCGCCGAGGGTCGTGAGCTGACTGCGGTGCCGGTCGCCGCCCATCCGCGCGACCTCGTCGAACGGGATGGTGCCCGGACAACTTCGGCCCGCCGATCTGGATCACCGCGCGCAATTGCGGCAGGCGCGCCGCGCGCAAAGGCGCCCGGCTCGGCGCTGGCAAGCTCGGGCATCAGCGTGTTCAGCATCTCCATGTAGTTCGAGGTCTTGAACGCGGTTGCGGAGACGATCGCCGCGCAGCCGACCTTGCCAAGCGCGAATTCCAGTTCGCTGAGCCGATAGGCGGGGTTGATCGTCACCAGGATCAGCCCGGCCTTGGCGGCGGCGAATTGGGTCAGCGTCCATTCGGGGCGGTTGAGCGACCAGATGCCGATCCGCTCCCGCGCTCCAGCCCGAGCGCGAGGAAACCCGCGGCCAGCGCATCGACGCGTTCGGCAAATTCCTTCCAGGTCCAGCGCACATTGTGGCTCGGCGAAACCAGCGCCTCGCGATTGCCCCAGCGCCGCGCCGCGTCGTCGAGGCTCCTGCCGATGGTGTCGCCGAGCAGCGGGGCGTCGGAAATACCGCTGACGTAACTGTCCGCTCGTTCGCTCAAGTTTGTTCCTCCCAGTCGCTGAAGCAAGCCGCGCGACGCGCCGCCATCGCCGATCGGTCTCCGGTAAGGTGTCCGGTTTGCGTATCTTAACCGCGGGCGCGATCGGAAAGGCCCGACTTATGTTGCAGTCGCGTCGGAACGGGAGAGCCTCTCCCCGCGGGACGCGCGGGGAGAGGAAGAAGAGGCTACGCCGCCCGCTGGCCGCTGCCGGCATCGAGCCCGGCATAGACGCCGCGCTCGAAGCCGGCAAAGGCTTCCAGGCACTTCTGGTCGGCGAACGGCAACACCTGCATCAGGATCACGCCGGAGACGTCGCGCGCCGGATCGATCCAGAAATAGGTGTTGGCAAGTCCGGCCCAGGCGAGACTGCCCGGGCTGCGGCCCTCCGGCGGTCTTGGCGGTCGTGATCAAGCAATACGCTCGGACCGAACCAGTAGAG
>CAVZQX010000073.1:0-9626 GCA_963777475.1 uncultured Alphaproteobacteria bacterium
TTTGAATCGCGCCTCCAAAAGTTTCCGCCGCATCGGCATGCGTGCTCGCGAACGAAACAAGCAAACGCTGATCTTGATGTCGCAATTCTTCGGACCCGCCTGTAGAAGACGGCCATTGATGTCGGTTTCGGCGTGAGCGTGGTCGAGCAAGGCCACATGCCCCGGCGTCAAATGCCGTCGCGACGTCGCCTGAAGCTGGTCGGTCAGATCAACGCCCTGGAACGGGTGAACGATATCCGTGCGCTGCGGCCATTGTTCGCGACATGATTGCGGAGCCAAGATGCTTGTGCAGAGCGCGAGCCATTGGGCATAATATGAGTTCGCGCTTGACGTCGGTTCGATGATGCGAACCGGCGCGACGAATTGCGTGGGTGCAATGTGGGTCGAAGGCACCGCTTGGTGCGGGGGAGAAAAATGAAATTGAAGCAGATCATCGCCGGGTGTCTCGGGGCGGCCGCCCTGCTGCACGCAAGCCAATCCGTGGCCGCGAATATCGATATTTCGGCGCACGATATCGGCGGGCAGGTAACCGGCGATAAAGGCCCCGAGGCGGGCGTGTGGGTGATCGCCGAGACGAAAGATCTTCCGACCAAATATGCCAAGGTCGTCGTCACTGACGATCAGGGTCGCTTCGTGATTCCCGATCTTCCGGACGCCAATTACAAGGTCTGGGTTCGCGGCTATGGGCTTACCGACACCGCACAGGTCGACGCCCGCCTCGGCAAGCTGCTCGACTTCAAGGCAGCGCCTGCGGCTTCCGCCGCCGCGGCGGCGCAGCTCTACCCGGGCATGTATTGGTATTCCATGCTCGATATTCCGGCCCCGGAGGAATTTCCCGGCACCGGCGACAAGGGCAACAAGATGCCCGACACCATGAAGAGCCAGGCGCAATGGGTGGATACGGTCAAGAACATGTGCCAGTCGTGCCATGCACTGGGCTCACGCGGCATCCGCGAAGTGCCGAAGATGTTCAAGGACGGCAACGACTCGCATACGGCGTGGGCGCTGCGCACGCAGGCCGGCCAAGCCATGGAATACATGGCGCTGGCGCTCGGCAGCATGGGACCGGAAAAGGTCTATTCGCTGTTCTCCAAGTGGACCGACCGGATCGCCGCGGGCGAACTGCCGTTCGACAAGCCCGAGCGGCCCAAAGGCATCGAGCGAAACGTCGTGTACACGATGTGGGACTGGGCTTCGCCCAAGCACTATCAGCACGACGCGATCTCGACCGACAAGCGCAATCCGACCCTCAACGCCAACGGTTTGATCTACGGATCGCCCGAGGAGAGCACCGATCTCATACCGACGCTCGATCCGATCAAGAATATCGCCTCGACAATCACGGAGCCGTATCTCGATCCGAAAACCCCATCCTCGGCGGATGCGCCGCACGGACCATCCGCCTATTGGGGCGATGAGGCGATCTGGGACGGTCACACCAGCATTCACAATCTCATGATGGATGAGCAAGGAAAGGTCTGGTTTACCGCGCGTCTGCGGCCTCCGGAAAATCCCGATTACTGCAAGCAGGGCTCCCAACATCCTTCCGCGAAGGTCTTGCCGCAGGCGACCTCGCTGCGCCAGCTGTCGCGCTACGACCCGTCGACCGGAAAATGGGACATGATCAATACCTGCTTCAGCACCCACCATCTTTATTTTGCGCACGATGCCAACGACACGCTGTGGATGAGCGCGGGAGGACCCGGGCTCGGAGGTGGCATTGTCGGTTGGTTGAATACGAAGCAGTTCCGCGAAACGCACGACGGCGTGGCGTCCCAGGGCTGGACGCCTCTCATCATCGACACCAACGGAAACGGCAAGCGCGATGCCTATGTCGAGGCCAAGGATCCGCTTGATCCAACCAAGGACAAGCGGATCGCGGCCTCCTTCTACGGCATCATGCCGAGCCCGGTGGACGATTCCATCTGGGGGCAGGCGATGGACCGCGGCTTCTCGCGGATCGACCAGCCCGGCTACATCGTCCGCGTGATGCCCGGCCCCGATCCGGCCAATACCGCTCTGGCGGAAGTCTACCAGCCGCCGGAAGGCACCTTTGGTCCGCGCGGCATCGACATTGGGCTCGACGGGGTCGTCTGGACGGTGCTGTCGAGCGGCCATCTCGCGAGCTTCGATCGCAAGCTGTGCAAGGGCCCGCTCAACGGGCCGAGCACGGCGGAAGGCAAGCAGTGCCCCGAGGGCTGGAAGATCTATCGGATGCCCGGTCCGCAGTTCAGGGGGCTCGACCCGAAG
Source organism: uncultured Alphaproteobacteria bacterium (assembly GCA_963777475.1). Taxonomy (GTDB): domain Bacteria; phylum Pseudomonadota; class Alphaproteobacteria; order Rhizobiales; family Xanthobacteraceae; genus Bradyrhizobium. Next base: position 2,251 of record CAVZQX010000073.1, read on the forward strand.
GGCAGCGCGAACCACGCCTATTACGTCTGGGTGGACCGCTACAATGTCCTCGGCCTCGGCGCCAATGTGCCGATCGCCTGCGCCAACGGCGGCGAGTCGCTGCTTGCCCTGGTCAACGGCGAGTTCGTCACCCTGCGCGTGCCCTACCCGCTCGGCTTCTTCAGCAAGAATGTCGATGGCCGGATCGACGACGCGTCGGCGGGCTGGAAGGGCCGCGGCATCTGGACCACCTCAGGAACCCGCGCGAACTTCCACAGTGAAGGCGGCAAGGAGGCTTATCCAAAGGTGTTCAAGGTGCAGATGCGTCCCGACCCGTTGGCCCACTGACTTTCTCAACTTCAATTCTGTCCGCTCCGCACGCTGCGCAGGTGCGGAGCGGATTTGAAGGAAACTCGTCATGAAAAAAACTTCCAGGCGTAATCTGCTTGCCGTAACGGCGGGCGCCGCGGCTGCCGCCGCGATCACCGATGTGAGCCCGGCCTCAGCGCAGGCCGGTCCGAAGCCGATCTTCCCGGTGCCGGCCACGACGATCCCGATCGTCGGCGAGACGGACGTATTCCAGGTTCGTCGCATCTATTGCATCGGGCGCAACTACGCGGCGCACGCGATCGAGCGCGGCTCCGATCCCACGAGGGAGCCGCCGTTCTTCTTCCAGAAGCCGACCGATGCGATCCAGAACGTCGCGATCGGGGAAGTCGCCGATCATCCCTATCCTTCGCTCACCAAGAACTATCATCACGAAGTCGAACTGGTGGCGGCGCTGAAATCAGGCGGCACCAAGATCCCGCCCGACCAGGCGCTGGATCACGTCTATGGCTACGCGCTCGGCCTCGACATGACCCGGCGCGACCTGCAGAACGGCATGGCCGCGGAAAAGAAGCCTTGGGAAATCGGCAAGAGCTTCGATCACGCCGCGGTGCTCGGCCCGATCCATCCGGCCGCCAAGATCGGTCATCTCACCAAGGGCGCGATCTCGCTCGCCGTTAACGGCACGGTACGGCAGAATTCGGACCTCGAGAAGATGATCTGGAGCGTCGCCGAGCAGATCGCAAAACTCTCGGAAGCCTTCGAGCTGAAGGCCGGCGACATCATCTATTCCGGCACGCCGGAAAATGTCGGCCCGGTCGTGAGGGGCGATGTGCTGTTGTGCAAGCTCGAGGGTCTGCCGGATATGTCGATCAGGATCGTGTAGACGACCGATTCCATGAAACCAATCGGTTCAGGTGCTCTACCTCCGGCTCTCATCCTGCGAGCCGCGCGCTTGCGCGCGTCGCGAAGCCTTATCCTGAGGATATTCCACCGTCATTGCGAGGAGCCCTTGCGACGAAGCAATCTATCGCGCGGCGTACGCGGCTTTGGACCGCTTCGCTCGCCGGACGGCGCCGAGCCGGTGGCTCGCAATGAGGGTTGATGATACCGGCGGGCGGCGCGAGGTCGAGCAAGCGGCTCATCCCTGTTCAATCAAACGTCATCCTGCTCCGGCGTCATAATTGCGCCAAATCCGGCAAAAACTCTGTGCGTTAATCGTGATTCGGGTTCGCGATTGTCAAGTGAGCCCGGCGCGATATCTTCGCAGCCGCTGAAGCGCGATACCTTGAGAAGACAATCGCGCTTTAGCATGTTGTTTGCGCATGATCTCCGCGCAAACGCGTTCCGCGTTTGTTAGCTAAGGGAAATCCGGCATCAACTTTTCCGGATCATGCGCGACATCGATGATGTGGCTCTTCACGTATCAAAGCCAGCGCGGCAATGTACTGAAGATTGGACTGGGGATGAACGAACGATCGATGGACGGCATGCTGTTCTTCCGCGGCGGCCGCGACGTGCACGCTTGCATCGCGTACAATTTCACCGAGAGTAGCGCCCGAATCCACTCGGATGGGCTCGTGCTGCTTCCGATCAATTTCTACGTCACGTTCGACAAGTTTCGAACCATCGGACGATGCCGTCTCGCCTGGCGGTATGGATACGAACTCGGCGTCGTCTTCGAACGATGGGTCGATGTCCGAGCCGACATTGTCAGCTCGGACTTCAATCCGGCTTAAGCGAGATTTGCGCGAGCGTGTCCGAGGCCGGCGCGCGGCGTCACGCCGCGCCGCCGTTCGCCGCCGCTTTCGCGACCTTCGCCAACTTCTTCGCCCCGCCCCTGCCCTCGTGCTCGAGCGCCTTGCGCACCTGCTCGAATTCCTTGAGCGATGCCTTGTCGGCGCGCGGAAAGCGCAGGTTGAGGGCTTCAAGCGTGCTCACGATCGCCGAGCCGATCACCACCCGCGCGAACCATTTGTGGTCCGCCGGCACCACGAACCATGGTGCTGCTGGCGTCGAGGTGTGCCTGACGATCTCCTGATACACCGCCATGTATCTCGGCCACAGCGCGCGCTCGGTGACATCGCTCATGGAGAACTTCCAGTTCTTCGAGGGCTGATCCAGCCGCTCGAGAAACCGCTTGCGCTGCTCCTCCTTCGAGATGTTCAGGAAGAACTTCAGGATCACGGTGCCATTGCGCGCGAGGTAGCGCTCGATCGCGGCAATGTCCTCGAACCGCTCGCGCCAGATGTTCTTGGTGATCAGCCTGGGAGGGATCTTCTCCTGCCTCAGGAGCTCCTTATGCACCCGCGTCACCAGGCACTCCTCGTAGTAGGAACGATTGAAGATGCCGATGCGGCCGCGCTCGGGCAGCGCGATCATGCAGCGCCACATGAAGTCGTGATCGAGCTCATGAGTGTTCGGCTGCTTGAACGAATGGACCTCGCAGCCCTGCGGATTGACGCCGTCGAAGATCGCCTTGATGGTGCTGTCCTTGCCGGCGGCGTCCATGCCCTGGAAGATCAGGAGCAGCGACCAGCGGTCCTGCGCGTAAAGTTTTTCCTGAAGATCGCGCAAGTGCTCGCGGTGGGAATCGAGGATCTTTTCGCCTTCGTCCTTGTCGAGACCGCCCCTCTGGTCGGTCTTGACCGACTTCAGATGAAATGTCCCCGACCCGTCGAAACGGAAGGGCGAAATGAAAGCGTCGAATTCGGCCGCCAGCGTTTTCGAGGGCTTCTTGCTCATGCTTGGAATCCACACTAGTTGCCACGCGTAAACCCGTCATTGCGAGGAGCAAAGCGACGAAGCAATCCCCTCTTACTTGCGGCTCTATGGATTGCTTCGCTTCGCTCGCAATGACGGGGATGGTTGGGAGTCAAACTCTTGCTCGATGAACGCGGTGACGAAGCGCGGCATCGCCGCGGTGAGGTCGGACGTGCGCCCGCACCAGATGGATCGCCGAAAGTTCGGGCTGCGACTGCCGGGCGAGATTGGCCTCGATCCTTGTCCGCAGCGCCTCGCCTGAAATGTTGGCATGCAATATCCTGATCATGGCGACCGAGACGCCCGTGACAACGCAATCCCAGTGAGCGTCAGCCTGATAATCCGCCGGCGTCAATCCGGTTTCCTCTGCGACCTCGCGGGCGACGCTGCCTTCGATATCGACCGCCCCGCCGTCGATGTCGTCCAGATCGGGGGTGCCGGAGGGAAAATAGACCCGGCCGCCATTCGCGGTGTGGCCGGCCATTTCGCCCATGACGAACGCGCCGTCGGCGCAGCGTAGCGCGCCCATGCCGAAGCCGTTGAAGACGTCCTTGTCAGGAAAGCCCCAATCGCGCCAGGCCAGAAAGCTCGCGAAATCGGTCTCGAAATAGCTGGCACAGAAGCGCGCGCGGTCGAACACCGGCTTGCGCCCGAGCAGCACGCGCCCGTTCCACAACGTCGGCTTCTCGCGTTGCTGAGTTGCGAAATGCGCATCGATCTCGGCACGCCGCTCATGCGCAAACGGCCAGGCGAAGGGTTCCAGCTTGAGGTCAAGCGTGGTGACGCGGTGAATTTCGGGGCGCGTCATGATTTTTTGCCAAGTTGTTTGCCAAGTTGTTTGCCTGGTTATTTGCCACGTTATTTCGCATTCATCCCGGTCGTCTTCTTGACCTGATCGACGAACTTGTTGGTAAAAGTCTTGCTGACGTCGATATTGGCCTTGGCAACCTCGGGCGAGCTTTCGCTGAACACGGCGAGCACCGCGTCCGCGCCCTTGGGGTCCATCTTGCCGGTCTCCGAATACATCGGGATCGTGTTCTTCAGCGCCGCAAGATAAAGCGCCTTGTCCTTGCCGACCATTTCGACGGGCATTTTTGCCATGATCTCTTCCGGCGTATGGGAGTGAATCCAGCTGAGCGTGCCGACGATGGCGTTGGTCAGCGCCTGCACCTCCTTCTCATGCGCCGCGACCCAGGCCGCGGTCGAGTACAGCGCGCCGCCCGGGTATTCGCCGCCGAACACGGCGAGCGTATCCTTTTGGGTGCGCGTATCAGCGAGGATACGCAGATCCGCATACTTGCCCTGCAGCACGGTCACCGCCGGATCGAGCATCACCGCGGCATCGATCTGGCCCTGCTCCATCGCCGCCACGGCCGTTGCGCCGAGACCGACGCCGATCACGGACGCGCTGGTCGGATCGAGGCCGTTCTTCTTCAACAGAAATTTGAGGAAGAAGTCGGTCGAGGAACCCGGCGCGCTGACGCCGACCTTCTTGCCGGCGAGGTCCTTGATCGATTGGATCTCGCTTGCGTGCGAGGGCGACACCACCAGCACCAAACCGGGATAGCGGTCGTAGACCACGAATGCCTGCAGTTCCTGCTTCTTGGCGGCGAGATTGACGCAGTGATCGAAATAGCCCGACACCACGTCGGCGCTGCCGCCGAGCACGGCCTTCAGCGCATCCGAGCCGCCCTTGAGATCGACCAGGTCGACCGACACGCCGGCCTTGTCGAACTCGCCGAGTTGCTTGGCCAGCACCGTCGGCAGATAGCAAAGGCAGGCGCCGCCGCCGACCGCGACCGTGATCTTGGTTTGCGCTTCGGCAACACCCGCGCTCAACACCAGCGCCGCCAGCGTCGCGGCCAGCCGGCCAAGAATCGTTGTCATGGTTTCCTCCATTCGGTTGCCGGCACGATAGATTGCAGCGCACGGGCCTCGAGAAGAAATATGCGCTGACCTGGAAAGCGGCCTATAGCCACGGGCGGCCGTGGGAAGCGACGGATCGTCAAACAGCGTCTGCAAACGATAAATCGCGCGGACGGGTCCCGGCTCAAGGCCGGGACGAGAGACAAAACAGACGCACTACCCGCGCCCGCGGCACAGGCCGCCACACCAACAGCCGCCGCTCGACCAGGGTCACCGCAATATCGATCAGGATGACGAAGGCCGAGAGCACGAACATGCCGGCGAACACGCCGGCCACGTCGAACACGCCTTCGGCCTGCTGGATCAGGTAGCCGAGCCCCGCCGCGGAGCCGAGATATTCGCCGACCACCGCGCCGACCACCGCAAATCCCACCGAGGTGTGCAGCGAAGAGAACATCCACGACAGCGCCGACGGCCAGTAGACGTGCCGCATCAGCTGGTGCTCGCTCATGCCGAGCATGCGGCCATTGTCGCGCACGGTGAGGCTCGACTTCCTTGACGCCCTGATAGACGTTGAAGAAGACGATGAAGAACACCAGGGTCACGCCGAGCGCGACCTTCGACCAGATGCCCAAGCCCAGCCACAGCGTGAAGATCGGCGCCAGCACCACGCGCGGCAGCGCATTGACCATCTTCACATAAGGATCGAACACGGCGGCGACCACCGGCTGGCGCGCGAACCAGAAGCCGACCATCACGCCCGCCAACGAACCGATCGCGAACGCGAGAATCGATTCCCACAACGTGATCAGGAGATGCTTCCAGATCACGCCGGTTGCGAACCAGTCGACGATCTGGCTGCCGACATCGACCGGATTGGAAAAGAAGAACGGCGGCAGCCACATTTTTCCAAACACCGGCACGGTGGCAAGGAACTGCCACAGCGCCAGCGCGACGATCGCGACCAGCAATTGCAGCGAGAGGAGCCTGATCCTCGACACGCTCAAACCCCTCTCGTTCCTGCACCGCTCGGCTTTGTCATCGACCTTACGGCTTGGAGAAGGTGCCGATCAGGCCGGTCGCGCCCTTGGCGTGGCCCTCCAGCGCCTTGATCAGCTCGTCGCGGGTCATGCCGGCCTTCAAGGCCGTCGGCTCGAGATCGGTCGCGATCAACGTGAACATGTAGTGATGCGGCGCCCCGGGCGGAGTGCAGGGACCGGTGTAATTAGAGAGCTTCGCCGTCCCGAGGCCGCCGACATACTTGTCGCTCGGCTTGGAGACCTCGCCCTCCGCGAAGCCGGTGACGGAAACCGGAATGCCATAGGCCACCCAATGGCTGACGCCGCCGGGCGGACGTCCCTCCGGGTCGAACATCAGAAGCGCGTAGCTCTTGGTGCCTTCGGGCGGGTTGACCCAGTTCAGCGTGGGCGAGATGTTCTCGCCGATGCAGTTCGGATTGGCCTTGTTGTTGCCGGCGTTCTTTGTCGCCAGCCGCTCGCCGTCCTTGAAGTCCGGCGACGATAGCGTGAAGGCGCCCGCGGCGCTGGCCTGCTGGGCGCCGCACAAAGCGCTCAATGCGACCGCCCCCGCCAAAATCGTTCCACGTCCAAACATGATACCTCTCGCTCCCCTTGTTCACGTTTCGCTTGAAACCCTGCATCATCCGGCCAATAAAGCTTCCTCAGCCGGCCCCCGCTGCTTGCGCAGAATGCGCGTAACCCTTCAACACTTCAGCCTTAAGAACACCCCATATCTCACGGTGAAGTGAGTGAAACTCATGGTCCAGCCGAACCTCGAAAATATCGCGCGGTCGCGGCAGGGATACCCGCCAGTCGCCGATGATGCGCGCGGAAGGCCCCGCCGACATGATGACGACACGATCGGCGAGCGCGATCGCCTCCTCCAGATCGTGGGTGACGAACAGCACCGCCTTGCGATCCGCGTTCCACAAATCCAGCAGCAGATTGCCCATGATCTGGCGGGTCTGCGCATCGAGCGGCCCGAACGGCTCGTCCATCAACAGGATTTTCGGGTCGCGGATCAGGACCTGCGCGAGGCCGATGCGCTTGCGCTGGCCGCCGGAGAGCATGTGCGGATAGCGGTTGCCGAAGGCGCCGAGGCCGACCGAGGTGAGCCAATTTTGTGCGCGCGCGAGCGCTTCAGTGTGCGGCGTGCCCTTGATCTCCAAGCCGATCGCAACATTGTCGATTGCGGTCTTCCAGGGAAACAGCGCATCGGCCTGAAACAGATAGCCGGCGTCCCGGTTGAGGCCCGAGAGCGGCTGCTCGAAAATCTTGACCGTTCCCGACGCCGGCCGCAGCAGGCCGGCCGCCACGTTTAGAAGTGTCGACTTTCCGCATCCGGTCGGACCTACGATCGCGACGAACTCGCCATCCGCGACCGTCAGCCTCGCTTTTTCGACCGCGGTATAGACGCGCTGA
>CAVZQX010000074.1:0-40598 GCA_963777475.1 uncultured Alphaproteobacteria bacterium
CCGGATAATATTGCTGCATCATCCGCTCGACATAGGCGGTCAAGGTTTTCGAACTCTTCCGCCCGTGTCCGCAATCTCAGAGTCAAAGAACGGCGTCAGGATGCCTGACAGCGCACCGAACGCGGTGGCGTCGGTGCCGCTGGGTTTCTCGCCCATCAGATAGGGCTTGTCACCGAGTTGCACCGACAGCGCCAACAGCGAACGCGCCGCCAACTCGACGTCGTCATCGGGCGCATGACGGCCAAGGCCGCTTAACAGATAATTCTCGGCGACGCGGAACTGGGCGTCCTCGCGCAGCTTTTCGCGGCGGTCTTCCGGCGCGCCGTCGAAGAAATGCGCCGGCCCCTTGGCAAAGTTCTCCGGATCGACCCAGCGCGCGCCGACCAGGGCCCAATAGACATGGCTCTCGATCATGCGCTCGAACGCCCAGGCCTGCGCCCGCGCCGGCCGGTCGAGGCCAAGTCGAAATCGAAGCCATATTTGCGCTCGATATGCGCGCGGATGAAGGTCGAATTCGGCGACGCTTTGTCCGTCGTCGTCGATGTAGGGCAGTTGCCCCTTGGGCGAAGCCGGCGGCATCGCCCGCTGCTTGCGATAGGCAAGACCGGCCATTTTCAGCTGGACTTCGGTCTTGGTGACAAAAGGGCTGATTTCCGGCAGGCCGAACCCTGCGCCAAAGCCATAGAGGGTGATCATGTGAGCGCTCCCAATCTCTTGACAAGACGCCTCACGCTAGCCACCCCCTGCTGCCACCATGGTGTCAGCAGCGGCAATACCACCGTCCAAATGCCGTAGCCGTAAAGAATGATCATGGACAAAATCCCCTTCGCTGGAGTGTTGTCCCGTTATAGAAACCGTCTGCTGCCAACATGCTGTCAGCATCGGCCGACCAGGCTTTAATATTCAAAGAGAACTGCCAAGAGAGACTTGCCATGAGACGTGCCGACCGGCTGTTTCAGATCATCCAGGTGCTGCGGCGGACGCGTAATCCGTTGACGGCGGACGCGATCGCCGCCGAGCTGGAAACCTCGAAGCGGACGATCTATCGCGACATCGCGACCCTGATCGGACAACGCGTGCCGATCCGTGGCGAGGCCGGCATGGGCTATGTCCTGGAAAAAGGGTTCGACCTGCCGCCCTTGATGCTCACGCCCGACGAGATCGAGGCCGCGGTGCTCGGCGCGCAGTGGGTGGTTGGGCACGCCGATCCCGTGCTGGCGCGCGCCGCCGAAGATTTGATGGCGAAGATCGCCGACACGGTGCCGGAACGTCTGCGGCCATTCGTGCTCGAGCCCGCGAGCCGCGCGCGGCCGTATTGGCGCAAAGAGCCCGACCGCATCGATATGTCGCGGACGCGGTCGCAGATTCACGAAGGCAAGAAGATCGCGCTGCGCTACCGCGACGAGCAGGGCCGCGACAGCGAGCGCACGATCTGGCCGATCGCGATCGGCTATCACGAAGCGGTGCGGATCCTCGCGGCGTGGTGCGAACTGCGCCGGGATTTCCGCAGTTTCCGCACCGACCGCGTCGTCGATGCGGATTACCTGGAGGAAAAATACCCGGAGCGGCGCGAGGCGTTGCGGGCGAAATGGCGACGGAGCCTGGTCTGGGAGCAGCCCAAGGACATCTAAAAAGGATATCTAAGGGAAACATGTCTGAAAGTATGGCTGATGCGAAGACCGCAAGCGCTTCCGAGCAGAGCCCCTGTCAGGCCTGCGGCGCCTGCTGTTCCTATTCGGCCAACTGGCCGCGGTTCACCACCGAGGACGACGCCGCGCTCGATCTCATTCCGTCGGCGCTCGTCAATGACAGGTTGTCGGGCATGCGCTGCGAGGGCGACCGCTGCGCAGCCTTGAGCGGCCGGATCGGGGTTGCCACGGCATGCACGATCTACGCGCTACGCCCGGAAGTCTGCCGCACCTGCATGCCCGGCGACGCCGAATGCGCGATGGCGCGGAAGAAGCACGGACTGCCGGTGCTTGCTTAGCTGTCGTCCCGGCCAAGGACGCCGTTTGTGATAACGACCGCCTGTGGTTATGAGCCCCCCGGGCGCAATTGCGCACTAGTCTAGGCGGGGACAACGTGCGGGGGGCGCGCGAGGGAGAGATCGCGCGGGATGGTTAAGCCGTCACCGCCTCGACAAATTCCTCGTCATCCAGCTCTTCATCGAGAGGTGATACCGTGGAGAGCGGTTTGGTGGAGAGCGTGATCGGCTTGCGGCCGCCGAAGGACGCCACCATGCGCGCCGCCGGCGTTTCGCGGGAGAGTGCGTACAGCGTCGAGCCGACACGGCTGCCGAGCTGGATCAACTCGCGTTCGCTGCAGCTTGCGGCGATCGCCAGCGCCAGCGAATGCAGATGGCTTCTGCGATAGCAGAACAGCGCCAGCATCGCCCGCACGTCGGAAGCGACGCTATCGACCAGCTTGGCCAGACCGCTCTCACTGGCGCGGTACATTTCGCCGAGCAATTCATCCCGGACGGGGCAGAAGTCGTTGTCGTAGGCTTCGCGGCTCGAAAACATCGTAAGTCCCCCTGCACGACCGGAAGATGCTCTGCAATTCTCTAACGAAGGGTTAACCAAGAGAGGCTGGTAGTCGTACGGTGTACTTGATCATCGCGCACGAATCGGAACCACGCGACGTGCTCGCTGGGACCGCTCCTTTTCTCGCGGGGAGAGCGTGGGGTGAACGGCTCCAGCCAAGCATTTGGACTCGCTGAGAGCCCCTCACCCGAAATTCGCGATCGCGAATTTCGACCGCCCCGCAAGCGGGGCGAGTGAACTGGCGGATTCGTCGAGTTCACTCGCAACCAGCACGCTTTAGATAGAATGGCCCTGCATCCACTCCGCAATCGCCCGGCCGATTGCCGCACCAGAATCCTCCTGGATGAAATGCGAGCCCGGCACCGTCACCTCACGCTGGTTCTTCCAGCTCCGGCAGAAATCGCGGACCGCGCCGATCAGGATGGCGCCGGGCTCGGCATTGACGAACAGTTTTGGAATCTCGCTCTCGGCCATCCATTGCGCGTAGTCGGCGACGATCCTGACGACATCGGCGGGCTCGCCCGCGATCGGGATCTGCCGTGGCCAGGTCAGCGTCGGCCAGCGATCCCAGCGGTTTGCAAACGGCCTTCGATATTCCGCCATTTCAGCCTCGGTCAGCTTGCGCAAGACCGAGCCGGGCAGCACCCGCTCGACGAACATGTTGCGCTCGAGGATCATCTGTTCGCCCTTGTCGGAACGAAAACCCTGGAAGATCGGGGTCGCCGCCGCACTCCATTCTTCCCAGCCGGCGACGGGGCGGACGATCCCCTCCATATAGGCGATGCCGCGGACGCGATTGCGGTGGTGGTTGGCCCAATCGAAGCCGAGCGCCGAGCCCCAGTCGTGGATCACGAACAGGATCTTCTGCTCCGGCTCGATCACGGCGTCGATGAAGCCAGCAAGATAGTTGCGGTGGGTGACGAAGCGGTAGGTGTCGGGCCCGGGATTTTCCAATTTCGCGGAGTCCCCCATGCCGATCAGGTCGGGCGCGATCAGGCGGCCGCGGCCTTCCAACTCGGGAATGACGTCGCGCCAGAGATAGGATGACGTCGGATTGCCGTGCAGAAACACGACCGGCGCGCCCGCGCCGCGCTCGTGATAGGCCATGCGGCGACCGAGCACATCGACGGTGTTTTTCGTCAGCGGTTGTTCGGTCATTGCTGTCCGCTCCCTGTGATTAGAGCCACCACCGTGCCGCGCGGTCGTGCAGTTGCGCAAATCAATGTCGGTAGCGCGCGGAACGGACGCCGATCGCTAGTTCGCCGCCATGAAGATCGACAAGCCAAACCCGGTGAGGTGATGCAACGCCTGGTCGACGCCGATCAGGGTCCAGAACCAGGGATGCTCCGGCGTCATGCCGAAGGTCGAGGAGCACAGCCCCTTGGCGCGGTCGACCGTGATGTGGATGAAGAAATCGATCACCGCGACGAACCAGAATTTCGGCGCGACGATCAGGATCAGGGGCAGCGCCACCGCCAGGTGGATCAGGCAGTGCACCAAGAGCGGCAGCGCCCAGCCCTTCTTCTGGTCCTTGCCGTGGGCCATCCAGGAGTTTTGCAAAACGAAGTCGGCAATGATGTGCTTGAACGTGAGCAGCAACATCCATCCGATCAGCGCACCGACCGGAACCGATGACGACATAGAAGGAAACGACAAAGCTGACGCCCTCGCGAGAGACCTTGGACCGCACGGGGACTGGAGGCGTTCAGCGCAACTCTTTTCAAACCCGGCCAATTCGACCCGTATTGCTCTTTTATGACATCTCCGGAGCCGGATTGCACCTGTCGGGAACTCGAAAAACACCGGGTGTGGCCGGGCAGCGCCAATCCCCCGAACGGCGTTAAGGTTGCCTGGCGGCCAGATTTGCAACCTGCGCGGGGGCGGACATCATCCCGCATCAGAGAAAATTGTCGTTCTTTTATAGATATTTACGATTTCGCTGGGCAACCTCAGGCCGCGCCGTGCGGCAGGCACCCCCGGCCTCCGGTGAAGGCCATGAGCGCTGAACCCCCACGTCGCCTGCGGAACAACCTCGGCCACGTTCACAGGTTGTGAAGACCAACCGCCGCTAGCTAATGCTGACGGTGCTTCTGACCATCGCCACGGTTTGGCGCGGCCGCATCCTGCCTCCAGGATTCGGAGACGTTGACCTTCGCCGTCGGTCCGCCCGACCGAGGCCCGCTTTGCCGCCAAGCTCGCCAGCCTGCTCAAGAGCAACCATTCGCGGCCGACCGACGGGCTTGATACCTTCAGGCTCGGCTACGAACTCGTCCGCGACGAGATCGGTATGCGCCGCGATTATCTGCAGCGCCACACCGACGATTGCACGGCCCAAAACGACAACGTGGCGGTCGTGAAGACGGCGCGAAGCGCGTAAGCCATCTCACCCCGCCGCAGCATCGGCGCCCGCCGCGCGCGCCCTGATCTGCGCGATGGTGCGTTTGAGCGCGGCTTGCCGCGGATCGGCGATCGCAGCCTCCCGCGCTTCCTTGACCGCACCGGCGAGATCGCCGAGCGGCAACGCGCCGTCGAAGGTCGGTTTGGCAAGGCCGTCGATGATCGCATGCCAGTCGGCAAGCCCGTGACGATAGGGGTCGCCGTAACCCTGCACCATGGTCGCGGTTTCAACGATTGCATCGGCCGATTGCGGCTGCTTGACCAGACAGCGGCTGATCATATGCAGCCAGCGTTCGACCCAGGCGCGCTCCTCGTTGTAGCGCACCGAGAACAGGCGCCACCGCCGCAGCGCCGCCTCGAGCTTGAGGCGGCGGAGGCCCCAGCGGCTCCTGGTCGAGAAGCGGATGGAGAGGCGCTTGTGCAGCCAGCCCATCCAACCCAGCACGTCGAGCATCGGATCGGCGGCAATCTCGGGCAGCGCGCCGATCAATTCGTCGAGCCGAAATTTCCTGACGTCGTCGCCAGATTCGCGGTTGCCTTTTTCAAATTCCATCAGCTTGAGCTGCGCGATCCGGATCGCATCTTCATAGCTCATGCGCGCGGCCATCAGGCGCGCGATGTCGGAGAACATCGCGGCATCGACGCCAGGGCGGCCGATGAACCGCCGCAGCCGGTCGACGTAGAGCTGGGCGTAGCCCGCGCCCTGGTAGTCCATCAACAGATGGATGCCGTCGCTGACGACAGGCGCGGCGCCGTCGGGGAGACCGTCGGGCAGAAACGGCGGCGCGGCGTCGTCCTCGCCGATCAAGTCGGCGAACAGATAACGCAGCGAGGACAGGACGCTTGCCAACGCGATCTCCGGTTTCTTAAGCCGGCTTCGGCGTTGGCGCAGTGGCCGCGATCTGCTGCGCCAGCCGCTTTTCCAGCGTGTCGATGTTCTGGAACAGCCGGGCGCTGGCGAGACGAAGGAAGTAGAAGCCGAACGCCGGATTCTGGACGTAGAGCTGCTCGACCTGGTCATAGCTGACGCTCAGGATGACGCCGGCCTCGTCGCATTCCAGCGTCTGGGTCCGCACATTCGACGGCGACAGCATGCCCAATTCGCCGACGATGGCGCCGACCGGAAGCTCGATCCCGGATTCGACCAGGCGAAAGCGGCCCGAGACGATGTAGTACATGCTCTCGGCCTTCTCATCCTTGTAGAACAACACTTCCCCTTCCTTGCATTTGCGTTCGGTCATGAAGGGTTTCAGCCATTCCATCGACAGGTCGCTGCTGACCGACTTCTTCACGTCGCGCACCAGTTGCAGCATCTGGTGCAGCCGGTAGATGTTCAGCGGCAACAGCACGGCGTGCAGCACCAGTGTCGGATAATTGTGGATCGGGATCGCGGTCGCGATCAGGACGATGTTGGTGAGAATGGCGAACACCCGGAGCGGGATCATGGTCCGCATCGACAGGGTCGCGACCACGAAGATCGACGCAAAAAAGCTGCCGGCGGCGCCTGCGTGTTCGGCGAGATGCGAGGTATCCATCGGGGCCAACCAACTCTTTGAAATATCAGGGGTGCGCGGGATGCGGCGCGCCATCATAATGTCCGCTGGACTTATTGATATATGAGGCGAAAGCGGCGTTTTGTCCGGGAATAGGCCCGTTCTCCGCCCGAAATCCCCTCTCGCCGCGGCCATCGGCCGCGAGCCTCGTTGACGGCCCTGCCCCGCCCGGGCACCTTGTCGGACCGGCCGCGCCCCGCGGCGGATCAGGTTTTTTGAGCGACAGGCAACTCCTACGAATGGTTAAGCCGCTGGTTTTTCCCGGTCTGGCGCAATTTACGGCCGCGACGGCCGGCCGCAACATGACCAAGCCGGCCTATGTGGCGGTCGTGACCGGCATCCTGATGGTGGTGCTTCTCTCGGTCGATCCGGCCTATAAGGCAGCACACCTGTGGATCAACGCCGTTCTCTGGGGTTGCCTTGGGTTCTTCGCATTCGAATGGCTGGTTCGGGTCCGCTTTGCCGCGAAGACGGGGCGCGCACGGGCCTATCTGCTATCCGGCCGCGGGCTGGTCGACGCCGCAGGCGCGATCGCGGTTCCGCTCGCCCTGATGCTGGGTGCCGATCTCAGGACCGCATGGCTGTTTGGGGTGCTCTGGCTCATCAAGGTGATCCCCGGGATTCCCGGACTGAGACAGCTACGCCGGGTGCTGGTGCTGGAATCAGGCCCAATATTGAGCGTGCTCGTCCTCTTTCTGATGGTTCTGTTCCTGGGCTCGGTCACGGTCTATGTCCTGGAGCGCGACGCGCAGCCGGAAACCTTCGGCAACGTGCCTTCGGCGCTGTGGTGGGCGGTGGTGACCCTAACCACGACCGGCTATGGCGATGCGGTGCCGATCACCCCGCTCGGCCGGCTGGTCGCAGCTGTCGTGATGATCTGCGGGCTCGGCGTGTTCGGGCTGTGGACCGGTATCCTCGCCACCGGCTTTGCCGCCGAGACCCGCCGCGACAATTTTCTCAAGACCTGGGAGTCCGTAACCAAGGTGCCGTTCTTCGCGACCCTCGGTCCGTCGGCGATCGCCGACGTGACGCACATGCTGCGCACCATCGACCTGCCGCCGCGTGTGACGATCATCCGCAAGGGCCAGAGCGGCGACTGCATGTATTTCATCGCTTCCGGCGAGGTCGAGGTGGATCTGCCTGGCAAGAAGGTGCGGCTCGGCGAAGGCGCGTTCTTCGGCGAGATGGCGCTGCTTGGCAACAATCTGCGATCCGCCAATATCGCCACCACGCGGCTGTCGAAACTTTTGGTACTCGACCTCGTCGACTTCCGCATGCTGATGGCGCGGCATCCCGATCTCGCCGAGACCATCGACGCGGAAGCCAAGCGCCGGGCGCTGGAGAATAAATAATGCAACGACACGCCACCGCTGAGGCGGCCACCACGCCAATTCTCGATATCGAAGGCTCCCGCGCCACCATTCGCCTCAACCGGCCGCGGCATCTGAACCGGCTGCAGCCGGAAGACCTCGATGTGCTCTTGAAATTGTTCGACGCGGATCGATGCCGACCCCGCGATACGGGTTCTGGTTCTGACCGGCACCGGCCGCGCCTTCAGCGCCGGCTACGATCTCGGCTCGGTCGCCGAGCGCGCTGGCGTCGAACAGGAGCAGACCGCGGGCTCCGCGTTCGAGGTGGTCGTCAACCGGCTGGAAGATCTCGGCGTACCGACGATCTGCCGGCTCAACGGCGGGGTCTATGGCGGCTCGACCGACCTGGCGCTGGCCTGCGACTTCCGGATCGGCATCGATACAAGTGAGATGTTCATGCCGGCGGCGCGGCTCGGCCTGCACTACTACAAGAGCGGCATCCGCCGCTACGTGTCGCGGCTCGGCGCCGACAACGCCAAGAAACTGTTCTTGACCGCCGAGAAGATCGACGCGCCGGAGATGCTGAGAATAGGCTATCTGACCGCTATGGTGCATAGCGAGGCGCTCGACGGCGAGGTCGACCGGCTGGCGACGCTGCTTGCCGGCAACGCGCCGGTTGCCATGCGCGGCATGAAACGGACCATTAACGAAATCGCGCGCGGTGAGCTCGACGAATCAGCCGCCGACCGACGCGCCCGCGACAGCATGCGCTCGGCAGAAATCAGAGAAGGCATCCGGGCTTTTACGGAGAAACGGCCGCCGAAATTCTGACCAGCCTCGCCAGGCCTGCGCGCTTTGCGTGCAGGAGTGTGATTAACAATCCACGACAGGCTTTATTCCCGCCGCGACAATCGCGCCGCTGTGATTTAGCTCAGCCCGATTGCTATTTGCAATTGACTAAAGGTCGTCGCCGACTAGCCTGATCGTGCGGCGGGAGACGTTCGCATGCAAGAGTTGGAAGCATACTGGGGTCGGCGCGCGCTGGATTTCGTCGATGCGATCGAAGCGTCAACCACGACCGCGTGCGTCGTATCGCAATTCGAGAAGATGATCGGCGATCTCGGATTCCACGCCTATATCATGGCGGGCATTCCGACGCCGGGCCAGTCGCTGGCGCAACTGACCATCGCCAATGGTTGGCCGGCCGAATGGTTCGAAATGTACAACCGCGAAAATTTCTCCGCGGTCGATCCGGTGCCGCGGCATTGCTTCAACACATTGAACCCGTTTGAATGGAAGGACGCGCCCTACGATCACGAGCATGACGTGGCGGCGCATAGCGTCATGATGCGCGCGCGCGACTTTGGTTTCTACCAGGGATTCTGCGTCCCAATCCATTACGACAATTCAACCGGCGCAATCAGCATCGCCGGCGAGCGGCCGTATCTCGACGCGGAGACCAAGAGCGCGCTTCACCTCATGAGCGTCTTCACCCACAGCAGGCTGCGCGCGCTCACCAGACCCGCTCCGGTGATGCCCGGGCGGCGCCTCACCGAAATCGAGGCCGAGGTGCTGCGCTGGGCGGCGCGCGGCAAGACCGCGTGGGAAACCGGTCAGATCCTTGGCATCTCGGAACGCAACGTGCGTTGGCACCTCGAAGAGACGCAGCGCAAGCTGATGACCAATAACAAGACAGCTACCGTCGCGGTGGCGCTTGTCAACCGGGAAATCCTAATTTGAACTGGAAGTTCTACCAGTGGATCGATCTTTTGAATCACGGGCATGTTCGCCGTGCGATTGAGCCCCAATCAAGCGGTGATTCCGATGCCCGACATTCATGTGGTTCAAAGAGACAACCGACATTTGTACGAAAGTTTCTTCGACCCCTATTTCAGGCTGCGCCACGACATCTACGTCAAGCAGCGCAAGTGGATGGCGCTGGACCGGCCGGACGGGCTCGAAAAGGATCAGTTCGACACGGAGGACTCGGTCTATCTGTTCTGCATCGACGGCGGGCAGTTGATCGGCGCCATGCGCGCGCTGCCGACGCTGATGCCGACCTTGATGAGCGACATCTTTCCCTATCTCAATATCCGCGGACCGATCCGCCGGCAGGACGTCTTCGAGCTTTCGCGCATCTTCGTCATTCCGGAGCGCCGCGGCGAGCATGCCGGCCCGCGCGTCGAGATGCTGCTGCTGACCGCGATCATGGAATACGGCATCAGCATCGGGCTGACCGGATTTTCGATCGTTCTGGAATCCTGGTGGCTGCCGCGGTTCGAGCGCATCGGCTGGAAAGCCCAACCGCTCGGCATGCCGCAGATGATCGACGGCATGTCGGTGCTGGCGGTGCTGGTCGATTGCGACGAGACGACCTGGAAGTCGCTTTGCCACCAGATCGGTCTGACGCGGCCGACCCTGACCTGGCGCGGGCTCGCCGACGTCAATCGCCAGGCGCTGCCGGATATTTCTGTTCCTGTTCCACCAACCGCTCAGCCAGCGCGATGACCTCTTCACGATGCCGCCGCTCGCGCAATTTGAGGAAGCTCCGCATCAGCCGGAGGCCGAAAGCCGTCCTCTCGTCGGCTCTCAATGCTGCAAGCTTTGGCGGCATCTGGATGCGATCCACTGCTGACATTCCGGATTTAAAGCCGTGACCCAAACCTCGCTCGACAGAATCATTGAGCAGTTGCAATTCTGCATCGTCGATGCCAGAGCCTCGCAACTCAAGATGTTGGAACGAATTTTGTCAATAGCATTGCTGGAAGCTTATGACAGCAAAGAGAAATCCAGCGAAGAGCGGAAAAAAGGCAGCTATCAATGACTTCGCGCGACGGATCGACGTCGCCAACGGCGTCCGTTGTATCACAGGTTATTTATCGACGAAGGTAACCGTATCCGCGATCGCGGCGCGCGAGGTGCGGTAGCTGTTGGCCTTGTGCGCGCGGTCGGGATAGCCGAACGAAATGCCGCAGACCACCCGCCGGTCGTCGCCTAGGCCGAAATGCCCGCGCACAACCTCGGAGTGAAACGCCAGCGCCGCCTGCGGTATGGTGGCAACCCCGAGCGCCTGCGCGGCCAGCATGAAGCTCATGAGATAGCCGCCGCAATCGATCGCGCCATAGACGCCGAGCGCCTCGTCGGTGTGGACGATGGCGACATGCGGCGCGCCGAAGAAATTGAAATTCTCAAGCGCCTGCTTGGCGTAACCAACCTTGTCGCCGCGGGGAATGCCGAGCGAATTATAAAGCTGGAAGCCGCTTTCGCGGCGCCGCTCCAGATAGACGCCGCGATATTCGCGCGGGAACGGAAAGTCGCCGCTGTTCGGCCGGCCGCCAGAGGCCACGCCATACATCAGCTCGCGGAACTTTTCGGTCGCAGCCCCTGAGGCGATCTCCAGCCGCCACGGCTGGCTGTTGCACCAGGAGGCGGTCTTCTGCGCCGCGCCGAGGATGCGTTCGATGGTTTCGCGCGGCACCGGGTCGGGTCGGAACGCGCGGCAGGAGAAGCGCTCGCTGAGCAATTCCTCGAGCACGGCGATACGTTCTTGTTGTTGATTTGCGGCAGCGCCCATGGCGTCAACTCGCTTTCGTGCGCGGACTGTGGCGCAGCGCGTAACGATGCGCTGCAGAGCCGGGGTCCGTCATGGTGTTAGGTCCCGGCTCTGCGGAGCAGCGTACTGGACGATGCTTCGCCATCGCCAGGAGGACGATGCTTCGCATCGCCAGGAGCACGCCGCACCGCGTCCGGAACACGAGCGTTTATCGCCCCTTGGTCGGGATCTTGTTGAACGGCACGTCCTTGTCGACGCGGATATCGCCAGGCAAACCCAGCACGCGCTCGGCGATGATGTTGCGCAGGATTTCGTCGGTGCCGCCGGCGATCCGCATCGACGGCGAGCTTAGCAGCATCTGCTGGAACTGGCCGCGCGCCTCTTCCTCCGCGGCACCCGTGAAGACGCCGGCCGCGCCCTCGAGGTCCATCGCATAAGTCGCAATGTCCTGCAGCATCGAGCCCGCCACCAGCTTGCCGATCGAGTTTTCCGGTCCCGGGCGCTCGCCCTTGGAAAGCGCCGAGATCGCGCGGTAACTGGTGTATTTCAGCCCGCTCGCCTTCACCGCCCAGCTCGCAAGCCTGGAGCGTGTGGCACGGTCGTCGATCGCCAGCCCATCCTCGGTCATCAGGTTGGAGCAGAACTCGAACATTTCAGGAAAGCCGGTCGCGAGCCGCGAGCCGATCGACATCCGCTCGTTCATCAGCGTGGTCAGCGACACGTTCCAGCCGTCGCCGACCGCGCCGAGCCGCTGGTGATCGGGAATCACGACGTCGGTGAAATAGACCTCGTTGAACTCCTGCATGCCGTTGGCCTGCTTGATCGGCCGCACCTCTACGCCCGGGCTCTTCATATCGAGGAAAAACATCGTCAATCCCTTGTGCTTGGGCACGTTGGGATCGGTGCGCGTGATCAGGAGGCCGTAATCGGAATAATGCGCACCCGAGGTCCAGATCTTCTGGCCGTTGATGACCCAGTTGTCGCCTTTCTTCTCTGCGCGGGTGCGCAAGCCCGCGACGTCCGAGCCGCCGGCGGGCTCGGAGAACAGCTGGCACCAGATCTGTTCGCCGGAAGCGAGCTTCGGCAGGTAATGGCGTTTGTGCTCCTCGCTGCCATAGGCCATTACGGTCGGTCCGCACATGCCCTCGCCGATCTGGAACGGCTGCGTCAGCTTGCCGTAGATGCCCTCTTCCTGCTGCCAGATCACCCGCTCGATCGGGGTCGCGCCGCGCCCGCCATACTCCTTCGGCCAGTGCAGGCAGGCCCACCCCGCCTCAGCCTTCTTCTTCTGCCAGGCCTTGCCGACCTCGACCATGTCGTGGTTCTGCAACCGGATGCGGCCGAGCGAGGATTTTGAAAGCTCCGCCTCCAACTCCTTCGGCGCGTTGGCCTCGATCCATTGCCGCGCTAGGCTGCGGAACTCGGCTTCCTGCGGGGTGTCGTCGAAATTCATGGGCGGCTTCCTCTATCGTAGGGTGGGCTAAGCGCAGCGAACCCACCATTTGAGTGTGACGCGGTGGGCAACGCTGCGCGATGCCCACCCTACAAATCGGGTCAACTTCGTCCCTTGGTCGGTATCTGGTTGAACGGCACGTCCTTGTCGACGCGGATGTCGCCGGGCAGCCCAAGCACGCGTTCGGCGATGATGTTGCGCATGATCTCGTCGGTGCCGCCTTCGACGCGGGTGCCGGGCGCGCGCAACAGCATCGCCTGGAATTTTCCGGCCAATTCCGCTTCCGGACCGCTCAGCACGCCGGCCGCACCCTGCAGATCGAGCGCGTAGGTCGCGACGTCCTGGACCATCGATCCCGCCACCAGCTTGCCGATCGAGTTCTCCGGCCCCGGCCGCTCGCCTTTCGACAGCGCCGAGATCGTGCGCATGCTGGTGTATTTCAGCCCGCTCGCCTTCACCGCCCAATTCGCGAGTTTCGAGCGCACGTTGCGATCGTCGATCGCAAGCCCGTCTTCCAGCATCAGATTGCTGCAGAACTCGAACAGTTCCGGAAAACCGGTGGCGACGCCGGCGCCGATCGACATGCGCTCGTTCATCAGCGTGGTCAGCGACACGTTCCAGCCGTCATTGATTTCGCCGAGGCGCTGCGAGTCCGGAATTCTCACATCGGTGAAATAGACCTCGTTGAAATCCGATTGCCCGCTCGCCTGCTTGATCGGCCGCACCTCAACGCCCTTACTCTTCATGTCCAGGAAGAACATGGTCAGCCCCTTGTGCTTGGGCACGTTGGGATCGGTGCGGGTCAAGAGGATGCCGTAGTCGGAATAATGCGCGCCGGAAGTCCAGATCTTCTGGCCGTTGATGATCCACTCGTCGCCGCTCTTTTCCGCGCGTGTCCGCAGGCCCGCGACGTCGGAGCCGCCGGCGGGCTCGGAAAACAACTGGCACCAGATCTTCTCGCCGGAGGCGAGCGGCGGCAGATATTTGCGCTTCTCGGCTTCGCCGGCGAACGCCATCATGGTCGGCCCACACATGCCGTGGCCGATGATGAACACGGCGCTGAGCTTGCCGAACGGACCTTCTTCCTGCTGCCAGATCACCCGCTCGATCGGGGAGGCGCCACGGCCGCCATAATCCTTCGGCCAGTGCAGACAGGCCCAGCCCGCATCGGCCTTCTTCTTCTGCCAGGCCTTTGCGACCTCGAGGATATTTGCGCCCGCGAGCTGGGTGCGGCCGAGCGAGGATTTTTTCAACTCCTCCTCATATTGTTTCGGCGCGTTCGCCGCGATCCAGGCCTTGGCCTCGGCGCGGAAGGCGGCTTCCTGCGGGGTATCGTCGAAATTCATGATAGCGCTCTTTCTCTCGACACGTTCCCCGGATACTGCGCAGCGCCCTTGCGGTGCGCTGCTGATCCGGGGTCCATCACTGCTTCCCATGGGTCCCGGCTTTGCGGAGCAGCGCAACTGCACCGCGTCCGGGACACGAGCACCTACGCCGCGTTCCGCATCCGCATCCGGTCGATCAGCGCGTCTTCCCAATAGGACAGGCTGCCGAGCCCGAGCGCCAGTGCCGCAGAGCGGCGGTAGTACATGTGGCAGTCGAACTCCCAGGTGAAACCCATGCCGCCATGGACCTGGATGTTGTTCTTGGAACAGTGCTGGAACGCCTGGGTGGCGCTGATGCGCGCGGCGGCGGCGGCTTCCGGCAGTTCCGACGCATTGGTCGAGAGCGCCCAGGCGCCGTAGTAGCAGTTGGAGCGCGCCAGGGTCGCCGAGACATACATGTCGGCGAGCATGTGCTTGACCGCCTGGAACGAGCCGATCGGCCGGCCGAAGGCGATGCGGTCGAGCGCGTAGTCGCGGCCCATTTCCAGCGCGCGGTCGGCGCCGCCGACCTGCTCGAACGCCATCAAGACCGCGGCGCGGTCGAGCACCTGCATCAAGATGCTCCAGCCCTCGCCGGCGCGGCCGAGCGGCTCGGCCTTGCAGTTCTTGAAGGTGACTTCGGCCTGTCCCCGGGTCGGATCGACATTGGTGAGATTCTTGGCCTCAACGCCTTCGCCCTTCATGTCGACCAGAAACAGCGAGATGTCGGTTTCGCGTCCGCCCGACCCGGTGCGCGCGGCGACGATGGCAAAATCGGCGATCGCGCCGTCGGGAACCGGCTTCTTCACGCCGTTGAGCATGCCGCCGGACACGGCAAGCTTGATCGCCTGCGGCGATGGATTGCCCTTGCCCTCGAACAGCGCCAATGTGCCGATCGCTTCGCCTTGCGCGATCGCGGGCAGCCATTTCTGCTTCTGCGCGTCGGTGCCGGCGAGCAGCAGCGCTTCGGCCGCAAGATAGACGGTGGAAGAGAACGGCACCGGCGCCAAGGCCCGGCCCATTTCTTCGGCGATCACACAGAGTTCGAGATGGCCGGCGCCGGCGCCGCCGAACGCTTCCGGGATCGCGACGCCGAGAAAGCCCATCTCCGCAAGGCCCTTCCACAATTCGCGGTCATAGGACGCCTTGCCGTCGAGCACCATACGCACCGCCTTCGGCGGGCATTTCTGGGCGAGGAATTTTCGTGCCTCGTCGCGAAGCTGTTTTTGTTCGTCGGAGAAATCGAAATTCATGATGACTCGGTGACATCGCCTTGGCTGGCGACGCTACTGGTTCAGGATGAATGCTCACGTCTTCGCCCGGATGGTCGGCATAGAGCCGCTCCACCAGCGCGGCGCGGCGTTCGAGGCCGGCGCGCTGGTTGATGTAACCCTTGTCCGTCAGTTCGTTGCCGTCGATCGAGGCCGGCTCGACCATCAGCATCGCGCGCGCAATCCGTAAGGAGCTCGCGCCCTCGGTCGATTGGTTGTGCGCTTCCAGCCCGCGCTTGAGGCAGGCGATCACGGCCGGATGCTTGACGACGTCTTCGTAAGCCGCATCGGGATCGCCGATCATCTGCCGGCAGGCATGCAGATTGGGCCAGGCCAACAGCCCGACGAACGCGCCGATCCTGGCCGGTCACCAGCGCATCCTGGATCACCGGCGTCGCGGCGGCGATCGCGTCGGTGCGCAACGAGCCGACATGGACGAAGGTGCCGGTCATGAGCTTGAAGTCTTCGACGACGCGGCCGGCGAAGATGATGCCGGCCACCGGGTCGTCCGGATCGACGAACACGCCGGCGTCGCCGATGCAGTAAAAGCCCTCCTCGTCGAACGCCGCCTTGGTGAGGTCGGGCCGGCCGAAATAGCCGGGCGTGACGTTGACCCCGCGCAGCCTGAGTTCGTATTTCGATCCGCACGGCACCATCTTCAGTTCGACGCCGGGAAACGGCAGCCCAATCAGGCCGACGCGCTCGGTGTCCCAATAGGTTCCGGTCGAGGTCGGCGCGGTCTCGGTCGAGCCCCATCCGGTATAGAACACGATGCGCATCCCCGGTGGCGCGCACCGCGAGCGCCTGCATCCGATCATAGAGATCGTCGGGCAGCCGCGCGCCGCCATAGGCCATCAAGCCGAGATTTTTGAAAAAGCTCCGGCACAGCGCGTCGTCCTTTTCCATCGCCGCCGCGAGCGCGGCGTAGCCCGCCGGCACGTTGGCGTAGTAGGTCGGCGAGATCTCGCGCAAGTTACGGATCGTCTCGTCGAACATGCCCGGCATCGGCCGGCCGTCATCGATATAGAGCGTACCGCCCTCGGTCAGCACCGGATTGAACAGCGCATTGCCGCCCATGGTGTGATTCCACGGCATCCAGTCGAGATAGGTCGCGACCGGCCCGTTCGGATTGCGCGGCCGTACCTGCATCATCATCGCGGCATTGGCGCACATCATCGCTTGGGTGTTGATGACGGCCTTGGGCATGCCGGTCGAACCCGAGGTGAACAACAATTTGCCGACAGTATCCGGCGTGACCTTTGCGATCGACTCCTCGACGTCCTTCGTCACGGGCGTCGCCGCGAGATCGGCAAAGGCAATGCTCTCGACGCCGTCACAGGGACGCGCGACGTGGATCACGGTGACGCCGTCGAGATCGAAGCGCTTTCAACGCCTTCTCGAAAGCCGAGCCGTCCTGCACCATCACGACCTTGGGCTTGATCAGGTCGAACAGATATTTCAGCTTGAGGTGATCGTGGCTCATCAGCGAATAGGCCGGCGACACCGGCGCCGCCGGAAACCGCGCCTGCATCGCGGCCTGCGTCAGAAGCGCGTGCTCGATCGAATTGCCTGAGAGTATGGCAACGGGACTGCCGGCCTCGAGGCCGAGATCGAGCAGCGCTTGCGTCAGCGCGTCCACCGTGCGCTTGGCTTCGCCATAGGAGACCTTGCGCCATTGCCGCTCAGCGCCGGCGCGCTGGGCGAGCCAGGTTCGGTCGGGCGCGTCGTTTGCCCATTTCGCGAGCGAAGCCGGGATATGCTTCTCGTAGGGCTTAAGCGGAATCCGCGACTTCAGCACGATGACGCCGTCGTCCCGCCGCTCCACCGCGATGTCGCGCTTCAGCCATTCGATCTTGCGAAAGGCCGGCTTGGTCAGCACCGCGGCCGCATTCCCACTCATAATTGCGTCTCCCGAAATATCGGTCCTTTTCGGATCTTTGTTCTATCGCCTGATATAGACAGGCTTTCGCTTGTTGAGGAAGGCCCCGATGCATTCATCTCGCTCACGTCGTACTCCCGCATCCGCGAATCGCGGCGCCGATTGCTGCGCCCTCTCCCCTTGTAGGAGAGGGCAACACCGGCCTTAGCCGCGCATTCGATGCGGTGAGGGGTTGCCAACCGGAGAGAACCCCTCATCCGACGCGGATTTCATCCGCGCCACCTTCTCCCGCAAGGGGAGAAGGGAAGACACGCGCGCCCTACCGCGGCGCCATCCGGATCGCACCGTCGAGACGGATGGTCTCGCCGTTCAGCATCGGGTTCTCGACAATGTGGACCGCGAGGTTGCCGTATTCCGAGGCATCGCCGAGTCGGGCCGGATGTGGCACCTGGGCGCCGAGGCTCTTGCGCGCTTCCTCGTTCAGTCCCATCAACAGCGGCGTCAGGAACAGGCCGGGCGCGATGGTGTTGACGCGGATCTTCTGGCTGGCGAGATCGCGCGCCGCCGGCAAGGTCAAGCCGACCACGCCGCCTTTCGAGGCGGCGTAGGCGATCTGGCCGATCTGGCCTTCATAGGCCGCGACGCTCGCGGTGTTGATGATGACGCCACGCTCTTCGCCGATCGGCTCGGCGGTGACCAGGCGTTCGGCGAACAGCCGCAGGCAGTTGAAGGTGCCGATCAGGTTGACATTGATGATGCGGACGAATTTGGCAAGCGGATAGACGCCGTCTCGGCCTACGATGCGCTGCGAGCCGCCGATGCCGGCGCAGTTCATCAGCACGCGCGCGATGCCGTGCGCGGCCTCGGCCTTGGCAAGGCCTGCCTTGACCTGCTCCTCGTCGGTGACGTCGGCGTGAAGGGCAACACCCTTCACCTCGGCCGCGACTTTCTCGGCATTCTCCTTGCTCTGGTCGAGCACGCCGATCTTCGCGCCCTTGGCGGCCATGGCACGCGCGGTCGCGGCACCAAGGCCCGAGCCCCCGCCGGTGATGATAACGGCAACGTCTTTCAACTGCATGGTTAAGAACCTTTCCTTGAGCGTTTCTTCTCTAGACTGGCGAATGGCGAGTAGCGAATGGGGGAAAAACAGACGTCTGCTATCTATGTTCTAACTTCTTCCCCTCTTCGCCATTCGCTATTCGCAATTTCTATTCGCTACTCGCCCCGTTCAGCATGCCGCCGCAAATCAGCGCTTCCATGTGCTTGATGTAGTCGCGGCAGACCTCGTCGGTAACGGGGCCGACGCCGATGGCGCGCGACATCGCATGCCGGCCGAAGAACAGATGGTCGCAGGCGCCGATCAGGCTGGTGTAGAACAGGATCGGATCGATATTGCGGAACTCGCCGGCGCGGATGCCTTCGGCGAGCAGCCGGCGGTGAAAATCGAGCAAGGGCGCGACAAAGAATTTGGAAACCTCGTCGGCGGCCTCGGCGCTGCTCTCATGCAAGAGATAATGGATCAGCCGGTTCATGTAGGGAAACCGGTGATAGGCGCGGATGATGCCGGCGATGTGCAGGCGCAGTTTCGCGGTCGGCGTGATTGGCTGCGCCAGCAGATATTCGAGGTTCGACACCTCGGTCTCCGCGTCGCGCGCCAGAAGCGCCAGCAGCAGGCCGTCCTTGTTGCCGAAATGATATTTCACCAGCGCGGCGTTGACGCCGGACTTTTGCGCGATGTCGCTGAGCGACACCTCGATCGAGGAGCGCTCGATCATCAATTCGCTTGCCGCCACCAAAAGTTTCTCGGCGGTGGAGTTCCTGCCGCCCGGAAGTCTGTTAGGTACGCTGGTATTCAACGGGAACCCCATTCCTGCCTGCCGGGAAAGGCGCAGATAAGCCGAAGAGACGCTCCATCTCAAGAGTTAATTGATTGATTGACTAAATCCCCGCCCGCCCCTTAAATCCGCTCCATCATTCAAACACGCGCCAAGAACAACGCGCCAAGAACAACCAGGGAGATCAGGAGATGGCCGAGGCTTATATCGTCGCCGCCGCCCGCACCGCCGGCGGCCGCAAGGGAGGGCGTCTCGCAGGCTGGCATCCGGCCGATCTCGCCGCGGTCGTGCTGGATTCGCTGGTCGCACGCACCGGCGCCGATCCGGCGCAGGTCGAAGACGTGATCATGGGCTGCGTGATGCAGGCCGGCGAACAGTCCAACAACATCGCCCGCAACGCCATCATGGCCTCGAAACTGCCGGAGAGCGTGCCCGGCACCTCGATCGACCGGCAGTGCGGCTCGTCGCAGCAGGCGCTGCATTTCGCGGCGCAGGCGGTGATGTCCGGGACCATGGACTGCGTCATCGCCGCGGGCGTCGAATCCATGACGCGGGTGCCGATGGGGTTGGCCTCGCAGCTCCCCGCCAAGAACGGGTTCGGCCACTACAAGAGCCCGAACATCGAGAAGCGCTACCCGAACATCGTGTTCAGCCAGTTCACCGGCGCCGAGATGATGGCGGAAAAATACGGCCTCTCCAAAGACGATCTCGACGAATATTCCTATAATAGCCACCAGCGCGCGATTGCCGCCACCCAAGCGGG
The DNA here is from genome assembly GCA_963777475.1 of uncultured Alphaproteobacteria bacterium. Taxonomy (GTDB): domain Bacteria; phylum Pseudomonadota; class Alphaproteobacteria; order Rhizobiales; family Xanthobacteraceae; genus Bradyrhizobium. The sequence goes on from CAVZQX010000074.1 coordinate 19,922, forward strand.
CCAATTCAAGGACGAGATCATCCCCCTCCAGATCACCCGCGCGGACGGTTCGACCGACACCCACACCATCGACGAAGGCATCCGCTTCGACGTCAGCCTGGAGGGCATCAAGGGCGTCAAGCTGATCGCCGAGAACGGCAAGCTCACCGCGGCCTCCGCCAGCCAGATCTGCGATGGCGCCTCGGGCGTGATGGTGGTCAACGAGAAGGGGCTGAAGTCGCTTGGGCTGAAGCCGATGGCGCGCATCCATCACATGACCATGATGGGCGGCGATCCCGTGATCATGCTGGATGCGCCGCTGCATGCGACCGAACGCGCGCTCAAGAAAGCCGGCATGTCGGTCGACGACATCGACCTGTTCGAGGTCAACGAGGCCTTTGCCTCGGTGCCGACCGCGTGGCTGAAGACCACCGGCGCGGACGCTGCGAGGCTCAACGTCAACGGCGGCGCGATCGCGCTCGGCCATCCCCTGGGCTGCTCCGGCACCAAGCTGATGACGACGCTGGTCCACGCGTTGAAGCAGCGCAACAAGCGCTACGGCCTGCAGACCATGTGCGAGGGTGGCGGGATGGCCAATGTGACGATCGTGGAGCGACTGTAACAAATAAGAGGCGAATAGCGAATAGTGAGTGGCGAATGGCGAGTGGTTGAAGAAGCGAGATCTGCCTTCTTCCCTCGCCATCGCTACTCGCCATTCGCGCCCGGAGCCCCCATGACTCACCCTTCCATCCACGCCCGCAGCCACCCCGACAAGATCGCCTACCGGATGGCGGCGACAGGCAAGGCGATCAGCTATCGCGAGCTCGACGAGTTGTCGAACCAGGGCGCGCATCTGTTTCGCGCGCTCGGCCTGAAGGCCGGCGACCATATCGCGCTTCTGATGGAAAATCGGCTCGCCTTCATGGAGATCTGCTGGGCCGCGCAGCGCAGCGGGCTGTATTACACCGCGATCAGCCGCTACCTCACGCAGGACGAGATCGCCTATATCGTCAAGGATTGCGGCGCCAAGGTTTTCATCACCTCGCCGAAATGCGCCGAGCAGGTCGCCGGTATCAACAAGAGCGAGCCGGGCGAGCCGTTGTTCTTCATGCTCGACGAGCCGCTTCCAGGCTTCCGCTCGTGGGACAAGGAAGCAATCGTCCAACCGGTGACGCCGATCATGGACGAGGTCGCCGGTTACGACATGCTGTATTCGTCGGGTACGACCGGCCGGCCAAAAGGCATCAAGAAGCAGTTCGAGAATAATCCGATTGACCTGCCGAATCCGCTCCTGAAAATTCTGTGCGCCGACATGTGTGGCATGAATGCTTCCAGCATCTATCTGTCGCCGGCGCCGCTCTATCACGCGGCGCCCTTGCGCTTCAACATGATGGCGATCGTGCTTGGCGGCACCTCGATCATCATGGAATCCTTCGACGCCGAGGAGTTTTTGAAGCTGGTCGAAAAGTACAAAGTGACCCAGTCGCAACTGGTGCCGACCATGTTCGTGCGCATGCTGAAGCTGCCGGACGAGGTGCGCATGCGCTACGACGTCTCCTCGCTGAAAGGCGCGATCCATGCGGCCGCGCCTTGCCCGGTCGACGTCAAGGCAAAAATGATCGAATGGTGGGGACCGATCCTGATCGAATATTACGCCGGCTCCGAAGGCAACGGCGTCACGGTGTCGACCTCGCAGCAATGGCTCACCCATCGCGGCACGGTCGGCCGCGCGGTGGTCGGGAAGGTGAAAATTCTCGACGAGAGCGACGCGGAAGTTCCGACGGGGCAGATCGGCACGGTGTATTTCGCGGACGCGCCGGCCTTCACCTATCACAACGACCCGGAGAAGACGAAGCGCGCCTACAATTCGAAGGGCTGGTCGACGCTCGGCGACGTCGGCTATCTCGATGACGAAGGCTTCCTCTATCTCACCGACCGCAAGTCCTACATGATCATCTCGGGCGGGGTGAACATCTACCCGCAGGAGACCGAGGACGTGCTGATCGCCCACCCCGCCGTGGCCGACGTCGCGGTGTTCGGCGTGCCCCACGAGGAGATGGGCGAAGAGGTCAAGGCCGTGGTGCAGCCGCACGACATGGCCAAGGCCGGCAAGGCACTCGAGGCCGAATTGATGGTGTTTTGCCGAAAGCATCTGTCGCCGATCAAATGCCCGAAGAGCATCGACTTCGAGGCCGAACTGCCGCGCACCCCGACCGGGAAATTGGTGAAGCGGCATTTGCGCGATCGCTATTGGCCGAAGCAGGTCACGGCGTAACACAAGAGTTTCGTTGTTGTCGTCCTGGCGAACGCCAGGACCCATAACCGCTGCTGCTCGTTGTGATAAAGATACGGCCACAGCTTCGCAAAAGCATGAACATTCGTGGTTATGGGTGCCGGCTCAAGGCCGGGACGACGGGAGGAATGCGCGGTGATGACGACAACAACAACTTCCCTTCCCCCTATCCCGCTCCCCTCCTCCATCCGCTCGCGCTATGTCGAAAACATCAACGGCCTGCGCATGCATGTGCTGGAAGCAGGCTTCGAGACCCGCGGCCGGCCATGCGTGCTTGCTGCTGCACGGCTTTCCCGAGCTGGCCTATAGCTGGCGCAAGGTGATGCCGGCTCTCGCCGAGGCCGGCTATCATGTGATCGCGCCGGACCAGCGCGGTTATGGCCGCACCACCGGCTGGGACGCGAGCTTCGACGGCGACCTGCATTCGTTTCGCCTGCTCAACCTGGTGCGGGATGCGCTCGGGCTGGTGTCCGCGTTTGGCTACGCAAGCGTCGACGCCGTGATCGGACATGATTTCGGCAGCCCCGTCGCCGCCTGGTGCGCGCTGGTGCGGCCCGACGTGTTCCGCTCGGTCGTCATGATGAGCGCGCCGTTCGGCGGCCCGCCGCGGCTGCCGTTCAACACGGCGGACGCACCGGCGAAGCCAGCGCCGGACGATCCCGTACATCGCGAACTCGCGAGCCTGCCGCGGCCGCGCAAGCACTATCAATGGTATTATTCGACGCGCGAGGCGAATGGCGACATGACCGGCGCGCCGCAGGGCGTGCATGATTTCCTGCGCGCCTATTACCATCACAAGAGCGCGGACTGGAAAGCCAACCAGCCCTATCCGTTGCAATCATGGTCGGCGGCCGAGCTCGCAAAACTCCCGACCTATTATGTGATGGACCTCGCCAAGACGATGCCGGAGACGGTCGCCGAGGAAATGCCAGATGCGGCCGCAATCGCGGCCAATCGCTGGCTGCCGGATCGCGAGCTCGCCTTCTACAGCGCCGAATATGGCCGCACCGGCTTCCAGGGAGGCTTGCAATGGTATCGCTGCGGCACCTCGGGCGCTTTCAATGCCGAGCTGCAGACCTGGTCGGGCAGGACCATCGACGTGCCTTCTTGCTTCATCTCGGGCAAGCAGGATTGGGGCACCTTTCAGCGTCCCGGCGTATTCGAGTCGATGCCGTCGAATGCTTGCACCACAATGATCGGCTGCCATCTGGTCGACGGCGCCGGCCACTGGGTGCAGCAGGAGCAGCCTGAGCAGGTCAGCCACTTGCTGCTGCAATTCGTGAAGCAGCTCAGAAAACCAACGGCAGGATAGGTTCATCGCCGGTTCATTGTCAGTCTGCCATCGTAGCAAAACGCCGCAGGAACCATTTCCTGATGTTGGCGTTCATGGCTATCGGGTATTGTGCCCGGCAACAGTCACTGGAGGAGAACATGGAAAAGAAGATCGCTGGACTACTGGGAGCGATGGCGACGCTCGGGGCATTCACTGCTGCTCAAGCCGCGCCGGCGCCAAGTCCGGCGCCGTCTGACGTCCTGCGGGCCAACTCCTACGCCGATCTGCTCGAACCCATCCCAAATGCGGTGGCGTTGCTGCAGGCCATCGACGAATCAAAGCCCGCTCCGTCAGCGGACGGCAATGTCCAGCTTGCCCAATTCTATCATCATCACCACCATCATCACCACCATCATCACCATCACGGCTACGGACTTGGCTTTCGGTACGGGCCCGTGGTCGTCGTGCCGCGATACCGGCACCACCATCATCACCACCACCATCATCACCACCATCACGGCTACTACCGCTATTGAGGCAGGGCTAATCGGGACTATGAAACACAGGGCCTCTCGGCCCTGTTTTTTTTGCACTGGTTACGGCGCCGTCAGGCCGCTCTAACAGGGTGCTGAAAATCTCGATTATGAGATCGATTTTCGTGGTGTTTGCGGGGAAAAAACCGGAGTGATGGTTCGCGATTCGCGTTGCATGGGCGGTATGGGCTGCGGTTTTGCCTCATATTCGGCGCCCCAGACGGACTCATCCCGTCGCGGCGAGCAGCTTGCGAACGCGAATGAGATTGTAGGCGGCAGCAGTGAGGACGAAGAACCATTCCACCAAGCCGCGGCCACGATGCCGGGTCTTGCGCAGACCGCCGACGGTCTTCATCCAGCCAAAGGGTTCCTCGATCCGCTTGCGCTTGATCGTGCTGATGCGATAGCCGGGATGGCGGGTCGTGCGCGCGTCGATCGCGGAGCGGCGGTTGGCATTGTTCTGCGAGACATGCGGCGTGCAGCCGCGTTCACGGCAGCCGGCGACAAAGTCGGCGGTGTCATAGTTCTTGTCGCCGCCCACGGTGCTGCCCGGCCTGGCATTGTCCTCGATCATGTCGAGCGCGGTCGAGCGCTCCGCTGTGCCGTTGGCCTCGGTCAGGCGCGCATCGACGATGAGGCCATTGCGGTTCTCCATCATCAGATGCCCCATGTGGCAGAGCTTGGCCTCCTTGCCGGCGCCTTTGCGGAACAAGCGGGCGTCGGGGTCGGTGGTCGAGAAATGCGTGTCATTCTTGCGTTTCTCGCCATGAAAGTCGCGCTCGGCGTTGCGCCCACCGCTGCCATGATCTTTTCCCGATGGCGGATCGCCGCCGTCCTTCGGCACAAAGCTCTTCATGCTCGCCCAGGCCTCGATCAGGGTGCCGTCGACCGAGAAGTGCTCGCCGGAGAGCAGCTTGCGGACTTGAGGCAGGTTCAACACGCTCGCAAAGAACTTGGCCGCGATATCGCCGTCGAGCAGCCGGTCCCGGTTCTTGCAGAAGACCGTCGCATTCCACACCTGATCATCCGCCGAGAGCCCGACGAACCACCGGAACAACAGATTGTAGTTGAGTTGCTCCATCAACTGCCGTTCCGAGCGCACCGTGTAGAACGCCTGCAGCAGCAGCGCCCGCAACAGCCGCTCTGGCGGGATCGACGGCCGTCCGTCTCGCGCGTAAAGTTTGTTGAAGTCTCGCGACAGTCCGTTCAGCGCCTCATCGATCAGCGTACGGATCGCGCGCAGCGGATGATCGGTCGGGATGCGGCTCTCCAAGCGGACGTAGCTGAAAAGAACTTCCGATCGCTGATCTTCACCGCGCATCGCGTCCCTCAAATCAAAGGAATCAGGCACATGCACAAAATCACACTCCAACCGCCTCGCAAAACGACTTTTTCAGCATCCTGCTAATCCTCGCGGGCTTTTTCCTTCGCCGCGCGATGCAGATGCCGGTAGGTGCCGTCGAACACGGTGTCGGTTGACGACGTCCATTCCGTCCCTTTGGCCAGCGTCGGCCGGCTGTTGTAGATCCGCCGCGCCTGCAGCTCGCGTTCGGCTGATTCCTCCTCGCTCATCCTCTCGAGCTCGAACGGGGCTTCCTCGGGGATCACGATGAGCTGGATGAACGGCTCGTTCGGCCGGAAAATGTGGGTGCGGCCCTCGGCCGGCGCCTTGAACACGCAGAAGAACAGCATCGGCCACCAGCCGCGAATCAGCGCCGGCACGGCAATCGGCACCGTGTCGGTGGGATCGGTGTAGAATCGCGGGTGAGGCTCGGTGCGGACCGCAAATCCCTTTGGCACCTTCAGATCGAGCAGGATCTGGTAGGTGTAGAAAGTGTCCCCGAAATTCCGGAACGGCGGCCACTGCAAACCGCCATCCGGCGGCGGACCCCAATCCCCCTCGAGGATCAAGCGGCCGTCCTTGGTCGTCACATGCAGTTCGTTGTCGTAAGGGTAGAACAGCTCGATCCCGTATTGCGCTCCTTCCGAAAATGGAACGCAATGCCAGACCTGTTCGCGAGAGCCGTCCGCGCGCGGTTCGCGCTTGCCCGCCCAACCGGGAATCTCGAGCTTGGTCCGGCGCGGCGCCAACCGCGGGTCGTTCAAGCGATATTTGACCTTGTCCATGAGAGCTCCGGTTTGACAGACGATCCTGCGATGCGAACCCGAACGGTCCAAGACGGTAACGGTTCCAAATCGCGCGATCCAGAAATCAGAGGAATGCCGTTCTCTTTTGTGCGGTGCAATTGACCCAGATGGGACGATCTCTCTAGCTTTAGAATAATTCTAAATCGAGGCGGCCGTAATGAAGAATTTCGCCGATCTGACCGAACGCGAGGTACTGGCTGTCGCGATCTCCTCGGAGGAGGAGGACAGCCGCATCTACATGACCTTCGCCGAGGACCTGAAGGAGCGCTACCCCAATTCGGCAAAGATCTTCGAGGAGATGGCCGAGGAAGAACGTGGCCATCGCCATATGCTGCTCGAACTGTACGAGCAGCGGTTCGGCCCGCATTTGCCGCCGATCCGACGGGACGACGTCAAGGGATTTCTGCGCCGCCGTCCGATCTGGCTGACCAAGAACCTGTCGCTCGACACCATCCGCAAAGAGGTGGAGACGATGGAGTTTGAGGCCGAGCGGTTCTACGTCAAGGCCGCCGAACAGGCCCAGGATGTCGGCGTCCGCCGCCTGCTCGGCGATCTCGCCGAGGCCGAAAAAGGCCATGAAAAGACCGCGGAGAGGCTGACCGACCAGATTCTCAAGCCCGACGTACGCGCCGCCGAGGACCGCACCCGCCGGCGCGTGTTCGTGCTGCAATATGTGCAGCCGGGGCTGGCCGGATTGATGGACGGCTCGGTGTCGACGCTGGCGCCTTTGTTCGCGGCGGCGTTTGCGACCCACCACAACTGGCAGACCTTCCTGGTCGGGCTTGCCGCCTCGATCGGCGCCGGCATCAGCATGGGCTTTGCCGAAGCCTTGTCCGACGACGGCTCGCTGACCGGGCGCGGTTCGCCCTGGCTGCGCGGCGTCACCTGCGGATTGATGACGACGCTTGGCGGGCTCGGCCACACCATGCCCTATCTGGTTCCGGACTCCTGGGCCAATGCGTTCTGGATCGCGACCGCGATCGCTGGCATCGTCGTGTTCTTCGAATTGTGGGCGATCGCCTATATCCGCGCCCGCTACATGGATACGCCGTTCCTGCAGGCGGTGTTCCAGATCGTGCTCGGCGGCGTCATCGTGCTCGGAGTCGGTATCTTGATCGGGGCGGCATAGGCACAAGCGCGATGACCAGATCTCCTCTTGGACGAGCATTCCGGCGCAGCCTGTGTCTGGCGACCGGCGCGGCCTTGTGGGCCTTGTCAGGACAGCAGGCGAGGGCGACCGATGAAATCCAGGTCTACAACGCTGGCATCGCGGCGGTCGGCCAGTTCACGATCCAGCAGCACCTCAATTACGTAGCCGGAGGCCAGACCAATCCGCCGTTTCCCGGAGGGCTCGCCTCCAATCACAGCCTCAACGGGACGCCGGAATTCGCCTATGGCGTCACCGACTGGTGGGAGGTCGGGCTCTATCTGCCGTTCTCGATCACCAATCAGCAGTTCTACTCGGACGCGTTCAAGCTCAGGACGCTGTTCGTCTCGCCGCACGCCGATCAGCGCAACTTCTTCTACGGCGTCAATTTCGAACTCAGCAACGAAACGCCGCCCTTTGCGCAAACCCGGTGGGCCTTGGAGATTCGCCCGATCATCGGGCTCCGCAACTCCGAGTACGAAGTGATCGTCAACCCGATCGTCGACATCGGCTTCGGCAAATATGGCGAGGCGGATTTCGCGCCGGCCGTTCGCGTCGCGAAAAATTTCGGCCATGACCTCTATGCGGGCTTCGAATATTACTCCGACTTCGGCAAGATCGGCGATTTCTCTCCGCTTGCCGAGCAGCAGCACACGTTGTTCGCGGTGACCGATTTCAAGTTCGGCGTCTTCGACGTGGACTTGGGCGTCGGTTACGGCTTGACGCCGGCATCCGACCGCTGGGTGGTCAAGACGATTATCGGATATGCGTTCCCGGTACCCGGGAGCAGCGCCAATGCGAGCGAGCCCACAACCGCCGGGCCGGTCAATCCGATGGCGCATTCGTCCATGCGAACGTTTCAGCCGTGACAAGGAGATGCCGTTGGTTCAGTTAGACGAGGCGTGGCCCTCGCTTGGCTGACGACCCCTCGTCGCGCGCGGGATCGATATTTCGAGTTGACCGGTGAGGGAATTTTCCGAGCCGCGGCCGATATCGTTCAATTGGTAAAAGGAGAATCCATGACCGCTCGCTTGGAATACGGAACCACCGCCAAGACATTTCACTGGATCATCGTGGCCCTGCTCATGATCCAATATTCGATCGGCTGGCTGATGCCGGATCTTCATCGCGACATGCGACCGGGCATCGGCATGACGTTGCATATTTCCGTCGGCATGACGATTCTCATTCTCATCATGCTGCGGCTGGCGTGGCGGTTGACGCATCGGGTCGCACCGGAAAGTTCGCTAGCGCCATGGCAGCGGGTGGGCTCGGAGGCGCTGCACTGGCTGCTCTATGCGCTGGTGCTGGCGACCACCCTGACCGGATGGCTGTTCGCGTCGTTCCGCGGCTGGTCGGTGCCCTTCTTCTATCTATTCCCGATGCCGATGCTGGCGTCCGAGAGCGCATCCGCCGGCAAGGCGATCGACGGCCTGCATCAGGCGATGGAATGGACGCTGCTGGTGCTGATCGGCCTCCACGTCGCGGCCGCGCTGGCGCACCTCTTCATCTACCGCGACCGCGTCATGCAGCGCATGCTGCCGGGATAATTTTCTTCACGCAGCAATTCCCGTCAAACCCGCCTTGCCGGCGGCGGCTAAACTGATCATCATTCGCGTGCATCGAAAGATCAGGACGGGAGAAACAAATTGGCCAAATCGCAATGGAGCTTCAAGACCGCGGTCGAGCTGTCGGCCGCGCTTGCGGCGAAAACAGTCTCAGCGGTCGAGCTTGCGCAGGACGCGATCAGCCGCATCGAACGTCACGACGGCAAGATCAATGCGGTTTGCGTGCGCGATTTCGAGCGTGGCCTGGAAGCGGCGCGCGCCGCCGATGCTGCGCTGAAGCGCGGCGAGAACAAGCCGCTGCTCGGCATCCCGCTGACGGTGAAGGAGTCCTACAACATCGCTGGATCTGCCCACGACCTGGGGCTATCCGGCGCAGAAGGATTTTGTCCCGCGCGAGGACGCGCTGTCGGTTTCGCGCGTCAAGGAAGCCGGCGGCGTGATCCTCGGCAAGACCAACGTGCCGCTCGGGCTCGGCGACTGGCAGAGCTATAACGAAATCTACGGCACCACCAACAACCCCTATGATCTCGGCGCGCACACCCGGCGGCTCCTCCGGCGGATCGGCGGCCGCGCTCGCCGCCGGATACGGGCCGCTCTCGCTCGGCTCCGACATCGGCGGCTCGCTGCGCGTGCCGGCCTTTCACTGCGGCGTCTACGCGCACAAGCCGACCTTTGCACTGGTGCCGCCGCGCGGCCACACCCCGCCGCCGCTGCCGCCACTGCCGCTCGATCGCGACCTCGCGGTCATCGGCCCGATGGCGCGCTCGGCCGCCGATCTGGCGCTGTTGCTCGACGTGATCGCGGGTCCCGACCCGATGGAGGCCGGCAAGGCCTATCGCCTCGAATTGCCGCCGCCGCGGCATACAGCAATTGAAGGATTTCCGCGTGCTGTTGATCGACAGCGATCCGGTGTTGCCGACCGACAAGGCGGTGCGCGCCGGCATCGAACAGCTGGCCGCAAACCTCGGCAAGGCCGGCGTTGCCGTCGCGCGGCAGAGCCCGCTATTGCCGGACTTCGCCGCCTCGAGCCGGCTCTACATGCGGATGCTGCTGTCGTTCCTCGGCGCCAATTTCCTGCCCGAGGTCTATGCCGGCGCGCAGGCCGGCGCGGCCCAGCTTGCCGCCGACGACTTGAGCCTTGCCGCCGAGCGGCTGCGCGGCATCGCGCTCAGCCATCGCGACTGGGTGATCGCCGATAACGGCACGCGCCCGGCTGCGCGCGCAATGGCGCGAGTTGTTCAAGACGTTCGATGCCGTGATCTGCCCGATCATGCCGACGCCCGCCTATGTGCAGGATCATTCGCCGGAGCAGGAAAAGCGCCGCATCAATATCGATGGCAAGGATTTTCCCTATCCTGACCAGCTCGCCTGGCCCGGCATCGCCACCCTGCCCGGCCTGCCCGCGACCGCGATCCCGACCGGCTTTTCGCCGGAAGGCTTGCCGGTCGGCGTGCAGATCGTCGGTCCCTGGCTCGAAGACCGCACGCCGCTCAAGCTCGCCGAGCTGATCGAGCGCGAGTTCGGCGGCTTTGTCCCGCCGCCGATGTTTGATGATTGAGTCTAGATGTCGCTCGAATGGCACCGTCATTGCGAGGAGCGAAGCGACGAAGCAATCCATTCTGTCTTTTCGAGGCAAGATGGATTGCTTCGCTGCTTTGCTCCTCGCAATGGCGGGGAGAGAGACTGGAGGAAACCCAATGATAGTGACCAACGACATCGACCAGCTGACCGCGCTCAACCGCGACTATGTTGCTTCGGTGCAGAACTCCGACGTCAAACGCTTCGACGAAATCCTGGCGCCGGATTTTTATTGCTCCAACCCCGACAAGTCGCTGGTCGACCGCGCTGCGTTCCTCAAGCAGACGGCGCAACCGGTCGCGATCAAAAATCTCAAAGCCCAGGACGTGAAGATTCGCGTGATGGGCGATTTCGCCATCATCCATGCCGCAACCAGCTACACCACGCCGGATGGCAAAGAGGCTTCCGGCCGCTACACCGATTGCTGGGCCAGGCACAACGGCCGCTGGCTCGCGGTGTCGGCACATGTGTCGCGGCTGAGAACGTCTACGCATCGAACATGATCACGCTGCGCACGGTCTTGCCGGCCTTCATCGCGGCAAAGCCTTCGTTGATCTCGGAGAGCTTCAGTTTCGCCGAGATCCAGTCTTCCAGATGCAGCTTGCCCCGCATGTAGAACTCGATCAGCCGCGGCATGTCGACGCGGAAATGGTTCGAGCCCATCGACGAGCCCTGGATCTTGCGCTCGCGCAGGAAATCGAAGCCGTGCAGCTCGATCTTCTGGCCGAACGGGATCATGCCGACGATGGTCGCGGTCCCCCCGGGCGCCAGCATCGCAAAGGCCTGCTCCGCGGTCTCCTTGCGGCCCAGCACCTCGAAAGCATGGTGCACGCCGCCCTTGGTGAGGTCGCGCACCTGCTGCACCACGTCGCCGTTCCTGGGATCGACCACATCGGTGGCGCCGAGTTTGGTCGCAAGCTGCAGTTTGGCGGGATTGGTGTCGACCGCGATGATGCGCCCAGCGCCGGCGATCTCGGCGCCGTTGATCGCGGCCATGCCGACGCCGCCGCAACCGATCACCACCACGCTCTCGCCGGGCTGAACTTTCGCCGTATTCACCACCGCGCCATAGCCGGTGATGACGCCGCAGCCGATCAGGGCGGCGAGATCGAGCGGCATCTCGTTGCGGATTTTGACGATGGCGTTTTCGTGCACCAGCATCTGCTCGGCAAACGACGACAGATTGAGAAACTGATTGAGTTTTTCCGGCCGCGACCAGGACAGCCGGTTCGATGCGCCCGGCAGCATCTTCACCGTGGTGTCGGTGCACAACACCGTCCGGCCGGTGGTGCAATTGTCGCAGGTGCCGCAGAACACCGACAGGCAGGTCACGACATGATCGCCCGGCTTCACATAGGTGACGTCGGAGCCGACCTGCTCGACGATCCCTGCGGATTCGTGGCCGAGCACCGCCGGCAGCGGATGCGGATAGAGCCCTTCCATGAAATGCAGGTCGGAGTGACAGAGGCCCGCGACCGCGGTGCGGATCAGAACCTCGCGCGGACCCGGCTTCGGCAGGCTGACGTCCTCGATCACGAGCGGCTTGTTGACTTCCATCAGCACGGCGGCCTTCATCGGTGTTTCCTCATCTTGTTTATCGTTACGGCACGGACCTCTCCCGAAGGGAGAGGTGAACCGCGCCCTGAGAAGCATCAGCCTACGCTGCCGAAAGCAATTCGCCAACCTCGGCCATGCTCACCGAACGCTCGCCGAGCAGCAGACCCGCGATCGCATCCTGCGCCTTATTTTCCGTGAGCCGGAACGGATCGCGCGGCGACACGCGATGATCGATCACCAGCCGCGACAACAGAAGCCGCCTTGCGTCGCCACGCATCTGGTCGATGCGCGCGCCTTCCCAGGCGAGCGCCACCGCGCTCGCCACATGATAAAGCAGGCTGGTGGCGCGCCGGGCCTCGGCTTCGTTCTCGGTGCGCGCGGCGACCTCCCGTGCAAATTCCACCGCGCGATCGGTTAGCCCGCGCAGGCGGTCGCGCCAGGCCTGCGGTACCTGAGCGCTGTCATCCAGCCGCGCATGCAGATCGGCGGCGAGCGCCAATTCCGCGCCGTGGCGGCCGACCGCGCGCTTGAGCGCATCGAGCGCGACGATATTGCCGGTGCCTTCCCAGATCGAACCGAGATGCGCGTCGCGCAATAGCCGCGCGGTTGCGAACTCCTCGATATAGCCGATGCCGCCGCGCATCTCCAAGGCATCGCCGCAGACTTTTCGCGCGTCGCGGGTGGCGCGGAATTTCAATGTCGGCGTCAGGATGCGGAGCAGCGCCGCGGCATCCTGGCTGCCGGCTTCGGCACGATCGAGCGCATCGGCGGTGAGAAAACTCATCGACAACGCCTGCTCGGTCGCAAGCATGATCTTCATCAATTGCCGCCGTCCGAGCGGCAGGTCGACAATGCGGCTACCGAACACCACGCGGTTGGTTGCGACCGTCATCGCATCGTGATGCGCGCGGCGCATCAGCGCGGTCGACTTCACGCCGTTGGAAAGCCGCGACGAATTGACCATCTCGGCCATCTGCACAAAGCCGCGATCGAGCCGGCCGACCGCGTAGGCGATCGCGCCTTCCAGCTTGATCTCGCCGGACGCCATCGAGCGGGTGCCGAGCTTGTCCTTCAGCCGCACGATCCGGTAGTGATTTTGCGATCCGTCATCGAGAAAACGCGGCATCAGGAACAGGCCGACGCCGCGGGTGCCCCCGGCCGCCCCTTCCGGCCGCCCCAACAGCATCACAACCTTCGCATCGGCATTGGAGCAGAACCACTTCTCGCCGGTGAGACGAAAATGATCGCCTTCCTGCACCGCCGTGGTGGTCAGCGTGCCGACATCGGAGCCGCCTTCCTTCTCGGTCATGAACTGGCCGCCCTGGGTCAGCTTCTCCATGTCCGTCTCGGTCAATCCATCTAGATATTTCGCCTTCAAGGCATCGCTGCCGAAATTCGCAAGCAGCTTTGCGCAGCCGTCGGTGACGTTGATCGGGCAGCCGAGGCCGAACTCGGCCTGATTGAACAGAAACGTGAAGGCGTGCTTGGCGACAACCGGGTACTTGTCCGGCCAGCCCAGGATGCCCTTGCGGATCGACATCGCATGAATGCCGAACTCGCCGAACGCCGCGCGCTCCAATTCCCGATAGGCCGGATGATATTCGATCCACTGCACGTCGCGCCCAAAACGGTCGCGCTGATGCAGCACCGGCACATGGCGGTCGGCCAGCCGCGCACATTCGTCGAGGTGGTGGCCAGCGAGCCCGCCAAGACGGTCGAGATGCGGTTCTATATGGCGGAACAGATTGTCCGGCAGATGGATGCGCAACAGATCGGTCAGCGCCGGGTCGGCGCGATAGAAATTCATGCCCGTGGTATCGGGCGCGAGCAATCCCGATTCGCCGGCTTTGGCCGTCACATCGTGCTTGAGGAGCTGGTGCATTTTTGTCTCTTGTTGGTTTCCGCCGTGATTGGACCTTGCCGCTTTGGATGATGTGGATCATGCTCCGGACCAGGCTGTGGATAAAGCGGCAAAGCCATGCAACCAAGCCATGGACAGGGAGCGTGACCCTATGGCGCAGACCTATCGCATCTTGGGCGCCGAAAGGTCACCCTGCTCGGTAAGGGGGCGCTGCTATTTTCGCCATAAAGGCACTCCGCATCAATGGATTTTGCGCAACGCCGCAAGGCCGCGCTCGCGCCCTATTCTCGACGCTGCCGGTTGTCACGCGGGATCGCGCGCATAGATACAGTGCAGGCAAACCCCAAGGACGGCGCCCATGGAGAAACCCACTTACAAGATCGCGCTCGTTGTCGGCGCCGGCGAAGGCTTGAGCGCGTCGCTGGCGCGGTTGTTCGCACGCGAAAAAATCCGCGTCGCACTCGCCGCGCGCAAGATCGAGAAGTTGGGCGCGCTCTGCAGCGAAACCGGCGCCCGCGCCTTTGCCTGCAACGCCACCGAGCCGGACGAGGTCGAGCGCCTGTTCGGACTGGTCGAGCGCGAGATCGGCACGCCCGACCTCGTCGTCTACAACGCCAGCGGACGGGCGCGCGGCGCCTTCGTCGATCTGGTGCCGGCGGACGTCGCCCAGGCGATCACCGTGAGCGCGTTCGGCGGCTTTTTGGTGGCGCAGCAGGCGGCTCGGCGGATGCTGCCCGGCAAGCATGGTGCGATCCTGTTCACCGGCGCGTCCGCGAGCGTAAAGGGTTATCCGCAATCGGCGGCGTTCGCGATGGGCAAGTTCGCGCTGCGCGGACTGGCGCAGAGCATGGCGCGCGAACTGTCGCCGCAGGGCATTCATGTCGCGCATTTCGTCATCGATGGCGGCATCCGCAGCGCGACGCGCATGGATCCACCCGATCGCCCGGACTCCATGCTCGATCCCGACGCGATCGCGGAAAGCTACTGGAGCGTCCTGCAGCAGCCGCGCAGCGCCTGGACCTGGGAGATGGAATTGCGGCCATGGGTGGAGAAGTTTTGAGAGCAGACCGTAGGCAAGGCGCAAGCGTGCCCGCCATCCTCAAATTCGTAGAATGACGGTGGGCACGGCGCAAAGAGCGCCTTTGCCCACCCTACAAAACACGATTGCCGTCATTGCGAGCGCCGCGAAGCAATCCATGCCCGCCCGCATATCAAGCATCAATGGATTGCTTCGTCGCGTTGCTCCTCGCAATGACGTAGAAACCGGGAGACTAGTATGACGAGTGAGATCAAAATCGACACCGGCACCGACGAGCTGCTCTGCGTGATCCGCGACCGCGTCGCGGTCATCACCCTGAATCGCCCCGAAGTGCGCAACGCGATGTCCGACGATCTGACACCGGCGCTGCGCACGATGATCAGGACCTGCGGCGAGAACCCGGAAGTGGGCGCGCTCCTGATCACCGGCGCCGGTCAAGCGTTCTGCGCCGGCGGCAATGTCAAGGCCATGGGCGCGCACCGCGACAAGAAGAAGCTGGAAATGTCATATGACGAGAAGGTCGCCGATCTGCAGGAGCGGCAGCGGCTTCTCACCGGCACGCTGGTCTCGGTGCGCAAGCCGACGATTGCGGCGCTACCCGGGCCTGCGGTCGGCGCGGGGCTCGCGCTCGCCATGGCCTGCGACATCCGCATCGCCGCGCAATCGGCGTTCGTGTCCACCGGCTATCTGCGGGTCGCGCTCAGCGGCGATTACGGCATCGCCTGGCTGCTGACGCGCCTGGTCGGCACCGCCCGCGCCCGGGAACTGATGTTCACCTCGGAAAAGGTCGACGCCACGAAATGCGAGGCCATCGGCCTCGTCAACCGCGTGGTGCCGGACGACAAGCTTCAGGAAGAAGCCTTTGCGCTCGCCAAGACCATGGCCGAGGGACCGACGCTCGCGCTGCGCTACATGAAGGACAATCTCGACGAGGCGCTGTCGTTCGACTTCGCCACCGCCCGCGACCAGGAGGCCGAACGCCTGATCCGCCTGACCACCACCGCCGATCACCGCGAAGCGGTGCAGGCCTTCATCGACAAGCGCAAGCCGGTGTTTACGGGGAAATAGCGGATCATTCTGTAGGGTGGGCAAAGGCGCCCTTGCGCCGTGCCCACCATTTCTCGCCCGGTGTTGTAAAATGGTGGGCACGCTTCGCCTTTGCCCACCCTCATATGGGGCCTCTTGAGTCAAGCATCCTAACTGGGGCTTGGGTTTTATTTTTATCGCATGGCGCAGCGGCGGTGCGCGGAGCCATGCGTAGCGCAGCGTACCGCCGCGGTCGACGCGCTCAGGGACTAGCTTCCGGCGATTTATGCAGTTGCTCACTGCATCACCTCATATCCGGTCGGGCGCCATGGCCCAGTACCCACATTCCGCATGCTTGCGGCGAGGAAGCTACGAGGATGAGACCCATCTACGAAACAGCCTGTTTGTTGGCCCTAGGGTGGCACGGTCATCATCCATCCCGCGCTGACCGCGGCAGATGCCGCGACGCTGACGCGTTGGTTAAATCATTACGCCTTCGCTGACTTGAGCACCGCCCCTGCGGGCACAAGACCGGTTGTGAGGTAACGCCAAAGCGCCACCACCAGCTTGCGCGCCAAGGCCACAATGGCGATGCGCCTGGTGCGCTTGCCGGCATTGAGCGTGCGCCGCCGGAACCATTGGCTGAGCTCGCTGTCCGGCTGGTGCCGCAGCCACAGCCAGGACAGCTCGATCGCGGCGCAGCGGGCGCGCGGATTGCCCGCCTTGCTGATCCCCTGGTCGCGATCGGTTCCGCCGCTTTGCCATGGACTGGGCGCCAGCCCGAAATAGCTCCCGACCTGGCGCCGGTTGTGGAAGTCCTTGTAGAACGCCTCTTGGGTCAGCGTCGTCGCGAACGCCGGGCCAAGACTCTTGAGCCGCTGCAGAAGTTCGCCGCGCCGAACCATCTCAGCCACCGCTGGCGCCGGATCCGCCGCGGCCGGCGTCCGCGCCAGCGCATCGAGCTGCTTGCGCACCAGCATCAGCCGCGCATGCTCGTTCTCGATCTCGCTCAGAATCCGAGGCGGCACCGCCTGGCCCTGCCAATCCCGCTGCCCTGCCAGCCAGGTCAGCCAGTCGCGCCGGCGCGGCTGCCCGACCGCAAAACCGTGCAGCCGCAGCAGCGCCTTGATCCGGTTGGTATGAGCGGTCTGTTCCTTGGTCAGCCGATGCCGTTCGCGCGTGTCACGGCGCGCATCCTCCTGCTCAGGCATTGGCACACGGACGATCCGAACCACACGCGGCTCTCCGCGCAGGTAGGCCATCAGCGTTCGCAGCATCGTCTCACCGTCGATCCGGTCGGTCTTCACCCGGCGGGCCCGCTGATCCACCGCAATGCTCGAAGGGTCGAACACGTAGTTCGTGATCCCCGCCGCCATCAGAAGCCGATGCAGCCAAAACCCGTCATAACCAGCCTCGTAGCAACTCGCCACCGCAGGGACCGCTCCCAGCGCATGTGCCGCCCGATCGCGCACCCGATCGATCAGCGCCAGCAGGCCCGCATGATCACCGCCCTGCACCTTGTGCCGGGAAATCTTATCCTTGTCTGGACTGTGCATCGTCACCAACCAAGTCTTCTGGCTCAGTTCGATGGCAACAAAAATCGTGCTAATATGGCCTGTGATGGGCGTGCTTACGCTGGGTGCTTGCATCTGACGTCTCCGTGGGTTCGAGTGTGCAAACCCAAACTTAACGGATGCACGCTCATCACCCCATGGAATCTACGAAATTCAAACCGCCGCCTGAATCGCGATCTGTTCCGCCGCGATCCGCCAGCTGGCGCAGGGAATATCCGCGCGCGCGACGTTGATCTGCTTTTCGAAGCGCACCAGCTTCCAGTCGTCCGGATTGTTCGTGAACGCGAAGCCGGATTTGCGCGCCAGCGCGATCATGACATCGTTGGAGCGAAGCGTATCGCCGAACAGCCGGCGGGCGCCGAAGGCGGCGGCGCGGCATTCAAGATTTTTCAACAGCGCCGAGCCGATGCCATGGCCCTGCCAGCGGTCGTCGATCGAGAGACCGTACTCAATGCTTTCGGTGTCGGGGTGGAACGCATAGCGCGCTTCGCCAACGATGGTCTCGAAGCCGTCGATCTGCATGGTCGCGACCACCGTGAAGCCATCGTCCAGGCCGACATGAATGAAATGATCGAGCACCGATTTCGGCAGCTCACTGGTGGCGCCGAGAAAGCGGTTGTAGCGGGAACGCGCCGAAAGCGAACGGATATAGTTCTGCAACTCCTCGGCATCGCGGGGCTCGACGAAGCGCACGTTGACCGGATCGCCACGGCGCGTGCGCAGCACGTCGGAGTATTGCTTGAGATCGTCGAACTGAAACCGGACCATCGCGCGCTCCCATCGATCAGGAAGAAACTGGCCGGCGCCCCTCTTTGAGAGGCGGCGCCGGCGTGGCGGCCATTAGGCCCGCCAGAAAGGCTTTTCGGCCTCGTGGACGATGTCGCTCCAGGAGATGCCGACATCGTGCAGGTCGCGGTCCGTCCATTGGGTGAGCTCCCGGCGGGTCTGATAGCGCTGCCGCCATAGATGCAAGGTGTCGCTCACCTGGGCGAAAATCCCGGTGGCATGATGATTTGTCATCGTTTGTTGGGTGCAAGTAGACATTGTAGGCTCCTACGTCTAAGCTTTGGCAGCAAATATCTGCGGTATTCCTGCTTTCGACAAACGACACTTTGTACCGCTTCGGATGATATAAACTCATGAATAGGAGACAGTAGGGATGTCGGCGAGGCTGCCGTCGCTGAACGGGTTACGGGCGTTCGAGGCGGCCGCCCGGCATTTGAGCTTTACCCAAGCGGCGGCCGAGCTGAACGTTACCCAGACCGCGATCAGCCATCAGATCCGGCGACTGGAGGAGGAGTTGGGGATCCGGCTGTTCGTCCGGCAGAACCGCGCGCTCGCGCTCACCCCGCAAGCCCGCGACTATCTCCCCGGCGTCCGCGCCGCCTTCAACGACCTGCGGCTGGCGACCGACCGGCTGTTGCGCAAGGACGACGACAACGTGCTGACGATCTCGACCTTGGCGTCGCTGGCGGCAAAATGGCTGCTGCCGCGCCTCACCGCGTTCCAGGAAGCCCATCCCGGGATCGACGTCCGCATTACCACCTCGACCGGCCTGGTCGATTTCAAGAGCGGCGATGTCGACGCCGCGATCCGCTACGGCAGGGGGCATTGGCCGGGCCTGCGCGCGGAATGGCTGATGGCCGATGAGGTTTTTCCGGTGTGCAGCCCGGCCCTGCTCGCCGGCAAGCGGCCGCTGCGAAGACCAGAAGACCTGCGCGATCACGTGCTGCTGCACAACACCAACAATGGCGACGATTGGCGGCTGTGGCTGACGGCCTCCGGCCTGCCCGCGGACATCTCGAAACAGCCCGGCATCACCTTCGACCTGATCCTGATGACCGTGCAGGCGGCGATCGACGGGATCGGCATTGCCATGGGCCGGACCTCCTACGTCCGGGACGACATCGCCAAGGGCCGGCTGGTGGTCCCGTTCGAGATCGCCCTGCCCGCGGACGCCGGTTTCTACCTGGTCTCTCCGGAAGCGACCCCCGATCCGCCGAAGTTGCGCGCGTTCCGGAACTGGCTGGCCGCCGCGGCGCAGAACAAAGCCTGAAAAACCCTCTCATTGCGAGCCCTTATCCTAATTATCAGGAGATTTCCGGTTGGTCAGACTGCTGCGGCATGGCAGATTGTCGGACCAACTCAGTCGTCGGCGGGCGTGAGACTTTCCGTTCCGGCCAATATGTAAAAACGGGGAGAGAACGCGCGATGTCGCAAACGTCAACCACGCCAGTACCGGTGATCAAATCGCGCATCGGCGCCATCCTGCGCGCCACCAGCGGCAATTTCCTCGAGCAGTTCGACTTCTTCCTGTTCGGCTTCTATGCCAGCTCGATCGCAAAGGCGTTTTTCCCGTCCCATGACGAAACCGCGGCGCTGCTCAATACCTTCGGTGTGTTCTGGCTCGGCGCCCTGATGCGCCCCATCGGCGCGGTCGTGCTCGGCGCCTATATCGACCGTATCGGTCGCCGCCAGGGACTGATCGTCACGCTATCGATCATGGCCATGGGGACCGTGGTGATCGCCTTCTGCCCGAGTTACGCGACCATCGGTGTCGCAGCACCCGTCATCGTATTGGTCGGCCGGTTGTTGCAGGGATTTTCTGCCGGCGTCGAGATCGGCGGCGTCTCGGTTTACCTTTCGGAGATCGCCACACCGGGCAATCGGGGTTTCTACACTTCGTTCCAGTCCTCGAGCCAGCAGGTCGCGATCTTCGTCGCTGCGATCATCGGCTACCTGCTGAGCGAAGCGATGCCGGCCGAGACTGTCGCGGCATGGGGCTGGCGCATCCCGTTCTTCATCGGCTGCCTGATCATTCCCGTCATCTTCTTCCTACGCCGGACGCTGGAAGAAACGCCGGAATTTCTGGCGATGAAGAAACATCCAACCGCGTCGGAAGTGTTTGCATCGGCATCGGCCAATTGGCGCATCGTCATCCTCGGCATGATGATCGCGATCCTGACCACCACGACCTTCTACTTCGTCACCGTCTACACGCCGACCTTCGGCAAGACCGTGTTGAAGCTGTCCTCGCAGGACGCCCTGCTTGTCACCCTCCTGGTGGCGATCACCAACTTGCGCCGTCGTCAGGATGACAT
>CAVZQX010000075.1:0-10552 GCA_963777475.1 uncultured Alphaproteobacteria bacterium
GCCAACCGCGGTCACGTCAGCCTGCTCCAACTCAAGGTGATGAGCGCCATCGAGAACTGCCGTACGGCGGTCCTCGGCGGACACGTCGCGCGCTGCGAGGACTGCGCCCACACCACGATCGCCTACAACAGCTGCCGCAACCGCCACTGCCCTAAGTGCCAGGGCGCGGCAGCGCGCCAGTGGATGGCGGCACGCGAGGCCGAACTGCTCCCGATTCCCTACTTCCACGTCGTCTTCACGCTGCCGTCGGCGATTGGCGACATCGCCTACCAGAACAAGGCCGTGATCTACGATCTGCTGTTCAAGGCCTCGTCGGAGACGATGCTCACCATCGCGGCCGACCCCAAGCACCTCGGCGCCCGCATCGGCATCACGTCGGTATTGCACAGCTGGGGCTCGGCCATGACCCACCATCCGCATCTGCACATGATCGTGCCAGGCGGCGGGCTCTCCATCGATGGCATCTCATGGATCTCATGCAGCCAAACTTCCTGCTGCCCGTGCGCGTTCTGTCAAAGCTGTTTCGGCGGTCGATGGTGGAGAAGTGTCTCGCGGCACACAAGGCGGGCAGCCTGCAGTTCCTCGGCTCACACGCGCATCTCGCCGATGCCAAGGCGTTCGCGGCTTTCCTCGCTCCGCTCAGCAAGAAGCGCTGGTTCGTCTACGCCAAGCGCCCGTTCGCAGGCCCGAAGGCCGTGCTCGCCTATCTGTCGCGCTACACGCACCGCGTCGCCATCTCGAACCGCCGCCTGATCGCAATCGACCAGCGCAGCGTCACGTTCAAGGTCAAAAACTACCGGATCGAAGGCCCCGGCCGGTACACCACGATGACCCTCGACATCGGCGAGTTCATCCGCCGCTTCCTGATCCACGTGCTGCCCAAAGGCTTCCATCGCATCCGCCACTACGGCTTGTTCGCCAGCGCGAACCGCGCCGAG
Source organism: uncultured Alphaproteobacteria bacterium (assembly GCA_963777475.1). Taxonomy (GTDB): domain Bacteria; phylum Pseudomonadota; class Alphaproteobacteria; order Rhizobiales; family Xanthobacteraceae; genus Bradyrhizobium. The sequence goes on from CAVZQX010000075.1 coordinate 939, forward strand.
ACGATCGCGCGAGCGCGTGAACTCCTGGGACTGGCAAAGCCTACGACTGAGGAGGCAGTCGAGATCGATCCGGCGACGGCCCAGCCACTCGCCCAGCCTTGCCCCTGCTGCGGCGGCCGCATGTTCGTGGTCGAGACTTTCGAGGCCGGCTGTCAGCCACGCCACCGGCCAAGCGCGCCTCTCGTCGCAATCAGGATCGACACCTCATGAGTGCAGTCGCCACATCACCCACCCGCATCGTCAAGCGCGTTTCTCGCTGGTCACGACCCGGCCACGACGACGCTCGATCGGACAGCTGCGCGGCAGCGCTTTCCACAGCACCAATTTCCCGGAAAGCCATCGTCATCGGGGCTGAAGCGAGCCCGAGACACACCAGCGCCTGCCACTACCTGACCGCCACGCTCTCGCCCCTCGCGTTCGCCGCCAACACCGCGATCAAATCGCCATAGCGCCCGCGGCACCGTCGGCACATCATCTCCCGCGGGTTCCTTCACTGGAGGCTTTCGGACGACGGCCCCCGTGCAAGCGGAATCCTCGCGATGGGCCGTCATCCGAAACCCTTCACAGGAACTGAAGTGGCTGCTTCGACCGGTCTGCTTTCGTTGTTTCCGGCACAGCCCTAATCGACCGTCGATCGCAACGGCGTTCCGCGTCACGCCAGCGAAAGCAGCGCCTATTTGTTCTGCGACTGAAGCGCGCGAATAGTTCCGTAAAATAGGGCGTATTGCTCACGGCGCGCCGCCATGTCCAACGCTGCATGCGCCGCGACGAAGACGGCAACCACTTTCGTCACGGGATCGACTAAGATGCCCTGACCTCGAATGCCGAAGAGCGCAAAGTACGGCTCGCGCGGATCGATGAGCCATGTCTGATAGCCGTAACCGGCGACTTCCAAGGCGGCGCCGAATCGCAAGTGCGGTGCGTCTGCCGAGGTCATGGCACGCACCCATGCGGCGGGCACGATCTGTCTGCCTTCGGCAGCGCCCTCGTTCGCAAGCAGAAGGCCCAGCCGCCCATAGTCGCGCAGCGTGACATTGAGGCCCACGAAGCCGACCTCAAATCCCGCGGCGTCGATCAGCCAGCTGGCATCGGCCTCCGCACCCATCGGCTTCCAGACCTTTTCGGAGAGATAATCCGCCAGCGGCAAGCCGACCGCAGCGCGCAGTGCGAGCGCGAGCGTCACCGTCTCCGAGGAGGCATAGTAGAAGCGCGTGCCGGCGGGCACTTCGCGCTCACGCGCCGCGAACGGCGCAAGCGTATCCGCGCCCCCGGCGCTTTGTTGCTTGTAGCTGCGTGCCGTCAGGATTTCGTTATCGTCACCCCGCTGATAGGTTTCGTGATACTTCACGCCCGACGACATCGTCAGCAGGTGCCGCAGGCTGGTCTTTCCGTAGGGCGAATTCGCGAGCGCCGGAACGTAGTCCTGCGCGAGGTCGTCGATCGAGCGGATCTTGCCGTCCTGCAGCGCGATACCGACTAGCATCGCGACCACGGTCTTGGCGATCGACTGGGAATGGAAGCGCTGCTGCGCCGTGCGGTCGTACTGGTAGCGCTCGACGAGGATACGGTCGCCCTTGAGGATGAGCAGGCCCATCGTGCGGTTATGGCCGAGGAAATGGTCCACGCCTTCGCGGCGCCCGTTCGGTGTGGCGTAGCTGATTGCCGGTTCGGCAGCCGCCCGAGCGAGCTGATGCACCGGGCCTGCGCGCGCGACCTTGCGCGCCGGATAAACCTCGTCAAAGTGGCTGAAGAGACCGACCAGACAGCGGTCAGGCCCGAGGTTCGCATCGTCCAGCGGGCAGACCGGATAGCCCTCGGCTTTGCCCAGGATATCCTCGTCCGGCGCGGCCATCGCAGCTCCTGACATTAAAATTACGAGCAGAGCGGCCAGCAAGATCATTCCGCGCACGGATGTCCGGATCATTGACGCGAGACCATCTCAAGCAATACACAACCATGTTGCGGCTGTCACGCATCAACCCATTGGTTATAAGCGACACAAGTGAGGGACTGGGGACGCCTGAGGACCGCTATGGGTCATTCGCGACGGGGGCCAACCTGCAGCAGGGCAAGCCGCGTCCGGAATGCCCCGAGAACGGAAGTTTCCAGAGCGCCGGCGGCTCGACGGGGCCCTTGATGCGCAGGAGCGTAAGGCGCGAGTGGGCTTTTATCTTTTTCCTGAACAGCTACGTTCGGAAATCAAAAACGTGCTTGGGCAGCTTGCCCGACGACCCGGCCGACGATGCCCACGTCGCGCCCGGCGAGCGCGAATGTGTCCAGTTCCGTAAGGTAGCAGGCCCAAGGCTCGAAACGTCGGCCGAGGCCGCGCTCACGAAGCTGCCTGACGAGATCGCCGTCCGGGTCTAGGATGCAGACCTCCGGGACATCCTGTTGTGGCAGGCCGCGCTGTCGCCGCGCTTCACGCAGGAGCGCCGAGGGCGAGAACACTGAAGGGGTGGAGTAATGCTTGTGGTCGAGTATCGGCGGGATCAACATGGAAGGGATCAGGCTTCATGACGATTTCAGGCCGGGCGGCTCATTGGCAGAATGTATACGAGAGCAAGGGCGAACGCGAGGTAAGCTGGTTCCAGGAGAGCCCCTCGCCTTCGCTCGAATTGATCGCATTTGCCGATGCAGAGCCTACCTCACCAATTGTTGACATCGGTGGTGGGGCGGCTCGTTTGGTCGATGCGTTGCTGACCGCCGGATATGCAGATCTGACCGTCCTTGATCTGTCCGACGCGGCGCTCGCGGCGTCGCGTGCACGGCTCGGTGCCGCTGGCGACGGCGTGGACTGGATCGTCGCCGATGTGACGACGTGGCAGCCAACGCGGAATTATGAAATCTGGCACGACCGTGCAGCGTTCCATTTTCTCAACGCGCCGGAAGAACAAGCGGCCTATGTCGCGTGCGTCCGACGAGCCGTACAAATTGGCGGCCATGTTATCATCGGCACATTCGCAGTCGATGGTCCAGAGAAATGCAGCGGCTTGCCCGTGACACGTCACACCGCTGACAGCATCTCCGCTCTGCTCGGCGCCGGCTCCACGTTGACGGATCATCGGCGCCATAATCACGCGACGCCATGGCAATCGGTACAGGATTTCCAGTTTAGCAGCTTCATCAGATCATACTGAATTCGCGCTGCAGCCCAACGCCTGCGTTGGGTCACTATTTGCGAATTGCACAGGTTACTCGCTTCGGGCCAAAAGCTGAAAACTATCGCCGTCGTCAGGCGGCGCAGTGTTGATACCCTAGTGGATGGCTGCCACGGCGGTTACGGCAATGAGAATGATCGTTACGAGCGCACCTGAAACATAGAGAATGGTTCTGATGCTGCCGCCTTTGGCCGCTTTGCCGCCGCGCAAATAGACCGCAACGTGGATCAGGCGAATTGCGACATAGACCCATACGAGCGTTGCAAGCGTGACGGCTCTCACCCCCACCATCATAGCCAGTATTGCCGGCACGACAAAAGGTGGCAGCGCCTCCACCGCGTTCATGTGGACGCGATCGATCCGGTACAGCAGATTCTCGTCATCCAACGGCAAGACAGGTCCGGAGAGTGCCCCGGCCGTGCCTTTGGACGATCCTGAATAGACCGCCAGCAAAATTGACAGGAGGCAAAGGACAAGCACCCCGACAATGCTAAGCGAGTAGGCTGCCATATGGACCTCCGCAATTACCATCATGTCGCACGGGTTACGCGAGTATCATGCCTCGCGGGCAATCCGCTCCGCGAACCGTCTTAGATAGAGCGGCCAACCCTGATCGCCTTCAACGCCTTCGCGCACGCCTTCCCAACCTTGGCCATGACGTTCGAGGTGACGGTGCTCAAGCTCCAACCAGTCCGGCTTGGCGTCTCGGCGATGAACCGCACCTCCCATTCACTGGTCTTGTCCGGATCGGTTTCGATTTGCCAGCGCGGGCTGATGTCCCAGCTTAGAAGCACGCGGTTCGGCGGTTCAAAAGCCAACACACGCGCCCAGCGGCATTCGCTGCCGTCGACACCCCGATCATAGACGTGACCGCCGATCCAAGGCTCGAACACCGTCTCTGCGATGGGGACGGAGAGCAGATTGTGCTCGCGTGGCTTGAAGCTGCCGAAGTCTTCCGTAAAGACCTTGAACGCGCGCTCGATAGGCGCCTCAACCACGATAGATTGTTTGATGGGCGCGGCTGATACACGCATGCTCATTTTTGGTCCTCCACTGATTTTTCGACGGCCACTTTGTAAGCTGCCAGTGTGCCGCTCCAGAACCGGTCAAGCCAAGCACGCATCTGGCCGAGCCCCGCTGGATCGATGTGATAAATGTTGCTCGCCCCTTTTGGCTCGGCACGAACCAAACGAGATTGGCGCAGCACCTTCAGATGCTGGGAGACGGCTGACTGGGAGACAGTCAGTTCTCGGGTGAGTTCAACGACAGTGCGAGGCCGCGCGCCCAGCAGTTCGAATATTCGTCTGCGGGTCGAATCGCCCAGAGCGGCCAGTTGTACGCTATCTTTAGCCACGGCTGGTCGACGCCCATTGCCGGCCATGCATACGGGGCCTTTCGGTTCGGTCACGACAACAGATTCTCATGATATAATTAGTCATAGCTAATGATTAGCACAAACTAATGATCACGTCAAACGTGGTGATATCTGGGCGAGACTTCAGCTACGGGTCTGTTGGTTTTCGAAGTCAGGACCGGGCCGGTCTCAGGCCGCGATCGCAGCGATCAGCGGCTTAATCCCGACGATGTTCATGACCCGTGTCAGGTTGTAGGCCAGGACCGATAGTGCCATCTCAGTGGCTACTTTTGGAAGCGTTTTGGTCAGGAAGTGTGTCGCCCCCATGCGACTATCCTGGAGCTGGTCGATGATTTCGACAGCAACACCTACCGGGCCGTTTATACCGTGCGTTCTGCCGGAACGGTGTATGTGCTGCACGCTTTCCAGAAGAAAGCGAAGAAGGGCATCGCCACCCTCCAGCAAGACATTGAACTTATCAGATCGCGCCTGCGTGATGCTGAGGAGCATTACCGTGCGCGCGCAGACAAAGGAGGGCGAAAGCCATGACCAAACGCAAAATCGAAGCCTATGAGGGCAGCGGCAATGTATTCGCCGATCTTGGTTTGCCCAATCCAGAAGAACGGCTGCTGAAATCCAGCATCGTCACCGAGCTGCATCGCCTGATCAAGGCACGCAACCTGACCCAGGTCAAAGCGGCCAAGCTGATCGGGATTTCGCAGCCTGATCTGTCTCACCTGCTGCGTGGTGACTACGATGACTATTCAGCCGAACGCCTGATGAAAATGCTCACCATGTTCGAGCAGGATATCGAGATCGTGATGCGGCCTCACCGAAAGGCCGGTGAGCCGGGCCGTATCACCTTCAAACCTGTTGCAGCGTAATGAGAGGCGGCCACGGCCCGCTTTGCCCCTGATGCAGCGCAGCAAGAGGGCTGCGAGCCGGGGTCCACTCTACTTTGCATGGGGTTGTTTTCGCGATTTTTTGTCCAGGGCCTGCCGTGCACAGCGCACATCATGCTCTAACCGACCGCCGCCTTCTTGCGCGGCGGCGTCAGCACGATCGGCTCCAGGTCGGCCGCGATCATGGATGCCGCTCGACGGTCTTCTGCTACCTGCCGATAGAGCGTGTCGCGTTGCATCGGTTCGCGGCCAATCGAGCGGATCAGCGCTTCCATCTCGTGCGGCGGAAACTCCTGGCCGTGCTGGGTGCCGGCGGCGCGCGAGATGCTCTCGTTCATCAGCGTGCCACCGAGATCGTTGGCGCCGGACTTCAGGCAGACTGCGGCGCCCGCCGGCCCCATCTTCACCCAGGACGTCTGGATGTTTGATATCAGCGGATGCAGGGCCAGCCGCGCGACCGAATGCATGAGCACGGCTTCGCGGAACGTCGGGCCGGGGCGCGCCATGCCGAGGCGGTACATCGGCGCTTCCATGTGGACGAAGGGAAGCGGCACGAACTCGGTGAAGCCGCCGGTCTCAGTCTGCAAGTCGCGCAGCGCGAGGAGATGTTTCGCCCACGAACGTCGAGGTCTCGACGTGCCCGTACATGATGGTCGAGGTGGTGCGCAATCCCGCCCGGTGGGCGGCGCGCTGCACGTCGAGCCACTGCCCGGTGTTGATCTTGTCGGGGCAGATGATGGCGCGTACGTCATCGTCGAGGATTTCGGCCGCCGTTCCGGGCAGGGTGCCGAGACCGGCCGCCTTCAGCTTCGCGAGGAACGCGTGGATCGGCAGTCCGAGCGTGGCCGCACCTTGCGTCACTTCCAGAGCCGAGAAGGCGTGGATGTGCATCTCGGGGACGACCGCCTTGATCGCCCGGCAGATCGCTTCGTAGGTGGCGCCGGTGTAGTCGGGATGGATGCCGCCTTGCAGGCACACTTCGCGTCGCCCCGCGATCCCACGCCTCGATCGCGCGACGCGTAATTTCCTCGATGGCGAGATCATAAGGTGAGCCGCGCAGATCCTCGTGCGTGCGGCCTTTCGAGAAGGCGCAGAACTTGCACCGGAAGTAGCAGATGTTTGTGTAATTGATGTTGCGGTTCACGACGTAACGCACGACGTCGCCACTGACCGCGCGTCGCAGCGCGTCGGCGGCCTGCGTGACGTACCGGTAGTCGGCGTCGCGTGCCGCGAACAGGCGCACGATGTCGTTCGAGGCGAGCCGTTCGCCCGATGTGGCACGCTCGACGATTCCAGCGATGCCGGCGTCGACGCCGCGGGCGAGCACCAGCGGCGCCGGTGGCGGCTTGGTGTTGCCCGGTGCCCAGTCGTCGTCGCGCGCGAAGCCTTCAGCGTCGCTCATGCGCCGCACGCGGGTGGCGATGTCGGGAGCCAGCCAGGTATCGGCGGCGCGCACATAGGCGGGGTAGACGGGCAGGCGGTTCACCAGCAGCTTGCCGGCGTCCGCGCTCTTGCGGGCGAGTTCGGCAATGGCAGGCCACGGCGCTTCGGGGTTCACGTGATCGGGCGTGACCGGCGAGATGCCGCCCCAGTCGTTGAGCCCCGCGTCGATCAGCTTTTGATAGACTCCGGGCGACAGATTTGGCGGCGCCTGGATATTCATGTCGGGCCCGAGAATCAGACGCGCCGTCGCGATGGTCCACAGCAGGTCGTCGAGATCGGGTTCCTCGGAATTGGCGAGCTTGGTGTCGGGCTTGGCCCGGAAGTTCTGGACGATGACTTCCTGGATATGACCATGGGCGGCGTGCAGATCCCGTATCGCCTCCAGCGCGTCGATCCGCTCGTCGCGTGTCTCGCCGATGCCGATCAGGATGCCGGTCGTGAACGGAACCTTCAGTTCGCCGGCCAGACGCAGGGTCTCCAGCCTGACTGCAGGATGTTTGTCGGGAGAACCGTAGTGAACGCCGCCCTGCCTGCAGAGCCGCTCGCTGGTGGACTCCAGCATGATGCCCTGGCTGGCCGTCACCTCGCGCAGGCCGGCGATCTCCTTGCGCGTCATCACGCCGGGATTGGCATGCGGCAGCAATCCGGTCTCGCGCAGCACCAGCGCGCACATCGCGGTCAGATAGGAGATCGTCGTTTCGTGGCCGAGCGCCTTCAATGCGTCGCGCGCGGCCTGGTATCGCAGCTCGGGCTTGTCGCCCAGCGTGAACAGCGCTTCGGTGCAACCTGCGGCCGCGCCGGCGCGCGCGATGGCGAGCACCTCGTCGGGTGAGAGGTAGACGGGCTTGCCCGCGCGCGGCATTTCCGCGAACGTGCAGTAGTGACAGACGTCGCGGCAGAGTTTGGTGAGCGGAATGAAGACCTTGCGCGAGTAGGAGATCAGCCTTCCGTGCGCGGAATCGCGCAAGGCCGCGGCTTCTGCCATCAGTTCGGCCAGCGGCGCGTCGAACCGCTGCCGCGTCGCCTGTCTACCGGCCGCCGTCATGATCCGTCGTCTCCGCCCGCAGAGGGTCGCATGTCGTCGCGGGACGCGCTTGCCGCCACCCGCTGGCGGCCGCATGGTGTCGCATCGACGCGAGCGATGCAATGCTAGGGAAGGATGCAACAAATGCTGATCGGCTTCAACGCACCGACCGCCGGACCCCTGTCGGCCGCGGATAACCTTACGAAGATCGTGGTTGGCGGCGAGGCGATGGGCTTCGACTACGCGACGTTCAGCGACCACGTCGTGATTCCGACCGCGATCGCGGCCGAATATCCCTACAGCGCCTCCGGGGAATTCCCCAGCGGCGCCGGCGGCGAGCGGCACGAACAGCTGACGGAGATCGCCTGGATCGCCGCGAAAACGACGCGCCTGCGTCTCGTGACCTCCGTCATGGTGGTGCCGCATCGACCGGCCGTGCTGACCGCCAAGATTCTCTCGACCATCGACGTTCTCTCGGGTGGCCGGCTGACGCTGGGTATCGGTGCGGGCTGGATGCGCGAGGAGTTCGAGGCCATCGACGCGCCGGACTTCGATGCGCGTGGAACGGTGACCGACGAATATGTGCGCGCCTTCGTTGAACTCTGGACCAGGGATGCGCCTGAATTCGACGGCAAGCATGTCCGATTCTCCAATATCGGTTTCGAGCCGAAGCCCGTGCAGAAGCCGCATCCGCCGATCTGGGTCGGAGGCGAGAGCGGTCCGGCGCTGCGACGAACTGCCCGCATCGGCGATGCCTGGTATCCGATCGGTACCAACCCGCAGAATCCGCTCGATAGCTTGACGCGTTTCAAGATCCAGGTGGCGCGCCTGCGCAAGATGACCACTGAGGCGGGTCGCGATCCCAAGGCGGTCGGCCTGAGCTTGCGCTGTCACGGTGTTCGGCGAGACCGCGCCACCGCAGGCCGGTGATGGCGAACACCGCCTGTTCGCCGGTCCGCCGGCGCTCGTCGCCGCCGACATCAGGGCGCTGCGCGACATCGGTGTCGGCTGCATCGATTTCGGATTCGGCGGTTCGACAGCCGACGAAGTCCTCAACGGCATGCAGAAATTCAGGGCCGAGGTCTTGCCGCTCGTGTAGCACCGATCGCCGGCTCAGCTGCCGAGCTGGCGGATCAACGTCGCCCAGCGGTCGAGTTCCGGCAGGATCGTATCGGCCTTGGCGGAATCGAGGCTGACGACCAGGCGTGAGACGCCGTCGTCGCGGTCGCGCTTGAGCAGGTCGAGGTTCTCCTTGGCGCCCCAGATCGTGATCGGCACCGACGCGGGGTCGCGGCCCGCTTCAGTCGCCATCTCGCGGAACTTCGGCAGCAGGGCCTGCACATCCGCATACTGGGTGCGTGAGCGGTGAGGCATCCAGCCGTTGCCGTAGCGCAAGGCGCGCCGCGCGCCGTACGGGAAGGCGCCGCCGACGATGATCGGCGGATGCGGTTTCTGGACCGGCTTCGGCCAGGTCATCATCGGGTCGAAGTTCACGAACTCGCCATGATACTCGGCCTTTGACTCGAGTCCAGATCACCTTCATGGCCTCGACACGCTCGCGCGCCAGCTTGTGGCGGCTCGCGAAAGCGGTGCCGTGGTTGGCCATCTCGTCCTCGTTCCAGCCGTTGCCGATCGCCGAACAGGAAACGGCCGCCCGAGACCTGGTCGATCGAAGCGACCTGCTTGGCGGTCTGGATCGGGTCGCGCTGAGCGATCAGGCAAATGCCGGTCCC
>CAVZQX010000076.1:0-69961 GCA_963777475.1 uncultured Alphaproteobacteria bacterium
CGGCCGTATTCACGATGAAGGCTACGTCTCGAAGGTCCTCCGCGAAGAACGCCTGAGCATCCTCGATGCCCTCAAATAGTCGCTCCCCTCAAATAGCGCTTGCCGGCGTATATCGATCCTTGATGAACTTTTTCTCCGGCCCCACCTTAAAGACCTGCGTGTCATACGTGTCGTCAAGAGTCGGATCCTCATAGCTGTTGGCGATGATGTTCGGATTCTTCGCCCAGGTCTCTCGCCAGTCGGCCCGCATCATCATGCGCGGAGTAACCCTGTACTTCACGCCCGCGCCATACTGCAGGCCGATATGGAAGATGCCTCCACCATCCAGTGGAGGCGTATTGCCAAAATCAAACGCTGCCTTGAGCTTTCAACGCGACCGTGTATCTTGGTCTGCATCCTTCCGAACCGGGCCACGCAACTCTACAAATTCCGTTATTTAGGCCACGAATGATCGACATCCATCCCGCGCCGCATGCCGCCCACTCCTGGCGTGAGTTCCTCATTCACATCGCCACCATCGCGATCGGCCTTCTGCTCGCCCTTGCGCTCGAGCAGACCGTCGAGCTCTTCCACCACCGCCACCAGCGCGCGGACCTTCAGGAGTCCCTCCACAACGAAAGCCTCCTCAATCGCCGCATCGTCGCCTACGATAAGGACTCCGTTGATCAGGTCCGCCACAATATCCGCCTGAACATGACCCACCTGGATCATGATGGCAAGGACTTCGTTCCCGTGCCACCCCAGCACGACACCTTCCTTCCGCTAATCAACACCGCGTGGACCGCTGCTCGAGCAGCGACGAGCTCGCCAGCCTTCTGCCCAGCCAGATTGCCGAGAACTACTGGAAGGTCAATGTTCTGACCGACGCCATGGCCGCCGAGATCGCATCACTCGCCGACGTACGCAAGAAGGTCAACTCTCTGCTCTATCTTCACTCCAGCCCTTCTCAACTCACACCGGAGGAACGCATCGAGCTCCTGCACGCCTACAGCGAAGAGGACCAGGAGATCGGCAACCTCAATTACATCCTCCTCAGCTACGACTTCATGAACGAAGCTACTCTATCTGATCACGTCCCCACCATCGAGGAGATGGCTGCAGAGTCACGGCACGCCCAACAGTCCGAAGCCCAACCCGCACATCCCTGAGAGCTCCGACCAATCCAATGATCGACATCCACGCTCCACACGAACGCACTCACAGCTGGACCGACTTCCTCATTCACATCGCCACCATCGTCGTCGGCCTGTTCATCGCCATCGGCCTCGAACAAACCGTCGAGCTCATTCACCGCAGCCATCAGCGCCACCAACTTGAAGCCGACCTCCGCATCGAAGCTGAAAACAACCGCGGGTCATCATCGCCCGCGACCTCCGTTTGCAGGAGCTCGAGCCCTGGTTCGAGCAAGCGATGAACGCCGTTGACTCCGCCGGGCACCGCAACGGGGCAGGATTCGACATTCACGCCTCCCCCCTTCGCGCCCTGCATTCCCCGGCTCCGTCGGCACGTCCACCAAGCGTTACTTCGCACCCGTCTGAGGCCGTTTGGACCACCGCCAAGGAAAGCAGCCTCGTCAGCCTTCTTACCCGTCGAGCAGGCCCGCATGTACGCTCGCCTCTTCCCACAACTACGATCTGCTCGCCGTCAGCCGCGAGGAGTTTTACCAGCAATGCAGCACCATCGGCTCCATGCAGCATCGCTTCGCCAGGCGCTCGGCGGATGCATCCACCGCGGTCTGGACCCTCACACCCGAGCAAGCCGACCGTCTCGCTCAGCTTGCCTCGGAGGCTCGCACCGCCGTCAAGGGTCTCTGCTTCCGCCTCCGCTGGTCCGATGTCTACGAGCAGGGCATCCTCTCCGGCGAAAACCGTGCCGGACGAGCGAATGATGAGCATCAATCAGGAGCGCTTCGAGGATAATCAGGACGCAATTCAATAACTCATCGCAATCCCCACCCAACGAGGATCAATGCTCGACATCCACGCGCCGCACAAGTCTGACCACACCTGGACCGACTTCTTCATCCACATCGCCACCATCTGTGGTTGGCCTTCTCATCGCCATTGGTCTCGAGCAATCTGTCGAGTGGGTGCACCATCGCCATCAGCGACATCAGCTCGAAGAAGATCTGCATGCCGAGATGCGAATGAATAACGAGTATCTCAACCGCGATTTCAACTACCTGATCGCCACGCGCGACTGGGCTGCGAACCAGGCGCAGACCATACAGAACGCCATCGCCACCCACACAACCTCACATCTCGCCTATCAACCGCCGCCGCGTAACTTCGATCTCTACGTGCTGCCTAATGATTCCGTCTGGCAGCACGCCAGCGAGAGCGGTATCGCTGCGCTCCTTCCTCGCGAAGAAGCTCAAAGCTATACCCTTCTCTATCGCTTCCGTGCTCGCTTGTTAGACACCTACAAGCAGCTCTTCGATGCGCACTACGTGGTTATCGGCACAGGTCTCAGATTCTCGGCCGGACACAACCCGCAGCCCGACTTCACCCGCATGACTCCTGCGCAGCTTGATGAGTTCTCCTCCGGGCTCAGCAAAGAGGCCACCGCATTGAATACCAACATCGTCTTCTGCGGCTTTATCGCAGGCGCTCAGCGGGCTCTGCTCGACGGTGCAACCTCCGAGCCGGAGCTTGTCCGAGCCATGACTGACAGCCGCAATCCCTACCGCGGATGGGGCCAGCTGATTGCAACCCGGTCGCGGCACCCTATGGCGCGGCGGCCGTGGAGACGATGAAATCGCTCAAGGTCCTCGAACAACTCCAGCCCAAGCTGGTTGAGGGCGCGACGATCACGCAGGCCTATCAGTTCGTCGAAACCGGCAATGCCGAGCTCGGCTTCGTCGCGCTGTCGCAACTCACGGGGCATGATACCGGCTCGCGCTGGCTGGTCCCGCAGGAACTGTATTCGCCGATCCGCCAGGATGCCGTGCTTATGAAAAGCGGGCTTTGAACGAGGCCGCGACCGGGTTCATCAGCTTTCCTCAGGAGTCCGGAGGCACGTGCCATTATCGAGAAATATGGCTATGTGCTCGACGGGCAAAGCTGAACCCAGATGAGCGGCCTGCCCGACGATCTCTGGCAGTCGGTGCGGCTCACGATCGAGCTTGCCGCTGATCACGACCGTGATCCTGCTCGTGGTCGCAACCCCGCTCGCCTGGTGGCTGGCGCGCTCGAAGGCGTGGTGGGCCGAGGCGATCGCGGCCGTGATCGCGCTGCCGCTGGTGCTGCCGCCGACGGTTCTCGGCTTCTATCTGCTGGTAACGCTCGGGCCGAATGGTCCGGGCGGATGGATCGCCGGTCTCTGGGGTGGACGCACGCTCGCCTTCACCTTTGAAGGTCTCGTGGTCGGATCGGTGCTCTACGCGATGCCGTTTGTGGTGCAGCCGATCCGCAATGCGTTCGCGGCGATCGGCGACCGGCCGCTGGAGGTCGCAGCGACCCTGCGCGCCTCGCCGCACCGCGCGTTCTGGACGGTCGCGGTGCCGCTGGCACGGCCGGGCTTCTTAACCGGCGCCGTGCTCGGGTTCGCCCACACCGTCGGGGAATTCGGCCTGGTGCTGATGATCGGCGGCAACATCCCCGGCCGCACCAAGGTGCTGTCGGTTGCGATCTTCGACTATGTCGAGGCGTCGCGCTGGCGCGAGGCCAACATCCTCGCTGGAGGCATGATGATCTTTGCGTTTGCGGTGATCCTGACGATGATGCTGATCGAGAAGCGCAGCGCGGGAGCCCGCTTATGACCGGCAACGGAAGCGGTCAAATTCAGGCCAGCTTCCGCGGCCGTCTTGGAAGCTTTTCGCTCGATGCTTCCTTTTCGGTGCCGGCAACGGGCGTGACCGCGATCTTCGGTCCCTCGGGCTGCGGCAAGACCACTGTGGCGCGCTGCCTCGCCGGCCTGCAGTACCTGCCGGGAGGCTTCTGCGCGATCGACGGCGAGATCTGGCAGGATCAATCGATCTTTCGAAGACCGCACCAGCGGCCGATCGGCTATGTGTTCCAGGAAGCAAGTCTTTTTCCGCACCTCTCGGTCAAGGAAAATCTGTCTTATGGCGCGCCGCGCGGCGAGCCGAAATCCAGTGCCGGCGGTATCGCCATCGATGAGGTGCTCGAACTGCTCGGGCTTGCAACCTTGCTGGACCGCTCGCCGCAGCAAACTCTCCGGTGGCGAGCGGCAGCGCGTCGCGATCGGCCGCGCCCTGCTCTCGCAACCAAAGCTATTATTGATGGACGAGCCGCTGTCGGCGCTGGACCGCGAGACCCGGAACGAGATACTGCCGTTTCTCGAGCGGTTGCATCAGCGCCTCTCGCTTCCCATCATCTACATCAGTCACGACATGTCGGAGATCGAACGGCTCGCCGATCATTTGATCCTGATGCAACATGGCGTGGTTATCGAAGCCGGCCCCCTGCACGTCCTGCAGGCCGACCCGTCGCTGCCGCTCGCGATTGCCCGCGAGGCGGCAGTCAGCCTGGACGCCACGGTCGACGCCCATGACCCCTGTTATGGATTGTTGACGTTACGCGTCGACGGCGGGCGCCTGCTGGTGCCCTCGCCGCCGATCGAAGCTGGCCAGCGGCTGCGATTGCGGATCGCGGCGAGCGATGTCTCGATTGCCCGCGCAGCGACGGATGCAAGCTCGATCCTCAACGTGTTGCCGGCCCGCATCGTCGCAAAATCGACGCCCGGCCCCGGCGAGGTCATCGTTTTGCTTGCGCTCGGCGCCGATGGAAGCGGTGCTCGACTTTTGGCGCGGATCACGCTTCGGTCCTGGGATATTCTGCGGCTTGGCATCGGAATGAATGTCTTTGCGCAGGTCAAAGGTGTTTCGCTGGTCTCCGGACCGGAGCGGAACGGACGACAGGGCGGCGCCGTCGAACATCATCATTCCGGAACAACTCGTCGGTAATCGTGCGGCTCGCTTCTGTCGGCACGCCAATTGCTAGACCAAGCCATCCGGAGATTGTTCGCAACCCATCCACGAGGGACGTCATGACAGCAGACTTTCACGACATCAATCCCAATCATCTGGCGGCGATCATCTACCGGCCGGAAGACGACGTCGACACGCTACTTGCCGATTTCGCCGACGCCCGGTTGCGCGAAGGCGAACGCATCGGCGGCATCGTGCAGCGGAACCTCAAGGACGACGCCGGCCGCTCGAACGGCATGGACGTCATCGATCTCCTGACCGGCCGAGCCATCTCGATCTGCCAGCCACTCGGTGCCGGCGCCATGGCGTGCAAGCTCGACCCCGCCGGCCTTGCCGAAGCTTCCGTCGCCGTCACGCGCGCCGTCGCCGAAGACGTCGCGCTCATCATCGTCAACAAATTCTCCAAACAGGAAGCAGCCGGACACGGCTTGCGCAGCGAACTCGCTGAGGCAATTCTCGTCGGCGGGCCGGTGCTGACGGCGGTGCCGGAAAAATGCTTCGACGCCTGGAAGGATTTCACCGGCGACCTCGGCACCACGCTGTTCTGCGCGAGCCACGTGGTCGACGAGTGGTGGCGCGAGGTTTCTTCACGCAGGGCCAGCGCGCGAGCCGTCATGCAAGCCGCAGCGGCGCCCTACTTGGCCGCTATTTCCCGATCATCACATCCGACGACTTGATCACCGCCGAGACGCTGTCGCCGACCTTGAGCGCAAGCTCGTCGACCGCCTCGTTGGTGATCGACGAGGTCACCGTCAGCCCCGAGGCGAGCTCGACCTTGACATGCGCGGTGGTCGAGCCCTTGGTTACCGCCACCACCTTGCCGGGAAGAATATTGCGTGCGCTGAGTTTCATAGTTGCAGCCCCTTGTCCTGTTATCGCGAGCGGAACACGTCTCCTATCGCGAATCACCGACCGGCCAAAGCTGCTTTAAGCGCCACGGCGCCGCGCCATCCATCAACCGAACTTGAACAGCACCCCGTAACCGCCGCGCGGATAGCTCCATTCGATGTCGCCGCCGGGCTCGCCGATGACCCGGCAGGTGCCGCACTCGACGCAGCCGTCGACGGTGACCTCGACCTGGCCCTTGTCGTTGAGCTCGTAGCAGCGCGCCGGGCAGACCTTGAGCAGGGTGAGCAATGCCGGCGACGGCACCGCATGCGGCCGCACCTTGATGTGGGCGCGGCCCGCATCGACCAGATAGCGGTTATAGAACAGCTTGTCCTCGACACGCACAGAGAGCTCGGTCGTCATGTTTCGATCTCCATCGTTAAGGCCGGTCACAATTTCCTATTACGGTCTATCGCCACGCCCGGGCGAAACGATACGCATCGCCGAACAGACCCGTCCATGAGCGCGCTTTGACGAACGATCTAAGCGTGGTCTTCTCCTTCTCGACCTTCGGCGTGCCGTCGACGCGCAGGAAATTCTGCATCGCCTTGGAGACGAGCTGCGGATAGGTGAGGAAGAAGTTCTGCGACTGGATATGCATCAGGGCCGGCATATCCTTGTACTTCTTGAGATCCTTGATGACGAAGGAATCATCCAGCATCTTCTTGTAGAGCGACAGGTTCTCCTTGGTCATCGGATCGCGGCGCGACTTGACCTGGAAGATGGCTTCCGCGGCTATTCGCCCCGACGTCATGGCCAGATTCGAGCCCTCGCGGTGAATGGCGTTGTTGAGCTGGGCCGCGTCGCCGACCACCACCCAGCCCTCACCATAAAGCTGCGGGATCGCCTTGTAGCCGCCCTCAGGGATCAGGTGCGCGGAATATTCCTTGACCTCGGAGCCCTCGATCAGCGGCGCCACCGAAGGATGATGCTTGAACCGCTCAAGCAGGCCGTAGGGCGTCTCCCCGGTTTTCTGAAAATCCGCCACCAGGCAGCCGATGCCGAGCGACACGCACTCCTTGTTGGCGTAGATAAAGCCCATGCCGGTCATGCCGCGCGAGATAGTGCCGGCGGCCTCGATCACGGTGCCCTCGTCGCCCCTGAGATTGAAGCGGGCTTCGATGGTCTCGCGCGGCAGGAAGTGCATTTCCTTCACCGCAAGCGCGACATTGTCGGGCCGCGGCCGCGCGCGGAGCTCAGCCTTGGTACCGAGCAATCCGTTGACGCCTTCGGCCAGCACGACCACGTCGGCATGCACCTCGCCGTCGTGACGATCGGTGCGCACGCCGATCACGCGGCCGTAGGCGTCTTGCGCCAGTTCGGTCACCGTTGTCTCGCACAGCACGGTCGCACCCGCCTCGCGCACCTTCGACGAGAACCACTTGTCGAATTGCGCGCGGATGATGGTATAGCGATTGGGCCGCTCCTCATTGAAGTCGTCCGAGCGATAATGCAGCCCGACATGGGAGCGGTCGTCCATCATCCAGAAGCGCTGCTCGACCAGATGGCGCTCGAGCGGCGCATCCTCGCGGAAATCCGGGATCAGCTTCTCCAGCATGTCGGCGTAGAGGATCGCGCCCTGCACGTTCTTCGAGCCGGAATACTCGCCGCGCTCGAGCTGCAGCACCTTCAGGCCGCGCTGGGCCAAGGTCAGCGCGGCGGCGTTGCCCGCCATTCCGGCGCCGACGACGATGGCATCGAATTTCTCTTCGATCATGGCACGCTCCTCTGTTCAGTCGCGCATGTTCTTGGCGGCGAACCGGTACCCGCTTCGCCGAAACATGCGCTAGCTTGCGATCCGGTCGCGCGAATGCGGCGACAGACGGGCGCGGAAGGCTTCGGTCAGCGCCGGCAACAGCCGGATCGCATCAGTGATGATTCCGACATGGGCGAACTCGAAGATCGGCGCGTTCCTGTCGGTGTTGATGGCGACGATGAGGTCGGCGCCTTCGACCCCGACCCGATGCTGGATCGCGCCGGAAATTCCGGCGGCGATGTACAGCTTCGGCCGGATGGTCTTGCCGGTCTGGCCGATCTGGCGGTCGGACGTGACCCAGCCCTTCTGCACCAACGGCCGCGAGCAGCCATATTCGGCGCCGAGCACGGATGCGAGCTGCCGCACCAACTGAAAATTCTCCGGCGATCCCAACCCAAGCCCACCCGCGACCACGACGTCGGCGAAGGCGAGATTCGATTTGGCGGACTCGCGATCGGGCAGGAACGACAGCACCTTGGTGACGATATCGTCCTCGACGAGCCCGAGCGGATGGGCGACGATACGGCCGGGGTCGCGCGCGACGCGCTCCGGCATCGGCATCACGCGCGGGCGCACGGTTGCCATCTGCGGCCGATAGTTGAGCGTGTAGATGGTGCACATCAGCGAGCCGCCGAAGGTCGGCCGGGTCGCGGCCAGCGAGCCGTCGGTGTCGACGTCGAGCGCCGTGCAGTCGGCCGTGAGCCCGGTGAGCAGCGTGGTCGCCACCGAACCTGCGAGATCGCGTCCAAGCGTGGTGGCGCCGAGCAGCAGGATTTCCGGCTTGTAGGCGTTGACGACGTCGGTCAGCGCCTTGGTGTAGGATTCGTTGCGGTAGTCGGTCAGCAGATTGTCGGCCACGACGTAGACGATGTCGGCGCCATAGCAGAACGCCTCGCTCGCGGCATGCCGTGTTGCCTTGCCGTCAGGCCCGATCACCACCGCGGCGAGATCGACCTTGAGCTTGTCGGCCAGCTTGCGTCCGGCGCCCATCAGTTCCCACGACACAGGATGGACCTGGCCGCGCTCCTGCTCGACGAACACCCAGACGTGCTTGTAGGCCTTGAAATGCTCCGGCAGCTCCTTCTTGGTGGCGGCGCGTCCAGCGGCGGCAGGTGCTTTGGCGGGTTCGCTCATCGGTTCGGCTCCCCTTTTCCGTTAGAATCCGCGCGCCAGCGCGACCAGCTCGGCTTCGAGCTTGGGCTGCCGCTTGAAAATATCCTCGATCAGCGCCTCGGCCGGCGACCGGTCGCCGAAATCGATCAGCGCCGCCTTCTCCGCGCGCGGCGCGGGCGCGAACACGCGCTTGACGATGGTCGGAGAGCCACGCAATCCGCATTTGGCGATGTCCTCGACGCCGGCATCCTGCGCGCTCCATTTGACGATGCCGGCGCGCGCCGCCCGCAGCGCGTCGATCATCGCGCCGCGCCGGATCTCATTGGTCGCCTCCAGCATGCTGATCAGGCACGGCAGTTTCGTGCGCAGCACCTGCACGCCGCCTTCCGAGCGCCGTTCAACCTCGATGGTGTGCGCGGCAAGATCGAGCGTGCCGATCTTCGCCACATAGGTGAGCTGCAAGAGGCCGAGCCGCTTGGCGATGCCGGGACCGACCTGGGCGGTGTCGCCGTCGATGGTCTGCTTGCCGGTGAAGATGATGTCCGGCGCGCCATAGATCTCGCCGATCTTGCGGATCGCGGTCGCGAGCGCATAGGTCGTGGCTAGAGTGTCGGCGCCCGCAAAGAAGCGATCGGTCAACAGCACCGCGCGATCGGCCCCGAAGGTCAGTGCCTTGCGCAGGCTGTCCTCGGCCGACGGCGGGCCCATGGTCAAAACCGTGACCTCGCCGCCAAACTTATCGCGCAGCTCAAGGGCCGCTTCCAGCGCGAATAAATCGTAGGGGTTGATGATGGTCGGCACGCCCTGGCGCATGATCGTGTTGGTCACGGGGTGAACGCGGATCTGCGCCGAGTCCGGAACTTGCTTGATGCAGACGACGATATGCATTGCCTTGCCTCCGAACCTGTCCGAGGTCCCTGGAGAGAGAAGAGCAAGGGTCGTACCAACCGCCGCCGCGACGAAATATCGTATCAACACAATGGCTTGGCGAAGCGGTGCGGACGTCGACGACACCGACAATTGCGACACGTCGCAAACGCGACACGCGATGCCAACATTGAGCAAGTCATAGGAGCAACAGCCATCCGCCGCCGGCGCGCTTGGCGTGGGCGGAGACCTCGTCAAGCGACGATTGAGCGGATTATTTGAGCGTCGACAACGGCACGAGGTTGCGCGGCTTCGGCGGCGCCACCGCATCCTTCAAGACCTTGAACACGCGCTGATCGAGCGGCGAGGACGTGACGAAGTCGGCATAGGCCTGCTCGAGCACGGCCCTGCAGCGCTCGGTCACGATTGTATCTGGCTGGCCGGTAAAATCCTCGCTCACGAGGTATTGCCCCATGCGCCTGAGAATGTGCAGCCGCACTACGCTGAGGCGTTTTGGGTCATAGTCCACGCCGAGCAGCGCGAAGAAATCCTCGGCGGAGGCGGCCTCGTTAAGCTTCGCCAGCACCCCAGCTGCACCACTCATCTGCAATCTCCTCCACACTCGCTCGATTGCGCATGGGCAGGCGCCACCCCATCCCGCCCCTGCGCGCTTGCCTCGCGCAGCCGCTTCTGGACATGGGCGAGCCGCGCTTCGAGAAACTCGACCCGGTCGAGCACGACCGAGATCGCTTCCCCGACCGGATCCGGCATCAGATGATGATCGAGGTCGATGCGGCCGACCGCGCGACGGTGGCTGAGTTCCGGCCGCACCACCCTCGCGGGAATCCCGACCACGGTGACCTCCGGCGGCGTGCCGTCGATCACGACCGAGTTCGCACCGACCCGCGTCCCCCGACCGATGGTGATGGGTCCGAGAATCTTTGCACCGGCGCCGACGACGACGCGATCTTCCAGCGTCGGGTGGCGCTTGCCCGGCGACCAGGATGTGCCGCCGAGCGTCACGCCGTGATACAGCGTGACATCGTCGCCGATCTCGGCGGTCTCGCCGATCACGACACCGGCGCCATGATCGATGAAGAAGCGCTTGCCGATCTTCGCCGCCGGATGAATGTCGACATTGCTGAGGAACCGGCCAAGCCAGGACATCAGCCGGGCCGCGAATTTCCAGTCTGCTCTCCACAAACGATGGGCGATGCGATGCCAGATCAGCGCATGCACGCCCGGATAGGTGAGCAGGGTTTCCAGTTCGCTGCGGGCAGCGGGATCGCGCAGACGCACGCAACCGACATCCTGCTTGATCAAACCCAACAGCGAAGCAGGACGAGGCTCGATGTGCGCTAGAGGTTCGCTGACACGCATATCAACGGCATCGGTCATGGGCGGCCTCATGCACAAGTGGGAAGCCTCGGGTCGCATACCTCGCGCCAGATCCGCGATACGGTCTCGCGCGCGACCGGGCCCTTGTTGCGGACCGCGTGATCGCGAACGCGGGCGAGAATACCCCGCGATTGGTCGGCGCTTGCCGGCAGGTGCAAATCCAAAAGCAGGGAGGTGATCGCCGAGAGGCCCGAATGCTTGCCGATGACGATCCGGTTGGAGCGACCGAACAGCAGCGGATCGAGCGACTGGTAGGTGCGCTGGTCCTTCAACAGCCCATCGACATGGATGCCGGATTCGTGGGTGAAGACATGCTCGCCCACGATCGCCTTGTTGAGCGGAATGGTGCGCGCCGCGGCCGCGGCGACGACGCTGGCGACATTGCCGAGTTCGGACAGCACGATGCCGGTCTCTCGCCCATATAGCTGCCTGAGCGCGACCGCCACCTCTTCCAGCGGCGCGTTGCCGGCGCGCTCGCCGAGCCCGATCACCGTGACGGAGGCGTGCGTGGCGCCGGCCTTGATGGCCGCAAGTGTATTGGCCGTGGCAAGCCCGAGATCGTCATGGCCGTGAAACTCGAGCTCGAGGTCGGTCGTCGCGCGCAAGGCCGCCATCAGCGCGCGGCTCGAATCGGGATCAAGCACGCTCAAGGTATCGGCGACGCGAAACCGTCGCGCACCGGCGGCCTTGGCGGTTGAGATGATCTCGACCAGAAAATCGACATCGGCGCGCGATGAGTCCTCGCCCCCGACCGCAACCGAGAGGCCCTTGCCGCGCGCATATCCGACCACGCGCTTGACCATCTCGATCGCGTTGGATCGTTTGCCGCCGAGCTTGGCCGCGATCTGCACATCGGAAACCGGCACCGACACATTGACCATCGATACGCCCGCCGCAATTGCGGCGTCGACGTCCTCAGTCCGCATCCGGCACCACGCAATCGTCGTCAGCGGCAGCTCCGCCTCGACGATAGCTCGGATCGCGGTGATTTCCTCTAGTCCCATCGCTGGCGTACCCGCCTCCAGCTCCGGAACGCCGGCGCGAGCCAGCGCTGTCGCGATCGCAACTTTCTCCGCGGTGGTGAAGGCAACACCGGGCGCCTGCTCGCCGTCGCGCAGCGTGGTGTCGTTGAGGACAATCGGCGCGGGCTTTGTCGCGTCGACGGCGGAACGATCGAGGTGGAGAGATTCGTCGGATGTCGGCTGCTCGATCATGAGATCCTCACCAGGGTAGCGGCTTCATACCCAATGCAGAGCAACCGCCGTGCCAGCATCGCGACAACTCTCTAACCCAATGAAGAAGCGTCGCTTTTGGTGATATCGCCGATTGTCGCAATCGCGACAGCGTCGCAAACGCGACGCGTCGAACTAGCCCTGCTTACGGCGCAGATGGACGACGATATCGACGCCCGCGATCTCGTAGCCGGGTAGCGGCTCCGGTAGCGGGTCGATCAACACGCCGGGCTCGGGAACGTCGAGCAGCATGTCTTCGTCGTCGACAAAGAAATGGTGATGTTCGGTCGGGTTGGTATCGAAATAGGATGTCGATCCGTCAACGCCGATCTGCCGCAATAGGCCGGCGTCGGTAAACTGGTTCAGCGTGTTATAGACGGTCGCCAGCGAAAGGCGGATGCCGGCCGCGTTCGCCTCGGCATGCAGCGTGGCGGCGGTGACGTGACGGCCGCCGTTGGCGAACAGAAGCGAGCCAAGCACCTGGCGCTGCTGTGTCGACCGCAGCCCCGCCCCGCGCAGCAAATCGGCACAACGGTGCGAGATGGGATTCTCTTGCCCGGCGTCGACGACGACATCGGACGACACATCCGTTTCGGCGCCGATAAATAGCTCGGAAGGATTGTCCGCTGAGATCGTCGCCGTCTGATCCATCGTTGCTTACTCCAGCGACCCGGACAGCGACGCTTCGCTCGCAGAGAGGGCAGCCAAGGTCACCTCACGACGCCGTTCCGCCATCCGGCTCTCGCCGCTTTCGTCGCCGAAGCAGAGATTGAAATCGTTGCAATTGGTGCAGACCGGCGTGCTGCACATCACGAGGCCGTCGTCCTCGCACAGCATGCGATAGAAAAACCGCTTCCACCGCATGTTCCTGGTGTTGTGGACGGCGATCGGGCCGAAATGGCGCGCAAGCAGCCGCGTCAGCTCAGAGCGGTCGCGCAGGCCGAGGTCTTCCCAGAGATGGTTCGGCTCCATCGAGCGCCGGGCGATCATCGCCGCAAGCCAGCGACCGGCGTCGCCCTCGCTCGATCGGTGCGCGAGCAGGAGATCGCGCACCATCGCGATCTCCTCATCATCGGCCTCTGTCCCTTGCACTTTCCACACGACAGCCGTGCCGCAGGCCGCTGGAAACCATTGCGCCATGAGACTGGCAAAATCCGCCGCCGCGAGCCCCGCCTGCTCCGCCACCGCGCCGTTCTCCATGGCCGCGACCGCCAGGATCGAGGCCAGCACATGCCTGTCGAAGCTGAAATCATCGTCGATGTCGGCATCGGCCGGGTGACAGCCGGTCAGCGCCCGGTAGGCCGCGGTGCCGATATGCTCGCGATCCCTTGGCGCGGCCGTCGACTCCAAAAAAGGGAGCGTCGAACCGGCATCGACCGTCTGCTTTTGCGTTGCCGCTGTTATCACAAGCCGCTCCAAAGCCGGTTGTTCTGCCTCAAATTGCCTTGCGGATGCCGTAGGTAGTACCGGCCCCTCTTGCGAGGGGCCGGGTCGCTATCGAACAAAGCCTCAGGCCGCCGCGATCGCCGCTTCAGCGGCGAGTTCGGCCGCCGTCTTGCCGACGATGGATTCATCGACCGCCTTCATGATGCCGTGCTCCATCAGCATGTCCTCGAGCTCGTCCATCGTGATCGGGGTCGGGATGATGCCCTTGCCGGCATTGTTGTGGATCTTGTGGGCCAGGCTCCGGTAGTGACCGGCCTGCACCGAGTCCGGGGCATATTCCAGCACCGTCATGCGGCGCAGTTCCGCATGCTGCACGATGTTGTCGCGCGGCACGAAGTAGATCAGATGGGTGCCGAGCTTCTTGGCCATGGCTTCGGCAAGCTCGAGTTCCTTGTCGGTCTGGCGTTCGTTGCAGACCAGGCCGCCAAGGCGCACGCCGCCGGAATTGGCGTACTTCAGAATACCCTTGGAGATGTTGTTGGCGGCATACATCGCCATCATCTCACCGGACATCACGATGTAGATTTCCTGCGCCTTGTTCTCGCGGATCGGCATCGCAAAGCCGCCGCAGACGACGTCGCCGAGCACGTCGTAGGAGACGTAGTCGATGTCCTCGTAAGCGCCGTTCTCCTCGAGGAAGTTGATCGAGGTGATGACACCGCGGCCGGCGCAGCCGACGCCGGGCTCGGGACCGCCGGATTCGACGCATTTGATATCGCGGTAGCCGACCTTCATGACCTCTTCGATCTCGAGGTCCTCGACGCTGCCGGCCGCAGCCGCCAGGCTCAAGATAGTGTCCTGCGCCTTGGCGTGCAGGATCAGTCGGGTCGAGTTCGCCTTGGGATCGCAGCCGACGATCAGGATCTTGTGACCCATCTCGGCGAGAGCCGCGAGCGTATTCTGCGAGGTCGTCGACTTGCCGATGCCCCCTTTGCCGTAAAACGCGATTTGTCGTAGAGCCGCCATGTTGTTCTCCATGAACCGATTGCTAATGTCCGCGCTCCTCGCGCGAGACTGTTTCCGTTACAGAACCGGGCACATGGGTTACGGGAAGGAGCGCATCGCTCGTCAGACGTCTGCGTGCACTCAGCCCTCACTCCTTGTTCCGCTTACTCATTAGCAACCACCGTGCCACATCGGTTAAGTCGATGATTAGCTTGCTGAAACGTCAGAATTCCTGGGAAACGGGCGGGATGTTTTGAACCTGACAGCTTCGGCCATCGATGTCTGCGCTCTGTTGCAAACCGGACAAGGATTGAAGCGGCCCTGCGCACGCCTGAAATCGCTGCGCCCGCCAATTGCAGCCGGTTTCGCGCGCGTGCCGCGCTCGCACGCTTATCGGAATGGAAATTGCTTTTGGCCTCATTGCCGGCGGACCTGACGGGCCGCGATGTGGAAATCGTTCGAAAACGCAGAGGAGGCCGACAATGCAGATCGGGGTCGAGACATCGAAAGCTGTCGACCAGCGGCGTGTGTTCGTGATCGACGATGACGAGATCATCCGCGCCGCGTTGCAGTTCATGCTGCACGACGAGATCGAAACCCACGAGCTCGCGAGCCCGGAAGAGGCCTATGAGAAGGGCATCGACTGGCTGAAGCCTCATGTGGTGCTGCTTGGCGTTTCGTTCCTCAAGCAGAAGGGGCAATGGATTGATCGGCGAACTGGCCGCGAAATTTCCCGGCGTCCGCATCCTCATCGTCTGCGACAAGGCCGATGAAGCGACCGCCGTGGAGGGCATCAAGGCCGGCGCGCATGGCGCGCTGGTCAAGCCGCTGACACTGGAGGCCGTCCGCAAGAAGGTCGATACCGTCCTCGGTCGCGGCGGTGCGGCGCCGCTGGTCCAGCTCAGCGTTCTCAGCTAGGGGATTCCGCCAATGGCGATCATTCAATTCTACCAGAAGCCCGGCTGTGTGACGAATGCCCGGCAGCAGCGGATACTCGAGGCGGCGGGCCATACCGTCGATCACAAGAAACCTGCTGACGGAGCCATGGACGGAAGAGCGCCTGCGCGGCTTTTTCGGATCGACGCCGGTGACCGCATGGTTCAATCCGGCCGCGCCGCGTGTGAAGTCCGGTGAAGTCAGCCCAGCGAAACTTGACGCGGCGAGCGCAATCGCCCTCATGCTCGATGATCCGCTCTTGATCCGGCGGCCGCTCGTGGAAATGGACGGTCAGAGATGCGTGGGCTTCGACCGCGAGCCCGTCACATCCCTGCTTGGCGGGGCTGTCGGCCAAAATAGCGAGGCGTGCAGTCGCAGAGATGCGTCCACGTCCTGTCCAGATCCTCACCAGCCATCAAAGTCCGCGCCGGCGTCCTGATGCCGGAGATGACCATCACTTCGGCACGATCGTTTCGAGCGCAAGCGCGTGGAGCGCCCCGCCCATCTGCCCCTGCAGCGCGTCGTAGACCATCTTGTGCTGCTGGATCCGGCTCTTGCCGGCGAAGGCCGCCGAGGTGATCCGCGCGCCGTAGTGATCGCCGTCACCGGCAAGGTCCACCACGACGACCTGCGCGTCGGGGAAGGCCCCCTTGAGAAGGCGCTCGATATCCGGTCCGGCCATTGCCATCGTGTTCGCTCCTGCTGCAACGGCCACTGTCATGCAAACTCCAAACCAACTCGGCGATATCCGACAAAGCGCGCCGGCAAAGCCCGACCGCTGTTGATCGCGGCACAATATCGCAGCATTTTCGAAGCGAAGGCCATGCTCGATGTCGGGTTTGCGACACGCCGGACGCACGCTGTTGCGGATCGGACCAGCTTCGTTGTGTTCGGTCGCGACATATCGCACCGCTCACCAGGCGAACACCCGCGATATCAGCCGTTTCCGCTGAATATCCTTGCGGCCCGGCTCTTGCTTTACCGGATACGAACCGTCCGGACTGCAACGAGAAGTGCTTCAAAATGCCAATTGCCTCAACCGATCGATTTGCCGTGATCCTCGGTACCAACGAGATCGCTTCCGCCGTCGCCGTGCTGCTTCGCCGCAATGGATACGGCGTGGTGCTGTCGCACGATCCGCTGCCGCCGGTGATCCGCCGGAAAATGGCTTTCCATGACGCGCTATTCGATGATGCCGTCAGCGTCGCCGGCGTAGCGGCGCAGCGCGTCGATAGCGGCCTTGAAATTCGCGCCGGCCTTAGCCGCGTCCCTGGCGTCATCGTCACCGAGCTCGGGCTGCTCGATCTCATCGTGCTGCGCGGTCTCGACATCCTGGTGGACGCGAGAATGCAGAAATATCTCGCCACCCCCGATCTGCGCCGGCTTGCCCGATTGACGATCGGCCTCGGCCCCGGCTTCTGCGGCGGCGCCAATTGCGATGTCGCGATCGAAACGCGGCCGGGCAAAGCCGGACAGATCGTACAGCACGGCGCGACAGATCCGCCCGACGGCGTCTCGCAGCCTCTTGGCGATCATGGCGGTGAGCGCTTCGTGCGCTCGGAATTCGCCGGCCGCTGGCAGACGGCGATTGAAATCGGCTCGCGCGTGTTCAAGGATTTCGTCGTCGGCCATCTCGGAAATACGCCGGTGAGAGCGCCGTTTGACGGGATATTACGAGGCGTCGTTCGCGACGGCACCGAGGTGCCATCGGGCGTCAAGCTTCTCGAAATCGATTCCCGCGGGCGCCAGGCAGACTGGACCGGCATCGACAGCCGCGGTCAGCTGATCGCCAACGCGGTCGCGGAAGCCATCTCGACTTCACGCGGCAAATCTTGCGGAAAAGACCGGCGAGAGGCTGCACCTCATCAAGTAATCACGAGCGACACGCGGAGACAGGCGAATGAGTTTGGTTGATGCTCGCGCGACGGACGTAGCCTCACCGACGCTTGCGGCGGACGCCGCAAGCGCCTCAGGCGGGCTGACGGAGCGCATCGTCGCCGCGCTGCGCACGGTGCACGATCCCGAGATACCCGTGAACATCTACGATCTCGGGCTGATCTATCGGATCGAGCCGAAAGAGGAGAGCTTGGTCGAGATCGACATGACGCTCACGGCGCCGGGCTGTCCGGTTGCCGGCGAAATGCTGAAGTGGGTGGAGAACGCGGTCGCGGGCGTCGAAGGCGTCGGCCGCGTCGACGTCAACCTTGTGTTCGATCCGCCCTGGGACAAATCGCGGATGTCGGAAGACGTCCAGTTGGAACTTGGCTTGATATGACCGACGTGCGGCAACGCTTGACCTTCAGGACCGCAAGATGATTGGCGCTTTATCAACAAACGAGGACATCATGATCGAGCTGACCGCAGGCGATGGCCACAAACTCTCCGCCTATCGCGCCGAACCGGACGGTCCCCCCAAAGGGGCGGTGGTAGTCGTTCAGGATTGCTTCGAAATCAATCCTCACATCCGCAAGCTCGCGGACGAATTCGCGGCCAAAGGTTATCTGGCGATCGTGCCGGCGCTGTTCGATGCGGTGAAGACCGGCGTCGCGCTCGACTATGATGATAGCGGTCTTGCCGAGGGAAAGGAGCTGATGGCGCAGGTCGGCACCGAGCGCGCGATCGACGAAATTCAGCAGGCGGTTGACGCCGTCAAGAGCGCGGGCAAGGTGGAAATCGTCGGATATGGCTGGGGCGGATATCTCGCCTATGTCTCGGCCAACCGCGTCAACGGCGTAGCCTGCGCCGTCGGATATTACGGCGATGGAATCGTCGAGGATTACCGCGAGAAGCGCCGGATCCCTACCCTGCTCCATTTCGGCGAGAACGATCCGCTGATCCCTTGCGAACAGGTGAGCCAGTTTCGCGCCCACCGGCCAGATGTCAGCGCCTTCTCCTATCCGGGAGCGGCGCACGCCTTCAACTGCGACGAACGCGACAGCTATCATGACGAGGCGGCAAAACAGGCGCTCAAGCGGACGCTGACGTGGATATCGCAATATGTGGAGGGCCAGCCTCCGATTGCCCTGAAGAATGCCGGCGCCTATGCCCAGGCCAAGGTCGACAAGAAGAAAAAGAAGAAAGAGGCCGCCGACGACATAGGACCTCCGATGGATTGAACGACAGGCAGAGCGCCGACCATGGTTCCGACAACCATCCTGATCGACGACAACCCGCGATGCGTGGTGCGGCCGACCGACCTGAAGGATCTCAATCGCTTCATTCGCAACGGCAAGCAGTATCTGCTTGCCGAGAACCCCGACGGCAAGATCGCCCATCGCAACGCCGATGAAACCGAAGCGGCAAAATGGCGCAATGCCCTGGCGCTGCATAAAGCGTGGGGCGGCGCTGAAGAGGAGTATTTTGGCACGCCGCTTTGATTGAAGAGAGCAGGCGTGGTGTCCCGCTCAGGGCCGGCCCGTGCGGGCGTCGTGGGGTTGCCGGCTTGGTTGCGCATCCAGTCCGCGAGCTTGGTCAGCGCGCCGTCGAGCTCTGCCCTGGCGCGGCCATCCGTGACCGTCTCCTCAAGCGCGCCGCGCATGCAGAGCAGCCACGCGTCGCGCTCGGCATCGCCGATCGCAAATCCGAGATGCCGCTGCCGCAGCCGCGGATGGCCTTTTTCGGGCGAATAGAGCTTTGGGCCGCCGGTCCATTCGGTCAGATAGCGCTTCAGCACATTCTTGACCGGTCCGAGGTCGGCGCGTGCATGGCCCGTACTGTTTTCGCTTCGGGCAACGCGTCCATGCGCCGGTAGAACGCCTCCACCAGCCGGTCGACGACGACGGCGCCGCCGATCCGGTCGAACATCGATAGTTCCGCTTCGACCTCAGACATCATTCACTCCGAAGGTCACCGCGTGAGGCGGCAACGATTGACCATTCTTCCATGCTCGGGAGCAGGATCACCTCGGCCGGCGCACCCGCTCCCTGCTCCTCGACAAGATCAAACCCGGCGACGCGCGACAATCCACCGCCATTGTCCATCAGGACAACCGCGTCCTCTGGCAACCTCGCAAGCGCCTCGCGCAATTGTGCGACCGTCATAAGCCTTGCCCGTCCGCCTTCGTCAATCCGGATGAATTATGATTTCCATGGTGTCGTCGAGATCATCGAACGGATTGGGCATTGTATCATCCTCGACCAGCGCAACGCCGTAAACGCAGACGTCGCCGTCGACCACGGCGAGCGCGAGCGGCTCCAGGCTCTGCTCCTTGCAAGGGCCGTCGATGCAGAGCCCGGTTTCGATCTCGAAGATCGAGCCGTGCCTGCCACATTTGAGAAAGGCCCGATCGGGCGTGAAGAAATTGCCGTCGCCGAAATTGAGCCAGATGCCTTCATGCGGGCAGGAATTGACATAACCGAAATGACCATTGGCATGGGTCCTTACGATCACGATCGGAAACGGCCGGCTCTCGCCGGTCTCGCCGATGCGTGAGAGGCTGAAGGCCCGGGCATCGCCGCGTTCGATATCCTCGGTCGCGCAGACGGCGAACAGCTCAATCACTTCGGAGGACATGTGCAGCCCCTTTCAGTTGCATCGCGGCCCTCATGCCGCTGTCGGCGCGCTCTCGGCCTTGAGCGCATCTACTACAGCCCTAGTCAGCCGAAACACGCCGCGGCCGCCGGCAAGCGCTTGATAGGCGTTGCCGGCGTTGTCGCTCAGATAGTCGAACCATTGCTGCGGGCTCAGCGCCGCCGGCCGCTCGCTGATTTCCACCACCGCGCCGTTGGGCGCGAAGCGCGCGTGGATCAGGACGTTCTGGTTTTCCATGGTCGCCTCCAACAACTACAGGCCCGAGCCGAAGCCGAGCAGTTCGATTTTGACGTTTTCGGTGCCCAGCACCTTGGTCTGGCAGGCAAGCCGCGACTTGGAGCTGACGCCCACGATCGCGTCGAGCTTTTCATTCTCCTCGCGCGCGATCTTCGACAGGCCCTTGCGTCCTTCCTGTACGTAGATGTGGCAGCTTCCGCATTTGGCCTGCCCTTCGCACTTGTGGGGAATGCCGATCTCCGCACCGAGCAGCGCGGCCAGAATGCTAGTTCCCTCGGCAACCTCGATGCTTTTGCCTGACGGCATGACAGTGAGTAGCGACATTTGTCTGTTCCTCGTATTGTGATCCGCTCTTTCGGATCATGACCTAATAGATGGCCGCGCCCGCCCCGACATTGACCGAGGCGTCCTTCATGGTGCCGACGATGAATTCGATCTGATCGTCGGTCAGATGGCTGTGGAAGGCAGCGCGACCGCGCGATCCGCCAGTTTTTCGGTGACGAAATAGTCGCCACGGCGATAACCCAGCTCAAAATAATGCCGCTGAAGATGGAGGGGATCGCAGTAGGCCGCGGCCTCAACCTGCTCGACCCCCAAATCCTCGATGATGGCGTCACGGCTGGACCGGGAAAACCGCGTGCCAAGATGCACAATGTAGAGAAACCAGTTCACCTCAGTCACGTCTGGGCGGATATAGGGAGCCTTAATCCCCTCAAATGATTGCACGTGTTTGTAGTAGAGTTTCTCGTCAGCCGCCGCCGCTCCAGTATCTCGTCGATATGGCGCAATTGCGCCAAGCCGAGCGGGCCGCGATACTGCTGATGCCGGCCTGATAGGGCGGGGTCGCAGTCACTATCACTGAACAGCGCTCTTCCGGGCGGTGCGCACGAAGACGGCGTAACGCGACCGCAACGTCGATATGTCGGTGACAACCATCCCACCTTCACCGCATGTCGGGCGAGGGCTGCGAGAAGTCAAAAACCGCGGCGTCGCCAAAGCCGCCGACCAGCGCACCAGCGTACCGCGAGCCAATCGCCTCGGTGGAATCCTCGATCAACATAAGGCCATGCGTGGTAGCCACCGCGCGCAGTTCCGACCACTGCGCGGGGTGGCCGTTGTTGTTGCAGGCGACGATGGCGCGGGTGTTTGCCGTGATGCGGGCTTCCGCCTTCTCGGCGACCAGCGTTCCGGCCCAATAGTCGATGTCGGCGAATACCGGCCTCGCGCCGGCGATGCTGACGGCGTGGGCGGTTTCCCGAAACGAATAGGATGAAACGATGACTTCCGCCACCGGGCCGATCCCATAAGCCTTCAGCGCGATCAGGAGCCCGAGCGTGCCGCTCGGTACCGCGATGGCATATTTGCGGCCGACATAGGCCGCGAATGCCGCCTCGAAAACCTCGACCGCCGGCCCGGCGGAAAGTTTTGGCGAACGCATGACGGCGTCGACAGCCTCGATCTCGGCCATGGTGATGTCGGGATCGGAAAGCGGGATGAAGCTCTCATCCGCGTCGGCAACAACGACTCGTCGGCATCCTGTCGGCGTTTGCGGCAAGCGAGATCGGTCATGAGATCACCTTCCTGTCCGCCAGCACGATGCCGCTGGCGCGCAGCGGATCGGCCGTGATCTGCGCGCAGTGATCGCTGCGGTCCACCAGATGGATCTCGAACCGCGGATAGCTGCGGAAAGGTGGTTCCGTCACATCCCGGCGTCGCACTGGTCCAGGACAGATGCGGAAACCTCTGCCGAGCTCGGTAAGACGCGCGCATCGACGCGGACGCGGAAAGCGCCCGATCGATCTCTCTCAATTCTTCTGCACCGAGCGCCATGTCCGTTACCCTGCGTTAGGGGATCGCGTCCCTGTTTGTGCAAACTCATTGCCAGAACCGCCGCTCGGGATCGACGCTCAATCGCTCCAGGGCCGCTGGCAGCCGCTCGTGGGTGCTGTCGAGCTGCCACACGCCTTGGGCGTGGTTCTTTCGAAACAGTTCCCATTTCGCGCCGTCGGCGTCATGCAGCAGCAATGCGACATCGACGACACCGCCGTCGGGATCGACATTTCTCGAGCAGCACGGGCTTTCGATGCGATAGCCGCCGACCGTCGTCGCGACGCTCGGCTTGACATATCGATATCGCTTGCGCGTTTTCAACGCCCGCTCGATCCGCTTGCGGTCGAGATCGTTCGGGTGAGCGAATGGCTTGACCGCGGCCTGTTCCAGAGTCGCCGATTGCATCGTTTCTCTCCCTAGAGGGATGATCTCTTCCTCGAAACATCCGACCACAAGCCGCTCGCCGAATTCGACGAGATAGATCGGCATGTTGGCTTCGGTCTGCGTTCCGACCTGAACGATTTCCCCGGTATCGCCGACGCCGACCAGCCTGGCGTCCGCGGCCGCATCGGGAAACGATCCATCATTGCGCAGATCGATCAGGGCCTTCACGCGTGGCCCCATTGGTATCTCGGGAACCTGGGTTCGATCATGCCGCCGTTGCTCCCGGCAAAGGCAAATCCGCCATCTCGTCGCGCGCAATCGCCGGATCCAGTCCTTGCGCTTCATCCCGACGCGATTGCCGCTTTCCAGGAATTCGACGCCGTAGATGTAGAATTGCTGCAGGAACGTGCCGATGCTGACGACGTAGCCCTCTTCGCCCTTCTTCGCGAGGATCTCGCCGATCTCCTTGCCGGCATAGGTGCCGTCGTTGCGGATGGTGCGCTTGGCCTTGACCTTTTCGCCGAAGTTGAAATAGGGCGGCGCTGAAAGCTCCACCACATCGCTGTCACGAACGATTTTGCTCATGCCGGAAACTCCCCTATCATTCCTGTCTGCCGGTCACGCCGACCGGGCCATGTCCCGCACAAAGCCGTCGCCGTCATCGGCGAGTTCGCCGATTTCTCCGACCGCGACCCGGCACGCCACTTCGTAGCGCACCCGCCAGTCCGGATCGTAGCGCAGCCGGACAGCAGGTCCGGCGCAGCCGCTGGGCGATCTCCAGCCTGACGACGGCGTCCGGTCGCTCGCCATGCGAAGCAGCCCGTCGCGCGGAATACGCTGCGCCACGACGCGGCGCACCTCGGCTTCCTCATCGTCGATCATGCGCGCGAGCAAGGACGGCGCGACACGCCGCGCGATGACCAGCCGCACATAATAGTCCTGATCGTCCATCATCGGGATCAGCTCGGCATCGTCGAGGACGGACACGATGCGGATTCTGACCTCGCGATGCGTCGATCTCGCAGCCTCAGCACCTGCCGCTTCGGCAGCCGCCGCGCGGCATTCCAGCGCACCGTCTCCTCGGGATCGTCGAGCAGCGGCGGCAGCAGGAAAACGCTGGCATGCTTGGCCGCGATCGCGCGCACCTCGAAATGCGGATGCGTGATATAGGAATTGGCGAGCTCCGGATTCCAGTTGAAGAACCGGTCGATGCGCCGCGCATAGCGGTCATGGACGCAGGCGTGCTTCAGCCGGCAGCCTCCGGTGCCCAGCAGCTCCTGGTGGCGTGCAGCTCCGCAATCGACTCGTGCCCGCGCCAGTCGATGGCTTCGTCGATGTCATGCATCATCGTCCCGCCCCACCCGTTCGAGAACGTCGAGCAGGACCCGCGCGCCGACCTTGTCGCTCGGGATCGAGTTCCAGAAGCTTGGCGACCGCGGCGCGGCCCTCTTCGAGATTGCCGAGCCGCATCTGCAGATAGGCGTAGCCCTTCAGGGTGAAGAGGTAGAAGCGCGGCAGCATGTTCTCGTAATGGCCGAACGCGGCGTCGCCGGCCGCGACATGCTGCCAATCGGCGGCAAGCTTGTTTTCGCGCGCCGCCTTCGCCAGGCACAGCTTGGCGACCGTCAGCGCGTCGGCCAGCCGGCCCTTGTAGAAGTAGAACCGGTAAAGGCCGATCAGCACCGCCGCATGGTCCGGCGCCAGCGCCTGGGCTTCGCGCAGATGATCTTCGGCGACATCATCGAGATGATAGGAAGCCCGGCTTCCCGCAGATGGAATTCCGCCTCCGGCGGCAGTCCGCCGCCCAGAAGCGCATTGGCCAGAACGCCGCGTCCGTGACGGATTGCGGCTCGCCTCGATCCGCAGACCCCATCATCGGTACCTCCCGTCTATTTGCGTGCGTGGCTCGAGCAGGAGACCTGCTTCGGATCGTTGAACACGAGACCCGGTTTGCGCCGGCGTGTCGGCAAAGTCGATGGTGACGCCGTCGAGCAGAGGCGGCTCTCCGCCGGCAGGAACAGCTTGACGCCATCGCGCTCGACCACGGCCTCGCCGGCCGCGGGCTCGCGGCGAACGCTGATATCGGCCGCCAGGCCGGAGCAGCCGCCGGGGCTGACCGCGAGCCGGAAGCCCTGCGATGCATCGCCGTCGGCGCGCAGCATCATGCGGATGAATTTTGTCGCCGCCGGCGTGAGCGTGAAATTCATCGGTCTGCTCCTTACGCCGGGGCCTGGTAACGCGGGAAGGAAGTGTCGATCACGCAGGTGTCGTCGACCGGGCAGACCGCTGCGCATTGCGGGGCTGTCGAAATGGCCGATGCATTCGGTGCATTTCTTCGGATTGATGACGAATGTTCCGCCCTTCTCCGTGATCGCGACATTGGGGCATTCCGGCTCGCATGCCGAACAGCTCGTGCATTGCGAGGATATGATCTTCAGCGCCATTGCTTTCTCCTTAACTCATCAAGTTTCGTCTAACTTCAGGCCGCCGAGATCAGCGCGCCCTGGCGGATTTCGGCATCGCCGCGCGCGACATGCTCGATCTCGCCGCTCTTGACCTTGTCGAGATAGGCCTTGAACCAGGCGATCGCCGATTTCTCGATGAATTCGTGGGCGAATTGGTCGACCGGATCGATGCCCGCCTTTGCAGATCGGCCTTCGGGCAGCCGCCGATCTTCGCGACGAACACCGCATGGCAATCGTTGATGGCGCGGATGACGGTCTCCAGGCTGTCCTCCTCGCCATATCCGCCCTGGCAATAGAGATCGACCCGGCGGTGGCCGACGAATTTCGCGCCCGCCGTGGACAGTTCATAGACCTGGAATTCCTTGGCGTGACCGAAATGCTCGTTGATGAGCCCGGAGCCCTTGGTCGCCACCGCGACCAGGAGCTTGATGTCGCTCATCTCGCCGGCGAGCGTCGCAAGCTCCTCCTGCTTCGCCGCGACCTTGGCGACGCGCTCCTCCTCGACCTTGTCCTGATAGGCCTTGCGGGTCTCGAGGTCGTATTTGACCTCCATCGCCATGATCTTGTCGGTGGTGAACTCGGCGCTGCGATCCTCGCCGAGCAGGCCGACCGCGTCGGCGCGGCACTGGCGGCAGTGCCGCATCATGTTCATTTCGCCTTCGCAGCTATCCTGCAGCGCCTTCAGTTCCTGCGCCGTCGGGCCGCGCTGGCCGGTCAGGCCGAACACGGTGCCGTGCTCGGGCGCGGAAATCAGCGGCATGATGTTGTGCAGGAAGGCGCCGCGCGATTTGACCGCCTTGTTCACCTCGACCAGATGCTTGTCGTTGACGCCGGGGATCATCACCGAATTGACCTTGCAGAGAATGCCGCGCTCGGTGAGCATCTCGAGGCCCTGCAACTGGCGATCGGTCAGGAGCTTCGCCGCTTCGATGCCGGTGTAGCGCTTGTGCTTCTAGAACACCCACGGATAGATCTTGGCGCCGATTTCCGGATCGACCATGTTGATGGTGATGGTGACGTGATCGACATTGAAGCTGGCGATGGTGTCGACATGGTCGGGCAGCGCCAGGCCGTTGGTCGACAGGCACAGCTTGATGTCCGGCGCGGTCTTGGCGATCAGCTCGAAGGTCTTGAAGGTCTTCTCGGGATTGGCGAGCGGATCGCCCGGTCCGGCGATGCCGAGCACCGTCATCTGCGGGATGGTGGAGGCGACGGCCAGCACCTTCTTGGCCGCCTGCTCCGGGGTCAGCTTTTCGCTGACCACGCCGGGACGCGATTCATTGGCGCAATCGTATTTGCGATTGCAGTAATTGCATTGGATGTTGCAGGCCGGCGCCACCGCCACATGCATGCGCGCGTAATGGTGATGGGCTTCCTCGCTGTAGCAGGGATGGTTCTTCACCTTCTCCCAGATCTCGGGCGGCAGATCGCCCTGGCCCGCCGCCGAGCCGCAGCTGGCCTTGCCGCTGCCGCCGCTGGTGCCGCAGCCCTTGTGTTCGGCGATCGCCTGCATCACTTCTCCGACATCGGCGACGTTCTGGGCCGCGGTAGCTTCGTGCTGTCCTGATGCGTGCATCTGCGATCCTCGCTGCTGGCCAAATCCAAAAATCCAAAACGACTGGCGAAGGACAGTTAGCAACTCGCGTGCCATCGCTGGGGACGACAACTTCGCTATATTTCAATGAGTTATCGGCGAGACCGCAGGCTGTCGCGTTGCCAACAGCGCGGCGCGGATTTTCCAAATATGTTGGAAACGTTACAGACTTGCGGTTGTCGCCACGACGCGACAGCCGAGCATCCGCGAGCGGATCGCGCGGCATCGCGTACATCGGCCGCATGCGGTCGCAAAGTGGGCCGAAGGCAGAGGCTCTCAGGCGGCGCGATAAGAATTTCCGCGGCCCGCGCCAGCGGCATGGCGATCGGCGTCAGGCCCTGGGTGATCAGAAACCGGAGCTCGTTCTTGGTCAGCGTTTCCGGCTCGACAATCGCGTAATGCAGCGACGACGACCGCTTGGTGATCTGGCGCGCATAGGTCCGCAGCAGCTGGTCGTTGAAGCGGCAGCCGATGAAGACAAAGCTTCGCTGCGGTGCGGCGATCCTTCACCGACATCCGGGATCGGCGTCTGGATGTCGATCTCGGTCAGCACCTCGACATAGTCGGCGTCGGAGATCAGGAAGTTCCTGGCCGGCGCGATGCTGCCATGCGGCTTGTAAAGCACGGTGATCCAGCCCGCCGCCGCCGCGCGGTCCGTCTCGTGCCGGCAGCGTCGTAGAAGCGGTACCAGCGGTCTTCGCCGATACCGGCGCGGGTGATGCCCTGGACTTCGCCCCAGTCGCTGCGTTCGCCGAGCGCCGCGCGCATGGCGCCGTCATACCAGGTGTCGACGATCATCGGCAGCCGCAGCGACGCCAGATAGCGATGCAGCGGCGTCGGCTCGACCGGAGACGCGAAAGCCTCGGTCATCAGCGCGGTCACCGTGGAGCGGTGCTTGATGCTTTCGATATGTTGCGCCGCCGCCCAGGCATTGCCCTTGGCGCGCCGCGGCAGCGCGACCTTGGTGCCGAAAAAGGCCGCGAGCGCCTCCGGATTCATCGGCACGGCGGGCTTCGAAAGTTGGCGAGCCCGGGGCCGAGATAGGGAACGATCGTTCCCGCGCGCAATCGCGCGGCAATTTCGGCGAGCATCGCCTCGGCATCGGCATGCTTGATGAAGTCGATCGGGGGGAAGGGGGCGTTCATCAGTCTTCACCTTCTCCGCCGCGCTTGCGGGCATTGACGGTGATGGGAAGCCGGGTGTCGGCCGCCATCTCCGGCAGGTCGAGGGTCCAGCCGTTGGCGATGCGGATCCAGCCGCCCCACAGCGATTTCGTGTTCCGATTCGACGATCGGCTCCTCGAGATCCTTCTTCGGCACGTAGATCGAAAGCCCCGTCTCCGAGCGGCGAATCATGATTTTCATAAGGTCAGCTCCGTGGAGTCGGGATGGGTTCGCCGTGACCGGCGAGTGCTCCTGCCACGAAGGCGACGATGCCCTTAGCTTGGCGATGATCTCCGGCAGCAGGTTCAGCACGCAGACGACATCGTCGATCGTATTGTCACGGGACAGCGAAAAACGGATGGCGCCGCGCAGCGACGTCGGCGGCACATTCATCGCGCGCAGCACATGCGACGGCTCCATCGAACCCGAGGCGCAGGCCGAGCCCAGGGACGCCGCGATGCCTGCCCGGTTCAAATGATGAATGATGGCTTCGCCTTCGAGATGCTCGAAGGCGATGTTGGAGGTGTTCGGCAGCCTGTTCCCATGTCGCCCAACACGGCGCAATGGCCGAGCCGAGGATGCCCCGTTCGAGACGGTCGCGCAGCGCGCGAACGCGCGTCGCTTCGTCTTGCAGATGCGCCAGCGCCAGCTCGGCCGCTTTTCCCAATCCGACGATACCGGGCACATTCTCGGTGCCGCCGCGGCGCCGCCGCTCCTGAGGGCCGCCGCGAATGAGCGGATTGAATGGCGTGCCCTTGCGCAGGTAAAGCGCGCCGATGCCCTTGGGCCCGTGCAGCTTGTGTCCCGACAGCGACAGCATGTCGATCTCGGTCGTCTTCAGATCGAGCGGGATCTTGCCCACCGCCTGCACGGCGTCGGTATGGAACAGCGCGCCGGCCTCATGCGCCATGGCAGCCAGTTCCTCGACCGGAAACAGCGTGCCGGTCTCGTTGTTCGCCGCCATCACCGAGGCGATCGCGGTACGCGGCCCGAGCGCGCGGCGATAGGCCTCGATATCCAGCCGGCCGCTGCGGATCGACCCCGATGACATGGGCCTTGATGCCGCGCGACGTCCGCGAGATATTCGACCAGCGAGAGGATGGCGGGATGTTCGACCGCCGTGGTGACGATTTCGTCGCGCCCGGCTTGGGTATCAAGCGCCGAAAGGATGGCGGCATTGTCGGATTCGGTGCCGCCCGAGGTAAACACGATCTCGTGGTCGAAGGCCGCGCCGAGCAGCGCCTGCAGGCTCTTGCGCGCCTGCTTCACCGCGCCGGCGACCTCACTGCCGAAGGCGTGGGCGGAGGAGGCATTGCCGAACTGCTCGGAGAAATACGGCAACATCGCCGCGACAACGGCAGGATCCGCGCGCGTCGTCGCATTGTTGTCGAGATAGATCGGCCGCACGGAACGCCTCTTTCAATGCCTCGATGCCGCGCTTTGGCTGCTCCGGCGACGGGGATAAGACGCACGAACTCGCCGAGCTTTTCGACCAGCCGCGCCTGGATGCCCTCGAGCGTGGCGCTGGACAGCTTGCAGAACACGCAGGCGCCGGTCAGCTTGACCATGATCTTGTTGCCATCGATCTCGATCAGCTGACAATCGCCGCCGTCCCGCTGCAGGTTCGGGCGGATCTCTTCGATCACCGCCTTGATGATCGTCGACGCGATCGGTGTCCGCGGCTGGCAACTGCTTCGAATGTTCGGTTTCAATCAGCATGACCTTGGATTTCTCTCTGTGGGATTCACGCGCCGGTGATTTAGCAGAACGACTTTCCGCAGCCGCAGCTCGATTTCGCGTTCGGATTTTCGAACGTGAAGCCGGAGCCTTCGAGCGCAACCACGAAGTCGATCGTCGTGCCCGCGAGGTATTCGTGGCTCTTCATGTCGACGAACACGCGCACGCCGTCGCGCTCGATCACGGTGTCGTCGGGATCGACCTCGTCGACCAGACCCAGAATGTATTTGTAGCCGGCGCAGCCGCCCGCTTCGACCATGATGCGCAAGCCGTCGACCGGCTTGTTCGCCGTGGAGATCGCGTTGCGCACCGCATTCAGCGCGCTGTCGGTGAGATTGATCATCGCTCGCCCTTCATTGCATGGGACCGTTGAGCAATGATTGGCAAGACTTATGCCACGCGCGCAATTCATTGATAACACTGCGTTTTGCGGCGATCGCCCTGTCGCCTTTGCGACGCGTGTCAGGTTTCCGACAGGCGGCTTCGCGCCGCATCTTCGCAGTATGGTCGCTGAAACGGGGATTGCCCGAGGATCGGCCCTTAATCGCGCAAACATCGCAGCCCGCGCAAACCGGCAGACAATTTGCATAGCGGGTCAAGCCGGCGCGCGACGCGCCGCTGTTTTGTCCGACAGCGGAGAAATTGCCATGACAACGATCGAGCTGAGCGCGCCGACAACAATCGAAAAGACTGCCCTTGGCAGGCTCGATCGCGAGGGACGCTCCTCAACGCGGTGCTCAAGAGCCCGACGAAGAAGCCGGGCCGGTTCGGATTCCGGGGCGACATCGCGCTCAAGTTCCAGACCCAGGTCGCCGACGAAAAGCGCCCGCCGGAATTTTCGATCGAGCAGGTTTTGACCATCGCCCAGGAGGGCGAGCGCACGATCCCGGTCCTGGCCGGATATCTGCACTCCTTTGCCTATCTGGACGTGGCGTCCGAGGTGCTCGACGGTCTTCTGAGCCCGAGCGGGACCTACTTCATGTTCTGCAACAATATCGATCTGCTGGCGAAATACTCGCGTCACCCTTCGCGGCATCACGTTTCATGTGCTGCCCTGCGACGAATCGACGGTGTGGAAGGAAATGCTCGACCTCCTCGGCATCGACAAGAACGACATCAAGAAG
Organism: uncultured Alphaproteobacteria bacterium; assembly: GCA_963777475.1. GTDB lineage: Bacteria > Pseudomonadota > Alphaproteobacteria > Rhizobiales > Xanthobacteraceae > Bradyrhizobium. Next base: position 30,597 of record CAVZQX010000076.1, read on the forward strand.
CTCGATACCGCGGGCAAGCTCGACTACGTTCTCGATGCCGCGATGGGCTTTGACGGCAAATACGACGCCATCACCTTCCAAGAAGGCCTGGCGCGGATGGAGCCGGTGAAGAACCGCAACGAAAACCGTCCGGTCTAAGCGGACCGGCCCGGATCACTCTCGTCGTCGCAAAACGAATTGCTCTTCCTCGACCAGCGTCACGCCGGTCACGCAGATGTCGTCATCGAGCACGGTTAACGCCACCGGCGTGAGGCTCTGGCCCTTGCACGGCCCGTCGACGCACAGAGCCGGTGCCGAGCTCGAACAATGAACCATGCTTACCGCACATCAGGCGGGTTCCGTTCGGATCGAGAAACTGGTTGCGCTCCCAATCCAGGTTGACCCCGTCATGCGGGCAGTTGTTGACATAGCCAAAAACCTGCCGGCCCCACCGCAGCACAAAGATCGACCACGGCCGCGCCGCGCCGTCGTCCCCGACGATCGCCAGCTGAAAGCCCCTCGCCTGCTGGCTCGGAATATCGCTCATCCTGCAGATCGCGTAGGCCACGCCAGCTTCCATCTTGCCCTCGTTCATGACGACGTCCTCTCAGCATCGATTGCGCCGATCATCGCTCTGCAAGATTCGCGCAAGCTCCGGCCCTTCAAGGCAATCACCGGTCCGGCCTTCCTTTCCGATAACTGGCACAAAACTTGATAAATCCATCCACAACGCCCTTTGGTGTGGAGAGATTGGCATGAATGTCACATTGGATCTTGTCGGCTCGTTCCCTGGACGAGTTGAAAGCGCTGCTCGATGGCGGCACATTGACGGTCTATTCGGTCGCCCGTCCCTTGACCGCGGACCAGCCGGTCGAGCGCAGCGCGACGTTGGCGACGTTCACCTTCGCTTCGCCCGCCTTCGGCGCCACCTCGGACGGCATTGAAAACCCGCTATTTGTTGCGAATCCCGTTGCGGCAAGCAGCGTCGGCACGCCCGGCTTCGCGCGCGCCCGCAAGGCGGACGGCAGCGTGATTGCGGATTTCTCCGCAGGTCCCGGAGATCGCGAGATCAAGTTCAGCGAAGTTCATTCTCGCAAGGCGCGCCCGTGAAGCTTGCGGCTTTCCGCTTCATCGCCGAGGGCGGATGGCCGGAGAGGCCGGAATATTACGACACCCGGCCGCGCACGGGCTATGCGATGCCAACGACGTAATACCAAACTACCGGCGGCGATCGGTTGCTTCCGACCAGATGTCCCTTTGGAGACGGTTGTCGACTTTCCGACATGGAGATCATCCGAGATGACTACGCAAATCCCGAAGCGCTGGTAAGCACCGAATGGCTTGCGGCGCATCTTGCTGACCCGGATCTCAAGATCCTCGATTGCACCTGGCATCACGTCTCCACCAATCTCGACGGACGCACGCAATATCGCGGGCGTCACCTTCCCGGCTCCGTGCATTTCGACATCGATCACGTCGCCGACCGCTCGAACCCGCTGCCGCACATGCTGCCGACCCTGACGGACTTCGCCAAGAAGGTCGGCCTGCTCGGGATCGGCGACGGCGATCGGGTCGTGGCCTACGACCGGCTGTACGGCGGCTCCGCCGCGGCGCGGGCGTGGTGGATGTTCCGCGTGTTCGGCCACGACAACGTCGCGCTGCTTGACGGCGGCTTCGGCAAATGGACCAAGGAGAAGTGTCCGACCGAGATGTCCCCGGTCCGCCCGGAGCCGAAATCGCTGTCGGTATCGTTCAACGCCGCGCTGGTGCGCGGCTTGAGCGAGATGAACGCCAATCTCGCAACCGGCGCCGAACAGGTGATCGACGCCCGCGGTCCCGGCAAATTCGACGGCACCCAGCAGGACGTGTTCCCGTTCAAGAAGCTCGGCCATATCCCGAACGCAAGCAACATTCCGTGGGGGGACCTGATCGATCCGGACACCGGCGCATTCCTCGCGAAGGATGCACTCGCCGCACGATTTGCCGCCGCCGGCATCGATCTGACGCGTCCGATCGTGACGACATGCGCCTCCGGCGTCACATCCTGCATGGTGGCGCTCGCGCTCTATCTGCTCGGACACAAAACCGCCGCCGTCTATGACGGGTCCTGGGCGGAATGGGGATTGGCAGAGCATACGCCGGCGGTCGCCGCATGACACGCGACGGAGGAGATGCGTCCATGAGCGAAAATCAAGCATCGGCCGGCGTGATTGCGGCGGGGACGGATTATGAACTCCTCAGCGCCGACGGATGGAGCCTCATTCATCCTGCGGTCGAAGGCAGATTCCTCCGCGGCGCATTTGCGGGGTGAGGATGCAGCGCGGTTTCGCGCCGATTATGAGGCGATCAAACAGCAATTTCCGGCCTGGAAACCGGACCAGACGCTGGCCCAGCTCTGGGATCAGGGCGGCTATGGCTGGCTCGCAGCACAGGAGGCGGATTGATCATGACAACATTGGTGAAGACCACGCAGGACGGCCGCAAGCTGGAAGTGATCGGACTGGCGATCTGTCTTGACGGCGAGCTCGAGGCGTTCGAGCTGATCGAGGTGAAGATGCACCCCAACCGCCGCGCGATCTCGGCGGCTGTGCCCGACGCCACGTACATGGCCGGCAGGGTGACGCTGACGCGCGAAGAAGCAGAGATCGTGATCGGCGCGTTCAAGGCAGGCGGAGACCGAGATTCTCGCGAGCCCCGCCGCGATCAACGAGCGCTTCCGGATCGCGGCGATGTGGAAGGCCCGCGAGCAGGGTATCGAATAGATGCTGATCGCTCTGCAAGCCAGATCCCGCCGGAACGGCCGATCACGGACAAACGAGCATGGGCGGCTGTTTGCGCGGATCGCCAACCTGCACGGAATGGCAGCGCGGGCGATAGAGGCCAAGGCTTCCGTGCTCGGTGTGAACCATCGCCCCGGTCGGCAGATATCTGCCCGGGGGCAGTGGCTGGGGATTAAGGGCCATCGCCGGCGTGGCGATCGACAGCCCGAGAATGATAATGGCGAATAGCTCGGCTGTTGCGTCGCATGATCTCCTCCTTCGTTGGCATTGGCGGTACTTCACCGCCGCAATAGTTAGTTGCGGGATGATCGGGGCGGGTTCGAATGTGGATGCGGACCGCCGGCGGTGCGAATGATTGCGGTCCAGTTGCCGGAGGGCGGAGTCCCAGCCGCTCCGCGACCTAGGCCGCCGGCAGCCAGCCATGGGTCTGGCAATTGGTCGGACAGACCCGGGCGCAGGCGCCGCAGCCGATGCAGGCGCCGTCGTCGTTCATCACCATGATCTTCTTTTCGATCTCGTCGTCCTCGTCATCTTCCAGCGCGACGAGATCGCCTTCCTCGTTGATGCCCTTCAGCGTCATCACGTTGCGGCCGCAGACCTTGAAGCAGCGGCCGCAGCCGATGCATTTCTTCTCGTCGATCGCGAGCAGATAGGCCGGCTGCCAGTCGCGGCCGTCGCGGGTTGCATTGGTCATGATGACGGTGCCTTCTGCGTTCAGGCTTGTTCGAGACTCTTCAACGCGGCGCGCTTCTGCTCCAGCTCCGCGAACGCATCGTGAGCCCGCTGCGCCACGCTCAGGATCGTCTGCCATTGCAGCGGCAGTTCCTCCGAAAGATCATGCAGATCCATCTTCGCCTGCATCGCCTTCGCGGACAGCTTCTTGATCTCGGCTTTCAGGGTTTCCAGGTCACTCATTTTCAGGTCATCATCGGCTCACCTCAATAGTCCGCAACGGCTCTGAATTTCTCGATCATCTCGACGCCGGCCTTGACGTATTTGTCGCCCTCCTCGGCGAGCTTGCCGAGATTGTCGAATCCGAAGCGGTGCACGTCGCGCAATTGCTTGTTGACCACGATCAGCCGGCCGCCGATCAGCACCATGCGGCCGAAAGCCTTCATGGTGCATCTTCAGCATCGGCGAGATCATCACGCCGGTCGCGCGCTCGATCGACAGCGCCACCGCATTGAAGAACAGCTCCAGCCGCCAGATCGTATCCGGATCGGGATCGCCGACGATCGGCAGCGCGCGGCGCGCCTCCTTGTCCAGGATATAGGGCTCGAGCAGCGTAAGGTCGCTCTTGCCTTCCCACGCGCCATGGGTGTCCTGGGCCCGCCAGATCTTGATGAGTTCCTTGACGAACGGCGCGTCCGCGGCGCGGCAGTTGGTTCGAGTACTGCGGCGGTCTCGGCCATGGTCATTCCTTTTCTTCGAAATCGAGGGTTCGTTCCTGGTCCTTCAGCATGGCCTTGCGCAGCCAGGGCGGAGGCGTGCCCTTCAGCACGTCCTCCAACTTGTCCAGCAGATCGGTGATCGCTTCGGGCTGATTGACCTTCATCGGATGGATGTTGTTGGCCACGACCCTCGCCGCGCCCGAGCCGCCGATCGCCGCGACATAGAGAATGGCGCAATCCTTGATCGCCTCGATCTTCGGCGCCAGCTTGTCCTCGTTGCCGTCCTCCTTGAGGTCGCCGTCGAACTGAACGGCCTCGAGGAAGCGGTGGCCCTGCGGGCCGATCTCATAGATCGCGATGTTCTTTGCCCATCCGAAATGCGCGTCGACGCGCTTCAGGTCCTGGGTCGCGAATGCGATTTTCATCGTTCGTCCTTCCTCTGGTGTTTGCGTCAGTGCAGCGCGGCCACGAGGCCGTCGCTCGGCGGCTGACGCGTCGTCGATCCGCCACGTGTCGGGCGTCGGCTGGTGATTGTCCTCGTGGTCGGCGATGATGAGATTGGCGATGTCGAAGACCAGGTCGCGGGTGCCGCGATAGCCGACCGAGAGCTGATGTCCCGCGCCTAGCCGGTCGAACATCGGAAAGCCCGCGCGATGGAACGGAATTTCAGCCGCTCCGCGGCCTGGCGGCCGTGCGAATGGGTGATCAGCAGATTGCAGCCTCTGCCTTCGCCAGATTTTCGAGATCTTCGAGATCGCCGATCAACACCTCCTCGGCCTTGACCCGCTCCAGCACCGGCGACTGGGTCGTCGTCACCGCGACCGTCACCTTGGCACCCATCTCGTGCAGCATGCTGGACGAGATCGAACAACAGATCGGGCTCGGCGCCGATCGCAAGCTTGCGGCCGCCGATATGAAAATGCGCGTCCAGCATCGCGTCGGCCAGTTGGCCGCGCTGCCGCCGATATTTCAGCGGCACCGGCCGGCCGCTGATCTCGCTCAGGAACGTGATCAGAATTCGTCGTTCGGGATGAGGCCGCATCAGTCGCTCGAACAGGCGGAACGGAACACCCGCCTTCTTCTCCAACGCCTTGCGCGGCGCGCCGCATCTGCGCGCCGATGGCAATGGTCCAGGCCGCCTGGCCCATGGTTGCGATTTCGTCGACGCCGACGCCGCCGATCGTCGTCGGCACGAACTCGTCGGGAATATGGCCGTCGAGCGAGCCGGCGAGATCGGGCAGGAAGGAAGGCTCGAGGCCGAAATCTTCGATGATGGTCCTGATCTCGTCGAGATCGCCCGGGGTGAGATGACATCCGGGGAGAACATTGACCCGCTTGGGATCTCGGCGGACATCGGTGTTCGGCGTCTCGACCAGCACTTCGACCATGCGGGCGACGGTTTTCTCCCAGCCATCCTGGAACGCATCCTTGAAGTCCGGAGTCGACACATAGACAAGCGGGAATTTCGCGAGTTCAGGGTGCTTGTCCCGGATCAGCCGGAGAAAGCCCTCGACGTCGTCGCCCTTGGTTTCGGTCACGCCCGTCGAGCAGATGCCGATGATCTCCGGCTTGGTTCGCTTGTGGATATTCAGAATAGCCTGTTCGACATTCTCATAGCCGCCGAGCACGGTCGCGACTTCGCTCATCGCCGTGGTCTGCAGCGGCACGGCCTCCTTGAAATGCCGCACGAACAGCGTCAGCCCGAACGAGGTGCAGCCTTGCGAACCGTGCAGCAGCGGCATCGCGCCGCGCAGGCCCATAAAGGCAAACGCCCCACCAATCGGCTGGCTCATCTTCAGCGGGTTGACCGCACAAGCCTTTTTCCCGACGGTGACGATCGCCATGGCCGGCCCTTACTCCGCCGCCTGAAGCAACGGCGCAGGCGAGGAGCCAGCCGATGCCCGTAATGCGGCGAGGATATCCTCGATGCGGAAGGCGCAAATGCCGCATCCGCCGGACGCGTTGGTGTGTTGCTTGACTTCCTCTGTTGTCGTCAGCCGATGCGCGTGGATTGCGTCCTCGATCGTCCCGAGGTCCACCGTCTTGCAATTGCAGATCTTCCTGGCGCGGCGGGCCGTTTCCGCGGCTTGCGGATCGGCCGCCAGCTGGGCTGCTTCGGCATCCATTTGCGCGATCGCCTTGGCCTGCCAGTTTTTCGCAGGCTGCTCCCACGGCGCCGGGCGGCGGAGCTGCTCCCACACCGGATTGAACAGCGCCTTGTCGATTTCTTCGACCAGCTTCACCATGCCGACATAGCCCATATAGGCGTGGCTGCGCTCCTGGTTGATATCGAGCCACGGCATCGCGGCCTTCAGGGCGACGAATTGCGACTTGCCGCCCGAGAGCATGATGTCGGCCTTGGCGTCCTTCAGCATCTTGTACATCTCGCGCGGCGTCATGTCCTCGATCAGGTGAGCATCCTGACCCATTAATTCCTTGATGCGCTCCTTGTCTTCCTTGGTGGACTTCTTCACGCTGGTGCCGACCAGCTCGAGGCCGGCCTCCTGCAGGGCTGCCACGACCGACCACGACTTGACGCCGCCGGTGATCAGCAGGACCTTCTTGCCCTTGAAGCCCGGCTTGTAGGGTTCGATCGCAGCCCAGGCCTTCGCCTCTTCGCGGGCGATCACCGCTTCGGTCCGCGCCATCAGGTCGTCCGGCGCGCCGCGTTCGATCAGCAGCCGCGCGATCTCGCGCAAGGAATCGCTGGAATCTCCGATGCCGTAGAACGAGCCTTCGAAGAAGGGAATGCCGTAGCGCTCCTCCATCTTGCGCGCGACGTTGATCATGGCCTTCGAGCAAACCATCATCGCCGCGCGCGCGCGATGTGAATAGGCGACCTCCCGATATTTGGCGTCGCCCGAGATGCAGGAGAGAACTCGGATGCCGAGTTCGTCGAGCAGCGGCTTCACCTGCCACAACTCGCCGGAAAGATTGTATTCCCCAATGATGTTGATGTCGTAAGGCGTGGTATAATCTGGCTCTTGCGTCCCGATCACGTGATCGAGCAATGCTTCGCCGGCGAGCTTGTTGCCGAGGTTCTTTGGCCCGACGAAGCCGGGCGCATTGACGGGAATCACCGGCTTACCGAATTTCTGGCTCGCCGCCTTGCACACCGCATTGATGTCGTCGCCGATCATGGCGGGAACGCAGGTCTGATAGACGAAGATCGCCGGCGGGTCATACTTCTCGATGATTTCCTTGACCGCCTTGTAGAGCCGCTTTTCACCACCGAACACGATGTCGGTCTCGTTGATGTCGGTCGTGAAACCGGTGCGCCAGATATTTGACCCGGAGGATTTGGCGCCGCGATTGTCCCAGGAATTGCCCTCGCAGGCGATCGGACCATGAACCAGATGGGCGACATCGGTAAACGGTTGCAGCGCGATCTTGGCGCCGTCAAAGGCGCAGCCGCCCGCGGCACCGCCCGGCTGCAGCTGCTTGGTGCAGCCCTTTTTGCGTTCGGCCTCGGATTTGTTGGCGTTCTTTCCGCAGCCGGGCTCGTTGAAGACTTCCTGGATCTTGGCCGACAGCGAGCTCATTCGTCTCTCCTACGGGAACGGGCACTCGGGCATGCGCAACTGGATGCGTCTCAGACTGAGCCCGCCTCACCGCCGCTTCCGGGAAGGCTCCGGGTGCGGCGGCGGGGCAGATATCCGCTTGCGTCAGCGGATGATGTCGAAGCTGTAGTCGGTCTTGGCGGGAACGTTGGTGTTCTTGTCGATCTCGTCGAAGATCTTGTCGAGGATCCGCACCAGGACGTTCATGCCGCCCTGGTATCCCCAGACCGGATAGCGGTGATGGTGGTGACGATCGAAGATCGGGAAGCCGATCCGGATCAGCGGCGTTCCGGTGTCGCGCTCCAGATACTTGCCGTAGGTGTTCCCGATCAGGAAATCGACCGGCTCGGTGAACAGGAGCGAGCGCATGTGCCAGAGATCCTTGCCCGGATAGACATGGCAGTTCTGGCCGAACGGAGACGACGCGAACAGCGCCTGCATTCTTTCTGCCCAATGCTTGTTGCCGTTGGTCGCCAGCACGTGGGTCGGTTCGGCACCGAGCTCGAGCAGGAAGGCGGCCAATCCGTAGCAAAGGTCGGGGTCACCGTAGATCGCGAACTTCTTGCCGTGAATGTGCGCACTCGAATCGGCCATGGCGTCGACCAGCCGTCCGCGTTCGCGCGCCAGCTCTTCCGGGATTTCCTTGCCGGTAATCCGCGACAGCGCCATGATAAAGTCGTCGGTCGCGGACACGCCAACCGGATGATTGAACGCCACGACCTCCTGGCCGTGCGCGGCAATCATGGGCAGCGTCTTCTCCGTGCAGTATTGCTGCATCGAAATCGTCGCCTTGGCATGAATTGCGTTGGCCGCGTCCTCTAGCGTGGTGCCGCCGTCATACATGCGGAACTCGCCGTCGGTCGGCGTATCGAACACCTCGCTGTTGTCGGCGAGGATGGTGTGTTCGATTCCCATCAGGTTGAGAATGCGCCTGATTTCACGGGTATTGCCGACGGTGTAGCCGTCGAAACCGCCGATGATATTGATCTTGCCGTTCGGCTGGCGCTCAAGCTTCGGCGCCGTTCCCGCCTTGCCGTCCCAGAAATGCTCGATGATGCCCTTGAGCGCGTTGTCATAGCCGGTGACGTGGCTGCCGACGAAAGCGGGCGTATGCGCGAACGGGACGTCGAATTCCGCCGGCACCGATCCCTTCTCCTTCGCCGTCTTGATGAAGGCGTTGAGATCGTCGCCGATCACTTCCGCCATGCAGGTGGTGGAAACCGCGATCATCTTCGGCTTGTACATGCTGTAGGTATTGGCAAGCCCGTCGATCATGTTGTTGAGGCCGCCGAACACCGCGGCATCTTCCGTCATCGACGACGACACGCAGGAGCTCGGCTCCTTGAAATGCCGCGACAGGTGGCTGCGATAATAGGCGACGCAGCCCTGCGAACCGTGAACAAACGGCATCGTGCCTTCAAAGCCCACCGCGGCGAACACCGCGCCGAGCGGCTGACAGGCCTTGGCGGGATTGACGGTCAGCGCCTCGCGCGCAAAGTTCTTCTCGCGATACTCCGGGGTCTTGGCCCATTCGCGAACGCGCTCGACCTCGGCGGGATCGCGGGGATTCTCGAACATCTTCTTCTTGTTCGCCAGCATCTGCTGGTATTCCGGGCCGCGGAACAGCTCGAAATGATCGAGCACATGGTCTGCATTCTGCGTCATCGTCGCACCTTTTCAAAATGTGTGTCGGTCCTGGCTGCCGGCGCTTCCGCGGGTCGGGAAGCGCCGACTTGCGCCGATTACTCCGCCGCCATCAGTGTGGGCTTCGCCGCGACCTTCCAGGGTGGCACGGTCTTCTTCCAGATCGGCGAATTGATCGCCATGTCCATGTCACGCGCAAAGATCGCGAAACCGTCATAGCCATGGTAAGGGCCGGAGTAGTCCCAGGAGTGCATCTGCCGGAACGGCACACCCATCTTCTGGAACACGTATTTCTCCTTGATGCCGGAGCCGACCAGATCCGGCTGCACCTTCTCGACGAACTTCTCGAACTCGTATCCGGTCACGTCGTCATAGATCAGCGTGCCGTCCTTGACGTAGTGCTGGGCGGTCCGTTGATAGTCGTCGTTGTGGCCGAACTCATAGCCGGTGCCGACCACCTCCATGCCGAGGTCTTCATAGGCGCCGATCACGTGGCGCGGCCGCAGTCCGCCGACGAACAGCATCACGGTCTTGCCTTCGAGGCGCGGCCGATACCGTGCGATCACCGCATCCATCAATGGCTGGTACTTGGCGATGACGCGCTCGGCGCCCTCCTTGATCTTGTCGTCGAAGAAGCCCGCGATCTTGCGCAGCGACTCGGCAATCTTGCTCGGCCCGAAGAAGTTGTACTCGCACCACGGAATACCGTATTTCTCTTCCATGTGCCGCGAGATGTAGTTCATCGAGCGGTAGCAGTGCAGCACGTTGAGTTTTGCCTTCGGCGTCGCTTCGAGCTCGGCGAGCGATCCATCGCCGGACCACTGCGCGATCACGCGCAAGCCCATCTCCTCGAGCAGGATGCGGGACGACCAGGCATCGCCGCCGATATTGTAGTCGCCGATGATGGCCACGTCATAGGGCGTCGATTCGAATCTCGCCGGCGCGTCCGGCGCGATCTTGTCGAATACCCAATCCCGGATCGAGTCGTTGGCAATGTGGTGGCCGAGCGATTGGGACACGCCACGGAAACCCTCGCAGCGCACCGGAACGATGGTCTTGCCGTCGTATTCCTTGGATTTCACCTTGGAGACCGCCTCGATATCGTCGCCGATCAAACCGATCGGGCACTCCGACTGCACCGTGATGCCCCGATTGAGCGGGAACAGCTCCTGGATCTCGTCCATGATCTTGGAGAGCTTCTTGTCGCCGCCGAAGACGATGTCCTTCTCCTGGAAATCGGAAGTGAACTGCATGGTCACGAAGGTATCGATACCAGTCGTGCCGATGTAGTAGTTGCGCCGCGCCGCCCAGGAATACTGGCCGCATCCCACCGGACCGTGGCTGATGTGGATCATGTCCTTGATCGGACCCCACACCACGCCCTTCGACCCGGCGTAGGCGCAGCCGCGGATCGTCATCACGCCGGGCACCGACTTGATGTTCGACTTCACGCCGCAATCGGACTTGCCCGCCTCATGCACGTTCAAATGCTTGGCGCGGCGTTTCGCGGTCTTTTCCGGATAGACCGCCAATACCTCGGCGATCAGTTCCTTGTTGCGAGCCTTGATCTCGGCAACACTCTGCGTCTTCGTTAAGCTCATGTGATTGTCCTCGCTTGATCGATCGCCTCTCTCGCAGAGGAGATTTGCAACGACTGTGCCAGCGTCGGAGTGAAACGAAAATTTCATTGATTTTAAAGAGATAGAGGAATTCGAACGCCAGGCCGGGAGGCTTGTTGCAAACCCGACAACGCTGCGCATCACCCGACGTCGGCAGATGCGATGTCTCAAACAAAACAACGCATATGTCCCAGTGGGCGCCGAAATCGGCCGCCTTTGCAGCCCGTGGCGGCGGGAAGCGCCGTCGCCGGTCGCGGTACGGCGCTTGCTTAGGAGAGCTGGTCAGCTCAGCGAGGGCACCATGCGCACGCGTCCCGGACCATCCTACTCTGCAAAAGTCAACTGCATATTCGTGGTCGAGAGCGACGAGGTCGTCCGCTCAGCCCTTTCGTTCATCCTCGACGACCACGACGAAACACAGCGGATTCGCGAGCCTCGGCCAGGCCGTGGCCGAAGCGCCTCAGCGTGACGCCGGATGTCGTCCTGCTCGGGGTCGGCTTTGCGCAGACCAACGGCGAGCGCCTTTTGGCCGAGATCGCGCGGCATTGGCCCGGCGTGAAGATCCTGATCGTGGCAAATTCCGTCAATGACCGACTCGCGCGCGCCAGCCTGAAATGGGGCGCCCACGACGTACTCGGCAAGCCGATCACGTTCGAGGGCGTTCGCAGCAAAGTCGACGCCCTGCTCGCAGACCAAACGATTTCCCCAGCCCTGCTTTCGCTGCTGCCGCTGTCGGCGGCGTGGTGACCGAAGGGCGCAGCCACACATGCAAAGGCCAGGATGATGATCGGAACCGCGACCGCGATGGACTATTCGACCGCCACCCCTGTTCTCGATATCGACGAGATCATCGAGAACTTCTCGCATGCTCGACGATTGGGACGACCGGTATCGCTATGTCATCGAGCTCGGCCGCGGCATGAGCCCGCTGTCCGAGACCGACCGCGTCGAGGCGAACAAGGTTCAGGGCTGCGCCAGTCAGGTCTGGCTTGCCACCACGATCTGGTTCGATCACGGTCACCCCGTGCTGGGCTTTACCGGCGACAGCGACGCGCACATCGTCCGCGGGCTCGTCGCCATCCTGCTCGCGCTCGTCTCCGGCAAACGGGCCGAGCGACATCTTGGGCATCGACCCGATCGCCCTGTTTGACCGTCTGGGCCTGCGCGAACACCTCACGCCGCAGCGTTCGAACGGATTCCGCTCGATGGTCGCGCGCATCCACGCTGACGCAAGGCGGGCGCTCACAACCACGCCCTGACGACGAGGCGAGATCAGCCCAGCGGCCGGTCGGTACCCCGGCGCGCGGCGTTCGCCATCTCCCGGCCTCGCATGATGACGACGGCGGCGCGGGCGGCGAATTCGACCGTGTAGTAGGTTTCCCCCAAGAAGCTCCATTTGTCGCGGACGATGCCGGCATCCCCTTGATAGACCAAGGTCTCGCCAAAATCCTTGCGGGGACAGATGCCGTCGTTCTCGATGATGGCCAGCGACCGCACGGCGTCGCCCGATTTGAATTCGCGCGCGCTGGCGGCGCCGCGTCCGCGCCCGACCTGGCGGCGGCGAACGTCATGGACGACACGGGCGATGGTGGCCGGCCTTGGGCTGCGAACGGGAACGCTCATGCGAAGAACTCCTGGGCCCTGGCGAGGGCGCGAGCCAGGGCGTCGACCTCGTCGTGCGTATTATAAAGTGCGAACGACGCCCGGCAGGTCGCCGTCACGCCGAAGCGTTCGAGCAGCGGCATCGCGCAATGCGTTCCGGCCCGCACCGCAATCCCGGCGCGATCGATGACGGTGGCGAAGTCATGGGCGTGGGCGCCTTTCATCTCGAAAGAGACGATGGCGCCCTTCCCGGCCGCCGTGCCGATGATGCGCAATGAATTGATCTTGCCCAGCTGCTCCTGAGCGTAGGCCAGCAGCGAGTTCTCATGCGCCCTGATCCGGCTCTTGCCGATCGAGTTGATGTAGTCGATCGCGGCGCCCAACCCGATCGCCTGCACGATCGGCGGCGTCCCAGCTTCGAACCGATGCGGCGGCGCGCCGTAGGTCACGAAGTCCCTGCGCACTTCGCGGATCATCTCGCCGCCGCCATTGAACGGCGGCATGGATGCCAGGTGCTCGTGCTTGCCGTAAAGCGCGCCAATGCCGGTGGGACCGTACAATTTATGCCCGGTGACCACATAGAAATCGCAATCACTGTCGCGGACGTCGACATCGAGATGCACGGCAGCCTGGGCGCCGTCGACCAGCACCGGGATTCCCCTTGCATGCGCGATCCGGACCACTTCCTTGACCGGCACCACAGTGCCGAGCACGTTCGACATCTGGGTGATGGCGACCATCTTGGTGCGCTCGGTCAACAATTTTTCGAATTCGTCGATCAGGAAATTGCCGTCATCGTCGACCGGCACCCATTTGATCAGCGCGCCCTGGCGCTCCCGCAGGAAATGCCAGGGAACGATATTGGCGTGATGCTCCATGATGGAGAGGACGATTTCATCACCCGGCCCGATCCGTTCGCGCCCAAACGTCTGGGCGACCAGATTGATCGCTTCCGTCGCCCCGCGCGTGAACACGATCTCATCGCTGCGCTCAGCGTTCAGGAAGGAAGCGACCTTTTCGCGCGCCCCCTCGTAAGCCTCGGTCGCGGCATTGGCGAGAAAATGCAGCCCGCGATGGACGTTGGAATATTCCGACGTGTAGGCCTGGGTCAGGCGATCCAGCACCATCTTCGGTTTCTGGGCCGAGGCGGCATTGTCGAGATAGACCAGCGGCTTGCCGTGGACCTGCATCGAAAGAATCGGAAAATCCTCGCGGACGCGGGCGACGTCATAACTGCCGTTGAAGACCGCCGGGTGCATCGCACTATCCTCGTTGTCCGAGCCAGCCCAGCGTGGCATTCATCAACGCGTCACGGATATCCTCGTGCTCGATCGTCTCGATCACTTCGCCGGCGAAGGCCTGGATCAGCAGCGCCTCCGCCTGTTTTTCCGGAATGCCGCGGGCCATCAAGTAGAATTTGAGCTGGTCGTCGAGGGCGCCCGTGGTGGCGCCGTGACCGCACTGGACATCGTCGGCAAAGATCTCGAGCTCCGGCTTGCCGTCGGCTTCCGCTGAGTCAGACAACAGCATCGCACGCATCATCATCTTTGCGTCGGTCTGCTGCGCCTGCGGCCGGACCGCGATCTTGCCCTGGAACACGGCGCGGGCCTCGTCATCGACCACGGACTTGAAGGTCTCGCGGCTCCGGCTGCCGGCGGCGGCGTGATCGACAGCGAGCGTGGTGTCCGCATGTTGCCGGCCGGCGAGAAGGCTCAAGCCCCGCAGGTTGGCTTCGGTGCCTTCGCCGGCGAGCAGCACGAACAACTGGTTGCGGACGACGGCGCCGCCGGCCACAAAGCCAAGTTCGTTGTATTTCGCCCGCGCGCCGACATTGGCCAGCAGCGTCGCGACGTGAATGGCGGCGTTGCCTTCGCGGGTGATCTTGAAATGATCGACCTGCGCCTCGTCGCCAACCACGAGCTGCAGCACGGTGTTGACCTGGTAGTCCTGCTGATCCGGACCCTGGTGGGTCTCGATCAAGGTCGCTCGGGCGCCGGTGCCAACCACCACCAGCGATCGGGTGACCATTTGAGCTGCCGTAGCGCCGGTGTTGACAAAGACCAGATGGATCGGCCGCTCGATGGTGGCTCCGGGCGAGACCGTGATCACGACGCCGTCGCCGGCAAGCGCGGTGTTGAGCGCGAGCGCCGGATCGTCGGCGGGAACCATCGGGCCGAGGCCCTGCGACAGCAGCGGCTCGTCGAGCGCCAGCGCCTCGGCCATCGAGCGAATGGTGAGGCCGGCTTCGAGCTTGGCGAGATCGGATAGATCGGGCGCGAACGAGCCATTGATAATGACGAGCCGCCGGAAGCCGAGCCCCGCGAACAAGGCTCCCGCATCATGCGCGCGCGCTTTTGCCTCGGCGTCGGGCGGCGCGGCCAGCGGCTTGGCGTCCGGCATCAGCCGCCGCAGATCGGTGTACCTCCACGCCTCGACGCGGGAATGCGGCAGCCCGGCCAGGACAAATTGATTGAACGCGGCGGCGCGCACGATGGCGATATCGGCGCCGCCGGGCAGGCTCTGCCGCGAGGTAGTGTAGACATCGGCCAAGCCAAGCTCGGCCTTGGTCCTGACGGGGCGGATCGGTGCGTTCATGACGTCACGCCGCCTCGCTTTGGTATTGCGCGTATCCGGTGGCTTCGAGTTCGAGCGCGAGCTCTTTGCCGCCGGTTCTCACGATCCGACCAGCGGCGAGCACGTGGACGACGTCAGGCACGATGTAATCCAGCAGCCGCTGGTAATGCGTGATCACGATCATGCCGCGTTCGCTCGAGCGCAACTGGTTGACGCCATTGGCCACGATCTTCAGCGCGTCGATATCGAGCCCGGAATCGGTTTCATCGAGCACGCAAAGCTTTGGCTCCAGCAGCGCCATCTGCAGCGTCTCGTTGCGCTTCTTCTCGCCGCCGGAAAACCCGACATTGAGCGGCCGCCGTAGCATCTCGGAATCGATGCCGAGCTTCTTTGCGATCTCGCGAACGCGCTTAATCGTGTCGGGTGACGACAGTTCCTCCTCGCCGCGCTTGCGGCGCTGCGCATTGAGCGCGGTGCGCAGAAACGTCATGGTGGCGACGCCGGGGATTTCCAACGGATATTGGAACGCGAGGAACACGCCGTTGGCGGCGCGCTCGTCCGGGCTCATCTCCAACAGGTTTTCGCCCTTGAACAGGATTTCGCCGCCGGTGATCTCGTAGCCGGGCTTGCCGGCCAGTACGTAGGACAAGGTCGACTTGCCCGCACCGTTCGGGCCCATGATGGCGTGGATCTCGCCGGCATTCACCGTGAGGCTAAGGCCGTCGAGAATCTGCCGTCCGCCGATCTTGGCCTGAAGATTCCTGATCTCGAGCAGTGCGGTCATCGCGAATTGCCTCCGTTACCCTGTTTGATCCGACACCATCACCCGACGCTGCCTTCCAGCGAGATCGAGATCAGCTTCTGTGCCTCGACCGCGAATTCCATCGGCAGTTGCTGCAGCACGTCCTTGACAAAGCCGTTGACGACGAGGCCAACGGCCTCCTCTTGGCTGAGCCCGCGCTGGGTGCAGTAGAACAACACGTCCTCGGAAATCTTGGAGGTGGTCGCCTCGTGCTCGAAGGTCGCCGACGAGTTCTTGGCCTCGATATAGGGCACGGTGTGCGCGCCGCATTTGTCGCCGATCAGGAGCGAATCGCAGGCGGTGAAATTGCGCGCGCCGGTCGCCTTGCGATGTGCCGTCACCAGGCCGCGATAGGTGTTCTGCGATCGCCCGGCCGCGATCCCCTTGGAGATGATGCGGCTGGTGGTATTCTTGCCGAGATGCAGCATCTTGGTGCCGCTATCGACCTGCTGGTAGCCGTTCGAGATCGCGATCGAGTAGAACTCGCCGCGCGAGTTATCGCCGCGCAGGATGCAGCTCGGATATTTCCAGGTGATGGCCGAGCCGGTCTCGACCTGGGTCCATGAGATCTTCGAATTGTCGCCGCGGCAGTCGCCACGCTTGGTGACGAAATTGTAGATGCCGCCCTTTCCTTCCGAGTTTCCCGGGTACCAGTTCTGCACCGTCGAATACTTGATCTCGGCATTATCAAGCGTCACCAGCTCGACCACGGCGGCATGCAGCTGGTTCTCGTCGCGCTGCGGCGCGGTGCAGCCTTCGAGGTAGCTGACGTAAGCGCCCTTGTCGGCGATGATCAGCGTGCGCTCGAACTGGCCGGTGTTGCGCTCGTTGATGCGGAAATAGGTCGACAGCTCCATCGGGCAGCGCACGCCCGGCGGCACATAGACGAACGAGCCGTCGGAGAAGACCGCCGAATTGAGGGTGGCGAAGAAATTGTCCGAGGTCGGCACCACCGTGCCGAGATACTTCTTCACGAGATCAGGGTGCTCGCGGATCGCCTCCGAGATCGGCATGAAGATCACGCCGGCCTTCTTCAACTCCTCCTTGAAGGTGGTCGCGACCGAAACCGAGTCGAACACGGCATCGACGGCGATCTTGCGTTTCGCCGGATCGGCTTCGCCTGGCCTGGGCTCGACGCCTTCAAGCATCGCCACTTCGCGCAAGGGAATGCCAAGCTTCTCGTAGGTCTTCAGGATTTCCGGATCGATCTCATCCAGCGACGCCACGGACTTCTTCGGCTTCGGCGCCGAATAGTAATAGAGGTCCTGATAGTCGATCTTGGGATAGTCGACCCGCGCCCAGACAGGCTCGGTCATGGTCAGCCAGCGGCGAAACGCCTCCAGCCGCCATTCCAGCATCCAGGCGGGCTCATTCTTTTTCGCCGAAATGAAGCGGACCGTATCTTCCGACAACCCCTTCGCGGCTTTCTCGGATTCGATCTCGGTTACGAATCCATATTTGTACTGCTCGACATCGATACTGCGGACCCGCTCGACGGTTTCTTGGATGGCTGCCATGGGTCACTCCGCTCGCGGCTTGGATGGGCGCGCCCGGCTCGCGGCGCGCGCGATCACCAGGCGCACGTGCAAGTCTCTGCCGGCGATCAAGATCATCAGCAGCCTGCCCATCCAGGCGAGGCATCCGACCCACGTTCCGCTGTCGCAGCTGTTGATCGCCACTGCGAACATTCCTTACGCGGGCACGCAGGTATTTTCGACCGGGCAGACCACGGCGCATTGCGGCGTGTCGAAATGCCCGTCGCATTCGGTGCATTTCTTCGGATCGATGATGTACATGTCGCCCTTGAGGCGGATGGCGGCGTTAGGACATTCGAATTCGCAGGCGCCGCACACCGTGCATTGCGAGGCGATGATCTTGTAGGCCATCAGGTAGCTCCCGGGATCGCGTGAGATGCCGAACCACATCTCCCTTTCAAGCCGCGTGCCAGAAAGCTCACCTTTGATTTTCAATGGTTATTTGCTGTGATTGCGCGAGGCCGCGCTGTCGCGCCCACGACACTGTCGCAACTGCGACAGTCGCGATCAGAGCTGCTTGATCTCGATGCCGTGCTTCTTCAGCGCGTAGCCGACCTGACGCGGCGTCAGCCCGAGCAAGCGGGCGGCCTTGGCCTGGACCCAGCCGGTTTTTTCCATCGCCTCGATGAAGCGGTCGCGATCGGGCATCTCGCCGCCGTTTGCCGCCGATGAACCGGCGGACGTAGGCCCAGAATCCGCGGCTGACTCATGCGCTGGCGCGTGCGGCGCGACGCCGCCGGCCGACGCGGCTGGCAAAACCGGCAGCGGAATAGCGGGACGCAGGCGCAGCGGCGCCACCTCCGCATTGCCTTTCCAGAGCATGGCGGACAGGCACTCGTTGCGGCGGCAGGCAAAGTCATCCATCATGATCGAGGGGCCATGCGCCAACGTCGCTGTGCGCTGAACGCAATTCTCAAGTTCGCGCACGTTGCCGGGGAAGCCGCAACCCATCAGCACTTCCATGGCTCTCGCGTCGAACGTCAAAGTGCGATCGTTCTCGCCGTTGAAGCGCTTGAGGAACTCGCTCGCAAGCTGCGGGATATCGCTGCGCCGGTCACGCAATGGCGGCATCAATATCGGCACGACGCTGATGCGATAATAGAGGTCGGCGCGAAATTCCTTGCGGGACACGGCTTCTTCGAGGTTCCTGTTAGTCGCGGTGACGACGCGCACATCGACCTTGATGGTGTGGTTACCGCCGACACGCTCGAATTCCTGCTCCTGCAGCACACGCAGAAGTTTGGCCTGGAACGCTGGAGATATTTCGCCGATCTCGTCGAGGAACAGCGTGCCCTTGTCGGCGAGCTCGAAGCGTCCCTTGCGCGCATTGATCGCGCCGGTAAATGCTCCCTTTTCATGGCCGAACAGCTCGGACTCCAGCACCAACTCCGGCAACGCCGCGCAGTTGATCTTGACGAAAGGACCTTTGGCGCGTGGCGATAGTTCGTGGATCGCCTTGGCGATCAGCTCCTTGCCAGTGCCGGATTCACCGCGCAACAACACGGTGGAATTGGATTTGGCGACGATCGTGATTTTCTCGAGCAACGAGCGCAACGCCGGGCTGTCACCGACGATGCCCTTGATAAGAACCTTCTTTCGCTCCCGCGCCGGCTTGAGTTCCGACAGCTCCTTCTGCAAGCGGTAGCTCTCGGCCATCAGACGGTCGCGGTCGCGCGAGACGACGCGGTAGAGCTGCACCGTCTGGCCGATCAGATTGGCGATCATCGTCAGGAAGCGGACGTCGGAATCGAGCCGAAACACCGAGTGGCCGTCCCAGACGCGGTCGATGGTCAGCGTGCCCACCACCTTCGTGCCAATGCGGATCGGGACTCCGATGAACGATACCCTGGTATCCCCTTCCGCGCCGAGCGCGCTCGCATCCCTAGTGAATAGCGGATGCGTGGCAACATCCTCCGCAACCAACGGAACGGCGGTCGCCACGATCTGGCCGATCGCCGTTTCCGGCACTCGAGCCTTGTAACGTTCGTCGCTCCCTTCATTCCAACCTATGCCGACCGTGATGTCCGGAACGTCGTCGTCCGCCAGAAGCGAAATGACGCCATGTCGCATTTGCAGAAACGACGAAAGTACGTTGAGAACGTTCGAAAGCGTCGTCTCGAGCCGGTTCGGCGCGTTGAGAATTTTGGAAATCTCGTAGATTCCCGTGAGCGCAATCTCGCTTAGGGGAATTGGCGACGGCTTGGGTCGTGCTTCCTGATTCTCGGCAACAAATGCATCAGCATGGGCCATGGCGGTCTCTCCATCGTCCTGGACTTTCCCCGCCGACTTTTCTCTAGGATTGTTGCGATGCTGTACCATTTTCACCGGAATGTCGTGCTCAACTTGTTCGCGTCACTGCAGAACAAGACGCCGCGAATTGCACGCTTTCTGCCCGCCCCGATCATGTCGCAAAACCCACCAAACATTGGCATCTAAGCCGGCCGGATTGTTGTTGCGATCTCCGCATTGATTCAGATCAATTCGCAACGGCTAAATCGAGAGCACACGCCGGCACGCCATCGCCTCTTGCCCATCCTCATCTTAACCATACGCGACACCAGATGTGCTGCGGTCCTTTTGATTGAGCATGATCTGTTCGGAAAACCGGTACCCACTTTTCCGGATCATGTTCTAGACGTGCTGTCCGCCATTGATCTTGATTTCCTCGCCGGTCACGTAGCTTGCAGCATCCGAGCATAAAAAGAAGATCACGCTCGCAACCTCGTCCGGCGTGCCAACTCGGCGCATCGGAATCACCGGCGCAAGACGCGCTTCGGTCTCCGGCGACAGGATGTCGGTCTTGATTTCGCCCGGCGCAATCGCGTTGACCCGGATGCCGTGGGGCGCGAAGTCATGCGCCATCTCCCGGGTCAGACAGGCAAGGGCTGCCTTCGACGTCGCATAGGCCGTGCCGGCGAAAGGGTGCACGCGCGAGCCGACGATCGACGTGACGTTGACGACGGTGCCTGCCCCCTCCTTAAGCTCCTCGAACAGGCCCCGCGCCAGAAGGATCGGCGCCAGAAAATTGACGTGGAAGACGTTCATCCACGTATCGACCGGCGTCGTCAGCGACGTGAGACGGCCGCCATCAGGATCCTTCGGTGAAAGCCCGGCGTTGTTGACCAGCGCATGAAGCGGTGCGCCGGCGATGCGGGCCTTGACCTCGGCCAGCGCCCGCGGCAAGGCGCGGTGGTCGCCGAGGTCGACCTCGACGTGATCGTTCGCGCCGGCATCCCACGGACAAAGCCCTCTGTCGAAAGGTTGGCGCGAGCAGGTGATGATCCGCCAGCCTGCGTCCGAGAACAGTTTTACCGTCGCGTGTCCAATCCCGCGCGAAGCGCCGGTCAAGACCATGGTCTTTTGCTCGGCTACGGGTCGTTCAATGCGCGCGGACAGGCCTTGGGACGGACATAGCACGACGGCATCTCCCGCGCCGATCCACATTCGATCAACGATTCTGGCTCGGCATAGCTATCGACGGTCGTCGCGGCCACGCGTCATCGGAACGCGCGACATCCGGACTTCCGACACAAGACCGGTTTGCACAATTCGGGCCAAACGATCGAAAGCACGTTTTCGAGGCCGCAGTCGCCCGATCGGATCGAGCGGCAACTGATTTCAACGCAGCGGACGTGAGGGAATGTCGCTGTTCCGACATTCACGTCATGTTCAGAACAATTCGCAAGATGCGGACCTGGAGCGTCTAGCGGAAGATGTGTCTCCGGGCGCATATCAATCGCAAGGATTGTTCCGCTGCGAGAGTGCCAGACCCAGCCAGCGCGAGCCGGCGCGATCAATCATCGCCGTCGCCCATCTTGCTGATATAATGCTGAGCGTAGAGCTCAAGCCGGAACCTGCTGACGAGATCAAGCTGGGTTCCGAGCAAGTCGATGTGGTCTTTGCACAGAATCATACTCCAATCGCCTCGCAAAACGACTTTTTCAGCAGCCTGCTAGACCGCTTTCGGCCGATCGAGAACGCGCCGCATGCGCGGTCTCAACGAAGGAAGCCTCAACAGGCCGCTCGCCTTCGCCATATTCTGCGTTCGATCCGTGCGCGAGGCCAAAACAGATCCTGGGCGAGCGCGTAGATCAGAACGATGATCGTACCCGAACAGGGACGTAGTCCGACGGCGACGACCGCGGACAGGCCGCGGCGCCAGCCGCCGGCGCCGGCCAGTTCTGCTGGGCTCCGGTCCATGCGTGTGGCCCCAACAACGATCATTTTGCGTTGCTAGCTAAAATCTCTTCGCGCCAATCGTGCCTCCCCTCGAATCCTCATCGATGCAGGATTGCTCGAAAGGTTTGGGCGCAACATGCACGACCATTATTATGTTTAGCTCGATTGCCATCCGCGAGACCGATCAGCGATCGCCGATCAACATCATCCAGGTCGCCAAGCTCGCGTTGAATTTTTGGCGGCGCCCTCACCAATATTATAAGTTTTGCAGGCGCTGGGGATCAGTCTCATGGCTCAAGCACAAAACTCCCACAAACAGCATGACGAATCGCAGTATTGCGGGGATAGTGCCTCCAACTCGCGCAGTAAATCAAATGCACTTTCACCGGAACTCCTTGGTCAGTGTGCTTGCTGCTGCAAGCGCGAGATCCAGCGTTCCATGTCCTTGCGGTCCCGGCGCTGCACTGCTCCTGTGCAACACAGTCTATGCATTCCAACCATTGATGATCGGCTCGCCTCGGAAGGCAAAGGAGGGCAAGACCCCAACAGCCGTCGCATCATATCGCACAGCCGTTTCGATGGCTTTGTCCTAATCCTTTAGCAATCCTGTTGGTGCCAGACCACCGCCGCCGGGAATTCCTGGAGACGCTGTCTGAAATTGAATGGGCCCACGCAAATTTCTGCTGTCCCGATAGAGTTCCTGATTTACCGGAAACACCGGGCAGCTCAAATTATGATTGCTGCGAGCTCAAGTCACTTTTGTGCCGGCCAGGGCGAACACGATTGCTTCGGACAATTGCCCCAGACGAAATGGCTTCCTGAGTAGCTTTGTATTGGTGCCGAAGTCGTCGGGCACCAGCGAGGGATCCGCGAAACCGGACATAAAGAGAATGGGTAGGTCGGGCCATCTGCGGCGCGCCTGGCGCGCCAGGTCAACGCCGGTCATGCCGCCGGGCAGGAGAATATCGGTCAGCAGCAGCGAGATTGGGTCCGGCCGCTCCATTTCGGCGATCGCCGAGGGAGCATCGATGACGACAACCGGGCTGTAACCCATCGAGGACAGCATGGAGGATGCCATTTGGCCCACCAGCGGATTGTCCTCCACCACGAGAATCCGTTCGCCAGTTTCTGGTCGCGGTGCAGGCCTCTCCTCGGCGCGCGGCTGGTTGGTTGGCGCTGGTCCCGCGCTCGGCAGATACAGCGTGACGCTCGTACCGTGTGCCACTCTGCTCGATATCAGCACCGTGCCTCCCGATTGCCTGGCGAAGCCGTAGACCATGCTGAGGCCGAGCCCGCTGCCCTCGCCGACATCCTTGGTGGTGAAGAACGGTTCGAACACGCGGCGCGCAATTTCGGGCGGCATGCCGGCGCCCATGTCCGACACCGCGATTGTCACGTAATCTCCGGGGGCGATGCGTTCGTCGCCGTCGTTGAGTGGCCGGTCGAGCACGGCATTCGCGGTCCTGATCGTCAGGCGCCCGCTGCCCGCCATGGCGTCCCGCGCGTTGATGGCGAGGTTGAGCAGCGCGTTCTGCAATTGCGTCGGATCGATCAGGCAGCGCCACAGCATCGGGTCCTGCGCGACTTCGATCTCGATGGTTTCGCCGAGCGTCCGCCGCAAGATCGTCGTCATCCCGCTGACCAGCTGGTTCACATCGGTGATCTGCGGCTGCAGGGTCTGCTTGCGGGCGAAGGCGAGCAGGCGGCGGTTGAGATCGGCGACCCGCTCGGCTGCCTCGATCGCCCGTTCGGCCAGGCTGCGGCACGGGACATCGGCAGGCGGCAATGCGTCGAGTAGCAGGTCGAGATTGCCGAGCGTCGCCGCCAGCATGTTGTTGGAGTCGTGCGCGATCCCTCCGGCCAGCTGCCCGATGGCTTCGATCTTCTGTGCCTGACGCAGTTCGTCCTCGATGCGCTTGCGCTCGGTGATGTCGACCGACAGCACGAAATAGCCGCGTACCGTGCCGTCTTGGCCGCAATCGGGCACCCGAATGGTCTCGCACCAGCGTTCACAGCCGTCGGGAAACACCGCCTTCTCCTCGCCGCGGATGGTGCGGCCGGCCAGCGCCGCCTCGATCTTCAGCCGCCATTCGCCGAGCTGCAACGGGTCGATGAAATCGTCGATCTTGCGAGTGCGGGCGGCGTCGGCGGACGGCTGGGCATACCATTCGATTGCGACACGGTTGGCGTAGCGGATGTGACCGTCGGCGCCGACATGGACGATCAGGGCAGGGACGTTTTCGGTGACGAGCTGATGCTGCTCGAGGTTGTCCCGCAGCGCGTGTTCCGAATTCGCGCGCAACCGCCACTGCTGCGCCAGAACGAGGCCAAATCCGGCGATCAACAGATTGAGCCCGGCGGCGACCAGGCTGTAGTACAGCGCATTGTTCTTCCAGCCGGCCAGAAACTCGACCGGGTCGCGCGCGACGGTCACCACCAGCGGCAAGCCGGCGACCCGCCGATAGCTGATGCTCCGCGGCGTCCCGTCCGTGATTCCGCTGCCTCTGAAGCTTCCGCTCGGCGCCAACGGGAGATAGCGGGTGAACAACAGATTCGATCTGACGTTGCGGCCGGCAAACTCGTCTGCGTTCGGCGCTCGCAGCAAAATCGTGCCATCGTCGCGGTAAAGCGTCACTGTGCCGAGCTGCCCCACGTTCAGCGACAGAAAGAACTGCCGGAGGTTGTTGTAGTCGAGAGCCACGAAGACGACGCCGCCAAAACGTCGGTCCGGCGACAGAAATGCGCGGCTCACCGCGATAAAGAGACCTGGAGGTCGAACGCGTGCAATAAGCGGCACGTCGATGAAGAGACCGTGGGCAGGGTCATCTCGCTGGACCTTGTAATAAGCCCGGTCGGCGAAGTTTGCTTCCCGGCCGGGCCCTCCGTTGCCCATGTTGTCGCCGAGGATGTTTCCGTCAGCATCGAGAACCACGATTGTTTTTGCCGCGGGGTACGGCGCCACCCTGCGTTTCAACTCATTGATCAGGGCCGGATTGCCGGCGGATAGCAGGGACGGTTTCTGCTCGAGAGCATCGATGGTCGTGCCCAGCAGAAGGTCGACGCCTTGCATGTTGCGCAACATGTATTCTTCGAGGGCGCGGGCAAGATCGCTGTTTGCAGCGTCAGTTGCCCGATAGGTTTCCCAATAGTTCACGGAGAGCATGTGCGCCACGAAGGCATCACACAATATCGCCAGCACAAGGCCACTCAGAACGATGATGCGGGGAGTCCAGCGTCGGCCCATCCCGGCTTGAGGTTCTGCCCTGGTCAAGGCGCCAAAGATCCCTCTCTGCCGCGGACCGCGCCGCTGGTCGACTGTCGCTTTGGTTTGATCCAACATGGCGCTAGAATTTCAGGAGGTGGTCGAGCGGGTTTATTGCGAATTGATCGTCGCCCATCGTGAGCGTTAGCGAAATCGCCCGAAGTGTTGCTGAACTCGGCGTCTTGGGGCCAACGCCTCGCGAAACACTTAACGATATCCGCGTAGCACGTTTTGCTACGAGATGTCATCCCGTTCGCGGCTTCGAGGGTGGCGAGGCGGTCACTCGCCAGTTGGGTCGAGCCGACATGCTCTTGCCGACACGCGGGCAACTCTATGCGCTCTAGATCGCGGTCAATTCCTTCGGCAACCAGATACGGCCGTTATCCGCACGGGCAGTGTAGCCATCTTCACGAGGTTCTGCTTGCGCCGGTCCATCGCCTCGCATGGAACAATCGCGAAGCTAGTGGGGGCTGCTGGCGCCGCCAGGTCAGCCGCACAAAATCTATGATGGCGAGCCCTGCGCTTTGCCGCAGGAGCCGGCGGCCAAGGACGGGAGGCGCGCTCACGACCACCCCTTGCGATCTTCGGCAATCAATGACGGTCGCCGGACGTGATTCTCTCTCCGCGAGGAACGCTAGCACGGAGAAACGGTAAGGTCAGGACGAACAAATAAACGGCCGTGACGGAAGCGCGGCGCGTTCGGCGTTGTTCGCAGCCAACAACAACGCCGATATCGCCATACGGGGATCATGGTAGGACCCAGCCGTAGCAAAAGGAACGCTCGTTTCTATTCGTACTTACCTGCATGGCCGCCGCCGCCGGGCTGGCGACATCAGGTCAAGGCCGCAAGCCGCGGAGCTGGGGCGCTGAAAGCGCCAGTCTTGAGGGAGTGGCGCCGGTCCGGTCCCATCGCGACAAGCAGGTGGGACACTGAAGCTCATGGGGACACTCACAGCCGGTGGCAGAGGCCTTGCGCCGGATCGGCGAACTTTATGCGATTGAAGCCAGTGTCCGCCAGCAGTCGTCGTCGACCTATCGGCGGGCTGAACGTGGGAACTCGGTCCTTCTCCAGGTCAATGCTTCAATCGTCCCGTGCGCACGGCCTGCATGGCTGCAACTATTTGCACATCCGCTCGTACGGGCGTGCAAGAGTCGGTCAGGAGCGATCCGTGATCGTTTAAAGGCGACCTGCCGGACCGGGCCCGGTTCAAGGTCGCGGCCGCGCAGTGGTGGCGCGCTAGGCGCGCCGGCCTTGACCTCGCCGCCTCCGCAAACCGCAAGGTCCGCACAACCGCTTCGACCTCCTTTAATGGCGCCGTTATTCGGAGCGATCGGTCTGTGTGCCTCGCGCAAGTTTCAGACGGACTCCAGGCTGATCGCCGTCGCTGAACTCGATGCCTGCTGACTCCAGAGCTCGACGCAGCTTGTCAACGGTGCCTGTATAAGCCGATATCGGCCCCGGAGTTCGCTCGATCCGTTTGACGGTTTCCAGCGAGACGCCGGATCTTTCTGCGAGCTCGCGCTGCTCGATCCGAAGCATTGCGCGAGCCGCTCTGATCTGTTCACTGGTCAACATTACGCCCTGAGTGCAAAATTATGCACCTGAGGTGTTGACACGCCAGGAGCAATGGATTACCCTTGCAGGGTAACATCGTTGCCCTTGCGGGCAAACGGTGCCGCGCGCCGCTAATTAAGAGGCTGGTGATTTTCAGCGATTTTCAACAGCCATTCGGACAAACTTACGGCTTGGTCTACATTGAAACGAGAAACGGCTTTG
The DNA here is from genome assembly GCA_963777475.1 of uncultured Alphaproteobacteria bacterium. Classification (GTDB taxonomy): domain Bacteria; phylum Pseudomonadota; class Alphaproteobacteria; order Rhizobiales; family Xanthobacteraceae; genus Bradyrhizobium. Next base: position 57,301 of record CAVZQX010000076.1, read on the forward strand.
CCATTGTCGGAACGGCGTGCCTCTAGCGTGCTGACGCGCGCGCATCGAGCCTTCGCGGATCTCGCCGCGCCGATAGATGCGTGAGTCGCTGCTTTTCCGGATTCCCCAGAGGACTTAGTGCTTAAATATCACCACTGCTTCGAATGTTCGAATACAATCCTCCTTGCCCCGTCTAGCTTGTCTTGTGGCTCGTTTCGCGCTCTAATACCTTCTGAGGCGCTTTTGGCCGCCTGTTCGCACGCTTCGATGCCGCAGCGTGTACTCTAGGCAACGATTGCCACACCCATTCTCGCGAAGGGACAGTGGTGCTCGGCCTCGAGAACATTGTTCCTTTCGCTGTTCGCGGAGGAAGCCATGAAGCTCGACGCCTACAGGATCACCACGGAGCCCTATTATCAGCCGCTCGGCAACGAAATCCAGACCTTCGAAGCCGCCTACGCCGAACGGTTGCCGGTGATGCTGAAAGGGCCTACCGGCTGCGGCAAGACGCGGTTCATCGAACACATGGCTTGGCGCCTCGGCAAGGCGCTGGTCACGGTCGCCGCGCATGAGGACATGACCGCGGCGGATCTGGCCGGACGCTATCTGCTCGAACCCGCCGGCACGGTCTGGCACGACGGCCCGCTGACGCTCGCCGTCCGCCACGGCGCGATCTGCTATCTCGATGAGATCGTCGAGGCGCGGCAGGACACCACCGTCGTCATTCATCCCCTGACCGACGCGCGTCGCATCCTTCCGCTGGAGAAGCACAACGAGATCGTGCCGGCGCATCCGGACTTTCAACTGACGATTTCCTATAACCCGGGCTACCAGAGCGCGGTCAAGGATCTCAAGGAATCCACCAAGCAGCGTTTTGTCGCGATCGACTTCGGCTATCCGCCGCCATCCACCGAAGCCGCCATCATCGTCCGCGAGAGCGGCACCGATCTCGATCTCGCCGGCGTCCTGGTCGCGATCGCGCAACGTTCCCGCAACTTGCAGGGCCACGGCCTCGACGAAGGCGCTTCGACCCGCATGCTGATCCATGCCGGACGCCTGGTGCGCGCCGGGCTGCCGCTCGAAGTCGCCGTGCAATCCAGCATCGTGCTGCCGATCACCGACAATCCCGATATCCGCGCCGCGCTCAGCGACGCCATTGAGGCCTGCCTGCCGTGAGCGCGGCCAAGCATCCGGTGACGCTGCACGTCGTGTCCACGGAAGCGGACAATGCGACGCGCCGGCTGCATCTGCTGATGCGCCAGCGCGAGAATTTGCGCCCGATCTTTCGCGCGACCTGGGACGATCTGTCCGGCTCGTTTCGAGCCGGCTGAACTCGAGGCCTGGGCCGGCGCGCGTGCTCGAGCTCGCCCACGTCAATGCCGGCCCCGCCTGCCTGATCGCCTATTGGGATGCGAGCAAGCGCGGCACCGAGCGCGGCGAGATCGCGCCGCTGCTCGTCGCCGCACAGATGGCCGCCGACATCTGCCGTTACGCCGGCGCGCAGGCCGCGACCGCCGCAATGAAGGCACTACCGGTCGCCGGTCTCCTGTTGGGAAACGGTCCGGCGCTGGCGCGCTGGTGGCAGACCATGAGCCTGTTGTCGCGGCAGGCTCCAGAGACCATCGAGCCTGATCGCGGCGCGCATCGGCGAGATACTTAGCCCCGGCGCACGATCGACGCCTTCGAGAATTTCGTGGCCGCGGGGCTGAGAGCTGACCTCCGGCAACAAGGCGCGCCGCATCGCCTACTTCTCGCTGCAGGACGAACTCGCCCGGCGCCTGATTGCGCGCGACCTCGGCAGCGTCGGCTTTCTGGAAACCGAAGCCGAGCTCAAGGCGTTCCTCACCGCGCTATGGGGACGCACGCCAATGCTGCGCAGTTTTCCCGCCGACAACAGTCATGCGCCGCAACGGCGCGCATCGATCGCAGGCCCCCTGATCCGGCTGCCCGAGGTTTTCCGCGGCGTCCACGGCAACGCCGCGCGCGCGTTGTACCGCGCCGCGGCCGCGCATGCCCAGGCCCATCTCGTGTTCGGCCAGGGCCCGTTCCCGGTCGGGACGCTGAAGCCGCTGCAGATTGCGCTGGTCAATCTCGTCGAGGACGCGCGCGTCGAGACGTTGGCGATGCGCCAATTCCCGGGGTTGCGGCGGCTATGGGCGCCCTATCACGTCGGCAAGCCCGACCGGCGTCGTCGCCGCCCCGACGCTGCTGGCGCGGCTGGCGCGCGCGCTGTTCGACCCCTCCTATGTCGATGACGACAGCTTCGTCGCCAAGGGTCGCGCGATGTTTGCGGCGCCGGCGCGTCGCGCATCGCGGATGCGGCGATCAGCCGGGAAATCGGCATGCTGCTCGGCAACGACCTCGGCCAGATGCGGGTGCAGTTCAACGCCAAGACCTACGTCGTCGAGCCGGTCTATCGCGATGACGGCCTTGGCCTATGGGATTTTGGTGAAAACGCACCGTCCTCGGGCGAAGTGGTGGAGCTTCCGATCGAAGCCGTGCGGATCGAGCGCGAACAACGACCTGACCGGGACAACGTCGAGAGCGAGCTGGAGAAAGCGGACGCCAGCCTCGGCCGCGCGCGGCCGGTGGCGCCGGACCATCGAGGCGTCGTGATCGCCAAATATCCGGAATGGGACCGTGCGCATGGAATCGAGCGGGCGGAATGGACGGTGGTGCGTGAGATGGCCGCGCCGCTGGCGACCCGCGCCTGATCGAGGAAGCCCTCGACCGGGTCGATGTCTTGCGCAACCGCATCGGGCGCTTGGTGCGCGGCGTCAAGATCGGCCGCAGCATCCGACTCAACCGCCAGCACGAGGGCCACGATCTCGATATCGATGCGGTGCTCGACGCCGGCATCGCGCTGCGCACCGGACGGGAGCCGGATCTGCGCGTGTTCCGCTCCTCGACCTCGATGCATCGCGATCTTTCGGCGCTGCTGTTGATCGACATTTCCGAATCGACGCGCGACCGGCTTGCTTCGGGCGCGACCATTCTCGATGTCGAGCGATTGGCGGTTGCCGTGCTCGCCGAAGCGATGGGCAAGCTCGGCGATCCCTTCGGCCTGCTGGCCTTCGCTTCCGACGGCCGCGAAGACGTCAAGATGACGACCGTCAAGTCGTTCGACGAGCCCTATGACCAGACCTGCATGGCGCGTCTCGCCGGTGTGAAACCGGGATTATCGACAAGGCTTGGCGCCGCGCTTCGGCACGCCGGGCACGTCGTCGGCCATACGCTCTCGGGTCGCAAGCTGGTGATCGTGCTGACCGATGGCGAGCCATCCGATATCGACGTGGCCGATCCGCTGGACCTGGTCGAGGATGCACGGCGCGCGGCGGTGGGCCTGCACACCGCCGGCATCGACGCCTATGGCGTCGTGCTCGGACAGGCCGGCATCCAGGCGGCATCGCGGATATTCGGGCGCGGCAAGACCATGATGGTGCATCGTGTCGAGGACCTGCCGAACCGTCTCTCCGAATTGTATTTCCGCCTGGCGCGCCGGTAGATGATCGACGCTACCCTCTCATTTGGCGAGCAACTGCTTCAGCTTTGCGTCGATAAAGTCGACATCCTTCGGATTGGTGCCCGGACCGCCCGCGAAGTGGCCCCAGATCGAGGGGACCGGGATGAACTCGGCGTTCGGCATGTGGGCAACCTCGAACTGGCTGTCCTCGGGCGGGAAGTACAGATCGGTTTGGCCGGGCATGACGAACGCCTTGGCCTTGATCGCAGCGAGCGCCATCTTGAAGTCGCCCTTGTACAGTTCGTTGTCGCTGATATCGCCGTTCTGCCAGGTCCAGAGCATGGTCAGGAGATTGTTGGCATCCTTTGGCAGGAAGAAACCTTCCCAGAATGCGACCAGGAAATCCTCCAGCGAGGAGTAGCCCATCGCCTCAAGATCGAGCTTCTCGCGATAGAAAGCCTGCGAAAATCCCCAGCCGGCATACACTCGGGCGGCCGCCCGAAGACCGCGCGCCGGCTTCTCGACGTACCAGCCCTCGTTCCATGCCGCATCCGCGGTGAGCGCGGCCTTGACGCCTTCGAGAAAGACGAAGTTGTGACGCGAGCATTTCGCCGAGCCGCAGAACGGCGCGATCAAGTCCATCATGTCGGGATAGAGCGCGCCCCAGTGGAACGTCTGCAACGCGCCCATCGACCAGCCGGTCACCAGCCGGACCTGCTGGATGCCGAATTTCTCGGTGACGAGACGATGCTGCACACGCACGTTGTCGCAGGCCGTCACCTGCGGAAAGCGCGGACCGTTGTAGGGCTCCGGCGTGTTGCTCGGGGACGACGACAGCCCGTTACCAAGCATGTTCGGGATGATGATGAAATACTTGTTCGGATCGAGCGCGCGGCCCTCGCCGACCAGCCATTCATTGTCGTAGTGCTGGCCGGAATACCAGGTTGGATAGACGATGACGTTGTCCTTGTTCGGACTGAGCGTGCCGAAGGTCTTGTAGGCCAGCTTGCAGCCGCGCAGCGTCGCGCCGCGCTGCAGCTTGACGTCGCCCAGATCGTAGATTGCGTAGTCGAGACTCATGGCGAATTCCTCCCTTACCGCTGCGCGCCGGCGCTCCACGGCCGGCGCGCAGCCTTACGTCTTGAGCTAGCGATGCGCCGCCACCTTGTTTGGAATTCCCTCGATCGGCGCTTCCTCCGTTCCCACGGTCGTGCCGGGTAAAGGATTCCACCATTTCCCGGGTGCCTTCGGGATCGGCGATCCATTTGGAGTAGAACTCGTAAGGACAGGCCGCGACGCCACGGTCGCCTTCGCCGGAATTGATCATTCCGGTGTAGCCGCGATGCACCAGCTTGAAGAGATGGTTTTCGGACTGGCCGTTCTTGCGGGCGTCGCGGATCAGCATCTTCGACAGCTGGGCATACTGGATGCCGTAGTCCTCCTCGCCGCATTCGCCGAGCGTGCGGCCGTCGAAGCCGATGATCGCCGAATGACCGAAATAGGAGTAGACGCCGTCGAAGCCCGGCGGCGTTGGCAACCGCCACATAGACGTTGTTGGCCCACGCCATCGCTTTCGCCATGATCACCTGCTGGTCCTTCGCCGGATACATGTAGCCCTGGCAGCGGACGATCAGCTCGGCGCCCTTCATGGCGCAGTCGCGCCAGATCTCCGGATAATTGCCGTCGTCGCAGATGATCAGCGAGACCTTCAGCCCCTTCGGTCCTTCGGAGACGTAGGTGCAGTTGCCGGGATACCAGCCCTCGATCGGCACCCATGGCATGATCTTGCGATATTTCTGCACGATCTCGCCCTTGTCGTTCATCAGGATCAAGCGTGTTGTAGGGCGCCTTCTTCGGATGTTCCTCGTGCCGTTCGCCGGTCAGCGAGAACACGCCCCAGACCTTCGCCTTGCGGCAGGCTTCGGCGAAGATTTCCGTTTCCTCGCCGGGCACGACCGAGGCCGTCTCATACATTTCCTTGGAATCGTACATGATGCCGTGGGTCGAATATTCCGGGAAGATCACCAGATCCATGCCCGGCAGGCCGGTCTTCATGCCGACGACCATGTCGGCGATCTTTCGCGCGTTGGCGAGCACCTCGGCCTTGGTGTGAAGGCGCGGCATCTTGTAGTTCACGACGGCGACGCCGACCGTGTCATTGCTTGATGAAATATCGCCGTGCAGCATATCGCTCTCCTTGCAGCTTGCTCGTCGTTGATCCCGGTGCTTCGCCACGGCACCTCTTCGGCCTGCTCCCCGACGATCCCTGTTCATACCGCCATGTGACGATGAACCATCTCGTCGCTGAGGTCTCCAATCTCGCCGGCCGCCACAACCCGCCCTTTCTCCATCATGGCGAAGCGGTGAGCCGCGCGGCGAGCGAACGACGACATTCTGCTCGACGAGGATCACGGTAAGGCCGATGTCCCGGTTGAGCCGGATGATGACGTTTTCGATTTCCTCGACGATCGAGGGCTGGATACCCTCGTTCGGCTCGTCGAGCAGGATGATCTTCGGTTCGGCGGCGAGCGCGCGCGCGATCGCGAGCTGCTGCTGCTGGCCGCCGGAGAGGATGCCGCCATTGCGGTCGAGATTTTCCATCAGATAGGGAAACAGCTCGGCGACGAGCTTCGGGATCTCGCGCTTGCCGTCGGCGCGGGCAAACGAGCCCATCAGGATGTTTTCGCGGATCGAGAAATCCGGAATGATCTCGCGGCCCTGCGGCACATAGGCAATGCCGGCGCGGGCCCTGCGGAAGGTCGGCTGCTTGCCGAGATCGGTGTCGTCGAGCCGGATCTCGCCGTCCATGCGGTCGGTCAGCCCCATCAGCGTCTTCAGCAGCGTGGTCTTGCCGGTGCCGTTGCGGCCGAGCACCGCGGTCACTTTTCCTTCGGGCACATCGAGGCATATGTCGTGCAGGATGTGGCTGCGATCATAGAAGCTGTCGACGTGGGCAAGGGCCAGCATTCAGGAAATCCCCTTCGATCCGAGATAGGCTTCCCGCACCCTGGGATCGTTTTCGATCTCCTCGACGCTGCCCTCGGCGAGAACCTGGCCGAGATGCAATACCGTGATGCGCTCGGCGATTTCGCGCACGAACGCCATGTCGTGCTCGACCACGATGATGGTGTGGCGTCCGCGGAGATTATTGACGATCAGCGACGTCTTGTGCGTCTCGGCCTGGGTCATTCCGGCGGTCGGCTCATCGAGCAGGATGATCTTCGGGTTCTGCGTGATCAGCAATCCCAATTCGAGCCATTGGGTCTGACCGTGGCTGAGATAGGCGGCGACCTGATCCGCCTGTTCGGAGAGGCCGATCAGCTCCAGCACTTCATCGACATTTTTTTTCGCATCGGCGCCGAAGCCGAAACGCAGGTTGGCGAACACACCGGGATTCTTGCAGCTCGCGACCTCGAGATTGCGGCGTACGGTCAGCTCCTTGAACACGCTCGGAATCTGGAATTTGCGGCCGACGCCGGCGCGCGCGATCTTGTGCTCTTCCCAGTTGGTGATTTCGGTATCGTAAAGAAAGACGCGGCCGCTGCTTACCTGGGTCTTGCCCGAGATCAGGTCCATCAGCGTGGTCTTGCCGGCACCGTTGGCGCCAAGCAGCACGCGCAGCTCGCCCTCATCGACCACCATCGAAACCTGGTTGACGGCCTTGAAACCCTCGAAGTCAACGCTGAGGCCGTCAATGGTGAGTGCCGCCGCTGCCATCGCCTACTCCGCCAGCTGCGAGGACGGATCGGTCACCCGCAACGCGCGGGCCGCGGAATCGGATTTGCGCTTTACGACGCGGTCGACCAGGTCATGCGCAAGCCCCGCAAGCCCGCGCGGCAGGTAAAGCACGACCAGCACGAAGATCAGGCCGATGATGGCTTTCCAGGCCTCGGCGAATCCCTCGGTTTCGCTCACCGTCGCCGAGATCACGTTGATCAGGATGGCGCCGATACAGGCGCCCAGGATCGACGCACGGCCGCCGACCGCCGCCCACACCACCATGGTGATCGAGAAGGTGAGGTCCATGAAGGTCGGCGAGGCGAACTCCGAGACGATCACGTAGAGCATGCCGGCAAACCCTGCGATCGCCGCCGAGACCGCAAAGAAGAACGTCTGATAGGAGGTGACGTCGAATCCGAGATAGCGCGCCCGGTTCTGATCGTCACGGACAGCCTGCAGGATGATGCCGGCCCTGGTTTCGACCAAGAGCCGCGCGCCCACCAGCACGAGGCTGAGCGACACCGCGACGAGATAATAGGTCGGGACGATGTAGGGATCGAATTCCAGACCAACTACCTTGAACCAGCCAAGGTCGGTGAGACCGTTGAAGCCGTTGGTGATGGGCTGCGCGTCGATGACGACCAGCCGGACCAGCAACACCAGCGCCAGCGTGATGATGGAAACGAAGACGCCCGAGATGCGCTTTCGGAAAACGATCGCGCCGATCACCCCCGCAATCGCCACCGGCACGATCAAGCCCATCGCGACGCCGAACCATTGATTCTGAAACGGCAGCCAGAGGAACGAGGCCTTGTTGATGCAGCACAGCTCTGTGGGCGCGCCGGGCTCGGCGTTCCACAGCATGAAATCCGGTACCGGCTTGTCCGAACCTTGCTGCAGGCTGGTCTGGCTTGCGAGCTTCAGCGACATCGCCAACATGTAGGCGCCGGCGCCGAAGAACAGGCCCTGGCCCAGATTGAGGATACCGGCATATCCCCACGAAAGCGCGACCGCGACGCCGACCATGCCGAACACGAGGTATTTCGCGATACGATTAAGCCAGAACGGATCCATGACAAAGCGGTGCGACCATGATCAACACCACGAACGCCGCATATATTGCCCAATCAAGTCGCCGCTTCGATAGCATCGTCAGCGGCCCTTCAGGGCGAACAGGCCCTTCGGCTTGAGGACGATGATCGCAATCACCACGCCAAACACCACGGCGCGCGCCAGAATATCGTTGGTCGCAGACGCGACCAGCCCATCGATCTCGCCCAGGATGCCTGCGGAGAGCACCGATCCCAGCAGGCTGCCGACGCCACCCATCACCACCACGAGAAACCCGTCGACCACCATCGGCGTCCCCATGTCGGGAAACACGGTCTTGAAGCCGGACATCATGACGCCAGCTACTCCCGCCAGCCCTGAGCCAAGCGCGAAGGTCAGCGCGTTGATCCGCGTCACGTCGATGCCGCAGGCCGCCGCCATCTTCGGGTTACGAATGATGGCACGCACCTGCGTTCCGAGCGACGTTCGGTAGATGATGAACCAGGTCACTAGCGCGAGGAACGCGGTGACGAAGATGATGAAGGTCCGATAGCGGTTGATGTCCGCGCCGGCGATAGAGAAGGTGCCCTGCAGGAATTCGCGGTACACTGACGTTCTGTAGCCCGGGTCCCAATCCTCGGATGTGAATCCCGAAGAACGACAAGACCGAACTCCAGCCGCACCGCCTGCTGGATCAGGATTGCAATGCCCCAGGTCGCCAGCAGCGTATCGAGCAGACGCCCGTAGAGCCGCCGCACGACGACGCGCTCGATCAACAAGCCGAGCAGCGCCGTCACGATGAAGGCAAGCGGAATGGCAACGAAGATGTTGGCGCCGAGCCAGATGCCGGACAGCACCGTCGACATAGGCGCCGATCATCACCATCTCGCCATGCGCCATGTTGATGACGCCCATGGCGCCATAGGTGATGGCAAGGCCCAGCGCGACCAGGAGCAGGATCGATCCGAGACTGAGGCCGATGAACAGGACCTCAAGCATCGGCACCTCATCCAGTCGATCCACCGCGCCAAAGCGCGCGGCGGATCGAGGCTTGCATCGATCAGGTTTTTTAGCTTTGCCGTATCGAGCCCCTTCGGCGTGCAGAACAGGTTGGTCGCGCGTCTCGCCATAGGCGACGTAAGGAAGCGGCATGATCGGTTCCTTGTAGGCATCGATGATCTTGCCCTGTCCGTCCGCCTGCCACTGCGCAATGCGAGGCGTCAGGTAGGTGTGGAGATTCTCCGCCTCGATCTTCACATGGCCGTTCGGGTGCGTCGAACTCCTGCCCCTTCACCGCCTCCCTGATCGCGACCGGCGTCACCTCCGCGGCCTTCTCCACCGCCTGCTTCCACAGGAAGACCTGGAAGTAGGACGATTCCAGCGCGTGATGCGTCACCGCCTTCGGGTCCTTGACGAAGGCGCGATAGCGCTCGACGAACGCCTTGTTGCGGTCGGTATCGATGGCCTGGAAATACGGGAACGAGGTAAAGCTGCCGACCGCATATTCCGGCCCCATCGCCGCGATCTCGATTTCGGACGTCACGGTGGCGCAGATCGGCAGCTTGTCGTGGGTCAGGCCCTGGTTCTTGTACTCGCGATAGAACGCGACGACGGAATCGCCGACGACGTTCGACAGCACCACGTCGCAGCCGGAGTCCTTGATCTTGTTGACCATCGAGCCCCATTCGGAATGGCCAAGCTCGAGATATTCGTCGGCGATCCATTCGCCGCCGTTCTTCTCGATCAGGATCTTCGAGACCTTCGCCATCTCGCGCGGATAGATGTAGTTCGATCCGACGATGAAGAACTTCTTCTTGCCCAGCGTCTTGATGATCCAGGGGATGAAATTCGAAAGCTGCTGGTTCGGCACGGCGCCGGTGTAGACCACGTTCTTGGAGCACTCGAACCCTTCGTAGTAGGTCGGATAGAAGTAGAGATTGTTGCGCTTCTCGAACACCGGCAGCACCGCCTTGCGGCTTGCGGAGGTGTAGGACCCGAACACCGTCGGCACGCGATCCTGAATGACCAGCTTGGACGCCTTTTCGTTATAGGTCTTCGGATCTGACGCGCCGTCTTCGGCGATCGCCACGATCTTCATCCCCTTGACGCCGCCGGCGTCGTTGATCTCGCCGATCGCCATCAGGGTGGCGTCGTGCAGCGACTTCTCGATGATCGAGAGACCGCCGGTCAACGAGAAGAGAACGCCGACCTTCACTTCGCCCGCCGCGCGTGCGCCGGTATTGAAGACCAACGGCGAGGTAATCAATGAGCTGCCGGCGAGCAACCCATTCCTGAGAAACCTGCGTCTATCGACCGCCATAACTCCGCTCCCCTTTGTGCAAGGCACACTCAACCCGTTCGCGCCGAAGCACGTTGTTCCGCACCGAAAAACTCTCAGGTCAGATCGATCCCCGAAAACGCTGACCGCGTCGGCGGCGACTCACGATCCGCAAAACAAAAAAGCCCGACAGACCCTCGCGGGTCTCTCGGGCTACCTAGCCAGAGCCGAACCAGCAGCATTGATGGTCCGGCGAAACTGTCGCTGGAGATTTCCCTGCGCGACGGCTCAAAAATTAATCACCTTTCGGACGGTATTGCAACAGCTCATTTGCGTGGATGATCGCGGCCGCCATGTCGTCCATCGACAAGCGCTTCGACATCGCCTGGCGACGAATGCTTTCGTAGGCATCAGCTTCGTTCAAGCCCTGGCCATCCATCAGGATCACCTTGGCTTTCTGAATTCGCTGAATGCCGGCGAGTTTGCGCTCGAGCTTGCGCATACGCTTCTCGGCGTCGCGCCGCTCCAGCCAAAGGCTGCGCGCGATCGTCAAATTGGTAAGGAGGCCGAATGGACGGATCGGGCGCTCGATGACGGCCACTGCGCCGGCCTCGAGCACGAGTTGAAGCGTCGATGGATCTTCATAACTGACCACGGCGATCAAGGTAGGCCGGCGGCCACCGTCGGATTTCAGCAATCGCTGAATTTCGCCGCGCACATCGTGCTCAACGCCAGCAGCACGACGTCGGCACCCTCCGCCCAGCATTCGGGCACCGGCCACTGCGTTTCGACCATGCAGCCGATGCGGCGGAGATGTTCGACGAGCTTGATGCGTTCGTTATCCGGCGGATGCACGACGTGAACCCGCAGGCCCCGCAAGATCACGAAGAATTTGGATCGCCACTTCCTGCTCTCCGTCGCGAGATGCTTAGTGGATGAAGCAGCTGGCAGGTCGTCGACCGACCAGTCGTCCAGGCTCTGCACGACGCAGTAAGGGTCTGGCTTGATCCGTACCCCGGGATTCCAGACGGTCTGAAACCGGCCGATGCTGATCGAGGCGCGCGATCCGCGGCCAGAGGTAGGTGTGATTGTTTTCCGGATCGATCCTGACCCGCCCTTGCGGCGCGTCGAATTCGGCATCGCGCAGTTCGACCAGCACCTGCTCCGGATCGTCGGATCCGCATTTGCGCGACAGCCCGCATCGCCAGATGAAGCTGAAAATACGCAGGCCTCGGCGCCGGCGGTGACCGGTGCGTCCGCCCCGTACTTTTCCTTGAAGCTCGCAACGAAGCGCCGCGCGGCGGGAGATGAGAGCGTTTCGAAAAACGGTGCGGCGGTAATGTGTCCTTCGGCCGCTTCGGCACCCATTTCGGCGACTTCGGCTTCGCTGGTGGTCAGGCTCGCAATCGGCATCCGCGCCGGATCGAAGCCAGCCGCCCGATAGGTGCGGTAGAGGGTCGCCGTGCCGCTGCCGACGACGGTGGAGAAGATCACATCCGGGGACGTCTTCTTGATCCGGGCGATGACCTTTTCGAAATCCTTCGGCCTGGGGATAGAGCGGGACGTAAATCTCGTCGAGGACCTTGCCCTTTCCCTGGGCCACGAAGTCCCCCATCACGCGGTTCGATTCATAGGGGTAGATGTAATTCGACCCGACGAAGAGGAACCTGTTGCCGTAAGCCGACAGCAGGAATTTCGCCAGCTGCAGCGAGTTCTGATTGGGAGCAGCACCCGTGTAGATGCAATGCCGGGAATATTCAAATCCCTCATACAGCGTCGGATAGAACAACAAGCCCCGATGCGCCTCGACGACCGGCAATACCGCCTTGCGCGTGCTCGACATATAGCAGGCAAATAGCAGCCTGATCCGATCGACCTGAAACAGGCGTTCGGCAAATGCGCGGAACTTCTTTGGATCCGATGCCGGATCGTACATCACCGGCTCGATCTGGCGACCGAGAATACCGCCTGACGTGTTGATCTCCTCGATCGCCAACAGCGTCGCGTTGAGCTGCGTCTGCTCGATCGCCGACGTCACGCCGGTCTGTGAAAACAGCACGCCGACCCGCCAATTCCCCGAGTTATCTTCCATCAAAGCCATAACGAGCCATATCATCATGCAATCAAAGCGATTGCTAACAGTCAATCCGGCCGACCTTATTACCGAACCG
>CAVZQX010000077.1:0-17259 GCA_963777475.1 uncultured Alphaproteobacteria bacterium
ATGGACACCTGTAGTAGGCTCAGAGAGCCAGGAGGTGTCGGATGGAAGGACGTCAACGTCGGTCGTTTACGGACGACTACAAGCGGCAAGCGGTCGATCTGGTCGCTTCGAGCGGCCGCTCGATCGGGTCGGTGGCCAAGGAACTTGGCCTGCGCGATTCGGTGTTGCGGCGCTGGGTGGAGCAACGTGGGGCCGGCCGGGAGCCGACGGCGGCGGCGCGGCGCCCCACAACGCAGGCGACGCTGCCGTCGGCGGACCACGCGGCGGAGATCGCTCGTTTGCAGCGAGAGAACGAGCGGCTGCGCATGGAGCGCGACATTTTAAAAAAGTCGATCGCGATCTTTGCTGGAGTGCCGAAATGAGATTTCGCTTCATCGAAGATCGCCGCGCCGACTATCCGGTGAGGATCCTGTGCGACGTGCTCGGGGTCTCGCCGGCCGGCTATTATGCCTGGCGCTCGCGCCCGGAGAGCCAGCGAGCCGCCGCCAATCGTGAGCTGGTCGACGACATCAAGCGGGTCCATCGCGACACCAGCGGACGCTATGGCAGCCCGCGCATCCATGCCGAGCTGAGGGCCCAGGGCCGTCGGGCGAGCCGCGGTCGCATCGAGCGATTGATGCGCCATCACGGTATCAGGGCCATCATGGCGCGGCCACGGCGGGTGCGCACCACCGACAGCCGTCACGACTTCCCGATCGCTCCGAACCTGCTCGAGCGCAACTTCACCGCCGCCGCGCCGAACCGGATCTGGCTCGCCGACATCACCTATGTCGAGACCGATCAGGGCTGGCTCTATCTGGCCACGGTCATGGACCTGTACAGCCGCAAGATCGTCGGCTGGGCGATGGCGGATCATTTGCGAGCCGACCGGCTCGTGCTTCCTCCCGGCATTGCAGCGCGGTCATTGGGCTGCATCCGGCTACGCGGCAAGGAACAGGCCATCGGGCTTGGCCCAGGCGACGCCTGATACACGCCTCGCGGCGTATAAGAAAATCGGCACATACGCTCGACGTCTCGGTCCGGGACAAATTACACCGTCCCAAATTATATGCTTTCAGGTCCCCGGCGGCGCGACATTAGGGCCGGTGCATAAATGTCCTCAGTTCCACAATCTGGGCATTGGACCTTTATGGTTTGAAACCGCGGTTCTGGCTCTTCCTCCGGCGAAGGCGCTTCCGCAAACGGGATAGTCTCTCCGCATTTGGAGCAATCGACGGTGAAGTACCATTTGTTCGGCTCAACCTGATTTGTCATGACGAAAGCCCTTATGCCGCAGGCGTGTTTGTCTCCCTGAGCCGAGATGTTGGCCACGAGCGGAGCTGGCTAGCCATCAGCGTTTCGCCAGCCGTTTGGGCAGTTTCAGCAACTTTCGTTTGGCTTTTAACTCCGCGCGCTTTTTGATTTCGGCCTTGATTTTCTCGATCAAGGTTATTGCTTCTGGTGTCCGGATTTTAAGGGTGGAGTTCACGTGCGCGCCCTCCCAAAAGACTTGGCGTTCAGCAGGCTAGTCCAATTCCGAAAGAGGGCAATAAAAAAAGCTGCGGCCGCCGCGTCACCACCCGCCACCGGGCGGACATAGGCCAGCAGAAAACTCATGCCTCGAGACCAGCACGGAATCACGGCTCGTCCCTGCCTGACGCGGGAATTGATCTTCGCTAGCTTCAGATGCCGATCGAGATAAGGTAGGCTTAAGCGGTTTGCTCGAACCGACATTTGACCCCTTGGGACTCTAACGTCGGCTCTCGGACGAAAACCGGGCTACGGCAAATGCGGTTATGCAAAACCTTATTGTAATCCAAATCGGAAAATGCGGGCTAAAATCCCCAGGGGCGAATCGAGGAGCAAGAGCATGACCCCACATATCCCCGAGGAACTTTCCACCAAGATCGACTGGAGTCCCTTCGTGATCATGGGCAACACGATGCCGCCCCGAGATCCTGAAGACGAGGACGAAGAGGACGAGGACGAAAAGGACGACAGCGCCGACGAACCGGCGGTCGTGCGCGAGCCGGACGAGGACTAAGCAGGATGCGTTCAGTCCTGTTGCCGTAGCGGCAGCCGTGATGATGAGCGCGACCGCGGCCTTGGCGGACCAACAAATCCGACTGCCAGAAGGGCGTCGCGATGATCAAGGCGAAACTTAAGAAGAAACATCCGGCACCTGTGCTCATCACATTGCGCAAGGTGCTCAGCGATGCCGAGACCGAGGTGATGGAGGAGGATTTGTCCGAGTGTATGGACCACATCAAGACCGCACGCAGCGCGCAGCAAGGAAGCGTCTGGCCGAAACGAGTAGTGTCCATTGTTATCGGCCGTAGCTCCCCATGACTACCACTCGCATTGGAGGTCCCACCAAACCTGCCCGGTCGCGCCGGCGAGATGATCGAAATAGAGCTCTCGTGTGCGGTTCATGAGTTCGGAGCACGGCGCCTTGGACGGGCGGAGTGATGTCACTAACGCAGCGCTGCCGCGAGCCTTCTTCGAATGAGGCGCCTGGGCGTTTCGGGTTCGAGATGCAATGAACTGGAAAGGCTCCGCCAGCAGTTTGGCAACGAAGCGCTGTATTCAGCTTGATCACTCCCCTGCAAGATGGCGCGCGATCAATTTGACTGCGAAGTCGAGGAAGTCGCGCTGGTCGAGGCCGGCAGGGTCTTCGGCAACGCTAGCCAATAAGGCTTCGCCTGACATCGCCGCATGCATGTGGGCCGCGCTCAAGAGAGCGATGGCGTACTGAGTGTCGGACTTCCGCGGTGCGGCCCGGGTTGCCTTCCGCGCTGCTTCGACCCGCGCTCGATGAACTCGCTCGACCAGCGACTTGAGCATGCCCGATCCCTTCGGCCGCCAACCGGCGAGGCTAAGCCAAAGGGCGAGCCTGGCGGCCCGTTCGTTCGCATAGGCGTGCTGAAAGAGCCGGCCGAGGGCAGCGACGTCAATCTGATCGGGCGCCCAGCTTTCGATGGTCGCTTCAATGTCATCCACCAGCCGGCGTCCGATGCGGCGCAGCAGGGCGTCCATCAACGCTTCGCGGGTGCCGAAATGGTAATGAACGGCCGCGTCCGTAATGCCCAGATCTGCGGCGATCCGTTGGATGCGCACGCCCTCGGGGCCTTCGTCGTGAAGTCGCCGCTCCGCGGCATCCAGGATCGCGAACTTCGCAGCTTGCGGTGTCCGACGCTGTCGCGTGGCCATTGACATCCTGCATTCGTGAGGCTTACTTAGGGTACCCTAAGTAAGGGGATTGTTGATGGACGATTGGCATCCCGAGGCGCTGGCGACAATAGCTGATCGGCTCGGCATTGCCTTTACCGACCTCGCGCCGCCGCGCTCATGGAGTTTCCGCACGCCGGGCGGACCCAACATCCACGTCCTGGACTGGGGCGGCCAGGGACCTCCAGCGGTGCTGCTGCACGGTGGCTCGCTCACCGCCCACACCTGGGATTATGTCGCCATTGCGCTGCGGGCCGATTTCCGGCTCGTTGCGCTCGACATGCGTGGTCACGGTGCCAGCGATTGGGCCAGCGACTACTCGATCGAAAGCTGCACGACGGACCTGATGACCGTTATCGACGGACTGGGGATCGAACGCACGCACATCGTCGGCATGTCATTGGGGGGAACGGTGGCTTGCGAGTTCGCGCTACGCCACCCGGACCGCACCGAAAGCCTGGCGATGGTCGATGTGACCTCACGGCCCGTGGTCGCCGCAATGGCGCGGATGCGTAGCTTCATGACGGACTTTCGTGGCGCCGCGACGGTGGACGAAGTGGTTGAGATGGCGCTTGCGGTTAGTCCCAAGAGCGATCCAGAGCGCCTTCATTATCGGATGCGCAACCTGCTGAAGCGTGCCGATGATGGGCGCCTCGTGTGGAAGAGCGATCGCCGTCGTCCGTCGGATTATGCCATTGCCATGATCCTGAAACATCTCGCAGGCTTCGAGGCGCGTGTCCCGAACATGACCGCGCCGTTCCTGCTGGCCAAGGGTGGTGAAAGCCAAATCGTCACCGAAGACGCTGCCCATGACTTCACCGCGCGATTCCCCGACGGGCGGTGGATCAGCATCAAGGGCGCGGGCCATAACGTCCAGGAAGACAATCCGCACGATCTGGCCGACGCGCTGAGAGCCTTCTGGGGCGGACGCCTGCCGAGCATGACGCAGAAAGGCATTCAATGAAGACTTGCCAGGTCTTTGCCGCATATGATCGCGACGCACCTGCTGAACACGCCTGGGCCTACTGCCCTATGTGCGGTTCCGACCTGATCCGAGCGACCAAAGGTGAGCCGGCAAAGGCATGCGCAAACCCAAATTGTGCCTTCGTGCTGTACCGAAATCCAACTCCAATCATCGCCGTTCTCGTCGTCGACGGTGACAAGTTCTTGTTGTGCAGGCGGAAGCCAGGGACCTTCGAAGGGGGCAAGTGGTGTCTGCCATGCGGTTACATCGAATTTCATGAGGACTATCTGACCGCAGGAAGGCGCGAGGTGAAAGAGGAGACCGGCCTTGAGGTCGAGATTACTGCCCTGCTCAGCGTCGCTTCCAACTTTCTTCGTCCGGACGTCCACACGCTGGGAGTTACCGTGCTCGCCAAGCCGGCGGGCGGAGCAATCTGTCCCGGCGACGACGTCGACCAATTGGGGTGGTTTTCTCTTAGAGATGAATTGCCGAACTTTGCGTTCTCAGCTGATCGTCACATGGTGGAACGCTACTTTGCGACGCGCCTCTCGGGCGCGCCCGTCGATCTCGCGTACGCCGGGCAGCTGTGAACAAGCTCGCGGCCGCCCGCGCGCCTGATGCGGGATCGGGTTTGAGGATCGAACCGGAATATCGTAAATTCGAGTGCTGCATCATAGGCTGCGGGGAACGAGTAATTCCCATCTTCATCGGCCGTGGCGCGCCAGTTTTATCATATTGATTTCTCTATACCGACGTCCTCGACGCCGGAGAGAATTGAGAACCGACTTTTTGCCACCTACGACGCTACTCATGCAAGACCCGACAATGCACGGCATTCGTCATACTCACAAAATGATCCAGTTTCAGTACGGATTCGGTCGAGATCGCAGCAATGCGATCTCGGCCGGGAGATAGGTTCAATGCGGGGAGGTGCAACCACCGATACCGACATTCGCTATTTGTCGATATTTGAAGCGCGATTGGAGCTGGTGAAAGCGCTCCGGATCAAATTCTACGAACGAGTTTTTATCGTAATATCAGTATCTTAGAAGGACGAGCGATTTTTATGTTGGACGCTTTGTTGGACGCTTTCGTCGGCACGGGACCAGGGTTTTGAACGTCTAAATAGCCGGTCAACGCGGGATCAGCGGGACCAACGTCCGCCGTCCTGCGCTCGAAAGTCAACGAATTGCGCAATGCGCGCAACGGCAGTTCTGACATGATCCAAGCGAGATCGAGGCGAGAGCTTGAGCGCTGCCGAGCGCACGTTGGCAAGAGCCCGCAATAGATTGCGTGAGGATATCGGGGCAGATCAGGGTGACGAAGATCCGCGCACCCAACTCAGGTATCCGCTGCGCCACCTTCGCCAACAGCCGGTCGGGCGAACATTGTCAAAGTAGGCACGCAGATCAAAGTCGAGGACCCGCGTCTTCCGCTGGACTATCGCCTCAGCAACTCGCTTGATCGCATCATGAGCTGTCCTCTTGGGACGATACCTCCATGACTGCTCCGATTGCTTCCGGCTGGAACGATTGCCGGGTGGGGCTTGCACCCACTGGAAAACGCCGCCTTTGCACGGCGCACACCCCGAACGGACAACCGTAGTCGCCACTCGGGCTTTTGCTCATCCGCCGCAGCGCGGTTGCGGCCAATTCAGCAGGTAACGTGAAAAAGGCCGATCTTCTTCGCACGCGAGTTGTTGAACGTATGAATCGCCTTGGGAGTCGGCTGCAACAGAACCGTGCAGCCCTTTTTCGCAAAATACGCCTCGGCTTCCGGCGATAGATGCACATTGCCCATCCGGCTCGAGCCAAGAATTAGCTGCTCGCATCCGTTCTCAAAGACGAACTTCGCTTCGTCCTTCGAGAGGACATGCGAGGTGCCGAAGTACTTCTTCGACAGTTTTTTCTTCCGCCTTGCCACTTCGCCGGACAGACGAATGATCACGTCGTGTTCATAGGTCTTTCCGTCAATCGTAATGGTGCCGAATGTAGTGCGTTCGATCTCCATGGCCTGACCTCTTCATGATCTCGGCACGAGGCTCGCCAAACTCTTAGACCGCGCTACCCCCTGTCGGCCAGCTTCGGCAGAGGCGAGCAACCGCTGTTGGTCCTTTGGCGGATCCATTTCCCTCGAGATTGCTCCCTTCCGGCCTACGTATGGCGAAGCCCGTCATCCCGCAAGCGCGAGATCAAGCTGGCTTTGCGTCGTCGCACGCCATGGTGATCTGCCTGTGAAGGAAGCCAGAATTCACAAGCTGCCCCGCGAGCGGAGTTTGATTTGCCGCAAGCAGCGCAGCAGCCTCCGCGTCCTTTTGAGGCCTCCGAACTTCCGCGAGCAATGACTGATCTCGGTCTGAGTGCGACGATTGCGGAATCAGCGCTTGGGTCAGTTGGCGCGTTTGAGACATGCCGGCTGCATCGAACAATGTCCGAGTCCGCGAGCAAAAGCGGAAAGCATTTACTCGCTTTGAATTGGAGCGCTCATTATAGCGAATGTACATTACTCCACGGAACGCGCCTCTTGGTGGCGGCCGTGCAGAAGGGCAGACGCTTAGGCGTGTCAGAGCATCTTACCAGCAATCTTCGTCATCTCAGCCGCTGAAAAGGCTCGCATCGTTTCAGTGCGGACGTTGCCAAGCGCGCCGAGAGCTCGAGTTCAGCGACATGGCGGATGACTCATCCGGTGCCTCGACGATCGTCACAATGTCGTATCGCCCCTGCGTCCAGATGATGTCCTTCACGGTCACGCCGAATGTCTTCGCCATTCCCTTGAAGGCATCTGCCCGCTTTGGGGAATCCTTGGCGTTGCGGATTCCCTGCTCAGTGAACTTCGCCAGCACGACATAAGTTACCATGGTCGTCCTCCTTGGTTAGGACCCTGTGCAACTTCGTATGAGGAAGCCTGCCTGAGCTTGCCACAACAGTCCCGGCATGGCCACGGGCTCGATCGGTCAGCGGATGTGACGTATCCGTGCGGTCACGATCGAAAACTGCGATCCCGCGCGGACTCATGACCACGAACCGTGAATTAGACAACGCTGCTAACCGCAAAACAATTGTCAAGATACCTTGGCGGATTAGGCCGCATCCCACAGCCCGCCGCAGCTCTCCAACGGACCGCCGCGACGCGGAGCAAATGATTGGTTCGGTCAGATAGATGGGAAAGCCGCGTATGTGAACAAAGTGACCGAAGGTCTTCTCCCACTTCCTTCTGCACTGTTGTGGCCATGAGCACGGGAAAACCCCGCCTCCGAAGAGGCGGGGCGCGTCGATCCCGTCGGATCATTCGGCGGTACGGCGGGACCAGATCAGCGTGAAGCTGTCGTCGCCCTCGCCTTTCACCAGCGAGGCATAGATCGGGGCCGGAAAGCTCGGATCGTCGAGTTTGACCGAGAGATATTCGCGATCGCTCTCGCGCGCGGTCTTCTTCCAGGCGGCGCCGAATTCGATGCTACCCGCCAGGATGCGATAGTCGGGCGCCTTGTCGTTCTCCTTCTCGGTCGCGACGAACTTGGCCTTGACGTTGAGCGTGAGCGTCTTGACCGATCCGGTGTAGCCGTTGTCCGCCGCGGTGAAGGTTCCGATGGTAGCCATGGTGGTCTTCCTCTGTTGTCGGGCCGCGACCATCGCAGCCTCGATGGCGGTCCTTGGCCCGGGGAGCGATCGGCCCGCAGCCGTCAGGCCCGAAGCAACAGCGGAGGACGGCGGCAGACGGCTTTTTTGTCCCGCGAGGAATGCCGCCCCTTGGCGGCAGGGGAAAAAAGCCGGCCGAGCCGTTGCGGGAAGGCGATCGAGGCACTTGCCGGCCCTCGGGCCTGATCCGTCCATTCGAGGTTGCGTGAGGTACGCGCCCATCAAACAGACCGATGGAGACCACCATGACGACCGCCATCATCGACGCTCAAGGACCTGGCATCGCCGATCGCAGCAAGACTTGCGCCCGCGCATCAACGCCGAAGAAGGCGCGACCTGGCGAACGAAGGCGCATGATTACGCGATCGCGGCGCGTCCGGCGGGGCGGGACCAGAAGACCCGGGGGAGCATGGGTCTAGTCTCGGTGTCAGGAATGGCGGCGCGCCGGCATCCATCAACTCGCTGATGACAGGCAAAGGCGACGACAGCTTCAACCTGATTTGGTCCTACGCTAGCACTAAATGATCCAACAGGATCGACGCACCTCGCCTTCACGGTGGGTCCATAAAGGCGCTGGTCCCGAAGCCGCTTGCTACTGCTGCCTCAGGTGGAGACCATTCCACTCCTTGTTGAAAAGGCATCCGTCGATAAGGTGGGACCATGAAGATGCCGCGCGCCCGGGGGCGCGCGGCCGAAATTTTCGATGGTTCCACGATAGGACCGGGACCGCGTCAGCGGTCCCGGCCCTGCCATCTATTCGGCGGCGACGGAGTAAGCCTCGGTGTCCTTCGCCTCCGTTACAGCATCCGGCTGCGGGGACTCAGCGGGCTCCTGGCACGGTTCGCGGCGTTCGCATCAGTGCGGGCAGCCAGCCAGTTGCGGCCAGCAACTGCTCGGCGGCTTCCGCCATGCCCTGCTTCTTCATGTTCGCCATCTGGTCGGCAGCCTCATCGCTCACGCCTTCCCGCACGGCTTCAAGAATACGCGCCTTGGTGATGCGGCCCAGATAGGTCCGCACCGTCGGCCGCCAGTAGCCGGTCATGTCGAGCGAGACGGCTTCGGCCAGTTTGTCGGCCGTTGCCATGGTGCGCGACCTGCGCTCCCACGGCAGCTTGACCGCATTGACCGTCAGGGCAACACAGTGGGCGAACAAGGCCATGCGGCTGTCATGATCAAGTTCAGTCACGAAGGTCCACAGACTGGTGACGTCGCGGGGCATCTGCCTTGCCTAGTTGGCGTGGCGATCCGCCCACGCCTTCCCGACCGCAGCAGTGTCCTCGATCCCATCCGCGTGCGCTGCCAAGTCCGTCTTGATCGGCTGGATGCCGACAACATGCGCGTGCGCGCCGAAATAGAAGATTTACGCTGATAGCGCATGCGTGGCGGCAACGAGTGCGACCTCGGGCTGCTCGCTCAGATTGAGCCGCAGCCCCAAGGTGCGATGCGCCGTGAGGTCCCGAACAAGACTATCCGACAACGGGCGGTCGTCCTCTTCTTCGTCGGTGGCGCTCTCACCTTGCCCGTTCTCATCCTGCAGCGCTTGGCTGTCGCCACCTTCGGTACCACCAGCCACTGAGGCCTCGCGCCCTTGCTCCGCCTCGGGCTTTGGCTTTTCGTCCTCGGGCCGGACGAAGCCGCGCTCGATCCGGACCATGCCGTCATGATTGAGGATCACGAAAGCTCCGCCGCGCGCGATGTCATCCGGATCATAGGCCTGCCGCTTGGCTTCCAGCCGCTCGATGTCAGCCTCAAGCTCGCAAAGCCGCGCGTCCACATGGTCAGGAAGTTCATCGGCCGTCTGATTCCATTCGGCCAGTTGGTCGACTTCGCACCGCGCTGCCTCAAGGGCAGCCTGATCTTCCACCGAAAGCTCAACCGAATGCGGGTAGGTCCGCCGCATTCCATGCGCGTGCGGGAAATCGAGATGGACTTCGGTCCATTTCCAGCCCTCCGCCTCCCGCAACGCATCGGCTTCGCGGCCGAGTTTTGCTGTCACCAGCAGATCAAGCAGCGCCACATCCTCGAAATAGCCGCCGCGATCCTCGGTGAAGAGGTCGCGCAGGATCGTGCCGCCCGCCTCCGTGTAGACGTCCACACCAACGAGTACCGCGCGCCGATCCGTGGCCGCCACATGTATCTCGGTCAACAAACGACGAATGGTGCTGGCATCGCGGTTATAGGACAGCCGATCATAGACGGCTTCCTGCCGGCCGTGATCCTCGGTGATGGCAAACGCCGACAACTGCTCCAGCGTCAGGCCGCCATCGCGATAGACCTGCATCAGTTTCGGGGAGACAGCCCCCAACCGCAGGCGTTGCCGCACGACGTGCAGCGTTACCCCAAACCGGGCGGCGATTTCTTCCGCGCCGAAACCGCGTTCGTCGGCGAGCTTCTTGAACGCCTCGAACTGATCGGCGGGATGCATGTTCTCGCGGGTGACGTTCTCATCGAGGCTGATTTCGTGCGGATCGTTCGCCGTATCGACAATGCAGCGGATCGGCTCGGTCTTCCTGATTTCCTTTCGCTTCACCCGAAGAAGCTGGGCGAGCCGCCTGCCCTCGCCGATGGTAACGAAATAGAACCCCGTTGGAGCCCCATCCCCATCCAATTCCGGCTCGACAACGAGGTTTTGCAGAATGCCTTTCGCAGCGATGCTCGCCGCATAGGCCTCGATAGACGCCTCGCTGTGCGGCGTCTTACGTGCGTTCTTGGGCGATTTCTTGAGCTTGTTGAGCGGAATGAAAATCTCCGTCCCGTTCTCAACAACGGTTTTTATTTGCTTAGCCGACATGATCGATCTCCTTTTTCCTTCATGGGCGCAGGTCGCACCTCGCGCCTGCGCCCCTGCCCGTCGGCGAGACCGGGGGTAGCAAGCGCCAGGGCGACCCGAGCGGAGGGGGATCGCCCGCCCGCGAGGGCCGCTCGAAGAGCGGGTCTGCACAAGCGAATGGCTGACCGCAAAGATTCAGGATGTGAGAGAGCGCGGAAGACCGGGGAGACCGCTCGGGTCGGCGCCGGCATTAGCCGGCGCTTCACCCTGGCGCGCGCGAGGGGCGGAGCCCCATAGTTCTTCAAGAGAAAAAAAGAAGCGTATGGGCGGAGCGCCAGCGGAGACCACTCGCGGGTCGCGAGACCGGTTAAGAGGGCAGCCGCAGGAGCGTCAGCATAGCGCCGCCGAAGGCGGGACGCGGGACCGACTGCCCCCGGCGAGCAACTCAAGAGCGACTTCGCAACGCGTTGGTATCAATTTTGCATTTGTGATATCGTCTCAATGTTGCGCATGTCGATGCACGGCGTGCGCATGTTCACTGAGCCAGTTTTTTGCAGAGGACGACATGGCCAAGAAAGCGAAGAAGGCAAAGAAGACCGCGAAGGCAGCCACCAAGAAGGTGGCAAAGAAGACCTCAAAGAAAAAGAAGTAGTCGTATCCGCGACAGAGAGATTGCCGCCTCCGGGTCGCAACCCGGACGCAAAGCGAAAGCTCTCCAAAGGATCTGAAATGTCCTTTGCAGCCGTCGGTATCGCGGCAAGGCATTATAAGGCCGGACCTTTGCGCAGCTGGCTATTGCATAAAGGTCCGGTTTTTCGTTTCCGCCCCCCGGCGAGGGGCATGATCTGCCTTTGCGCGAAGGATCGATGCCGTATGGCCGCGACGCTCTTGCTGCGCGGTTCACGAGAGCCTGGTCCGCGAAATGCGGACGCGCCCCGACGACATCGTTTACTCCACCCGTCTGAGCTTCCGCCACGGCATCGAACTCTGCGTCAAATATCTCATCACGTAACGTGCCAGGCTTCACGGAACCGATGAAACGTTCGAACCCACACATAGTCTAAGTCTAGGGACGAATTGGGCTATCGTTGTGAAGCACAAGAAGTCGTTTTCACCCCAAGATAGCGACTTCGAGAAGTTCGATACCGCGGTTAGGGACGATCAAGGAGATCGCACGTGACCTGAAGGTGTCGCGGAACACGGTTCGGAAGTGCTGGAGGTCGGGAGAGACCTGCTTCGGTGCAGCCGCGGCCAAAGGCGATGGGCATCGGTCCGGAAGATCCCAGCATTGCACCCCGCCGTCACTTTTCAGGAGCGGCTTTTTCCATCGGTCGACGTCCAGATTACACGCCACAGCACGGCAGACGGATCGGCCCTGCTCACGTCACCCAGCGTCGATGCACCCTTCCATGGTCCTGTCGATCTCGGCGCGCGAGAGAACTCCGATCTCGGCAATGAATACGATCCGTGCCCGTGGCGCCCCGGCCGCCAGCGTGCCGCCCGGTGCTAACGTCGCGCGTCCGCCGGCGAGCTGAAACACCATCAACCGCCCGGGCTGTTCCACCGTCTCGAACAACCCCTTTGCCCGGGCGAGCTTCGGCGCCAGCCGACTGATCGCCTGCTGCAAGCGGGGGAGCGACACCGGCCGTTCCGATGTCCAGCTCAGCGTCTCGAACCGGTCAGCCGCCGGCCGTCGCGGCCCCGGCTCGCGCGGCGCCGGCACACGGTCCGCGTCTGCGGGGAATAGCAGCGCTGCCGGGACCTCGCCATGCAGAGCATCGACCACCACTGCCGCCGGACGCAGCACCCGGACGGCATCGCGCAGCTGTGCGCGACCCGCCGCGTCGACCA
Organism: uncultured Alphaproteobacteria bacterium; assembly: GCA_963777475.1. Classification (GTDB taxonomy): domain Bacteria; phylum Pseudomonadota; class Alphaproteobacteria; order Rhizobiales; family Xanthobacteraceae; genus Bradyrhizobium. The sequence goes on from CAVZQX010000077.1 coordinate 12,428, forward strand.
GGTCCACCTTGCTCAGCGCCACCACGTCGGCGGCCCGCAGCTGTGACCGCAGCAGCGCGTCATTCAACGTCGCCGCCGGTGTCGTCGCGTCCACTACGCACAGCACCGTTTCCAGCGGGGCCTCCCGCCAGATCATCGGGTCCATCAGGTTGCGCACAATATCCGAGGGATCGGCGACGCCGCTGGTTTCGATCACGATGAACTCCGGCCGCGGATCACGCCGCAGCAGGGCGGCGAGCGTGCGCAAGAGATCGCCTTGCAGCGAGCAACAGATGCAGCCGTTGCTCAGGCTGAGCACCCCATCGCTGGCGCCCGTGATCAGCTCCACGTCGATGTTGATCGCGCCGAAATCGTTGACCACGGCAGCGATCCGCCTTCCCTCGGCATGCGCCAGCAAGTGGTTCACGACGGTGGTCTTGCCCGCCCCGAGGAAGCCGGCCACCAGCAGGATCGGGACCGGCACGATCAGCCCCCGTACATCAGACTTGGGCAACGGGCCGGCGCACCGGCCGGCCCGGCCTCGCCGCCACATCCAGCACGCCATCGGTGATCAGCGGCTGGCCGCTGACCACCAGATGCTGGACGCCCAGCGACGGGCGGTTCATCGCCGCGAAAGTCGCCCGGTCGGTCAGCGCGTCGAAATCGAACACGACAATGTCGGCATCCGCGCCCAGCTGCAGCTTTCCCTTGGCACGCATGGCGGGCGTGCTGCGGGAAAGGATCTCCGCCGGGATCAGAGCGCATTTGCGGACGCCTTCCAAGAGCGACACCGCCTCGCGCTCACGCACCCACTCGCGAATGAAACGGGTGAAGCAACCCGCCGAACGCGGATGCGAGGTGGCGTCCTCCGGCAGCGGCCAAGCATCGCCGGTGTAAACGCTGCCGTCCGACAGCGTCCAGGGCATCGCGTCGGACGCGATCGCGCCGCCTGGATACAGCACCGACATGTCCAGCAGGTCACGGTGGCGCGGATTGTTCTCGGTATCCAGGATATGCCACAGCACCAGCGTGGAGGGCTCCTCCGCCTGCGCCGCCAGCAGTTCCTCCCGGTCGTGAAAGCGCCGCCCGTCGGTCACCCGCTGCACCGAATCGTAGCCAGTGCCATTGCGCGCCTCGAATTCGGGGTCGCTGAAGAAGGCCGCCGCCAGCACGGTCGAACCGGTGCCATACGGATAGGCCTCCACCGTGATCGGCAAGCCTTGCGCCTGCGCCTTGGCCACCAGCACGGCGCAACGCTCGACATCGGTCTTGCTGGAAGCAGTTGAAGTGGCAGATGTGCATGTGCGCGCCGGTGGCGCCGGCATAGCCGATCAGGCGGATATAGGCCTCGGCGGCGCTTTCCGGATCGATGCGGGACATGTAGGCGACGTGGGTGAAGGTCGGCACATCATGCGCCGCCGCGAGCTGGCAGACCGCGGTCAGCTCCTGCACCCCGGCGCCCGGGGCATAGGCGTTGAGGATGCCGATGCCGATGCCGCCCTCGTTCAGTCCGTTTGCGAGGCGGTCGAGGATGCCGGCCACCTCCGTGTCGCTGGCCACGTTCTCGATCCAGCGGCGATCGCGCATGGCATTGCCGAACGCCTCCAGCGAGCTTTCCGCGTTGGAGCCGGTCATCGCGCCGATGCGCGCGAAGGCCCAGTTGGCGGCGGCGCCGTAGTTCAGGACGCGTCCCTGAGCCGCCTGGCGCCGATACCAGGATGCGACCGGCAACACCCCCGCCTCGAGGTCGAGGGTTGTCGTCACCCCGTCGAACGCCTGCATGCGGTCGGCCGGGATCGACTGGCCGTGCGCGTGCAGGTCGATGAAGCCGGGAGCCACCACCAACCCGGCCGCGTCGATCACCCGTTCGGCGCCACCGAGCCCCGTGCCGACAGCGGCGATCTGGCCATCCAGCACCGCCACATCGCCAATGGCATCCATCCCGCTGGCCGGATCCATCACCCGGCCGCCACTGATCACCAAGCCACCCATATCACCACTCCCGCACGCAGCAACCCAGGTCCCCCGAGGCCGGCAGCAGCTCCGGAAGGCGCGTAGACCGGCCACTCACGGGCCGTCTTGATTCCAATAGAGGCAGATTTTCCGACCGACAACCACCTCCACTGATGCTGACGCATCATGCGTTTGCTCCACATGTTTGGTATTCATCGCGGCGACGACGACGGGAAATTCGTGGGAGCTCGGTATGCAGGCGGGTCATGGCGCAAGGCCGAATATGTTGGCAGGTCCCCTTTCCGCCGAAAGCAACAGAGCAGCGAACATCACGCCACGTCTCAAAGGCGGCCAGTAACGGAAATTCACGACTAACGGCGATCTCGCGCAAGCTTGTCACTTCGGTTTAGACATCTGTATATCTATCCGCGTGTCCATGCCGTTTCTTCTGGGAGAAAACGATGAAACCCGCCCCATTTTGGCTGGCTGACCCAATACCATCGCTGTCTCCCAGAATTTCTGCTTTCATCACCGCCTATCCTGGGGATACGTCATGCCTTCTGAACCCCGCTCGCCTCGTCTCGCTGTTCTAATTGATGCGGACAATGCTTCCGCAAAGATCGTGGATGGACTATTCGAGGAGATTGCGAAGATAGGGGAGGCAAGCGTTCGCCGTATTTATGGCGACTTCTCCAATCCTCGATCTAAGGGCTGGGCCGATACGCTATCGAAACACGCCATCATACCTCAACAGCAGTTCGCCTACACTACCGGAAAGAATGCATCCGACATCACGTTGGTCATCGATGCAATGGACCTGCTTCATAGCGGTCGGTTTGATGGATTTTGTCTGGTTTCCTCGGACAGTGATTTTACCCGGCTTGCCGCCCGCATCCGTGAGCAAGGCGTCGATGTTTTCGGGTTCGGTGAGCAGAAAACTCCGGAGAGCTTCCGGCAGGCCTGTCGAAGGTTCGTGTACACGGAGAACCTGCTTACCGGTGCTGCGAACAGTCAAGATGCCGCCTCGACTTCAAAGCCCCTTCAGCCCCCCCAGCGCAGCCACGCCCATTATTATGAAGGTCATCACGCAGATGGAAAGCGAAGACGGGTGGGTGCCTTTGGGGGAAGTTGGAAAACAACTGGCCAACCTAGCTTCCGACTTCGATCCCAGAACTTTCGGCTTTCGCAAGCTAAGCGATCTGGTGCGAAAGACAAATTCGTTCGAAATCGATCATCCAAAAGGGGGCTCCATGCGCATTCGCACAAAGTCCGCTGCCGGATCCCCTCCGAAATCGAAGACCGTTACCAAAACTGCGACATGAGAAAAGGTCGCCTGAAGTAAATGTAACCGGTCATAAGGATCCGCTGTTCAGCGATGTCACCGAAGAGCGGTTCGATGCGCTACGCGCGCACATTTTGCGGTTGGAGCAAGAGGCTGAAGCCGAACGAAAGTAGGCGTGCTGTCATCCGCACCGCTTGGTTGCGCTTTGCGGCGAGCACAGCGTCGCCGACATTACAATCTCGATGTCCGCTTTTACCCCGAGATTAGAACTCTCCGTGGAATGCGTCGTGGTGTCGGGTATCTAGTTCACTAACGGGCTGGCTCGGCTGCGGACACAGTTTTCTTCATGCACTGGACCTCGACCGACATGCCCTTTTGATATTGTCCGTCGCGAACGCCTTTTAAGTAGTTCTTCAAGTAAAGGTCATTTTGCAAAAATACTTCGCACTCATCCGCGCTGGCATACCGTTGTGGGTAAGCTGGGTGGCATTGTGCCGTTTGTCCCTCGCCAGATGTAAAGCACACGAAGACCATGAAAATAGTCATCGCGGTTCGCTTCTCATCAACTGATGATCAGGAATATTTCACGCTACTAACAGCGGTGGAAACATCTCCTCCCATAAGGCTTTGCTTATTTTCGATGAGGCATCGGCAGGCATGCAGGCCTTGGTTTCGAACCTATCACCGCATTTCGTGCAGGACCAAAGATTAACAACCAAACGCTCACTTACGAATTCCGACCAGTCGGGAGCAATCAGCATCTCACGACATTTGGCACAGATCGTCGTCATGGCGTTCTCCTTTGCTTATTCTTGTTCTCCGCTTCAGCGGGGAGTTTTTGGAATTGCTACAGTCGCTTCTTCAAGCCAGCGATCTGCATTGATACAGATCAAAACCAAGTTTCTTTTGCATCATCGACATATTGCGGCGCAACCTGACTGAGGTGGCGCAGAGGTCCGATTAGGGTCACAATAAGCGACATCGTGCGCTCGGTCTAAGCTGACTAACACGGCCTTAAAAACTTGCCCGTTATCGCCGTCGCCATCGGCGCAAAACCGGCGCGCCCGCGTCCCACATGGCAATGACCATGATCGCGCTAGCCGCCGCTCCGACGAGGACTAGAATGACAGTGAGCGTGTAAATCATGGCGCACTCTCCAAACGCGGCGGACACTAGCGAAGCCGCCAACTGAGCAGGCCCTTACTTGCAGCTCGAATACAATGGACCTGGGTAGTTGGTGACCGCCTGCCGGTCGCAAGCGCCACAAAAGAAGGCTTCGCCATATTCCATGCGAACGACTTTGAAGCCCGCCGGAACGGCTTCCACGCTGAAGTCGTAAACACGTCCTTCAGGCTGAGAAAGATGGACAGGTCCCGATTGCCCGCAGTTCGGGCATGTCAGTAACTCAGTCGACTTAGTGCCAGCCCTCATCGCACGTCCTGGTCCGGTTCTATCGCCGGGATGAAAAACAGCACAAAATTATCGCGATGGTCTGTTCAAAATTGCTCACCCTTGTCTGGGTCATGTTCGACCGAATTGGGCTGTCCGGTCATGTCCGGTTTCCCACGGGTCGCGACGGTTGGGGCGGACCTCCCGGTTCGGCAGCTTCGTGCCAAAG
>CAVZQX010000078.1:0-99567 GCA_963777475.1 uncultured Alphaproteobacteria bacterium
TCTTCCAGCATGTTGAATGGTGGGCACGCAAGCGCTTAGCCCACCCTACTTCTTCTTCCGCGAAGTTGTTGCGCCGCCAGCCGCCGCGGCCCGCGCGGCTCGTCGTCATCGCCCTCACACCGCCCGGCCGCCATGATGGCGCTCCCCATCGCGGCCGAGCCGAAGGTGACGATGAACCCGAACAATAATAGCCCAAGCGCAATGCCGGGCGCGCGGTCGGCGAAGATCAGATGGCGCAAGCCGCCGGGATTGAGCCAGAGCAGCCCGCCAACCAGGAGCACCGCGACCGCAACTCCCGCGGCGAGGTTGATCGCAAGCAGCCGGAACAGCGGCGTTCGCGAGAGGCGGAACCGGCGGGATGGTTGGTTGCGCTCGCGCATGTCGCTCGGCTTCATGGTTCGGCTGATGCTCGCCTGAGACGCCCAGTCTAGCATCGCTCGGCGACCGTTCAAGCAACCCCTACGCTGCCTCGGTGCCGGGCTCGCTGTTCTGGTTCGCGATCATGCCCTGCCAGAGCTGCGCGATGCTCGCCTGCGTTGCGGGCGCGATCAGGCAATGGCCCTCGTTGTCGAAGCCGCAGAACTTCGCGGATGGATCGCGGCGGACCTGCGCCAGCGCCTGGTTGATCACCTCAAGGCGGGTCATCACCTGTCCGATATTCTGCAGGCGCGTGTGATTTAGGATGTCGATCAGGCGGAACGCCATCACCGGCGGCTGGCCATAGGAAACGCCGGGTCGGCCGAACTCAAAGAACACGTTGACCGCAGCCAGCGCGCCCTGGATCTGCGACAGCACGGCAGCCGCGTCTTCCACGCTGCAGGCAACGAGATGGGCGGCGCTCTGCGGCGGGGAGACCGCTGGCGTGCTGCGGCGAGGCCGAGAGAGGCGATCACCTCATGCTCGATCCATTGCCGCACCTGCGGCGGCGCGTTGCGGATCTGGTCCGTGGTCAAGGTAATTCCGATCATGCGGGCTCTCCTTCATTCGGGCTGATCCTTACGAAACCCGCGATTGGAGGGTGTTGATACGGATCAAGCCTTTCTTGAGAAAAGGCCGGCAAATGCGGCGCGTCAAGGAGTGGGCGCTGGCGCATTGCAGCGAATTGGAGGATAATTGCCTGCACATGTTTCTCGAGGGACTTCCTTCATATGAATATTTTTCGCCTTCCCGTCATTCTGCTCGCGCTTGTCGTCGCCACCCCCGCGCTTGCCGCCCGCTGCGGCGGCGATTTCAATTCGTTCCTGGCGAGCATGTCGGCGGACGCGCAAGCGGCGGGCATCTCGCAGGGCGTGATCAGCCAGGCGTTCGCCGGCGTGACGGAGGATGCGGCGGTGCTGAATTTCGATCGCCGCCAGCGCTACACCTTCAACAAGACGTTCGAGCAATATGTCTCGACCCGCGTCGGGGCGGTGCGGATCAATGGCGGCCGCGCCATGCTGGCCCGCAACGCCGCGCTGCTGTCGCGGATCGAGCAGCGCTTCGGCGTGCCGCGGCAGATTTTGGTCGCGATCTGGGGATTGGAGACCGATTTCGGCAAGGGCGACATGGGCAGGCTTCCGGTGATCCGGACGCTGGCGACGCTGGCGCATGATTGCCGCCGCTCCGAGCTGTTCCAGAGCGAATTGCTGGCGGCGCTGAAGATCGTGCAGCGCGGCGATCTGCCGTTGCACGACCTGATCGGCGCCTATGCCGGCGAAATCGGCCAGACGCAATTCCTGCCGTCGTCCTACATCAAATACGGCGTCGATTTCGACGGCGACGGCCGCGTCGATCTGCGCCACTCCACCGCCGACGTGCTCGCTTCCACCGCCAACCTCTTGCACACCAACGGCTTCAAGATGGGCGAGCCTTACGGCGAAGGCAGCGCCAATTTCGAGGCGATGCGCGAATGGAATCACGCGGAGATCTATCGCAAGACCATCGGGTATTTCGCGGATCGGCTGGTGGGGCGGTGATGTTCTTCTCCCTCGCCCCGCTCTTCGCGGGGAGAGGGAACTAAAGCCGTCACTTCCCCTTGTTCGCCGCCTGCTCGATCTTCTTCGCCAGCACCGACCAATAGGTCCCGGGCCGCAGGCGCTGCAGGATGTCGATCATGCGCGCGTCGTTGCCGATCAGGATGCGCGGCTTGTTCTTTTCGATGCCTTCGATGATGCGCAAGCCCGCGGCCTGCGGCGTCGTCTTCGCCACCTTGTCAAAGCGTTCGATCGCCTCGGCCCGCTGCGCGTTGTCGGTCACGCCGGTTCCGGTGCGCGAATTGCGCGCGATGTTGGTGGCGACGCCGCCGGGATGCACCACCGTGAGCCGCACCGGACTGTTCGCCATCTGCAATTCATGCCGCAGCGCTTCCGAGAAGCCGCGCACGGCGAATTTCGCCGCCGCATAGGCGGTTTGGCCCGGCGGGGCGACGATGCCGAAGATCGAGGAGAGATTGACGATGTGCGCCGCGCGCTGCCGCGAAAGATGCGGCAGGAAGGCGCGGGTCGAATGCACCACGCCCCAGAAATTGATGTTCATCAGCCAGTCGAACTGCGCCTGGTCGATCTCGGTGAACTGGCCGAGCAGCGCCACGCCGGCATTGTTGACGACAATGTTGAGGCCGGGATGGGCGGAGGTCGCGGCTTGCGCGAAGTCGGCGATCTGGTCGGGCTCTGCGACATCGACGCGATGCACCGTGACCTTGCGCTGCTGCGACTTGGTAGTTGTTGCTTTCGCAATCTCGGCCGCCACGGCCTGCAGTCCTGCTTCGTCGCGGTCGGCGAGCGCGAGGTCGCAGCCGCGCGCGGCAAGCTCCAGCGCCAGCGCCCGGCCGATGCCGCCGGCGGCTCCGGTCACGGCGGCAGCGGCTCCACGGATCGCGGTCATCGAAGGTCTCTCCAGCCTAGAGCATGATCCGGAAAAGTGGGTACCGGTTTTCCGAAAAGATCATGCTCAAACAATAAGCCAGAGCGCGATGGTGATTTAACCCGATCCCATCGCGCTCTGGCGAAGCGGTCGGCGGCAAGCCTTATACGCGCGGCCGGCGCAGGGCAACCGGCACGCGTCGTGCCCGCTTCCGCCGATCAGTCCCGCGTGCTATCGGTTGCCGCCATGTCCATCTCGTTCCTGCTGACGTCGCTGATCGTGGTCGCGTCTCCCGGCACCGGCGTGCTCTACACGCTGGCGGCGGCGCTGACCAAGGGATCGCGGGCCAGCGTCGCCGCGGCGTTCGGCTGCACGCTCGGCATCTTGCCGGCGATGCTGGCCGCGATGGCTGGGCTCGCCGCGGTGCTGCACACCAGCGCGCTGGCGTTCGCGGCGCTGAAATGGCTCGGCGTGATCTATCTCTTGTATATGGCCTGGCAGGGCTTGCGCGAGCGAGGCGCGCTCGCGGTCGAGGGACGGCTCGATGAACGCTCGGCCCGGCGCGTGATCGTGACGGGATTTCTGATCAACATCCTCAATCCGAAACTGTCGATCTTCTTCCTGGCCTTCCTGCCGCAATTCATCGCCGCCGCCGACGTCCATCCGGTGATGCGGATGCTGCAGTTGAGCGGCGTCTTCATGGCGATGACGTTCGTGGTGTTCGTGCTCTACGGCCTGTTCGCGGCTTCCGTCCGCGACCGCGTGGTGACGAGACCAAGGGTCATGACCTGGTTGCGCCGCGCCTTTGCCGGCGGATTTGCCCTGCTTGGGTTGAGGCTCGCCTTTGCGGAGCGATAGGACGCATCATGGCGAGGCGCGGAAGCGAGGAGCATCCATCCCCTTGAATTAAGAAGGCGGGCCAAGCGCCCGCCATTCCTTGGAAACGCGTAACCGAGATTGATCGCCCGGGCGGAGCGATGCCCCACCCGGGCTGGAAGGTTACTTCTAAGGCTACTTCTTCTTGGCCTTCTTGGCCTTCTTCGCCTTTTTCGCCTTCTTCGCTTTCTTAGCCATAGCATCCTCTCAGGGTTAATGGATTGAAACGCGACACGAGGCATGCTCGGCGGAGGGCCAGCCTCGCAATATCCTCGACTATAAGCTCAACAGATTTGCGGCGCGCTGCCCCGCATTGTCACGCCGCTGTCATTGCGTTATCCACAGCTGTTATGCGTTTTGACGGGTTTTTCGTATGAATTTTCACGAAGTACGCCCCGTATCGATCGAGCGCGCGCGGTGGATGAGGTTAACGTTCTCCTCCCAATTTCGATCGTTCATCAATTCAAAACCACAGCGCCGGTTCTGCCCACGAGTTGAGGGCCCGTTAAGCCGCGCGGCTGCAATGTGGCCGGCAAGAAAACGGGAATATTTCATGGGTGGGCTGTTCGACAACAGAGGGGACAGGACGATGCGCGTTCTGCGGCCGCGATGCTGAGCGTTCCGACGTTATGGACGGCGTTCGTCATCAATTTCTTCACCATGGGCATGATCTGGGCCTATGTGGTGCGAAGCTACCCCAAGCTGGAAGCCGCGCGGTTCTGGACCGCCTCGGCCGTCGTCGCCGGCCTTGGCGCCGGGATCGCGACGTTGCGGGTGATTGTGGACTCGCTCGCGCCGTTCGTTGCGGGCGGTACCGTGTTGATTTTTGCCGCTTGCCTCGCCGCGATGGGGATCAGGCGGTTCTACGGCCGGCCGGTCGTGTGGCGTCAGAGCTTCCTGATCACCGGGGTGACTTGCGTCGCCCTCATCTTCTTCATCGTCGTCTATGACAGCATGCCAATCCGGATACTGGTCTACACCGTGGGCCTGTCGCTGCCGCTGGCGCTGACGCTGAAGCTTCTGGTGGCTCAGCAGGAGGGCCACAGCACGGCGGGTGCCCGCCTTGCGGGCATCATCACTTCGCTCATCATTGGCATCTTTGCGATCCGGGCGGCAAGCAACCTGCTGGGTCTCGATTTCGATTTTAGCCGTTCCGGCAACCCGCAATCGGTCGTGGTGCTGTTGCTGATGTTCCTGTCGATGGCATTGAACTTCGGCTTCCTGCTGATGACGATGGACCGGCTGCGCAACGAGGTTGCCGATCTCGCGCTGATCGACGATCTCACCGGCGTCGGCAACCGGCGCCATCTGGTGCAGCGCCTGACTGAGGAATGTGCGCGCTCCGAGCGCAGCGGCGAACCGTTCGCGCTACTGGTGATCGATCTCGACGGCTTCAAGTCGATCAACGATACCTACGGCCATGCCGCCGGCGACGCCTGCCTGCAGCATTTCACCCTGATGGCGCAGACGCGGCTTCGGCCCACCGACCTGCTGGCGCGTACCGGCGGCGACGAGTTCTGCATCGTGCTGCCGACCTCAACCTTGCGCGAGGGCGCGATGATCGCGCGCCGGGTGCTTGAGGTCTGCCGTCAGGATGCCGAAGCCTGCACCGGCGCCGATATCCCGATCGCTGTGTCGATCGGGGTGGCGCAATGGACCCGGGAGGTCGGGTCGTTCCCGGACCGGCTGATCGCGCTAGCCGATCATGCGCTCTACGACGCCAAGAAGGAGGGCAAGAACTGCTACGCGGCCTACGATCCGTCGCCGCCGCTCGTGCCCGAGCCGGAGGCGATGCTGGTCGTGCGCAAGAGCGCCTAACAAAGCGTTTTCGAGCGAAGTGGGTACCGGTTCGCGTAAAGAAACCGCGTCAAAAAAAGATTTATGCTAGGCAAAGGGGTCCATTGGATCCTGAACCATGCATTTCCGTCGGCTGACGATAGCGCTTGGCTTTGTCGTCATTCTCTCCTCCGCCCTCGCGCAACCCGCTGACCTCGCAACAATCGCGAAACAGTCGGGCACGCCCGACATTCCCGGCCTGAAGATGGTCTGGCTCGCGCCGTGGGGTGAAGTGTCGAAGGCGCATCCCTGGCGCAACATCATCGTGCATCAGACCGAGGGGCCGGCGGGCTCGGCCCGTGGCGGCGCGCTGGAGCAGTCGAAGAACCCGACCCGGCGCGGCGTCATGGTCTGGGTCGAGACCGACGGCACGGTCTATTGGGCCGTGCCGGACAATCTCGTTCCCACTCATACCGATGGCGCCGACCGCAACGACAACAAATATATCGACAACAGCAAGACCTATCACCAGGTGAACAAAGACACCTCGATCGGCGTCGAGTTCGCCGGCAACTATCCCGACGTGACGCGCCGCGCCACCGATGCGCAAGTTTCGGCGTGGCGGATTCTGGTCAAGGTCTTGCGGGCCCGCTACGGCATTCCGCTCGATCACGTCTATGCCCACAACTGGATCGACTACAAGGACGCGCGCTATTGCGAGGGCTGTACGCTCGCGACCATGGCGAGGGAGTGGGGGGAGTAAGGCCGCAGGGTGGGCAAGAGCCAACAGATCGCGCGGATGCGCGCGCCGATGGCGCGCGCACCATCTTTTCGCATCTGAAATGGTGGCACGGCGCGAAGTGCGCCTTTTGCCCATCTTAGGCTGCGTCGCCATGGCGCGTTCTGCGCGCGAGATTTGCGGGAAAATCCGCCGACCGTTGGTTGCAATTTAATCGCATAATTGGCCCTACGCTGCCTGCGTGGGATCGGATCGCAGATGCCCCTACCATTTCAAGGCGGCTCGATGCCGCTCGAGGTTCAACACAATCTTGGCGCACTGTTCGCGGCGATATAGCCGGCGCAACAGGCAAGGCCCGGGAAGGGGAGTTTGCAATGTCAGCATCGATCATCTGGCCGGTCGTAGCCGGCCATCGGCAACCATTTCGGATCGGTGGCATCGTCGCCTTGCGCCTGTTGCCGGCCGCTTTGCTGTTGCTCACCGCCTCGGTCCTGGCCGCCGAGGAGCCGCCGAGCAAGCCGTTCCTGGAAAAGAACAGCTTTTATCTGTCGTCAGCCGGATTTCGTATCCAGGTCGCCAACGATCCCGCTGGGCAAAAAGCGCTGCGCGCGCTGCCGGCGCACCGCTTCGTCGCAAACGGGGATGGCGAAGCCTTGCGCTATTTTTATGCCGAACCGCAGCATTGCGTCTGCATCTTTGTCGGCACCCAACAGGCCTATGACAGGTACCGCAAGATCCTCAGCCAGCCGCTGAGGCCGGCCGACCATGTGTCTCCTGATTACAAGACCCAGGCCGGCGTGCTGTTGGCCGGGCAGCCGCTGCGGCAGAGCACCCGCGGCGATCCCACCACGCTGTCGGACTATCTCAGCACTCTTTACCCTAAATATTGAGGGGCCGCCCCGTGGCTGGAAGGCGCGACAGCGCCAACAAAAAAGCCGGCGTTGCCGCCGGCTTTTGTCATCACTTGTTGCGCGCCGCGAGATTAGTGCGCGGCTTCCAGCGTGGCCGCTTCTTGGCGAGCAATCGCGCCCTTGACCGCGGACTGCACCTTCTCGAAGGCGCGGACCTCGATCTGTCGCACGCGTTCGCGCGACACGCCGAATTCGGCCGCCAGATCTTCCAGCGTCATCGGCTCGTCGGCGAGGCGGCGCGCCTCGAAGATGCGGCGTTCGCGCGGGTTGAGCACGCCGATCGCGCCGTTCAAGGCCTCGCGGCGATGATCGTATTCCTCGTGATCGGCCATCAAGGCTTCCTGGCTGGGCGAGGTGTCGACCAGCCAGTCCTGCCATTCGCCGGCTTCGCCGTCGTCACGGATCGGCGCGTTCAGCGAGGCGTCGCCGCCGAGCCGGCGGTTCATGTCGACCACGTCCTGATCGGTCACGCCGAGCCGCTTGGCAATCAGCTTGACCTGGTCGGGATGCAGATCGCCCTCGTCGAGCGCGGAGATCCGGCTCTTCGCCTTGCGCAGGTTGAAGAACAGCTTCTTCTGGTTCGCGGTGGTGCCCATCTTCACGAGCGACCAGGAACGCAGGATGTACTCTTGTATTGAAGCCTTGATCCACCACATTGCGTAGGTGGCGAGACGGAAGCCCTTGTCGGGCTCGAACCGCTTCACCGCCTGCATCAGGCCGACGTTGCCTTCCGAGACGACCTCGGAGATCGGCAAGCCGTAGCCGCGATAGCCCATGGCGATCTTGGCCACGAGCCTGAGATGGCTGGTGACGAGTTTATGTGCCGCGTCGCGATCGTCATGCTCGCGCCAACGCTTGGCGAGCATGTATTCCTGCTGGGGTTCCAGCATGGGGAACTTGCGGATCTCGGCGAGGTATCGTGAAAGACCGGATTCTCCGTTGAGAATCGGTAAAGTACCTGTACGGGCCATTTAGCGCCCTCCAGTGGTTCAGGCCCCCGATAGCGGCGGGCCAGGCAAGATGGTCGCTTTGTTAAAGCCGGCCTGCTTGCGATGTTCCGCGTCGGATATTCAACGCAGGTGCAACATACACCAAATCAGGGGCGATATGGAAGGATTGCTGACGTCACGTCCCCGTGTGGCTGCTATAAGCTTTTGGTATGTCTAACCTTTTCTAAAGAGCCTGCGTCATAGCGCCGCTTTGAGGGTCTCCTCCAGGAGAAGCAAGTCCTCCGGCAACCGCGATTCCCAGCGCAAAAGTTTCCCGTCTCTTGGGTGCTCTATTACCAGCAGATAGGCGTGCAGCGCCTGCCGCCCCAGGCTCGCCAGCGCGGCCTGGGTTTGAGGGCCGAGGTGGCTCGCCTTGGTCTTGAAGTGCGGACCGTAAACCGCGTCGCCCAAGAGCGGGTGGCCGATATGGGCAAGATGGACCCGGATCTGGTGGGTCCGCCCGGTCTCGAGACGGCAGGCCAGCAGGCTCGCAACCGGCTTGCCGTCGCGCCCGGCAAAGCTCTCGCGGACCTCAAAATGGGTGACCGCTTCGCGGCCGCCCTCGCGCACCGCCATTTTCTCCCGCGCATGCGGATGGCGGTCGATCGGCGCGTCGACCGTGCCGCGCGGCCGGTTCGGAACGCCCCAGACGAAGGCGAGATAGCCGCGCTGCATCGCTCCCGTGCGGCCGTGATCGGCGAATTGCGCGGTCAGCGATCGATGGGCGAGGTCGTTCTTGGCCACCACCATCAGCCCGGAAGTATCCTTGTCCAGCCGGTGCACGATGCCGGGGCGCTTGACCCCGCCGATGCCGGAAAGGCTTGCCCCACAATGGGCGATCAGCGCGTTCACCAAGGTCCCGGTCTCGTGTCCGGCGGCCGGGTGCACCACCAGGCCTGCGGGCTTGTCGAGGACGACGATGTCGTCGTCCTCATAGACGATCTGAAGCGCGATATTCTCGGCCATTGGCTCGGCGGGAGCGGCCTCCGGTACGTCGATTATGATCGTTTCGCCCGGGCCTACATGGTAAGCGGGATCGCGGACCGGGCCGGGCCCGACCGTGACGTTGATACCGGAGAATTGGATCACGGAGACTCGGCCTGCGAGGATCAGCGCTTTCAGCCGCGAGCGCGACAGGTCCGGACACCGCGCCGCCAGCACCCGGTCGAGCCTGACCGAGCCTTCGTCGCCGGTGACGGTGACTTCCAGCCTGCCGGCGCTATTGCTAGATGAAGCTTGCATGACCGAAACCGCTATTCCCGAACCGACCCCCGACCAGGCCGCGATGTTGGCGCGGGTGAGGCGGATGATGCTGATCGCGGGCCTGACCACGGCGCTCGCGATCTCGGCCGTCTTGATCGCCATCGGCTATCGCCTTTTCCGCAGCGAGGGAAGTGCTGCGACCAAGGATGTCACGGCCGTGCTGCCCAAGGGCGCCCGCATTGTCGCGACCGCCGTGGCCGGCGAACTGCTGGTGGTGACGCTGGATGTCGGCGGATCGACCGAAATCCGCACATTTGACGCGCGTACCATGAAACCGGCGGGACGGCTGAAATTCGCCAATGAGCCCTGAGCCGCAACGGCCATGGACAACGGCTATACCTTGCGAGAAATGCATTTCGAGGCTATTCCCTGATGCGCACGCTCCCTTCGTCTAGCGGTTAGGACACGGCCCTCTCAAGGCTGAAACAGGGGTTCGATTCCCCTAGGGAGCGCCAGTCAATTAAATCAATGATTTGCAGGACGGTTCAGCGGCATTAGCGGCAGTTGTCAGCGGCAGTTTGGCCGTCTTGCTTCTCGGGCTTGGCCGAAGAAATGAAGCTGCGACCAAAATGATTTGCTATCTCGCGTCAACGTGCGTCCGCACCGCTGTGCTACTCGTCGGCTGAGTTATCGTCTCCCATGTTACCAAAATTAATTGGTGGTCGAGTTGACGCCCGTCGAATTCGGCGGTGGCCCCAGAAGCTGTTGAAGGTTCGGATCAGAAACGGGATGAGGTCGATTCGCCATCGCTGAGCTTAAAGCGATGATCGACCGTGAACACGATCTACCAGTCACCAAGCAGGCGGAGATTTTGAAGATCGGCCGGTCCATTGGCGCCAAGCGGACGTTCGGCACGCGGCTTGGTTTACTCGACCAGCAGGCGCATCCCATTACGCGGTCCTGACGGCAGCGATAACGTGGTTTGGCAGTCCCTCAAGCTCCGGGACGCCGGCACTCGTTCGGCAGATCATTATGGCTTCCACGCAAGCTCCCTGCAGCCGTGTCGGCTTTGGCCACTTCCCGGAGCTCTTCAAGCGGTTCCTTATCAATGGTTTCAGCCCAACACCCGAGCATAATCGTGGTCTTTGGAAATTTGCGACGAAGACGCCGAACCGAGTAGCGCATATGGGCTGGACTACTTGCGTCGAGGTAAGACAAGCAGATGATGGCAACGCCGGTTATCTCAAGTTTTGAGATATTGGTGGTCGAAAGTGCATCCGCAGACTCAACCCGCGCACCCAAGCCGTGCGCGTTGGCAAGCTGTGCAAACAGCACAGCGGCAGCTTCGTCGAGCAGGGTACGTCCGGCCAGGCAGAGCACCGGGCATTCTCCCTGCCAATTGAGCGGAAGATCAGCTTTTTGCACGACCGGCAAATTGCTGGACATTGCTGTATCGCGGACCGCTTCGACGGCGGCCGCAGCCTCCGCATCCATGGTAGGTGAGGTCACTTCGGGTATTGAATCGTCTTGGGTGGAAAGGTCGCTGGCAAACTCGGTCACCGCGTCGCGAATCTTGGTCATGCGCGCCTGGTCCAGGGCCGCGCTTGGCATCAGCCTGTGCCAGCTGAAGCCCCTTGAGCGCGACCTCGTCAAAATATGAAGACAGCGATTTCTCTTTCAGGAATTCCTCCGCTTTTCCTGCAGCCTCGGTCGGATCGCCGGCAAGCATCCGTTGGTAGAACATCTCGGGCGGTGATAGCGCGGGCCTGTCTCCAAAAATCACGTCGAGGAATTCGAGTCGCTCGACATGCCGTCCCAGCACGACCAGGCAGACCGTCAAAGGCGTTGCCAGGACTAGTCCGATCGGGCCCCACAGCGCCGTCCAGAACGTCGCAGAGACGACGATGGCGACGGGAGACAATCCGGTGCTCTGACCGTAGGCAAGCGGCTCGATGACTTGGCTTACGATCGGCCCGACCCCGAGAAAAAGCCCCAGTGTCCATGCGAGCATCGACCAGCCGGGATCGACGGCGGCCGCCAAAGCAAGCGGAAAAGCCGCCGAGATGGCCGAGCCGATGTAGGGAACGAAGCGCAACACAGCCGCCAGAATGCCCCAGAGGATCGCACTGGGAACACCAATGGAGGTAAGTCCTCCCGCGATAATTACGCCGAAGGTTGCGTTGATCATCAACTGAGCGAGAAACAGTCGACTAAGACGCGTCGCGGCATCGTCCAGCGCCGCGGTCGTTCGTTGCAGATCATGCGAGCCCGCAAGCCGTATAAGCCGATTTCGAAGATCCTCGCGCTGGATCAGGATGAAGATCACGAAGATGATAATGATGCCGGTGGTCGCAAGCGGATTGAGCAATGGTGCGATCAGGGTTCGCAGATTTTCCAGGGCTCCCGGGTCGGGTTGCCGGACTTCAACGGGAATAGGCTGGGTTGTTCCGGCAGCGTTGGGAAGGCCGAGACGTGAGACTGCGCCTTGGCCCGACTTGTCGTCCTTTGGCCTGTCGAGTTCCCGGCTCAAATCCTGGAGCATATCGGCCGCACGTTCCAGTGTGCCGCTGCTCGCGGTGACGCCGCGCACGGATTTGATCTTCTCACGCATCGTCGATTGATAGACCGGCAGGTCTCCGGCCAGTTGGGTCAACTGGTTCGCGATCAGCGTACCCAGGCCGAAAATGACCGAGAATGCCAGGAACACGACGCCCAGGACCGCAAGTCCACGGGGAACCCGGGCTCTCTGCAGCAGTCCGACCGATGGCCCGAGAACGAAGCTGAGAAGAATTGCAAGGGCAATGGGTTCGAATATCTCTCTGCCGAAATACAGCGCGGCAATGAATAATGCGGCAAGGATCGAGCACGCGACGGCACTAAGCAAAGCCATCAGCTCATCCGTCGTGCGGCCATTGTTGATCTTTCTGGTGATCAAACTCATTGAGACTTTCTAAGAGGATGGGGTGCGGTAGCAGAGAGATATCGCAGCTCGGTCAGTGCGACTGCGAGGAAACGTGCTCCCGCTTTCGCGTTTCGTTGAATTCGAGGACGTATCGACGAATGGTCCGCTTGGCGATCAAGGCCACGCGTCGCGCGTGCCGCCATGCGCTGACGGATTCGATCGTGCTCCGGGCTTGTTGAAACTTGCCGTAGCCCCACGCGAAGCCTCGAATCGACATGAGCTTGTCGCGGCTGATCCCGAAGAGTCGTTCAATAAACGCGAGCTTGAGAAGCTCGGCGGCGCCAAAGACCATCAACCCGCTGACCACGTGGCCTGTTGCGGTCAGATAGGCCGCAAACGGCTTGGCGGGTTCGAGAACCAGAACCGGAACGACAAACAACGCGAGCGTGGGATATGGGCCCAGCGACACGACCCACGTTCGTACGCTGTCGAAAATCCAGTGGTCCGCGAGCCATCGAATAACGGGCTTGGCGAGCATCCAAACGGCTGCGTCCAGCAGGAAGTAGATGCTGGCCACCAGGAACACAAATAGTTTGAATATGCGGCCCAAGCTCGTTCTCCGATGAAATAAACCGCGACTGACGCATAAGTTGCACCGGCTGACGCAGCCTATTCACGGGAGACCATGGAACCTTTCACGAAATGCGGAACCAGCGCTTCGTCGAGAACGCCGGGAGAGGCAGCGGCGAAGATCTTCGCGAGTTGGGCCGGCTGTTCCCTGACCAGTCGAACATCCTTGAAACCGAGGTCGCCACCGCCGTGTTGGAAACCGGCGGTGATGCGATCGGTGCCTTCGGTCCGCATATGCCAGTCAGGGCGCGGCATAATGCCGTCTTCCTCAATACGCCGCAGCATAAGGCGCTATTGAACGGAATCGTCTCAGTGGTGCACGCGAACTCCAGCACCAGCGGCGACTCCGATGACAATCATCCGGCCATCCGGCCCGGCTTTCCTGACCATCCCCGATGCGGAAACTGAAAGGCCCGGGATGACCCGGGCCTTTCGCGCTTCGCTATTTCTGCTGCTGGCTCTTGGAATGGGCCTGCTCGCTGTGCTGGTTTGCAGTCTGCGAGTGCTGTTTGGCGCTGCTCGCGTGCTCCTTGCCCTTGGCGTGGTCGCCCTTGCCGTGTTGTTCGGCGGCGGCACGATGCGCCTTGGCAGCGTTATCGTGGTGTTCGGCAGCCTTGTTGTGTTCGTCCTTGGCCATGGAATCCTCGTTGGTTGTCAGCTCCCAGCCGGCACAAACTCGCCGCATTCGAAAACGTTCCAACAATCGGCTGGCCAGAGATGACACCTCAAAAATTAGCCGCGACTAGATCGTAAGAACCCCTGCTTCCGCGAACATAGAGCCTGGCTGCGGCTGCGCAGATCAAATCACGGTTGGAATCAAACGCCTTCAGAAAGCCCGACTCATCGGGATGGGCATCCGGCTGGATGCGCCTCAGTGCATCTTCATTTATAAAGAATGATGCTTCCATAGCGCTATCGTGTCCCCAAAATCGCACGGCCCTCCGCGTTAGGTCATATGAACGACTATGGTTTGGAAAATCAATCATGTGGGCGGACCCGATCAAGTTGTCGCCGGCCCGCGACTGCGCCTACCGGGACTGCAACCAGAGCACCATCATTGTTGGATGCGCATTGCAACGTTCTCTCGGTGGTCCCTGCAACAACTCGGCCAGGGGTTCGTCTTAGCCGGTTGATCCGCTCGGCCCACGGTCGTTCAACGCGGCGGTAGACACTCAACGGGTATCTTGCACTCATTGGATCAACCTCGCGGACATTTGAAGAGTTTGTGTTCTCTTGGCGGAGGTTCCGTCAGCCCAGCACTCGCGGAGTTCGAATAACTGCTCAGGGCCAACGGCTGTAATCGCCAAAGGTTCCGTCGGAAGCGAGTTGGACGGCAAGCCGCCCAGACGGAAGAGAAGGGGGTGTGGTTGCCGGCGCCTTCGGCCTGCTCGGCGATGCTGAAAAGCACAAGGGAATCAATGCCAACCGAGCACGCCTTCGATCAGGCATGCGTTCGGCTGCGCAGATCTGTAGTTTCCGAGGCTGCCAAATCCCGTCGACGATCCCTAATCCAGAAGTCATGAACCAACGTCAACGCTGAAAGGCTGGAGATCATGACCGCAACGACGATGTTGGACAAAGCAGACGCTCGCCGGCTCGCCAATCCGGCCCACGCCCTGTGTCGTAACGCGCCCAGGCGTGCCACGTCGCTGCCGCCAACCATGGAGGAGACTGATGTATGCGAGCATCTTGATACGCACGGACGGATCGGAGCTTTCCGGCCAGGCTGCAGCCGATGGCATCAGCATGTCCGGGATGTTGAACGCGTTGCTCGACGTCAACCAGATCATATACCAAGCGCGGCAGGGTGCTGCTCGGATGCCGTCGTCGAAACGGCAATGTGAGCATCGAGGTATGGGACACCGGCGTTGGAATTTCCGAGGGGCAGCTCGAGGACATCTTTGAAGAGTATCGTCAACTTAAGAATTCGGCTCGAGACCGGAGTCTCGGGCTTGGCCTTGGCCTGTCGATCGTCAGACGGCTCGGAAGCTTGCTGGATCATCCGGTGAAGGTGCGCTCGGAGCTCGGGAAAAACCGGATCCAGGTCGCTTCCCGCGCTGGCCCGACTTGCGCTTGCCGCAGCGTGTGACTCTGAAGAGAGGCCGGTCTCTCAGGCCAAACTAAATTTCTTGTTTGCGTAACCGTCTGCTTCGCAGATCGCGTTTTCATTGGCGTGACTGCGCGAGGCGGCTTTCGCTTTGGATCGGCCTGCTGTCGCCATGGCAAAGCGCGAACTCTAGCTCGCGCGATCGGCGGCGGCGCGATCGATCTGAATTATTGCGCGATCGAGCGGGGCCCGCCGGCTGTCTGGGCGGGGGCGCGATAATCGTGCAGGATCTTGATGTAGTTGGCCCGTTCGAATGCCTGCGGGTCCCGCAAGCTGCGCTGGCTCATGATGCCCCGCACTTGCGTCAGAGAGGTGAACTCTCTGGCGTCGAGCCATTTCTCGAGTCCCGCGAGCAAGGTGGTCATGTGGCCCGGGCCTTGCCGCAGCAGTGACGAGGTCGTCATCACGATGTCGGCTCCGACCAGGAGATATTTCAACACCTCCTCGGCGCTGGTCACGCCGGTCGAGGCTGCGAGCGAGGCCTTGATGCGACCCGAAAGCACCGCAAGCCAGAGCAAGGGAAGTCTGATCTCGTTCGGCTCACTGAGCTTGAGATCGGTCAGCACTTGCAAGCGCGTCAGATCGAGATCCGGTTGATAGAACCGGTTGAACAGCACCAGGGCGTCGGCACCCGCATCGTGCAGGGCCATGGCCATGTTGCCGACCGAGCTGAAATAGGGACTGAGTTTCATCGCGACCGGGATCGAAACCGTCGCCCGCACCGATCGCAGGATGTCGAGATAACGCTGCTCGACATCGCGACCGGTTGCCGCCAAGTCGGCTGGAATGAAATAGATATTGAGTTCGAGCCCGTTCGCTCCGGCCTGTTCGAGTTGTTTGGCGTAGGAGGTCCAGCCCTCGTTGCTTATTCCATTCAAGCTCGCAATCACCGGCACGGCGACAGCCTGCCGGGCTCGGCGAACGAGTTCGAGATGATGGTGCGGCCCATGTCGCGCGTCGGCCAGTTTCGGAAAATTGCTGAGACCCTCCGGCCAACTGTCGTCATGCGCACTGGTCAGTTGCTCGTAGCGGGCGGTTTCCGCCTCGATCTCTTCCTGAAAAAGCGAAGGCAGCACCAGGGCGGCGGCGCCGGCATCCTCCAATCGCCTGAGCGAGTTCGAGCTCTCCCGTCAGCGGTGACGCAGACGCCACCAGCGGGTTCTTGAGCTGAAGTCCCATATAGCGTGTCGTCAAGTCCATCGGGCTCTCCTGGGCAGGTCGTAGTGCAGTGGTTAGTTTTACTGCGTCATAACCGCTTTTTCTCCTCATCCTGAGGAGCTTGCGCGAGCAAGCGTCTCGAAGGACGAGGCCGAGAATTGCGCGTCGGCGGGGCCTCATGGTTCGAGACGGCGCGAGAGCGCCTCCTCACCATGAGGGTCGAACAAAAGTAAGAGCTGGATGACGATTTGAAGAAAAGTCATCCAGCTCCTAGGACACCAGGCTCGCAATCACGTCGCCGCCCGGCAGGAAGCGGCTGCCGTCTTGTGCCGCGAGCGTTTCGTATTGCCGGTATTTGTCGATCACCGCTGCCTGCGCGGTGGCGAGCAGCACCGCTGCATCATCAGGAAGCGATCTCGCCAAAGAGGAATAGCGGACCTCGTTATAGGCATAGTCCTTGAAGGGAATTGTCGGGCGTGGCGAATCCAGCTGGAATGGGCTCTTGCCGACGCTGCGCATGGTCGGATTGAAACGAAGCAGCGGCCAGTAGCCGCAGGCCACCGCCAGATCCTGCTGTTTCATGCCGAACCGCATGTCGATGCCGTGAGCGATGCACTGGCTATAGGCGAGGATCAGCGAGGGACCGTCATAGGCCTCCGCCTCCCGAAACGCGTCCAGCGTCTGCTGCGAATTGGCGCCCATCGCGACCTGGGCCACATAGACGTTGCCATAGGCGATGGCCTGCAAGGCAAGATCCTTGCGCGCGACGCGCTTTCCAGCCGCCGCAAATTTCGCGACCGCGCCAAGCGGGGTCGCCTTCGAGGCCTGGCCGCCGGTGTTGGAATAGACTTCGGTGTTGAGGACCAGGATGTTGACGTTACGCCCGGTCGCCAGCACGTGATCGAGTCCGCCAAAGCCGATGTCATAGGCCCAGCCGTCACCGCCGACGATCCAGATGCTTCGCCGCACCAGATGGTCGACCACGGAAAGCAGATTGCGCGAGGGCTCGCCATCGATCTTTAACAACCGGGTCTTGAGTTCGGCAACCCGGATGCGCTGCGCGCGCAACTCGAATTCGTGGATCTGCGGCGCGTTGAGGATGGCTGACGTCAGCTCGTCGCCGACGATGGGTGCAAGCTGCGCCAGCAGCGCGCGCGCGAGCGCCAGATGCTTGTCGGCCGCCAGTCGGAAACCGAGCCCGAACTCGGCGTTGTCCTCGAACAGCGAGTTGGACCATGCCGGACCGCGGCCCTCATGATTGACGGCCCAGGGCGTCACCGGCAGGCTGCCCCCGTAGATCGACGAACAGCCGGTCGCATTGGCGATCTGCGCGCGATCGCCGAACAACTGTGAAAGCAGCTTGAGATACGGAGTTTCGCCGCAGCCGGCACACGCTCCGGAAAACTGGAACAACGGCTGGAGAAACTGAACGCCGCGCACCTTGTCGAAATCGACGCGGGCCCGATCATTGACCGGCAATCTCTCGAAGAAGGCAATGTTTTCGCGCTCGGCTACGACCAGAGGCGCCTTGTCAGCGAGGTTGATCGCCTTGACGTCCGGCTCGCGCGGGCTGATCGCGGGGCACGCCTCCACGCAAAGTCCGCAGCCGGTGCAGTCCTCGATGTAGAACTGCAAGGTAAAGCGCGCTTCCGGATAGCCCCGCGCATTGACCGGCGCCGATTTGAAGGAGGCTGGCGCTCCGACGAGCGCGTCTTCATTGTAGTAGCGGGCACGAATGACGCTGTGCGGGCAAACGAAGCTGCATTGCCCGCACTGGATGCAGAGGTCTTGTTCCCAGACCGGAACGGCCTCTGCGATATTTCGCTTTTCGAAAGCGGAGGTCCCGGATGGAAAGGTTCCGTCCGCAGGGATGAGGCTGACGGGAATGTCGTCGCCGCGCCCGACCAGCATCAGCGATGTCACGCGCTTGACGAAATCGGGGGCGCTGTCGACGACGATCGGCGGCCGATCCTTCGGATTGGTGGCGGCCGCCGGCACCTTGATCTCGAACAGCCGGGCCAATGTGGCGTCGACGGCGGCGAAATTCTTCGCCACCACGGCTTCGCCCTTGCCGCTGTAGGATTTGCGGATCGATTCCTTGATTTGCCGGATCGCCTCGTCGTGGGGCAGCACACCGGATATGGCAAAGAAGCAGGTTTGAAGAACCGTGTTGGTGCGTACGCCGAGGCCGACGTCGCGGGCCACGGCGGAGGCGTCGATGACGAAAAAGCGCAGTTTCCTGTCGATGATCTGTTGCTGCACGGACTTCGGCAGTTCGTTCCAGGTCTCGTCCTTCCCGTACGGGCTGTTCAGGAGAAAGACACCGCCCACTGCTGCCACCCGCAGCAGGTCCTGCCGTTCGAGAAATCCGAACTGGTGGCAGGCAACGAAGCTGGCCGAGGCAATCAGATAGGGTGCCCTGATCGGGTCTGGCCCGAACCGCAGATGTGAAATCGTCTGCGCGCCGGATTTGTGGGAATCGTAGACGAAGTAACCTTGCGCGTACTGGTTGGCATCTTCGGCAATGATCTTCACGCTGTTCTTGTTGGCGCCGACCGTGCCATCGGCGCCCAGACCGTAGAAGACCGCGCGGGTCGTCTTGGCTGTCTCGATCGTGAATCCTTCGTCGACGGCGAGGCTGCTGAACGAGACATCGTCCTCGATGCCGAGCGTAAAGCTGTTTCGGCCTGCGAATTTGCCTTGATCGTTGTATCTCGCAAGCTCATCAAGGGCTGCCTTGACCATCGCCGGCGTGAAATCCTTCGAGGCCAGTCCGTAACGTCCACCGATTACGCGTGGCATCGACGATCGTTGTCCGGATGCAAGACCCTGGGCAAGGGTGGCGACGACGTCGAGGTAGAGAGGTTCGCCGGCGGCGCCGGCTTCCTTGGTCTGTTCGAGGATAGCGATGGCGCTGACCGATGGCGGGAGCGCCGCGAGAAAGTGCACGGCCGAAAACGGGCGATACAACCGCACCTGCAGAACACCGACTTTCTCGCCGCGCGCGGCCAGCGCTTTGACGGTTTCGCGCGCAGTCTCCGCGCCGGAGCCCATCAGCACAACAACGCGGTCGGCATCCGGCGCGCCCTCGTATTCGAAGAGCTTGTAGTGCCGCCCGGTCAGCGCCGCAAAGCGGGCCATCGCGCCGTCAACGATATCAGGCACCTTGGCGTAGAACGGGCTGACCGCCTCTCTGGCCTGGAAAAAGGTGTCGGGGTTTTGCGCCGTGCCCCGGATGAACGGGTTTTCGGGGTCGAGTGCGCGACCGCGATGGGCACGGACCAGGTCGTCCGGGATCATCGCCCGAATGCTGCCATCGGGAATCAAGTCCAGCGTGTTGAGTTCGTGCGAGGTGCGAAAGCCGTCGAAGAAATGCAGGAACGGAATCCTTGCTTCCAGGGTCGCGGCCTCGGCGATCAGCGCGGTGTCATGCGCTTCCTGCACGTTGGCAGATGAAATCAGCGCAAAGCCTGTGGTGCGGACCGTCATGACGTCGGAGTGGTCCCCGAAGATCGACAGGGCGGAAGTCGCGAGCGAGCGGGCGGCGACATGAAACACGGTCGAGGTCAGCTCGCCGGCGATTTTGAACATATTGGGCAACATCAGCATCAAGCCCTGCGACGACGTGAACGTCGTCGTCATTGCGCCGGATTGCAGCGCGCCGTGGACGGTGCCGGAAGCGCCGCCCTCGCTTTGCATCTCCTGCACGAGGGGAACGTTGCCCCAGATATTATGAATGCCTTCGGCGGACCACTGGTCGGCCAGCTCAGCCATGGTGGAGGAGGGTGTGATCGGATAGATGGCGCAGACTTCATTCACCCGATAAGCGACATGGACCACGGCGGTATTGCCGTCCATGGTGGTCCTGACAGCTTTAGTCGCGATCGGATCAATTGTCGGCTTCGGGGCATCCCCCGAGTTCTGCTTGATCGCGGCGTTCATGTCCTGCCCCCCGTCGGCTCGGCAACCATCTCCATGGCGTGGCAGGGGCATTGCGCGACGCAGATGCCGCAGCCGGTGCAAAGATCGAGTTTGATCTCGTAGCCCTCGTTCGGGCCGAGCTTGATGATGGCGTCTTCGGGACAGGCTGCATAACAATTGTCGCATTCGAAGCAATTGCCGCAGGAAAGGCAGCGCTTGGCCTCGTGCCGCGCTTGTTTCTCGCTCAAGCCGCCGACGACCTCGTCAAACCCTTGTCCCCTTTGCGCGACCGACAGCTCCGTCTGGGTCGAGCGCGCCGCGTCGGCATAAATGGGAAGGTTGAGCCCGGCAAACTCGATCACCGAATGCTTGGCGGGACGGGTATAGATCTCGCCTCTCAGCCACGCATCGATGTGGTGCGCGGCCTTCTTGCCGTGACCGGTCGCCACCGTGACCGAGCGTTGCGCCGGCACCATATCGCCACCGGCGAAGATGCCGGCCCGGCCGGTCATCATGTTGGGCGCGACGACGACGCAGCCGTCGGCGTCAAAGGCAATTTCGGGAATCTTCCTCAGGAAGCCGCTGTCGGCGTCCTGGCCAAGTGCCAGCACCAGCGTGTCGGCCTTGAGCGTTTCGAACTCGCCGGTCGGCTGTGCGCGACCGTTCTCGTCGATGCGCATCACCTCGACCGTGAGATCGGCGCCTTCGATGGCCTTGATCGAGGTCAGCCATTTTATTTTCACGCCCTCGGTCAGGGCCTCTTCGGCCTCGAAATCGTGGGCCGGCATATGGGCGCGATCCCGCCGATAGACGATCATCGCCTCGCTGGCGCCCAAGCGATGGACGGTACGCGCGACGTCCATGGCGGTGTTGCCTCCGCCATAAACGACCACGCGCCGGCCCAGGCGTGGTGCCGCGCCGGCTTCCACGTCGCGCAGCAGAGAGACGGCATCCAATACCTTGATGGCGTCGCGTGCCGGGATGTCGACATGTTTGGAGAGGTGGGCACCGATCGCAACGAAGACGGCGTCGAAGCCGCCGGCCTTCTGCTCGGCGAGCGCGTCGTCAACGCGATGATTGGGTACGAACTTGACGCCCATCTGCTCGATCCGCCCGATCTCCTTCAGCAGGTCTTGCCGCGGCAGGCGATAGGCCGGAATGCCGAAATGCAGCATGCCGCCCGGCAATGGGCCGGCGTCGTGGATCTCCACCTGATGGCCGAGCCGCGTCAGATGATAGGCGGCGGACAGTCCGCTCGGCCCGGCGCCGACGACGAGCACGCGCTTGCCGCCGGCGACCTTGTCGACCGGCATCGGCCAGCCTTGCTCCATCGCGAGGTCGCCCAGGAAGCGCTCGACGGCGTGAATGCTGACGGCGCTGTCGAGCTCCTTGCGATTGCAGCTGGTCTCGCAGGGGTGGTAGCAGACACGTCCGTGCACGGCAGGCAGCGGGTTGTCACGGATCAATGTCTCCCATGCGGCGCGATAGTTTCCCGCTTGCGCCAGACCAAGCCAGGCCTGGATGTTCTCGCCGGCGGGGCAGGCGGCATTGCAGGGAGGAAGCAAGTCCACATAAACCGGACGCTGATGACGTATCGCGCCGGCGCCCCTTTCGCGCGTGAGATCGATCGCGGGCGTCATGTCGCGGGCAAAGCTGCTCACTTCACACCTCCAATTACCCAGGTACCCTGAACCAGGGGGTGGTCTCCGACCTTGCGGAGGATCAAAGTGGCCGCGGGTTTCCCGAACAAAATACGAGAGCAGGAATAATCCCGCCGGCATTTGGTATTCCCGTTTTACACGGGCAGATCCAGCGGTCCGCCATTCGAGACATCCACCAAAACCCAGCCATGGACCGGGGCCATCAGGGCGCCCGGCGCAAGAATTAGGAAGTTGATTGCGCCGCCGTTCTTCATTCAGGCCGGACGTTTGAGAATGTCTTTAGAGAAGCGGCCTCAGCGCAGGACACTGAGGCCGGTTTCGGGGAGATCGTCCCTTGCCGTTAGGAGGCGGGGAAAGAAGGTCTCTATGCGACCCGAATGGCGTCCCGCTCGATGCTCCTCTTCATCAGGGGCCGAACATGAATAGTTCAGTCGCGCCGTTCTCGCGCATATCGGCATCGTACGTCTTCAAGACCTCGATCCGCGCGGATTGGTTCATAGGTCGGATATTGCCACAATTTGCGCCGGACGACGAGCGCCACGGCGAGCGAACAATGCCCATCTTCATCGGCCGTGGCGCGCCAGTTCGGCACACGCTATTGCCGCCAAGTCACACGGAATCTCGCGGCGCCAGCCTTCAGGCTGCATCGCCGTTGCCGGCAGGGTCTCGGTAGGTTACCCCTGCCATGAGTCCGTCCGCAATCGCGGCTCGATAGACGGCTTCCGCGAAGCGCCGGTCCTCGATTGCCTCGACAGGCGACTTGCGCAGCAAGTGCGGCGCCGAATTTAGAGCGCTGGTGATCAGGTCGAGATCAACCGGCATGCCGACGCCGGCCGTCATGACAAAACGATCGGCCGCATAAATCCGGGTCGCAAAAGCCGCTCCAGCCGTCAGAGATGTCTCAAGGCCCTCATCGACCAACCAGAGCTCGATGTCCCGAAACAGGTCGGTGACGATCAGCCCGGCGGATGGGTGTCGGCGCCGCACCACTACGACCGCGAAGCGCGCATTGCGCATCGCCTCGAGCATCAGCGCTTCGTCGGATCCGGGCGCAAACCGTGCCGATCTGGCGTAACGATCGATGGTCCGGGAACGACCGTCGGGAGCCGTGTGAATCGCAAGATCGTAGGCCAGCGTAAGCTCGTCCACGTTGTCGAGGACGACGGACTTGCCAAGCATCAGGCCCAGGCGGCGCGCGTGGTGCAGGATCGTATCCTGCGACAGGTATTTCATGGCCTCGGAATGATGCCGCTTGCTGATTTCGCGCAAGCAGCGATACCGCGCCAGCACTTCGCCGCGGCTCGGCGGCGGCGCCTGCGGTTCGACGCTGTTCTCCTGCCGGAGCCCGACGGCGGCGACCATGACGACCTCCACGCTTCCACGACGCTGCCGCGGATCGCGCAACAGCTACTTGCGCAGGATGTCTCCCGTCTGTGATTTGCTCAACGGCCAAAGCCGGCAATCAACTTTTTTACACCACGAGACCTCGCGGCAGGGAAACCCGGTTGACGGATCGTCTGGAGAAATTTCGACACGGCGTACGGTTGCAGGCCGGACGGCGAACATTCTCTGGAAATGGAGTGGAGGCACGGGCTTGATCGTAGCGCCACGGCCGATGAAAGTGGGCAATACTCGTTCGCCGTCTTCCCGACATAGCGAGGTGAATGGTAGAGCGGCACTACCTCGGCGCTGCGCTCAATGTCCCAAGGCCTCGACGAGCAGTGCGAGCATTGCCCTTTATGACTTCCGGTTCGGCCGGCGACTGAACGGATCAAAGACGGCGACACCGGTTGGCTCGAAATCCGATACGTTGCGCGTTACGACGGTGAGCCCGTGTTCGAGCGCCGTGGCCGCGATCATGAGATCGGCGCTGTCATTGCCGAGACCGGCGCTCAGGGAGCCCCAACGCCGCGCGGCTCGCAGGTCGAATGGCACGACCCGCTCGCCGTAGAGGGTCAGGACGCGGTCCAACCAGTCCGCAAGAGCGCCCGCAAAGCCTGGATCAATCGTGCGCTGTCGCGCAATGCCGCGCTCCATTTCGCCAATGCTGATGACGCTGAGGAAGAGATCGGTCGCGCGCTGCCGTTCGAACCACTTGACGACCATCGGATTGCGTTCCCGCCTGCGCAGTTCGGATAGCGTGACGGTATCGATCAGGAACATCAGAGATCGAGATCGCGCATCCGCACATTACGGCGCGGAAAATCGCCATCATCCTGCGGCATGGCGAGCAACGCATCGACAAAGGATGGTGCCTGCGCGCGTTCGAGGTGGCGCAAGCGCTCGTACTCCACCACGTCCATGACGACTACGGCGGGCTTGCCGTGCTTGGTGACCGTCTGCGGCAAACGCCGCGCGGCCTCGACCACCTCGCTGAAGCGATTCTTCGCGTCCTGCACCGACCAGCTGCGATGGGCCATGCTCTCGTTCTCACTAGCCAGAATATCTAGCTAGATTATGACGCGCGCCCTCCGCCGTCAAGTCAATTGGTCCGTATTCCGGTTCGTGGAGCCGGATTGCATTGGCGAGCAACATCGAAGAATCGGGAGCTCCGGGATAGCCCGGCGTGCTCTGGCGTAGAATGGCGCGCCACGGCCGATGAAGATGGGCACTATTGTTTCGCTGTGGCACTATGATGCTGTTGCCAGCGAGGCGATCAAAGCGGTCATTCTGCGATATCCTACGATTTCGCACGGATGGGCGATGAACGTCTCGACGTCGAATCGCTTCGATGTACTTGCCTCGGGATCAAGCTTTGGCGGCGAGCGGCTTGAAGAAATTGATCGGGTTGCCGTCGGGATCGCGGAACAGCATCGAGCGATTGCCCCATGGCATGTCCTTGGGCTGCTGCAGCCAGTCGTTCACGAAGGCGTCGATACGTTCACGCTCGATGTCGACATCGTCGACTTCGAACTCGAGAATCGCGGATCGATTGGCGCTGGCGACCCATTCTCCCCCATGCATGAATTCGGCGGCCTTCCGGCTGACGATGGCGAGAATGACGCCGCCAGGGTGGAGCTCGACGTAGTCGTCGTTACCCTTTGGCGGCGTCCCCAGCAGCTTCTCGTAGAAGGCCGCGAGGCTTCGGAGATGATCTGTGACGAGACGCGTATGGACGAACTTCATCAGACACCCTACCGGCTTGCAATGCGGTTCCCGACCTTCGATACTGAACGGAACCGTACTTATAATACGATACGGTATCGTACTTGTTAATGTCAAGCGAGATAAACAGCGTGGCAGCGCCTACTCAGATTTCGGACAAGCGGGTCGAGCGTTCCAAGGCGAAGGTGCTGGCCGAAACGTACCGGCAGTTGGCGCAAAGCGGCATTGGCGGGGTGAGCATTGACGAAGTGTCCCGCATTTCCGGCATTTCGAAAACGACAATCTACCGCCATTGGCCG
The DNA here is from genome assembly GCA_963777475.1 of uncultured Alphaproteobacteria bacterium. GTDB lineage: Bacteria > Pseudomonadota > Alphaproteobacteria > Rhizobiales > Xanthobacteraceae > Bradyrhizobium. The sequence continues at coordinate 25,119 of CAVZQX010000078.1, forward strand.
TCGCGTTCGGCTTTGCTGATCGATGCCTGTTCCCGCCTCGGAAGCGCACCCGACGTGCCGGACACCGGAAGTCTGCGGGGCGATCTGCGGGCCCTGCTGGCGAAATCTTGCTCATCAATTGCAGACGGCAAACTGGAGTTCAGTCTATCCTTCGATCATTGATGCCGCCGAGCGCGATCCCGAAATCAACACCATGCAGGCGGCGCTGCACGAGGCTTTCACGGCGCCATTCGCAGCCGTCATCGAACGAGCGAGGGCCAAAGGGGAGATTCCGTCAGATCGTGTCACAACCGATCTCATAGCCGCTCTCGTGGGGCCCTTGTTTTATCGCCGCTGGTTCTCGAAGGAGGAGATCGACGAGCGTTTCATCGACGCGATCATCGAGACCGCAGTCCGCTACTGTTAACTCGAAGCCGGCAGGCTCGTATTTCGGCAGCTCGTGCCCCATGAACCGCGAAGTCCTGAGGACATCCGACGCCGCTCTCCGCGAGAACGGCGCGACATCTGGCGTGTGCCGGCGCGCCCGACACGATTCGAACGTTTGACCTTACCTTCGGCACTTACGTGACAGGCATTTGCGGCGCACTTAAGCGGCCTCAGTCGTGCGAGTAGGCTAAGTGCTGTGACCGCAACTGCCTAAGGACCGCCGGGCGGATTGCGATCCGCCGTCTTCGTCACCGAGATGGCGCATTTGTGCCCTCCGCCTTCGTCTTTTTGAACACCGGCGGAACGGGTCGGCTCCAATGCTGCGGGCTGCCCGACTCGGGCGAATCAACTCAATTTTTCTGACGATCGCTTCGGACACGGAGCTGAAGCTGTGTGCAATGCGATCACGCGCACCATCGTCACCTTGCCCGAAGAATTGCGTCGTTCACTGACTTGGGATCAGGGGACCGAGATGGCTCAGCACAGTCGTCTCAAGATCGATGCGGGAACTCCAGGTCTACTTCTGCGATCCCAGAAGCCCCTGGCAGCGCGGCACGAACGAGAACACCAACGGGCTGCTCCGACAATACTTCCCGAAAGGCACAAATCTGAGCATCTACGACGCTGATGAGATATCCGCCGTGGCAGCAGCTCTCAATGCCAGACCGAGAAAGACACTGGGATGGAAAACCCCAGCGGAGGCGCTTGACGAGTTGCTGTCACGAGTGAAAAAACCCGGTGTTGCGACGACCGCTTGAGCCCGCCGGTTGATTGCGGCGTACCTGTGGTTGCTAACGCGTGTGCTTTTTGCTGCACGCGGACCGCGGGTGCGCGCTGGCACCCGGCCTTCCCTGCGCCCCTCTTATTCCCGAGGGTCTTTGCTCCGCAGGCCTCGGGCGCTGTTCGCGTCGCGAGAACGTGGCACTTTGTCCCATTCGAGCCGACCGCCCACCGGGCAAACGAATTTCATATGACATTTTCATTTGACTAGGCTAAATACTTCGCATGCGAAGTAAATCCAAGCGCGAAAATCGGAGGCTCGAATTTGGCGAGCGCCAATCCTGGTCGCCGGCTGATCTTCCTTCTCAACGTGGCGCAGCGCCGGTTGCAGCGGTTCTTGGCGGCGCAGACGCAAACGGGCGGGGTGACGGCGGCGCAAAGCGGGCTCCTGTTCGTGCTGGGAAAACGCGACGGCGTGCTGCTGGGCGAAGCCGGTCGCGCGCTCGACATGGGGCTATCAGGCATCAGCGGACTGTCGGACCGGATGGTCGAGGCGGGCCTCGTCGAGAAGCGCGCCGATCCCGATGACGGGCGCGCCTATCGGCTGTGGCTGACGCCACGGGGGCGCAAGGCGCTGGCGCGGACCAGGGCCGGCGTCACTGAGCTGAACGCCCGCCTCAGCCACGGTTTCACCGACGCCGAAATCGACACCGTCGCGCGCTGGCTCACGCACGTGCAGACGAACTTTCCCAGAGGAGAAGACGAATGACCGAGCACATCAAGATCGAGCACGCGGAAAATATCGTCACGTTAACCTTCGCGCGGCCCGAGAAGAAGAATGCGCTGACCGATGCCATGTACGGGGCGCTCGCGGACGCGATTGTCGCGGCCGAGACGACGCCCGCGACACGGGTGATCGTGATCCGCGGCGAGGGCGACATGTTCACCGGCGGCAACGATGTCGGCGAATTCGCTGGTATCGCCACCGGCGCGGTCACAGGCGAGCGGCATGTCACCCGCTTCCTGGATGCGATCGCTCGCGCGACCCGGCCGCTGGTTGCGGCCGTGCAGGGGCGCGCCGTCGGCATCGGTACCACCATGCTGCTGCACTGCGATTTCGTGCTGCTTGCGGAAGACGCGCTGCTATCGACGCCGTTCGTCAATCTGGCCCTGGTGCCGGAGGCTGCCTCCAGTCTCCTGATGCCGCTGCGCGTCGGTTATGCCCGCGCCTACGAGATGTTTGCGCTCGGCGAACCGGTCGATGCGCGGACCGCGCTGCAATGGGGAATCGCGAACCGGGTGGTGCCGCTGGATCGGCTGCATGCCGAGGCGGCTCACGTCGCCCGGCGTCTGGCAAAACAGCCGGCCGGCGCGCTCGCCGCGACCAAACGGCTGATGCGCAACGCGGAGGTCTTGACGGCGCAGATCGCCGCCGAGAACGCGTGCTTCGCCGAGCGGCTCAAGACCACCGAGGCCCGCGAGGCCTTTTTGGCCTTCGCCGAGAAACGGCCGCCGGATTTTACGAAATTTGCAAGTTGAGGACGCGCGCCGTGTTAAGAACAGCGCCCGATGCTCGGCTTGAACAGTCGAAAGCCGGTCTGAGAGGCGGTCATTCCGTGGACGAAGAGATTCTGCACCAACTGGAGAAACGTCTCGGACCGCTTCACGCAAGGCAGCGATTGGGAATCGAGCGGGACCACGAGGCCCAAGTCTTCGGCCAGGGGCTCACGTTTTTTCATCTCGAGAACGTATTGCTGGCGCCCGCAGTCATTGCAACCGCGCTGAAGCTGACGGGACTGTACTGGCGGGCCCGCCGGAATGCGGAACGCGTTACGATCAAGCGCAACGAACTGAGGTTCGCCGCGTTACCGCAGGCATTCGACGGCTACACCATTCTGCACATCAGCGACATGCATGTCGACATGAGCGAAGCCGCCATGGCGCACCTCATCGGGCTCGTTGACGGTTTGCCGTACGATCTCTGCGTTCTGACCGGCGATTATCGCGGAAAGACCTTTGGACCATTCGACGCGGCGCTGGAGGGCGTGGCAAAAGTGAGAGCCCATCTGAGGCCGCCGATCTATGGCGTGCTGGGCAACCACGATACCATCCAGATGGTCCCGGCGATGGAGGCGATGGGCATCCGAATGTTGCTTAACGAATGCGAAGTGATCGCGCGCGGCAACGAGCGCATTCATCTGGCCGGCATCGATGACGCGCACTTCTTCAGGGTCGACAACATCGAAAAGGCCGCGTCGCAAATCCCGAACGGCGAGTTCTCGATCCTGCTGTCTCATACGCCGGAGATTTACCGGCAGGCGGCCCACGCCAATTTCAATCTGATGCTGTGCGGCCATACCCATGGCGGACAGCTTTGCCTGCCTGGATCGATCCCGATCAAGCTGGAAGCGGTCCTGCCGCGACGGATGGGAGCGGGCGCCTGGCAGTACCATGACATGAGCGGCTACACCTCGGTCGGAGCCGGATCGAGCGTCGTCGCCGTGCGCCTCAACTGTCCGCCGGAAATCACCCTGCATCGCCTGCGACGCGGCTGACGGCCGCTAATACGGTTTGTCGCGAAAGTGGAGATGGTACAGAAAACGGGACAAGATAAGCTCGCCGATGAAAAAGATCGCCACGCCGAGCGCGATGTCTGCGGCCGTCAACGAAAGTGCCTCGCGGCATGCCAGCATGGGGAAAAGGCATTCCGGCACCTGGTCGAGCCCGAGCGCCTGGCTGCTCGGCGGAAAGTTCAGGCGGCGCTTGACGAAACTGGAGAACAAATCGCCCGCCATCGCCGCGCTTGCGGCGGTCGCGCCGATCGTCAGATCCAGTCCAAGCAGCGGGGCGCTCGCCGTTGTGACCAAGATCGAGGCCAGAATGCCGCGGACGGTCTTCGACGGCCCAAACAATGGCCGCCCGTCCCAGACTTTGTTGCCGGCATCCAGCGGAAAGGAAAAACGCGAGCCAAAGATCTTCTTGGCAGCGATGGGCGTGCCGTTAGCCAACGTCAGCAGTACCAAAAATTTCAGGATTTGCACGAGCTGCATTGCTGCAGCCTATCTCAGTTTGGTGCCGTTGCGCGACGCCTGGTCGGCCCCTGGTCGTGCCGCCTCATTCCATGGCCAGTGCGGCAACAAGCGCCAGGCCGGACAAATAGGTCAACAGCGCACCGAGGAATCTTGCCGCGTTCGGCTTGTCGAGCGACTTGCCCCACAATAGCCCCGCGACCAGCAGGAAGCGTGCGATTGTCGCGATCACGATGGTAACAATGATCCAGGTCGGCGCCGGGTGCGCGGCGAACCACAGGAACAGCACCGCAAAGAACGGCGCATATTCGGCGGTGTTGCCATGCGCGCGGACCGCGCGATGCAGCGGATCGACAGGATTCTGATCATGACCGATGATTTGTCCGCGTCGTTGACGCAGCATCGAAACATAGAGTCCGAGGCCGAACAGCAACAGCCCAAGCAGGGCCGTGCAGGCGATGCCGACGTACATGTTCTTGCCCCTTTTCTTGCCCCCTTCGCGCGTTTGATGCAAGGATATCGAGATTCACCTGAACGAGCCAGCGGTTACCGTGCAATTTCGGCTTGACCCACCATTATCCCGTCCGCTGCATCGGAACGATCATCATGCCCTTCTTCACCTGCATTCAATGCGGCGCCCAGTTTCCCGAAAGCGAGCAGCCGCCGCGATCGTGTCCGATCTGCGAGGACGAGCGGCAGTTCGTGAACTGGAACGGGCCAGGCATGGCTTGCTCGCGAGGAGCTCGCGAACATTCACAAACTGGTGTGGCGCGACGATCTCGGCATTCCCGGCATCGGCATGGAGCCTTCCTTTGCGATCGGCCAGCGCGCATTGCTGCTCTGCGAAGCCGATGGCTGCGTGATGTGGGACTGCGTTCCGCTCGCGACCAGCGAGGCCGTGCAGTACGTCCGATCGCTTGGCGGGCTGAAGGCGATCGCGGTCTCGCATCCGCATTTTTACGGTGCGGTCGCCGACTGGAGCGAGGCGTTCGGCGGCGTGCCGGTCTATCTCCACGGCGACGATCGCCAATGGGTCACGCGGCCACACGCCGCGATCGTGCCGTGGTCCGGGGAGAGCCATCGGCTCTCCGACGACATTGTTCTCGTGCGCGCCGGCGGGCATTTCGCCGGCGGCACGGTGCTGCACTGGCGCAAGGCCGCGGAAGGGCGCGGCGCGCTATTGACGGGCGATATCGCGATGGTGGCGGCGGATCGCCGGTCCCTGAGCTTCATGTACAGCTATCCGAACTACATCCCGCTCAACGCGGGTGCGGTCAGGCGCATCGCCGACGCCGTCCGGCCGCTGGCGTTCGACCGCATTTACGGCGCCTGGTGGAACCGCAATATCGCCAGCGGCGCGAAGGCGGCGTTCGAGGCCTCGGTGCGGCGATATCTTGCCGCGATCGCGTGAATCACCTAACACCGAATCGCGCGTATTCGCGAAAAAAGCGTCCCGACTTTCCTCTGACAACAACGACGGGCACGGGTCTTGGCAATACGGCTGCGCAAATCGAGCTTCGTCCATCAGATCCACGTCGGACCGAACAGCGTGCTGCTGGTCCACGCCATCAGCCAGCTACGGCTCAAGGTTGACGACGAGCTCGGCGGCCTGATGAGCTACTTGTCCGAATGGCGCGAATTTCCCGCGGCGTTCGCCGAGATCGCAAAGCTGCTTCCCTATGACGACCAGATCCTGGCCGGCACCGTCAACGCGCTGCGCGAGCGCGGCCTGTTGACCGACAAGAGCGCCGACGAGGAGCTCGCCGAGATCGCCACCAAGCTCGGCCCCACCCAGGGACGCGATCCCGAGGAGCTTCTGGATCGCTATCGCCGCGAATTGAAGGAAGGCACCCGCGACTATTGGACCGTCAAGACCTCGCAGACCATCCAGGATGTCGGGACCACGAAGCCGCGGCTCGACCTGATCCTGTTCGGCGACTGCGACGTCCATATGGAAGCCGATTTCCTCCGTCGCGAGGCGGACCGGCGCGGCTACGATCTGCGGGTCGCGGCGACCGCTCCCGACGATTTCGCCTTCGCCGCCGAACACAAGCACGATGCCGTTTTGATCGGCGCGCTGCACGCGCGGCATTTCATCACCATGCCGCCGCAACCGGGCGGGGAGCCGCATGAGATCTATATCGCGCAGGCGAGCAACACGCTGCTACAGTTGCGCGAGAAAACCTCGGCGCCGATCCTGATCGACAATCTGCCGGAGCCGACGGTGCAGCCGTTAGGGATCGCCGAGCGCGGCCGCACCGGACATCGCACGCGCTTCCGCTCCGCCAATGTCGCGCTCGCCGAGCTCGCCGAGCTGGTCCCGGACGTCTATGTCGTCGATATTGCCGCGGCGATTGCGGCCCAGGGGAGCATTGCGCTGGTCGACGACTGGCAGGTCGGCTTCACGCATATGGGTTCGCCCGGCTGGATGCTGCAGCGCCCAGTGAGCGAAAAGGCCGCGGTCTACGATTTGATGCCGGAGATGACGGGCCTCATCGAGATTGTCGACGGCAATCCCTATCGACGTGAAGCCGTGATCGCGCGAACCCATATCGAGACGCTGTTCGCGGTATTGGGTCTCGGCCGCAAGAAATGCGTGATCGTCGATCTCGACAACACCTTGTGGCCGGGCGTGCTGGCCGAAACCGGCGCGCCGTTCGCGTGGGAGCCGTCGGTGAGCGGCGTGTTCTCCTTCATCGGGCTTTATTTCGGCCTGCATGAGGCGCTGCTGTGCCTGAAGAAGCGCGGCATCGTGCTCGCCTGCGTCTCCAAGAACGACGAGTCCGTCGTGCGCGAGCTTTGGAAATATCCCGATTCCTATCCGCGCGAGCGGCTGTTGACGCTGGACGATTTCGTCACCCATCGCATCAACTGGAACGACAAGGTCGACAACATCCGTTCGATCGCCGAAGAACTGGGCTTTGCGCCCGAGGCGTTTCTTTTCATCGACGACAATCCAGTCGAGCGCGATCGCGTGCGGCAGTTCCTGCCCGAGGTCGAGGTATGGGGCGAAGACCTGTTCGGCCTGCGCCGCGCTCTGCTCGATGATCCCCGCCTGCAGATCGCGCGCGTTACGGACGAATTGGCAAAGCGCACCGAGCTGGTCAAGGCGCAACTGGATCGCCAGCGTCTGCAGGCCGAGGCCGTTGACGAAAACAGCTATATCGCTTCGCTGCAGATACGCACCCGCATCGAGCGCGTCACCACTGATGCGACGTTCGATCGTATCGAGGAATTGTTCCGACGCACCACGCAGTTCAACGCCACCGGCCGCGTGTTTGCCGTGCCGCAACTGCAAAAGCTCGCCGCGGCGGCGAACGCGCAGGTGTTCGCGCTTCATGTGGCCGACCGCTTTGCCGATCACGGCCTGGTCGGCGCCGCCGTCATCGAGGCAGGCGAGATCACCGGGCTCGTGATGAGCTGCCGCGTGCTCGGCATGGGCGATCGAGCATGCGTTTGTGCAGCATGCGCTAGAGGCCAGCGGCGCCGCGCAAATCACGGCAACGATCGTTCCGACCGCGCGAAATATTCCGGTGCGCAACATCTATCGCGACAACGGCTTTGTGCTGGGTGATGACGGGGTCTGGCGCTGGAACAGCGTTCAGGATGTTTCCAATCAGGCAAGCGATTCAAGCCGCCTCCTGGTTTCAGACGCCAGTCAGCTGAAGCGACGGGATTGCTTAGGATCGCGGGTCTCAGACGTGCACCGCGCTGCGAACCCGGCCGGCATTGCCGAATACCCGCAGATAACGTTCAATCTCGGATGGGCTGCCGGTTGCCTTTTCCGGATTGTCCGAGAGCTTGACGGCCGGCCGTCCGTCGACCGATGTCACCTTGCAGACCAGCGAGATCGGATCGAGATCGATCGATCCATCGGGCGTGCATCCGACGAAATCATTGGTCAGGTTGGTGCCCCAGCCGAAGCTGATCCTGACGCGGCCTGAGAACTGACGGTGGGTTTCCTCGATCGATCCGACATCCATGGCGTCGGAAAACACCAGCAGCTTCTCCTTCGGATCGCGGCCCTTCTGCTTCCACCAGTTGATGATTTCTTCGCCGGCCGGAATCGGCGGCGCGCTGTCGGGCCGAAAGCCGGTCCAGTCGGCCACCCAATCGGGCGCGTCGCGGAGGAACGACCGGGTGCCAAAGGCGTCGGGCAGCGCGATCAGCAGATTGCCGCCATAAGTCTGGCGCCACTGATCGAGGATGCGGTACGGCGCCCAGCGAAGTTCATCATCATCCTTTGCCAGCGCCGCGGCCACCATCGGCAATTCATGGGCGTTGGTTCCGATCGCCTCCAAATCGTTGTCCATCGCCAGCAGGACGTTCGAGGTGCCGGTAAAGGACGGCCCCAGGCCTTCCTTGACGGCCTCGACACACCAGCGTTGCCACAGGAAGCCATGCCGCCGGCGCGTCCCGAAATCGGAAAGCCGCAAGCCTTCCAGCTTGCGCAGGCGCTCGACCTTGCTCCAGAGCTTGGCCTTGGCGCGAGCATAGAGAACGTCGAGCGCAAATCGCCCCTGGCCTTTCATCACCTGGCGCGAGCGCAGCTCGTTGAGCGTGGCCAGCGCGGGGATCTCCCACATGGACGTATGTGTCCACGGACCGTGGAAATGCAGTTCGTACTGGCCGTCCACCTTGCGAAGCTCATACTCGGGCAGGCGGAATGTGGCGAGCCAGTTGATGAAGTCGGACGAGAACATGTGAGTTTTGCCGTAGAACGTATTACCGGCAAGCCAGATCAATTCCTTTTTGGAGAGGCGGATGGTGCGGGCATGATCGAGCTGCGCGCGCAGCTCTCCCTCATCGATGATCTCGGCGAGACGTACGTGCCGGCTGCGATTGATGACCGAAAAGGTGACGCGCTGGTTCGGGTAGTTTTCCCGAATCATCTGCAGCATCAGTAGCTTATAGAAATCGGTGTCGAGCAGGCTGCGCACGATCGGGTCGAGCCGCAAGCCGTGATTGTAGGTTCTGCTCGCGATGTCTGTAACTGCCATTTTGAAACTCTACCGCGCCGGAGGCGGCGCAGCCAGTGGCTTTCAGCGACGGCGGACCAGCCCTGCTCCCCGCGAGGACAAATGGCAATGAGGTGAGCCGAGCAGCCATGTTGCGCGGCTTACGCGTGCGCGCCCAGCGCCGACTTGTGATCCTGCCGTTTCGACCACGATACGTAATAGGCGACCGCCGTCATCATCGCGATCCCGGCCGTGCTGACCAGAACCTGCATGGCTACCGAGTTCGGTCCGGTGATCAGGACGAAATGCGCGAAAAACGAGAGGAAGACGCCGGCGCAGAAGGCGGCGAGGGTTTCCTCGCCGCATTTGATGATCGGCTGCAGCAGCTTCCAGCTGAAGCCAGGCCAGTCGGCCGGCACCAGCCGCGTAAACAGGAAAGCGAGCAGTAGAAAATGCAGCACCCGGTAGGGCGCGAGATTTTCCCGGTCGTTGGGCGTGAAAGGATATAGCAGGAAATCCGGCACGAGCTTGCCGAGCCAGGGAACCTGGCCCGCCACCGTAACCAGCATGGCGAACAGCAGAAAGGCCAGCGCCGCCACGCGCAGCATCGGCCAATGCTGGATCGCGCGCGTGCGCCTGGTGCCGCCGAGCGCGAACCAGGCGCCGAGCACGAACATGAGCTGCCAGCAGAACGGATTGAAGAACCAGCGTCCGTCTGGAAACGAGGACACGCTCCAGTCGAACGTGCGCGCAGCCAGGTAGAGCGCGAACGATCCGATCAGCGTCAGATTGGGCCAGCGCAGCAAGGACGCCAGCGCCAGCGGGAAGAACGCCAACAGCGCGATGAACAATTGCAATGCGTCGAGGTGCGGAAGCTGCGACTGCAGCGTCAGGCCGTGCATCAGGATGCGGTCCGGATGATCGACGATGCCGGCGATGTTGTATTCGTCGATCAGATCGGCGACGGCGTACCGCGCCGCCACATTTCCGACGGTGCCGATGTAGACGACGAACAGCACGACATAGGCGGCATAAAGCTGCCATACCCGCTTGATGATGCGCGTCGCCGTCACCAGGAAGCCGCGTTCCAGCGTCATCTTTCCGTAGACCACTGCCGCGGCATAGCCGGCGGTGAACACGAACAGCTCCGCGGCACCGCTGAAGCCGAAATTCCGCAAGGTCAGCAGATTGACCACGTTGTTGGGGATGTGGTCGAGAAAGATGGACAGGTTGGCGATCCCGCGCGCGAAATCGAGCCGGTGGTCATGACCGTGCGCCGCGAGGTTGGCCTTCGTCGATGGGTTTATCACGAAACTGGCTTTACTTGATTCGAAAGGCAATAAGTCCGACAGAATCGTGTCGATCATCGTAGAGCGGCCGCGAGGCCAATCCGAATAGACTTTTTGTGAAGGGTGCCGTCAGGGTTATCTGGCGCGAAGCGCCGGTCGACTGAAGCGCGGTAGTCTTTATCGCGCATTAGTTCGTTTTTGTAGCATGATCTTTCGGAGATAGCCGATGTCCGCGCTGCGCTGACGCTGCCCATTGATTTCGGCGCTCGGTCTGGCTGAAGCACTTCTGCGCTCACATTTTCGAAATCGGCCCATGATGGGCTTTCGCCGTATCAGAGGCGCGGCCGCAGCGAGCGCTGCATGCTTGCCGGGTTCGCATTTCAACAGCGCGGCGAGCTTGCGGTCGGCGACGATCTCGCGGCTAGCGACGACGTCGCGATAGGTTTCGTTGGAATATCTGAGCCACTCGGTGAGCGATTTGACGCTGTGGGTGAACAGCACCGGCGGCTCGGTCGCGATCACCACCGAACCGAGGCCGGCGCGCCGCACGATCAGGCCCTGGTCCATCAGGATCCGCAACGCCTCGCGCACCGTCTGGCGGCTGGCCGAATGCCGCGCCATCAGTTCGGTTTCGGTCGGCAGCAGCTCGCCGACCGGATGATTGCCGAGCCTGATCTCGTTCTGCAGTTTGGTGGCGATGTCGCGGTAGCGCGACGATCGTCCCTTTCGCGGTTCAGCGGACATCGCAGGTGACCGGGGATCCTGACTTCATCGATTGCAGCGCGGCCTCGAATACCGCAAGCGTCGCCAGCACCTCGCTCTCCGCGACGGCAAAAGGCTGCTTGTGCTCGATCGCATCGGCAAACGCCTCGAGCTCCGCTGCGAGCGTATCGATGGCCGTGAAGCTGAGGTGCTGCGGCGCGCTGCCGGATTTTCGCAGCACCATGGTGGCTTCATCCAGCACCTCCGCCGATCCCTTGGTGCCGAACACATGAACGCGCCAGTAGAACGGCGTGGCTCGCACTGTCGCCAGCGTCGCGGTGACGCCGCTCTCGAAGTCGATGGCGAGCACGGCCGAATCGAGCGGCGGCGGTCCCGCCTCGCGCGAACTCAGCCGCGCATAGACCTGGCGCGCCGGTCCGAGCAGGCTGACAAAGCCATCGAGCACGTGCAAGCCTGCGCCGGTCAGCCCGCCACCCGGAGATTCCTCCGGCGACAGTCGCCAGCCCTGCGTGACGTTGTTGGAGTTCTCGTTGCTGTTGTGGCCCTCGACGTGAAGGATGGTGCCGAGCTCGCCACTTGAGACGATCTCGCGCAAGGCGCGCATCGACGGCCAGAACCGGCGGTTTTGGCCGACCGCGAGCACGACGCTCGCCTTGCGGCAGGCGACGAACATCTCGCGGGCGTGGTCGCGGCGAAGCGCCAGGGGTTTTTCGCAGAACACCTGTTTTCCCGCGGCAGCCGCGGCGATCACCTGGGCGCGATGCAACGAATGCGGCGTCGCCAGCAGCACCGCGTCGATAGCGGGATCGTTGAGGATCGAATCAAGACTGCCGGTGAGGTCGATCTGGCGGTCGGCACAAAAATCCTGCGCCCGCTCGACGTCGGTCTCGACGGCGCGGGTGATGTTGAGGCGATCGGTGTGGTGCGCGGCATCAACGAGACTGCGGCCCCAGCGGCCAAGGCCTGCGATGGCGCAAGTGATCATCCCTCTTCCTCGCTTCCCCACTTACTCTTGACAATTTATACGGACAAATAGGCTCAATACTCGAGCAAATCGGTTGGAAAGGCTCAAAAACCGGCCCTAATGATTTATACGTATAAATCAGGGGACCCGGCCGGGGAAGAGGGAGGCTCGATATGGTTGAAGTCAGCGACCTGTACACGCGCGGCCTGAAGCGGCGGCAAAAGATGTTTGGAGCAGCCGAGGTCGAGAAGCGGATGGCTGCTTCCGGCGAATTCGGCGCGCCGCTGCAGAATGTCATCAACGCCTATGTCTATGGCGACGTCTGGGAGAGAGATGGGCTTCCGGACGCCATGCGCAGCCTGGTCATGCTCGGCATAACGGCGGCGAGCAACCGGCCGGCCGAATTTCAGGTCCATGCCAAGGGCGCGCTGGCCAATGGCTGCACGCGCGAGCAGGTCCAGGATGTGCTGCTGCTGGTGGCCATGTATTGCGGCATTCCCGCAGCGATCGAACCCAATCGGATTGCCGCGGAGATCTTTGGCAAGAGCTCCGAGGCCGCGACGTCATAGTCGGATTGTTCAGGTGAGATGCGGGGCTTCTTCGGCCTCCTCGTCATCCCAGCGGGCGGTGCCGATCGACGGATCGATCAACTCGCCGCGCATCAGGGCGAGCGGCGACTTGTAGTAAAGCGCGATGTTGTGAAACGGATCGGTAAGAACCTTGAAGACCCATACCAGACCGGTCTGCACGTCCCTGGCCAAGAAAAGCTGGATCATGCGGAACAGGCCGCCGCCGATGCCGACAACGAGCCAGACAATTCCGACGTGATGCAGAAAATCCATCCTGCCAGCGGGCGGTGCAAAGATGCCAAACGGCGTCGGGAACAAGAACAGCAGCAGCGGTACCGATCCCCAGACGATCAACAGGACGATCTTGCGGTACTGGTTAAAGCCCACCTTGATTTGTTCCTTGTATTCATAAGTGGTGTTGTTGACGGCGTCGTAGCCGTTGGGTTCGAAGAAGAAATGGCCGGTCTGCCGCGTCAGCATGGCAAACCATCCGACCAGGCCGGCGAGCGCCGCGTCCTTGAAGAGCAACCCGTAGCAGACGAGAAAAATCATCGCGCTGATCAGGTGCAGCGTCTGATTGATCCGGCTCTGATGGTAGTAGCGATAATCGTCAAAGCGTTGCGTTCGCAGCGTGTCGGTGAAGCGGCTCATTCGAATCCCCATGACATGATGATGTTGGATCCGTAGTTCGGTTCAATGAATGGCTTGTGACACAACAATGCTGTCACGGTTGAAAGAACGATCGCGAGCATGCGGATGCCATTCAGTTGCAACTGCAACGAATCGATGCGAGAAATTTGGTTAGGCTGGCGCCGGGGAAGCGACGCGTGTTCGTGTCGGCGAACGTCATGTTCCGCCGCGCCGTTCTGTTCAGACACTCGAAATGCCTATATCAATTGCAGCGTCTCGCGGACGGATGGTTGAAATGGCCGATCAGCAAAACCGCTATATCCCGGCGCATGCCGATGCCTTCTCGCATCGGCTCCCGTATTTCGCCAATCGGCTGAGGGGTGACGGGTCGATCAAGATCGTGGCGATCGGGTCGTCGTCGACGGTAGGCGAGGGCGACATCGTGCCGTATGCCTATCGGCTGGAAACCGCGCTGCGCGCCAAATATCCTGGCCGCATGATCGACGTGCTCAACCGGGGGATCGGCGGTCAGGAAGCGCCCGACGAGTTAGCGCGAATGCAGACCAACGTGATCGACGAGGCGCCGTCCCTGACGATCTGGCAGGTCGGCACCAACGCCGTTTGGCAGCAAGGCCACGATCTCGACGACGTGGCCGCGGCGATCGGGCAGGGCTTGCGATTGCTCGGCAGTGCGTCCATGGATGTCGTGCTGATGGACCTGCAATATGCACCGGCGCTGCTCACCGACGACAAGATCGATGCGACGCGGCGCATGCTGTCGCTGATCAATCAGCTCGCCACGGCGGCAAATGTGAACGTCTTCCGCCGCTTCGACCTGATGCGGCGTTTTCTCAAGGTCGAACGGCACTCGTTCGATACCATCATCGACCCTACGGATGAAACGCGGCTGCATCAAAGCGATTTCAGCGCGCGGCGGGTCGGATACGAGCTCTGCGAGGCGATCGCCGCCGCCGCTGCGGATGTCGGGCCGTTGCCGGCGGCCTGACGCTGGGAAAGCCCCCGAATCCCGCCTCAAGGCGCCGGAATCGGCGCCATCGAGCGGCGCCGCGGATCGTGCTATTTTTTTGGCCCTCTTATGTCGGAAACCTCGCGCGTCATTCGTCTTGCAGGCAGGATCAAGAAAAAGGGAGAGCGGCATGAACTCGTCCTATCGTTGGGTGATCGTAGCTTGCGGCGCGCTGATGACCTGTGTCGGCATCGGCGCGATGTTCTCGCTTGCGATCTACCTGCAGCCGATGTCGGTCGATACCGGATGGTCGCGCACCGGCATCTCCAGCGCGATGACGCTCGATTTCCTGGTGATGGGCGCGGCCGGCTTCGGCTGGGGCGCGCTGAGCGACCGCATTGGACCGCGCATGGTGGTGCTGATGGGGGCTGTGCTGCTCGGACTTGGTCTGGTGCTGGCGAGCGGGGCGACGTCGCTGGTTCAGTTCCAGCTCACCTACGGATTGATGGTGGGGCTCGCCGCCGGCGCCTTCTTCGCCCCGATGATCGCCACCGTCACCGGCTGGTTTGCCGATAACCGCAGCCTTGCGGTATCGCTGGTGTCGGCCGGCATGGGGGTCGCGCCGATGACGATTTCGCCGTTCGCGCGCTGGCTGGTCTCGGCCTATGACTGGCGCACGGCGATGATGACCATCGGCGTGGTCGCCTGGGCGCTGCTGATTCCGGCCGCGCTCTGGGTGCGGCGGCCTCCGGCGCCAGCTGCCGGCGCAGCCTCCAGCTCGGCGACTGCCGAGCCCTCGATATCCGCCGCTGAAGCGTTCCGCTCGCCGCAGTTCATCGTCCTGGCGTCGACCTTCTTCCTCTGCTGCGCCGCGCATTCCGGGCCGATCTTCCACATGGTGAGCTACGCAATCGGCTGTGGCTTGGCGCCGATGGCGGCGGTCTCGATCTACAGCGTCGAGGGTCTTTCCGGCCTCGGCGGCCGTCTCCTGCTCGGTGTCCTGGCCGACCGGTTCGGCGCCAAGCCGGTCTTGATCGCGGGCCTTCTGGTGCAGGCGTTCGTGATCGCGTGCTATCTGATGGTCAGCCGGCTCGGCGAGTTCTACGGCCTCGCCGTGGTGTTCGGCACCGCCTACGGCGGGGTGATGCCGCTCTATGCGGTGCTGGCGCGCGAATCCTTCGGCCAGCGCGTGATGGGCACGGTGTTCGGCGCCATGACCATGGCCTCCTCGATCGGCATGGCGTTCGGCCCCTGGGCCGGCGGGCGGATCTTCGACGCCTTCAACAGCTACATGTGGCTCTATATCGGCGCCTCGACGGTCGCGCTCGGCGCGGTCGCGGTGGCCTTCACCTTCTCGGCCCGGCCGCAGGCGGAGCGGCTGCAGCCGGCGTGAGGGCGGCGGCGAACTCCGCCCTTGCGCTGCGTGCAAGGGCTTGATCCGAGAGCCAGCCGCGCTATATCGACGTTTTCCCCATTCATTTCCGGGCAAACGTATGACGACCACCGATGCCGCGACCGATGCCGCTCTGGTGTCTCAGCCATTCCAGGCCGAGGTCTCCGAACTGTTGCACCTGATGGTGCACTCGGTCTATTCGGAGACCGATATTTTCCTGCGCGAACTGATCTCGAACGCGTCGGATGCCTGCGACAAGCTGCGCTATGAGGCGATCGCCAACGCCCGCGCTGATCGGCGACGGCGAGGCGCCGAAAATCCGCATCGCGCCGAACAAGAAGGGCGATACGCTGACGGTTGCCGATACCGGCATCGGCATGGACCGGCAGGAGCTGATCGACAATCTCGGCACCATCGCCCGCTCCGGCACCAAGGCGTTCGTGGCGAGACTCAGCGAGGCCAAGGACGGCAGTGGCCTGATCGGCCAGTTCGGCGTCGGCTTCTATTCCGCCTTCATGGTGGCCGACCGCATCGTCGTCACCAGCCGCCGCGCCGGCCACGACGAAGTCTGGACCTGGTCGTCGTCCGGCGGCGCGGGTTTTGAAGTCGCGCCGGCCAGCGAAGACGACGCCAAGCGCGTCACGCGCGGGACCGAGATCGTGCTGCATCTGAAGCCGGATGCCGCCAAATATCTCGAAGCCCACGAGATCGAGCGCATCGTCGGCGCCTATTCCGACAACATCCAGTTTCCGATCTGGCTCGCTCCCGAAGAGGGCGAGCCGCGCCAGATCAATTCGGCGAGCGCGCTGTGGCAGCGCCCGAAATCCGAACTCAAGGCCGAAGATTACACCCAGGCCTACAAGTCGATCGCCAATGCCTTCGACGAGCCGGCGATGACGCTGCATTACCGCGCCGAAGGGCGGTATTCCTACGCGGTGCTGTTGTTCGCGCCGTCGACCAAACCGTTCGACCTGTTCGAGCCGGCGCGCAAGGGCAAGGTCAAGCTCTATGTGCGGCGGGTCTTCATCACCGACGATGCCGAGCTGTTGCCCGCCTATCTGCGCTTCATCCGCGGCGTCATCGACAGCGAGGATCTGCCGCTCAATATCTCGCGCGAGATGCTGCAGAACAATCCGCAGCTCGCGCAGATCCGCAAGGCGGTCACCAGCCGCGTCGTCAGCGAACTGGAGACGCTGGGCGACAAGGAGCCCGAGAGTTTCGACAAGATCTGGGACGCCTTCGGTCCCGTGATCAAGGAAGGCATCTACGAAGATTTCGAGCGGCGCGACAAATTGCTGGCGCTGTCGCGGTTTTCCGACCACCATCGGGCGAAAGGCGCTCGCTCAAGCAATATGTCGCGGACCTGAAACCCAACCAGACCGAAATCTATTTCCTGGTCGGCGACAGCATCGAGCGGCTGAAATCCAATCCGCGGCTGGAAGCGGCCGCCGCGCGCGGCATCGAGGTGCTGCTGTTGACCGATGCGGTCGATGCGTTCTGGACCTCGGCGCGGCTCGAATTCGAGGGCAAGCCGCTGAAGTCGCTGAGCCAGGGCGACCTCAATCTCGATCTGGTTCCGCTGGTCGATGAAAAGACCAAGGACGAGTCCGCGCCCGCGGCCGACGAGGCGACGACGATCGCGGCCATCAAGGCAAGCCTGGGCGATCGCGTCACCGACGTGAAGGCCTCGACCCGGCTGACCACCAGCGCCTCCTGCCTGGTCGCCGGCAGTCACGGGCCCGACCGCGAGCTGGAGCGGATCCTGTCGCAGCAGGCCCGCGGCGTCCGGACCAAGCCGATCCTGGAGATCAACCTGCGGCATCCGCTGGTGGCGGCGATCGCCAAGGCGCAGGCGGAGCAAGCCAAGACCGTCGACGACCTGTCGCTATTGCTGCTTGGAGCAGGCGCAGATCCTCGACGGCGAATTGCCGGAAGATCCCGCGGCGTTCACGGCGCGGCTCAATCGGCTGGTGCTGCAGGGCGTGGGAGGCGGATAGACTGCCGCTTCCGTCATTGCGAGGAGCGCTTGCGACGAAGCAATCCACCTTTCTCGCGGCGACATGGATTGCTTCGCGGAGCCTGTCATCGGGCGCGCATTCGCGCGACCCGTTGGCTCGCAATGACGGTTAGTGCGAGCCGCGCCTCACTCCTTCCTCACCCCCGACATTTCCACCACCCTGCGCCAGCGCTCGGTTTCGGCTGCGAGCATGGCGCCGAACTCGGTGGCGTTGCCGGTGATCGGGATGGCGCCGAGCTCGGCGATGCGTTGCTTGATGGTGGGATCAGCCAGCGCCGCGTTGATCTCCCTGTTCAGGAGGTCGACGATCTCGCGCGGCGTATCGCGCGGCGCGCCGACGCCATAGAACGAGCTGGTCTCATAGCCCGGCAGCGCATCGGCTATCGGCGGCACGTCGGGCAGGATTTCCGAGCGCTCATGCGTGGTGACGCCGAGCGCGCGCAGCTTGCCGGCGCGCACGAATTCAAATGAGGACGTGACATTGTCGAACATGCCCTGAATCTGGCCGGACATCACGTCGGTCAACCCCGGTGCCGAGCCGCGATAGGGCACATGGGTGAAGGCGACGCCGGCCATCGCCTTGAACAGTTCGCCGGACAGATGCAGCGAGGTGCCGACACCGGAAGAGGCAATCGAGAGCTTGTTCGGATTGGCTTTGGCATAGGCGATGAATTCGGCGACGTCGTGCGCGGGCAGGTCGTTGTTGACCACCAGCAGCAGCGGAATCCGGGCAACGCCCGCGACCGGCGCGATGGCCTTGGCAAAGTCGAACGGCAACGTCGGGTCGAAGGAAGCGTTGATCGCATTCGCGGTCGAGGTGAGCAGCAGGGTGTAACCGTCCGGGGCTGCTGAAATCACCGCCTGCGTGCCGATGTTGCTGCCGGCGCCGGGCTTGTTCTCGACCACGAAGGGCTGGCCCAGCCGTTCGGCCAAGTGCTGGCAGATCAGGCGCGACAGCACGTCGGTCGCGCCGCCCGCGGTGTAAGGCACCACCCATTTCACGGCGTGCGAGGGATAAGGTAAATCCGCGCGCGCTGGCACCGGAAATTCAGTGGCGAACAGCGCCGTGGCGGCGCTGGCCGCCGATTGAAGGAAGGCTCTCTTGCTGATCATGTCGGCCAGGTCTTTGTTTGATGCCCATTGTCACGCTAGGCCAACATCGCAAGAATTGGGCCAACCCGCACGGCGTTCCGGTCATCGTGGTAAAGGTGGGGTACACCCGCGGCGGTCTTTGAATCCGAATTTGGAATTTGAAAAGCCGTCTCATCGGAATTCTTGGATAACAATCGACAAACCCGGACCACCGGCATTTCCACGATGACCCCGGACGCATCGCGGACGTGTCAAGATCGACGCGAGACATGGACGGCTCCCTGCGCATCCATGCCGCGATGGGGACGATGCTCAATGGCCGACGTGAACGGGGCCACCGAGCTTGACCTTGCGCAGGGTCAGCGCCAGCGGCACGGCCGCAAGCGAGATCAGCATCAGCACCCAGAACGCATCGACGTAGGCCAGGAACGATGCCTGCGTCTGCACCTGCTGTCCGATCCACTGCGATCGCCTGGTCATGCGCCTGCGCCAGCGAGCTGCCATGGGCGGTGAAGAAATTCGTGATCTGCTGCAGGGTGTCCTGATATTGCGTGCTCGACGGGATCACCTGCTCGACCAGCCGGCTCTGGTGGAACTGCTCGCGATGCGTCAGCACGTTGGAGACGATGGAGACGCCGATCGAGCCGCCGGTGTTGCGCGCGGCGTTGATCAGCGCGGAGGCCTGGTCGGTCTTGGAAGGCGGAATGCCGTCATAGGATGCGGCCATGATCGGCACGAAGATCAGCGGCAGGCCGACGCCGAGCAGCATGCGCGACCGCGCCATGAACCAGAAGCCGAGATCGCCGTAGACGTTGGTCATGCTCGTACATCGAGAGCGCGATGACCAGCGCGCCGGCGATGATCAGATATTTGGGCTGCATCTTGGCCGCCAAACGGCCGACGACGAACATCATCGCCATGGTGACCACGCCGCCCGGCGACAGCACGAGGCCGGCCCAGGTGGCGGTATAGCCGAAATCCTGCTGCACCAGCTGCGGCAGGAATTGCGTGGTCGCGAGCAGGATGGCGCCGGTCGCCAGCATCACCAGGAAGCAGGCGCCGAACTGGCGGCGTTGCCACCATCCGCAAGTCGATCATCGGATTGCGGCGCGTCATTTCCCACGGGATCATCAACACGAACGCCACGCCACAGACGACCGCGAACGTGACGATGAAGGGTGAGCCGAACCAGTCATCCTCCAGGCCGCGGTCGAGCACGACCTCGAGCGCGCCGAGGAAGGTCGCAACCAGCATGAAGCCGACGAAGTCGAACCCGTTGCCCTGCCGCTGGAGCTCGTCCTTCGCACGCGCGGTCGCGGGCTCGCGCAGGACCAGCGCAATCACCGCCATCGCGAACACACCGACCGGACCGTTGATCAGAAAGCACCAGTGCCAGGACGAGATTGTCGGACAGCCAGCCGCCGAGCGTCGGCCCGACCACCGGTGCCACCACCACGGCAACGCCGAACACCGCGAAGGCCTGGCCGCGCTTTGCCGGCGGAAACGCATCCGCCAGGATCGACTGAGCGACCGGCACCATGCCGCCGCCGCCAAGGCCTTGCAGGATGCGAAACAGCAACAGCGCGTTCAGATTCCGGGCAAACCCGCACAGCAGCGAGCTCACGGTGAACAGCCCGAGACAGATCAGGAAGAAGGTCTTGCGGCCCAGCATCCGGGCAAGGAAGCTGGAGGCGGTCAGGATGATGGCGTTGGAGACGAGATAGGTGGTGACCACCCAGGACGCTTCGTCCTCGCTCACCCCCATCCCGCCGGCGATGTAGGGCAATGCCACGTTGGCGATGGTGGTGTCGAGCACCTCCATGAAGCTCGCGAGCGCGACCACGATGGCAATCAGCCAGGGGTTGGCGGCGACGCTTGGGGCAGCGAAGTCGTCGGCTTCGATCGCCGCGGCGCTCATAGCAACCTCCCCAGGCGCTCGAGCAGCGATGGCGTGGGATCGATCCGCACCGTCGGAACCACCGACATGCCCGGCCCGATCGCGACATCGGCCGGCGGATCATCCATGATGATCTTGACCGGCACCCGCTGCACGATCTTGACGTAGTTGCCGGTGGCATTCTGGGCCGGCAGCAGCGAGAACGCGGTGCCGGATCCGGGTTGAACGCTGTCGATATGGCCGCGGATCGTGCGTCCCGGATAGGCGTCGATCTTGAGCGTCACAGGCTCTCCGGGCCGCATCCGGTCGAGCTGAATCTCCTTGAAGTTCGCCGTGACCCAGATTTCGTCCGGCACGAACATGGTCAGGTCTGTGCCCGGTTGTGCGAATTGGCCGACGGCGGCTGAGAGGTTGACGACGCGTCCCGGCTGAGCGGCGGTGACCGTCGTGTAGGACAGATTGAGTTCCGCCTGGTCGTGCTGGGCCTGGGCTTGTGCGAGGCTCGCGACAGCGCTCTTGCGTTGCGCCGTCAGCGCCTCGACTTGGCGCTGCGCCAGATTCAGGGTTGCTCGCGCGCTCAGAAGCGCTGCCTGCTGCTGATGCAGTTGCGAAGTGTACTGCTCGGAGTTCTGAACCGTGCCATAGCCGGTTTGCTCCAGGTGCTGGTAGCGCGCCGCCTGTTGCTGTGCGAACACCAGCGCCGCCTGCGCCTGCTCGACTTGGGCCTGGTTGGCGGCGATCTGGGCCTGCTGCACATCGAGCTGCGCGTCGATGTTTTCGATGCTGGCCTGCGCGGCCGCGACCTGTGCCGCCGCCTGCGCGAGCGCGACGCGATAGTCGCGGTCATCGAGATGGGCGATCACGTCGCCGGCGGCGACATGTTCGTTGTCGGTGACGGGAACCGCGGTGATGTAGCCGGAGACTTTGGGGGCGAGCGCGGACTGCCGCGCCGCGATAAAGGCGTCGTCGGTGGACTCGAAATGCTTTGCGTAGTCCATATAGAGATACCCGCCAGCGATCGTCGAGGCCAGAAGCACGGCGCCGATGGCGGAGACAAAGGGGCGGCGATGCAGGAAGCCGCTCCGGCGCTCTTTGCCGGTGGCATGCGGCTGAGCTGCTTCCGGCTGAACCGGTGAGGCAGGCTCTTTGGCAGCCGGGCTTTCGTTCGGGGTGCGAGCCCGCTCGGTGAGGTCGGGTTTGCCGGACGCGACGCCTGACTGCTGTGAGGCCGGGGCCGATCGCGGGCTCTCGATCTCCGCGCGCGCCGGCTCGTCCCGTTCCAAAACACTGTCTTCGAACATGATTGCCGCTCCTGCTGTCAGGCGAGGTCGCATCATGGCCTCGCATTAAAAAAACGAAACGGTACCGTTTCGATCTTGCAAATAATCCTCCCCGAAGGCACCGTCAATAGGAACGAAACTGTTTCGTTCTATTTACAAACAGTTGTGATATGGCGTAAATTGACGTGCGCCGCCGACCAGCGGTGGAGCGGAATCTGGAAAAATCGCGATGGAAACCAATGGTTTGAAGAAAGCACCGGTGGCGAAGCGGCGCCCTGCAGAGCGCGCCGCGGTGCGCTTTGGCCGCCCGCCGAAGGAGCGCGCCGGGGAGGTGGATGCGCGCATCCTCGATGCGGCGCGCAAGGTCTTTCTGGAGCGCGGATTTGAAGGCGCGAGCATCGACGAGATCGCCGAAGTAGCGCGCTCGGGAAAGCCCACGATCTACGCCCGCTTCCGCGACAAACGGGCGCTGTTCACCGGAGTGGTGACACGGGACATCCTTTCCCGCATCGCGGAGTTCAAGGTCGAGGTGCCGACCGGCGCAACCATCGAGGAGCGCCTCACGAGTGCGGCGATTACGCTGCTGCACTGGGGTTTGAACGGCGACAGGATCGGGCTGATGCGGCTGGCCGTAGCGGAAGCACGCCGGTTCCCCGATCTGGCCGCCAGCGTCAGCCGGACGGCGCGTGATCTCAGTACCGAACTCGGGGCCCACCTGCTGGGCCAGTTGACCCAATCCGACGAACTCAGATCGCTGCCAGCCTTCGCCCCGGAGCGCCTGGCAACGACCGCGCGGTTCTTCCTCGATGTCGTCGCCGTGCCGATGCTGCTCCGGGCGCTGTTCGAGGTGAACCTCAAGACGCTGGACGCAGAGATCGACACCCACGTGGCGCGCAGTGTTGCGTTCTTTCTTGCCGCCTGCAGGAACGGCGGGGTGGGTTGAGTTTCACGAAACCATCGGGAGCGCCGGCTCGGCAACCTGAAGCGATACGTTGTCTCGCGAGGTCCGAACTTCGGTCTGGGATGCATCCCAACGCGGACGTCCGCCGACTACTCCCAACTTATGCTTCAAGCCCTTGCCCGACGGGCAAATCACTCCCGCGCGCAAAAACCTGTCCAGCCCCCGCGCAAAAAATATTTCGCTTTTTCAGAAACCCAAATCAGTCGTATGTTCGCAACCGTCCCCGCCCGATCAGAGGGGCGTATCGCGATCGTCACGGACGTTGGGCAGGGATGCGGTGGACGCGGCAGCGGCGCGAGACGAGCGGCGCTGAAGCGGACGGCGAAGTCGTGTGGTCCTGGCGCCCCGACGCTGGCGCTAAGTTTTCGCGGGAAGCAATTCCTGCGAAAGTGACGGGGGCAAAAGAGCCCGGTCCCCGGGGAGAGCGCGTATAAGCTGTTAAAACCATTGCGCGGGGAATGCCGGGTGATTCCGGTGTGACCTGACTAACGCGTGTGCCTTTTACTTTCTGCCATCGCACACGCGGCTATCGGGCGCATCGGGCGCCCGGCATTCCCTGCGCCCTCTCATTCGAGGGACATGTCTTGCAAAGCTCGGGCACATGCCGCGAGAGCGCGAAGGTGTGTTTGCGCCATCCCCCAGCCGTCATCGCGCGCGAATGCGGGCGATCCAGTATCCCAGAGACGGCGAAGTGAAATCGACGGGCCTCGCCATACTGGCTCGCCCGGTCAAGCCGCGCGATGACGACAGAGCAAGCTGTTTGACATTGAAATCGCGCCCGCCCTGGGCCGCCGCGGATGCGACATCGCACTATTCCGCGGCGTGCTTGATCTCCTCGGCGGCAAGCTCGGAATCCTCAACCTTGCCTCCCATCCAGCGCGTCATCGCGTTCGAGAGATTGTCGAGATAAAGATAGATCACCGGCGTCGTGAACAGCGTCAGCGCCTGGCTGACGACAAGGCCGCCGACCATCGCATAGCCGAGCGGCTGGCGGATTTCAGACCCCGTTCCGGTGCCCAGCATCAGCGGTACGCCGCCGAGCAGCGCCGCCATCGTCGTCATCATGATCGGGCGAAACCGCAGGATCGCGGCCTTGCGGATCGATTCCCGCGGCGACAGATGCTGCTCGCGTTCGGCCGCGATCGCGAAGTCGACCATCATGATGCCGTTCTTCTTGACGATGCCGATCAGGAGGATAATCCCGATCAGGGCGATCAGGCTGAAATCGAAGCCGAACGCCATCAGGATCGCCAGCGCGCCGACGCCGGCCGAGGGCAGGGTCGAGAGGATCGTCAGCGGGTGGATGTAGCTTTCATAGAGCACGCCGAGGATCAGATAGACCACGACCAGCGCCGCGAGGATCAGCAGCGGCACCGTGCCGAGCGACTGCTGGAACGCCTGCGCGGTGCCCTGGAAGCTCGAGCTGAGTGTCGGGGGCGCACCCATCGTGGCCATCGCCTTCTGCACCGCACCGGTGGCCTGGCCGAGGGCTACGCCCTGGCCGAGGTTGAAGCTGATGGTGATCGCCGGAAACTGGCCCTGATGCGCGATCGAGAGCGGGCGCACCGGCACCGTCGTCCATTTGCAGAACACCGACAACGGCACCTCGTCGCCCGTCGCCGGCGACTTGATATAGAGCTTGGCGAGCGTGTCGACGCTGCCCTGCAGGTCGGGCAGGATTTCCAGGACGACGTGATAGCTGTTGAGCTGGGTGAAATATTGCGTGACCTGGCGCTGGCCGAACGCGTCGTACAGCGTGTCGTCGATCAGTTGCGGCTGGATGCCGTAGCGCGAGGCGGTGTCGCGGTCGATGGTCAGTGTCAGCGTCGTGCCCTCGGTCTGCTGGTCGGTGGCGACGTCGCGCAACTCGGGCAGCTTCTGCATCCTGGCCAGGATCTTCGGCGCCCACTCGTTCAATTCGTCGAGATTGGCATCCTGCAGCGTGAATTCGAATTGCGTCCGCGTGGCGCGGCCGCCGAGCCGCACGTCCTGCGAGGCCTGCATGTAGAGCCGGGCGCCCTCGACCTTTTCCAGCTTCGGCCGCAGCCGCGCAATGATCTGCTGCGCGTCGGCGTCGCGCTCTTCGTGCGGCTTCAGCGTGACATACATGCGGCCCGAATTGAGCGCGGTGCCGCCGCCGCCGATGAACATGGCGATGCTGTCGACGGCGGGATCGGCCTGCACGATCTGGCTCAGTTCCTCCTGGTGCCGCTTCATGTCGGCAAACGAAATGTCCTGCGATGCCTCCGATACCCCGGTCAGAAAGCCGTTGTCCTGCTGCGGAAAGAATCCCTTCGGGATGATGACGAACAGATAGACCGACAGTGCCACCGTCGCGAAGAAGATGCACAGCGTCGTCAGGCTGCGGCGCAGGGCGAGGTCGAGGCCGCGCTCATAGGCGTGCAGCATCTGTTCGAACGCCCGCTCGCTCCATTGATAGAACCGGCCGTGCCTGGTTTCGCTGTGCGCGCGCAGGAAGCGCGAAGCCATCATCGGGGTCAGCGTCAGCGACACCACCAGCGAGACGAAGATCGCCATCGCCAGCGTCACCGCGAATTCGCGGAACAGCCGGCCGATGACGCCGCCCATCAGGAGCAGCGGGATCAGCACCGCCACCAGCGAGACGCTGATCGAGACGATGGTGAAGCCGATTTCGCTGGCGCCCTTGAAGGCAGCGGCGAGCGGCTGTTCGCCCTGCTCGACATAGCGGGTGATGTTTTCCAGCATCACGATGGCGTCGTCGACGACGAACCCGACCGCGATCGTCAGCGCCATCAGCGAGAGATTGTCGAGCGTATAGCCGAACGCCCACATCAGCGCGCAGGCGCCCAGCAGCGCAAGCGGCACCGTGATGGCCGGAATCACCGTCGCCCAGAAGCTGCGCAGGAAGATGAAGATCACCATCACCACCAGCACGATGGTGATCAGGAGCGTGATCTGCACGTCCTCGACCGCGGCGCGGATGGTCAGCGTGCGGTCGCTGATGATCTTGATCTTGATCGCCGGCGGTATCGCCGCGATCAATCGCGGAAGCTGCGCCTTGATCCGGTCGACGGTGTCGATGACGTTGGCGCCGGGTTGCTTGAAGATGACCAGGAACACGCCGCGCTTGCCGTCGGCCCAGGCGGCCTGCTTCATGTCTTCCGGCCCGGCGATGGCCCGGCCGATGTCGCGAATCCGCAACGGTCCGCCGTTGCGATAGGCGATGATGACGTCGTTCCAGTCCTTGGGGTCCAGAAGCTGGTCGTTGGCGTAGATCGTGTAGGCGCGCTTCTCGCCGTCGAGATTGCCCTTCGGGCTGTCGACGGTGGTGATCGCGATCTGGTTGCGGACGTCTTCCAGCGACAGGCCCTTGGCCACCAGCTTCGCGGGGTCGATCTGGACCCGGATCGCGGGCTTCTGCTGGCCGCCGATGAACACCTGGGCCACGCCGGAAATCTGGCTGATCTGTTGCCCGAGCTGGGCGTCGACCGCATCGCTCACCCGATCAGCGGCAGCGTGTCCGACGTCGCCGACAGCAACAGGATCGGCGAGTCCGCCGGATTGACCTTGCGGTAGGTCGGCGGCGAGGGGAGATTCTTCGGCAATTGTCCGCTGGCGGCGTTGATGGCGCCCTGGATGTCGTTGGCGGCGCCGTCGATGTTGCGGTTGAGGTCGAACTGGATGGTGACGGCGGTCGAGCCCAGCGAACTCGTCGAGGTCATCTGCGCGATGCCGGGAATTTGCGCGAGCTGGCGCTCCAGCGGCTGCGCCACCGAGGAGGCCATGGTCTCCGGGCTGCCGCCGGGCAGCGCGGCGGAGACCTGGATGGTCGGGAAGTCGACCTGCGGCAGCGGCGCGACCGGAAGCAGCGGATAGGCGACGATGCCGACGAACAGGATGCCGGCCATCAACAGCGACGTTCCGATCGGGTAGCGGATAAACGGCGAGGAGATGCTTTCGTTCATGCCCGGTTCCAGCGAACGGCGGCGCATCTTCTCCCGAAAGCCGGGAGTCGTGCCCGAAAGGTTCGGGCACGAATGTGCGTTTCCTCGCCATAAATCAGCAGGTTCTCAAGGAATCAGCTTCCCGCGACCTGCCTGTTGGGCGGCAGCTAACCACTCCGCACTTCGTTGCGCGAATCGAAAGGTTGGCCGGTTCATTCGACCTTCGTCCTATCGACGATTGGCCCCCTGACCGTCGATAGCCGGCTGTCGTTCCGCCAGCGGCAAGGTCGCCTTCTTAACTGTGCCGGTTAACACTCGATCAGGCCAATCGGCCTATAGATGGCCAGTCTTAGATGGCCAGTTTCAACCCATGGTCAGTCATGAACGCAGGCGTCATCGAGTACTCGAGCGAAACTCTGCCTGTGCGCGGCAAGCCGTCGGCCGCCAAGGCATGGCTGAAAGCCATCGAGCTGACATCCCGGATCGAAGCCAGTCCGCGAAGCGTTGTTTGCCGACGTCGTGGAGGATTGGGCCAAGCGTCAGCCGGACCGTCCCGCGCTGATCTCGGATCGCGAGACCCTTACCTATCGCGCGCTCGCGGCGCGCATCAACCAATACGCCCGCTGGGCACTGGCCGCCGGAATCGAACCCGGCGATACGGTCTGCCTGTTGATGCCGAGCCGGCCGGAATATGTCGCGGCCTGGCTCGGCATCAGCCGGGTCGGCGGCGTGGTGGCGTTGATCAATAGCAAATTGGTCGGGCCGTCGCTTTCGCATTGCGTCAATGTCGCCAAGGCCGATCATGCGATCGTCGCAAGCGAGCTTGCCGATATGTTCGACGCGGCCCGTCCGCATCTGGATCGCGTGCCGAAAATCTGGAGGCATGGCGAAAAAAGCGAAGCCGGCATCGAAGTGGTCCTGGACGCGATGGATGGCGGCCCGCTGTCGCCGGCCGAACGGCGCGAGGTCAAGATCGGCGACCGCGCGCTCCTGATCTACACCTCCGGCACCACGGGCCTGCCGAAGGCCGCGAGCATCAGCCATCGCCGCATCCTGAACTGGGGCGGCTGGTTCGCTGGCCTCTTGGACGCGTCTCCCGACGACCGGCTCTACGACTGTCTTCCGGTCTATCACTCCGTCGGCGGCATCGTCGCGCCCTGCAGCATGCTGAGCGCGGGCGGCTCGGTGGTGCTGCCGGACAAATTCTCGGTGAGCGAGTTCTGGCGCGACATCGTCCGCTTCGATTGCACGCTGTTTCAATATATCGGCGAGCTTTGCCGCTATCTCTTGAAAGCGCCGCCATCCGAATTCGAGAGCCGGCACAGGCTTCGGCTCGCCTGTGGCAACGGGTTGCGCGGCGATATCTGGGAAGCGTTTCAGGCCCGCTTTGCCATTCCGCGGATCCTCGAATTCTATGCGGCGACCGAAGGCAATTTCTCGCTGTTCAACGTCGAGGGCAAGGTCGGCGCGATCGGCCGGATTCCGCCGCTGCTCGCGCACCGCTTTCCGGCCGCGATCGTGCGGGTCGATGCCGAAGCCGGTATTCCCGTTCGCGACGAAGAAGGTCTCTGCGTCGCCTGCGCCCGCGGCGAAGTCGGCGAAGCGATCGGCCGTATCGGAACGGCGGATGAGGGCGGCGGCCGCTTCGAGGGCTATACCGACACCGCCGAGACCGAGAAGAAAATCCTGCGCGACGTGTTCGCCAAGGGCGATGCCTGGTTTCGCACCGGCGATCTGATGTTGCTCGACCAGCAGGGATTTTTTCATTTCATCGATCGCGTCGGCGATACCTTTCGCTGGAAGGGTGAGAATGTCGCAACCAGCGAGGTCAACGAAGCGATCCGGGACTGCAAAGGTGTCCTCGACGCCACGACCTATGGCGTGACGGTCCCGGGTGCGGACGGCCGCGCCGGCATGGCGGCCATCGTGGCCGGAGACGGCTTCGCTTTCGAAGCGTTCGCCGAACACCTGTCGCAGCGCCTGCCAGTCTATGCAATTCCGCTTTTCCTGCGACTTAGCCAGACGCTCGATGCCACCGAAACCTTCAAGCAGAAAAAGCACGAGCTGGTCCGCGACGGCTTTGATCCGGACCGCGTGACCGACCCGCTATTCCTGAGAGATCCCGAGTCCGGCTTTTATCGCCCGCTCGATGCGCAGGTTTACGCGCGCATCGCGGATGGTTCGATCCGGCTATAGGCTTTCAGGGGCCATGACCAGATCAGCGGCCGGCCGCGGAAATCGCTGCGGCCACGCGCTTTGGCGTCATCGGCAGGCGCAAAATCCTGGCGCCGGTCGCGTCAAAGACCGCGTTGGCGATGACGGCGCCGGCGGTTGTGATCGCCGGTTCACCGCAGCCTTGCGGCGCGAGCTCGTTGTTCGTGACCAGCACGACCTCGATTCTAGGGACGGCACTGAAGCGGGGCAACTGATAGCTGTCGAAATTGCGGTCGAGAATCTCGCCGCCGTGGAAGCGCAATTCCTCGGTCAGGGCGTAGCCCAGGCCCATGGTCAGCCCACCCTCGATCTGCATCCGCGCGCCCTCGGGATTGACGACAATTCCCATGTCCTGCGCGCACACCATTCTTTTGACCATTACCTTGCCGCTCGGCTTGTCGACATTTACCTCGGCAATCGTTGCCACCAGACTTCCGGCATCGCTGCTTAGCGCAATGCCATGGCCTCTGCCGCTCGGTCCCGGCGCGCCTTGCCAGCCAAAGGCATCGGCGGCAGCCTGGAGCACTCTGCGCATCCGGGGATCGCCGATGTGGGTGAGGCGAAAGGCGAGGGGATCGGCGCCTGCAGCTGTCGCCATGATATCGATCTGGGACTCGGTGGCGAAAACGTTCATGTTGGCGCCGGGCGCGCGCCAGGGCCCGACCGCGAACGGGTGCAAGTCCCTCACCGGCGATGGGCCGCCGTAGGCCATGCCGCCGGCCGATTGCACGCGCAAATTGGGTATGTCGTAGAAGGTCGTGGCGCCGCGCTCGCCGGCGGCGAACACCTGGTAATCCCAGCGCGAGATCTTGCCGTTGCCGTCCAGCGCCGAGCTTATTTTCACGACCGAGGCGGGATCGAAGGTGTCGAAGAAAAATTCTTCCGCGCGGGTCCGCATCACCTGCACCGGCTTGCCGCAGATTTGCGACAGCCGCGCGGCTTCGATGGCTTGACCGCCCGCGCTCTTGCCGCCAAAGCCGCCGCCCAGGAACGGGGTTATGACGCGCACGCGCTTGGGGTCGAGCTTGAGCGCGGCGGCGATGCCGTCGCGGGTGGGAAACGGCGTCTGCGTCGAGGCCCAAACCGTCGCGCCATCACGGCGGACATCGGCGACCGCGGCGTGCGGCTCGATCGCGGCGTGGGCGACATAGCCTTTCTGAAAGATGGTCTCGAACACCCCTGCAACCGGCGCCTTCGACGGCTCGCCCTTGATGTCGCCCTTGGCGGCGATCTCGGTCGCAGTGCCGGCATGCGCGAGAAGGTGTTCGAAAATGCCATCCTGGTTCAGCGTCGCGTCGGGCAGCCGCCACTCGGCCTGGACCTCGGCAAGGGCTGCCGACGCGGCTTCAGGGTCCGCATGCAACACGGCAATCAGGTCATCACGCTTGACGACCGTCACGCCCGGCAATTTTTCCGCCGCGCTTGCGTCGGCCCCTGTCAAAACCGCGCCATGAACCGGCGGACGCAGAATGCGCGCGTAAAGCATATCCGGCAGGCGGATATCGGCGGCATATTTGGCTGCTCCGGTGACCTTCTCGACGCCGTCCAACCGTTTGGCCGAACGTCCCATCACGGTGAAGCTGGCGGCGGAACGCAACGCCGCCGCCTGTGTCACCGTCTCGGCGATCCGCACGCCGTCGGACAATTCAGCGAAGCTCACGCGCCGTTCGGGCTCGCCCACGACCGATACCACGCCGCTCGCGATGGCCAGCCTGTCGGGAGCAACATTCAGCCTCGCAGCGGCGAGCGTCGTCAGGATGGTTCGCGCCTTTGCCGCCGCGGCGCGCAAGGCAGGCCCGAACATCCGCGTGGACAGGGAGCCAAAAGTCCCGGCATCCCAAGGGCACTTCTCGGTATCTCCGAGCACCATGTCGATGGACGAGAGATCCACGCCCAACTCTTCCGCGGCCATCTGTGCCAATGACGTCATGACACCCTGGCCCATCTCGATCTTGCTCGAGAAGACGGTAACCCGGCCGTTCGCGCCGATTGCCAGATAGGCATGGAAGTCGTCGGGATAGCCCGGCCGTTCGGCTGCGGCCGACGGCGCGGAAGCACCAAGTCCGAACCAAACGATGATACCGCCGCCGATGCCCGCAACAAAGTCGCGCCGGCTGATTTCCGATGCAACGGTCATCGTTCACCCCCGGCCGTTTCGGAAGCCTGCTCGATCGCATCGACGATGCGCTGATGGGCGCCGCAGCGGCAGAGATTGCGCTCCATCTGGCCGACGATCTTGTCGCGCGACGGATGTGGATCGACCGCCAGCAGCGCATAGGCGTCCAGCAGCATGCCCGAGGTACAATAGCCGCACTGAAAGGCGCCGTGATCGATGAAGGCCTGCTGCAGCGGATGCAACTGGCCTTCCTTGGCAAGTCCCTCGATGGTCAGCACCTCGGCGCCGGCGGCTTGTTTCAGCGGCGTGAGGCAGGAACGCTGCGGCTTGCCGTTGATGACGACGGTGCAGGCGCCGCAGATTCCCTCACCGCAGCCATATTTGGTCCCGGTCAATGCCAGATCGGTACGGAGCACCCACAGCAGCATCCGCCCGTCATCGGTATTGAGGGTGACCGGGCTGCCGTTAAGGTTGAATTGCACGATGTTTTTCATCGAGAAAAGCTAGGCGATCGGCTGAAGCTCACCTTGATCTTGCGCAATTCCGGGCCGGAGCCACGAGGAAATTCATGTTTGCCGCATTCGCGATTCGACCGGCCTCAATCGCGGCTCGGGTCGACGCGATGTCGCCGAAACCTTGCGTGTTCCGGCAAGCTTTGTGTTTACCAACGAAGGCGAAAGATCGGGGCAAGGCCGGAGTTAGTTCACATTTCCGCCCTATGATCGCGCTCCGGCAAATTAGCGAAAAGGCGAGCCAATCCATGTCGGTAAGGTTAAGGATTATTTCGGCGATGCGGCAGATTGCCGAAGAGCAGCAGGTGACGTTGCCGCCGCTCGATGACGAGCTTTCCCTCCACGAAACCGGTTTCGATTCGCTGGCGTTTGCGATCCTGGTCGCGCGCCTGGAAGACGACCTCGGCATCGATCCGTTTACCATCTCGGAAGACGCGGCATTTCCCCTCACGGTCGGTGATTTCGTCCGGGCCTACGAAAATGTCCCCGCGTGAGATTTTTGCGCTCCGCGACCATCTCAGTCCGGAGTTGAAGGGCCGCACCATCTCCGACGCGCGGCGCGCCGTGTCGCTGACGGATATTCTCCAGCAGACCTGCCTGGTCGACCGCTTTCGCGAACTTTCCGGACGCTCGGTGCTGCTGGCGGTTTCCGATCAACTGATTTCAGGCATCGCCATGACGGAAATCGACGGCGTGGCCCGGCGAATGCTGCTGTGTCCGCCGGATCTCAATTCCGATCATGTTCATGCCCTGATCGAAGAAGCCGGAATTGATGCCATCGTGACCGACCAGCCGCCACGCTGGGCGGATGTGGGTGTGTATCTGGTGGTGGCGGCTCGCCCTCCGGTGCCGACTGCTGCAAAGCCAAGAACCGAGCGCGCGACCGAATGGCTGATGCTGACATCGGGCACCTCGGGCGTGCCGAAGATCGTCCGTCACACGCTGGAGGGACTCTGCGGCGCGATCGTCGCCGACGGTCCGGCGCGCGGGGCTGCGCCGGTATGGGCGACGTTCTACGACATCCGCCGCTATGGCGGGCTTCAGATCTTCCTGCGCGCCGTCATCGGTGGCGGGTCGATGGTGCTGTCCGAACCCGGCGAGGCGCTCGCCGATCATGTGGAGCGGCTTCAGGCGCGCGGCGTCACGCATATTTCGGGGACGCCGTCGCATTGGCGCAAGCTCTTGATGAGCGGAGCGGCCGCGGGCTTCGCGCCGCGTTACGTTCGGCTGTCGGGCGAGATCGCCGACCAGGCGGTGCTCGACGGGCTGGCGAAGGCCTTTCCGCACGCTTCGATCGGCCATGCCTATGCCTCGACCGAGGCTGGCGTCGGCTTCGCGGTGAACGACGGTCTTGAAGGTTTTCCCGCCGAGATGATCGGCAAAAGCCGCGACGGCGTCGAGATGAAGATCGAGGACGGCTCGCTCCGCATCCGCTCCAAGCGCGCCGCGCACGCCTATGTCGGCAAGAACGCTTCGGCGCTCACCGACAAGGACGGCTTTGTCGATACCGGCGACATGGTGGAGTTGCGCGGCGATCGCTATCACTTCGTCGGCCGCCGCGGCGGCATCATCAATATCGGCGGCTTGAAGGTTCACCCGGAAGAGATCGAAGCCGTCATCAACCGGCACGGCCAAGTGCGGATGTCGCGCGCGCGATCCCGCCGCAGCCCGATCACCGGTTCGATCGTGGTCGCCGACGTCGTTCTCGCCGATCCATGCGACAAGGGCCGCAGTGACGACATCCGCAACCAGATCCTGGCCGATTGCCGCGCCTCGCTGGCTTCGCACAAGGTGCCGGCCGTGATCCGCTTTGTCGAGGCGCTGGACGTGACGCCGGCCGGCAAACTGGCGAGATCCGATGCGTAACGTTGTCGTCACCGGCGCCAGCCGCGGCATCGGGCTTGCGATCGCGCGAACGCTCGCCGCCGCCAGCTACAACGTCATTGGCGTGGCGCGGCGCGAGAGCGACGAGTTCAAGAATGCCATCCGCGAACTCGGGGACAGCGGAGGCGGACTTCATTTCGAAGCATTCGACCTCAGCGAGATCGATGCGATCCCAGCCTTCGTCAAGATGTTGCGCGAGAAATTCGGTGCCATCTATGGCCTCGTCAACAATGCCGGGGTCGGCACCGAGGGCCTGCTCGCCACCATGCATAATTCCGAGATCGAGGCGCTGGTCCGCCTCAACGTGCTGTCACCGGTCATTCTGACCAAATATGTCGTGCGCCACATGATGGCCGACGGTGAGGGACGGATCGTCAACATGTCCTCGATCATCGCCTCGACCGGCTATAACGGCCTGTCGGTCTACGGCGCCACCAAGGCCGCCGCGACCGGATTTACCCGCTCGCTGGCGCGCGAGGTCGGCAAGCTCGGGATCACCGTGAATGCGATCGCGCCCGGGTTCATCGCGACCGAATTGACGCAAAGCCTGTCGGACGAGGCGCGGGCGCGCATCGCCGGCCGCAGCGCGTTGCGCCGGCTGCCCGAGGCCAGCGACGTCGCGCGCATGGTGGAATATCTGCTCGGCGACGGCGGCCGCAATATCACCGGCAGCGTGCTGACGATCGACGCCGGCAATACGGCGTGATTCGGCCTTGCATTTGCGTCCCGTTCGCAGCGCTGCGAATCATGTTCCATTGATTTCCCTCAAGCGCCCCGACTGCGTTTTCGGCGAAGCTTGTGATTATCGGCTTCGTTGCGGGCTAGATCGATGTTGTTTGAGCGCGTCCTGCGATGGACACTTGTCTCGATCGCAGTGTTGGGGCTGGTCGCGGGCGGTATCGCCTATGCCGACGGCCGGCCTGATATCGCCAATCTCGGTTTTACGTTCGCAACCATCCCGGTCGTCGCGGGCCTAGCGGTCTCGATCGTCCGGGACCTGCTGGTCGGCCGCCTGGGGGTCGATGCGATCGCGCTGGTGTCGATGAGCGCGGCGGTGGCGCTCGGTCAGCCGCTCGCCGGCGCCGTGGTGGCGCTGATGTATTCCGGCGGCAACGTGCTCGAGGATATTGCGGTGGCCCGCGCCGAGCATGATCTGCGCTCGCTGGTCGACCGCGCGCCGCGCGAGGCCCATCGCCTGACCTGCGACCATGTCGAGGACATTCCGATCGCGGCGGCGAACGTCGGCGACCGGCTCATGGTGCGCGCGGGCGAAATCGTCCCCGTCGATGGTGTCGTCGCGTCGGTGGCGGCGACCGTCGATGAGTTGGCGCTTACGGGGGAGCCGATCCCGGTGGTCAAGACGCGCGGCGGCGCCATTCTCTCAGGCTCCTTGAACGCCGGCGAAGCCTTCGAGCTGACGGTGACCGCGGCCGCCGGCGAAAGCACCTATGCCGGCATCGTCAAGCTGGTGACTGCGGCGCAGACCGCCAAAGCGCCGTTCGTTCGGCTCGCGGACCGCTATGCGCTGATCTTCCTGCCCGTGACGCTGGCGATTGCGCTGATCGCCTGGCTGATCTCGGGCGACCTGATCCGCAGCCTCGCGGTGCTGGTCGCGGCGACGCCATGCCCGCTGATCCTGGCGGCGCCCGTCGCCTTCATCGCCGGCGTCGCGCAAGCGGCCAGGCGCGGC
Source organism: uncultured Alphaproteobacteria bacterium (assembly GCA_963777475.1). Classification (GTDB taxonomy): domain Bacteria; phylum Pseudomonadota; class Alphaproteobacteria; order Rhizobiales; family Xanthobacteraceae; genus Bradyrhizobium. The sequence continues at coordinate 60,376 of CAVZQX010000078.1, forward strand.
ATCCTGGTCAAGGGCGGCGGACCATTGGAGGCGCTGGCGCGCGCGCATACCGTACTGTTCGACAAGACCGGGACGCTGACGGTCGGCGGCGCGCGGCTATTGTCCGTCGAAGTCGCGCCTGGCGCGAGCGTCGACGAGGTCTTGATGCTCGGCGCTTCGCTGGAGCAGGCGTCGCATCACGTGCTCGCCAATGCCATCGTCCAGGCTGCAATCGAGCGCGGCCTCAAGCTGAAAGTGCCTGAGCAGATCCGGGAAGCCATGGGCTCCGGGCTAAAGGGGGTGATCGACGGACGCCGTGTCAGCGCCGGCTCGCGCGACATGGTGCTTGCCGCCGGCGAGATTGCGCCCTGGGCCTTGCGCGCGATCCGGCGCGCCTCCTGGCGGTCGGCGCTGATCGTGTTCGTCGCGGTCGAGGGGCAGCCGATCGGCGCCTTGCTGCTCGCGGACGAACTCCGTTCCGACACGCCGCGGGCGATCCGCCTGATGCGCGACGCCGGCATTGCCCGCATGGTGATGGTGACCGGCGACCGTGCTGGAGCGGCGCAGGCGATCGGCGCCGCGCTCGATCTCGACGCCGTGTTGTCCGACCGCGTTCCCTCCGACAAGGTCGATGCGGTACGTGCCGAGCAGCGGTTGCATCCGACCATCATGGTCGGCGACGGCATCAACGATGCGCCGGCGCTGGCCTCCGCCGATGTCGGGATCGCGCTCGGCGCGCGCGGCGCCAGCGCCTCGTCGGAAGCCGCTGACGTGGTGATCCTCGCCGACCGGCTCGATCGGGTGGGGGAAGCGATCGCGATCGCGCAGCGGGCGCGGCGGATCGCGGTCGAAAGCATCGTCGCGGGGATGGGCCTTTCGCTTCTCGCCATGGCGGCGGCGACCTTGGGCTGGCTCAAGCCGGTGCCGGCCGCGATCGTGCAGGAGGTGATCGACGTCGCCGTGATCCTCAATGCGCTGCGCGCGCTGACGCCCGGCTATGGCCACACGGGGCGGCACCTCACCGCGGAGGTCGGGCGGGAGCTGCATCGCAACCATCTGGTGCTGATCAAGAACCTCGACCGGCTGCGGTCGATCGTCGATGCGCTTGACGACGCTCAGCCCGCGAATGCCGCAGCCCTGATCACGGAAGCCAACGCGGTCGTGCAGCAACAGGTCGTCGTGCATGAACGCGACGATGAGGGCTCGATCTATCCGCGGCTGGCCAAGGTGCTGCGGGAGAATCACGGCCTTTCCGCGATGAGCCGGGCGCATCGCGAGATCCTGCATCTGGCAAGGCTGCTCTCGCGCGTCGCCGAAGACCTGCCGTTGGAGAAGGTTGACCGCTATCTCATTCGCGACGCCCAGCGGGTGATCGAGGCGATCGAGACCCTGGTGCGGATGCACACGGCGCAGGAGGAAGACATTTATGAGGCGGTTGGGGCGAAAACCGCGGCGTAGCGCGGTTTCCAACCGGCGCCGCGCCGGTTCTTGCCTGATCTGGATCAAAATATTGGCTCAAAATGTCGGTTTTAGTCCATGGTGGATCGCAAGCCGGCACCGAAGGAACCAAGCATCATGGACTACAACGTGTTTTTCGACCGGGCCTTGAACCAGCTTCGGGATGAGCGCCGCTACCGCGTCTTCGCCGACCTGGAACGGCTGGCCGGGCGGTTTCCGCACGCGATCTGGCATTCGCCTGATGGTCCGCGCGACGTGGTGATCTGGTGCTCGAACGACTACCTCGGCATGGCCCAGCATCCGAAGGTGGTGGGGGCGATGGTCGATGCCGCAACCCGGATGGGCACCGGCGCCGGCGGAACGCGCAACATTGCCGGCACCAATCATCCTCTGACCCTGCTCGAGCGCGAACTCGCCGAGCTGCACGGCAAGCAAGCAGCCCTGGTCTTCACCTCGGGCTATGTCTCCAACGAGACCGGCATCTCCACCATCGCAAAACTGTTGCCGGACTGCCTTCTGCTGTCGGATGCGCTCAATCACAACTCGATGATCGAGGGCGTGCGCAAGGCCGGCACCGAAAAGCAGATCTGGCGCCACAACGACACCGACCATCTCGAGCAATTATTGCGCGCGGCGGGTCCCGAGCGGCCGAAGCTGATCCTGTGCGAAAGCCTCTATTCCATGGACGGCGACGTCGCGCCGCTGCATCGCATCTGCGATCTCGCCGAACGCTATGGCGCGCTGACCTATGTCGACGAGGTTCATGCGGTCGGCATGTACGGGCCGCATGGCGGCGGCATTGCCGAGCGCGACGGCGCAATGGGGCGGATCGATATTCTCGAAGGCACGCTGGCGAAAGCCTTCGGCTGCCTCGGCGGCTATATCGCCGCCAATGCCAATCTGGTCGACGCGGTGCGCTCCTACGCGCCCGGCTTCATCTTCACGACCGCGCTGCCGCCGGCGATCTGCGCCGCGGCGACCGCGGCGATCCGGCATCTGAAGACCTCGCAATGGGAGCGCGATCGCCACCAGGACCGCGCCGCGCGGCTCAAATCGGTGCTGCACGCCGCGCGCCTGCCGGTGATGCCGAGCGAGACCCACATCGTTCCGGTGCATGTCGGCGACCCCGAGAAGTGCAAGATGGCATCCGATCTGTTGCTGTCGGATCACGGCGTCTACATCCAGCCGATCAACTATCCGACGGTGCCGCGAGGGATGGAACGGCTGCGGATCACGCCGTCGCCGTATCACGACGACGGGCTGATCGATCACCTCGCCGAGGCCTTGGTCGATGTCTGGGACCAGCTCAAGCTGCCGCGGCAATCGCAAATGCGCGCCGCAGAATAGCGGCGGTTTCATCTTTGCTTGCCCGCATCGGACGCAGGTGCGGGCGACGGCTGTTTTAGTTGAGCAGTCGCCGCTCATATCCGAGCAGCCGTTTCTTGATTTCGGCTACATTCGTCATGGCATCGGCAAGCGTCAACATCCTGAGCCGCTCGGGGCCATCTTTGATCCGCTTCGCGCGGGAGGCTTGCGCGTTGGCAAGCTGCTTGATTTCGTCCGGGCTCATGAGCGTGTTCAGGGAGCGAGGCATGGCGTGACTTGATATTATGGCTATTCCTTCAAATCTTTCGGCGCTTGCAATGCTTCCGCGAAGATCGTTTGAGTTGAAATTTATGCACTCTTCCCTGGCGATCTGCGTTGACCCAGGTCAAGCGAAAGTTCCCGCGCGCGTGCCGCCGCCCTCGCACTTGTTGCGCAGCATCAATTCATTAACGCCGCGTAAGTGCTATAAATCACCACATCGAGTGAATTGCCCTTCTCGCAAGGGAGCTGTCTATGACCTTATCCAACGCGAATTCGGCGCCCGCCGAACTTCCGAAACAGAAACCGATCGCCACCCATTGCGGGCCAATGCCGCAGCAGGGCAGCATGGGCGGTCATGGCCACGAGATGCATCCGCAGAAATTCGTGCAGCTGGTTGGTTGTCACGTCTCAACGGAGAAGCAGTCAGCCTCGCATCAGATGCACTGAAGCATGATCGGGATTCCAAGGACCGCGCTGGCGATCGCGGTCACGTCTTCTGTCTTGGCAGGTCAACGCGTTCTCTGGAAAATTCAGGCGGCCCCTCGATTAGCCTGCGGATGCGGCGCTCGCGCTCGTCCGATCCAAGCGAGGGGTCGAGCAGCAGGCTGATCTGCCGGATCGCCAATTCTTCGAGTTTGCTGGGAGCGGGCCGACTCGGGTCGTGCGAGGCTGCGTCCGGTGCGACGCTCAGGCCAAGCTCGACCAGTTGGCGGATCGCGTCGGACCGCCCGATCTGATGCGCTTCGGCCCAAGCGTCGATCTCGGCGGTAAGCTGTTGTGACAGTTTCACCGCACTGATCGCATCGCGACCGGCGCGAACCATGTGGTCGGAACCTGTTTTGCCAGACGACACCATTGAGATATCTTAAGCGTTTTTCACCCATCGGGATTTGACGCTGATCAATGACGGACGCGGAGCCAGCCAAAGTCCGCCCCCGATCTTGCCCGGCGGTTCCGTTGGAGGCACTATCCCGCGGCAAGCCTGGCCTGAGGTATTTCGTGCAATTCATCAAGACGTTCCAGCTTCACGACTTCTTCGACACCCTGGTCAGCCTGTTCGTCGCGTTCGTGCTGGGAACGCTGATCGGCGCCGAACGCCAGTACCGGCAACGCAGCGCGGGCTTGCGGACCAACGTCCTGGTGTCGGTCGGCGCCGCCGCCTTCGTCGATCTCGCCAATCATCTCACCGGCGCCGATGGAAGCGTGCGGGTGATCTCCTATGTCGTGTCCGGCATCGGATTCTTGGGCGCTGGCGCGATCATGAAAGAGGGCATGAACGTCCGCGGTCTCAACACCGCGGCCACCTTGTGGGCGTCGGCCGCGGTGGGATCCTGCGCCGGCGCGGACATGGTGGCGCAATCCGTGGCGCTGACCGTATTCGTGCTGGCCGGAAACACGCTGTTGCGTCCGCTGGTGAATGCCATCGACCGCATCCCGCTGAACGTGCAGTCGTCGGAAGCGACCTACGAGATCGTCGTCACGACCGATGCCAAACACGCCGCCCAAGTGCGCGACTTTCTGAACGAGCGGCTGGAGGCAACCAACTACCCGCTCAGGGAGACCAAGGTCGTGTATCGTTCCACCGACAATGTCGAGATCGCGGCGATGCTGGTGTCGCTTGCGGTCGAGGCGGAGGAGCTCGACGCGGTTGTCGCCGAGCTTTCGAAGCAACCTGGGGTCAGCTACGCCACCTGGCACGTCAGCGCGCTGGAATGATACGCTGCCAGCATTGGCACGCTACGACACGGCAAGCCTGCCCAAATCCTGCTCTAGCGCCGTGAGCGGATATCGATGGCGTCAACGTCGCGTGTAGATTTCATAGAAGGTGACCAGGATTTCGAACGCAATCAGGAACACCACGATAAGCTCCAGCCGCAAGGCGCGCTTGGTATCGACAATGTCGGACAGCGTGGTCGCGGTATCCGATATCACCGCCAGTTTGCTGTTCAGGGTTTCCACGCGTTCGCTGAGCTCGTACTCGTCTTCCAGCCGGGCGTAGAGCCGCTCGAGATCGGGCCGGTCCCACAGCACGTCCGGCTTCTCTCCGACCGCGACACGGCCTGACACGCGATGTTGGACCAAAAGTGCGTTGCCGAGCAGTTTGAGCAGGTCGGTCCGGTTTCTTGAGGTTCTTCCAACGCGCGCAAGCTCTCTGGCGAACGGCTCGATGGTGTCGAACACGTTGGCGACCTGCCTTTCGTCGTGCGCCAGCACGACGCTCTTGGCGAGCGCGTCGGCGACGATCAAAAGCCGTTCCAGCGACATCTCCCGGACCAGAATCGGGCCGCCCGCGGGGATGGGTTCTTCGGCTTCCTTTGCGATCTCGACTTTCGCCCATTCTTCCTCGGGCGGAGCGATGGTGCCGAAGGTGCGCGGTCGCAGGAGCTCGAGGAAATCGGCTTCCTCCTTGGCCGTCAGGCCGATGAATACCACAACGCCATAGCGAAACACCACGGCCAATCCGCTTTCTCCGACCCGTACCGTGAGCGGCGCGCCGGAGAGGACCTGCCCTTCGAAGCCGGCCGTGTTGATGCGATCGCCGATCAGAAGCGCGTGCGCCGGGAGTTGCGGGGCGTTGGGATCTGGGTTCGTCATCGGTTGCTTCTCGACGCGTTAGCGTCCCCGCGATGCGCCATCCCACGCCGCGTTCGGCTTGCTTTCTAGGCTGACTGAGAAATAAAGGCTTCCAGCCTGGTGGCAAAATAGATCGGCGTCTCCTGCATCGGATAGTGCCCGGAATTGCTGATCTTCTCGATCTTCGCATGGGGGTAGAGCGCCGGATAGACGCTTCCGACAAGATCCTCGCTGACGCCATTGTCGAATTCGCCATATAGCACGAGCATTGGCGCTTTGACCTTGGCGGCACCGGCGGCGAAGTCGTCCTTGATGAAGGAGCGCATATAGCCCTTGAACGCCTCCCGGCTTGCAGTGTCGCGCGCTCGCCGCAGCATGGTTTCGAGCCACGGTTTGGAGAGACGGTTGCCGACTGAATCGCCGATCAGCGTCAATGCAACATTATCCTGTTCGCAGGCCGCGGCAAAGAATCCGAATACGGTATCGTCAAACGGCAAAGCGGAGGCCGGAACCGGCGTGACCGCTAGCAGGATGCTGAAAAAGTCGTTTTGCGAGGCGGTTGGAGTGTGATTTTGTGCATGTGCCTGATTCCTTTGATTTGAGGGACGCGATGCGCGGTGAAGATCAGCGATCGGAAGTTCTTTTCAGCTACGTCCGCTTGGAGAGCCGCATCCCGACCGATCATCCGCTGCGCGCGATCCGTACGCTGATCGATGAGGCGCTGAACGGACTGTCGCGAGACTTCAACAAACTTTACGCGCGAGACGGACGGCCGTCGATCCCGCCAGAGCGGCTGTTGCGGGCGCTGCTGCTGCAGGCGTTCTACACGGTGCGCTCGGAACGGCAGTTGATGGAGCAACTCAACTACAATCTGTTGTTCCGGTGGTTCGTCGGGCTCTCGGCGGATGATCAGGTGTGGAATGCGACGGTCTTCTGCAAGAACCGGGACCGGCTGCTCGACGGCGATATCGCGGCCAAGTTCTTTGCGAGCGTGTTGAACCTGCCTCAAGTCCGCAAGCTGCTCTCCGGCGAGCACTTCTCGGTCGACGGCACCCTGATCGAGGCCTGGGCGAGCATGAAGAGCTTTGTGCCGAAGGACGGCGGCGATCCGCCATCGGGAAAAGATCATGGCAGCGGTGGGCGCAACGCCGAGCGCGACTTTCATGGCGAGAAACGCAAGAATGACACGCATTTCTCGACCACCGACCCCGACGCCCGCTTGTTCCGCAAAGGCGCCGGCAAGGAGGCCAAGCTCTGCCACATGGGGCATCTGATGATGGAGAACCGCAATGGCCTCATCGTCGATGCGCGCCTGACCGAGGCCAACGGCACAGCGGAGCGCTCGACCGCGCTCGACATGATCGAGGACAATGCCAGGCCGGGCAGCACCGTGGGCGGCGACAAGAACTATGACACCGCCGACTTTGTCGCCGGCTGCCGTGAACGCGGCTGCACGCCGCATGTCTCGCAGAACAATGCCAACCGCCGCTCCGCGATCGACGCGCGCACGACCCGCCATCCCGGCTATCGCATCAGCACGATCAAGCGCAAGCGGATCGAGGAACCCTTTGGCTGGATGAAGACCGTCGGCGGTCTGCGCAAGACCCGGCATCGTGGCCGCGGCTTGGTGGAATGGTTCTTCGTCCTCACTGCTGCCGCCTACAATCTCATTCGCGTTCGCAAGCTGCTCGCCGCGACGGGATGAGTCCGTCTGGGGCGCCGAATATGAGGCAAAACCGCAGCCCATACCGCCCATGCAACGCGAATCGCGAACCATCACTCCGGTTTTTTCCCCGCAAACACCACGAAAATCGATCTCATAATCGAGATTTTCAGCACCCTGCTAAAACGGACCGTAGGCGCGGGCCGGCATCGATGGCGACCTTCTGCGCGGCCTTGCCTCCCATGGAATGGCCGACAACATGAAACTCCTGCCATCCAAGCCGATCGGCGAGCGCAATCGCATCTGACGCTACTTCGGCGATGTTGTACTCGCCGGGAATATTGCGCGAGTTGCCGTAGCCGCGGATATCGAGGAAGGCATAGGTGTAACTGGCCGCATCGAGGCTGTCGAAAATCGGCGTGAACACCCGATGGTCCCAGAACCATCCGTGAATGACCAAGACCTTCGTGGGGCCGTTGCCTATCGTATGATGCCAAACCATTTTTTTCCCCAGACGCGTTCTGACCTGCCGGGCCATCGGCTTTGCAAACCTTGCAAAGCCTGCCGGCAATGCCAAGTCGCTTTCGCGCGGAATGTCCAATGCGGGCGGACTAGTTTTTATCGGCGGCCGCGAAGACCTCCCTGCAGGCCGCGACACCGTTGATTGCGGCGGCAACGCCGACATAGGGCGCGAGCTGCATCATGATTTCGACGAGTTCTTCCCGCGTGACACCACAACGCAGGGCGCCGCCGATATGGGTCCGCAACTGAGGCGCCGCGCTTCCAAGCGTCGCCAGGGCCGCGACGGTGACGATCTGCCGCGTGCGCGAGTTCGAGCACGGGGCTTTGGTAGATTTCTCCGTAGATCGTCTCCAGCACATAGGTTGCGAGTTGCGGAGCCACGTCGCCGAGAGATCGTTCGACCTGATCCGGGGATTGCCCGAGGATCTCACCGATTTTTTGTGCGCCGCGTGCACGGCGTTGAGGGTCAGACTGCATTGTGGCTTCCTTTCGCCGGTCGCGCTAAAATGAACTTGCAGCCGGTCTGGCCCCGCGCAAGGAATTTCCAATTTGTAGGGCCGGCGTTCACGGGCGTCAACAAAGCCTGGAATCAAGTGGAGGCGAGGGGAAAATATGTTCAGTCGTCATTTTGGAATGTCCGCGCTTTACTTGGGGCTTTGCTTGGGCGTCGCGATGATTGCGGCCGCAGGCACAGCCTCGGTCTCGGCGCAAACCTATCCCGCACAGCCGATCAAGCTCGTGATCGGCTTCGGGCCCGGCTCGGCCGCGGATATCCTGGCGCGACTTGTCGGCAAACAGATGGAGAGCAGTCTTGGCCAACCCGTCATCGTCGAAAACCGCCCGGGCAACAGCAGCATGGTCGCAGCGGAAGCGGTGGCGCGGGCCCCGGCCGATGGTTACATGCTGTTCGTGGCGACGATCGCCAACACGCTCAATCCGGCGGAGATGAAATCGAGTTTCAATCTTGGCAGCGATATGGCGCCCATCACGCTTCTCGGCACCGTTCCCAACGTGCTGGTGGCGCATCCATCGGTACCGGCCAATAATCTGCAGGAGTTGATCGCGCTGGCGAAGCGCCAACCCGATTCCCTGACATTCGGCAATTCGGGATATGCAACGGCGAGCTACATGGCGGCCGAGCTGTTCAACGCCAAGGCAGGCACCAAGATCCTGTCGGTTCCTTATCAGGGGGGAAGCAGCCAAGCCCTCTCGGACCTGCTCTCGGGCCGGATCACACTGATGTTCAACGTGGCCGCAACGCTCGCTCCGCATATCGGGGCCGGCAAGCTGAAGGCTTTCGCCGTGGCGCAGTGGAAGCGTGCGTCGAGTTTGCCGGACGTTCCGACGCTCGCAGAAGCAGGAATGGAGGGTTTCGATGCGGGAATATGGATCGGACTTCTCGCTCCTTTGGGAACGCCGCCCGTAATCATCGACAAGCTTTCGCGCGCCGCCAATGATGCGCTGGGCACCGAACAGGTGCGCGCGGCGCTGAGGCAGCAGGGTACGGAGCCGGTGGGTGGTACGCCGAAGGAATTTGCCGACTTCATCCGCGCCGATATCGAAAAATGGGTCGCGGTTCTGGCGTCGTCGAGCTCCACGAAGTGAGAGGCCGGACCCTGGTGCGAACCAAACTTCAAGCCCGGCCGTATTTCGTTGATCGTTTGCAGACCCGGACCATCGAACATCCATGACCCCATCCACGACCAGCGACTCATTCTACGGCGGCATTCCGGTGTTTCGCGGCTTCACCAGCCTGATGGATCCGGCGCTGTATTCGCCGCTGCCGAACGACTGGACGGTCGGCGTTGCCGATATCGTGGAATCGACCAAGGCGATCGCGGCGCAGCGCTACAAGGCGGTCAACATGGCGGGCGCCGCGGTGATCGCCTCCATCACCAACGCGCTTGACGGCCGCGAGTTTCCGTTCGTGTTCGGCGGCGATGGCGCGAGCTTTGCGGTCGCGCCCGATGATCTCGCTGCCGCGCACGAGGCGCTCGCCGCTACCGCGACCTGGGTCAAGGAGGACCTCGATCTCATCATGCGGGTGGCGCTGGTGCCGATCGCCGCGATCCGCGCGCAGGGTCTCGACGTCCGCGTGGCGCGGTTCGGGCCGTCGGCAAATCTCTCCTACGCGATGTTCTCGGGTGGCGGGTTGGGCTGGGCGGAAGCGGCGATGAAACGCGGCGAGTTCGCCATCGTTGCTGCGCCGCCGGGGACGCAACCGGATCTGTCGGGGTTGTCGTGCCGGTTCGAGGAAATGCCGGCCGCGCGCGGTCTCATTCTCTCGGTGCTGGTAGTGCCCTCGCCGGGCGCCGATCCCAATTCCTTCCGCAAGGTGATCGAAGATATCATCGGCCTCGTCGAACGCAGCCCCGATGCGGGGCGGCCGGTGCCGCCGGGCGGCCCGCCGCTGCGCTGGCCGCCGCAGGGCGTCGACTACGAGGCGCGGGCGACGCGCGGCGGCTCGCTGGCGAAGCGGCGCGCCGCGGTGTTGGCGCACACGCTGTTCGCCTATGTCATCATGCGTTTCGGCATCAAGGTCGGCGGCTTCGTGCCGAAGACCTATGTACAGCAGGTGGTCGAGAATTCCGACTTCCGCAAATATGACGACGGGCTGCGGATGATCCTCGATTGCACGCAGGAGCTCGCGCGTGCGCTGACCGAGCGCCTGACGGCGGCCGCCTCACGCGGCATCGTGCGTTACGGGTTGCACCGGCAGGATGCGGCGATGATGACCTGCTTCACGCCGTCGGCGATGCGCAGCGATCATGTGCATTTCATCGACGGCGCGCGCGGCGGCTATGCCTCGGCTGCCACCGCGTTGAAGGCGATGGCGACGGCCTGAAGCTGCGCGGCGGCGTTAGCGGCCGGCGCGGGTCCAGGTTTCGCCGCCGCACAGCATGCCGACGCAGCCCTCGACGCGCAGCGTATCCGGCCCCAATACCGAGACATTGCTCGCATACACGTTGCCGTCGTCGGCGTTGTAGATCTGGCCCGACCATTTGCCCGGAGCCGCGGGGCGCATGCCGGTGAACAGCGGCAGCCCGATCATCGGGCGCCTGGCGAGCGCGGGATTCGGATTCTTGTCATCGATGGCGGGCTTTCCCGTCGCCGGATCGATCGGCTCTTTCAGCCAGACGATCACGCCGCAAATCCCGCCGCCGCATTTGCTGACCTTGACCTTGGCATCGCCGGCCTGGGTCAGCCAGATGCCCGTGGGTTCGCCATCGGCCTGCGCGAAGGCAGACGGCGAGCCAATCAACGCCAGCAAGACGAGCGCGAGAAATCCAAATCTGCAAGCCATGAAGACCCCCAAAAAAGCAGGCTTGAATACCAGCAAATCAGATTTGCGCAACGCCGGGGTTCGGCGTTTTTCGGGCATTATCACGGCCTTCTGATCTGTGCTGTTTTGTCCCAGCCATTACCAGGGCAGGCCGCGGAGATCGATCACACCGCGTCGGACCGCGCGCTTCAAGTCGAAGACATAAGGCGCGGTGGCCTCGAAGCGAATCCGCCCGCCCGGTTGTTCGGCGTAGATTTCGCCGTCGAACGGCGTCCAGCCGCGCGCGACGTAAAACGGCGCGTGGTGCGGCTCGCAAAACAGCAGCGCGAAATCGGTCGAGCCTTCGTCCTTCAAGGTCTGGATTGCGGCATTCAGCGCGACGCTGGCATAGCCGCGGCCCCTTCGATCCTCGCGGGTTGCGACCCCGCCGATACCTCCGCAGCGCATTTTTCGTCCGTTCCAGACCAGATCGCGGCGAACGATGCCGACATGGCAGACGAGGCCATCCGGTTCGGAGACCAGCACGCGGAGGTCGGGATCGGCGAACACGAGATCGCCCCAGGGCAGCTTGGCCAGGACATCCGGCGGCCAGACCGCGTCAAGCAGCGGCTCCGCCTGTTTCCATGATGCGCTACCGTTCAGGACGTCGATTTCGATGCTCATTCGATGGGCCAGGTTTTGCAATGGGTCAAGTTTTTGGGGCCAAGTTTTTGGGACGATGTTTTGCCAATTTGCGGGTGTCTAACGCCGATGGAACCTTCTATAAAGGGGCCCGTTAAGCCACGTCTCCCACAGTTGCGGACATCATCCCATGACCTTTACGCTTCCCCCACTGCCTTACGCCTATGACGCCCTCGGCGCCTATATGTCGAAGGAAACGCTGGAATATCACCACGACAAGCACCATCAGGCCTATGTCACCAACGGAAACAACGCGATCAAGGGGACCGAATTCGAGGGCAAGTCCCTTGAGGAGATCGTGAAGGGTTCGTTTGGCAAGAATGCTCCGGTCTTCAACAATGCCGGCCAGCATTACAACCACATCCATTTCTGGAAGTGGATGAAGCCCAATGGCGGCGGCAGCAAATTGCCCGGCGCCCTCGAAAAGAAGATCAACGAGGATCTCGGCGGCCTGGAGAAGTTCAAGACCGATTTCGCCGCCGCCGGCGTCGGCCAGTTCGGCTCCGGCTGGTGCTGGCTGCAGGTCAAGAACGGCAAGCTCGAAATCTCGAAGACTCCCAACGGCGAAAATCCGCTGGTGCACGGCGCGACCCCGATCCTCGGCTGCGACGTCTGGGAGCACTCCTACTACATCGATTATCGCAATCGCCGTCCGGACTATCTGAAGGCGTTTGTCGATCATCTGGTGAACTGGGAGTATGTCGAGGAGCTGTTCTCGAAGGTGGCGTGATGCCTCTGTCATTCCGGGGCGATGCCAACGGGTCCGGCCTGTTGGCCGGCCCGATGACAGGCTCCGCGTCGAACCTCGGGATTCCCCGATGCGCGGTTGCGCATCCGAGGTTCGCGTAGCGCGCCCCGGAATGAGGCCGAGACATTGCAGGGCGGTGGTCAAACGGCTGCCGCCCTTTTCGTTTGCGACCAATGGTGCGATCCTTGCAGGCGCTGCAGGCTTGCGGCAAAACCACGGCGCCGGTGATTTCCTAACAAGGGGCGGGAGAAGCGTGATCAACTATCTGCTGGTTTTCTTCGGCGGCGGGCTCGGTGCCTCGCTTCGCCACACCGTCAACATCGCTTGCGCGAAAGCCTTCGGCACGGCTTTTCCCTATGGCACCTTCGTCATCAACATCACGGGCTCGACCGTGATGGGCCTGATCGCGGGCTATCTCGCGTTCAGGGGAGAGGCCACACAGCATTGGCGGCTGTTCCTGATGACCGGCATTCTGGGCGGCTACACCACCTTTTCCGCGTTCTCGCTCAATTCGGCGCTGCTCTATGAGCGCGGCGCGCTCGGGATTGCCGCCTTTTACGTGCTGGGGTCGGTGGGCTTTTCCATCGCGGGACTGTTCGCTGGCCTGGCGCTGGTTCGCTATCTGACCTGAGACGCGATCGCGCATAGGCCTTTATTGCGAGCGCATGGGTCTTGCTGCCATTCCCTTTGCATCGCCCCAGCGCCGAGACTAATCAGGTTGGGTTACCCACCACGCATCAGACCCATTGCCTTGTCAGAGCTTCCCTTAAACGACCCGGCGCAGGCGTCCGACGCCGCGGAAGACGAACCGCGTCCCGGCCACGTCCGCAAGCCCGTCGGCTGGTCAATGATCACCATCGGCGTGCTAGTTGCGGTCAGCGCCACCCTGGTGTGGCGGCGCGACGGTGTTGGCGGCGTGCTCGAAATCCTGACCCACGATCTCTGGCTGTTCGGCGGCATCCTGCCGCGCGTGCTCGCCGGCTGCCTGTTGGGGGCGTTCATCTCGGAAATCCTGCCGCATGAGAAAGTGTCGCGATCGCTGGGGCCGGCCTCGGGGCTCAAGGGCCTGCTGATCGGCGCCGCGTTCGGCGCGATCCTGCCCGGCGGTCCGTTCACTGCCTATCCGGTGGCGAGCGCGCTGCTCGCGGTCGGCGCCGATTTCGGCGCCACCATCGCCATGGTCGTGAGCTGGACCCTGATCGGCTACGGCCGGGCGGTCGCCTGGGAATTGCCGATCATGGGCACCGACTTCACGCTGTGGCGCATCGTGATCTCGCTGCCGCTGCCGGTGCTCGCCGGCGCCTTCGGCCGATTCGTCTATGTCCGGATGTATCCGGCAAAGCGCGAGGACGAATGAGCGCGGCGCTGTTGATCGATATCATCCTGTGGGGGTCGGTCGCGGCCGTCGCCTTCATCGCCTATCAGCGTGGCCCAAAGGTGCTGACCACGTCGCTGCGCGAAGGCACCATGGACTTCATCAAAATCGTGCCGCGAATCGCGTTGGGCGTGATCGGCTCGGGCTATATCGCCGCCGTCATTCCGCAGGAGATCATCACCGGGTGGCTCGGGCCGGACAGCGGCTGGCTCGGGGTCGCGACCGCGGTGATCGCGGGGGCGGCGACGCCGGGCGGGCCGGTGGTCGGCTTTTCCATCGGCGCGGTGGCACTGAAGGCCGGCGGCGGCCCGCCGCAGGTGATCGCCTACGTGATCGCCTGGGCGCTGTTTGCCTTCCAGCGGCTATTGTTGTGGGAAATCCCCTTCATGCCGGCCCGTTTCGTCTGGTTTCGGGCCGCCGTGTCGGTCCCATTCCCGTTCATGGCTGCCGCCATCGCCATGGCGATCGGCAAGCCGTAGGGTCCTTAAACCACTGTTGAAACTTGGCCCGCCGTGGACATGTGTAATGTTATAATATAACATTTGCGGATGGTTCCATCGACTCCCCACAACCACCCGCACGATCATAGCCATGTCCACGGGCACTCGCATGCGCCGGCTTCGCCGCATCCGGCGCAGGCCGCGCCATGGTCGATCCTGCGCATGACCGTTGCCGCGCGGCTTGCGGCTGCGGTCGCGGTCAGTGCTGGGCTGTGGGCCGTGGTGTGGCTGGCGATGCGGTGAGATGAACATGCTTCCGAAACTTCAATTCCGCGACGTCACGCTCGGCTACGACCGGCACCCGGCGGTGCATCATCTTTCCGGCGACGTCGCCTCCGGTGCGCTGCTTGCGGTCATCGGCCCGAACGGCGCCGGCAAATCGACGCTGTTCCGAGGGCTGGTCGGCATCCTCAAGCCGCTCGGCGGATCGATCGAACTGGGCGGCCTCGATGTCCGCGACATCGCCTATCTGCCGCAGAGCGCCGATATCGACCGGAGTTTTCCGATCTCAGTATTCGACTTCGTCAGCACCGGGCTCTGGCGTATGACCGGCCTCCTCGGCGGCATCGGCAAGGGCGCGCGGGAAAAAATCGGCCACGCGCTCGCCGCCGTCGGCCTCACCGGCTTCGAGAACCGCAACATCGGCACGCTGTCCGGCGGCCAGATGCAGCGCCTGCTGTTTGCGCGGGTGCTGCTGCAGGATGCGCGGCTGATCGTGCTCGACGAGCCCTTCAACGCCATCGACGCCAAGACCTCGGCCGACCTGATGGCGCTGGTCGAGCGCTGGCACGCTGAGGGCCGCACGGTGCTGGCGGCGCTGCACGACATGGATCTGGTGCGCTCGCATTTCCCGGAAACCCTGATGCTGGCGCGCGAGCCGGTGGCGTGGGGTGCGACCTCCGAGGTGCTGACCGCGGAAAACCTCAAGGAGGCGCGGCGGATGTGCGAAGCCTTCGACGAGGGTGCCGCCGCTTGCGCCGCCGATGCGATACGGTCGCGGGCAGCCTGAGATGATTTACGACGCGCTGATCGCGCCGTTCACCGAGTTCGAATTCATGCGCCGCGCGCTTGCCGCGGTGATCGCGCTCGCGCTCGGCGGCGCGCCGATCGGGGTGTTCCTGATGCTGCGGCGGATGAGCCTCGTTGGCGATGCGATGGCGCATGCGATCCTGCCGGGTGCGGCGATCGGCTTTCTGTTGTCCGGCCTCAATTTGTTCGCGATGACCACGGGCGGCCTGATCGCGGGCTTTACGGTTGCGATCCTCGCCGGCCTCGTGACGCGAACCACCGGGCTGAAGGAGGACGCCTCGCTTGCGACCTTCTATCTCGCCTCGCTCGCGCTCGGCGTGACCATCGTCTCCATCAAGGGCACCAACATCGACCTCTTGCACGTGCTGTTCGGCAACATCCTCGCCATGGACGACCAGACGCTATTGGTGGTGGCATTCAACGCCACCATCTCCATGCTGGTATTGGCGGTGATCTATCGACCGCTCGTGGTGGAAAGCGTCGATCCGCTGTTCCTGCGCACGGTGAGCCGGTCCGGCGGACCGGCGCATCTCGCCTTTCTCGCGCTTGTCGTCATCAATCTCGTCAACGGCTTTCAGGCGCTCGGCACCTTGCTTGCGGTCGGTCTGATGATCCTGCCCGCCGGCATCGCGCGGTTCTGGTCGCGCGACATCACCGGCATGATCTCTATCGCGGTGGTGAGCGCGATCCTGTCGGGCTATGCCGGATTGGTGCTGTCGTTCCAGACCCGGGTGCCGTCCGGCCCCGCGATCATCCTGGTGGCGGCGATGCTCTATCTTACCTCCGTGCTGTTCGGCAATGGCGGCCTGGTCCGGCAGATGTTTCCCGGCCGCCATCTCGAAGCGTGACGCCGATGTGGCGCGCGCGACTTTGGCTGGTTGCTGTCGCGGTCGCCATCGCCGCGACGCCGTCGCGCGCGCAGGACCGCATCAACGTGGTCGCGAGCTTTTCGATCCTGGGCGATCTTGTCCGCAGTGTCGGGGGCGACCGCATCAACCTGACGACCCTGGTCGGTCCCAATGGCGACGTCCACGTCTATACGCCGGCACCAGCGGACGCGAAGACAATCGCCGATGCGCGGCTCGTCATGATCAATGGCCTCGGCCTCGAAGGCTGGTTGCCGCGGCTGTTGCAATCCTCCGGCAGCAAGGCGCCGATCATCGCCGCGACCAAAGGCATCGCGCCGCTTCCGGCGGGCTCCGCTGCCGATCCGCATGCCTGGCAATCGGTTGCGAATGCAAAAATCTATGTCGCCAATATCCGCGACGCGCTGGTGCCGGCCGACCCCGCGGATGCCGGCTATTTCCAAGAGCGTACCGAGCGCTATCTGGCCGAGCTCGATGCCCTCGATGGAGAGGTGCGGGCAGCCATTGCGCAGATCCCGCCCGAGCGGCGCAAGGTGATCTCGACCCATGATGCTTTCGGTTATTTTGCGAAAGAATACGGCATCGAATTTATCGCGCCTTCAGGCGTTTCCACCGAGACCGAGCCGAGCGCCCGCGATGTCGCCGGCATCATCAGCCAGATCAAGGCGGACAAGATACCGGCGGTTTTTCTGGAAAATATCAGCGACGACCGGCTGATCCGCCGCATCGCGGAAGAGACCGGTGCAAAAGTCGGCGGTACCCTCTATTCGGACAGCTTGACCGATGAAAAGGGGCCTGCCCCCACTTACATTGAGATGGTCAGGCACAATATAAAGGCCCTGAGCAGCGCGCTCGACCACCAGTAGCAGGGGCCACCCCGCCGCCGGGATGCGCTGCAAAACCCCTTTTTCCGGGGTTGTTTTTCGGAGTTGTTATGGCTGAAGCTTCCAAAATTCCGGTGACCGTGCTGACCGGCTATCTCGGCGCCGGCAAGACCACATTGTTGAACCGCATCCTGTCGGAAAACCACGGCAAGAAATACGCCGTCATCGTCAACGAATTCGGCGAGATCGGCATCGACAACGACCTCATCATCGGCGCCGACGAGGAAGTGTTCGAGATGAACAATGGCTGCGTCTGCTGCACCGTGCGCGGCGACCTCGTGCGCATCCTCGACGGGCTGATGAAGCGCAAGGGCAAGTTCGACGCCATCATCGTCGAGACCACCGGGCTCGCCGATCCGGCGCCGGTGGCGCAGACCTTCTTCGTCGACGAGGACGTGCAGAAGAACGCCCGCCTCGACGCGGTGGTGACGGTGGCCGACGCCAAATGGCTGAGCGATCGGCTGAAGGACGCGCCGGAGGCCAAGAACCAGATTGCGTTCGCCGACGTCATCGTGCTCAACAAGACCGACCTCGTCTCCAAGGCGGAGCTCGCCGAAGTCGAGGCGCGGATCCGCGGCATCAATCCTTACGCCAAGCTGCATCGCACTGAGCGCTGCAAGGTCGCACTGTCGGACGTACTGGAGCGCGGCGCGTTCGATCTCGACCGCATCCTCGACCTCGAGCCGGATTTCCTCGAAGCCGGCGACGAGCATGATCACGATCATCACCATCACGGCCATGACCACCATCCACGATCATGGCCACGGTCTGAAGCATTACCATGACGAGGACATGCAGTCGCTGTCGCTGCGCAGCGATAAGCCGCTCGATGCCAACAGATTCATGCCGTGGCTGCAGAATCTCGTCGCCAGCGAGGGGCAGAAGATTCTGCGCTCCAAGGGCATTCTCGCCTTCTCCGACGACGACGACCGCTACGTCTTCCAGGGCGTGCACATGATGCTGGAGGGTGATCATCAGCGGAAATGGAAGGACGGCGAACCGCGCGAAAGCCGCCTCGTCTTCATTGGCCGCGAATTGCCGGAGCAGATCATCCGCGACGGTTTTGAAAGCTGCATCGTTTCGTGATGAGCGCCTTCGAACCCGGTCCCGAGCAAGCCGACCAAGCCTCAATTGCTTCCGTCACCGACCGGGTGCGCCCGGTCGCGCTCGGCGCGCCTGTGACATCCGTGCATTTTCTCGTCGACCGCGCCGCCTTCGTCGGCGCCGAGGAAAGCGTGATTTTTGTGGACGCGCAGGGTGAGGTTGCAAAGGTCGCGGTGCATAGCGGCGGCATTCTCTGCGCGGTCTGTGATGGCGAACGTCTCGTCATGGGCGGCGACGACGGCAAGCTCGCTGCGCTCGATGCCAAAGGCGAAGTCGCCCCGCTCGCGCTCGATGCAAAACGGCGCTGGATCGACAATGTCGCGCTGCATCCGGACGGCGCCTATGCCTGGTCGGTGGGCAAGACCGCCTTCGTCCGCAGCGCCAAGGGCGAAGAGAAGTCGTTCGAAGTACCCTCGACCGTCGGCGGGCTCGCCTTCGCGCCAAAGGGTTTTCGGCTTGCGATCGCTCATTATAACGGCGTGACGCTGTGGTTTCCCAACATGGCGGCGAATGCGGAAATTCTGGAATGGGCGGGCTCGCATCTCGGTGTCGTGTTCAGCCCCGACAACAAGTTCCTGGTCACCACGATGCACGAGCCGGCGCTGCACGGCTGGCGGCTTGCAGACTCGAGGCACATGCGCATGACCGGTTATCCCGGCCGCGTCAGATCGATGTCGTGGAGCGCGGGCGGAAAATTCCTGGCGACCTCGGGCGCCGACACCGTGATCATGTGGCCGTTCGCGAGCAAGGACGGCCCGATGGGCAAGGAGCCCGCGATGCTGGCGCCGCTGCCGGCGCGCGTCAGCGTGGTCGCCTGCCATCCCAAGCAGGACATTCTCGCCGCCGGCTACAGCGACGGCACCATTTTGATGGTGCGGCTGGAAGACGGCGCTGAAATCCTGGTACGCCGCAGGGGCCCGGTGCCGGTTGCGGCATTGGCCTGGAACGCGAAGGGCACCTTGCTGGCGTTCGCCGACGAGGAAGGCGACGCGGGGATGCTGGAGCTCTGACGGCCCTAGGGGATCCGAGGCCGAGCAATCCGGTCGACCAAAGCCTCTCGGACCCGTGCCACGACCTCCGCCCAATCGCGTGTCGCGGTTTGGCGGAACAGCCGTGCGGTGGGGTACCAGGGCGAATCGTCGCGATCGAGCAGCCATCGCCAATCGGGAATATAGGGCAGCAAGATCCACAGCGGCCGGCCGAGGCCGCCGGCGAGATGGACGACGCTGGTGTCCACCGAAATGACGAGGTCGAGCTGCTCGACGACGGCCGCGGTAGCGCTGAAATCGCGCAGCTCCGGACCAAGATCGAGGACGTCGCCTCTCTGCTGCAGCAGCTCCTCGTCCTCGGGGCGCGCGTTCTTCTGCAAGCTCACGAACTCCGCCTCAACCCCATCAAGCAGCGGCAGCAGTTCCCTGAACGGCAGAGACCGGTTGCGGTCGTTGGAATGATTGGGATTGCCGGACCAGACGAGGCCGATCCGTGGGCGTTTGCTCGGGCCGAGCTGCGGGCCGGACGCTTCATTCACCCGCGGAAGATAAGGCACCTCCGATGGAATCGTATCGAGCGTGGTCGAAAAAGCGAGCGGCAGGCTCGTCAACGGGCAATGGAAATCGAAGGCGGGCAGTTGGGCGCCCTTGGTGAGGCAGAGCGAGATTCCAGGCAAGCTCGAAAACAGCTCTTTGAGGGGGGCGTCGATCTCGAGGATGATTTCCGCGCCGCGAGCTTTAAGCATTGGCAGATATCGGCAGAATTGCAGGGCATCGCCCAGGCCTTGGTCATTGTGAAGCAGCACAACCTTTCCGGAGATCGGCTCTGCTCCAAGCCACAGCGGCTTGTCAAACCAGCGATCTCTGAGATTTTGAGAAGGGCATTTCCAGCGCCATTCGTAATCGATCCATCCTCCCTGCAGATCGCCAAGGCGCAGCTTGTTGATCGCGTTGTTCAAGTGGGCCTCAGCGTAGCCAGGGTCTATCGCGATCGCGCGGTCGAAATAGCCCAGCGCTTGCCGCGGCCGATCGAGGTCGACGAGAACCGAGCCCAAGTTATTCAGGGCGGCGACGTAGCGGGGGTCGATCTCCAGGGCCTTGCGAAAATTCTCGGTGGCCGTTTCCAGCTGCCCGGTCTTGTTGAGGGCGCACCCGAGATCGCTGTAGGCCTCGGCGAAGTCCGGCTTGAGCGACACCGCGCGCTCAAAATCCGCGATGGCTTCCGCGAATTTGCCGACGGCCAAGAACACAAGCCCCCGCTCGTGGAGCGCCTCGGGAATATCGCCCTTGAGCGCGATCGCAGCGTCAAGGCTTGAGAGCGCCTCGTCGAAGCGCTTCAAGTCCCGCATCAGCGCGCCGCGCAGAATCAGTGTCAGCAGATGTTGCGGATGTAGCCGAAGCGCGTGGAGGAATTTGGTTTCGGCTTCTGCGTGACGGCCGAGCTTGTGCAGGACCATCCCGGCGGCGTTCACGGCCTCCACGTAATCCGGCTTGAGCGAGAACGCGCGCTCGTAATCCGCTAGTGCCTCCTCAAGCCTGTTCAACCTGACGAGTACGTTGGCGCGGCTGTACAAGACGGCAGGCAAGTTGCTCCTCAAGTTCAACGCGCTTGTATAGCTCTCAATCGCTTCTTGAAGCTGGCCCAAGTTCGAGTAGCCGGCGCCCAGATGGGCGTGATAATCGGGATTGCTTCGGTTGTGGCGTATCGCCTGTCTGATGAGTTCGACGCCGGCCTTATCTCTTTGCGTTGCAATGGCAACGAAGCCAAGCAAGTGCAGTGCGTCGGGATGGGCCGGGAGTTTTTCCAGGAGGTGTCGAAAACAGGCTTCGGCATCCGCCATGCGCCCGGCCTGGAGATGAGCGATCCCCAATTCCAGGTGCGAAGCAACCGAAGCACCGGCGTTCGATTTGGCGCCAGCGCGACGTTGCTGCCTGTTCATTTTGGGAGATCGTTCCAGAGAACGTAGATTCTAGGAAAAACTAAGTGATTCGGCTACGGACGACAAGCACGGCCAGCCCCACGTTGCCGGCTTGTGCTCCGAACGCGAGGTTGGTCCGTTTACTCCCGGGGAACAATGCGCTTCCACAGCCGTTGAACCCACCAACAAGTCGCGGTGACCACGATGTCGGCGAACGACAGCAAACGCACGCTTGGCAAGGACCTGCTTCTCGCATCCGCCATGGTGATGGCGGGGTTGGCGATATCGGGCCTTGCGCTGACAAAGCTTCGCGCCGCCCACGACCCGCACTTGGCGCAGGACTTGGCGCAGGCGACGCAGCCGTTGCAATCATCTCCCCCTTCAGATCAGGACAAGCCGGCCGAGTCGAAACCCGGTGGCACCCGTCCGACCACGCCGGCGCCCGAGCCTGCCCGTTCCGATTCGCAGGCCGAGCAGCAAGGCGCCAAGGCGGCGTTGCCGCCGGCGCCAGCCGAGAAAGTCGGTCCGCCGATCAAGGATCGATGACGTCGTCGATGTGACGACGCGATGACGTTGCGGATATTCCGTCCCAGTTGCCGATTTTACAGCCTCGCTTGTTGCGCCTGCCCGCCGCATAATGGCTAAGCGCGATAGCTCGCTATCGCACTTTAATTTAATGTTTGAGCATGATCTTCGCGCAAACGCGTTCCGCGTTTGTTAGCTAAGGGAAAACCGGTCTCCACTCCGCTATCCAGGTGCGGGGCAGGTTTTTTCCGGATCATGCTCAGGTACCCATGATCCACGAGGCGAACCATGAAGATCGAAGACGTCAGGCGAAACGCCTATTCGATGCCGCTGACCAACCCGTCATTCCCGCCGGGGCCCTACCGTTTCTTCAACCGCGAATACTTCGTCATCACCTACCGGACCGATCCGGAAGCGCTCGCGGCCGTGGTGCCCGAGCCGTTGGAAGTCACTGAACCGGTCGTCAAATATGAATTCATCCGCATGCCCAACTCGACCGGCTTCGGCGACTACACCGAAACCGGTCAGGTGATCCCGGTCCGCCTCAACGGCGAGGAGGGCGCCTATACCCACGCGATGTATCTCGACGACGACGCGCCGATCGCGGGTGGCCGCGAACTCTGGGGCTTTCCCAAGAAACTCGCCAAGCCGAAAATCGAAGTCGAAAGCGACGTGCTGGTCGGCAGCCTGCATTATGGCTCGGTGCTGTGCGTCTCCGCCACCATGGGCTACAAGCACCGCTACGTCGATCATGACACCGTGCTGAAGAGCATGAAGGCGCCGAATTTCATTTTGAAGATCATTCCGCACGTCGACGGGTCGGCGCGCATCTGCGAGCTGGTGCGCTTCAACCTCGAGGACATCACGCTCAAGGAAGCCTGGACTGGTCCCGCCGCGCTCGGATTGTTTCCGCACGCGCTCGCGGACGTGGCAAAGCTGCCGGTGCGTGAGGTCGTCTCTGCGCTGCACTTCAAGGCGGATTTGACGCTGGGGCTGGGGAGCGTGGCGTTCGATTATATGGCGAGGTGAGAAGCGCCGCACTTGCCTCTCGCTCTGACCCGTCATGCCCCGCGAAGGCGGGCCATCCAGTACGCCGAGACGTCAGTGAGAATCGAGAGGCCAGTGTTTACTGGATCACCCGCCTTCGCGGGTGATGACAGTTGAGCAAGTTGGAACGTCGTGCCTTCACGGCGCTGCCTCACCGCACCAGCACATTCCTGAACTGCCACGGATCCGAGGTGTCGATGTCTTCCGGAAACAGTCCGGGGCGGTCGGCGAGCGGGGTCCAGTCGGTGTAGAAACCTTTCACCGGGCCAAGATACGGCATCTGGATTTCCAGGCAGCGGCGGAAATCCATCTCGTCGGCTTCGACGATGCCCTCGGTCGGGTTTTCCAGCGCCCAGACCATGCCGGCGAGCACGGCGGAAGAGACCTGCATGCCGGTGGCGTTCTGGTAGGGCGCGATGGCCCGGGTTTCCTCGATCGAGAGCTGCGAGCCGTACCAATAGGCGTTCTTGGCGTGGCCATAGACCAGCACGCCGAGCTCGTCGATGCCGTCGACGATCTCGTGCTCGTCGAGAATATGCCACTTCTCCTGCATCTTGCCGGTCGCGCCGAAAATCTCGTGCAGCGACAGCACCGCGTCGTTCGCCGGATGGTAGGCGTAGTGGCAGGTCGGGCGGTAGACCACGTTTTGGCCGTCGCGCACCGCAAAATAGTCCGCGATCGAGATCGACTCGTTGTGGGTGACCAGAAAACCGTATTGCGCGCCCGGGGTCGGGCACCAGGAGCGCACCCGGGTGTTGGCGCCGGGCTGCAACAGATAGATCGCGGCCTGGCATCCGGTCTCGTGCCTGCGGCCGTTCTCCGGCATCCATTTTTCATGGGTGCCCCAGCCGAGCTCGGCCGGCTGCATGCCTTCGGAGACAAAACCCTCGACCGACCAGGTGTTGACGAAGACGTCCATCGGCTTCGGATTCTTCGAGCGCTGGGTGTCGCGTTCGGCGATGTGGATGCCCTTGACGCCGAGCTTGCGCGCCAATTCGCCCCAGCCTTCCCGGCTCTTCGGCTCGTTGAACGGCGTGTTGGTGTCGTGCGCGATGTCGAGCAGCGCCTGCTTGACGAACCAGGACACCATGCCTGGATTGGCGCCGCAGGTGGAGACGGCGGTGGTGCCGCTCGGGCTTTTGTGCTTGGCCGCGCGCAGCGTCTCGCGCAGCGCGTAGTTCGAACGGTTTTCCGGACCGATCGTCTTGTCGAAATAAAATCCGGCCCACGGCTCGATGACGGTATCGATATAGAGCGCGCCGATCTCCCGGCACATCGTCATGATGTCGACCGAAGAGGTGTCGACCGACAGGTTGACGCAAAAGCCCTGGCCGCCGCCGGCGGTCAGAAGCGGCACCAGGAGTTCGCGATAATTGTCGCGGGTCACCCCCTCCTTGATGAAGCGCACGCCGTGCTGCTTGGCGAGCTCGCCGTCCTCGTGCGGATCGATGATGACGAAGCGCGACTTGTCATAGTCGAAATGCCGTTCGATCAGGGGCAGCGTGCCCTTGCCGATCGAGCCGAAGCCGATCATGACAATGGGGCCGGAAATCTTCGCGTGGATTTGCGCAGGCGGGCTCATGGGCGTGGGTGTCTCCGAAAAAGTGCTAACGGTTGGGATAGAGCAATCAGGCGGTGCGCGGCTTGGCGGTCACTTCGATCTCGACCTTCATCTCGGGCTTGAAGTAGTTCCATGACTGGCTCATGACGGCATCAGGATCTCGATCTGGGGTTTTTACGGGCTTTCAGGCGGCCAGCCTAGGAAAGCCCTTCGCTATATCACCGGGAACGCTGTGTCACGTCGGTGGTTGGTTGGGTCGCAGACCCAAAGCGGCGCACCAGAATGTCCCTGACGATCAAGACGGCCAGCATGATCAGAAGGACGGTGGTGACGGCGCTGCGGGCGCGCGACGGCGCGACAGCGTTCTTCAAGGACGGGAATACCCGCATGATACTCACGCTGCGCGCGTGACCAGTCGCGCCCCCTTCCCGGCGCGCTCCGCCCTGATTTTCGGCAGGCTCGCACCGGTCGGCGCTACCATCCCCCAGGCGCCATCGAGCGCACCTTCGCAGAGCTCGAGGCCGAGCAGGCGCTCTCGCTCGAACGCGCCCGGCAGCACGAGTTCGCCGGTCTTCTCGGCCGAGAAACCGAAACGGGCATAGTAGGGCGCGTCGCCGAGCAGGATCACCGCGCGATGGCCGCGGCTACGCGCCGCCGCGAGCGTGCGGACAATCAACGCGGCCCCGGCCCCGAGCTTGCGGCAGGAATCTTCCACCGCCAGCGGGCCGAGCATGAGCGCCGGGACGCCCCCGGCGCTGACGTGCCACAACCGCAACGATCCGACCAGCCGGCCCTCGCACACGGCCGACAGGCTAAGGCCTGCGGCGGGCGCGCGTCCGTCGCGCAGGCGCTGGCATGTGCGCATCTGGCGGCCCTCGCCAAAGCAGGCATCCAGCAGCGCTTCACGCGCAACGACGTCGGATGCACGTTCCGCACGGATCGCGAACGGAGCGGCATTCGAGGTGAGGGCAACGGGGGCGTTCCGCAATTCGGTCATGGCACGTCAGTCCTCGCTTGCCCTGGCGACGAGGTCGCGCGGCAAGCGTTGTCAGCAAAATCGCAAATGAGGGGAGAGAGCCGGCCAGCCGGCTCCCGACAATTCACGCCTCGGAGAGGCTCAGATGTGGTAGGTCCGAAGCGGCGGGATGCCGTTGAAGGCCACTGACGAGTAAGTCGACGTATAGGCCCCGGTTCCTTCGATCAGCACCTTGTCGCCGATCTCGAGCGTCACCGGAAGCGGATACGGCATCTTCTCGTACAACACGTCGGCGGAGTCGCAGGTCGGACCCGCGAGCACGCACGGCGTCATGTCCGCCCCGTCATGCGGGGTACGGATGGCGTAGCGGATCGACTCGTCCATGGTCTCGGCGAGACCGCCGAACTTGCCGATGTCCAAATACACCCAGCGCACCTCGTCCTCGTCGCTCTTCCTGGAGATCAGGACGACTTCGGACTCGATGATGCCGGCATTGCCGACCATGCCGCGTCCCGGCTCGATGATGGTCTCCGGGATCTGGTTGCCGAAATGCTTGCGCAGCGCGCGGAAGATCGACCGGCCATATTGCACGACCGGCGGAACGTCCTTGAGATAGCGGGTCGGGAAGCCGCCGCCCATGTTGACCATGGAGAGGCTGATTCCGCGCTCGGCGCAGTCGCGGAAGACGGTGGAGGCCATCGCCAGCGCCCGCTCCCATGCCTTCACCTTGCGCTGCTGCGAGCCGACATGGAACGAGATGCCGCACGGGTCGAGGCCAAGACGCTTAGCGAGGTCGAGCACCTCGACCGCCATCTCCGGGTCGCAGCCGAACTTCCGCGATAGCGGCCATTCGGCGCCGGCGCAGTCGTAGAGGATGCGGCAGAACACCTTGGCGCCGGGGGCGGCGCGGGCGATCTTCTCGACCTCGGCTGAGCAATCGACCGCGAACAGGCGAATGCCGAGCGCGAAGGCGCGCGCGATGTCACGCTCCTTCTTGATCGTATTGCCATAGGAGATGCGGTCCGGCGACGCGCCAGCGGCCAGCGCCATTTCGATTTCGGCAACGCTAGCCGTGTCGAAACAGGAGCCGAGCGAGGCGAGCAGCGCTAGCACTTCCGGCGCCGGGTTGGCCTTCACCGCATAGAACACGCGGCTGTCCGGCAGCGCCTTGGCAAAGTTCTGGTAGTTGTCGCGCACGACGTCGAGGTCGACCACGAGGCAAGGCTCGGTGTCCCGGCCCTCGTCGCGACGGTTGCGCAGAAATTCCCGAATACGTTCGGTCATAGTAGCACCCTCCAAACGGACCCAGCGACGGGCCCCGTTCAAAATGATCTCGGACGTAGGTGCTTCGGCGTTGC
Source organism: uncultured Alphaproteobacteria bacterium (assembly GCA_963777475.1). Classification (GTDB taxonomy): domain Bacteria; phylum Pseudomonadota; class Alphaproteobacteria; order Rhizobiales; family Xanthobacteraceae; genus Bradyrhizobium. The sequence goes on from CAVZQX010000078.1 coordinate 87,004, forward strand.
CGCACGATGGAGACGCGACAAGGCCTTGAACCCGGACCGAATTGTGCTGCCGTGGATTGGTTGGGAATTTTCCCGCCCGCACACCTGGCAATGAAGGACAAGCCTTTTCAGTAGCCCGCGCCGGCGGTGGAGTGCCGGTAGAGACCAAAAAAGCCCGATCCGTCGTTGCTTTAAGTCGCGTCCCCCGTTGAGAGCGGGGTGCGCCGGTTCGCCTCCGGCTGCCAGTCACGGTTGCAAGGGATGGAGAGACCTTCAACGGCATCTCTTGAGAGAGATGCTGGCCTCTTAAGTTCTTGGACTTAAGCGACCCTCGGTTCTTCATCCCTTGGCGGCTGTCCGGCCTCTTGTCCGGATACCTACCGACTGACACACGACCACAGGCACGTGCGAAATTGGGCAGAAACGGAAATAGGCGTTTTGAGTCCGCTTCGCAACAATTTTTTTAGGCTGCGGACAAATTTGCCTAACGGCTGCTTGCGAAGCGGCGCTTCGAAGCGCGCGACGACGCCAAATCTGAACGGATATTAATTTTGCTTAAGGAAGTGTAATCGCTTTTGTGCCTGCGGCGCGGGGCTTTCTCGCATCGCGCGATCTAGCCGCGCTTGAAGAACGGCTCGACGCGCTGGGCGGCGCGGACGAACGCCACCATGACGAAGACGCCGAGCGCGAACAGCACCGCCTGCAGGATGTGGGCGCCGGTGTCGTCGAAGCCGAACAGGATCGCGAGCGCCCAGCCGCCGGCGAACGCAGCTCCGAACACCTCGGCGCCGATCAGGATCGCGGCGCTGATGACGGTGATGACGCTCTGCCAGACGATTTGGCGGGATGGGGCGGGCTGCAAGCTCATGTCTTCAAATCCTGTTTGCGGTTGCGCAATCTCTCCGAAAAGGCCCACGCTATCAAGCGCAAAAGGCCCAAAAAAGCCCGATCGCGTGATATAGATTCCTCAGAGAAATTAGGGACAAATGGAACATTGCGATGACAGAAGCCCATAAAAATACGGACCCCGCGCAAGCATCCGTCAACCCGCTGTTGGAGGCGTGGCAGACGCCGTTTCAGACACCGCCGTTCGACGAGATCGCGCCGGAACATTTCCTCCCGGCCTTCGAGCAGGCCTTCGTCGATCACGCTTCCGAGATCGCCGCGATCACCCACGATCCGTCCGCGCCCGACTTCGCCAACACCATCACCGCGCTGGAGCGCTCGGGCAAGCTGCTCGCCAAGGTCGCTGCCGTGTTCTACGACCTGGTGTCGGCGCACTCCAACCCGGCGATCCTGGAGATCGACAAGGAAGTGTCGCTGCGGATGGCGCGGCACTGGAACCCGATCATGATGAACGCGGTGCTGTTCGGCCGTATCGCCATGCTGCACGACAACCGCGGCAGCCTGAAGCTTGACCGGCGAAGAGATGCGGCTGTTGGAGCGCACCTACACCCGCTTCCACCGCGCGGGCGCGGGCTTGAGCGAGGAGGCCAAGAAGCGGATGGCCGAGATCAACGAGCGGCTCGCTTATCTCGGCACTACCTTCAGCCATCATCTGCTCGGCGACGAGCAGGATTGGTTCCTGGAGCTCTCCGAGGCCGATTGCGCCGGGCTTTCCGAAAGCTTCGTTGCCGCCGCCAGGGCGGCCGCCGAGGAGCGCGGCATGGCCGGAAAAGCGGTCGTGACCCTGTCGCGCTCGTCCGTCGAGCCGTTCCTGAAGAGCTCGGCCAGGCGCGACCTGCGGGAGAAGGTCTTCAAGGCCTTCACCGCCCGCGGCGACAATGGCAACGACAACGACAACAACGCCATCATCGTCGAGATCCTGGCGCTGCGCGAGGAAAGCGCCAAGCTTCTCGGCTTTCCGACCTTTGCCGCCTATCGGCTGGAGGATTCCATGGCCAAGACGCCAGAGGCCGTGCGCGGCCTGCTGGAGCGGGTCTGGAAGCCGGCACGGGCCCGGGCGCTGGCCGACCGCGACGAGTTGCAGGCGCTGATCTCGGAGGAGGGCGGCAATTTCGCGCTCGCCCCGTGGGACTGGCGCTACTACGCCGAAAAGCTCAGGCAGCGCCGCGCCAATTTCGACGACGCCGCGATCAAGCCGTATCTGGCGCTCGATCACATGATCGAGGCCGCCTTCGACTGCGCCACCCGCCTGTTCGGCGTTACCTTCACCGAACGCGGGGACATTCCGGTCTGGCATCCCGACGTCCGGGTCTGGGAGGTCAAGGATGCGGCGGGCCGCCTCAAGGCGCTGTTCTACGGCGACTACTATGCAAGGTCCTCGAAGCGCTCCGGCGCCTGGATGACGTCGCTTGCGCGACCAGCAGAAGCTCGATGGCGAGGTGGTGCCGCTGATCATCAATGTCTGCAATTTCGCCAAGGGCGCCGACGGCCAGCCGTCGCTGCTGTCGCCGGACGACGCCCGTACTCTATTCCACGAGTTCGGCCACGGCCTGCACGGCATGCTCTCGAACGTGACCTACCCGTCGCTGTCGGGCACCTCGGTATTCACCGATTTCGTCGAGCTGCCGTCGCAGCTCTACGAGCACTGGCAGGAGCAGCCGCAGGTGCTGCAGCGCTTCGCCCGGCACTACCAGACCGGCGAGCCGCTGCCGCAGGATCTGTTGCGGCGCTTCCTTGCCGCGCGCAAATTCAACCAGGGCTTTGCCACCGTCGAGTTCGTCTCCTCGGCGCTGATCGATCTGGAATTCCACACCCATCCGGCCACAGCCAGCCGCGACGTCCGGGCCTTCGAGCGCGCCGAACTGGAAAAAATCGGCATGCCCGAGGAGATCGCGATGCGGCACCGGCCGCAGCAGTTCGGCCATATCTTCTCCGGCGACCACTATGCGGCCGGCTATTACAGCTACATGTGGTCGGAGGTGATGGATGCCGACGCCTTCGGCGCGTTCGAGGAGGCCGGCAACATCTTCGACCCCGCTGTGGCAAAACGCCTGCACGACGACATCTATTCCTCCGGCGGCTCGCTCGATCCGGAAGACGCCTATATCGCCTTCCGCGGCCGCGAGCCCGAGCCCGACGCGCTGTTGCGCCGCCGTGGCCTGTTGGAAACGCCCGAGGTCGCCTGATCCAGGCCTTGTGGCCGGCGTTCTCAAGCCGGCAAGAGCCGGCGGATCAGCGGCAGGAAGAAGATCGCGATATTGATGACGAAGCCGATGTTCCAGAGGATCGATCGGAGCCGCGAGCGGTTGCCGAGATAGGTGAAGACATAGGCGATCCGCACGATCAGGAACAGCACCGCCAGTTCGTTGATCAGGTTCTGTGGGGCGGCGCGGAATTCGGCCAGCAGAACCGCTGCGGCGAAGAACGGAAAGGCCTCGATGCCGTTCTGATGCGCGCCCAGTGCACGGGCGCGGATGGCGTCCTGGTAAAACGCCGGGTTACGCGGCCTGGAATTGTCATAGTCGCGAAACCCGATCCATTTGACCGGTACGATGGTCAATAGATAGAGCGCCACGCACGCGAAAACGCAGTATTCGGCGACCGTCATCGTGTCCTCCGGGCGTAACACTACCGAACCCGCCATTATCTTGACAAGGATGGTGCAAACGCGCGATGGCCAGAGGACTATGAGTGCCGATATGACAATGGTTGTCCAAATCGAAAACGCTGAACCCGCGGCCGAGGCAAGCCCGGCGCGCGTCGGCGTGCTGCTGGTCAATCTTGGTACGCCGGATACCGCCGACGCGCGGGGCGTGCGGGTCTACCTGAAGGAATTTCTCAGTGATCCCCGGGTGATCGAAGACCAGGGGCTGATCTGGAAGCTGGTCTTGAACGGCATCATCCTGCGCACCCGCCCGCGGAAAAAGGCGCGCGACTACCGCAAGATCTGGAACACCGAGCGGGATGAATTGCCGCTCAAGACCATCACGCGCGCGCAGTCGGAAAAGCTCGCCAGGAGCATTGCCGACCGTGACCATGTCGAGGTGGATTGGGCGATGCGTTACGGCAATCCGTCGATCCGCGCCGGCATCGAGTCGCTGATGGCGCGCGGGTGCGACCGGATCCTGGCGGTGCCGCTCTATCCGCAATATTCGGCCGCGACCTCGGCGACCGTCTGCGACGAGGTGTTTCGGGTGTTCGCCGAGATGCGCGCGCAGCCGACGCTGCGGGTGACGCCGCCTTATTACGACGACCCGGACTATATCGAGGCCTTGGCGGTCTCCATCAACGCGCATCTGGCGACGTTGTCGTTCAAGCCCGAATTGATCGTGGCCTCGTTTCACGGCATGCCGAAGGAATATGTCGACAAGGGCGACCCGTACCAGGCGCAATGCATCGCGACCACGAGCGCTTTACGCAGGCGCTTGGGCCTTGACGCCTCGAAGCTGCTGCTCACCTTCCAGTCGCGCTTCGGCAACGCCGAATGGCTGCAGCCCTACACCGACAAGACCATCGAGCAACTGGCCAAAGACGGCGTGCGCCGCATCGCCGTGGTGATGCCGGGCTTTGCCGCCGACTGCCTGGAAACGCTGGAAGAGATCGCGCAGGAGAACGCCGAGCTTTTCAGGCACAATGGCGGTGAGGAGTTTTCGGCGATCCCCTGCCTGAACGACAGCGAGCCCGGTATGGATGTCATCCGCCAGCTCGTGCTGCGCGAGCTGCAGGGCTGGATTTGACGACCGAGCCATATTTGTCGTTCTGAAGCTCAAGCGTTTTCCTGAAGCAGACGAGGCACTTGCCGCATTCAGATCGCGTACATCTGGCGTGGCGCCAACTCATACATAGTTGTATGAAGCCTGGAACAGCCGGCCTGAACCGGCGCTGCGGCTCCGCAGACAAAACCAAGCCGCGTCCGCGAACGGCTTTGCGGCGGGGGATCGGCGCGGGCGCCTCCGTCCCGCCTTGGAGGATTCATGTCCGGTTTCGATGTTTTCGCGATTATGCTGGTGCTGCTCGTTATCTTCACGCTGTTCTCCGGCGTCAAGACGGTGCCGCAGGGTTACGACTGGACCATCGAGCGGTTCGGCAAATTCACCCGCACGCTGTCGCCGGGGCTGAACATCATCGTTCCCTATTTCGACCGCGTCGGCCGCAAGATGAACATGATGGAGCAGGTGATCAACATTCCCGAGCAGGAGGTGATCACCAAGGACAACGCCACCGTGACGGTGGACGGCGTCGCCTTCTACCAGGTGTTCGATGCCGCGAAGGCAAGCTACGAGGTGTCCAATCTCAACCAGGCGATCATCGTCTTGACCATGACCAACATCCGCTCGGTGATGGGCGCGATGGACCTCGACCAGGTGCTGTCGCATCGCGACGAGATCAACGAGCGGCTGCTGCGGGTGGTCGATGCCGCGGTCTCGCCGTGGGGGCTGAAGGTCAACCGCATCGAGATCAAGGATATCGTGCCGCCGGCCGACCTCGTCGAGGCGATGGGACGGCAGATGAAGGCCGAGCGCGTCAAGCGCGCCGACATCCTGCAGGCCGAAGGCCAGCGCCAGTCGGAAATTCTTCGCGCCGAGGGCGCCAAGCAGGGCCAGATCCTGCAGGCCGAGGGCCGCCGCGAGGCCGCGTTCCGCGATGCCGAGGCGCGCGAGCGCTCGGCGGAGGCCGAAGCCAAGGCAACGCAGATGGTCTCGGAAGCCATCGCCAAGGGCGACGTCGCCGCGCTGAATTATTTTATCGCCACCAACTACATCAAGGCGTTCGGGCAATTTGCGGATGCGCCGAACCAGAAGGTGATCATACTGCCGATGGAGGCGACGAGCCTGCTCGGCTCGCTCGCCGGCATCGGCGAGATCGCCAAGGCAACCTTCGGCGAAAGCGCGATGTCGGCCCAGGCGGCGGCGCGCCGCACCTCGGTACCGAGCGCCGGCCCGGCCGCGCCGCCGGCGCCGCCGATGCCGCCGCAGCAATAGGAGGACATGATCCATGTCCGAGATGTTTTCCACGCTGGGCACCTGGAACTGGCTGATCTTCGGCTTCGTCCTGATGGCGCTGGAATTGATGGCGCCCGGCGTGTTCCTGTTCTGGCTCGGGCTCGCGGCACTTCTGGTCGGGCTGGTATCGTTCGCGCTGCATCCGTCATGGCAGGCGCAGCTTCTGATGTTCGCGGTCTTTCGCAACTGCGGCCGTGCCGGTGTGGCGGCGGCTGGCGCGGGCAAACAGCGCGGCAAGCGCCAGCAATCCGTTCCTCAACAAGCGCGCGGATGCGCTGGTCGGGCGGGTGTTCACGCTGGAAAGGCCGATCATCGACGGCGCCGGCACGGTACGGATCGACGATACCATCTGGCGCGTCGCCGGTCCCGATAGTCCGGCGGGCAGCCGGGTCCGGATCGTGCAGGCGGATGGCGCCAATCTCACGGTGGCGGCGGCGTAAGCGTTACCTTTCCTGCGCTTGCTCCACCGCTCGGCGAAGCGGTGCAGCGGCAAGACATTCTCCGACAGTTCGCGACCCAAGGGCGTGAGGCCGTAGCCGCCTTCGGGTGCCAACTCGACAAAACCCGCCTCGCGCAACTCCGATAGCCGCGCCTGCAGCACGGTCGGGGAAGCCTCGTCGCAGGCCGCGCGCAACGCGCGCGAGGTTAGCGTCTGTTCCCGCAGCTCCCACAGAATCCGCAAGCTCCAGCGTCGCCCCAACAGGTCGAGCAGCGCCATGATCGGCCGGCCGGAACGGGAGCCGCGGACGCTGGGCTTTTTCAGCTGTTTTGGCATCTCACAGCTCCTTGCGCGGTGCTACAGATAATGTAGCATTGTGCTACGTTTATTGTAGCACGGGAGCAAGCCATGTCACGCATCGCGCCGCTTGAGCCGCCTTACGCGCCGGACATTGAGGCGCAGTTCGATCGCATCATGCGCGGCGCGGCGCCGTTGACGCTGTTTCGCGTCATGGCCGGCCATGCGCGCGCCTGGGAGAAATTCCGCGCCGGCGGCCTGCTCGACCGCGGCCCGCTCAGTTTGCGCGAGCGCGAGATCGTCATCGACCGTACCTGCGCGCTCAACCGTTGCGAATACGAATGGGGGGTTCATGTCGCGATATTTGCGAAAGCCGCTGAACTGACCGACGAGGAAGTCCGCGCCACCGTGCTTGGTGGCGCAGATCAGCCCATGCTGGTCGGACGCGGAAAAGGCGCTGCTCGCGGCGGTGGACGCGCTGCATCACCGCGCGACCTTCAGCGAAGCCGAATTCAAGGCGCTGTCGGCGCATTATGACGAGGCAAAAATCCTCGAGATCATGCTGCTCTGCGGCTTCTATCGCACCGTGTCGTATCTCGCGAACGGGCTCGATCTGCCGCTGGAGGAAAATGCGGCGCGGTTTCCGGCCTAGGCCGTCATTGCGCCCTATCAGCGATGCTTCACCGAAGCCGATCGGATCGCACCGCTCGACGCGCTTGCTGTCGGAAAAGGCGAAAGTATTGATTTTCCCCGAATAACCCTTAGGAATCGATGTAACGAAAAGCCCTAGCTGGAACGCAGCGCTAGGGTTCTGAATATCGCATGAAAAGTAGCGGTAGGTGGCCTTCAAGGACATCGCCGATACCGAGAAAACGACCGGGAGGATGGCTTGATCGAGCCGGCGACACTGCGTGCGTTGCTGCAGAGAGGCGGCTGTCTGACGCTTCCAGGCGTCTACGACGGCATTTCGGCGCGAGTGGCGGCGAGCGTCGGTTTCGACGCGCTTTACATGACCGGATATGGCGTCGTCGCATCCGCGCTTGGCGTCGCTGATGCCGGCACCGCGACCTTCACGGAGATGCTCGATCGTGTGCGCTGTATCGCCGGCGCCATCGGCATTCCATTCATCGCCGACGGCGATACCGGCTATGGCGGGTTGCTGAATGTCGATCGCACCGTGCGCGGCTATGCGGCGGCGGGCGCTTCCGGCATCCAGCTTGAAGATCAGGAATTCCCGAAGAAATGCGGCCACACCGAATTCCGCCGCGTCATCCCGGCCGCTGACGCCATAGCCAAGATTCGCGTCGCGGTCGATGCGCGGCCAAGCCGCGACTTTCTCATCGTTGCCCGGACGGACGCGCGCTATGCCGAAGGGATGGATGCGGCCTTGCGGCGTGCCGAAGGCTTCCTCGATGCCGGCGCCGATGTGCTGTTCGTCGAGAGCCCCGAGAGCCTGGAGGAATTGCGCCGCGTCGCCGAGACCTTCAAGGGCGCGACGTTGCTGGCGAACATGGTCGAGGGCGGCCGCACGCCCTATCTGTCGACCAGCGAACTGGCGGCGATGGGCTTCAAGATCGCGCTCTATCCCGGTTCCGGCTTCCTGACCGCGGCAGGCGCCCTGCAGCTCGTCTACCGCAACCTGAAGACGGCCGGAATAGGCACAGGCAGCGCGGCCCCGATGTTGTCGTTCGCCGACATGAACAATTTGATGGGCTTTCCCGCGGTGCATGCTTTCGAAAAACGCTATGGCCTCGCCGGCAGCCACAAGGAGTAGGGGCCATCACCAACTCCGCTGCCGAACGCCTCGATGGACTGCCGATCCTGGCCTTTCACCGCCGCCTGCTCTGGCTCATCGGCGCGGGAATGACGCAGGGTCCAGGCGGCCGTTCGCGCCTGCGCATCCGCACCGCGCACCGCGCGAACTGACGGTGCTGCCCCGGCGGCCGAATAGGCCGCGACAGGAGAAACCAGATGGCACGACCGACGACGATCCTCAAGACCATCCTCAATCGGCGCCAGGCCGTGATCCTCGCCGGCGCCGCGAACGGCCTGTTCGCCCGGATCATCGAGGATATCGGCTATGAGGCCGTCTACGTCACGGGAGCCGGCGTCGCCAACATGTATCTCGGCGCGCCGGATATCGGGTTGACGACGCTGACGGAAATAGCAGGTCACGTCGCGGCCATCGCCGATGCCGTCGCCCTGCCGCTGCTGGTCGACGCCGATACCGGCTTCGGCAATCCGGTCAACATGGTGCGCACGGTGAAGGTGCTGGAACGGGCGGGTGCGGCCGGGCTTCAGATCGAGGACCAGGTGTTCCCGAAGAAATGCGGCCATTTCGACGGCAAGGAAGTGGTGCCGCTGCAGGAGATGCTGGCGAAGATCAAGGCGGCCGTCGACACCCGTCGCGACGGCGACCTGCAGATCGTGGCGCGCACCGATGCGCGGGCGATCCTCGGCCTGCAGGCGGCGATCGACCGGGCCGGCGCCATGATCGAGGCCGGTGCCGACCTCACCTTCGTCGAGGCGCCAACTTCGGCCGAGGAACTGGCGCAGATTTCCCGTGCCCTCTCGGTGCCGCAGGTCGCCAACGTCGTGTTCGGCGGCCGCACGCCGGAATTGGGGCAGCAAAAATTTGCCGAACTCGGCTTCGGCTGCGTGCTTTACGCGAACGCGGCGTTGCAGGCGGCGCTCAAGGCCTCCCATGATGTGCTGGCGGCGCTGAAACGCGAGGGCTCGCTTGCCTCCGTCGCCGATCGCCTGGCCGGCTTCGACATCCGTCAGCAGACGGTTGCGAAACCGACATACGACGAACTGGAACGCCGCTATCGGCATTGACCGGCGTCCGCATGCGACGACAGTGCCTGCGAGGGAAACGCCCACGGCCGCGCCTTGCGGTCGGCAGCCTTGAACGCAGCGATCTGCTCGCGGAATGAATTGGTGACATCGAGATCGTCCCAGCCGTTGAGCAGGCGGGTTCGGCGCGCGGGGTCGATCGTGAACGAACATCGCAATTCGCCGCACGCGATCGATTGCGCTTCGAGATCGACCATGACCGCCGACGCCGGCTCGCGCAGCAACGCTGCCACCAGCGCGCCGGTTTCAGCCTCGCTCACCACCGCCGTCAGCAATCCATTTTTGGTCGCGTTCTGCGAAAAGATGTCCCCGAACGACGGCGCGATCACGCAGCGGATGCCGTAGTCTGAGAGCGCATAAATCGCGGCCTCGCGCGAGGAACCGCCGCCGAAATTGCGCCCGCTCACGATGATTGCTGCGTCACGCCAGCCGGGCCGGTTGAGCGGGAAGTCCGGCCGCTCGCTGCCGGCCGCGTCAAAGCGCAAATCATGAAACAATACTTTGCCGTGTTCGCCCTTGCGCGGCAATTTGAGATAGCGCGCGGGCAGGATCTGGTCGGTGTCGATGTTCTCCGCCGGGAGCGGGCAGGCCGTGGCCGTGATGCGAGTGAATTTTTCCATGGCTCTTCTCACTTAGCTCTGGGCGCCATCAACGATCGTACATCCGCCAGATGACCGCAGACCGCGGCCGCGGCAACCATTGCCGGCGACATGATATGGGTGCGCGCATCGACGCCCTGGCGGCCGCGAAAGTTCCGATTGGTGGTCGAGGCGCAGCGTTCGCCTGCGGCGACCAGATCGCCGTTGATTCCGACGCACATCGAGCAACCGGAATCGGCCCATTCCATCCCGGCGTCGCGGAACACCCGATCGAGGCCTTCCTGCTCCGCCTGGCGCTTGACGCTGGAGGACCCCGGCGACACCAGGCCGGGCACCTTGCTGACGCGACCCGCGAGAACGGCTGCCGCGGCGCGCAGGTCCTCGATGCGCGCGTTGGTGCAGGAGCCGATGAACACCCGGTCGATGACGATATCGGTGAGCTTGCCGCCCGGCTCGAGCCCCATATAGTCGACGGCGCCCCGGATATATTTCGCGCGTTCCGGACTTTGCTCGCATGCAGGGTCGGGAATCGCTGCCGTCGATCGGCAGCGCGTCTTCCGGGCTGGTCCCCCAGGTGACGAATGGCGCAATGGTTGTCGCGTCGATCGACACCTCGCGGTCGAACTCGCGCTCCGGAATCGGATTTCAGCCCGATCCAATCTTGCAATCGCCTTGGTCGAGCGCAGCGCCCTTCGGCGCGAACTCGCGCGGCCTTCGAGATAATCGAACGTCGTTGCATCGGGCGCCACCATGCCGCAGCGGCCGCCGGCCTCGATCGCCATGTTGCACAGGGTCATGCGGCCCTCCATCGAGAGCGCAGCAATGGCGGAGCCGGCGAATTCGATGGCGTGGCCGGCGGCGCCGTCCGCGCCGATTTTGGCGATGATCGCAAGCGCGAGATCCTTGGCGCCGAGGCCTCTCGCGAGTTCGCCATCGGCGGTGATGCGCATGCGTTTGGGCTTTTTCTGCCATAGCGTCTGCGTCATCAGCACATGGGCCACTTCCGAGGCGCCGATGCCAAACGCAAATGCGCCGAAGGCGCCATGGGTCGAGGTGTGGCTGTCGCCGCAGACGATCAGCAGGCCCGGCAGCGTCAGCCCCAATTCCGGGCCGACCACATGCACGATGCCCTGGCGCCGATCCCTTGGCCCGAACAGGGTAATGTCCTGAGCGGCGGCATTGTTCTCCAGCTGGCTGACCATGCGCGCGATGTCGGGGTTGGCAATCGGCCCGCCGCGGCCGCGCGTCGGCACATAATGGTCGGCGACGCCGAACGTCAGCTCCGGCTCCGCCACCGCTGCGCCGCGTTCCTTAAGCCGGCTGAAAGCGTGGAACGAGCCTTCATGCACATAGTGGCGATCGACCCAAAGCAGCGACTCGCCATCGCGCTCGACGATCTCGTGCCGGGTCCAGAGCTTGTCGAACAGGGTGAGTGGCGCGGTCATGGGACTAACGGTGCTCGCGGATCATGAGACTGGAACTGCTGGTTCAGTGATTTTGAAGTTCGGATCATATCGGCCCCTCCCGAACCTCATCCTGAGGAGCATCGCGCAAGCGATGCGTCTCGAAGGATGGCCGCGGGCGACGGCCGTGCAAGCCGCCATCCTTCGAGACGCAAGCCTTCGCCCCAAGGGCGATGGCTTGCTCCTCAGGATGAGGTCAGAGAGCTTGGGAACGATAAGTCTCATGGCATCGGTCGTCTAGATTGCAGGTTGACGGCTTGTCAATTCTTGAATGACCGCCTCTCGCGGCGGAAAGCTGACATTCATCGGCGCAGCGAACGCGAGGGCGAAATGGCCGCAATTCCCGCGGCGCGTTTCGCCCGGGTCTTGGGGGACGCTTCCCGCCCTCTTTCGAAAAGAGGGCGCGGGGAGGCCGGGCGCCCGATGCGCCCGATAGCCGCGTGTGCAAGGGGTAGTGGGAGAACGCACACGCGTTAGTCAGGTCACACCGGAATCACCCGGCACTCCCCGCGCAGTGGTTTACGGCTTATAGCGTGCTCTCCCCGGTGAACGGCTCTTTTGCCACCGTCGCCAGCGGAATTGCTTCCGCAAGACTTGACACCAGCACCGCGATGTCAGGACCACACGTTTTCGCCGTCCGCATCAGGCGCTCTCGTCAGAAGCGCCATCCGCGTCCACCGCGACCCGCCCCGCGTTGATGACGTTGCGCAACGCCCCTCTTTCGGGATGGGATGGCAAATCATAGGCCTGATTTGCATTTCCGAAAAACAGAAATATTTTTGCCAAAGGGGCTAGACAGGCCACAATTGCAAGGGCGAAGTGATTTGCCCGTCGGGCAAATCACTGGGCATTTGTAACACCAGTCGTCATCACCCGCGCATGCGGGTGATCCAGTAAACACTGCTGTCCATATCGGCGCGTGGTCGACACCTACTTCGTTCACTCCCCGATGCGGGACGTGGCGGCTGTCGGGCTTGTCCTGGCGCTGGGCAGCATGGTGCGCTGATGGAGCAGTCGTAAGC
>CAVZQX010000079.1:0-92269 GCA_963777475.1 uncultured Alphaproteobacteria bacterium
TAGGTCATGTTGCCCATGGCCTGGATGATCCGCTGGACCCGTGGCGTCACGCTGAGGTTGCCGGACAGGCAAAACAGGACGAGCGGTGTGTAGGCCAGGATCATGAGATCGGACAGCCCAAACCGGCAGAATACCGGAAGCGTGACGGCGAAAAGCCACGCCATGCCTTCGACGACGCCGCGGTGCCGCGTAGGCGCAACCGCCCGGCGCGCCATCGCCGCGAGCCCCCCCGATGTAGAAAAACGCCAGGCAGCCAACCTGTCCGGTTGCGATGGTCCCGACCGCGATCATGGCGAGGTTCAGCCACGGGGATCTGGTGACAAATCTCAGCATCAGGAAAAAGACGATGTAGACCAGAACCTCGACCGAGATCGACCATATCGGCCCGTTGAAACTGTCGGCTCGCTGGACGACCCAATCGCTTGCCATGAAAATCTGCAGCACGAAGTGCGCCAGTCGTTGGCCTGATAGACGAAGAAATAGCCGTGCTGGCGAAAATAGATCGGCTGCAGCAATGCTACGATCAGCAGTGTCACGAAATGCAGCGGATATAATCTCGACAGCCGGTACACCAGGAATGTCCAGCCGTGCATCGATCGATCGGCGATCGCGTCGCGATATTTCCAGAAGAAGATGAAGCCGCTGATGCACCAGAACACCCAGACGCCGTATTCGCCGGCCTCATAAAACGGCTGCAGCAGGTCGTAGAGCGGCAGTCGATCCCTGACGAGGTCGACCGGCTTGTCCGCGACATAGGCGAAGTGCACGTAGTGCCACAGCAGCACGGCCAGCGCCGCCAGGAAGCGCAGCGCTCCAGTCCCAGCAATTTGTTCGGCGGCGGGCTGGGTTGCGGGTCGGTCATGTCTTCGGCTCTCTTGCCGGCCGGTTGAGCCGGATTTCGGCTCCTACCAGATTGGCATGAACGATTCCCTGCGGACAATGGTGAACGCCGACGGGGCTGCTCGGCAAACGACCGTATCGGTTAATGCTGCGCTACTACTTTATTTCAGAATCGCAAATCGACGCCGCGCCTTGCCAGAGTGCCGCGTCCCAGACCGCGTAGCCGGCGTTCAGGTGGACGCCGTCGATGGTGTACGAAATTGCGGGAATTACGGTGACGCCCATTAGCCGGCCGCTCGTCAAGTGCCGCAGAGCATTCTCTAATCAAGCCTGTCACAAAAATTATCGTGTCTCATTCCAGGGATGCGGTCCAATTCACTCACCGCAATTCCTGGACGTTCAATTGCGAGGTGTAGAACGCACGGCGACGGTCGATGTCGTCCAAGCAGGCAATTTTAAATCAATCAAGCAGCATTTTCCAATTGATCGACATTCGTAATTTATTCTGATTGTATGGGTTAATGCTAACGGGACATTTGTCCTTGAACGTTGAACAATTCCTCAATTCCGGAAGTTATCCAGTGATAGAATATCATGATAATTTCAATCGTGGGTCGCATCATGCCAACCCCGAGAGTTGAAGAAGCGAGCCAACGGGTTACGTTCGGCCTGCGAAAGGTCCGGCCTCGTGTCTGCATCGCCGACGACAAGCAGCACGTTCGAACGTTCCTCGCGGAATTCTTGAAGAATTTGGATTTCATCACCTGCGAGTGCGCGCAGGTTGGCGAGTTGGGTGTAGTGCTCGACCGACATCTGCCGGACCTCATCGTCCTCGGCCTGTCAGGGGGCGCTGCCTGGGGTGCCGAAATACTGAAACGACTGGCCGCCAGAACTTTCGACGGCAAGGTCCTGCCGCTTGGTCAACGCAATGTGCCAGCGGTTGTCGCCGTCCGAAAACTCGGCGAGGAACTCGGCCTTGCAATGCTCCCATTGCTCTCCCCGCCTTTGACGACCGGAATTTCCGCAATAGCGTCGCCGCACTCCTCCCCGTCGAACAACCACTGACCTCTCCGGTCGATGTGGACGAGGCGGTAAGCGCAGGCTGGCTCGAACTCTGGTATCAGCCGAAGCTCGACATGCGCACACTAAGCGTCAGCAGCGCCGAAGCGCTCATCCGGATGCGTCATCCGACCTGGGGCGTCGTGCCCCGGCATATTTCATACCGGATGACAGTGATCCGCACTTCCGGGCGCTATCGGAATTTGTCGTTGGCCAGGCGGTCGATGATTGGCGCCACTTCGTTATCCGGCACGGTCATATCGAGATCGCGATCAACCTTCCAATCGACTTTCTTCATGACCCGGAATCACTCTGGATTCTCTGTCGGCATATGCCCAATCACCCGGCTTTCAAAGGACTAATCGTCGAGATCAATGGCACCGAGGTTCTTCGTAACCTGACGCTGCTGAAAGACATTGCCAGGCAACTTCGATTCCGCAATATCGGCTTGTCGATCGACCATCTCGGGACCGAATGGCCGGCGTTCACGGAAATTGAGGACTTCCCTTTCTTCGAGATCAGGGTCGACCGAAAATTCATCACCGGCTGCGCCGGTGATCGCTTAAAACAGATGGTATGCTGCCGTATTCTCCACCTCGCGGACATCGTGGGCGCACGTACGGTCGCCGAAGGCGTCGAAACCAGAGCTGACTTTCTTTGCGCGCGCGAGATGGGCTTCAATATGGTTCAAGGTTTTTTCTTCGCGAAACCAATGCCAGCGTGCAAATTCGAGCGAACCATGTTGAGCCGCCCGGTGTCGATGCCACAGTGAATAGCCCGTCGGGCGGGTTGGACCGCGCCAAGCGCGGCCCGAGGGGCGTAATCCGCCCTACGAACTGGAGAGAGAGCGATGAAAAAGATCAAAGTCACAAAGAGCAGCGGTAACGTGTTTGCGGACATCGGCCTGCCCAACGCTGCCGAGCATTCCATCAAGGCCGACCTTGTGCTGCGCATTGCAGCGCGGATCAAATCGAAGGGCCTGACACAAGCCAAGGCCGCATCATCACTCGGTCTGGCGCAGCCGGATGTGTCGAAGCTTTTGCGGGAGCATTTTGCCGGATATGCCTACGAACGCCTGTTCGGCTATCTCAACGCTTTGGGCGAACGGGTCTCGTCGGAGTCTCGCAGGCAAAAACCAAAAAGGACGCCCGGCTCGAGCTGGAAATGACAGACTAAGGCGAGCCCGTCACAGAAATTATCGTGTCTCATTCCAGCCCGTAGGATGGGTTGAGCACAGCGACACTCATCAATTGCGATCTGCGATGATGATGGGTTTCGCGAAGAGCTCAAACCCATCCTACGAGCTAGCTTTTAATAAGCAGATTGTATCACGGCCCCAAGACTGCATATTCTTTTGCGAACCAAATATGTAACGTTGTGGTGGGGGCGACGACGATGGCCAAAGGACCAAAGGGCGGTAGCTTACGCAAGCTGACAGGAAGTCCCGTCGGAGCAGAAGACTGGGAGGAGGTTCTTGAGGAGGTCAGCAAGCATCCGACAGGACGGCTGCAATAGTTCTGGCTTCTTGGGTTGAACGAACGATCGAACAAGCAATTATCAAAGCGCTTCCTAGAAACGATGATAAAGTAGTAAGCAAGCTCATGGAGAGGGACGGCGCTCTTAGTTCCTTTTACGGCAAGATTCATTTGGGTTATGCGCTTGGGCTCTACGAAGAGACTACGGTCGAAAATTTGGACTGCATTAGAAAGATACGAAATGCGTTCGCTCATACTGCACTCGCTATCCATTTCGAGACCCAGCAAATCATTGATGAGGTAAACAAGCTTCATGTAACGATGCGGCCACTGCCAGAAAAACTCATGCAATTCTCGCTATATAGACGCAAATTCATGTTGGCGTGCTTGCGGTTCGTAACGCGGGACTAATGCGCTGGGGTAGCGGGGGTATCATCTGCTCAATAGCCGTCGTCAATAGACGTGTGCGCCCGCTATGGGCTCTGACGTGCTAAGCCCTTGTTGCGGCCTAAGCCACAGAGAACAAAGTTGACCCTGCTCAGTTATCTCGAAGATGACACCGGGCAGCAATTTGACCGATGAAGCTGGCGCTCCTCTGCCTTGAACCCGAACCCAACCCGATGCTCTGTCAGCTTGAACGAGCAAGTATTTGTCGCGGTTTAGCCGCACCGATACTCCTTGCGAGAGGGGTGCGTCAGGAACAAAAATGATGTCACCCCACGCGGCTTCCGGAGGCGTTAGCGATGCCTCCACCCACCTCGTGTGCGGACACATCCCCCAAACCGAGATCACCCTACCAGCATCATCAATTTCCAAGTTCAAGTCGTCCACCAAGACTGTCGTGAAGCTCCTGCTCGGTGCGGGCTCTACATCGAACGAGTATTCCTCAGGTCGGTACACGAGAATGCTATTTGGTGTCCGGTGTGTGGAGTGATCAATTCGAAACCGCATGTCATTGCCCGCTTCTGAGCAGCATATGATAGATCGTGTTTGTTTCCGGGTGAATGACTTAATACCAAAATGCAGCCGGCGTCTCCAAAATAGCAACCTACGCGGCCATTGCCGCGCCGGGTGATATGGTGCGGATGATGAAGCAACTATCTCATGAGCGCGTGCGCTGGATTGCACCGAAACGGCATCACCAAAGGTCGATCGTCTACCGATTGCCCGACGGGCAATTCGTGCATGGGCGTCATGCGAAAATTGCCCGTCGTGCCATTGTGCCGCAGGCCGGCGGACTTGCTCGAACCCCAAATCAGCAGCATCTTGCGCGTGTCCCGTTCCCACAAGAGGGGCGCTTCGCGATCGTCACGGACGTTGGGAGCGGGATGCGGTGGACGCTTTGGCTGTGCGTTGACGAACGCAGCCGGAGCGGACGGCGAAGTCGTGTGGTTCTGGCGCTCCGAAGCAGGCGCTAAGGTCGCGAAGATGCTCACGCGTCTCGCGGGTGACGGTGGCAACCAAGCGATGGTCACCGAGAAGAGCACGTATAAGCCGTAAAACCATTGCGCAGGGAAGGCCGGATGTATCCGGTGCCTCCGCTGTGAATACTCGTGTGCATACTCCAACTACAAAGCGCACACGAGGCTGCGGGTGCATTGGGCACCCGGTCTTCCCTGCGCCCTCTTTCATTTCGGAGGGACTAGGTTTTCAGGCACAACTCGGGCGCAACGCGCGGCGAGAATGTGGGCTCGTGTCCTCTTGCCGCTTCAAGGTTGAAGCAGGACATATGCGTGAGCGCCAAATCCTTGACTGCCATGAAGCTGCGCATCCTCGAGAATGGTTTGGCCAGCAAACTACCCAGCAAGCTACATCGTCGCGCCCAGCACCCACGGCGCGAATTCGGCGCCGCCGAAATCGAAACTCTCGCTCTTGGTCGGCTGGCCCGACGCGGTCTTCAGCATCAGGTCGAAGATGCGCTCGCCGCATTGCTGCACGGTCTCCTCGCCGTCGAGGATGGTGCCGCAATTGACGTCCATGTCGTCTTCCATGCGCTTGTACATCGGCGTGTTGGTGGCGAGCTTGATCGAGGGCGCGGGCTTGCAGCCGAACACGCTGCCGCGGCCGGTGGTGAAGCAGACCAGATTGGCGCCGCCCGCCACCTGCCCGGTCGCCGCGACCGGGTCGTAGCCCGGCGTATCCATGAACACAAAACCCTTCCTGGTGACGGGCTCGGCGTAGTGCAGCACGTCGACCAGATTGGTGCTGCCGGCCTTGGCCATCGCGCCGAGGGATTTTTCCAGGATCGTCGTCAGCCCGCCGGCCTTGTTGCCGGGGCTCGGATTGGCGTTCATCTCGGCGCCTTCGCGCGCGGTGTATTCCTCCCACCAGCGCATCAGCGCCACCAGTTTTTCGCCGACCTCGCGGCTGACCGCGCGCCGCGTCAGCAGATGCTCGGCGCCATAGGTCTCGGGCGTCTCCGCCAGGATCACGGTGCCGCCATGCCGCACCAGCAGATCGCTTGCGGCGCCGAGCGCCGGATTGGCGGAGACGCCGGAATAGCCGTCGGAGCCGCCGCATTGCAGCGCCACCGTCAATTCGCTGGCCGGCGACCGTCTCGCGCTTCACTTTGTTGGCGTCGGTGAGCGCCTCCTTCACGAAGGCGATGCCGGCTTCAACGGTCTTGCGGGTGCCGCCGATTTCCTGGATGTCCATCGCGCGCAGCCGGCCGGCGAGCTTCTGCTCCTGCATCAAGCCGCCGATCTGGTTGACCTCGCAGCCCAGGCCGAGCACCACGACCGCGGAGAAATTGACGTGCCGCGCATAGCCGCCGAGCGTCCGGCGCAGCAGCGCCAGCGGCTCGTCCTGGGTCATGCCGCAGCCGGTCTTGTGGGTCAGCGCGACCACGCCGTCGACATTGGGAAAATCGGCCAGCGGATTGTCGCCGCTGAACGGGTTCTTCTTGAAGACGTCGGCGACGAGGCTAGCTACATGGGCGCTGCAATTCACCGAGGTGAGGATGCCGATGTAATTGCGCGTCGCGACCCGGCCGTCGGGACGGCGGATGCCGTCGAAGGTCGCGGGCAGATCGAAATTCGGCACCGGCTTGACGTCGACGCCGTAGGCATAGTCCTTGGCGAAATCGCCCATGCCGCAATTTTGCGTGTGGACATGCTGGCCCGGCGCAATCGGCGCGGTGGCAAAGCCGATGATCTGGCCATAGCGGCGGATCGGCTCGCCGAGCGCTATCGGCTTGATCGCGACCTTGTGGCCGGCCGGAATCCGCTCGGTCGTGGTCACGCCATCCGCCACCACGAGGCCCGGCGGCAGGCTCGACCGCGCGATCAGCACGCCGTCGTCAGGATGCAGGCGAATGACGGGTGCCGGGGCCATGGGGGTCTCCTTGAAGTGGGGAAGTGGGCGAATAGCGAATGGCGAGTAGCGAATGGAAAGAACCCCACTCCTATTCGCTACTCCCTATTCGCTACTCGCTATTTCGCAACCTTACGCCTTTCCGGCGGAATCTTTCCGGGTCTGATTCACCTGCATTTTCGCGTAGGTCGTCATCAGTCCGCTTTCGTTCGAGAGCGTCACGAGCTGGAAGCCCATGTTGATGGCGCGCACTGCGCCGTCGGCGCCTGAGCAGTGGATGCCGGGATGAAGGCCGCGCTTGCCGCATTCCTTCACGATCTTCTCGTAGATCTTGAGAATCTCCGGCTCGTCGCGGTCGAGCTTCGGCACCAACCCGTAGGAGAAGCCGAGATCGGACGGACCGATATAGACGCCGTCGATGCCCTGAACGTCGAGGATCGCTTCCATGTTGCCGACCGCGGTCTTGGTCTCCATCATCGGCAGCAGCACGATCTCCTCGTTGGCGGTCTGCTGATAGGTGCCGGCCGAGCCGTACATGCCGGAACGGATCGGGCCGTTCGAGCGCGTGCCGCGCGGCGGATATTTGCTGTAGGAGACGAGGTTCTCGGCTTCTTCCTTGGTGTTGATCATCGGGCAGATCACGCCATAGGCGCCGCCATCGAGCACCTTGCCGATGATGCCCGGCTCGTTCCAGGGCACGCGGACCATCGGCGTCACCGGATGGCCGTGCATCGCCTGGAAGCATTGCACCATGGACTGGTAGTCCTGTACGCCGTGCTGCATGTCGACGGTGACGCTGTCGAAGCCGCATTGCGCGATCACCTCGGCCGAAAAGCCCGACGGTATCGCAAGCCAGGCATTCACCACCGCCTTGCCCGAAGCCCAGATTTGCTTGACTTTATTTGCCATTGGTCGCGTTTCCTCTCGTCGTTTCCTAGCAATGCCGGCCTAGCTTGTCGCCCGCTGGATGCTCACTTCACTCACGCCGACGTCGCGCGCGGTGTTCACTATCGCCGCCCAGGTATCGTCAGGCAAGGGGACGCCGTTCCTGGTGCGGTCAGCGCGCATCTTCCGTTCGGGATCTCCGGGGATCAGCACGGCGTCGACGCCGGTGACCGGCTTGGTCGCCCTGATGAAGTCGACATAGCGCGCGATTTCGTCATCGAAGAAATTGCTGGTGTCGACCACCTTGGGGTCGACGTAGAACGCCAGCATGCCGTTGGCGAAACGGCGGTTCGGCGCGGTCGCGCCGGTACCCGTCAAGGCGCCGCCGAGCAACTCGCAGATGAAGGCCAGGCCCGAGCCCTTGTGCTCGCCGAACGCGCGGATCGCGCCGGTGCCTTTGGTGTGATCGCGCGGCCCATCGGGCTGGTACGGTCCATACAGGACGGCCGGATCTTCGCTCAATGTGCCGTCGGCATCGATCAGCGCGCCCTTCGGCAGCTTCTTGCCGCCGCGGCTTGCGACCAGCACCTTGCCCTCGGCGACGATCGAGGTGGCGAAATCGAGCACGATCGGATCCTGCCCGTGGCGGGGAATGCCGACGCAATAAGGCGCCGTCGACAGCCGCTTCTCGACGCCGCCAAAGGGCGCCACCAGCAGCGAACCTGCGGCATTCACAAAATGGACGGAGACGAGGCCTTCCGCCGCGGCCATCTCGGCCCAGTCGCCGACCCGGCCGATATGGCCGGCATTGCGCAGCGCGACCGCGGCAAGGCCCGCCTTCTTGCACTTCTCGATGCCGATCCTGACCGCCTGCGGCGTCACCGTCTGGCCATAGCCGAACTTGCCGTCGACCACCGCCAGCGACGGCGTATCGACCACGACCTCGGCGGTCTGGTTCGGAACGACCGAGCCCATCTTGTTCCAGCGGATATAGACGGGAACCCGGATCACGCCGTGGCTGTCGTGCCCGGTCAGGTTCGCCGTCGTGAGGTAAGTCGCGATGCGCCTTGCTTCCTCCGGCGAAGACCTGGCATGTCCGAATACGTCGGCGACGAAATCGATGAGGTTTTCGACCTTGATGGTGACCATGGCAGGCTGGCTCTTAGGTTAAGCACTGACTTTGGCATGACCGCCGAGATAAGCGGCAGCGATGGCTTCGTTGCCCCACAACTCGTCGGGCTTGCCGCCGAGCACGATACGGCCGGTTTCGAGCACGTAGCCGTAGTCGGCGACCGACAGTCCCATGCGCGCATTTTGCTCGACGAGCAAGACCGTGGTGGGGCGCCAAGCGCGAGCTTCGCGCCCTTGATGGCTCGCGTTCTCGCGCTTCCGATAATGTGGAGGGCGTTATTGTTAACGATCGTGCACCTTATTCCAGCCACTTCGCCGCAACGGTGCCCGCCATTTGCCGCTCAAACACTATGCAGCGGCGCAAGCTATGCGTCCTATCCACCTCATCATGCAAATTTGCGCTTACTCGTCGGCCCCGGCGCTTCCCTCGGTGACACCAAGCCCGGCAAGGCTCGCCTCCAGCGCGCCGAGCATGTCCTGCAGCTCAGTCAACTTGCGGGCGCCATAGCGCTTGGTGATCGCGGCGTAGATGGCTTCCGACGAGGGCGCGACGACCTCCATCAATCTCACGCCTTTTTCGGAGATCGAGACCACGCCGCGCCTGAGATCGGTTTTCGCAGTCCGCCGTTCGATCAGGCGTCGCGCTTCCAGATCGCGCAGGATGCGGGACAGGCTCGGCCCCAACAAGAAGGCGGTGCGCGCGAGCTCCGTGACCTCGATGGCGTCGATGGCGGCGAGTGCGCGCAGGATGCGCCATTGCTGCTCGGTCAGGTCGTGACGTCGCAGGGAGGGCCGGAACTGCCGCATCACCGCTTCGCGCGCGCGAAGCAGCGACATCGGCAGCGAGCGGGAGAATTCGCGCATCGGGACGCGGCGGGTGGCGGCGCTTTTCGAATTCGCCCGCGATACTTTCGATGATTTCTTCCGCGCCATCCGGGTTGCTATCGTCGTCAGGTTTGCACTGCAGCAAGAGGTTATTGGATTTGATCCGAACCATTTAACATGTTAATCACCTTGCCGCACACCCCTTTTCGCCGACCGCGCATGGCCCTTTCCAGAGAAAAAATTCGCGTCGCCGCCGAAAGCCTGCATCGGGCGGAGAAGAGCCGTACCCAGATCCGGCAGCTGTCGCTGCAATTTCCAGACATCACCATCGAGGACGCCTACGCGATCCAGCAGGCGTGGATCGAGATCAAGCTCGCCGAGGGGCGCGTGGTGAAGGGCCACAAGATCGGGTTGACCTCGAAGGCAATGCAGAGCGCGCTCAATATCGACGAACCGGATTCCGGCGTGCTGCTCGACGACATGTTCTTTGCCGATGGTGGGGTGGTGCCATCCGACCGTTTCATCGCCACCCGGGTGGAAGCGGAACTGGCGTTCATCATGAACAAGCGCCTGGCCGGCCCCGGTTGCACCCTGTTCGACGTGCTGAATGCGACCGACTTCGTGGTGCCGGCGCTGGAGATTCTGGATACGCGGATCGAGCGGGTCGATCCGGAGACCAAAGCCACGCGAAAGATCTTCGACACCATCGCCGACAACGCGGCCAACGCCGGCATCGTGCTCGGCGGCCGGCCGCTGCGGCCGCTGGATGCCGACCTGCGCTGGATCGGCGCGCTGTGTTTTCGCAACGGCCAGTTGGAGGAGACCGGGCTCGCCGCCGGCGTGCTCAATCATCCCGCAACCAGCGTCGCGTGGCTTGCCAACAAGATCGCTGGCATCGGGCTGGCGCTGGAAGCGGGTCAGGTCGTGCTGGCGGGATCGTTCATCCGCCCGATCGAGGCCCGCAAGGGCGACACAATCCAGGCCGACTATGGCGCCTACGGCTCGGTCAGTTGCTATTTCGCCTGAAGCTCAACGTGGAGTGATCCTGCCATGCCGCATTTCACCATCGAATATTCCGCCAATCTCGATACACGCCTCGACATGGGAAAGATCGTCGAGGTCGTCCGCAAGGCCGCGGTCGAAACCGGCATCTTCCCGCTTGGCGGCATTCGCGTCCGCGCTATCAGCTGCGAGCATTACGCGATCGCCGACGGCAATCCGCAGTTCGGCTTTCTCGACATGGTGCTGCGCCTTGGCGAGGGCCGCGATCTCACGATCCGCAAGAAGGCCGGCGAGCATATCTTTCGCGCGCTGTCCGACCATCTCGATCCCGTCTTCAAGGCGAGCAAATTCGCGCTGTCGTTCGACATGCAGATCAACGACAAGGAGACGAGCTGGAAGCGCAACAATATCCACGAAGCCTTGAAGGCGGAGCCGGCACATGGATAAGGTCACGCCGAAATCGGATCTGTTCCGCGCCAATCTCGACCGCGCCGCGCCGCTGCTCGCCAAACTCAAGGCCGAGGGAATCTCCCACATGATCGACGGCAAGATCGTGCCGTCGATCTCGGGGGAAACCTTCGAGACCAGATCGCCGATCGACGGCGCGGTGCTGGCGAGCGTCGCGCGCGGCAATGCGGAGGATATCGACCGCGCCGCAACCGCCGCGAGCCTCGCCTTCAGATCCTGGCGCGACCTGTCGGCTGCGTTGCGCCGGAAACTTCTGCATCGCGTGGCGGATGCGATCGAGGACCGCGCCGACGATATCGCGGTGCTCGAATGCATCGACACCGGCCAGGCCCACCGCTTCATGGCCAAGGCCGCGATCCGGGCGGCCGAGAACTTTCGCTTCTTCGCCGACAAGTGCGCTGAAGCCCGCGACGGCCTGAACACACCGAGCGAGGAGCACTGGAACGTCTCCACCCGTGTGCCGATCGGCCCGGTCGGCGTGATCACGCCGTGGAACACGCCGTTCATGCTGTCGACTTGGAAGATTGCCCCTGCCCTCGCCGCCGGCTGTACCGTGGTGCACAAGCCCGCCGAATGGTCGCCGGTCACGGCCGATCTTCTGGCGAAGCTCGTCAAGCAGGCCGGCATCCCGGACGGCGTGCTCAACACCGTGCACGGCATCGGCGAAGAGGCCGGCAAGGCGCTGACCGAGCATCCCGCGATCAAGGCGATCGGCTTTGTCGGCGAAAGCGCTACGGGTTCGGCGATCATGGCGCAGGGCGCGCCGACGTTGAAGCGGGTGCATTTCGAGCTCGGCGGCAAGAACCCGGTGATCGTGTTCAACGATGCCGACCTCGACCGCGCGCTCGACGCGGTCGTATTCATGATCTACTCGCTGAACGGCGAGCGCTGCACCTCGTCGAGCCGGCTTCTGATCCAGGACAGCATCGCGGAAAAATTCATCGAGAAGCTCACGGCGCGGGTGAAGGCGCTGAGGGTCGGCCATCCCCTAGATCCCGCAACCGAGATCGGGCCCCTGATCCACGAGCGACACCTCGCCAAGGTCTGCGCCTATTTCGACGTCGCGCGAAAAGACGGCGCGGTGATTGCGGTGGGCGGCAAGCCGCACGACGGCCCCGGCGGCGGGCACTACGTCCAGCCCACCTTGGTCACCGGCGCACATGCGAAAATGCGCGTGGCGCAGGAAGAAGTGTTCGGCCCGTTCCTCACCGTGATCCCGTTCCGCGACGAGCGAGATGCGATCGAGATCGCCAACGGCGTGAACTACGGCTCACCGGCTATGTCTGGACCGGCGACATGGGGCGCGGCTTGCGCGTCGCGGATGCGCTCGAAGCTGGCATGATCTGGCTCAATTCGGAAAACGTCCGCCATCTGCCTACCCCGTTCGGCGGCATGAAAGCCTCCGGCATCGGCCGCGACGGCGGCGATTATTCGTTCGACTTCTACATGGAAACCAAGCATGTCTCGCTGGCGCGGGGCACGCACAAGATTCAGAAACTGGGAATTTGATGCCTGGCGCGAGCGGACCAACAGCAACGGTGCGCTCCCTCTCCCATAGAGAGAGGGCTGGGGTGAGGGGTTACGGTCTATCGATGGAGCGTAACCCCTCACCCGGCGCTACGCGCCGACCTCTCCCAACGGGAGAGGTGAAACCCGTCGCGATTTACCATTAGGACCAGATAACATGCCCGTTCCGCAACACGTCTTCGATCCGCCGTTCAACATCATCCGCTGCAGCCATGCCGTGCTTGACGTGACCGACCTCGATGCCAGCCGCGCCTTCTATGAGACCACCGTCGGCCTCCATGTCGAGGATCGCGACGACAACGCGGTTTATTTGCGCGGCAGCGAGGAGCATCAGCATCACTCGCTGGTCTTGAGAAAGGCCAAGCCCCCGCCTGCAACCGGCTGGGATTCAAGGTCGGCAACGAAGCCGACCTCGACAAGGCCGCGTCGTTCTTTTCCGAAACGGCATCGTGCACGCGTTCGCCGAGCAGCCGTTCCAGGGCCGCACGCTGCAATTCACCGACCCCTTCGGCTTCCAGATCGAGCTCTATGCCGCGATGGAAAAGCGCCCGCATCTGCTTAGGCGCTACGACCTCTACAAGGGCTGCCATCCGCAGCGGCTCGATCATTTCAACGTGTTCGCGGCCGAGGTCCAGGACACCATGGACTTCTACGCCCGGCTCGGTTTTCGCCTCACCGAATACGCCGAGGAGGACGGCCCGCAGGGACGCATCGCCGCCGCCTGGCTGCATCGCAAGGGCAATGTGCACGACTTCGCCATCACCAACGGCAAAGGCCCGCGCCTGCACCATTTCGCCTATTGGGTGCCGACCGCGATGAACATCCTTCACCTCTGCGACGTCATGGCTTCCAGCGGCTACTTGAAGAACCTCGAGCGCGGGCCCGGCCGCCACGGCATTTCCAACGCGTTCTTCCTCTATATTCGCGATCCCGACGGCCATCGGCTCGAGCTCTACACCAGCGACTATTTTACGATGGACCATGACCATCCGCCGATGCGCTGGTCATTGAAGGACCCGCGCCGGCAGACGCTGTGGGGCGCGCCCGCGCCGCGCTCCTGGTTCGAGCAGGGCTCGCCGTTCACCGGACAGAAGGTGCGTGAACCGCTGTTCGTCGCCGATGTCACGGTTGCGGATTGAAGGGCATGTTGAGGACGAGAATATCATGATAACGCCGGCGCTCGCTCCAGCGGCATTGATATTGGGCCTGGCGCTGCTGCCGCTGGCGACCGCGAAAGCTGCCGAACTCAGGGTCATCGCCGGCGGCTCCCTCGACCGGCCTGCTGAATGAACTCGGCCCGCAATTCGAGAAAGCCAGCGGCCACAAGCTCATCATCCACTTCGACTCCACGCCCAACATCGTTGCGCGGGTAAATTCCGGCACGCCGTTCGACCTCGCAGTTGTGCCCATCGATGTGTTCAAGGACGCGGCGGCGAAGGCCCATTTCGTTCCGGGACCGACCATCGATATCGCGCGCGTCGGTTACGGCGTCGCGGTTCGCGCCGGCGCAACCAAGCCCGACGTCTCGACACCGGACGCATTGAAAAAGACCCTGCTCGACGCGTCGTCGATCGCGTTCGTGCCGTCGAGCGCCGCCGGCGCCTACGTCATCAAGGTTTTCGAGCGCCTCGGCATTGCCGAGAGATGAAAGCCAAGAACCAAGGCGCAGCCGGACCGCCGCAAATCGCGCCGGCCGTCGCCAAGGGCGAGGCCGAGCTTGGCATATTCCTCACCAACGTGTTGATCGCCCCCGGTGTCGAACTGGCCGGTTCGTTCCCGGCCGATCTGCAGCAGGAACTGGTCTTCACCGCCGCAGTCGCGGCGGACAGCAAGGAAGCCGACGCCGCCCAGGCCTTCATCCGTTTTCTGACCACTCCCGCCGCCGCAGCCGCCATCAAGGCCATGGGCATGAACCCTGGCTAAGCGGCCCCACATCGGTATTGGACAGCTTATGACCTCCCCTCGCCTCGCCACCTAGTCATCAACGGATTGCAAAAATACGGCGCCGTCGTCGGCGACGGCATCGTCGATCTCTCCGGGCGCTTCGGCCAACAATATCCGACGCTGCGCGAGGCGATCGCGGCCGGCGCCTTGATGCGGCTCGCCGAGGAAGGCGGCGCGATACCAGCCGCACCACGCGCTGGATCAAATCACCTGGCTGCCGCCCGTCCCGCAGCCCGAAAAGATCATCTGCATCGGCGTCAATTATCCCGACCGCAACGCCGAATACAAGGACGGCTCGGACGCGCCGAAATATCCGAGCATGTTCATGCGCACGGCGCGCTCCTTTGTCGGCCACAACACGCCGCTGGTGCGTCCGCGCGCTTCGCTTCAGCTCGACTACGAGGGCGAAGTGGTGCTCGTCATCGGCAAGGCCGGCCGGCATATCGCGGAAAGCGCGGCGCTCGATCACATCGCGGCCGTCACGCTGTGCAACGAAGGCACCATCCGCGACTGGATACGGCATGCCAAATTCAACGTCACCCAGGGCAAGAATTTCGACTCCACCGGCAGCCTCGGCCCCTGGCTCGTTCCCTACACCGATGAATCGCAGATCGCGGATATCAGGCTGACCACACGCGTCAATGGCGAGACGCGGCAGGACGACCGCACCTCGCGGCTGATCTTCGGCTTCCGCTACCTCATCAACTACATCTCGACCTTCACCACGCTGGTGCCCGGCGACATCATTGTCACGGGCACGCCGACCGGCGCCGGCGCGCGTTTCGATCCGCCGCGCTATCTCAGGCCCGGCGACCTCGTCGAGGTCGAGGCCGACGGCATCGGATTGTTGCGCAACGGCGTGATCGACGAAGCCCCGTATCCGCACTCACAATAACAATCGGACCACGCCATGACTTCCATGACCGGCGGCGAAGCGATCGTAAGCGGCCTTGTCGCGCACGGCATCGACACCGTGTTCGGGCTGCCGGGCGCGCAGGTTTACGGCCTGTTCGACGCCTTCCATCAGGCGCAATTGAAGGTGATCGGCGCGCGCCACGAGCAGGCCTGCGGCTACATGGCCTTTGGCTATGCGCGATCGAGCGGCAAGGTCGGCGTGTTCAGCGTCGTACCCGGCCCCGGCGTGCTCAACGCGGGGGCTGCGATGCTGACCGCGTTCGGCTCGAACGAGCCGGTGCTGTGCCTGACCGGACAGGTGCCGACGCAGTTTCTCGGCAAGGGCCGCGGCCATCTGCACGAGATGCCGGACCAGCTTGCGACGCTACGGACCTTCGTGAAATGGGCCGAGCGCATCGAATATCCCGATGCCGCGCCGGCGCTTGTGTCGCGCGCGTTCCAGGAGATGCTGTCGGGCCGGCGCGGCCCGGTGGCGCTGGAAATGCCGTGGGACGTGTTCACGCAGCGCGCGGAGACCGGGCTTGCAAAAGTGTTCGATCCGTTTCCGGCGCCGCTACCCGATCCGGATCGCATCAAGCAGGCCGCCGCGCTGGTCACAGCGAGCAAGCGGCCCATGATCTTTGTCGGCAGCGGCGCGATCGATGCGCGCGAGGAAATCCTCGAGCTGGCCGAAATGATCGATGCGCCGGTGGTGGCGTTCCGCAGCGGGCGCGGCATCGTCTCCAATGCCCACGAATTGGGATTGACCATGGCCGCGGCCTACAAGCTCTGGCCGCACACCGACCTGATGATCGGCATCGGCACCCGGATGGAATTGCCGGCGTCGTCGTTCCGGTGGCCGTTTCGCCCCGACGGCCTCAAATCGATCCGCATCGACATCGATCCCGTCGAGATGCGGCGGTTGACGCCCGATGTCGCCGTGGTGTCGGACGCCAAGGCCGGCACGCGCGAATTGTTCGCCGCGGTCAACAAGGCCGGCTACCGCGAAGACCGCTGGCCGCCGCGCCGCGATCCGCGAGGCTTCGGCCGCAGCGCATGCAGGAGATTCAGAAGGTGCAGCCGCAGATGGCGTATCTGAACATCCTGCGCGAGGTGCTGCCGCCGAACGCCATCGTCACCGACGAATTGTCGCAGGTCGGCTTCGCCTCCTGGTACGGCTTTCCGGTCTATGAGCCGCGCACCTTCATCACCTCGGGCTATCAGGGCACGCTCGGCTCGGGTTTTCCGACCGCGCTCGGCGCCAAGGTCGCCAATCCCGAACGGCCGGTGGTCGCGATCACCGGCGACGGCGGCTTCATGTTCGCCGTAGCGGAACTCGCAACCGCCGTGCAGTTCAACATCGGCGTGGTGACGCTGGTGTTCAACAACAATGCTTACGGCAATGTGCGGCGCGACCAGCGCACGCGCTTCGAAGGCCGCGTGGTGGCGTCCGACCTCGTCAATCCGGATTTCGTCAAGCTCGCGGAATCCTTCGGCGTGGCCGCGAGCCGCGTCACCTCGCCCGATCATTTCCGCCCGGCGCTGGAAAAGGCGCTCGCCGCTGGCGGGCCTTACCTGATCGCGATCGAGGTCCCGAAGGATTCGGAAACGACGCCCTGGACGTTCATCCATCCGGCGAAGCCGTAGCTATCCTCATGGTGAGGAGGCGCCCTTGCGCCGTCTCCGGACGATGCTTCGCATCGCTCGGAGAACCATGAGGCCGGTGGCCCATCCTTCGAGACGCGGCGAAGACGCCGCTCCTCAGGATGAGGGAACCCCGCGGACTTGCATGCTCTGCTGCACCCGCGCCGCCGCAATCACCAGAAGCCCGCAGCCGGCGACCGACCAGCAGGCGATCGGCGCCCAGTGCAACAGCGGCGCGTATTCCGGCAGCTTCTGCAGGCCGCCCGCGACCGCCGCCATCCGCGCAAAGGTCGCGAGCGCCAGCGCGGAAAACACCAGGCCCGTCACCTTGCCCTCCGCGCCGGTATGGCCGATCGCAAGCGCGGCCGAAACCGCGCTCATCAGCATGCAGCCCCAGGCCGCGCCGGCAACGAACTGCGCGACGATCAGCGTGTTGAGGCTTCCGGCCATCTCCGCGACCAGAACTGCCACCGCGCCGAACAGGCCGGCGACGCCCATCACGATCAGTGCGCCGCGATGCTTGACGACGGCGCTTGCCGGAAACATCGCGATATTGAAGCCGATCCAGAACACCGGCATCAGCCACTGCAGATCGGTGGGCTTGGCAAAGCGCAGATAGAACGGCGCGCTGTTGATGCTGAAATGCAGTTGATAGCCGAGCGAAAGCAGGATCATCGCGGCGACGAACAGCACCGGCACGGTGCCGAACGGCTTTGCCGGCTTCGGCGGCTTGGCAGCCGAGGCGCCGCGCCGCCACGTCGCGCTCGACCCGGGACAAGGCAAGCGTGGTCAGAAATAGGACCACGCTGGAAATCACGAATGGAAGCCGCGGATCCACGTCACGCAGAACGACGCCGAGATAGGGCGAGACCGCACCCGCGATGCCGTAGCCGAGCATCACCAGCGCCGCGAGATACGGCAGTTGCGGCCTCGCGCAATATTTCCCGAGCAGGGTCAGCGGCGGGGCGCGCAGGGCGGACGACGTGATCGCCCAGATCACGATCAGCACGATCAAGGGAGCCTTCGCGCCGGCGCCGGCCACGAACGGCAGCGCGGCAAAGGCCGCGCAGGACAGCGCCGTCAACGCGGCCACGAACACGCCGAGCCGGCCGAGCAGAGAGGCGATCCGGTCGGCGGCAATCCCCATCGCCGTGTCGGTAATCGTGAAGATCGCCTGATCCAGCATCAGGATCAGGATCACGGCACCGGGCGCGATCCCGACTTGCGCGGCAAGTTTCGGCAGATAGATGAGATAGGTGGTCCAGCCCAGCGTGAACACCAGCTGCAGGAACGCAAGATAGATGCCCGCGCGGTTGGCGCGGGAACTCGCCTCTGCTGGCAACTCGGCAGTCGTCATGTCGGGTCCTCGGCGCAAGGAGCATAGACGAGACCGAGTTGGGTGGAAATGCGGCCTGTTATCCTCTGCGCACGAGATGCGTGAAAACTCAGCGGGCCCGCCGAAACGTCAAATTGATCCGCTGCCGGCCCAGCGAGCGCGTGCTCGCCGTCGGCGAGCGGGGCGATGCCGTGGAAGAACAGCCGCGACGGCCCGCCCCACACCACGACGTCGCCATGCATCAGCCGATAACGTTGCGGCTTGTCGCTGCGCTTCAATCCGCCGAACAGGAAGATCGCGGGCAGGCCCAGCGATACCGAGACGATCGGCTGATCGAAATTCTGCTCGTCCCGGTCCTGATGCAGCGACATGCGCGCGCCCGGCTCATAGCGGTTGATCAGGCAGGCATCCGGCACAAAGCCGGCGAACCCTGCGCGCTCCGCCGCCCGTTCCGCCAAGTCGCGAAAAACCGGCGGCATGGCCGGCCACGTCTTTCCGGACTCGGGATCGAGCGCATCATAGCGATAGCCGCTGCGATCCGTGACCCAGCCGAAACCGCCGCAATTCGTCATCGCCACCGACATCTGGTGGCCGCCCGGCGTGTGCATGTGGCGGAACGGGGCCTGCTCTTCGATCTCGCGCAGCGCCGCGATCAGCTCGCCCTCGCGCGGCCGTGCGAAGCCGCGCAACAGCATCGCGCCTTCCGCCATCCGTTCCTCCACGGGGCGCACCTCGCCAGCGCCATCAAACAGGTCTGCCGTCATTTCGCGTCGTGAAAGATCACCCCTGCGGTGTGGCGCTGGCCGGAACGGACCCGGCTGACGCCATGACGCAGGTTAACCCGGTAGGTGCCGCGCGTCCCCTGCACCGGGCGATGATGCACAGCAAAGGCGACCGCATCGCCCTGCAGCAGCGGCACCACTTCGGCGCGCGACTGCATGCGCGGCCGCTGCTCGGTCAGCACGAATTCGCCGCCGGTGAAATCGCGCCCCGGTTCCGACAACAGGATCGCGACCTGCAGCGGGAACACATGCTCGCCATAGAGATCCTGATGCAGGCAATTGTAGTCGCCGGCCTCATATTGCAGCAGCAGCGGCGTCGGGCGGGTTTGCCCCGCGGCGTGGCAGCGCTTCAGGAACGCGTCGTGTTGTTCGGGATAGCGGATATCGATGCCCATCGCCTCGTTCCAGCGGTTGGCGATGCCCTGCAGCCGCGCGTAAAGCGCCGGCCGCAATCCCGCGATCACTTCGGGCAGCGGATAGGCAAAGTACTTGTACTCGCCGCGGCCGAACCCATGGCGTCCCATCACGATGCGGCTGCGGAAGTGAGCGTCGACGGGATAGAGCGCGGCGAGCGCGCGGCATTGGGCAGGAGACAGCAGGCCCTTCAGGACCGCGCAGCCGTGTGTGTCCAGTTCGTTCTCCGCCTGCGCCCAGTCGATGGCATCGACGCGAGCGGCGATGTCGGATGCGGGAAGGATGATGTTTTTCGCGGTTGCTCTCATGGCAGCCATCCTCGCAAATCGCGCGGGTTGAAGCCACCCGATTTCCGACTGCCAGCCCCGTCATTGCGAGCGACGCGAAGCAATCCATGCCACCACGCGGGGAAAGATGGATTGCTTCGTCGCGGAGCCTGTCATCGGGCGCGCGTTCGCGCGACCCGTTGGCTTCTTGCAATGACGGAGTTTTTGGCGCCTGGCTCAGCCCCTCACCGGCATGGTGATCACGTCATACGCATGCCGGATGGTGCGCTTCAACACGGGATCCTCGAGTTCGTATTCGAACCGGTCGGCGGGCCGGATGCCGCCTTTGGCTGCAAAGGTGCCGCCGAACATCGCGCAGCCGTCGGGAAACTTGCCGCCGTCGAAACCGAGCGCGATCAGTTCCGAAACCGGCAGCATCGCGTCCAGCGTGCCCTCCTGGTAGAGCTCGCGCTTGCCCTTGATCCAGGCATGGGCGCGCAGGATCATGCGGTCCCAGTGAGCGATGACCTCCTCCAGTTCCCACAATACCGGCGCGATCGGCTTGTCGCACATCTGCTTGGAGACGGTGACGCTGTAAGCTTTCGACCTTGCGGTCGGTGTGATCGGAGCCGAGGCCGACGAAGATGCGGCCCTGCCAGCCGATCAGCACGAACTCGACCTCGCCGCTGGAATCATTGCCGGAGACCTCGATCGAGTCTTCCGTCGTCAGCCGCCGCGCCGAGACGCGATAGTAGATCGGGGTCGTGACCGGCCGCGCGATGCCGATCGCCTCAAGCTCGGCGATGTGCTTGTCGCGCGCCACCGGATCGCGGCCGGTCCATCCCGCAACCACCGCCTGGTCGATCGCGAGGGTCAGCGGGGTCGTCGTTCCCTTAGCGTCGATGGTGAAGGTCAGGTCATACATGGATGACGGTCTCCATCCCCGCCGCGAGTTCGAAGATGCAGCGGTCCGATCCGCCGGATGAAGCGAGCATCACCCCGACCGGCACTTCGCCCTGGCGATGGGCGGGCAGCGAGATCGCGCATCCGTCGATCATGTTGATCAGGCTGCAATTGCGCAGGCTGCGCATGTTCGCCACGGCAAAGGCCTTGTCGTCGGCGAGATCGGCGATCCGTGGCGGCGTATTGGCCGTGGTCGGCATGATCAGGGCGTCGATACGGCTCAAGCCTTAAGTTGGCGCGGGCGATCAGCGACCGCCGCGCCTCGAGCAGGTCGATATAATCGGCGGCGCTGATGCCCTCGCCACGCAGGATGCGCGCGGAAACGCGGGGATCATAGATGTCGCCCCGGGAGGCGAGGAGATAGCGATGCCAGGCATAGCTCTCCGCCGCGGCAAACCCGCCCTTGGTATTCATGACCCCGATATCGCGGAATTCCGGCATCTCGATGCGCTCGATATCGGCGCCTTGCCGCGACAGCGTCTCCAGTGCGCGCTCGAAGGTCCGCGCGACCTCGTCATCGAGGTCATCGAGCACGACCGTGGTCGGCACCGCAAGGTGCATGCCCTTGATGGGACGCGGCCGCAGCGGCACGATCGGCTCATCGGCCAGCACCGCATCGAGCGTTGCGCAGCACGCGACCGAACGCGCCAGCGGCCCATAGCTGTCGAGCGAGAACGACAGCGGCACGCCGCCGTCGAGCGGAATGCGCCGCTGCGTCGGCTTGTAGCCGACGATGCCGTTATAGGCGGCAGGAATCCGGCAGGAGCCGCCGGTGTCGGTGCCGAGCGCGCCATGCGCCATGCCGTCAACGACCGAGACCGCGGCGCCTGATGACGAGCCGCCGGGAATATGGCCTTCGCTGCGGTTCCAGGCGCCTTTCGGCGTACCGTAATGCGGATTGATGCCGATGCCGGAAAACGCGAACTCCGTCATGTTGGTGCGGCCGATCACGACAAAACCCTCGCGGCGCAGCCGCGCCACCACCGGCGCGTCCTGCTCCGCTGGCGTAGCGTCTTCTTCCAGCGCGCGAGAGCCGGCGCGGGTCACCTGCCCCTTGATGTCGAACAGGTCCTTGATCGAGATCGGAATGCCGGCAAAGCGCGACGGCGCGGCGTTGGCTTTGCGCAGCCGATCCATTGCGTCGGCGGCGGCAAGTGCGGCCTCCTTGTCGACATGGATGAAGGCTCGCGCGCCCTCACCTCTCGGATCGGCGATTTTCGCGAGGCACTCCTCGACCAGTTGGCGCGCGGAGGTGCGGCCCGCTTCGAGATCATCAGCCAGCGCGGCCAGGGTCGGATGGTTCGGCATGATTGGTTCGCCTGGTTATGGAGTGTCGGAAGGGACTACAATCTCCAGATCGAGCAGCGCCGAGCTCAGCGACTTGCCGTGCGCATCCAGTGCCAGCGATCGCGTCACCCCACCGCCGAGCGTCTGGCTCATCACGAAATTCAGCGCGGATATGTTGGGCAGCTCATAGCGCACCACATCGCCTTCGACAACGCCGGCGAAATGCGCTTTGACCCGCTCGGCCGTCACCTGCTCCAGCAGCAGCGGATAATGACTTCTCATGATAAGCGATTACCGAGATATTCGATGTATTTCCCTTATCGCCGGTGCGGCAATGGGCGATCTCGCGCAGCTTCATTGTCTCATGTCTCCACGAAGCGGACTTGCGGCGTCGCCAGTTCGCGCGGCAACAGGACGGAAGCCACCGCAACCACATCGCGCGCCGATTTCCAGGCGCCGCCGCCGCCGGCCGGGCCGTTGGTATAGAGCGTCTCCACCTCGTTGCCGATCCTGACAGCCTCGCGCAGGTTCTCGGTGCGCCCGGTGACGCGCACGCGCACCTCGTAGGGCTCGTTGGCGTGGCGCTGATACTTGCGGCCCGTGCAGGGAATCGACGCCGATCAGGTCGAAGCGCAATTCGCTTGTCGCAACGCCGGTCAGTTTCAGCCGCTCGCGCACGATGTCGAGCGCGAGCCGTCCGCGCGCCAGCGCGCCGGGACCGGCATAGGAAATCTGCCCCTCGCCGATAAAACTGTCGACATAGCCGACCGAGACTTTCAGCGTGCCGGTACGCGCTGTGCCGCGGCCGCCGCTGATCCGCACGCGATCGGGCGCGATCTCCTCGACCCGCACTTGCGAGAAATCCGCCGTGACGTCGGGCTGCAGATATTGGGTGGGGATCGTGCACCTCGTAGAGCAACTGCTCCTTGCAGGTTTGCGCGGTCACCGCGCCGCCGCTGCCCTCGACCTTGGTGATGACGAGCGAGCCGTCCTGGCCGACTTCGCCGATCGGAAAGCCGAGCCGCGCCAGGTCGGGAATGTCCTTGTAGCCGGGATCGGCAAAATAGCCGCCGGTGATCTGCCCGGCGCATTCCAGGAGATGTCCGGCGACGGTGCCCTGCCCCAGCAGATTCCAGTCGTCCATCGCCCAGCCGAAGGCATGGATCATCGGCGCCAGGAACAGCGCCGGATCGGAGGCGCGGCCGGTGATCACGACATCGGCGCCGCCGCGCGAGCGCCTCCGCCATCGGCGCCGGCGCCGAGATAGGCGTTCGCCGACAACAGCCGGTTGCCGAGCTGCTTGATGGTGCCGTCGAATTCCATGATCGGGAGGTCGCCTTGCTTGCAGGCATCGAGGACGTCGTCGCCGACGACGGCGGCGATCCTCAACGGCGGAAGCCCCAGCGATCGCGCGATCTCGGCGGTCTTCCTGGCCGCCGCCTCCGGGTTGGCCGCGCCCATATTGGTGACGATCTTGATGCCTTTTGCGGCGCAGAGCGGCAGCACCGCGCGCATCCGCTCTTCGAGCAGCGGATCGTAGCCAAGTTCGGGATTCTTCATGCGCGCCTGCTGCGCCAGCGCCACGGTGCGCTCGCCCAGGCATTCGAACACGAGATATTCGATGTCGCCTTTCTCGGCGAGCTCGACCGCGGGCTCGATGCGGTCGCCCGAATAGCCGGCGCCGGAACCTATGCGGATGGTCCGCATCACTTCAGTCCGAAATAGGCGCGGTGCAGTGCCTCATTGTCGCTCATCTCGGCAACCGTGCCGGAGAAGCGGATACGTCCGCCTTCCAGCACGAAGACCCGCGTCGCGACTTCAAGGAAGCCGATATTCTGCTCGGCAATCAAAAGCGCAAGGCCCCGTCCGCGCAATTCGCTCAAGATACGAATGACTTCCTTGACGAACAGCGGCGACAGGCCGGCGGACGGTTCGTCCATCACCAGCAGCCGCGGCTCGGCGGCCAGCGCCTTGGCGATACCGAGCATCTTGCGCTGGCCGCCTGAAAGGCGAGACGCCGGGTCCGCCGTTTGTCGCGCAGCACGGGGAACAGGCGATAAAGTTCCTCGACCCGCGCGCCGGGATCGGCGTGGCCAAGCGCCTGCGCGCCGACCCGGATGTTTTCCTCGATCGACAGATCGGGAAAGACCGCCAGTTCCGACATGTAGGTCATGCCGAGCCGCATCCGGTCGCTGGAGCGCATCCGCGTCACGTCGTCGCCGCCGAGCTTGATGGTGCCATGCCGCGCCTCGATCAGGCCGACCAGCGATTTCAGGAACGTGGTCTTGCCGGCGCCGTTGGCGCCCAGCAGCAGCACAGTTTCGCCCGGGCGCACGTCGAGATCGACGCCCCACAGCACCTGCATGGTGCCGTAGCCGGCATCGATGCCGGCGGCGTCCAGCAGCGCTGCTGGTGTCAGGCGGCATGCTCGCCTCCCAGGAACACCTCGATCACCTGTGGCTCCCTGCACGGCGGCCGCAAGCTTGCCCTCAAAGATCTCCTTGCCGGCGTTGAGCACGATGACGCGGTCGGTGATGTGCTCGATGAAGCCCATCAGATGCTCGACCACGATGATCGCCATGCCGGTCGCGGCCAGCGCCTTGATGCGCTCGGCGATCCAATCGAGCTCGGCCGGATTGAGCCCGGCGGCGAGTTCGTCGAGCAGCAGCAGCCGCGGACGGGTAGCGAGCGCGCGGGTCAGATCGAGCATCTTCTGCTGCGCGCTGTTGAGGTCGGCGGCCGGGCGGTCGGCCACTTCAGCGAGGCGGTATTCGTCGAGCAGCTCCGCCATCGTCGGCGGCGCCACTTCCGCGCGGCCATAGGTCAGCGCCACCTCGATGTTCTCGCGCACGGTGAGCGACAGGAACGGCTTTGGGATCTGGAAGGTGCGGTTGATGCCGCGATGGACCAGCCGGTGCGAGGCGACCCCGCCGATCGAGGCGCCGTCGAGCGTCACCTCGCCGCCATCGGGCGCATAAAGGCCGGAGATCACGTTGATCGCGGTGGTCTTGCCGGAGCCGTTGGGACCGACCAGGCCCAGGATCTCGCCCGATGCGACATGGAAGCTCAGTCCGTCGAGCGCATAGAAGCCGCCGAAGCGTTTGACCAGCTTTGCGACATTGAGAATGGGCTTTGGCTTCAAGGGACATGCCAGCCCCTTCGCGTTGCCAGCGAGACGAGGCCCGCGGGCAGGAACAGCACCAGCCCATGATCAGCAGGCCATAGATCAGCTGGAAATATTGCGGCGTGGTGAAGCCGATCAGGTTGTAGATGCCGTAGAGGAT
The DNA here is from genome assembly GCA_963777475.1 of uncultured Alphaproteobacteria bacterium. GTDB lineage: Bacteria > Pseudomonadota > Alphaproteobacteria > Rhizobiales > Xanthobacteraceae > Bradyrhizobium. The sequence goes on from CAVZQX010000079.1 coordinate 25,339, forward strand.
GATCACGCCGACGATCGGGCCGGTGATGGTGGCGACGCCGCCGAACAGCGCGAACACGATCGCGAAAATGCTGAAATCGCCGGAGAAGACATTGTCGGGATAGAACACCGAGACGTACCAGGCATAGACGCCGCCGGCGAGGCCCGCGACCAGCGCCGAAACCAGCCACGCGATCACCCGCATCCGGACCACATTGACGCCCGCCATCGCGGCGCGACCGAATCCTCCCGCACCGCCTGCAGCGCCAGCCCGAAGCCGGAGTTTCGCAAATACACGACGCCGCCCAAGGTCAGCGCCAGCACCACCAGCGCGGCGGCATAGGCCGACGTCGGATTGAAGGTGCCGGTCAGCGAGACGCCATACGGTCCCTTGGTAATGCCTTCCAGCGCCGGGTTGGCGACGAAATGCAGCACCGCGAGCGACGCCGCGAGATTGGCGATCGCGAAATAGGCGCCGGATAGCCGCAAGCAGCGGCGTCAGCAACAGCCCGAGCGCGACCCCGACCAATCCTCCGACCAGCACCGCGATCACCGCCGGCGACTGGAAGTGCATCACCATGATCGCAAAGCCATAGGCGCCGGCGCCGAAGAAGCCGACATAGCCGAACGGCAGATAGCCGGTAAAGCCGTAGATGATGTTCACGCCCTGGGCGAGGATCAGGAAGATCACGAAATTGAACAGCAGCAGATGATTTTCGTAGACGCCCGGCAGCACCGCGAATACGGCGATCAGGGGCACGAGAATGAACAGCGTGTGTCTCAGGGCGCTAGGCAACGCGCACCCGCCTTCCGAGCAGGCCGCTCGGGCGCAGCAACAGGATCAGAATCAGAAGCACGTAAGGCAACAGATCGGCCCATGAAGAGAGATAGGTCTGCACCAGCATGTAGCAGACGCCGTAGACGATGCCGCCGAGCGCGGTGCCCAAGGGGTTGCCGAGCGAGCCGAGCACCACGATGGCGAACGACGTGACGGTGGCATCCGCGCCGAACGCCGGCGTCACCGATCCGAACATGAAGGGCGCGAACACGCCGGCGACCGCGGCTAAGCCCAAGCCCGATGCCGAAGGCCGCCGCCGAGACGCGATCGACGTCGATGCCGGTCGCGAAGCGCCTCGTCGCGCCGCGACATCACCGCGCGGGTCAAGGTGCCGAGCCGGGTGCCGGTAGAGATAGACATAGACCAGCGCGATCGCGATCAGGCTGGTGACCGCCGCGATCACCCAGGGCGCCGGAAATCCCTGGCCGAGGATCTGGACCGGCCCCGCCGCCGCCGGGCTTGCCGCCGAACAGCTTGACTTTGATGGTCGAAAACACGGTGCCGAGCGCGCGGCTCTGGATCGAGCGTTCGCTGGTGCCGGCGAAGATCGTGGTGATCGGCTTCGATCACCTGCGATAGGCCGAAGAACAGGATGATCGAGAGCATCTCCGGATTGACCGAGCCCTGCAGCCGCGGCACCAGCACCCAATAAAGCAGGAGGCCCGCGACGAGGAAGATCACGAAGGCAAGCGGCACCGCGAACAACGGATCGATCCCGGCGAAGGTCACCACGCCGAAGGCGACGAACGCGCCGAGCATCAGGATGTCGCCATGCGCCAGATTGACGATGCGCATGACGCCGAACACGAGATTGAGGCCGATCCCGACCAGGCTGAAATACAGGCCGAACAGGACGCCGGCGACGAGCGCGTAAATCAACATATCAGCGCCCAGCCCCCGGCGTCTCTTTCGTCGACCGCAAATGCCTCATGGAGCCGGGTAGACCGGCTTGCCGGTGGCGGTTTCGTGCGGATAGATCGAGATGAACTTGACGTGGCCCTGCTCGTCAAGCGCAAGCTGGCCGAGCGGCGTCAACTCGCCGATCTGGCCGCCCATCTCATCCAGCGCAAAGGTGCCGTCGAGCGTCTTGAGCTGGCCCGACAGGCTGAACACCGCGCGGCGCAGCTCCATCTGGTCGAGCGAGGTCGCGACCGACAGCGTCTTCTCGATCATGAGCCCGGTGGTGTATCCGGCAATCGCATTGAAGCCGAACTCGATCTTGCCGTCGGGATATTTCTTGTCCCAGGCGGCCTTATAATCCTTCATGGTCATGCCGAAATTGACCGGATAGTCCAGCTCGGACGGCGGCACGTAGGTGAAGACGTGCTCGAGCGCCTTCTCGCCGACGTTCTTTTCCAGAAGCTCGGTCTCGAGGCCGGCATAGATCGAGAACAGCATCTTGAACTTGACGCCGACATCCTGGACGTTGCGCAGGAACGCAATGTCGTTCGGCGCGTAGCCGAATTCGATCACCGCGTCGGGATTGGTGTTGTTGATGTTGTTGATGATGACGGTGTAGTTGCTGGTCTCGGTCGGGATGCCCTGGTCGTAGACGATCTCGATCGGCGCGCCGGAATCCTTGACGAACTTGCGGAAGGCGTTGGCCTGCGTGCCCGTGAATTCGTTGGTCGCGTAGAGGATGGCGATCTTCTTGATGCCGAGCGCGGGCCCGTCATGGGTGATGAAGTCCGCGACCGGCTTCGGCCAGACGGTCGAGACCGGGTCGGCCATCAGCGCGATATAGGGATTGTCCTTGGAGAAGAAGCTGGCGCCGGTGCCGGTCTGGTCGAACAGGAAGAACTTGTGGTCGCGGGCGATCGCGACCGCCGGCGCGGTGAGCACCGAACCGGAATCGGCGACCAGGAGGTCGACCTTGTCCTGGGTGATGAGCTGGTTATAGAGCGTGGACGCGGTCGCGGTGTTGCTCTGGTCGTCATAGGCGACAAGCTTGACCGGAAGCTTCTTGTCGAACGCCTTCACATAGACGCCGCCGTCGGCGTTCTTCTGCTCGGCCCACAGCTTGAGCGCGCTGTAAACCGGCATCGAGATCGAGGCATAGCGCCCGGATGACGCGTAGAGCGTGCCGATCTTGATCTCCGCCGGCGCATCGGCGGCAAAGGCAGGCGCGGCAAGCGCCAAGCTGGCGGCCAGTGCCGCACCCGTTACCTTGAACATGAAATCCTCCGAATTTTCTTCATCTGGCGGCCCTTCTACCGCGCCGGGTCGGAGAGACACAAGCGTCCCCGTCGCATCCATTGTGCGCGTGGTGGAATACGCGGCATGCGCGGGCGTCGGCTGGACCGTTGACGCGGGGCCGTCAAATGTCGCATCAAGATCGGAACAAGCGGGGCAAGTGTCTGGCAAGGAGAATAATCGACATGGCCGAGCCAGCCCGCGCGCGACCGAAACCGACACCCGGAAACCCAGCATTTCTGGGACGGCACGCAGGTCGAGCGAGCTGCGCCTGCAGCGCTGCGATGGCTGCGCCAACGTCTATTTCCCGCCGCGCCCGTTCTGCCCGTCCTGCGCCTCCGCAAGGTCTCCGTCTTCAAGGCGAGCGGCAAGGGCAAAGCTCTACAGCTACGTCATCCATCATCGCCCTGCCCCCGGCTTCACGCCGCCTTATTCCATCGCGGTGGTGGAGCTCGACGAAGGCCCGCGGATGATGACCAACATCATCGATTGTCCGCAGACGCCCGAGGCGCTCGAGCTCGACATGCAGCTGGAAGTCGCGTTCGAAAAGCTCGACGACAAGATCACCCTTCCTCTGTTCCGTCCGGCGAAGGGTTAGGCACATGCGCAGAAACCAGGTTGCCGTCGTCGGCGCGGCCGAGACCACAGAACTCGGCGTCATCCCCAACATGTCGCAGATCCAGCTTCATGCGGATGCGGCGCTGAACGCGATCGCCGATGCCGGACTGAAACTGTCCGACATCGACGGTTTCGCCACCGCGGTCGAGACCCCGCAGCAGATCTGCCATTATCTCGGCATCACACCGACCTGGGTCGACGGCACCTCGGTCGGCGGCTGCTCCTTCATGCTGCATGTGCGCCATGCCGCCGCCGCGATCGAAGCAGGACTGTGCAAGACGGTGCTGATCACGCATGCCGAAAGCGGCAAGTCGAATATCGGCCGCACCCCGCGCATGGTCGGGCCCGACAGCCTGAACGGGCAGTTCGAACTGCCCTACGGCGTCACCACGCCGGCCAGCATGTTTCCGATTCCGGTGCTGCGCTACATGAAGACCCACGGCATCACCCACGAGCAGATCGCCATGGTCGCGGTGGTGCAGCGCGAATGGGCGGCGAAGAACCCGCGCGCCACCATGAAGGAGCCGATCACGGTTGCGGACGTGCTGAATTCGCGGATGATCGCCTATCCGTTCCGCATCCTGCAATGCTGCCTCGTCACCGACGGCGGCGGCGCGCTGATCCTGACCTCGGCCGACCGCGCCAAGGACTTCCCGACAAAGCCGGTCTACATCCTCGGCACCGGCGAGAGCGTGGAAACGCCGATGGTCAGCCAGATGCAGACCTTCAATTCGTCCCGCGCCTTCAAGGTCGCGGGTCCGCTGGCATTCAAGGAGGCCGGCATCGCGCACAAGGACGTCGATCATCTGATGATCTACGATGCCTTCGCGCATCTGCCGCTCTATGGCCTCGGCGATCTCGGCTTCATGCCGCACGAAGAGACCGGCCAATTCATCGCCGACGGCAACACCCGCCCCGGCGGCAAATTGCCGCTCAACACCAACGGCGGGGGCTTGAGCTACATGCATTCCGGCATGTACGGCATGTATGCGCTGCAGGAGAGCGTGCGGCAGATGCGCGGGATTGCGCCGCGCAGGTGCCGGGCGCAAAAATTTCGGTCTGTCACGGCGTCGGCGGCATGTTCGCGGCATCGGGCACCATCATATTCACGAATCAGAACGAGCGATGACCGGTTCGGATACAACACACAATCTGTGATTGCCGAAGGATCCAGAGCCCTCGCATCGACGAGTGGTGTTTGTTTCAACCGCGGATGAAGACAGAAAGAGAAACATCATGGCGCATGGCCAAATCACTCGAAGACAAAGTCGTCATCGTCACCGGCGCAGGCCGCGGCATCGGCCGTGAGATCGCGCTGCTCTGCGCCGCGGAGGGCGCCAAGGTCGTGGTCAACGATCCCGGCGGGGCCGCCGATGGTTCGGGCACGAGCGCGGCACCGGCCGAGGAAGTCGTCGAGGAGATCAAGAAGCGCGGCGGCATGGCGGTCGCGAATTTCGAGACGGTCGCCGAAGCGATCCCCGCAAGCCGCATCGTCAAGATGGCGACCGACCATTTCGGCAAGCTCGACGGCGTCGTCAACAACGCCGGCATCCTGCGCGACATGATCTTCCACCGCATGAGCGTGGAAGCGTTCGAATCCGTGATCAAGGTGCACCTGATGGGTTCGTTTTATGTCGCGCACGCCGCCGCGCGGCTGTTCCGCGAACAGGAGAGCGGCTCGTTCGTGCATTTCACCTCGACCTCGGGCCTGGTCGGCAATTTCGGCCAGGCCAATTACGCCGCGGCCAAGCTCGGCATCGTCGGCCTGTCGAAATCGATCGCGCTCGACATGAACCGCTTCAACGTGCGCTCGAACTGCGTCTCGCCGTTTGCCTGGAGCCGGCTGATCGGCACCATCCCGACCGAAACCGAAGCCGAGAAGGCGCGCGTGGCAAAGATCCAGCAGATGGGACCGGAGAAGATCGCCCCCGTCGTCGCCTATCTGCTCGGCGACGCGTCCAAGGACGTCACCGGGCAGATTTTTGCGGTGCGAATGAACGAGATATTCCTGATGGGCCAGTCGCGCCCGCTGCGCTCGGTGCATCGCGGCGAAGGCTGGACGCCGCAGACGGTCGCCGAGCACGCCATGCCGGCGTTGAAGCCGTCGTTCTACAAGCTCGACCGCTCCGCGGATGTTTTCAGCTGGGACGCGATCTGAACGAGGCAAAAATTCGATCTATCTGAGGTTGTTTCATCTGACGGCCCGCTTTATGCCCGAATGCGGGCAAATGATTTCCTCCCAACAAAAAATTGTGGGAGGAAACCATGACAAGTCCACTGACCTTTCTCGACAAGCATTCCCTCGACCGCCGCAACCTGATCAAGGGCGCGGCGGCGCTGGCCGCAACGGCCGTGACCGTGAACGCGGCCTCTGCGGAGACAGTCGCGCCATTCGGCCAATTGGGCGCCCCAACTAGATCAACCGATCCGTTGCCCTTGGGACCGCTACCCGGGAGCCGCTATCCGGATTCTCACCTGGAGTCTGCGCACCCCAAGGTTTCGTTCGGACCTGCCGGTTTCCCGGCCTTCGCCGGCACCATGGCGGTTGAGCGCGTCGCGACCGGGATGCGCTGGGCCGAGGGCCCGGTCTACTTCCCGGCCGGGCGCTACGTGCTGTTCAGCGACATTCCCAACAACCGCATCATGCGCTTCTCGGAGGACGACGGGCATCTGAGCGTATACCGCCAGCCGTCGATGAACTCGAACGGCAACACCATCGATCGGGAAGGACGACTGATCACGTGCGAACATAGCGGCCGACGGGTGACCCGGACCGAGCTCGACGGCTCGATCACCATCATCGCCGACAAGTTCAATGGCAAGAAACTGAACTCGCCCAACGACGCGGCTGTCGCCTCCGACGGTTCGATCTGGTTCACCGATCCCGTCTACGGCATCGGCGGCTATTATGAGGGCATCAAAGCCGCGCCCGAGCAGGAAAAGCACAACGTCTTCCGGGTCGATCCGAAATCCGGCGACATCAGGGTTGTCGTCGATGACTTCGTGGAGCCCAACGGCATTGCCTTCTCGCCTGACGAGAAGAAGCTCTATGTCATCGATTCCGGATTCACGGACGGGCCGGACAATCCGTGCGCATATCCGCGTGTTCGACGTGGATGTCGGCGGCCGGAAAGGTCTCGAACAGCAAAGTCTTTGCGGAAATGCCCAAGCCCAGCATTACCGACGGGATGCGCTGCGACCGGGACGGAAATGTCTGGTGCTCCGTGGGTTGGGGCGATCCCAAGGAGGACGGCGTGCGCTGCTACATCGTCAGGCGGCGACCTGCTCGGCAAGATCCACATACCGGAAACTGTCGCCAACCTCTGCTTCGGCGGTCAACAACGAAACAGACTCTACATCTGCGGCTCGACATCGCTCTATGCGGTCTACACGAGTGTCGCAGGGCGCCATGAAGCCGTGACTAGCGAATAAAGGGAGTGGCGAATGGCGAATGGGGGAAAGTCCATTCGCTACTCGCCATTCGCTTCTCGCCCTGTCACCCCGTATTCCGCAAGCCCGCCGAAATGCCGTTGATGGTGAGCTGGATGCCGCGCAGCAACTGTTCGTTCGCGTCCGGGTTCTGTGCGCGGTGTTCCCTCAAGAGCACCACCTGCACGTGGTTCAAGGGATCGAGATAGGGGAAGCGGTTGCGGACCGAGCGCTCCAGCAGCGGGTTGCCCTGCAACAGCCGGTCCTGGCCCATGATGTCCAACAGCGTCTCGATCGAGAGATGCCATTCGCGCCGGATCCGGCCGAAGATTTTTTCGCGCAGCTCCGCGTCCTGAACCAGTTCGGCATAGCGCGAGGCGATCGCGATCGAGCTCTTGGCGAGCACCATGTCCATGTTCGACAGCAGCATGCGGAAGAACGGCCATTCCCGGTAGAGTTCCTTCAGGAACGGCATGCCCTGGTCCGGATGTTCCGATATCCAGGTCTCGACCGCGCTGCCGAAGCCGTACCAGCCCGGCAGCATCAGGCGGCATTGCGCCCACGAAAACACCCAGGGGATCGCGCGCAAATCCTCGATGGCGCGGGTCTTCTTGCGCGACGCCGGCCGGCTGCCGATGTTCAGCGTTGCGATCTCGTTGATCACGGTCGACGACCAGAAATAATCGACAAAGCCGTCGGTCTCATAGACCAGCCCCCGATAGGCCTTGAACGCCAGCGCCGACAACCGGTCCATCGCGGTCAGATATTCCCGCTTCGGCGCCGGTTGCCGGGGATGCAGCAGGCTCGCTTCCAGCGTGGCGGCGGCGAGGATTTCCAGATTGTTGCGGCCGACTTCGGCGTTGGAATATTTGCTGGAAATGATCTCGCCCTGCTCGGTGATGCGGATCTGGCCGTTCACCGCGCCGCCCGGCTGCGCGATGATCGCATCATAGCTCGGGCCGCCGCCGCGGCCGACCGAGCCGCCGCGGCCGTGGAACAGGCGCAACCGCACATGATGGCGTTCGAACACCTCGACCAGCCCGATCTCGGCCTTGTAGAGCTCCCAGCCCGAGGTGACGAAACCGCCATCCTTGTTGCTGTCGGAATAGCCGAGCATCACCTCCTGCACCGCGCCGCGGCTGTCCACCAGCCGGCGGTAATCATGCAGCGACAGCATCCGGTCCATGATGGCACTGGAGGCCTGCAAATCCTCGATGGTCTCGAACAGCGGCACGATGTTGATGGCGCTGCGGCCGGATGGATCGACCAGGCCGGCTTCCTTGAGCAGCAGCGCGACTTCGAGCATGTCCGACATGCTCTTGCACATCGAGATGATGCATTGGGGTATGACGTCCGCGCCGAATTTGGCATGCGCTTCGGCGGCGGCGTGGAACACCGCGAGCTCGCTGAGCGTCTCGTCGCTGTACTTGACGAAATGCGAGGTCAGCGGCCGCGCGTTGCGCAGCTCGCTCGACAGCAGCGCGACCCGCGCTTCCTCGCCGAGCGCGAGATAGGACATGCCGGGCATCGCGGCATCGAGCAATTCGGCAACGGTGCGCTCATGCACGGCGGAGTTCTGCCGGATGTCGAGCCGGGCCAGATGGAAGCCGAAGCAGTCCACCGCGCGGCGCAACAGCCGCAGCCGGCCGCGCGCGATCACCCGTGCATTGTTGGCGATCAGCGAGCGATCGAGCACGTCGAGATCGGCCTGCAATTCCTTGACGCTTGAATAAGGCTCGGCTTTGCCGACCGGCCGCCTTGTAATCTCGACCTCGAGCTTCGACGCGGTCGCGGTCAGCCGCGCATAGATGCCGGATACCGCGAGCCGGTACGGCTCGCCGCTGCGGTGCGGCGAGGTATCCGGCGAGTGCCGGCAAGCACGCGCAATTCCTCGGAGACATCGGCAAGATGCGCCGCGATCGATAGTTCGGAGCCGAGCACGTGCAGTTCTTCCAGGTAAAATTGCAGCACGCGGCTCGACTGCAGTTTGAGCGTGCCGCGCATCACGTCGGCAGTGACGAAGGGATGGCCGTCGCGATCGCCGCCGATCCAGCTTCCCATCCGGAGGAACGACGCAATCTCGCCGCCCGCCTCGTCGCCCACGTTCAGCCGGTCTTCGAGCGCGCAAGTAAGCCGCGGCACCTCGTGCAGGAAGGTGTAGTCATAAAACGACAGCCCGTTGGCGACCTCGTCGAGCACGGTAAGCTTGGTCCGCCGCAACAGATTGGTCTGCCACAGCGTCAGCACCGCGCGCCGCAACTGCTCGTCGCTGGCATCCGCTTCTTCCGGCGTGAGCTGGACGCGCTCGCGCCGGTCCAACAGCGCCGCGATCTCCATCTCGCGGTCCATGGTGCTCTTGCGGCGGACTTCCGTCGGATGCGCGGTCAGCACCGGGCTGACCTGGGCATCCCCGAAGAAGCCCCGCAGGTCGGCGGCGCTAAATCCCGCCGCTTGCGCATGCGCGAGCGTCTCGGCGAGCATGCCGGTGCGCGGCGCGCCCTTGGCAGCCGAGCGGGCGCGCATCTGGCGGATGTTGTTATGGTCCTCGGCGATATTTGCGAGGTGGGAAAAATAGCTGAAAGCGCGCACGATGCGCACGGTCTCGCTGGTCGACATGGAGTCGAGGATGCCCTCGAGCTCACGCCGCGCGAGGCGGTCTTCATCGCGGTGGAACCGGATCGAGGTCTGCCGGATGCGCTCGACCAGGTCGAACACGTCGGCGCCTTCCTGGTCGCGCACGGTGTCGCCGAGGATGCGCCCAAGCAGCCTGATATCGTTACGCAGCCTGGTGTCTTCCTCCAGCGCCTGCGCGTCCTCGACACGATTGGAGCGCAACTCGGCGTCGGAAGGCATGATCTGGGATGACATGGTTCGGCTCTCCAGAGGCTGCCCGGCAATCATGCAGTCTGCAATTTTTTTGTCGCAGCGCAAGATGAAGAATGAGGCGGTCATCGTGGCAGGAGCGTGTCCCGCTAAATCCGCCTTCCCGCCCGCTCCCAATAGGGGTCGCGCAGGCGGCGCTTGAAGATCTTGCCGGAATCCTCGCGCGGCAGTTGGGACTGGATTTCGATGTGTTTGGGTACCTTGTAGTCGGCGAGCGACGTCTTCAGGCGGGAGCGGATGTCGGCCACGTCGATCGTCACGCCCGGCTGCGGCTCGATTACCGCCATCAGCGCCTCGCCGAATTCCGCGTCGGGAATGCCGAACACGGCGCAGTCGTGCACGCCGGGAAGAGCATGCAGCACCGCCTCGATCTCGGCCGGATAGATGTTGACGCCGCCCGAGATCACCATGTCGCGCTTGCGGTCGCACAGGAAGACATAGCCGTCGGCATCGACATAACCGACGTCGCCCGATGTAATGAAACCGTCGCGTTCGATCTCGGCGCGCTTTTCCGCCTTGTTGTGGTAGGTGAAGTCCGGACTTGCGGCGATGCGCGAATAGATTTCGCCGATCTCGCCCTGCGGCAACACCCGCCCGTCATCGCCGATGAAGCGCAACTCGGCGCCGGGCGAAATCTTGCCGACGGTACCGGGCTTCTTCAGCGCGTCCTCGGAATTGGCGAAGGTGACCGCGCCGGATTCGGTCGAACCGTAGAATTCGTAGATCACCGGCCCCCACCATTCGATCATGGCGCGCTTGACGTCGGCCGGACAGGGCGCGGCGGCGTGGATCACGTGGCGCAACGAGGACATGTCGTATTTGCCGCGCACCGCTTCCGGCAGCTTCATCAGCCGGATGAACATGGTCGGCACCATGAAGATGGTGTCGATCCGCTGCTCCTCGACCAGTCCCATGAACTCTTCGGGGTCGAAGCGCGGCATCAAGACCAGCGCCCCGCCGAGCCTGGCGGCGCGGATGCCGAACGAATTGGGCGCGGAATGATAGAGCGGCCCCGGCAATAGCGCCCGCGCGCCTGGCTTTAAGCCATAGATCATGGCGCGCATTGCCTCGGCGCTGGCGGTTTGCTCCGGCGTCGGCGCATGGCGCCGCACGCCCTTGGGATGGCCGGTCGTGCCGGAGGTGTAGATCATGTTCGGCGGCTGCGGCACCACAGGTCCGTCGTAAGGCGCTTGCTGCGCCAGCCAGGATTCGAAATCGATCGCGAAATCGGGCTTTGCCAGATGATCGGGGTCGATCTTGTAGTGGACCAGAATCTCCGGCGGGGTCGGGACGCTGAGCACGGAGACTTCAGGCGGGACCGCGCCGCGCAATTGATGCAGCAAGTCGGCATGTCCGATCAGCACCGAGGTTCCGGAATCCCGCAAGATGTAGTCGATCTCTTCCGGCTTGAAATGCCAGTTGACCGGCACGCCGTAGGCGCCGAGCCGCATCGCGCCGTTGGCCGCCTCGATGAAGGCGATGTCGTTGCGCATCAGGATGCAGACGCTGTCGCCCTGCCTGACGCCGAGCTTGTGCAGTCCGCCGGCGATCCGCGCGGAGCGGTCGGCGACCTCGACGTGGCTGCGCCGCCGTTCGCCCGAGATGATGCCGAGGAAGAGGGAACCGGAATCCGGCTTGGACGCGACTTGCACGTTTTGACCCCTCAACCGGCGTCGGCGAAACGCGGGGCGCGTTTTTCGATATTGGCGCGGACCGCCTCGAGCTGGTTGGCGCTGCCCAACAGCTTCTGCTGCTCGATCGATTCGGCGAGCAGCGCCGGCCCCGGATCGACCGACAGTCTGTTGAGCATGCGCTTGGCGGCGCGGATCGCGTCCGGGCTCTTGCCCGCAATGTCGCGGGCGACCTCGAAGGCCGCCGCGCGCGGATCGTCGCAGATGCGGGTCGCGAGGCCATAGCTCATGGCTTCCTGGGCGGAAAAAATCCGTCCCGTAAAGGTCAACTCGCGCAGGATATCGTCGCGCACCAGGCTCGCCAGGATCGGCGTCCCCGCCATATCCGGCACCAGTCCCCATTTGATTTCCATGATCGACATCCGCGCATCGGCGCTAAGGAAACGCATGTCGGCGCCGAGCGCGAGCTGGAAGCCGCCGCCGAAGGCGACGCCCTGGATCGCGGCGATCACGGGCACCGGCAGCTGGCGCCAGCCCCACACCGCCTGCTGCGCAAAATTCGCCTGGCCATGGCTGCGGACGGTCAGATCGCGGTTTTCGCCCCCGGCGATGCCGTTGCCGCCAGTTTCCTTCATGGCGGCGAAGCGGCCCATGTCGAGACCGGCACAGAATGCCCGCCCCTCGCCGGACAATACTACCGCTCGCAGGCCCTTTTCCCGAGAGAGACGCTCGGTCGCGGCGACCAGTGCCTCGAACATCGCAGCGTCGAGCGCGTTCATTTTGTCCGCCCGGACCAGGCGGACGTCGGCGACGCCTTCCGAAATCGAAATCGAGACGCGCTGCTCCATGAAATTCTCCTCAGGGCTCTTATTCTTTGTTGCCGCTTTACAGAACGGCGTGGGCCGGATTTAGTCAATCGACCAATTAACAGACAATAGCTTCAGGCGGAAACCTCCCATGTTCAGAGAAAATCTTCTGGCTGGCCGGCGCATCCTGGTGACCGGCGGCGGAACCGGACTCGGCAAGTCGATGGCGGCGCGCTTCCTTCAGCTCGGCGCCGAGGTCCACATCTGCGGACGCCGCAAGATCGTGTGCGACGAGACCGCGACCGAACTGATGGACCTGCATGGCGGCCGGGTGACGAGCCACGGCGTCGACATCCGCAACGCGCTCGCGGTCGACGAGATGATCGAGAACATTTTTCGGGAGGGCCCCCTCACCGACCTCATCAACAACGCCGCCGGCAATTTCATCTCGCGATCGGAAGAATTGAGCCCGCGCGGCTTCGACGCGGTCGCCAACATCGTCATGCACGGCACGTTTTACGTGACGCATGCGGTAGGCCGGCGCTGGATCGAAAAAAAGCTGCCCGGCAATGTGGTGTCGATCACGGTGACCTGGGTGCGCAACGGCTCGCCTTATGTAGTGCCGTCGGCGATGAGCAAATCCGCGATCCACGCCATGACCATGTCGCTCGCTACCGAATGGGGCCATTACGGCATCCGGCTGAACACGATCGCGCCCGGCGAGATCCCGACCGAAGGCATGAGCAAGCGCATCAAGCCCGGCGATGAAGCCGGCGCGCGCACCAAGGCGCAGAACCCGATGGGCCGGGTCGGCACCATGGAGGAATTGCAGAATCTGGCGACGTTCCTGATCTCCGGCGGCTGCGACTGGATCAACGGCGAGACCATCGCGATGGACGGCGCGCAGGCGCTTGCCATGGGCGGAAATTTCTATCAGCTCCGCGACTGGAGCGACGACGACTGGACCAAGGCGCGCGACCAGATCAAGGCGCAGAACGAAAAGGACCGGGCCAACAGGGCGTGATGGGCCACGAATGAAAGGTCTCGTTCGCGCTCAACGAAGCTTGCGGGCCAAACGTTGCGACGGCCACAGGTCGACGGCCCGCACAGGCATCAATGCCTCCCTGTCGGCAACATCGCCAAGCTTGGCGTTCATCGCCGCGCGGATGTCGTCGTCGGAGTGAAGATACTGGCCCGGAGCCTTCATGGCGTCGACCCCGTAAAGATACATCACACCCGCCCAGATGTACTCTCTTTCACGAGGCGGCGAGTAGGTCACGACTCCTGCTTCTTCCTCCTGCACCACCGCGTAGGCCCAACGGTCCGCCTGTTCTCGCGACATGGCGCCGTTCAAGACATCCTCGAACACCCGACGGACGGTTTGAAGATCGACGTGCATCTACCAACTCCCCCTGTACCGACCGCTGCTGTCAAATTGATAGTGCCGCGTGGTCCCATCGTTCCGCTCAGGACGAACTTGCCGAACGTTGCCGGCCCGATCCACCGTCTCATGCCAACCGCGCGTGCATCCGGTCATGGTATCGAACTCGTGCACGTAGCGACGACCGGCCAACTCGCCCCCATCACTCCGCAGGCTGAATCAAGCCGTAGTAGCGGATACGATCATTCTCCAGCGCTTTGTCTCCTGCCCTGCCGTACTTCTCTCTGAAGAACGGACCAAAGAAGACGCGATCGATCTCATGCAGGCGCTTGTGCGAGAGGCGCTGGTCGGCGGATGCCGGAGGGGAGGCCTGTTTGATCTGAACGACCACGGCGGCAAAGGCCGGCCGTTCGGTCGTGGCGCCCGCACCAACCCGGTGGTCCCGCGAAGGTGTGACATCGACGGTCATCCCTATCCTCCCTCGCCACCTCCGCTACCACTTGAGCGCTTCTTTTCTTGGCGCATTGGCGCATCGGCGGATGCAAAGAACTCACAACACCAGCATACAGTCGACATACGAATTTCACAGTTCTACTTGTAGTTCATGGCAGCAGCATGGCTGACGTCACTCACCGCAACGCAACATGGCATCCACCGAATAACGACGGATGATGCCACCGTTCATTCGACGACCGTGTGCTCGGCTTGGACAGAGAGGGCAACTGGCCGCGTCGCCCTTGTTGGTCCGCGCTGTGTGAATCCCCGCGTTCGCCGGGACGACGTGTTGAAGCGGCAGCGAATACGCCCCATATTGTCTTTGCCGCCGGATGACGCCAAACTCCGCCCAACAAGAACAATCACCACGGGGGAAACATGTCCGCTGTTCCGGAGCCGGCGAACCTTGCCGATATGGTCCGCGCCCGCGCCAAGGCGCTTGGTGAGGCGATTCTCTACGAATTCGAAGGACGCCAGACCAGCTTCGCCGAATTCGACCGCAACACCAACCGCGTTGCCAACGCGCTGAAGGCGCTTGGCGTCAAGCCACATGAGCGTATCGCCTATCTCGGCAAGAACAGCGACAGCTATTTCGAGCTGCTGATGGGCGCGATCAAGGCCAATGTGGTGATGGCGCCGGTGAACTGGCGGCTCGCCGGTCCCGAAGTCGCCTTCATCGTCGAGGACTGCAAGGCGGCGGTCTTGTTCGTGGGACCTGAATTCATCACCCAGGTTCGCAACATCCGCGCGCAGATACCAAGCGTCCGTACCATCATCACGACCGAGGGCGGCGCGCCCGAGTGGCCGGATTATGCAGCCTGGCGCGACGCTGCGAGCGCCGACGATCCCAAGGTCGAGATCAGGCCGAACGGACATCGCGATCCAGCTCTATACCTCGGGCACGACCGGAAAGCCGAAAGGCGCGATGCTGTCGCACGCCAATTTTCTCAACCTGGTCAACACCGGCACCGACGAAAAGCCCGACTGGAACCAATGGACCACCGACGACGTCTCGCTGGTGGCGATGCCGATCTTCCATATCGGCGGTTCGGGCTGGGGCGTGATGGGGCTCTACCACGGCGCCAAGGGCGTGATCGCGCGCGAATTCGATCCGACCAAGGTGCTCGACTTCTTCGAGCAGTCCGGCATCACCAAACTGTTCATGGTGCCGGCCGCGATGCAGTTCGTGGTGCGCCAGCCCCGCGCGCGAAGCGTGGATTTTTCGAAGCTGAAATACATGCTCTACGGCGCCTCGCCGATTCCGGCCGCGCTTCTCGAAGGAATGCATCGAGGTCTTCAAATGCGGCTTCGTGCAGATGTACGGCATGACCGAGACCACCGGCACCATCGTGGCGCTTGCGCCGGAAGATCACATCGAGGGATCGGACCGCATGCGCTCGGCCGGCAAGGCGCTGCCCGGCGTCGAGCTTGCGATCCTCGACGCCAACGGCAATCGGCTGCCGCCCGGCGAAGTCGGCGAGATCGCCACCCGCTCCGGCTCCAACATGGCCGGCTACTGGAATCTGCCGGAAGCGACCGCGAGGACGCTAGCGCCGGACGGCTGGCTGCGCACGGGAGATGCCGGCTACATGGACAAGGACGGCTATCTCTATATCCACGACCGCATCAAGGACATGATCATCTCCGGCGGCGAAAACATCTATCCGGCCGAGGTCGAAAGCGCGATCTGCGATCACCCCGACGTGGCCGAAGCCGCGGTCATCGGCATTCCCGACGACAAATGGGGTGAGGCGGTGAAGGCGATCGTGGTGATGAAGCAAGGCAAGACCGCGACCGCGACCGACATCATCAATTTCACCCGCGAACGCATCGCCGGCTTCAAGACGCCGAAGACGGTCGACTTCCTCGAAGCGCTGCCGCGCAATCCGTCGGGCAAGATCTTGCGCCGGCATCTGCGCGATCCCTATTGGGAGGGGAAGGAGCGTCAGGTGAATTAGTTCGTCATTGCGAGGAGCATCAGCGACGATTTGTAGGGTGGGCAAAGGCGCTCTTGCGCCGTGCCCACCATTCATCGCAACGGTTCCGCAAGTGGCTGGGCACGCTTCCGCCTTCGCTCTTTGAGCTTCGGCGGACAAGTCGCTTTGCCCATCCTACGATCTTGCCGACGCGATAGCAGCCGTGGCTGCGACAAATTAACCCGACGGGCAAAATTTCGCTTTCGCCGTCGGGCAAATCACTCTTAGGACTTACGCCATCCTGTCCCCAAGGAAGGGGCGTTGGCCATCGTCACCGAACGTTGGGATGGGATGCGGTGGACGCGGCGGCATCGTGCGCGCGATGGGATCGCAGGGCGGGATAAACTCCGTGAGCGATCACAGGACGTGCCGACGAGCGGTGCTGAGGCGTACGGCAAAGTCGTGTGGTTCCGATGCCTCAGTGGTTGGCGTCAAGTCTTTCGGAGGCGCGAAAGCCCAACCGGGCCAGAGTGCCAGTTTCCGGGAGCCGACGGAGGCAAGAAAGCCCGATACTCCGGGAAGAGCGCGATATAAGCCGTAAAGCCATTGCGCAGGGAATGTCGGATCGCCTCCGCTGCCCTGTATGCTCGTGTGCGATTTTCTTTCTACCCTTTGCACACGGGACCGCGGGTGCAGCGCGCATCCGGCATTCCCTGCTCCCTCATTATTTCGAGGGACCACGAAACGCAAACCTCGGGCGTCTCCGCCGCGAGAACGCGGAGGTGTATCTGCTGTTTGAAATTCGAATTGCCGGGCAGGCCCGGCCTATGCCAGTTAAGCCGATCAATGCTTCCCCGCCCCCATATAGCCGAACAGGAATCCCGCCACTTTTCGCTTCTGGATTTCCTCGCTGCCTTCGGTGATGCGGTAGCGGCGGTGGTGGCGATAGATGTGCTCGAACGGCTTGTGACGCGAATAGCCCATGCCGCCATGCACCTGCATGGCGCGGTCGGCGGCCTCGCAACAGAGCCGGTTTGCCCAGAAATTGCACATCGACACCTTGTCGGAGAGCGTGTGCTCGACCTCCGCCTGGGTGAGCTGGTCCATCTCCCAGGCGGTCTTGCGGATCAACAGCCGCAGCATCTCGGCCTGGGTTGCAAGCTCGACCAGGGGCCACTGGATCGCCTGGTTTTCCGAAAGCGCCTTGCCGAACGGCTTGCGCTCGCGCGCGTATTTCACGCTTTCATTGATGCAGTAGACGGCGGCACCCAGCGAGCTCGCCGCCTGCCGGATGCGATTTTCGTGCACAAAGCATTGCGCCAGCGACAGCCCGCGGCCGACCTCGCCGAACAGCGCATCCTCGGGCACGAACACGTCGGTAAAGCTGACGCGCGGATGATCGGTCGGCATGTTAAAAGTCCACATATACTCCTCGATCTTCACGCCGCTGCTCTTCGCCGGCACCAGGAAGCAGGTGATGCCGCGCGCGTCGCCGTCATTGCCCGACGTACGCGCAAACAGCGCGCAGTGGGTCGCGACATGCATGCCGGTGGTCCACATCTTCTCGCCGTTGATGATAAAGCCCTTGACGTTGTCGCGCGTCGCCGGCACCGCCTTGGTTTCCATATGGGTCGCGTCCGAGCCGTGCTCGGGCTCGGTGAGGCCGAAGGTGATGCGGTATTTGCCCGTGATCGAACCCTCGATCATCGCCTTCTGCTCGTCGCTGCCGTAGCGATCGAGCATGGTCACGAGCGGAAAATTGCCGACGATCGAATGCTCGTTCTGCAGGTCGTTGTGCAGGCCGAGCCCCTTGGCGGCAAAATGTTCGCGGATCACCGCCATCCAGAGGTTGGAGCCGTCGTTACCGCCATAGCGTTTTGCGATCGCAAAGCGCAAGTGGCCTGCCGCGTCGGCGAGGTTTTTGGCCTTGCGCAACAGCGCCTCCCACTCGTGCCGCGGCAGGCCGCCGTTGTCAAAGTCGGTGCGCGCCCATTCGCGGCGATGGTCGAAGAAGCGGATGTTGTCATCCGCCGCTTCCAGCGGCTTGATCTCGCGCGCGATGAAGCGGTCGAGTTCGTCGAGATAGGCGACCAGGTCGGCCGGCAATGCAAAATCCATGGCGCTGCTCCCTCTTTTTGATCGTTATCGGCGATTAGGGTGAGAAGACCAGTTCCAAGTCAAGCAATGGACGCGGCTTGTGGCGCGCGGCTTGCTTGCGTAATTGGATGGCATCGAACCGCGCCGGCGCGCTAGGATCACGCATTCCGCCGCGCAGAAAAACAAATGAGGGAACCAACATGGAGCTGAAATTTTCCAAGGTGACGCGAAAAGGCCCGATCACGATCGTGACGCTGTCGCGGCCGGAGGTCTACAACGCGCTGCATATCGATGCGCATTTCGAATTGAACAAGGTGTTCGACGAGTTTTCCGCCGATCCCGAGCAATGGGTCGCGATCGTCACCGGCGCCGGCGACAAGGCGTTCTGCGCCGGCAACGACTTGAAGTGGCAGGCGGCGGGAGGCAAACGCGGCTGGGACAAGGGCGGCTTTGCCGGGCTGACCGCGCGGTTTGATTGCGACAAGCCGATCATCGCCGCCGTCAACGGCGTCGCCATGGGCGGCGGGTTCGAGATCGCGCTGGCCTGCGACCTCATCATCGCGTCCGAAAATGCCACCTTCGCCCTGCCCGAGCCGCGCGTCGGCCTGGCCGCACTCGCCGGCGGCCTGCAGCGGCTGCCGCGTCAGATCGGGCTGAAGCGCGCCATGGGCATGATCCTGACCGCGCGCCATGTCAGCGCAAAGGAGGGTCTTGAGCTCGGCTTCGTCAACGAAGTGGTGCCGCCGGGCGAAGCGCTCGCTGCGGCCGAGCGCTGGGCCGAGACGATCTGCAAGAACTCCCCGATGTCGATCCGCGCCTCCAAGCAGGCGATCCAGAAGGGGCTTGCGGTGTCGCTGGAGCAGGCGATGCCAGAGCAGCGCGAATATCCGGCGGTCAAGGCCATGGCGGCGTCGCAGGACTATATCGAGGGACCGAAGGCGTTTTCGGAGAAGCGCCCGCCGAAATGGCTGGGGAAGTAAGGAGCGCAGCGTTCCCTCTCCGTCATTGCGAGCCGACGGGTCCGCGCGAAGCGCGGCCCGATGACGGCGCCGCGAAGCAATCATCGCCATCAACGCAAGTAGTGGATTGCTTCGTCGCAATTCGCTGCTCGCAACGACGGGTTAACCAGCACTTTCCTCCAACTCCCTCCGATACGACGCGTAATTCGGCTGATCGACCGCGAGCTTGTCCATCGTGGTCTGCCACAGGTGATCGGCAAGTCCCGGCGTCTGCAGGTCGACTTCGCCTTTGGCGATCCGGTCGGCGAGCGCGCGATTGAGTTCGGGTAGCGAGCCGTCGCTACCGAGCAACCGCGCAAGCCGCGCGGCTTCGGCGGCGTCGCTGCCCTGCTCCAACGTCAATTGCCGCGTGACGAGATCGAGCATGTTGATCGCGACCCGCAGCTTGAACGCGTTGTGGCCGGTGATCGTCGGCGCGATGTCGTTGCGCAGGAAATCCGCGACCGCCTTGTTCAATTCGATGGGTGTCGGTTCGTCCTGCATGTCTATTTTCCCCTTGGCGCCAACAGCCTCAGCAAATCGATTTCCGTCTCCGACGCGCGGCGGCCGATCATGGCGCGCTCCATCGAATGGTCGGGGCCGGTACGAAAGCGCTGCATCATGCCGCAGCACATCACGCCCCAGCGCAGCGTGCCCATCACCTCGAAGAAATTTACCCTGATGGGATCGACGCGGCCGCCCGCCGCCTGATATCCGGCAAACAGCTCTTCGCGCGAACCAAAACCGCCGACCGGCTTGTCGATCTCGCCAAAGCGCCAGGAGTTGACGCAGACCCAGCCGAGATCCTCCATGGGATCGCCGAGATGCGCGAGCTCCCAATCGAGCACCGCGCGCAAGCCCTCGGGGCCGATGATGAGATTGCCGTGGCGAAAATCGCCATGCACCAGCGTGATCTGGTCCGGCGGCCCGGGATCGTGGCCGCGCAGCCAGCGCAGCGCCAATTCGAACACGGGCCGCGGCCAGTCGAAGCTGCGGTACTCCCGTTCAAGCTCGGCAATTTCCGTTGTCGCCGTCGAGGTGCGCAACTTGGGCAGTTGCGCGAGCGGCAGGCCGTGGATGCCGGCCGCGACTTGGCCAAGCTGGCGCGCCAGCACCGGCCGCGCCTTGGCAAATGCCTCGTCGCGCAAGATCTTGCGCGCGATGGTCTCGCCCTCGACCCGCTGCATGATGAAGCCGGCGCCGAGTTCGTCCTCCGGCTGGAGCACGTGCAGCACGCGTGGCGACGGCAGGCCGGCATCGTGCGCGAGCTGCATCAGCCGCGCCTCGGCATCAAGCCCGGCCGCCCGCGTCGGCGACGCGCCGTAGCCCTTCGGCGCGCGGCGCAGGATGGCGCCGACATTGCCGGCCGGATGCACGATGTCGAACGTCCAGGTCTCCTGGCTGGCGCCGCCGGAAAGTTTGGCGGCGCCGATCACGCCGGTCGCGCCCGGATAGAACGAGGCGACGCAACGCTCAAGCTCCGCCTGCATCATTTACCCTTGAAGTTGGCCGGCCGCTTCTCGAGGAACGCGGTGACGCCCTCCTTGAAATCTTCCGCCGCACCCGCGATCCGCTGCGACTCGAATTCGAGGTTGAGCTGGTCCTCGAACGAGTTGTCCGGGCTCTCCCAATAGAGCTTGCGGATCAGCGACAGCGCAATCGTCGGCCCGTTGGCGAGTTCGTGCGCGAGCTTCAAGGCTTCGTCCATCAGGCTGCCGTCGTCATAGACGCGATTGACCAGTCCCCATTCCAGCGCCTTCTCGGCCGAAAGCCGCTCGCCCATCAGCGACAATTCGACCGAACGCGCCTTGCCGATCAGGCGCGGCAAGAGCCAGGTCGAGCCGCAATCCGGCACCAGTCCGATGCGGCGGAACGCCTGCAGGAAATAGGCGGAGCGCGCGACACAGGATCATGTCGCCCATCAGCGCGAAGCTCATGCCGGCGCCGGCGGCCGGCCCATTGACCGCGGTGACGATCGGGCAATGCAGGTTGCGCAAGCGCCGCAGGAACGGATGGAACCCGGTCTCGAGCGCCGCCCCGGCATTGCTCCTGCCGGGCTTCTGCTGGTTGCGGCCCTGCAGGTTGGCGCCGGTGCAGAAGGCCCGGCCTGCGCCGGTGATCACGAGCGCAGCGCACCTGGGATTTCAGCTCGTCGATCGCATCCAGCGCCTCGGCAAGGCCGCCGAGCATGTCCATCGATACCGCGTTCATGACTTCCTGGTGATCGAGCCGGAGGATGGCGACCGGTCCATCGATATCGAGCGTGGCGTGCTTGAACTGCATGGTTTCCTCGTTCGTTGTGGCCCGCGCGATCGGTGATGCGCTGCCGGGCGGATTTGATTGCGCCATATTTGATTTTTGCAGGCGACTTGTCCATGCTTACCTCTGCCCCGAATGCGTAGCTGATGCGCGTCATACAAAAATGGAAACGCCCCATGAACATCATTCGATCTCTCCGGCCGCGTGGCCGTCATCACCGGCGGTAACGGCGGTATTGGGCTTGGCATTGCGCAAGCACTTGCGTTGAGTGGCTGCAACGTCTCGATCTGGGGCCGCAACGCCGAGAAGAACAAGGCCGCTGCCGCGACCATGGCGGCTCACCCCGGCAAGGTCGATACCCGCGTTTGCGATGTCGCCGATCCCGCCTCGGTGAAGGAGGCGATGAAGGCGACGCTCGACACCTTCGGCCGCGTCGACGGCTGCTTCGCCAATGCCGGCATCGGCGGCGGCGGACGGCGCGCCTTCATCGACCGCACCGAGGAGGAGTGGCGCACCATGTTCGCGACCAATCTCGACGGCGTGTTCCACGTGTTTCAGGTCGCCGCCCGCCACATGACCGAGCGCGCCAGGCGCGGGCGATCGTTTCGGCCGGCTGGTCGCGACCTCGAGCCTCGCCTCGCTGTTCGGCACCGCGCGCAACGAGCACTATGCCGCGACCAAAGCCGCCATCAACGCGCTCTGCCGCGCGCTCGCGGTCGAACTGGCGCGTCACGGCGTCACCGCCAATGCCATCCTGCCCGGCTGGATCAGGAGCGACATGACCGCGCGCGTGCTGGCGGACGAGAAATTCGTCGGCGCAGTGATGCCGCGAATCCCGATGCGGCGGTTCGGCGAGCCCAGTGATTTCGGCGGCATCGCCGTCTATCTCATGAGCAACGCGTCGTCGTATCACACCGCGGATTGTTTTGTGATCGATGGCGGATATACGGCGTTTTGATTGATCTAGCCGCAAGCGCGCCATTGGTCGCGAACGCACACTCTCTCGACGTCGTCCTGGCGAAGGCCAGGACCCATAACCACGAATGCGCACGTTGATGCGTTCGCTGCGGCCCCAGCTTCGCGCAACACATAAACATTTGTGGTTATGGTCCGGATCAGCGCTCGCTATGGCTCGCTTGTCCGGGACGACGGAGATGGAATTGTGAGCGAGATTTCCAAATTCAATCTTCAAAGAACCAAGAGGATACAAATCCGCGTCCCCGCGACGCGATGCGCCCGGGCTGATGTACGAACCGCCCTCGAGAATAAGAGGGCGCAGGGAAGACCGGGTGCCCAATGCACCCGCAGCCTCGTGTGCGCTTTGTAGTTGGAGTATGCACACGAGTATTCACAGCGGAGGCACCGGATACATCCGGCCTTCCCTGCGCAATGGTTTTAACGGTAGAGTAGGAGTGTGGCGCGGTGAACGTTAGGCTCGGCGTATCTGTTTTCCGCCCCTTTCGTCTGGCGGTGCCTGAACGGCTTTGCCGTGATCCCTGTTTCCACACTCCCCTCATCGAACCGGACTGGCGCGTTTGGCGCATCCGGCTCTCGGACAAGCGCTCATGCCTTCGCCCACGGCAGGTTGCGCGTCAGCCCCGGCAGCCGAACCAGTCTCAAGGTCTCGTAGAGGTACTGGTTGGGGAAGCGATTGACCCCTTGGCTTTGGACCCGGTGCTTTCTGCATAACCACTGGCGCAGCCGATAGTTGGTGTGGGCATCGACCACCTGATAGGCCTGAGAGACAGGCCCGAGGTGGAAGTAGTTCGCCCATCCGGTGAGCTTGAAGTTGAGTTGCTTCACCAGTTTATCGGCTGATAACGTCGTCGTGTGCTGGCCGGTCTCGTCCCGGATCGCATCGCAGATTCGCTTGATGCTCTTCTTCGATGGCCTCGAGTTGAGATGGGCCTTCCCGGTTTTGCGGGAGTAACACCGCCCGAACGTGTAACCCAGGAAGTCGAAGCTTTCTTCCGGTACGCGGCAGATTCGGGTCTTGTCTTCGTTGACCTCCAGTTGCAGTTTCTTGATCACCTCTCGCATCGTCTGCATGGCGATCTCGGCCGTACCCTTGCAGCAGATCACCAGGTCGTCGGCGTAGTTGACGATGACGGCTCTCAGCCGTTGCCGCGTGCCTGATTGTTTCCACCACAACACCAGCCGTGCATGTACAGGTTCGACAGTAGCGGGGAGATCGGGGAGCCCTGCGGAATGCCGCGATGCTCATCCCGATTGCGCGTGGTTCGATGCTTTCGCCCGCGATCGTCCGTCTCCTCCACCGGCGCTTCGATCCACACCTTGATCAGGTGCAGGATCTGCCGGTCGGTGATCCGGCGCGCCACCGATTTCATCAGTGGTCCGTGCGGAATCTCATCGAAGTAACCACGCAGATCGGCGTCGACCACGGCCGTGTGCCCAAAATTGATCAGGCGGTTGACGGCCTCGACCGCATCCAGCGCATTCTTGCCAGAGCGGTACGCATATTGCTCGGGCTGCAGGTCGGCTTCGAAGATGGGCTCAAGCACCAACATCGCCGCCGTCTGAACAACCCGGTCGCGTATCGTCGCGATCCCCAGAGGTCGCATTTTCTTGCTGTTTGGTTTCGGAATGTAGACCCGTCTGACCGCTTGCGGTCGATAAGTCTTGTCCCTGAGTTCTTGCGCCAGTTCCTCGAGCCATGGGTTCCAGTCGGTTTCGATATCCGGGGTCTCGCGACCTCGGATTGCCGATCTTGGCTTCCATACGCATCGATGTCGTCGAACGTCTGGCCGTCCACACCAGCTGCGCCGCCATTGGCTTTGCATCTGGCATAGGCGAAGCTCAGAACATCCGCGCGGTACACCTTGTCGTACAGAAGATAGAACCTGAACTCGGGTTCTGCCTTCGCTTTCGCATGTAATGCAGTCTGCAGCTTTCGGACACTTGGTGGAGTTTCAAGGTTGCCCAATCTCCCCTCCTTCACCACTTTCCACATCGACTTGAACGAGGGCTCCTTTCCTCCGCCGGCATTACCCGGCTTCCTCGGTACTACGAGCCCATCCGACTCCCCGCCGCGCCCGGTCTGACCTTCACAGGCATCCGGTTGGTCTTTCGCTCAGGACCGCGCGATGGGGTCTCCCGTGTTGCTACGGTTCTCGTTGTGTACGTGCCGTCGTCACTACCCCGGTGGAATTGCTGGGTGCCTGTCGCTCTCTTCCCCAGCGATGTCAGCTTTCCCTGAATAAACGCCAGGTCAGCTTCCACATCGAGCTTTTCGAGGCCTGCTCAACGTTTACTCGCGTTACAGCCCGCACACTCGCGGAGTCACTTAATGACCCTTTACATCGGAGGCTTCAGCCGGGTCGTTGCCTTACCGACTGCTCCGATTGCTACCGGCCGGAGCGACCCTTGCCGGAAGGGACTTACACCCTCTCAAGAACCGTGCCTTTCCACGGCACACGCTTATACGTGATCTCCCCGGGGACCGGGCTTTTTTGCCCCCGTCATCCCTGAGAAGCTTGCTTCTCAAGAACTTAGCGCCAGCGTCGGGGCGCCAGGACCACACGACTTCGCCGTCCGCCTGAGCTCCGCTC
The DNA here is from genome assembly GCA_963777475.1 of uncultured Alphaproteobacteria bacterium. Lineage (GTDB taxonomy): Bacteria > Pseudomonadota > Alphaproteobacteria > Rhizobiales > Xanthobacteraceae > Bradyrhizobium. Next base: position 50,430 of record CAVZQX010000079.1, read on the forward strand.
GTCTTGCGTCGCTACGACGTCCATCGCATCCCGCACCCAACGTCCGTGACGACGCGTACGCCCCTCTGATCGAGGCGGGACGGTTGCGAACATACGACTGATTTGGGTTTCTGAAAAAGCGAAATATTTTTTGCGCGGGGGCTGGACAGGTTTTTGCGCGCGGGAGGTGATTTGCCCGTCGGGCAAATCAGTGGAAATCAACGGACCAAAAAGTGACCCGGTCATGCGCGTAATTCCGTGGCGCGGATTGGCGCAGGGGCCGTGACGCTTCCGTATTTCCGGCGGCGCTGTTACGTTCATTCCGTGACAAGTAAAGCGCGGAGCGGCATTGACCGTTCGGCAAATATTGGGGAGGAAATAAGCGGATGTTTTCGCATGTCATGATCGGCACCAACGATCTGGAAAAGGCCAAGTCATTCTATGACGCGTTGCTTGGCACGCTCGGCGTGCCGCCGGGAAGGATCGACCGCCATCGCATTTTCTACATGACCAAGACCGGCGTGTTCTCGGTGTTCGACGCCGATCGACGGCAAGCCTGCGACCCCAGCCAATGGCGGCACCATCGGTTTTACCGCTGACACCCCCGAGCAGGCCGACGCGTGGCACGCGGCCGGCATCGCCAATGGCGGCAAGACCTGCGAAGACCCGCCGGGCGTGCGCGACGGCCCCCCGGGCAAATTCTATATCGCCTATCTGCGCGATCCCGACGGCAACAAGATCTGCGCCCTGCACCGCATGGGTTGAGCCGAAGACGTTCAGATCAAGAGACTGTAGATCAGGAGAGAATCCATGCGGATTGCGGTTGTCGGGGCCGGCGGGGTCGGTGGCGGATTCGGTGCGGCGCTGGCGAAAGCGGGCGCCGACGTCACCTTCATCGCGCGCGGCGCCCATCTTGCCGCCATGAAGAGCCAGGGGCTCAAAGTCCAGGGCCCCCGCGGCGATACCCATCTGGTGCCGACGCAGGCGACCGACGATCCCGCCGAGATCGGCACGGTCGATGTCGTGCTGTTTTGCGTCAAGCTATGGGACGTCGAAAGCGCCGGCGCGCAGATCAAGCCGCTGATCGGTCCCGGCACCGCGGTGATCCCGCTGCAGAACGGCATCGACGCCGCCGAGCGGCTGATCCCGATCCTCCGAGAAGGCGCCGTGATGGGCGGCGTGGCGCAGATCAGCGCTCCATCACCGCGCCCGGCGTGATCCAGCAGGTCGGCACCTTCATGCGCATGATCTTCGGCGAGCTCGACGGCACGCGCAGCCAGCGGGGAGAGGATTTTCTCGCGCTGTGCCAGAAGGCCGGCTTCGATGCGACCTTGAGCGAGCAGATCGTCACCGAGCTCTGGATGAAGTTCATCCTGCTCGCCGCCAACGCCGGCATGACGGCGCTGGCGCGCCAGCCGATCGGCCGGCTCCGCGACGATCCCGACATCCGGCCGATCTTTTTGGCCGCCTTCCAGGAAACGATCAATGTCGGCCGCGCCAAAGGCATCGCGCTGCCGGCCGATGCGCTCGAGAAGATTCTCGATTTCATCGGCCACGCGCCGCCGGCCATGAAAGCCTCGATGGCGCTTGATCTCGATCGCGGCAACCGGCTGGAAGCTGCCCTGGCTCAACGGCAAGGTCGCCGAACTCGGCCGCGAGCTCGGCGTGCCGACGCCGACGCACAGCATGATCTATGCGATGCTGAAGCCGTACGCGATGGGGGCAAAGGGCTGAGTGAGTCGTTCTGTCACGTGCGAGGGTCATCTTGGTAGCCATCAATGAGGCGATCTCCGCGCGTATCTGCTCGGTTGCAAGCTTACACTCCACCAACATTGCGGCGCTCCCGACCACGATCAGCGCCATCCCGAGCGTCGTCATCGAGACCGGAAGCCAGGTCAATCTGTCGCCGATAAGGTGATCCACCGGAATCGAAAAGCCGGTCAGCACAAAACAGACCACGGCGAGAAAATAGAACAGCACGGCTCGTTCGGCCAGCAGAGCACGGCGTTCGTGACGACGCAGTTCCTCCGCGAGTGCGCCGGCACTACTCATCTCGGTGAGTTTTCGGACGCGGTCCACGACGCGTGCCAAACGAACGAGGGACGTCGCGATCAGCGAACCGGATGCCAGGATCAGCAAGGCAGGCGTGATCATCGCGGAAATGATCGCCTGGGCCGCCGAAAATCCGTTCATTCCTCAGCCGCCAAAGGTTTCATACACGAGCGTTTCATAGACCAGAGCCAACGTCGCGCCGCCGAGTTCGGTCGAGAAGTCGCCTGTGAGTTCCGCGGCAAAGGTCGTTACGGATGTCGTGACCCCGCCAGCCGCACAAATACGCCGCCACGCAGCGTCCTCGGTCCGCGCATCGATGCCGCCGCACGCGTCGACCGCGACCTGAACCTCGTATCCAGCCGCAAGCGCATCAAGCGCCGTACGTTGTACGACGATCTCGCTTGCGACCCCCGCCAGAATGAGGATGCGGCGACCACTGGCATCCAGCATCTCGACAAGGCCGGCGTCGGAGAATGCGGTCGTCTGTGTCCGCGGGCGAGGTTGGGGATTGCCCAACGGCGTCAATACGACATCAAGGAAAGCACCGCCTGGCGGAACGGCCGATATGAATGTGGGGAGCTTGTGCAAAGCGGCCAACTTTGCGAGAGCCCCGGCGGTGCGTCCCAGGCGTTCGATCGGCAACGTGCGGCTGTTTTTCACGATCTCGTCCTGCAAATCGAGAAACAGGACGGCCGAGTTGTCGCGAGTTGGGATGTGCATCGGAGGGCATCCTTGCTTTGTCGTGCTTGGGGCGTTGCTGCTGGCTCAACTCAAGCCGGCCTCGAATTGCGCTGCCAGGTGAGCCATCGCGTCGCCCCAAGCTCCACCTTGGATAAGTGCATTTTCGCTGGGAAGATTGCCAATAACCGCGATCAATATCGTATATTGGCGGCATGGATTTGCAGCGGATCGACCTGAATTTGCTGGTGGCGTTCGAGGCGCTGATGGCCGAGCGCAGCGTGTCCGCGGCCGCTGTCTGTCTGGGCCTCAGTCAGCCCGCGATGAGCAGCATCCTGAGGAAGCTCCGCGCCTTGTTCGACGACGAACTCTTTGTGCGGTCCGGGCGGGCAATGCTGCCAACGGTGCGAGCGTTGCAGCTCGAAGGGCCGATAACCCAGGCCTTGGCGCAGATCAGGACGGCGCTGGAGCCGCAGTCGCCGTTTGTCCCGGCAACCTCACGGCGCATCTTCAACATCAGCGGCGGCGATTACGCCACCATGATCATCCTGCCGCGCCTCGCCGCCCTTGTTGCCGAAGAAGCCCCCTTCGTGGACCTTCGGTTTCGTTTCATCGAAAAAAATGCCGTGCTGGACTTTCTCGATACGGATGCGCTGGATCTTGCATTAGGCGTTTTTCCAAATCCTCCAAAACGAATGGGGCTGCAGCCGTTGTTCGAGGAACGGTTCGTCTGTGTGACACGACGCAACAACCCTGGCCTAAGGGCCGGAATGACGCTCGACGCTTTCGTCGCGTTGCCGCATTTGCTCGTCACCGAGCGCGGCGATTCCGTCGGTGCCGTGGACGAGGCGCTGGCGAAATGCGGACGAGAGCGCCGGGTTGCCCTGACAGTCCCCCATGCCCTGGTTGTGCCGGCTGTGCTTCCCAGCAACGATTTGGTTGCCACCGTCGGCGCCAGGGTTGCAAGATTGTTCGCGCAAGCCGCACCTCTGATGGTCTATGACACGCCGTTCGAGATGCCGCCTTGGCAATTGTCGATGCTTTGGTCGCGACAAAAGGACGGCGATCAAGGGTTGGCCTGGCTGAAAGGAATTTTATCCCGAATTGGCCGCATCGTTTAAGAAAGCCGCGCGAGCCACCGCCGGCGCGGTTTCGCAGCATTGCGTCGAAGGCTTCTGATGGCGCGGACGAAAGGGGTCCTTGTAGGGAAATTCCGCATTGTCGTCGTGGACCAGCATCGAGGCATTGACCTCGAAGACAACGAGATTGCCGTCTGGATCGAGGGCACAGTCGATGCCGAAATAATCGAGCCCGAAGCGCTCGCGCACCGCGCGCAGCGCCTGATATTGCGCGGCATCGAACACCGCGGCGGGATTGGCGAGGAACGCCGCTTCCTCGTGCTGCATCCAGGGCTGGCTCGCCATGTCGGTCGAGACGTGGTGCACCTTCCAGTCGTTTCCGATCGCAAGATGGTAGGGCAGGATCTCTTCGCCGACGAAGATGAAGCGGTATTTGCGGAAATGGCCGTCGGGGGAAGCGTAGTCGACATATTCGATGACGTAATGGTCGGTGTCTGGACGCCGCGCGAGAAAGCGCGCGAGTTCATCGAGGCTCTCGAGTTTTTCGAAATCGTCGCCGCCATGGGTGCCTGCCGGCCGGGCCAGAACCGGAAAGGCGAACGGCAGCAGCGCCGCAAGCGCCGCGGTGGAGACGTCGGTGTCGGGATCGAGGCGCAGGATGCGGGGAATGCGGCAGCCAGGGATACCCGACAACAGCATCGGCCACCGCATCGCGCGTTGTGCGCAGGATCTTACCGGGGTCGTTGACCACAGGCTTGCCGAGCTTCTCGGCGAGATCGCGCGGCCGCGAACAGCATCGCTTCGGCCTGGTCGGCGTCCGAAATCAGATTGACGACGACATCGACGTCTCCGAGCGAGGCGATGTCGGGTTCGCCGGGGCCGAACAAGGCCAGCGTATCGATGTCGTAGGTCGCATCATGGAAGAGGTATTGGGTCGGTGTGTTGCCGCCAAAGGGCGCGTATAGCGCCAGCAGACGAAAATCCGGCGGGATCTTGATCGCTTGCTTTCGGATCAGCGGCCGGATTTGTGCGGCCGCCGCGTAAGCGGCCCGCGCGGCATCGATGTCGCCCATCTTCTGCTTGATGCCGCCGATCCAATAGCGGCTGTCGGCATCATTCGGGTTCAGCGCGATCGCCTGCTCGAAATGCCGGATCGCCTGTTCGGTCTCGTTCAGCTCGAAGCAGGCCTTGCCGAGCTGATGCTCGATCTCGCTTGCTTGCGGCCGTTCCTCGCGCAATTCCTGCAGCGCCGCCCTTGCCACAGATATTGCTTGGTCGCCATCAGGGCCTCGACAAGATTGGTGCGCGACGCCCAATGCGTTGGCGTCAGCCTCAGAGCCTGAAGATAAAGCGGGATGGCGTCCGGTGCCCTGCCCGTCCTGAGGTGCACATTGCCGAGATTGCACCAGCAGCAGGTGAGGTGAGGATCAAGCCGCAGCGCGGCCTGTAACTTCCGGATGCCAGGTTGAGATGGCCGCGCCGCATGTAGGCGTTGCCGAGCTCGGCGCGCAAGCTGGCTATCATTTCAGTGGGACAATCGGCCGAAAGCCTGCCGGCAATATCGAGCCCGGCCCGAAGGGCGGCGATGGCTTGGTCGATCCTGTCGGCCGCGTAGTGGTCCTGCCCGCGCTGCAGATACAGGGCCGCCGGCGAAGTGAGGGGCTCGGCGGGTTGGCCGGCCACGGCGGTTGGGGTCACGATCGGACTCTCGGCAATAACCTGTCGTAATCTTCCGAGGGAAGCGCAGCGAGAGCCCGCCGGAGCGCAACGATCTGCAGGAACATCTTCCCGATGTCGCTTCGCTCATCCGGGCTGCGCTTGCTGTTCCCTCAGGCGGGAAGCGGCGCCAAGAGATTTGATCGCATTGCCCCGCAACATTTCCGTGCTGGCGTTGTAGCCTCATCGTTCCGCTTTGCGGACGAAAGCATCGCCGCAAATGGTTCCAACTCGCATAGGAGTTCCAATGAGCAAGGTTGCGCTATACGTCCCGCTCGAGGCCAAACCCGGTAAGGAGAAGGAAGTCGCGGAGTTTCTGCGCTCCGCTCTGCCGCTGGTCGAGGCCGAACCCGGCACGATTACCTGGTACGCGATCCAGGAAGGCCCTTCGTCGTTCGCGATCTTCGACACGTTCGACACCGAAGCCGGCCGCGACGCACATCTGAACGGCAAGGTCGCGGCGGCGTTGATGGCCAAGGCGGCTGACCTCTTTGCCAAACCGCCGGCGATCCACAAGATCGATATCCTGATCGACAAGCTGCCGAAGACCAGGAAATAGCGCGGAACGGTGGGTTGCGCTTCCGCCTTCGCTCTTCCTCCTTCGCTCTTCGAGCTTCGGAGGTCGCGCTAAGACGGAAGCTAACCCACCCCGCGCAAAAGCGCGTAGCATCACTCCTCAATCACGTCCAGCACCTTCGGCGGCGACATCGGCAGGCTGTAGAAGCGTTTGCCGAGCGCGTTGTGGACGGCGTTGGCGACCGCGGCCATCACCGGGACCAGCGGCACTTCGCCGACGCCCTTGACGCCCTGCGGATGTTTCGGGTTCGGCACTTCGACCATCACCGTATCGAGCATCGGCAGGTCGGAGCAGACCGGCATGCGATAGTCGAGGAAGCCGGGGTTATCGACCTTGCCGTCCTTGTTGTAGATGTATTCCTCGTTCAGCGCCCAGCCGATGCCCTGCGCGACGCCGCCCTGCATCTGGCCCTCGACATAGCCCGGATGGATGGCGCGGCCGACGTCCTGCACCGCGGTGTAGCGGATGACGCGCACGATGCCGAGCTCGGGATCGACCTCGACGTCGCAGATGTGGGTGCCGAAGCCGCCCTCGGCGCCTTCGGTGTTGAGCTGCACGCCGGCGCCGATCGGCCCGCCCATCTGCCGGCGCCTTCGCCGCAAGCTCGGCCAAGGTCAGCGGCTCGAACTGGCCGGCGTTGGGGCTCACCGGATGCGCCGCGCCGTTTTCCCATTTCACCGCCTCGGGGTCGATCTCCCAGATCTTCGCGGCGCGCTCGCGCAAGCGTGGCGATGATCTTGTCGGTCGACTGCGTCACCACCATCGCGGAAGCAAACAGCACGCGGCTGCCGCCGGTCAGGTTGGAGAAGCCGACGGTCGCGGTGTCGCCGATCAGGACCGACACCCGCCTGTAGTCGATGCCGAGCAGCTCGGCGCAGATATTGGCGATCGCGGCGCGCGAGCCGCCGATATCGGGATGGCCGGTGGTGACGACGACGTTGCCGTCCTCGGTGATGTTGACTTGCGCGGAGGATTCGCCGCCGGCGTTGAACCAGAAGCCGGACGCGACGCCCCTGCCCTGCAATTTGCCGAGCGGCGCGGTGTAATGCGGATGCGCTTTCGCCGCCTCCAGCGTCTCGACATAGCCGATACGCGGAAACACCGGGCCGTGCGCCGCCTTGGTGCCTTGCTTGGCGGCATTCTTCAGCCGCAGCTCCAGCGGATCCATCTTCAGCGCTTCGGCGAGCTCGTCCATCACGCACTCCACCGCAAAGGCGCCGATCGGCGCGCCCGGCGCGCGATAGGCCGCGACCTTGGAGCGGTTGGAGAGCACGTCGTAGCCGACCGACAGCACGTTCGGGATGTCGTAGGGCGAGAAGCTGCAGCCGACCGCGCCGCGGATCGGCGAGCCCGGCAGCGCGCCGGCCTGCAGATAGAAGGTGCCTTGCGCGGCGACGATGGTGCCGTCCTTCCTGGCGCCGATCTTGACCGTGCTCTTCGAGCCCGACGTTGGCCCGGTCGCCCGCATCACCTCCTCGCGGGTCATCACCATCTTCACCGGACGGCCGGATTTCTTCGCCAGCAAGGTCGCGAGCGGCTCGAGATAGACGATGGTCTTGCCGCCGAAACCGCCGCCGATTTCGGCCGGAATGGCGCGGATGTCGCTCTGCGGAATGCCGGTCAGATACGCCGTCATGGCGCGCACCATGAACTGGCCCTGGCTCGAGCTCCAGATCGTGGTCTTGTTGTCGGGGGCGACGCTGATCAGGCAGGCGTGCGGCTCGATATAGCCCTGATGCACCGGGCGCGTGGTGAAGGTGCGCTCGATGATCATGTCGGCCTGCTTGAACCCTTCCGCGACGTCGCCCTTCTTGACTTCGAGCTTGCCGGCGATGTTGGACGGCTTGCCCTCGAACTTGTTGAACTCGTGCAGGATCGGCGCGTCCGGCTTCAGCGCGTCGTCGATCTCGATCGACCACGGCAGCACCTCGTAGTCGACCTCGATCAGCTCGCAGGCTTTGGCCGCGATCGCCTCGGTGGTGGCGGCGACCGCCGCGACGGGATGGCCGGGGAACAGCGCCTTCTCGCGCGCCATCACATTGCGGCACATCCAGCGCATGTCCTGGATGCCGAGCATGACCGACTTGTCGATCGGGAAGTCGACGATGTCGCGCGCGGTGACCACCGCCTTGACGCCCGGCAACGCCTGCGCTTTCGAGGTGTCGATCGATTTGATGCGGGCATGCGGATGCGGGCTGCGCATGACCTTGCCCCAGATCATGCCGGGCATGGTGGTGTCGGCGGCAAAGGCCGCGCGGCCCGTGACCTTGTCGGCGCCGTCAGGGCGAATGGTGCGCTGGCCGATCCACTTGTTGTTGGTGACGATGTTCATTGCGCCATCTCCCTCATGTCGGCTGCGGTCTCAAGAACCGCACGGACAATCTTGTCGTAACCGGTGCACCGGCAGAGATTGCCGGCGAGCCAGAAGCGGACCTCTTCCTCGCTGGGCTCGGGGTTCTTCTTCAAGCAGCGCCTCGGAGGCGACCAGCATGCCCGAGGTGCAGATGCCACATTGCAGCGCCGCCATTTCCAGGAATTTCTGCTGCAGCGGATGCAGCTTCTCGCCTTGCGCCATGCCTTCGATGGTCCTGATGTCGTGGCCTTCGGCTTCGGCCGACAGCATCAGGCAGGAACAGACCAGGCGATCGTCGAGCATGATGCTGCAGGCGCCGCAATCGCCGGAGGCGCAGCCTTCCTTCGAGCCGGTCAACGCCGAGCGGCCCGCGCAAGGCGTCGAGCATGGTGTCATTCGGCTCGCACAAGAACTCCACGGGCTCGCCGTTGATGGTGGTGGAAACGTGCAGTTTGGCCATGTCTTCAATTCCCTGTAGCGCGCTTGGCCGCAATCGCCGCCGTGCGCTTCAAGAGCACGCCGGCAACCTTGGTGCGATAGACAATGGTGCCGCGCTTGTCGTCGATCGGACGGCAGGCGGCGGAGCAAGCGGCGGCTGCCGCATTGAGCGCCGCATCGTCGAGTTTGCTGCCGATCAGCGCTTTCGCGGCCGCCTCGACCAGCAGCACGGTCGGCGCCACCGCGCCAAGCCCGACCCTCGCCGCGGTGCAGACGCCATCCTTCAGCGTCAGGCTGACGCCGCAGCCGACCACCGCGATGTCCATTTCGGTGCGCGGGATCATGCGCAAATAGGCATCGCCCGAACCCGCCGGCCGCGGCGGAAAGGTAAAGCTGACCAGGATCTCGCCCGGCTTCAGATTGGTGCGGCCGGGACCGGCCGGCACCTGTTCCACCGCTATCTCGCGGCGGCCGTTCGGCCCGGCCACCGTGGCAATGGCGCCGGCAGCGATCATGGCCGGCACGCTGTCGGCGGCAGGAGAGCCGTTGCAGAGATTGCCGCCCGCCGAGGCCCGGCCCTGGACCTGGGTGGAACCGATCAGGTTGACGGCCTCCAGCACCCCGGGCCACACCTTGCCGAAGCGCGGGTGTTCGGCCAGGACCGCGCCGGAAACGGCCGCTCCGACGCGAAAGCCGCCATCGGCGGTCTCCTCGATCGCCGTCATCTCGGCAATCTTCTTGATATCGACGATCAGGCCCGGCTTTACGCTGCCTGCGCGCATTTGCACCAAAAGATCAGTGCCGCCGGCCAAGATCCGCGCAGCACTTCCGGCCGCCGCAAAGGCCTTGACCGCTTCATCGAGCGTGCCCGGGCTCAAATATTGGATGTCCGTCATGGTTATCAGCCGTCTCCCCTCACCGCTCGCCCCATTTGGTTGATGGCTGGTCTTTTTGGGGTGCAAGAGGAAAACAGACTACACGGGCAAGGACGATTGGAACAGCCTTTGGGTACGGCGCAAATGCCATGCTTCAATGCGTGAGGCGCGTTTACGCCGCGCCCATCTCACAATGTGAGATGCCGGCACGGAGAAGCCGCGCGAAATTTTGGCACCTCATCGGGGCGCGGCCGCCACCGCCTCGGGCGGACAATGATGCGCGGCCCGGAACAGCCGTCCCTGCATATGGCATTCGGGGGGTTCCGACCCTGGTCAGGATTTCGCCGGCCGACCCGCGGGATTGAGCCGAAACCAGGGGGCGACAGCGTCGCGTGATTGTGGAGCGCTGCACTCCCAGCGTCGGCTCATGGACCGCCGAGCTTGAAGTTCAAACCGGCGCGCGCCACGTGCTCTCGATACGACGAATTGGCCGCCATCGTACTCACGGCAAGCGAGATCGGAAAGACCGTGGAGGTGTGGCCGAGGTCGACGTACAGATATTCGGCCTTGACCGTCAGCCGGTTCGACAGGGCGTATTCGACCCCGCCGCCAACCGTGGCGCCGACCTTTGTGGCGGAAACCGCGCCGGTGCCGCATGAGCTGTTGATGCAATTTCCTCCCAATATTCCGGTCGGAACGAAAGCGGTGGTCATGCTGACGTCGCCGAACGCCGCACCGCCGGTGGCGTAGAGCAGGAGCGCCGGCGTTGCCAGGAAGCCGACGCGTCCGCGCACGGTTCCAAGCAAATTGATTTTCTGCTGGGTCGGCGCCATGAAAAATCCGCTGGGGCTGACCGACGTGCCCTGGCCCGTCACGCGGGCGTAGTCGACGTCGCCTTCGATACCGGCCAGGAAATTTCCGACCTGATAATTGTAACCCGCTTCCGCTCCGATCAGGCCGCCGCTGCCATTAGGCGAAACCCGCGTCGGGGTGCCGGGGAGACCGGGGATGTTGGCAAAGATAAAATCAGTCGAGGTCTCAGCGAATTCGCCGCCGGCGACGATACCGAGATAGAACCCGGACCAGTTGGTCGTGGGAACCACAGGCGGAGGCGCCTTGAGCGGCATGTCCGCGGCGAGCGCTTCTGTTCCACACAACGCGGCGACGGCAAAGCCTGCAACAAGAAGCTTTTTCATGGGACCCGCCAGAATCAAAAATTTGAACCAACGGGTCAAAACAAACGCCCGCGGCCCGGCGCACGTAAAGCGAAAACAAACCTCACGCTGCACGCTTTCCGGTTCCAGCGACTTTTTTGCAACAATCGCCGCGAAGCCTGACGATGTATCGAGCGAGGGGCGAGCCTCGACGGTAGCGGCAAACCTTCGAGACGCCCCCTTCAGGCGCGCCTTACGATGACGCAGCAGCCCGTTGCGGCAACTCGGCTTGCATCATCACAAACCCCTCATAGCCCTTGGCCGCGACCTCGTTGCAGATCTGCCGATAGGGTCCAACGCCGCCGATATAGGGCATGAAGATCCGCGGCTTGCCGGGGATGTTGGCGCCCATGTACCAGGAATTGGCCTGCGGATAGAGCGTCGAGAACGCCACCTCGTTGACGTGCGCCACCCATTTGTCCTCGGCGTCCTTCTCGGCTTCGATCGAGTCAAAGCCGCGGTCGCGCATATGGACGACGCAGTCGGTGATCCAATCGACATGCTGCTCGATCGAGACGATCATGTTGGAGAGCACCGACGGGCTGCCGGGACCGGTGATGATGAAGAGATTGGGGAAGCCAACGCTCATCAGCCCGAGATAGGTTTTCGGTCCCTCGGCCCATTTCCGGTTCAGCGTCAGCCCGTCGCGGCCGGTGATATCGATCTTGGCGACCGAACCCGTCATCGCATCGAATCCGGTCGCCAGCACCAGCGCGTCGAGCTCGCAATCACCGGCGCTCGTGCGCACCGTATGCGGCAAAATTTCCTCGATCGGATTGGACTTGATGTCGACCAAGGTCACATTGGGCCGGTTGAAGGTCGCGAAATAATCGGTGTCGATGCAGATGCGCTTGGTCCCGATCGGATAGGAAGTCGGCTGCAGCAACCTCGCCGTCTCGGGATCCCTGACGATTTCGGCGATCTTCTCGCGCACGAAATCGGCGGCGGTATCATTGGAGGTCTTGTTCAGCGCAAGGTCGTTGTAGACCGACATGAAGGTCAGCCCGCCGCGCTGCCAGCGCTGCTCATATTTCGCGCGGCGCTCGTTGTCGCCGTCGTCGAGCGCGCCGCGGTCCGGCATTTCGGTATAGATGCCGTTGCGCGACAACTCGCGGGCGAAACGCCTCACTTCCGGATAGTTGGCGCGGAACGCCTGCCGCTCCTCAGGCGTCAGCGGCGCATTGTGGGCGGGAATCGAGAAATTCGGGGTCCGCTGAAACACCGTGAGATGCTTGGCTTGTTCGGCAATCACCGGGATCGACTGGATCGCCGACGACCCGGTGCCGATCACCCCGACGCGAAGGCCGGTGAAATCGATCCGCTCATGCGGCCAGTTGCCGGTGTGATAGATCCGGCCCTCGAAGGTATCGAGGCCCTTGATATCAGGTATCCGCGCATTGGAGAGACAGCCCGTCGCAAGCACGACGAATTTTGCGGCCACCATCTTGCCGTCGGAGGTGGCGACCGACCAGATGTTTTCGTCCTCGTCGAAGCTGGCCCTGTCGACGCGGGTGCCGAACTGGATGTCGGAGCGCAGATCGTATTTGTCGGCGACGTGATTGGCGTATTTCAAGATCTCCGGCTGCGGCGCATAGCGCTCGCTCCAGTCCCATTCCTGCTGCAATTCGTCGGAGAAGGAATAGGAATATTGCATGCTCTCGACGTCGCAGCGCGCGCCGGGATAGCGGTTCCAGTACCAGGTGCCGCCGACGCCGGAGCCCTGCTCGTAGACGCGTACCGAGAATCCCAACCCGCGAAGCCGATGCAGCATGTACATTCCGGCAAAGCCGGCGCCGACCACGACGACGTCGTAGGCGTCAGCCTGGCTGTTGCCCGAGATCAGTTGCGTGGCGGACATGGATCGGCGCTCCCTTCAGGATTCTGTTGTTGCCAACCAGCATTCTACCCGTCAGCCGAAAGCGCAAGAGGCAAGACCGCGGCGTCGGGCATCGCTTATTTTACTGCGCGGAATGCGCTTGTGGTGCGGACGATTTCACAGCGTCTATACGCAAGTCGGACGGGCGTGAAACTCGCTTGGCTCCAAGCCTCCTGATGGGCTAGCGTCGCCTGGCCTATTCGGGGTCGAACAAGCACGAGCAGCGTCAAAGCTGCCGCTAAGGGAGTGAGCGAGCGATGAAAACGCCGATCTGCGAGATGCTGGGCATCGAATTTCCGCTTGTTGCGTTCAGTCATTGCCGCGACGTGGTCGCAGCGGTCAGCCGCGCCGGCGGGTTCGGCGTGCTCGGCGCGACCGTGCATTCCCCCCAGACCATCGAGCAGGAACTGAAATGGATCGACGATCACGTCGACGGCAAACCCTATGGCGTCGACGTGCTGATCCCGGAAAATATTTCGACCGCCGGCGAGAAGAACGTCACCTGGAAGAGCCTGGAAGCGCGCATCTCGCAGGAACATCGCGATTTCACCCGCAGTCTGCTGAAGAAATACGACATCGAGCTGACGGCAACCAACGTCGATGACAACGAGCCGCAGCCGTTCGACGGGCAGCTCGCGCTGGAGCTGCTCGAGGTCTCGTTCCGTCATCCGATCCGGCTGATCGCCAATGCGCTCGGTGTGCCGCCGAAGGCGATGATCGACATGGGCAGGAAGCACGGCGTTCCCGTCGCAGCGCTGGTCGGTGCCAAGGAGCATGCGTTGCGCCAGGTTGCGGCCGGCGTCGACATCCTGGTGGTGCAGGGCACCGAGGCTGGCGGCCATTGCGGCGAGGTATCCACCATGGTGCTGGTGCCGGAGGTGATCAAGGCGATCGCGCCGATCCGCGACCTGCCGGTGCTGGCCGCCGGTGGCATCATGACCGGGCGGCAGATGGCGGCCTGCATGGCGATGGGCGCGGCCGGGGTATGGACCGGCTCGGTGTGGCTGGCCACGGTCGAATCCGAGACCACTGAAATCTTCCGGGAAAAAATGATCGCGGCCTCCTCGCGCGACGCGATCCGTTCGAAAGGGCGTACCGGAAAGCCGGCGCGGCAGTTGCGCTCGGTCTGGACGGATGCCTGGGACCGTGGGCCCGGTCCCGGAGCGCTGCCGATGCCGCTGCAGAGCATCATCAGCCGCGACGCCTTCAACTCGATCGACCGCGCCGCGGCCGCCGGCAACGCCAAGGCGCGCGACCTCGTCAGCTATTTCGTCGGCCAGGGCGTCGGCCTGATCGACAGCGTCAAATCGGCGGGCGCCGTGGTACAGGAATTCAAGGAAGATTTTGCCGAAGCCGTCGAGCACATGAATGCGCTGGTGGCGGAGTAAGTTGACCCTCATGGTGAGGAGCGCGCATCTTGCGCGCGTCTCGAACCACGAGGCCCGGATGCCGCCATCCTTCGAGACGCCGCGCAAATGCGCGGCTCCTCAGGATGAGGTTCGAGCTTGAGAAGGCAACAACAAGAACAATGGCGAACCCAGCACAATCGGACCACCGCATCCCCGTCATCGTCGGCGTCGGCGAAATCGTCGATCGTCCGAAGCAAATCACCGATGGCCTCGAGCCGCTCGCGCTGCTCGAGCAAGCGTTGAAGCGGGCGGAAGCGGACTCTGGCGCAAAACTGCTCGGCGAGATCCAATCGCTCGACGTCGTCAATTTCCTGAGCTGGCGCTACCGCGATCCGGAAAAGCAGCTCGCCACGCGCATCGGCATTGCGCCGGCGCATCTCTACTATGGCCCAGTCGGCGGCGAGAGCCCGATCCGCTATCTGCACGAGGCGGCGCAGCGCATCGCGCGCGGGGAATGCTCAGTTGCCGCGGTCTGCGGCGCTGAGGCGCAGTCGAGTGCGACCAAGGCCGAGCGCGCCGGCATTACCCTGCCCTGGACGCCGTTCGCCCATGACGTGGAAGAGCCCAAGCGCGGCGCCGCGTTCCAGAACCCGATGGCCGTAAAACTCGGCGTGTTCCGTCCGGTGACCGTCTATCCCTTTTATGAAGTCGCAAGCTCCGCGCATTGGGGCCAGACCCCGCGCGAGGCGATGGCGGAGTCCGGCGAGCTGTGGTCGCGCTATTCGGAAGCCGCCTCGCACAACCCGAACGCCTGGCTGAAGCGGCATTTCGCGCCCGAGGAAATCACCACACCCACATCCGACAACCGCCTGATCGCCTGGCCCTACACCAAGCTGATGGTGGCGAATCCGACAGTGAACATGGGCGCGGCGGTGCTGCTGACCAGTCTCGCCAAAGCACGCGAGGCCGGCATCGCCGAGGACCGGCTGATCTACCCATGGGGCGGCGCGTCGGCGGAAGAGCCGCGCGACTATCTTCTCCGCGACCAGTTCTTCGAGAGCCATCCGCAGAACGCCGTGCTCAACGCGGTGATGAACCTCGCCGGCGGCGACGGCAAGGCGTTCGACGCGATCGAGCTCTATAGCTGTTTCCCTTGCGTGCCGAAGATGGCGCGGCGCACGCTGGGCTTGGGAAGTGACGTGCAGCCGACCGTGACCGGCGGCTTGACGTTCTTCGGCGCGCCGCTCAACACCTACATGACGCATGCGGCCTGCGCGATGGTGCGAAGCTTGCGCAACGGCGCGAAGCTCGGCCTGCTCTACGGACAAGGCGGTTTTGTCACCAAGCATCACGCGCTGGTCTTGTCACGGCAGGCGCCGCGCGAGGCGCTGGCGCAGGAAACCAGCGTGCAGGCCGAGGCCACCAGTCACAAGCGCGCCGTGCCGGACTTCGTGACCGAGGTTAAAGGCAAGGGCAAGGTCGAAAGTTTTACCGTGCTCTACGGCCGCAGCGGCGAGGTCGAGCACGGCGTGGTGATGCTGCGGACCGAGCAGAACGCGCGGGCGCTGGCGCGGGTGCCGGCGCAGGACGGCACGACGCTCGCACATCTGATGAACCTGGACCGCACGCCGGTGGGTTCGCTGGGCGAACTCGCAACCGCCGATGACGGCATGCCGGAGTGGCGGGTGGGGTAGTCCCGTGTCCCCGACGCGGCGCAGCGTTCTTCACGCTGCTCAGTCAGAGCCGGGACCCATCGACGCGCGGAATTCGCTCGAATATCGGACCCCGGATCAGCAGCGCATCGACTTCGTGCTGCGCTGCGTCCGGGCGACGCAGAGATCCCGCCCCCTACCCCCTCACATCCTGGCGCTCGGAGATTTTCGCCGGGCCGGCCTTGGCGCCGGCGATGCGGACCTGATCGCCGTCCGCGAGGCCGTCGGGGGGCGCGACGATGACACGGTCGTCGGGCGAAAGGCCTGACCCCAGCTCGATCTCTCTGCCCAAATCGTGCGCGATGGTGATCGTCTTGAACAGCACCTTGTCGTCGGCGCCGACGGTCGCTACCCGCAGGCCGCTCTGGTTGAAGATCAGCGCGCTGGCGGGAATATGCAGCGGCGCACCATCGCGCTGCAGGTTCAGGCGGACATTGACGTAACTTCCGGGCAGCAACTCGCCGCCGGAATTATCGAGCCCGAGTTGCATCCGCGTCGTGCCGGAACCGACGTCGACCGATTGCGAGGAAGCTTCCACCGTCGCCGGGAAAGTCCGGTTCGGATATTCCGGCACCGTGATCACGCCCTTCGCGCCGATCCTGATCGAGGGCACGTAGCTCTGGGGAACGTTGACATAGACGCGGAGCTTCCTGATGTCGGAAACCACGAACATCGGCGGGCCGCTGCCGCCACCGGCGTTGATCAGGGCGCCAACATCGGTATCGCGCGCGGTCACCACGCCGTCGAACGGCACCGTGATCTTCTTGTAGCCGGCGAGCGCTTCCAGCCGCTCGACATTGGCCTGGCTGGCATTAACCGCCGCCTTCTTGTTGGAGAGATCGGCGGTGCGCTCGTCGATCTCCTGCATCGAGACGAAATTCGACGCAATCAGCGTCCTGCGCCGCGTCAGCGTTGCTTCCGACAGTTTCGCGCTGGCTTCCTGGCTCGCGAGATCAGCGCGCGCCTGCAGCAATTGCTGGTCGAGGTCCGGGGCCTCGATTTCGGCGATCACCTGGCCTGCCTTGACCTGCGCGCCGATGTCGGCGCTCCAGCTTTTCAGATAGCCGTTGACGCGCGCGAAGATCGGGGCGCGGTAATAGGCCTCAAGCCGCCCCGGCAAATCGAAGGTCGGACTCAGCGCCCGTGCGTCGGGCAGCACTACGGCCACCGTCGGGATCGCCTGGTCGTCGGTCCATTCGCGCAGTTTCGCGCTCGCATCTTCGCGCGCGCGAATACCGGTCACCACCACCAGGACGGCGGCGAGGCCCGCCAGCACCCCGAAAATCCCCAACTTCCGGCCAGAGACCGGTGGGTTGTTTTCAGTGGGCATACGAGGTCTCCGGTTCGGCGTCGACGATGACGCCGTGCTTCCTGTGTACCATGCTGAACACCACAGGTACAAACATCAACGTCGCCATCGTTGCAAAGATCAGGCCTCCGATTACCGCCCGCCCGAGCGGCGCGTTCTGCTCGCCGCCATCGCCGAGACCGAGCGCCATCGGCGTCATGCCGATGATCATCGCGAGCGCCGTCATCAACACCGGGCGGAAGCGGACAAAGCCGGCCTCGATGGCGGCCGCGACCGGGTCGCCCAGTTCTTCATAGCGCTCGCGGGCAAAGCTGATCACCAGCACGCTGTTGGCGGTGGCGACCCCCATGCACATGATCGCGCCGGTCAGTGCCGGCACCGACAGCGTCGTCTCCGTCGCGAACATCATCCAGATGATACCGGCCAGCGCCGCCGGCAAGCGCGGTGATGATCACGAACGGATCGGACCATGACTGGAAGTTCACCACGATCAGGAGATAGATCAGCACCACCGCCGCAAGCAGCCCGAACAACAGCCCGGAGAACGCGCTGTTCATGGTCTGCACCTGGCCGAGCAGGACCACCGAACTGCCCTTCGGCACCTCCTTGGCGGTGTCGGCGATCGCGGCCCTGACGTCGGCGGCGACCGCGCCGAGATCGCGGCCCTGCGGGGTTGCAAAGATCTGCACCATCGGCTGGATGTCGTATTGGGAAACCACCGCGCTCGAAATCGTGCGGGTGATGTTGGCGATGCCGCCGAGGATCGGCGGGTTTTCCGTCGAGGCCGCCGTGATCGGCAGCGTTTCCAGCGCGCCCAGCGAATCGACCTGGAATTGCGGGGTCTGCATCACGATCGAATACGACACGCCGTTATCCGGATTGAGGAAGTAGGTCGGCGCGACCTGCCCGCTGCCCGCGAGATTGACCGTCAGGCTGTTGGTGACGTCGCGTTCGGTCAAGCCGACATATTGCGCGCGGGTGCGGTCGACGTCGATATTGAAGGTCGGGTTATCAGGCGATTGCTGAATGCGCGCGTCGGCAATGCCGGGGATGTGGCGGAGCCGGTTCAAAAGCTTGTCGGCATAGGCGAAATTCGCCAGCACATTGGCGCCGCGGATCTGCAGGTCGATCGGCGCCGGCGCGCCGAAATTCAGGATCTGGCTGACGATGTCGGCCGGCAGGAACGCAAAGGTCATGCCGGGAAAGGCCCGCGGCAACTGCCCGCGCAGCGCCTGGACATAGTCGGCGGTGGGCTGGTGCCCCTCTTTCAGCTTGATCTGGATATCGCCATCCTGCGGGCCGATCACGCCGGTGTTGTTGTAGGTCAGGTTGATGCCGGAGATCGGCATGCCGATGTTGTCGGCCATGGTGTCGATTTCCGCTGGCGGAATGATCTTGCGGATCGCCTTCTGCACGTCGGCGAACTGGTTCGCGCTCTCCTCGATGCGGGTGCCGATCTGGGTGCGGACATGCATCAGGATCGATCCGGTATCGACGGCGGGAAAGAAATTCCGACCGATATACGGCACCAGCAGGAACGAGGCGCCGACGAAGGCGAGGAAACCGAGCACGAAGACCGCCCGGCCCCGCATCGCAAACGACAGCAGGTCGCGATAGGAGCCGCGCACGTGCTCAAAGCCAGCCTCGAAGCCGCGCTGAAATCTGACCAACGGGTTGCGCGACGGCGGCGGCCCGTCGGCATGGTCGACATGCTGATGCAGCAGATAATTCGCCATCGTCGGCACCAGCGTGCGCGACAGGATGAACGACCACAGCATCGCAAACATCACGGCCTCGGCCATCGGCACGAACAGGAAGCGGGCGACACCGGTCAGGAAGAACATCGGCACGAACACGATGCAGATGCAGAGCAGCGAGACGAAGGCCGGAACCACGATCTGGTTGGCGCCGTCCATGATCGCGGTTTCGACCGCCTTGCCCTGTTCGAGATGCCAGTTGATGTTCTCGATCGTCACGGTGGCTTCGTCGACGAGAATGCCGACCGCGAGCGCTAATCCCCCGAGCGTCATGATGTTGAGGGTCTCGCCGATCGCCCACAGCATCACGATCGCGCCCATCACCGACAGCGGGATCGAAACCGCGATGATCAGCGTCGACCGCCAGCTCCCGAGGAACAGCAGGATCATCACCGACGTCAACAGCGCCGCGAGCACACCTTCATAGGCGACGCCGGAGATGGCGCTGCGCACGAACACCGATTGATCGCCGATGAAGCCGATCCGGAGCGCATCCGGCATCTGGTCCTTGACGTCGATCACCTTCTGCTTGATGCCGGCGATGATGTCGAGCGTCGACGTGTAGCCGGCTTTGAGCACCATCATCAGCACCGAGCGGTTGCCGTTGACGTGGACGATGTTGGTCTGCGGCGGATTGCCGTCGCGAACATGGGCGACGTCGCGGACATAGACCATGGCGCCGCCGACGGCCTTGATCGGCAGATCGCCGAGCTCTTCCATCTTGAGCGGCGAGTTGTTGAGCTGGATGTTGTATTCGAACTCGCCGATCTTCTGGGTGCCGACCGGCGTGATGAGGTTTTGCGCGGCCAGCGCATTGGCGACGTCCTGCCCGGAGAGGCCGCGCGCCTGCAGGGCCTGCGGGTCGAGATCGATCTGGATCTGGCGCAGCTTGCCGCCATAGGGGTACGGAATCGCGGCGCCTTGCACCGTGATCAGCGGGGTGCGCAGCTGGTTGATGCCGATATCGGCGAGATTTTGCTCGGTAAGGCCGTCGCCCGACAGCGCGACCTGGATGATCGGCACGGTGGAGGCGCTGTAGTTGAGGATCAGCGGCGGCGTCGCGCCGGGCGGCATCGCCTTGATCAGCGTCTGCGAGATCGCGGTGACCTGCGCATTGGCGGTGCGGATGTCGACGTTCGGCTGGAAGAAGATCTTGACGATGCCGAAGCCGTTGTAGGAATTGGAAACGATGTGCTCGATGTCGTTGACGGTCGTGGTCAGCGCGCGCTCGAACGGCGTGACGATGCGCCCCGACATCTGGTCGGGCGGCAGGCCGGTATATTGCCAGACCACGCCGATCACGGGGATGCGGATGTCGGGGAAGATGTCGGTGGGCGTGCGCAGCGCGGCAAGCGGCCCGATGATCAGGAGCAGCAGCGCGAGCACGACGAACGTATACGGCCGGCTTAGCGCGATGCGGACCAGTGCGACCATAAAATAGGCATTCCTCGCGGCGACAGCACCGGCCACGCCAGCCGGTTCGACCACGCTGATTTACCCGAACCTCGGCCAACATCCAACATCGGGAATCAGTTCTTGCCTTCACTTCCACGATACCCACGGGCTTCGGCTTTTCGGGATTCATTTGATGCGGTGCGCGCGAGCTTATTGTTTGAGCATGATCTCTCCGGAAAACCGGTCCCCATCCCGCAACGAGTGCGGGACAGGCTTTTTCCGGATCATACTCAGGCTGCCCGCACCGAGCTGAGGAATTTGTTAACCTCGACCTTGAGCCGGCTGCGAGTCGCCGGACAGCGACTGCGCCGCGGAGTGGCACGTGCGACGAAGCCGATTCGGTCTCCGCCGCGCCACGCTGCACGTCGGTGATGTTGGAGGAGACCTGCTGGGTGCCGTGCGCGGCCTGCTGCACGTTGCGGGCGATCTCCTGCGTGGCCGCGCCCTGCTCTTCCACCGCCGCCGCGATGGCCGACGAAATCTCCGACAGTTTCTCGATCGTGCCGGAGATTTCCTTGATCGCGCTGACCAACTCCTGCGTCGCCGACTGGATCCCGGTGATCTGCTGGCCGATCTCGCCGGTCGCCTTCGCGGTCTGCTCGGCGAGCGCCTTCACCTCGGATGCGACCACCGCAAAGCCGCGGCCGGCCTCGCCGGCGCGGGCGGCCTCGATGGTCGCGTTCAGCGCCAAGAGGTTGGTTTGGCCCGCGATGGTGTTGATGAGTTCGACGACGTCGCCGATCCGGGTGGCGGCCTTCGACAACTCGCCGACGCGGTCGTTGGTCTTGCGCGCCTGATCGACCGCCTCGCCGGCCATCCGTGCCGATTCCTGGACCTGGCGGCTGATCTCGTTGACGGAGGAAGCCATTTCCTCGGTGGCGGAAGCCACCGACTGCACGTTGGTGGAGGCTTCCTCGGATGCTGCTGCAACCATCGTCGCGAGCTCCTCCGCGCGCTCCGCGGTCGAGCTGAGCGTTCCGGCCGAGGCTTCAAGCTCCGTCGAGGCCGAAGAAACCGTCTCGATGATCTCGCCGACCGCGCCCTCAAACTCATCGGCCATCTTGTGCATATCCGCCTTGCGCCGGGCAACGGCGCGGGCCTCCGCCTCTTTCTGCTCGGCCTCCAGTCCCTGACGGGCGATCGCATTGCTCTTGAACACCTCGACCGCCATTGCCATTTCGCCGATTTCGTCGCGGCGGCCGATGCCGGGCACCTCGACATCGAGCCTGCCGCCGGCGAGATCATTCATGACGACCGTCATCTGCCGCAGCGGCTTGGTGATGCCGCGGGCAACGAGCATCGATACGGCGAGCGTAAACAGCAGCACCAGCCCGGCAGCCAACAGCGTGCGCTGGGTCGACGCCCAGGTCTGCGCGTTGAGGTCATCGATATAGACACCAGTGCCGATGACCCAACCCCATGGAGCAAAGCCGACGACATACGACAACTTGGGCTGCGGCTTGTCAAAACCCGGCTTTGGCCACTCGTAGGCAACGAAGCCCGCTCCGTCTTTCCTCACGACGTTGGCAAACTCGACGAACAAGGCCATTCCGTTCGGATCCTTCATGGATGTGATATCCTTGCCGTTCAACTCCGGCTTGATCGGATGCATCACCATGCGCGGCTGCATGTCGTTGATCCAGAAATAATCATTGTTGCCGTATCGCAGCGCCGCGAGCCTTGCCATCGCCCGCTTCTGCGCGTCGGCGACCGCGACGCCGCCGTTCTGTGTCGCGGCATGTTCTTCCTTGACGATACCGAGCGCCAGTTCGCCAAGATGTGTGAGCTCGATTTCCTTCTGCTGCCTCAGGCTCGACGCCAGCTCGCGCGAGTTCGAGCAATCCGATACCCAGCAATCCGACGACGCTGAGGCCGATCAGGGCATAAATCCTGCGGCCAATGGTCAATCTGAACCGACGCAGCAATGCGAGCGACATTCTCAATCTCCACAGGGTAGCAGCGGGTGTTCAGTTGACCCGCGAAGGCGCATCCCGAATGCGTTCCTCCTCGCCACGCCCGAATCGTAATCAGTCGGTTCTTGATTTCCGTTAATTTCCGGCCCCGTAAACTTACGGGAATTGTGCGATGGTCGAGGAAATCGCCGACAAGCTCGCTTTGCGCTCAGCGCATAAGCCCGAGCGCGTCGGCGAAAAATCGCGGCCCGCCGAAATTGCCTGATTTCAGTGCAAGCAACATCGCGCCTCTGATGGCACCGACCGCGCGCAACACCGGCACGCCGGCGGCGATTTCCGCGCCGACCAGAAATGCGGGGATGCCGAGGCGGTCCACCACCGCGCCGGAGGTCTCGCCGCCAGCGACCACCAGCCGATGGACCCCGGCTTGCACCAGGCCCTCGGCGATGTCGGCCATCGCCTGCTCGATGGCGTGGCCCGCCGCGTCGCGGCCATGGCGCGCCTGAAGGGCTGCGACTTCGTCAGGCGTCGCGCTGGAGGCGATCAGGACCGCGCCGCTTTCGAGCCGCTCTCTCGCCCAGGCCAGCGCCCGGCGAGCCTCCTCCTTGCCCGCCACGACCCGGTCCGGATCGAGATGCAGCACCGGCATGATCTTCTCGGCGTTTGCAATCTGCTGCAGCGTCGCCTGCGAGCAGCTGCCGGCGAGGCATGCGGCCGGTCCGCCCACCGCCGCCCCGGCTGCGGCGTCATCCGCCTTCTTGCCGCCCGCCGCAGCGACGAGCGCCCGCGCCAGCCCAAGCCCGATGCCGGACGCGCCGACCGAGAGGCGACGGTCGAGCGCCACCGTGCCGATGGTTTCCAGATCGCGGTCGAACACCGCATCGATGATCGCAGCGCCAACGCCACTTTTGGATAGATCGGCAAGACGCGCGCGAACCGCGTCCGGCCCGCGCGCGACGACGGAAAGATCGACCAGTGCGATCCTGGTTTGGCTCTGCCGCGCCAGCACCCGCACCAGGTTGGAGTCGTGCATGGGATTGAGCGGATGATCCTTCAACGGGCTTTCGTTCAGCGGCACCGAGCCCACGAACAGGTTGCCCTGATAGACGGTGCGCGCGGTTTCCGGGAAAGCCGGCGTCACCAGCACGATGGTGTCGCCGGAATCGGCGCGCAGCGCATCCATCACCGGCCCGATATTGCCTTTGTCGGTGGAATCGAAGGTCGAGCAGATCTTGAACAGCACGTGCTTAGAACCGCGCCCGCGCAGCCATTTCTCCGCTGATTGCGAGCGCGAAACCGCTAACGAGGCCTCGATCGAGCGGCTCTTCAGCGACACCACGACCGCATCGACCTCGGGCAATGCCAGATCGTTCGCCGGCACACCAATGGTCTGCACCGTGCGCAGGCCTGCGCGGGTCAGCGTGTTGGCGAGGTCGGAGGCGCCGGTGTAATCGTCAGCGATGCAGCCGAGTATTGGGGTCACGGCCTCACTCCCGCATAGGGCTTGAACCAGGCGAGGCCGTCCTCGGTCTTGCCGCGCGGATTGTATTCGCAGCCGACGAAGCCGTCATAGCCGAGCCGGTCGAGCTCTTCGAATACGAACGGATAGTTCAGCTCCTCGCCATCCGGCTCGTGGCGCGAGGGGATGCTCGCGATCTGGATGTGGCCGATGATCGGCATCATCTCGCGCAGGTGCATGGTGACGTCGCCATGGATGATCTGGCAGTGATAGATGTCGAACTGCAGCTTGAGATTGGGAATTTTCAGCTCGACGATCAGGTCGCGCGCGAAGTTGAAATCGTTGAGGAAGTAGCCGGGCACGTTGCGCCGGTTGATCGGCTCGATCACGACGTCGAGGCCGTGGGGGGCGAAGAATTCCGCCGCCCACGCTACCGATTTGTAAAATGCCTCCACCGCCTTAGCGTCGCTGCGCTCGGCGATCCCCGCCATCAGATGCAGCCGCTTGACGCCGGTCGCCTGCGCGTAAGGCAGCGCGGTCCGCAGGCTCTCTTGAAGGTCGGCGAACCGCTCCGGCAGCGCCGCAAAGCCCTTTTCGCCCGCCTCCCAATTGCCGGGCGGCAGGTTGAACAGCGCCTGGGTCAAGCCGGCGGCCCTGAGCCGCTCGCCCACTTCCCTTGCTGGATGCGCGTAGGGGAACAGGAATTCAACCGCCGTAAAACCCGCTTTCGCCGCGGCGTCGAAGCGATCGAGGAACGGCACCTCGGTGAACATCATGGAGAGATTGGCGGCAAAGCGGGGCATCGATGCTCCTATGTTGTTGCGTTTCTTATTTCGTCTCGCCCGGCAGATGGGTACCGCCGATGCGCGCGTAGAGCCGCGCCACCGAGGCATCGTCGTCGCGGCCCATGCCGGACGCCGCGGCCATCAGGAACATCTGCAGCGCCACCGATGCCAACGGCACCGGGAATCGCGCCCCGCGCGCCATGTCCTGGACAATGCCGAGGTCCTTGACGAAAATCTCCACCGCGCTGCGCGGGGTGTAGTCGCCGTCGATCACATGCGGCATGCGGTTCTCGAACATCCAGGAATTGCCGGCGGAGGCGGTGATCACCTCATAGACCTTGCGCAGATCGAGCCCCTGCCTGGCGGCAAATGTGATCGCCTCGGAGGCGGCCGCGATATGCACGCCGGCGAGCAATTGGTTGATCATCTTGAACGCGGCACCCTGGCCGGCGGCATCGCCGAGTTCGTAGAGTTTTGCCGCTATGGCATCGAGCGCAGGCCTCGCCTTGGCGAAGGCGGCCGGACTGCCGGATGCGAGAATGGTCAGTTCGCCCTCGGCCGCGCGTTGCGCCCCGCCCGAGATCGGCGCGTCGAGATAATGCCGCCCGGTCGGCTCCAATTGAGTGGCAAGCCGCCGCGCGACCTCCGGGTCCATGGTGGCGGAGGAAACGAACACGGCGTCCTTGGCAAGCGTTTCCGAAACGCCGTCCTTGCCGAACAGAATGGTTTCGGTCTGGGCGGCATTGAGCACCACGCTGATCACGATGTCGGCGGCTTTGGCCGCTTCCGCCGGCGTCCTGGCGCCCCTGCCGCCGTCCTTGACGAAACGCGCGACGCTATCGGCCGCCACATCGCAGCCGGTCACCTCGAAGCCGGCCCGCCGCAGGGAGGTCGCCATGCCAAAGCCCATCGAGCCGAGCCCGATCACGGCAACCAGCGGTTTTGCGGTGTCAGTCATGCGACAAATTCCTCTACGTCCCTCGGGTTCCTGACGGCCGATGGTTACGGCCTTGCCCTCTGGGTATCACGGCTTGGCCGCGCTGCCAAAGCGTGAGACAAGGCGGAAAATGGGTAGCCGCCAATGAGCAAAAGATGAGCGAAACCAAGGTCCGCGAAGAAATCTGCCGGCTCGGCCGCTCGCTGTTCGAGCGCGGACTGACGCCGGGCTCTTCCGGCAATATCAGCGTGAAACTTGAGGACGGCGGGTGGCTGGTGACGCCGACCAACGCCTCGCTCGGCTCCCTCGACCCGGCGCGGCTGTCGTGGCTTGATGCTGACGGACGCCTCATCTCCGGCGACGCGCCGACCAAGGAAGTGCCGCTGCACAGCGCGCTGTATCAGACCCGGAGCGCGGCACGCGCGGTGGTGCATCTGCATTCCACCCATTCGGTCGCGCTCTCGATGCTCCCGGAGATCGATCCCCGCGCAGCCCTGCCGCCGATGACGGCGTACTACCTGATGAAATGCGGCTTAACCGCGCTGGTGCCCTATTATCGGCCGGGCGACCCGGCGGTCACTGAGGCGATCAAGGGGCTGGCGGGAAAGTATTCATCCGTGCTGCTCGCCAATCACGGTCCCGTCGTGGCCGGCGACACGCTGGAAGCCGCGGTGTTCGCGATCGAGGAACTGGAAGAGACCGCAAAGCTGTATCTGCTGCTGCGCGGGCTCAACCCGCGGTACCTCTCGCCCGAACAGGTGGCGGATTTGTCGAAGGCGTTCGGGCTGGGATTACCGGACGGCGATCGCGAGTAGCGAGTAGCGAGTAGGTCACTATTCGCTGTCACCTCCAATGCCCCAATATTGAGACAGCTGCTCAAAATTGAAGCGGTCGTCGGACGGGTTTTGATCGGCAGACGGCTTTCTCTGCGCCGCGGGGGCATGAAGCCATTGGACCATCGGCACCGGGCCTTGGCATACCCGTTGCAGTGTTCTTGCCGGATCAGGCGCTCCGGTGGATTCGGCCAATCGGAACGCCAGGGTCCCCGGCAGTACGGACGGGACACGGATGACGGCCAGCGCGCTGGAACTGGTGCAATTGACGAAAACGTTCGGCAATGTCACCGCCGTTGACGCGATCGATCTCAGGATTCCGGCGGGCTCCTATTGCTGCCTGCTCGGACCGTCCGGCTGCGGCAAGACCTCCACCTTGCGAATGATCGCGGGCCATGAATCGGTGACCTCAGGGGACATCATCGTCGGACCGAAGAACGTCACGGATCTCGCGCCCGCCGGGCGCTCACCGCGATGATGTTCCAGTCCTATGCGCTGTTTCCGCATCTTTCCGTGATCGACAACGTCGCCTTCGCCCTGAAGATGCGCGGCGTCGCCAAGGCCAAGCGCCATGCCGAGGCCAAAAAGCTGCTCGAGCTTGTCGACATGCAGGCTTATGCCGCGCGGCTTCCGGCACAGCTTTCGGGCGGCCAGCAGCAACGCGTGGCGCTGGCGCGGGCCTTGATCACCTCGCCCCAGATCCTGCTGTTGGACGAGCCGCTCTCCGCGCTTGACCCATTCTTGCGGCTGCGCATGCGCGCGGAGCTGAAAAGGCTGCAACGCGAGCTTGCGATCACCTTCATCCATGTCACCCACGGCCAGGACGAGGCGATGGCGCTGGCCGATCTCGTGGTGCTGATGAATGCCGGCCGGATCGAGCAGCAGGGCTCGCCGCGCGAAATCTTCAACCATCCAAGAAACGGAATTCACCGCGAAATTCATTGGCGGCCACAACGTCATTGCCGTTGGACGAGCGAGACCTTCGCCGTTCGCAATGATCGTCTGTTGCTGAAGAGGCCGGGCGAAGCCGTCGATGGTCCGAAGGTCGCCGGAACCGTCAACGAGGTCGAATACCAGGGCACGTATGTCATGGTCGCGATATCGGCCGAAGACGGCACCGAGATCTCGGCCCAACTCTCTGAAGACCAGTTTGATGCCGCCAATTTCAGCGTCGGCGAGCGCGTTGATTGCCACCTGGAACCCCGCGCTCGCGAGCCCACTCAAGACCCGCCCTCCTGCAACCGTCGCGCCGCCAGAACCGGTGGCCTGACATCCATCCTTAGGAGATGACCATGACCGATCGATCGAAACATCAACAAAGGCATCAACCGCCGCAATTTGCTCAGGGGCGCCGCCGGCGTCGCCGGCCTTGCGGCGGGCTCGGGCGCGATCACCGGATTTCCCTATGTGCAGTCGGCCGAGGAGAAGGTTCTGCGCTATCTCGGCACCGCCGTGAACGAAGGTGACGCCATCTCGAAGAAATGTCTCGAAGATACCGGCATCAAGATCGAATACATCACGGCGACGACCGACGACGTGACCAAGCGCGTCATCACCCAGCCGAACTCATTCGACGTGCTCGATACCGAATATTTTTCGCTGAAGAAGCTGGTGCCGTCGGGCAACATTCTTCCGCTCGACGCCAAGAAGATCAAGGAGTTCGACAACATCACGCCCGTTTTCACCAAGGGCGAGTTGCCGAACGGCAAGAAGATCGGCAGCCAGGGCACCGCGCCCTGGAAGGTGCTGTATCTCGATGGCGCCAATTCCAAGACATTCTCGGCAACGCCGACCGAGTACATCACGCTGATCCCGACCGTCTACAATGCCGATACGCTCGGCATCCGGCCTGACCTGATCAAGCGGCCGATCAACTCATGGGCCGAACTGCTCAACCCCGAATTCAAGGGCAAGGCCGCGATCCTCAACATTCCGTCGATCGGCATCATGGATGCCGCGATGGTGGTCGAAGCCACCGGCCAGCACAAATATGCCGACAAGGGCAACATGACCAAGCCCGAGATCGATCTCACCATGAAGACTCATGACCGAAGCCAAGAAGGCCGGCCAGTTCCGCGCCTTCTGGAAGGACTTCAACGAGTCGGTCAACCTGATGGCGTCGGGCGAAACCATGATCCAGTCGATGTGGTCGCCGGCCGTCACCAAGGTGCGCTCGATGGGCATCGCCTGCACCTTCCAGCCGCTCAAGGAAGGCTATCGCTCCTGGGCTTCGGGTTCTGCGTCTCGAAGGGCGTTTCGGGACCCAAGCTCGATCTGGGCCTATGAATTCGTCGAACTGGTATCTGTCGGGCTGGGCCGGCGCCTATTTCAATCGTCAGGGCTACTACTCCGCCGTTCTCTCCACCGCCAAGGCCAACATGACGGCGGATGAATGGGGCTACTGGATGGAAGGCAAGCCCGCCGTCAGCGACATCAAGGCGCCGGATGGCACCATCATGGAGAAGGCCGGCGCCGTGCGCGACGGCGGTTCCTATGAAGATCGCATGGGCGCGGTCGCCTGCTGGAACGCGGTGATGGACGAGAACGACTACATGGTCCGCAAGTGGAACGAATTCATCGCCGCTTGATGTGATTTCAGCGCTTCGCTCAAGGCTTGCCGCGCGATCAGGCGCGGCAAGCCGCCTTCCGTGCATAGATCAGAGATCGGCCCGTCCATGATGCAGGAACGCAGGTCCATCGCGTGGCTTCAGGCCGGGCCGATGATGCTGGTCTTCGCGCTGTTCTTTCTGTTGCCGCTGCTGCTCGTGACCATCGTCAGCGCATGGGATTACAACGAATACGAGATGATCCCCGCCTTCAGCCTGCGCGGCTACACCGATACGTTCGAGGGATGCATCGCGCAACTGCCGGAGTTGTGCACGATCCTCAAAACCTACCTCAACACCGTGAAACTATGCGCGCTGACATGGGTCTTGACGCTCGTGATCGGCTTTACGGTGGCCTACTTCCTCGCGTTTCATATCCGCACCAAGACCTGGCAGATCGTGCTCACGCTGCTCTGCACCATCCCGTTCTGGACGTCGAACGTGATCCGCATGATCGCATGGATTCCGCTGCTTGGCCGCAACGGCCTCGTGAACAGAGGGCCTGGAGGGCGCAGGCCTGATCCGGCAGCCGGTGGAATGGCTGTTGTTCTCGGAATTTTCCGTCGTGCTGGCGCTGGTGCATCTGTTCACCTTCTTCATGGTGGTGCCGATCTTCAACTCGATGATCCGCATCGACAAGCGGCTGATCGAAGCCGCCTATGACGCCGGCGCGACCGGCTTCCAGACGCTGGTCAACGTCATCATTCCGCTGGCGAAGCCGGGTATCGTCATCGGCTCGATCTTCGTGATCACGATCGTGATGGGCGATTTCGTCACCGTCGGCGTGATGGGCGGCGAGCAGATCGCCTCCGCCGGAAAGATCATCGAGACGCGCCTCAACGCGCTGCAATTCCCGGCGGCCGCCGCCAATGCGGTCATCCTGCTCGGCGTCACGATTCTGATCATTTCCGCGCTGACGCAAGATCGTCGATATCCGCAAGGAGCTTTAAGAGATGGGCGAGAAGCGGCCCCGGTCGTTCTATTTGCTCGCGGCGTTTTTCATCGCCTACGTGCTGTTTCTGTACGGGCCGATGTTCGCGATCTATGTCTTGTCGTTTCAGGGGCCCGAGGGCGGCCTGACCTTCCCGATGAACGGCGTTTCGCTGACCTGGTTCGAGAAGGTGTTCTCGGGCTCGGGCATCGTCGACATCGGCGCCGCCTTCAAGCGGTCGCTCGAGCTCGGCCTCGTCGTCATGGTGCTGACGGTCATGCTCTCGGTCGCGGCCGGCATGGCGTTCCGCCGATCGTTCCGCGGCGCCTCGGTCCTGTTCTATACCGCCATCGCCAGCCTGATCATGCCGTCGATCATCACCTCGCTCGGCATCGCCCTGGAATTTCGGCTGCTTGACGATTTCATCATCAAGCACGGCCCGGATTTCGGGCTCGGCGCGTGGGCGCAAAACTGGACCACGGGGATGGGGCTGTTCACCTCGGGCCTTGGCGCGCATCTGACCTGGACCCTGCCCTTCGGCCTCCTGATCATGTTTGCTATCTTCAACCGCTTCGATGGCCGGCTCGAAGAGGCCGCGCGGGATCTCGGCGCGACGCCGTGGCAAACCTTCCGCCATGTCGTGCTGCCGATCATCTTGCCGTCGGTGGTCGGCATCGGCCTGTTCGGCTTCACCCTGTCGTGGGACGAGCTCGCGCGTTCGAGCCAGGCCATCGGTTCGGTCAACACCCTTCCGCTCGAACTGCAGGGGCTGACCACCACCGTCACCAAGCCGGACATCTATGCGCTGGGAACGCTGACCAGCGCCGTATCCTTTCTGGTTATTTTCTCCGCGCTGGTCGTTATTCTCGTGCTCCAGGCCCGGCAACGGCGCCACGGATCGGATGCCGGCAAGGGCATGGTGTAGCGCGTTTTCACGGGGCGGATCACGTTGCGCATTCTCATCATCAATCCCAACACCACGGCCAGCCATGACCGAGAAGATCGGCCACGCCGCGCGCGCGGTCGCGGCCTCGGGCACCGAGATCATCGCGGTCAATCCGCCGGATGGGCCGGTCTCGATCGAGGGCTACTACGACGAGGCGTTCTCGGTGCCGGGACTGCTCGCCGAAATCGCCAAGGGCGAGGCATCGGGCGGTTTCGGCGCACATCATCGCCTGCTTTGACGATACGGGCCTCGAGGCGGCGCGCAGCCTCGCCGCAGCGCCGGTCATAGGCATCGGCGAAGCGGCATTTCATCTGGCCTCGATGCTGGGGCATCGCTTTTCGGTGGTCACGACGCTGTCGCGCTCGATCGCGGCGATCGAAACCAACCTGATGAAATACGGCCTTGCCGCCCGCTGCGCCCGGGTGCGGGCCTGCGAAATCCCCGTGCTTGCGCTCGACGATCCCAACTCCAACGCGTCCACAGAGATCAGCGCCGAAATCGAGCTCGCCAAGCTTCACGACCGGGCCGAGGCAATCGTGCTCGGCTGCGCCGGCATGGCCGACCTCGCCGCGCGCCTCACCGAAAAGCACGGTCTTCCGGTCATCGACGGTGTCGCGAGCGCCGTCAAGCTCGCGGAAGCCCTCGGCGCGCTCGGTCTGAAGACCTCGAAGATCGGGGCCTACGCCGATCCGCGCCCAAAGCCGTATCTCGGATCTTTCGCGCCGTTTGCGCCGCGTTAGTCAAGTCGCACGCTCCCTCCCCGTCATTGCGAGCGCAGCGACGCAATCCATTACAACGCGAGCAAGGTGCCGGATGGATTGCTCGTCGCGGAGCCTGTCATCGGGCGCGCATTCGCGCGACCCGTTGGCTCCTCGCAATGACGGGCTCTGGCTACAACCCCAGATACGCCTTCCTTACATCCGGATTGCCCTTGATCTCCGCGGCCCCGCCTTGCATCAGGACGCGGCCGGTCTGCAGGATGTAGGCGCGGTCGGCGATGTCGAGGCATTCGGCCATGCGCTGCTCGACGATCAGGACCGTCATGCCGGCGTCGCGGATGCGTTTGACGGCCTGAAAGATCTCGTCGACCAGCTTGGGCATGATGCCCTGCGAGGGCTCGTCCAGCATCAACAGCCGCGGCCGCGTCATCAGCGCGCGGCCGATCGCGAGCATCTGCTGCTCGCCGCCGGAAAGCGTTTCGGCGCGCTGCTCCAGGCGCTCCGACAGCCGCGGAAACAGCTCGAACACCAGCGCCAGCGGCTCCTCGCGATTGGTCTCGCTGCGATAGAGATAGCTGCCGAGCCGCAAATTGTCGCGCACCGACAATCGCGGAAACAGCCGGCGGTTTTCCGGCACATAGGCGATGCCGCGCGCGGTGATCAGGTGCTGCGCCATCCCCTCGATG
Source organism: uncultured Alphaproteobacteria bacterium (assembly GCA_963777475.1). GTDB lineage: Bacteria > Pseudomonadota > Alphaproteobacteria > Rhizobiales > Xanthobacteraceae > Bradyrhizobium. The sequence continues at coordinate 82,664 of CAVZQX010000079.1, forward strand.
CGCGCGCCGTCGAAGCTGACCTGGCCTGAGCGCGGGCGCTCGGCGCCGGCGATCGATTTCAGCAGCGTCGACTTGCCCGCGCCATTGGCGCCGGCGACGCAGACGATCTCGCCCTCTGCGACCTCGATCGAGACCGATGAGATCGCGACCAGTCCCTGATAGGCGGTGGTGACTTCACGCACCGACAGCATGACGGTCCCCAAGATAGGCGGTGATGACTTTGGGATCGCGGACGATGTCGGCCGGCTTGCCCTCCAGCAGCACCTTGCCGAGGTCGAGCACGATGGCGCGGTCGACCAGCGGCATCACGATCTCCATGACGTGCTCGACCATCAGCACGGTGACGCCGGTCTCGCGCACGCGGCGCACCAGTTCGACGCCGGTCTGCGCCTCGATCGGGGTGAGGCCGGTGAGCACCTCGTCGAGCAGCAGCAATTTTGGTTCGGTGGCAAGCGCACGGGCAACCTCGAGCCTGCGCTTTTCCGACGGGATCAGGTCGCTGGCGAGCACGTCGGCGCGCCCGGCAAGGCCGGCGAATTCCAGGACCTCATGGGCCTTGCGGCGCGCCTCGCGCATCACGGTGGTCCGCACCAGCGCGCCGACGATGACATTGTCGATGACACTCATGGTCTCGAAACTCTTGACCACCTGGAACGTGCGCCCGATGCCGCGCTGGCAACGCTCCGCCGCCGGAAACGCGGTCACGTCCTTGCCGTCGAACAGAATAGAGCCTTCGGTCGGCGGAAAGACGCCGGCGATCAGATTGAACAGCGTCGACTTGCCGGCGCCGTTGGGGCCGATCAGGCCGACGATCTCGCCGCGTCCGACCGAGATCGAGACGTCGCTGTTGGCGACGAGGCCGGAGAAGCGCTGGGTGACGCCGCGGGTTTCGAGCAAGGTCGTCATGGCGTGGCAACCTTGCGCTGCCGCGAGAACAGGCTGACCAAGCCCTGCGGCCGCGCCAGCGAGATCAGCACGATCAAGGTGCCGTAGACGATCAGGTCGATGCCGCGCCCCGAACCGCCGATGAAGGAACGCGTCAATTCCGTCAGCGGGATCAGGATGACGGCACCCAGCATCGGTCCCCATAGCGTCCCGATGCCGCCCAGCACCGCGGGCAGCGCCATCAAGAGCGAGAACTGAAAGCCCATGACGCTTTCGGGATCGATATAAGAAACGAACTGCGCGTAGAAACCGCCGCCGACCGCGGTGAGGAACGCCGAGACCGCGGCTGCGCCCATCTTGGAATTGAACACGACGACGCCGAGGCTCTCGGCGGCGTCGGGATTATCTTTCACCGCGCGCCACCAATAGCCCCATTTGGAATCCTCCAGCCACCAGGTCACGAACCAGGCGATGCAGGCGAGCGCCAGCGCGAAATAGAAATAGGGCAGCTTAGAGCGGGCGAATTGAAAGGTGAGCCAGCTATCGCCGTGAATGGGAATATCGATGCCGAGCGCAGCCCCCGCGAAATCCCAGTTCTGGATCAGCAGCAGCACGGTCTCGGCAATGACGATGGTGGCAATCACGAAGTAATGGCCGCGCAGGCGGAAGCAGGGATAGCCGAGCGCCATCGCCATCGCCGCCGAGATCGCGCCGCCGCCGATCATGCCGAACCACGGCAACACCCCGAACTTGGTGAAGAGGATGGCGGTCGTGTAGGCCCCAAGCCGAAATACAGCGCATGCCCGAGCGAAATCTGCCCGCAGTAGCCGGAGAGGATGTTCCAGCTCTGCGACAGCGCCGCGTACATCAGGGTCAGCACCATGATGTTCTGGACGTAGACGTCCTTGACGAACAACGGGACCATGGCGGCGATACCCGCAAGAGCGGCCGCGCCGATCAATTCCCGGCGCCGGCGCTGGGCAAAATGCTTGTCCATCAGATCGACCCGAACAGCCCGCGCGGCCGGATGAAGACGACCAGCAGGTAGACCGCGTAGATGCCGACCGATTTCAGCGAGGGCGGCAGGATCAGGGCGGTGGTAGCTTCAACGAGACCGACGATGATGCCACCGGCAAACGCGCCGAACACGCTGCCGAAACCGCCGAGCGCCACCGTGACATAGGCGATCAGCGCAAAGGAGGCGCCGACGTCGGGATAGACATAGAAGAAGATCGCCATGACGGCGCCCGCCAAGCCGACCAGCGCCGCGCCCAGCCCCCAGCCGAGCGCGAACACGCGGTTCTTGTCGATGCCGACCAGGGCCACAGCGCCCGCGTCCTCACGGGTTGCTTCCAGCGCGCGGCCGAAATCGGTGCGGTTGATGAAGAAGTAAAGCCCGGCGAAGGCCAGGATCGACACCAGCGCGCCGACGAGCTGCGGCTCGGGCAAATAGATGCCGGCGATCGAGATGGTCTTGCCGCCGAGCCAGGAGTGGGTGACGCTGCGATAATCGGGCGTGAAGAAGAACTGCGCCACGCCGCGCATGACGATGGCAAGCCCGAAGGTCGAGAAGATCTGCACCATGCCGGCATTGGCTTTGGCCCGCACCGCAAAGCGCACGATCAAGAGATAGGCGAGCGCGCCGAACACGAACAACGCCGCTGCAACCAGCGGCGCCGCCAATAGCGGATCGAGCGAGAAATACGCGAACAGGAAGAAGGTCGCGTACATCGCGATCATCAGGAACTCGCCATGGGCGAAGTTCACCACGTCCATCAGCCCGAAGATCAGCGCAAGCCCCACGGCGATCAGGCCGTAGAGCAGCCCCATCAACAGGCCGCTCGCCAGACTTTGGATGATGGTCTCGGCGGTCAACGATGCGCTCCTCGCGCAATGGACCGTCATCCTGAGCGAGCGCGCCTTGCGCGCGTCTCAGAAAGATGGCCGCGATGTTCGACGCGTTGCGCCATCCTTCGCAATGACGAAACGAGCATGGGCCGCTCCTCGGATGATGGTGTCCGGCTGTCACAGCCTGTGGTCCCCCGCCCGCGTGTCGCTCATCGTTACTTCATCGGCCAGATGGCTTCGGCGACGGCGGCTTGCGGCGGGAAGATGGTGACGAACTTGCCGCCGACATATTGCAGCAGCACCGGATCGGCGTCGTTGTTCTGGCCCATCTCGTCGAACTTGATGCGCTTCCAGGGCATGATGGTCTGCTCGCCCGGAATGTCGGTCGCGACCAATGCCTCGCGGATCTTCTCGCCGTCGGTCGACTTGGCGCGGTTGATGGCATCGGCCATCACGATCAGGCCCATGAACTGCCGCGACGTGAGGTCGTTGAAATCCTTGCCCGATTTTTCCTTGAACATGGCGTTGATCTTGCCGACCATCGGCCGCTTGGCTGGCGAGATCGAGCGAGAAGGTGCCGCGCGAGATCACGCCTTCGAGCTTGTCGCCGACCGCATCATACAGCGCCTTTTCGGAGAAGCCGGCGTCTTGCGCCACGATCGCGTTCGGCTTGTAGCCGAGCTCGGCCATGGTCTTGACCAGGAGGATGCCGTCCGTGGTGTAGCTCGAGGGCATCAGCACGTCGGCATTCGCCGCCTTGAGCTGCTGCACCTCCGCCGACAATGACGGCGAGTTGGAACGGTATTTGATATCGGCCAGCACCTTGTAGCCGCGGTCGTTGGCGAGCTTTGCTTGCGCGTTGCCGGAGTCAGTGCCGAAGATGGTATCCTCGTGGAATAGCGACAGCGTCTCGATCTTGGTGCCCTTCTTCTTCATGGCATCGAAGAAGTCGAACATCGCCGCCGAGTACATCTCGTCATGCGGCGCGGCGCGGAAATAGAATTTCAGGCCGCGGCGATGCAGGCTCGGCGAGGAATTGTCGGCCGAGATGAACGGAATCTGATAGCGCTCGCAGACCTGGCTGACGGTGACCGCGACCGCGCTCTGATAGGTGCCGATGACGGCGCAGACCTTTTCCTGGGTGATCAGGCGTTCGGTCTCGGCGCGGCCCTTCTGCGGATCGGCCTGGTGGTCGGCGAAGATGAGGCGGACTTTTGCGCCGCCGAGGCCGGGCAAACCCTCCCCCTTGGCCAGCGGCAGATCGAAATCGTAGTCCTTGTTGATGATCTCGGCGGCGACCTCATAGGCCTTCTGCGCATCGACGCCCTGCTGGGCGCTGGCGCCGGAGAACGGATAGATGATGCCGATCGGCACGTCGGCTGCTTCGGCGCGGGCCGCGATCGGCGCCAGCGCCGCGGCGGCAGTGGCTCCAAGCAATACATCTCGGCGGCTGATCGTCATTGCAACATCCTCTGTTGATCGCGGGCTATCGATGAAACGGTTATTTTGCGCGGTAAAGCCTCAATGAACGGCACGAGCTGCATCAAAGCACGGCAAGCTGCTTGTTCTGCAGATCCGTCACCAGCATCAATCCGGGTGCGTGCGTGATCGCGAACGGCAGTTTTGCCGCCGCGATCACCGCCTGCGGGGTGACGCCGCAGGCCCAGAACACCGGAATCTCGTCGGCCTCGACCGGCACCGGATCGCCGTAGTCGGGCTTTGCGATATCGGCAATGCCGATCGAATGCGGATGGCCGAGATGCACCGGCGCGCCATGCACGGACGGAAAGCGCGTGGTGATCTGCACCGCGCGGATCGCGTCCTTCGGCTTGAACGGACGCATCGACACCACCATGGGGCCCGCGAACGGCCCTGCCGGAGCGCAGGCGATATTGGTGCGGTACATCGGCACGCGCACCTTGCGCTCGATGTGGCGGATCGGAAGGCCCTCGGACAGCAGCGCTTCCTCGAATGAGAACGAACATCCGAGCACGAAGGCAACGAGATCGTCGCGCCAATGCGCCAGGATGTCGGTCGGTTCGTCGGCCACCTCGCCGTCGCGCCAGACCCGGTAGCGCGGCAGGTCGGTGCGGATGTCGAGATCGAGCCCGAGCGCGGGGATGCGCGGATCGCCGACATCGGACATGCCGATGATCGGGCATGGTTTCGGGTTGAGCTGGCAGAAGCGGTGAAACGACGCCGCGAGCTTCTCGGGCAGGATCGCCAGATTGCCCTGGACGAAACCGTTGGCGACGCCCGCCGTGGAGGTCGCCATGCCGGCACGGCAGGCGAGGCGGGCCTGGTGGCTTGGAAGCGCTTCGGTATCGCTGCGAGACCGCTGTGCCGTCAAAACAGTCATTTCTCGTCCTGCCTAATATCTCGACAGGCGCACTCAATCCCAATCGTGCTATAAAGTCTAATCGTCGTTTTTAATCAGATTTGATAAATCTGAATTATCACAGGTATCCATCAATGCTGGATTTCAGGTCGATCGAGACCTTCCTTTGGGTTGTGAAGCTCGGCAGCTTCCGCGGCGCCGCCCAGCGGCTCAACACCACCCAGCCCGCGATTTCGCAGCGGATCGCCCAGCTCGAGCGCGAGATGGGCGTGAGACTGCTGAACCGCGAGCACCGCGTGGCCTCGCCGACGCCGAGCGGCCGCCAGATGATGGTCTATGCCGAGAAGCTGATCGGCTTGCGCTCGGAGATGATGGCGGAGGTCGGCGACCGCTCGGCGATGCGCGGGGTGTTGCGGCTCGGCGTCGCCGAAACCATCGTCCACACCTGGCTGCCGCGGCTGATCAAGAGCGTGAACACGACGTACCCGAACCTGTCGCTGGAAATCGAGGTCGACATCACGCCGAACCTGAATGCGAGACTGTTGGCGCAGGAAGTCGAGCTGGCTTTCGTGCTCGGCCCGCCGTCGGATGCCGGCGTGCGCAGCCGGGTGCTGTGCGACTATCCGGTCGGCTTCTTCGCCAGCCCCGCGCTTGGTTTCGGCAACGGTCCGCATGCGTTGCACGAGCTTGCGAAATTCCCGATCATCACCTTTCCGAGCAAAACGCGCCCCTATGAGATGGTGCGCGCGCTGTTCAACCGGCCCGAACTGCCGCCGATCCGCCTGCACGCCAGCGCCTCGCTGGCGACCGTCATACACATGGCAAATGAAGGCCTCGGCATCGCCGTCATTCCCGCCGCCATCGTCGAGAACGAGCTCGCCAATGGGCGCCTGCAGCAGCTCGATACCGAACTCAACATTCCGCCGCTGACATTTTCGGCCGCCTGGCTGGCATCGCCGGAAATGATTGCGGTCGAGCGCGTGGCCGATCTCGCCGGCAGGATCGCGCAAGCGGGCGGGGAGGTTGACGACGCCCCGTCCCCGCGTCATTGAAAAACGCTGAGAGAAGCTGACGGGAATAGCCGCATGAGCCGCGCCGCATCCAACCTGCAAATCGATTCCGCCCGCCTCTGGGATGCCATTCACGAGACCGCGAAATTCGGCGCCACGCCCAAAGGCGGGGTGCGGCGGCTGACGCTTTCGGCCGAAGACAAGCAGGTGCGCGACTGGTTCCGCAGCGCCTGCGAGGCCGCAGGCCTCGAGGTTCATGTCGATGCGCTCGGCTCGATGTTCGGCCTGCGCAAGGGGCGCGACATGTCGAAGCCGCCGATCGGGCTCGGCTCGCATCTCGATACCCAGCCCACGGGGGGCAAGTATGACGGCGTGCTCGGCACGCTCGCCGCGCTCGAAGTGGTGCGCACGCTGAACGATGCCGGCATCGAGACGGAGGTGCCGATCTGCATCTGCAACTGGACCAACGAAGAAGGTTCGCGCTTTGCGCCAGCGATGATGGCCTCAGCCGCGTATGTCGGCGACTTCACCACCGACGATATCTTGTCGCGCAGGGATGCCGAGGGCGTCACGGTGGGGGAAGCGCTCGACAGCATCGGCTATCGCGGCGACGTCCCAGTGGGCACCCAGAAATTCTCCGGCTTCGTCGAACTGCACATCGAGCAGGGCCCGATCCTGGAGGCCGAGAACAAGACCATCGGCGTGGTCGATTCCGGACAGGGCGTGCTCTGGTATGACGGCAAGATCACCGGCTTCGAAAGCCACGCCGGCTCGACGCCGATGCCGCTGCGGCGCGATGCGCTGGCGACATTGTCGGAAATCGTGCTGGCGATGGAGAGCATCGCCAATAAGCATGGTCCGAATGCCGTCGGCACCGTCGGCGAGGCCGTGATCGCAAAACCCTCGCGCAACGTCATTCCCGGTGAGATCGCCTTCACCATGGATTGCCGCAGCGCCGATGCCGCGATCATGGACGCGCTCGACAAGGATTTGCGCGCGGCGATCGCGGAGATCGCAGGCCGGCGCAAGGTCGACGTCACGGTCGAGCTGGTCTGGCGCAAGCCGCCGACCCATTTCAATCCCAAGCTGGTGGATGCGGTCGAGAATGCCGCCGAGATGCTCGGCTATTCACACCGCCGCATCACCTCCGGCGCCGGCCACGACGCCTGCAATCTCAACACCATCATGCCGGCGGCCATGGTATTCGTGCCCTGCAAGGACGGCGTCAGCCACAACGAGCTGGAAGACGCCACCCAGGCCGATTGCGCGGCGGGCGCCAACGTGTTGATGCATACGGTGCTGGCGCTCGCGGGCGTCGCATCCTGATCGAAACATGATCTGAACCCTACGGGAGGCTCACGTTGCGCGGAGTATTCGTCGACGCCAATGAATCGCTGGCCGTGATCTTCGAGCGGCTGGAAAAACCCGGCGATCCCAAGGTGCGGATCAACCGCAACCCCGACATCAAGTCGGATCAACTCCCGGAAGTGCTCGACGGTGCGGAAATCGCGATCGTCGATCACACTCAGCTGCCGACCGACGTCGCGCGCAAATGTTCCGGCCTCAAGCATGTCGTGTTCCTCGGCACCGGCGCGCGCAGCTACATGAACCCGGAAGAGCTTAGCCAGCTCGGAATTTCAGTGCACCTGATCAAGGGCTATGGCGACACCGCGGTTGCCGAATCCGCGATCGCGCTGATGTGGGCATCGGCGCGCGTGATCGCGCAGATGGACCGCGAGATGCGCGCCGGCAACTGGCTGCGCGAGAACGGCATGCAGCTCACCGGCAAGACGCTCGGCCTGATCGGTTTTGGCGGCATCGCTGCCGAAGTCGCGCGCATCGCGCTCGGCAGCGGCATGAAGGTGATCGCCTGGAACCGGACGCCGAAACAACATCCGGGCGTCGAATTCGTGGAATTGGATCGGCTGCTGGCCGAAAGCCATGTCGTCTCGCTGCATCTCCTGTTGAACGACGACACCAAAGGCTTCATCACCCGCGAACGCATCGCTTCGATGCGGCCGGGCGTCATCCTCGTCAACACCGCGCGCGGCGCGATTGTCGACGAGGCCGCGATGATCGATGCCCTGAAGTCCGGCCACATCCGCCACGCCGGCCTCGACGTCTTCAACATCGAGCCGCTGCCAAAGGATCATCCGCTGACCAAACTGCCGAACGTGACGCTGTCGGCGCATTCCGCGTTCCGCACGCCAGAGGCGAGCGAGAATTTGATTGGTGCGGCGTGGGAGCATTGCCGGCGGATTGTGAAAGAGGCGTAGGCCGCCACATACTCCACCCTCATCCTGAGGAGCGGCCACTGGCCGCGTCTCGAAGGATGGGCCACGGGCCTCATGGTTCGAGACGGCGCAAGCGCGCCTCCTCACCATGAGGTCTCCTTCCTACTCCACCATCTCCGCCACCGCCTTGCCGCACGCGCTGGTGTCGGCATTGCCGCCGAGATCTCGCGTGCGCAGCGTGCGTTCGCCGAGCGTGCGCTCGATCGCGCCGACGATCGCGGCCGCGGCAGCCTTCTCGCCGAGATGCTCCAGCATCATCGCGCCCGACCAGATCATGCCGATCGGGTTGGCGATCCCCTGCCCCGCGATGTCGGGCGCCGAGCCGTGCACCGGCTCGAACACGGAGGGAAAGAGTCCGCGAGGATTGATGTTGCCCGACGGCGCGATGCCGATGGTCCCGGTGCAGGCCGGCCCGAGATCGGACAAAATATCCCCGAACAGATTGGAGCCGACCACGACGTCGAACCAGTCCGGATGCAGCACGAAATTCGCGGTCAGGATATCGATGTGGTACTTGTCCCACTTCACCTTCGGATAGTTCTTCGCCATCGCCTCCACGCGCTCGTCCCAATACGGCATGGTGATCGAAATGCCGTTGGACTTGGTCGCCGAGGTCAGATGCTTCTTCGGCCGCGACTGCGCGAGGTCAAACGCGAATTTTAGGATGCGGTCGACGCCGATCCGCGTCATCACCGTCTGCTGCGTGACGAATTCGCGTTCGGTGTCCGGGAACATCCGGCCGCCGACCGAAGAATATTCGCCCTCGGTGTTCTCGCGCACCACCCAGAAATCGATATCGCCGGGCTTGCGGCCCGCAAGCGGCGACGGCACGCCGGGCATCAGCCGCACCGGGCGCAGATTGACGTACTGGTCGAACTCGCGGCGAAACTTGATCAGCGACCCCCACAAGGAAATGTGATCGGGAATTTTCGCGGGCCAGCCGACCGCGCCGAAATAGATCGCGTCGTGCTTGCCGATCTTGTCCTTCCAGTCGTCCGGCATCATCTGGCCGTGCTTTTCGTAATAGTCGTAGGAGGCGAAATCGAAATGATCGAAATGCACGGCAACGCCGTGCTTTTTCGCCGCCGTCTCGATGACGCGCAAGCCCTCCGGCATTACTTCCTTGCCGATGCCGTCGCCGGGAATGACCGCGATCCGATACGTCTTGTTTGCGTTGCTCATCGAGAGATTTTCCTTGAAGTCTGCAGCCCTGCTAATGCCGCTTATTTGA
>CAVZQX010000080.1:0-22014 GCA_963777475.1 uncultured Alphaproteobacteria bacterium
AACGTGTGTTCCAAGCCCGGCCGAAATTTCGGCCGGGCTTTTTCTTTGACCGATCTACCGCGCCGCGCTGATCGAGCGGAGCACCGCTTCGCTCGGCCAGCAATCGACCTTCAGCCCGGCCGATTTCTGATAAGCCCCGAGTGCGGCGCGCGTCAGCATCCCCGCCTTGCCGTCGAGCTTGTCCTTGTAGAGGCCGAGACGAGTTAGTCCCTGCTGCATCGCCTCGACATCGGCGGTGCGCAGCTGCGTCGACGCCGACCATGGTGTCGCGAACGGCAGCGGGCTCGTCATGCGGTCGGAGAGATGGCCGACGAACAGCACGTAGAGATCGGAAAAATTATATTCCTTGATGACGAAATAATTCTTCGTGGTCAGGAATGCCGGACCTGAGGTGCCCTCGGGCTGCAGCAGCGAAGCCGGCTCTGCCTGTTCGCCGGCGCTTAATTTTTGCCCGCGCACCGGAACAAAACCCGCGCGCAACCAGTCGCCGAGCGGTTTCGTCACCTCCGGCACGCCCATGGTGCAGTCGACATTGGCTGGCGCGCGCACCTCATAGGCCCAGCGCACGCCGCTCTGCCAGCCCTTGTTGACGAGCTGCTGTGCGGCGGACGCAAGCGCATCCGGCACCGAATGCCAGATATCGACGCGGCCGTCGCCGTCGAGATCGACGCCGTGCTGATAGAATTCCGACGGCAGGAATTGCGTCAGTCCCGTGGCGCCCGCCCAGGACGAGCGCATGTCCTTCCGCGTCACCACGCCTTGCCCGAGAATTTTCAGCGCCAGGATGAATTCATTGCGATACTTATCCTTGCGCCGGCCGACATAGGCCTGCGTCGCCAGCACCCGCAACGCATCGTAAGGCAGCGTGTAGCGGCCGTAGTCGGTTTCGCGGCCCCAGATCGCGAGCACGACGCTTGCGGGAACGCCGAAGCGGCCCTCGATCTTGGTCAGCGCCGGGCGATATTGCTGCATCAACCTCTCGCCCTCGGTGGCCAACCGCGCGATGTTCGCTTCGTTGATGTAGTCGGCGGGCACCTGCACGAACTCGGCCTGCGCCGGCGCGCCGGTCGCGGGCCGTCCGGGCAGGATCAGGTCAGGGAGCTTGTAATCAGGCTCGAGGCCGCGGGTCTCAGTATCGAAGGTCTTGCGCGAGACGCCGGCGGCCTCGGCTTCGGGCCACAGCGAGGCGATGAATTGCGTGAAGCCGGCGTCGGCGGCGCGGGATGGAGACTGGACCATGAGCGCTAAGAGCAGCAGTCCAAGAACTGGCGCGAGGCGGATGTTCAACGCTCGCTCACGCGTCCGTCAGATCGAGACGCCGCTCAATACGCTCGATGCGCACATCCATTCGATCAAGGCGGTTCGACATGTTGGCGTATTGATTTTCGAGGCTGCCAAGCGGCTGTTTCATCTCGCGAATATCGTCGCGCACGTTATCGATCGCGCCGCGGACGTGGCGCAAATGCTCAAGAACGATGTTGTCCGGCTCAGCCATGATGTAAGATTATCACAACATCGAATTGTTGTGAATGCGGCACCGATGTTCTTTCCGAAGACCGACGTCAAGAACGATCCGGTTCGACGATGGCATCGGTCGGATCGGCAATTCTTCGCCAACGGCGCCTGCCAGGTCCTCGCCTATGCATTTATCGAAAGATACCCCGATCTTGGTTTCCGTGCACGATGGATCAAACCCGCGGATGGGTTCCGCGGCAACCACATCTATGTGACGGACGGGATCAACGCGTTCGATTATCACGGCCTCACGACGGAGCAACGCTTGCTCGCATTCGGCTTCAAGCGTGGCCGAAGGTTCTTTCCAGGCTGGAAAGCGAGGCTTGTCGATTTGCCTACGGATGTTCTGATCTCCGAACAACGATCACGGCAATTCGACGGGCTTTGGCTGCGCGAGCCAAAGCAATTCCTTTACGACGCGATGCCGCGTGCGCGAGCTTTTCTCGACAGGTTCGGCGATCTAAGAACCAGGCTGCTCACCGCGTCAGCTTCTTGTACTTCACCCGATGCGGAATGACGGAGTCCTGCCCCAGCCTGCGCATCTTGTCCTTTTCATAGTCCTGGAAATTGCCTTCGAACCATTCGACATGGCTGTCGCCTTCGAAGGCGAGCATGTGGGTGGCGATGCGGTCGAGGAACCAGCGATCGTGGCTGATGATGACGGCGCAGCCGGCGAAATCCTCCAGCGCCTCTTCCAGCGCACGCAAGGTATCGATGTCGAGATCGTTGGTGGGCTCGTCGAGCAGCAGCACGTTGGCGCCGGATTTGAGCATCTTGGCCAGATGCACGCGGTTGCGCTCGCCGCCCGACAATGCGCCGACCTTCTTCTGCTGGTCGGCGCCCTTGAAGTTGAACGACGAGCAATAGCCGCGCGAATTGACCTCGCGCTTGCCGAGCAGGATCAATTCGTTGCCGCCGGAAATCTCTTCCCACACCGTCTTCTTGCCGTCGAGACTGTCGCGCGACTGGTCGACATAGCCGAGATGCACGCTCTCGCCGATGGTGATGGTACCCTTGTCCGGCTTGTCCTGTTCCGTGATCATCCGGAACAGCGTGGTCTTACCGGCGCCGTTGGGGCCGATCACGCCGACGATGCCGCCCGGCGGCAATTTGAAGGTGAGGTTGTCGATCAGCAGACGATCGCCAAAACCCTTGGTGAGGCCTTCGAAATCGATGACGTTCTGGCCGAGCCGCTCGGCGACGGGGATCGTGATCTGCGCGGTCTGGGTCTGCTTCTCGGCTGCCTGCTTCAACAGCTCTTCATAGCGCTGATAGCGCGCCTTGGACTTGGCCTGGCGCGCCTTCGGCGAAGCCGCGATCCACTCCTGCTCGCGCGCCAATGTCCTCTGGTGCGCGGCGTCCTCGCGGCCCTCCTGCTCGAGCCGCTTCTGCTTCTGCACCAGCCAGGAGGAGTAGTTGCCCTCGTAGGGAATGCCCTTGCCGCGGTCGAGCTCGAGAATCCAGCTCGTGACATTGTCGAGGAAGTAGCGGTCGTGGGTGACGATCAGGATCGCGCCGGGATAGTTGCGCAGGTGGCCTTCGAGCCAGGACACCGACTCGGCGTCGAGATGGTTGGTCGGTTCGTCCAAGAGCAACAGCTCGGGCTGGTCGAGCAACAGCTTGCACAGCGCGACGCGGCGGCGCTCGCCGCCGGAGAGCTTTGTCACGTCGGAATCGTCGGGCGGGCAGCGCAGCGCGTCCATCGCCTGATCGACCTTGCTGTCGAGATCCCAGAGGCCGGCCGCCTCGATCTCGTCCTGCAGCTTGGTCATTTCGTCCATGGTCTCGTCGGAATAATTCACCGCGAGCTCGTTGTAGCGGTCGAGGATCGCCTTCTGCTTGGCAACCCCCAGCATCACGTTCTCGCGCACGCTCAATTTGGGATCGAGCTGCGGTTCCTGCTCGAGGTAGCCGACACGGGCGCCCTCGGCGACCCAGGCCTCGCCGTTATATTCCTTGTCGATCCCGGCCATGATCCGCAGCAGCGTCGATTTGCCGGAGCCGTTGACGCCGAGCACGCCGATCTTGGCTTCGGGGTAGAACGACAGATAGACGTTATCCAGCACCTTGCGGGTCGGGTAGCTCTTGGTCAGACCCTGCATGAAATAGACGAATTGGCGAGCCATCGAGGGTCCCTTGGAAACGAGAGGATTTATGGAAATTTGCTGCCGCTGATGTAGCGGCGGCGCCCGCAAAGGGCAACGTTTTCCATCCGTTCACCACGGATGAATACGGTGTCGACACCATGTGTGCGGCGAATCACAGCAATTGAAACTAACTTTTAATAAATCGGGCCAAAACTGGATTACGGCGCGGAGAACCGCGTCTAACGCAGCAAAAGCCGCGAACGAAAACACAGCGAGCCCGCGTCATGGCAACGATCACATCGACCTCTCTTTCCGCCCCAATCCCCGGCCATGCCGGCCCCTTGACCGGATTCAAGGCCTTCTGGCGCGAGTTTTTCGTCAAGGCGTTCAACCCCTACCGGCCGGAACTGCATTACATGCGCGGCCCGGGCCCTGCATGGCGCGCCAAATACGGCCCCTCGGCATCGTTCCGGCTGAAGTCCGGCGACATCTAAAGCGCGATGATTATCGCGCTTTCGCTCGTTAATTGAGCATGAGGGAAAACCGGTACCCGCTTTTCCGGATCATGCTGTGAGCCGCCAGCCTATTCCGGGCTCTCAACGCGATTTTTGAAGCCCCCGAACCGCTTGCGCGTTTTGTCATTGCGCGCAACCATGGCGACCTTCCGGACGGCACCTCGGCTGCCGTCATTCTCGCCATGAACGGATCCTGCCATGACGCGGTTGCGCTGTGCCATTCTCGACGACTACCTCAATCTCGCTCCGACGATCGCGGACTGGTCCAAGGTCAAGGATCGCGTCGACATCACCGTCTTCAACCAGCCCTTTGCGTCGCAGGAAGCCGCGAGCAGCGCGCTGCAGGATTTCGAGATCATCTGCGCGATGCGCGAACGCACCCCGTTCCCCCGCACGCTGTTCGCGGGCCTGCCGAAGCTGAAACTCCTGATCACCTCAGGCATGCGCAATGCCGCCATCGACATGGAGGCGGCGAAAGACCACCAGGTGGTGCTGTGCGGCACGCAATGGGCCCGCGACCCCACCGCACCGCTCGCGATGGGCCTGATCCTGGAACTGACCCGCAATATCGGCCGCGAGAACGCCCGCATGCATGCCGGCGAACCGTTGCAGAAGTTCGTCGGCATCGAGATCGAGGGCCTGACGCTGGGCGTGATCGGCCTCGGCAAGCTCGGCAGCAAGGTTTCAAAACTGGCGCAGGCGTTCGGCATGAACGTGATCGCCTGGAGCCCGAACCTGACGCCGGAGCGCTGCAAGGAAGTCGGCGTCACCTACGCCACCAAGGAGGAACTGTTTGCGACCGCCGACGTCATCACCATCCATGTGGTGCTCGGTCCGCGCTCGCGGGGTCTGGTGGGCTCAGCGGATCTGGCGCGCATGAAGCCGACTGCCTACCTCGTCAACACCGCGCGCGGGCCGATCATCGACGAGACCGCGCTACTGGAAACCCTGCAGCAGAAGAAGATCGCGGGCGCCGCGGTGGATGTGTTCTCGGTCGAGCCGCTGCCGGTCGATCATCCCTTCCGCAAGCTCGACAACATGGTGCTGACGCCGCATCTCGGCTACGCGACCGAAGACAGCTTCCGCAACCACTACGTCCAGATGGTCGAAGGCATCGACGCCTGGTTCAAGGGCGAGCCGGTGCGGAAGCTGAACTAAAAACGCCCTCCCCTTTTGCGGGGAGGGCGATTGCAATCAACTCGGTCAATCGGTGTGGAAACTATCGCACCGTCACCGGCGCGGGCAGCGGCGGCACCACGGTCGGCTGCGTGCCCGGCGCCGCCGACATCTGCGTCGGTGCCGGACCGCCGGCGGAAGGCCCCGGCACTGCGGAGGCGGAAGCCAGTGCGGCCGGCGGCGGACCGCCCGGCAGCACCACCACACGGGTGCCGACCTTGACGCGGTCAAAGAGATCGGTGACGTCCTCGTTCAGCATGCCGATGCAGCCGGATGAGACGAACTTGCCGATGGTCGACGGCTGGTTGGTTCCGTGAATGCGGTAGACAGTCGAGCCGAGATACATGGCGCGGGCACCGAGCGGATTGCCGGGGCCACCGGCCATGAACCGCGGCAGATAGGGCTGCCGCTCGATCATCTCGCTCGGCGGAAACCAGTCCGGCCACTCCGCCTTCTTCCTGATCTTCTGCACGCCGGTCCAGGTGAAACCGTCGCGGCCGACGCGAACGCCATAGCGGATCGCCCGTCCGCCACCCAGCACGTAATAGAGATAGGTGTTGGGCGTATCGACGACGATGGTTCCGGGCGGTTCCTTGGTGACGAAGGGAACTTCCTGGCGGCGCAGGTTCGGCGCAAGCTGCGCCGGCCCGGTTTCCGGCTGTTCTTCCGGAGGCAGCGCGGCGATGGCCAACGGCTTGCCATCCGCGCCCAAAGCGGGCTGCTGGGCGGGCTGTTGCTGCCCGTCGACCGATCCGGTCGCGTTGCCGGGAGCGCCAATCGCCCCGGGCGGCCGCAAACCGTCATTGCCGTCTCCCGGATTGGCGCCGGGTGGGCGATCCGCATAGATCACGGGAGGACCAGACGGGCGGCCGTAACGCGGGTCATCGGGGGACAGAATCGGGCCAGTCGGCATGTTACGGTCGGAGTAGACCGGAGGAGCGCCGCCTGGGCGTCCATAGCGCGGATCATCGGGAGAGAGGATCGGGCCAGTGGGCATGTTGCGATCGGAATAAAGCGGCCGCCCGTAACGCGGGTCGTCCGGCGACATGACCGGGCCCTGCGGCATCGGGCCGGGCGGCGGCAGCGCGGCCGAATCCGGCGCTTCGTCGTCTTCCAGCGAATCGAAATCGGGCCCACCAGGGCCGCCGCGGCGATAGTCGGACGGATAGGCCGGAGGCGCCGACGAATAAACCGGCCCGGGCGGCACCGGATAGCCCTGTTGTGCCTGCGCAAGCGAGATAGCTGCCACGACCGCCGTTGCGGCAGCACAAATCGTCAGAATGTGTTTGATCATCATCGTTCTTGCATAGTCCCCGAGCCGACACTGGAGCGTTAACGGCAATGGCGGAAGATCGCGGCGCATTCAAGACAAATCCGGTCAATTGTGACCGAGTTCGGCAAATTGTGATGTTCCATCAACGCCGTTGCAGGGAAGCATCACGGCCGAAAAAACGCATATCCGCTCGCTCGGCGGCGTTTGGGCCGCCGATTTTGTAAGCAACAGCGGTGAAGTGTTTGCGGTATCCTCAAGAGAGCCTGATTCGCGGCGGCGAACGCGGCTAGTTCACCCATCCAGTGGTCACCGCGTTCCCTATTGGCTCAAAGGCCTTAGCAGAGAACCCTGCCAAGGAGGAACTTTCCCGTCAATGCTCCCCGGCCTCCGTTTGTTGTTCGCCGCCATCGTGCTGTCGATGTCAATTCTGGTGTTCGGGCTCGGCGCGACCGCCCTGCTGCACGCGGCGCATGAGCAATTCGCCAGCAACACGTCATTGCGCGCGGCGCCCGAAACCACCTTCGCGCAGCCCAGCGAGGCGACAAAGCCGGTGCTGGCGGTGCTGCGCGTCGAGCCGCCGGCCCCGGCCGAAAAGCCGAACGCCGTCGATCCACAAGCGGTGGCAGCGCCGGCCGACACCCCCGCGACCTCGGCGCCTGCCGAGCCCGAATCGATCGTTTCGGCAACGCCAGAGCCCGAAAAGACCGCCGCGCTGACAGCGCGAGCATCGTTGCCACCAGCTTCGCCGCCCGAGCCTGCGAACGCAGAAACGCCAGCGGACGCAAGCCCGACGGCGACGGAGGTTCCGAACCCGACGGCAACGCAGGTTCCGGCGGCGGCCACCGCGGCGGCTCCGATCGCCAACGAGGCGTCTCCGGCACAGGCCGACGCCGCGGCGACAGCTGCCCCATCCGCAAGCGAGGCCGAGGCCGCAGCCACCGCTCCGCCGGCGGCGCCCGCGAACGAACCCGCATCGGTCGCCTCCGAGCCAACGAGCGTGTCAGCCGCGACGGACGCCGACCCCATTGCGGCCAAGATCGCTACCGTCGGCGATCCGCCGGCCACGATCGAAACCCAGGCGCTGGAAAAGGCCAAGAGCGCCGAGATCAAGGCCGCCGAAATCAAAGCCGCCCGGATCAAAGCCTTGGCGTCCGACAGGGAAGAAATCAAGAAGCGGCTGCGCGCGGAACGCGCCAGAGAGCGCCGCCGCTTAGCGGCCCGCCGCGCCCAGCAGGCGCGACAGGCCGGGTTGGCTCAACAGCAGGCCGCCAGTCCGTTCGCGCAACCTCCGGCCGCCGCGGCTCCGCAACCGGCTCCCGATCGATACGCCCGGCAGACCGTGCGCCAGACCCAAGCGGTGCCACCCGCGCCCTAGAGCTCGATCGCTTCGGTTCAGGTCAGGCGGCCCCGGTCGCAACCGGAGGCCCGTCGGGCAATCCCCATTCGGCCCAGGAGCCGTCATAGAGCGCGGAGCCACGCACGCCCAACCGATAGAGCGCGAGCGTCAGCACCAACGCGGAGACGCCGGAGCCGCAGCTCGTCACGATCGGCTTCTTGATGTCGACGCCGGCCCCAATGAACGCCTGGCGCAGTCCGTCGAGCGGCTTCATCGCGCCGGTCGCCGCATCGAACAACTCGGCATAAGGCACGTTGCGGCTATTGGGGATGTGGCCGGAACGTCGGCCCGGCCAAGGTTCGGCGACGGTGCCTTCGAACCGCGGCCGCGGGCGCGCGTCGATCACCTGCTCCTTCTGCGTCCTCAGATTATCGAGCAGTTGCTCTTTGTTGCGCACATAAGTGGAATCGAGGTGAGCCTCGAATTTTCCAGGCTCCCGCGTGACCTTGCCGGCCTCGAGCAGGCGGCCCTCGGCCCGCCATTTCTTCAAGCCGCCATCCAATACTTTCACATCGCGATGGCCGAATGCGAGGAACATCCACCACGCCCGCGGGGCTGCGACCCAGGCGCCCGAATCATAGGCGACGACGGTATCCCCCGTGGAGATACCGAGTGCCGCGACGTCGCGCGCGAACTTTTCGGCATTCGGAAACATATGCGGCCGCGGATCATTTGGATCGGCGATCGCGTTGACATCGAAGAACACCGCGCCGGGAATATGCGCCGCGAGATAATCGTCCGAAGGCAAAGGCGTTACGCCCGGCATCTTGTAGGACGCATCCACGACCCTGACATTGGGATCGTCAAGACGCGCAGCAAGCCAGTCGGTCGTGACCAGCGGATCGTCAGTGGATGATGTCATGGGCGGAGGGCTCCGGCGTTCGATTAATCGTTGTTGCCGGGCTTAGTCGTCCGAAGGGCGGCGTCGCTTCCGCTCGCCTATGCCCGGCAATCCATCTTCTCTGAAAAGATGGGCACGCGGGTCAAGCCCGCGTGTGACGAATTTCTAATCCTTCGGCTTCTTCGGCTCCCACTTCTCGATCGGCCCGCCGGCGTCGCGCCAGGCGGCGAAGCCGCCACCCATATGCGCGACCGGCTTCAGCCCCATGTCCTGCGCGGTCTTGGCGGCGAGCGCCGAGCGCATGCCGCCGGCGCAATGGAAGATGAACTTCTTGTCCTGCTGGAAGATCGGCTTGGCGTAGGGGCTTGCCGGATCGATCCAGAACTCCAGCATGCCGCGGGTGCAGGAGAACGCGCCGGGAATTTTCCCGTCGCGTTCGATCTCCCGGGGGTCGCGGATGTCGACGATCACGACGTCGGCGCTTTGCGCGGCCTTGATAGCGTCCGCCGCGCTGACGGTTTCGATCTCGGCATTGGCCTCGTCGATCAAGGATTTGATCCCGCGATGAATGGTCTGGGGCATTTTTTCTTACCTCTCGTTTCCGTCATTCCGGGGATGGTACGAAGGACCAGACCCGGAACCTCGAGATTCCGGGTTCGCGCTTTCGCGCGCCCCGGAATGACGAAGTTGAACTACCGCACCAGTTCCTTCATCGCCGCTTCGAGGCCCTCGATCGTGATCGGATACATCCGCTCCGAAAACAGCCGGCGAATGATGGTGGTGGATTCCGAATAGTCCCAGTGCCGCTGCGCCACCGGGTTGAGCCAGACCGCGTGCGGATAGGTACGCGTGATGCGCTCGAGCCAGACCGAGCCGGCCTCTTCGTTGACATGCTCGACCGAGCCGCCGGGCACCATGACCTCGTAAGGCGACATCGAGGCGTCGCCGACGAACACGACCTTGTAGTCGTGCGGATATTTGTGCAGCACGTCCCAGGTCGGCGTCCGGTCGGTGAAGCGCCGCTTGTTCTGCTTCCACACGCCTTCATAGAGGCAGTTGTGGAAGTAGAAATATTCCATGTGCTTGAATTCGCTCTTCGCCGCCGAGAACAGCTCTTCGACCTGCTCGATGTGCGAATCCATCGAGCCGCCGATGTCGAAGAACACCAGCACCTTGACCGCGTTGCGCCGTTCGGGACGCATATGCACGTCGAGATAGCCGTGGTTGGCGGTCTCCTTGATCGTGGTGTCGAGGTCGAGCTCGTCGGGCGCGCCGGTACGGGCGAACTTGCGCAACCTTCGGAGCGCGATCTTGATGTTGCGGATGCCGAGCTCGACATTGCCGTCGAGATCCCTGAACTCGCGCCGGTCCCACACTTTCACCGCGCGAAAATTGCGGTTCTTCTCCTGCCCGATGCGGACGCCTTCGGGGTTATAGCCATGCGCGCCGAACGGCGAGGTGCCGGCGGTGCCGATCCATTTGTTGCCGCCCTGATGGCGGCCCTTCTGTTCCTCGAGCCGCTTGCGAAGCGTCTCCATGAGCTTGTCCCAGCCCATCGCCTCGATCTGCTGCTTCTCTTCTTCCGTGAGGTATTTCTCGGCGAGCTTCTTCAGCCATTCGGCCGGAATATCCGCTGTCTGCATCGCATCGAGCAGGTTTTCGAGCCCCTTGAACACGGTGCCGAACACCCGGTCGAACTTGTCGAGGTTGCGCTCGTCCTTCACCAGCGCGGCGCGCGACAGGTAGTAGAAATTCTCCACCGTCTGCTCGGCGAGGTCGGCGTCGAGCGCCTCCATCAGCGTCAGGTATTCGCGCAAGGTCACCGGGACCTGGGCATCGCGCAATGAGGTGAAGAATTGCAGGAACATGGACTACAGATTGCCCGCCGGGCCCGGGACGTCAAGAGGCTCCGTCGGCGGTTGGAGCCCTAGACCTGCCAGGTTTTTCATCTAGAATTGCGCCGTCGGGGCTTTCTTTAGGGGCTTTCTCAATGGGCATCATAGCGGCACTCGTGATCGGGGCGATCGCCGGCTGGCTGGCGGGCCTGATCGTGCGCGGCGCGGGTTTCGGGCTGATCGGCAACATCGTGATCGGCATCATCGGTGCGCTGGTCGCAAGCTGGCTGTTGCCGCAGCTCCATGTCGAGCTTGCCACCGGCACGCTGGGCGCGATCCTGGACGCCACCGTCGGCGCGGTTATTATCCTCGTCATCCTATCCTTGGTCAGACGCGCCTGACGCATCCCCCCATTCCCTTAAACGAGGCTGTTTTAACGGAGATTTCCTGTTAAGGCAGGGGGCTCCCTGCGCAGAAGATCGATAACAAAGCAGCCAAAAGACACAGGACGACAAGGCAAAGCTCGATGAAATTTACCGGCACCAAGGACTATGTCGCTACCGACGACCTCAAGATCGCGGTCAATGCTTCCATCGTGCTCGAGCGCCCGCTTCTGGTGAAGGGCGAGCCCGGTACCGGCAAGACCGTGCTGGCCGAGGAAGTCGCCAAAGCGATCGGCGCACCGCTTCTGACCTGGCACATCAAGTCGACCACCAAGGCGCAGCAGGGCCTCTACGAATATGACGCGGTGTCGCGGCTGC
This sequence comes from uncultured Alphaproteobacteria bacterium, assembly GCA_963777475.1. GTDB lineage: Bacteria > Pseudomonadota > Alphaproteobacteria > Rhizobiales > Xanthobacteraceae > Bradyrhizobium. The sequence goes on from CAVZQX010000080.1 coordinate 11,400, forward strand.
GCGACAGCCAGCTCGGCGATTCCAGGGTTTCCGACATCTCGAACTACATCAAGCGCGGCAAGTTGTGGGACGCCTTTACCCACGAGCAGCGCCCGGTGCTCCTGATCGACGAGATCGACAAGGCCGACATCGAATTCCCCAACGACCTCTTGCTCGAGCTCGATCGCATGGAGTTCTTCGTCTACGAGACCGGCGAGAACATCAAGGCAAAACTGCGCCCGATCGTGATGATCACCTCGAACAACGAGAAGGAACTGCCGGACGCGTTCCTGCGCCGCTGCTTCTTCCACTACATCAAGTTTCCCGACGTCGACACCATGAACCGCATCGTCGACGTGCACTTCCCCGGCATCAAGAAGCGCCTGGTCGAGGAAGCCTTGCGCATCTTCTTCGAGGTCCGCGAGGTGCCGGGCCTGAAGAAGAAGCCGTCGACCTCGGAACTGCTGGACTGGCTGAAGCTGCTGCTCAACGAGGACATCACCCCGGAAATGCTGCGCGAGCGCGATCCGCGCAAGCTGATCCCGCCGCTGCACGGCGCGCTCCTGAAGAACGAGCAGGACGTGCATCTGTTCGAGCGGCTGGCGTTCCTGAGCCGACGGGAAGTGTGAGCGGACGTAGTCGTCCGGCAGTCCTTCCCGCAGCGAGCACTGATTCTCCCCTCCCCCCGTCCGCCGAAGCCCCTGGGCGAAGGCGGATGGTGGGGAGGGCTGGGGGTGCTTCCGCGTACTCAACATCGGCATGGGTACTCGCGGAGCCACCCCCCACCCCCGACCCCTCCCCGCCGCTGCGCGGGGGAGGGGAGAAGAACGCACCGGCGCAGTGGAGAGAGAACGCTCATCGAAACGCAATCATGCGACAGCCATGGCCTTCGCGGGGGAGGACGGTGAGATATTTTCAAACAGCGTCACAAACACGGCTTCGCGATCTCGCAGCGCAATTCGCCCGAGCTTTGCCATCAATTTCCTTACCCTCTCATTCAGAGGGCGCAGGGAATGCCGGGCGCCCGATGCGCCCGATAGCCGCGTGTGCAATGGCAGAAAGTAAGAACGCACACGCGTTAGTCAGGTCACACCGGAATCACCCGGCATTCCCCGCGCAATGGTTTTACGGGTTATACGCGCTCTCCCCGGTGACCGGGCTCTTTTGCCACCGTCGTCCGCGGAACTTGCTTCCGCGAACTTGACGCCAGCGTCGGGGCGTCAGGACCACACGACTTCTCCGTCCGCGTCAGGCTCGCCCGTCAAGCGCGCCGCCCGCGTCCACCGCATCCCGCTCCGCGTTTCGTGACGTTGCGCAACGCCCCTCTCAAGGAGCGGGACGGGGACGGATATAGACTGATTTGCGTCTTCGGAAAATCAGAATATTTTTTCGCAAGGGGCTAGACAGCAAAATTGATGGACGGACTGATTTGCCCGTCGGGTCAGCCGCTTCCGCTCTCACCTCGACAACCGGACATGTTCGGCGCCGGTTTGGCAGGTTCGAAAAAGTGCCGTCGCACCAAATCGCTGCGCGATAGGCCGCGGAGGTGGGGGCGGCGCGCATCAGTGCGGCTCAACCCGAGGCGAGGTCTGCGTCGCGTCTGCGTGAGCCCGCGTAAGCTCAGAGCATTCATAAGCCTAAGCCGGAAGCCGGTCTTGATGTGCGTCAAACTGTCCGGGGGGCAAAGCGGCTAATAGTAAGGTCTTCCTAGCCAGCGTCGGAGCGCGACATGATGAAATGTGGTGTAAAATGGTTGATAGTTACCAGTCTTGCCGCTGGTTTCGCTGCTGCGGCTCAGGCTGAAGACGTCGACATCGGTAAGTCAGAATTTCAGTCTTCGTGCGCGAGTTGTCATGGTACGGATGCAAAGGGCAAAGGACCGGTCAGCGACCAGCTTAAGATACCGCCTCCCGATTTGACGATGTTGGCCAAGAACAACAACGGGGTCTTTCCCACGAACGCTGTTTATGAAACCATATATGGATCGAAAACAATTCCCGCTCACGGCACTCGTGAAATGCCAATTTGGGGAGAACAATTCAACCCCATCGTCAACTTGCCTCACAATGTTGATCCGTCTTATTGGAAGATGGCCGGGCCGGAGCAAAGCCCGGAAGTCGTCGTGCGAACACGCATCCTCGCTGTTATCGATTATCTGAATCGTGTTCAGCAAAAGTAGCAACCGACGCGCATCAGATTACTTGCTCATCCTGCCAAGCGCCCTCTAAAGCGGAGGGCAAAAAAGTTCGGAACAGCGCTGACCGCCGCCTTGAAGCTCAAAATACACCGACCGGAATGCGTCTTGATTGCTGCGCTTGCGCCACCCCAGCTTCGGAAATGCCCGGTGCGTTTCGGGAGTTGCGCTTCGTGCCGGATCGGACACGCATCATTGTATCGGCGCGAAGTTGCGCCCACGGCAAGTGGTCAGTGCGACTTGCGGACTGTCTTTCCCAAGGTGATTTCCGGCCTGCGGAGACCCATCGCGATCCAAGCGGCGATAAGCCTCAACATGAACTTGCCCGAGTGACCATCATAATTCGGTAAGTCATCAGCAAGCGCGACGCCGTCTCGTCGGTCTTGTGTCATGACCCGCATTTCAAGGGGCGGAGCACCTGCAGGAAAGCGGTTCCGGTACATCGCCAGCCAATGTCCCTTGGTAAAGTCGAGGAACATTCCCGAATTGCAACATGTCGCAATGACCCGCCGGGTCGGAGAATCAGGCTTGAGCCGGTGCTCTTCAAGATACTCCTGACCCGTCACACATTGCACTCGATCCTTTCGATATAGGACGTAGTCTGTTCCACCGTCGGGATTGAGCACGGGTGGCGCGGAAGCCAGTTGCTCGAAGCGGCTTCCGGCCTCTTGGCAACTTGCGCAATAGCAGCAGGCGGTCAGAATCGGCCGGCCGACGGCCTCCAGCTTCACCTTGCCGCATCGACATATTTCGCAGAGGTGCTTTTGCTGTTTCTGGTTCACGGCGCCGCCCATTCGCAGGTCCTGCCTATGAAGCTATTTTGGCGTTCGTAAGAAATTTCCGCAACGGGTCATCAGCGCAGCTTTGGTGCATCGGTCGACGGCTTCGGTTCTACCCCAATGTCGACAAACAGCGTCTGGCGCTTCCTTCGGGACGTTATTTCATCCGCGGCGCGGCGACGTCGTTGATTCCGCATGCCGTGAATTCGCAACGGTGCTGCGCGGCTGAACCAGTTGGGGAAGGCAGAGTGAAGTGATACGGTTCAAACAGAGCCTTGCCGGTCTCCATCCCAAGCGGCCGTGCCGCCGACCCGAAACAACACCGACCCAAAACAACGGAGAAGTTTAGTGACGATCATGCCGAATTCGGTGGAGGGACGGGACATCGCCTATCAGATGCACCCGAACGTCAACCTTCGCGCTTTTGAGAAGACCGGCGGCCTCGTGATCGAAAGCGGTGACGGGATTTACGTCACCGACAACAATGGCAAGCGCTACATCGAGGCCATGGCCGGTCTATGGTCGGTGGCGCTGGGTTTTGGCGAGAAGCGGCTGGCGGCTGTCGCCAAGGCGCAGATGGAAAAGCTGCCTTATTATCACACCTTCGGCTTCAAGAGCCATGGGCCGTCGATCGATCTCGCCGAGATGCTGATCAAGATCGCGCCGGTGCCGATGTCGAAGGTGCACTTCACCTCGTCCGGTTCGGAAGCCAACGACCTGGCCGCCAAGATGGTGTGGTACCGCTCCAACGCGCTCGGCAAACGGGACAAGAAGAAGATCATCGGCCGCCTCAAGGGCTATCACGGCGTGACCATCGCCTCAGGCTCGATCACCGGGCTGCCACGCAACCACGAGAGTTTTGATCTACCGCTCGACCGAATGATTCACACCTCATGTCCGTCCTATGTGCACTTCGCCAAGGCGGGCGAAAGCGAAGCCGAGTTCACCGCGCGGATGCTGCAGGATCTCGAAAGTCTGATCCTGAAAGAAGGTCCGGACACCATCGCGGCGTTCTGGGGTGAACCGGTGATGGGCGCGGGCGGCGTGCTGATGCCGCCAGCCGGCTATTGGGCGGGGGTTCAGGCCATCCTCGACAAATACGACATCCTGCTGGTGGCCGACGAGGTGATTTGCGGATTTGGCCGCACCGGCAAGATGTTCGCCTGCGAGACGTTCGGCATCAAGCCGGATGTTCTGGTCGTGTCGAAGCAGATCACCTCGTCTTACATGCCGCTGTCGGCAATCCTCATGAATGACCGCTTCTATCAGCCGATCGCCGACGAATCCGACCGCATCGGCTCATTCGGCCACGGTTACACCGCGTCCGGTCATCCCGTCGCGACAGCGGTCGGCCTGGAAAACCTGAAGATCATTCAGGAGCGCGATCTGGTCGGCCACGCCGCGGGCCTGGAAGACACGTTCCTGTCGGGACTGGCGAAGCTTGCCAAACACCCTGTTGCGCATTCATCGCGCGGCATCGGCCTGATCGGCGCGTTGGAGATCAAGCCGTGGGCGGACGCCAAGCCGGGCGACGCTGCGCTCGCCGTTGCCGACGCCGCCCTGGAGGCCGGGGTGATCACGCGCAACATCGGCGAAGCGGTGTGCTTCTGTCCGCCGCTGATCATTACCGCGGTGCAGATCAACGATATGTTCGAGCATATCGCGCAGGCGCTGGACAAGGTGGCCAAGACGAGAGGTTGAGCGCGGTGGGTAGGTTGGAGGCGACTTGTCCGCCGTAGCTCGCCCTGTCCTCCGAAGCTCGAAGAGCGAAGGAGGAAGAGCGAAGGCGGAAGCCGTAGCCCGCCATCTTGCCACGTGTACCGGCGGATTACACCCATCGGGTCGCGCTTTGCGCGAACCGGTGGGATTCAATCCGCCCTGTACGCACTGATGGATTTTCGGCCGGAAAGTGTTATGCTCCAGCTGCAGGAGACAGTATGTCCGGAGCCGCTGAGACTCTGACCGCGAGTTCCACTGCCGCTCTCATCCGAGATATGGCGGCGAAGCACAATGTCGCTTACGTCCCTACGCGATCGGACCTGCTGGCAAACGATATCACGCGTCTTTCGAGCGACAACATCAGGCTCGACGAGGTTGAGTGCATGCTGATCGCCTTGCAGCGCGCAGGTTACATCAACCGCAATCAGGTCATCCACCTCCAGGCCCGTTACTTGCGCGAAGTCAAACCGTGACGTTTGACCCGTTCGGCGATTTTGAGACGCGGGGCTACTTACGCAATTTCGAGAAGGAAAGCGATCTTGCGATCGTCAAACGGCTCGAACACGTGTCGTTCCTGACCGCAATCGATGATGCTTCGCTGCACTAACGAAGCGTGAGGTGCTGAACTACGAGGACGTTCTGCAAACTCACAAGACGCTCTTTGACGCGGTCTATCCGTGGGCCGGCCAAGACCGCACGCGAACCGCGCCCCTTCTGACCATCAGGAAAGGACCCGTCATCTTCGCCAATCCTCCGGATATCCGTCGTGCAGTGGAGTTCGGCCTCGGCTTGGGCCAGGACAAGAAAACAATGATCGCGCGGCCGGGCGAGGTCATGGGCTATCTTGCCTTTGGGCATCCGTTTCTTGACGGCAACGGCCGCACGATCATGTAAGCGCGCGGGCGAGTGACAACGACCGTCCTGCGCGGTCCGGGCGCAGCTCGCAGGGCGGGTTGGAGGCGGCTTGTCCGCCGCAGCTCGCCCCGTCCTCCGAAGCTCGAAGACCGAAGGAGGAAGAGCGAAGGCGGAAGCCGTAACCCGCCACCTTGCCACCTGTACCGGCGGATGACACCCTTCGGGTCGCGCTTTGCGCGAACCGATGGGCTTCAATCCGCCCTACGCGCTAACTCGATCAACGGACATTTTTGGTGTTCGTCGGCATTTCTCAAACGTGCCACAGCGGACGTTACTATATCCTGTGCCAGCTCGGGTATGATAGGTGAACTGTTGCTCGTAGCGTGGACCGAGATGCCAATGAACGATGAGAAGCCGAAGGGAATTCACAAATTCCCGGTCCGAAGCTGACATTTCGCACGACCCGCCTCCGGCGATTGCTCGCAAACCCATGCGCAGCATCAGTGAACTTGAGCCGCTTGCCAACCAGGTTGCAGCAAATGCTCCTCTAATGAATAAATTTCGCGCGACTATCGGTTGTGAAGATGAAGCTCGCATGCGCGACATGATCGACGAGGTCAGGAATTACGGCCGTGGCATCGATCCTACATTGACGCACGCTGAAGGTACCACGCTTGCTGTCCTGCTATCGAACATTGATGATACTGGGTCACCAAGAGAATGAGACTAGTTCGGATCAGCGACGCTTTGGCGATCAGTCGCGGCTTCGGTTGTACCCCAATAAACCGACCAACTCAGAGTGAGCGGGCCTCTTCAAGGGGCGTCAATCGAGCCCATAGGAGTGGGCGCTCAACCAGCGATCGACCCCACCGCCTCCGGCACGCTTCTGCCGCGGATCAAATCGCTCGCCTTGTCGGCGATCATCATGGTGGAGGCGTTGAGGTTGGCCGAGATCATGCGCGGCATCATCGAGGCGTCGACCACCCGCAGGCCTTTTAGCCCGTGCACGCGAAGCTGGTCGTCGACCACGGCCCAGGTCGAGTCGGCCGGACCCATCCGGCAGGTGCAGCCGGGATGGAAGGTGGTGGTGCCGCGCTGGGTGGCGGCGGCGAGAAATTCGTCGTCGCTCTCGACGTTCGGTCCGGGGAAATCCTCATAGGCGTAATAGGGCGCCAGCGGCGCCGACTTCAACAGCCGCCGCGCCAGCTTCATGCCGGCGACGACGACGCGGCGGTCGAGCTCGGCGGTGAGATAATTGGTCTGGATGATCGGTGGCTCGAACGGATCGGCAGAGCGGATGCCGGACATAGCCGCGGCTCTCGGGGCGCTGCTGCCAGGATGCTACCGTCATGCCGGGCTGGTCCTCGAGCTGGCCCTGCACGCCCTCCTTGTAGCTTGCCGGCGTGAAGGTCAGCTGCAGGTCGGAGCTCTCGGTGGTCTCGCCGGAATGCCAGAAGCAATAGACCATGGTCGGCGACAGCGACAGCAGGCCGCGCCGCGTCGTCGCCCATTTCAGCGCCTCGACCCAGAGATGCCATCCCTGCCGCGAGTTCGTTGATGGTCTTGATGTTCTTGACGCGGGCGACCGAGCGCGGCGCGTAATGGTCCTGCAGTCCCTCGCCTACGCCCGGCAGCGCATGGCGCACCTCGATGCCGTGCGATTGCAGCAGTTCCGGCGAACCGACGCCCGACAATGCAATAGCTGCGGCGAGTTGTAGCTGCCGCCGGCAGGATCACCTCCTTGCGCGCGCGCACCTCGACCGGCGTGCCGCCGCGGCCGCCCTTGATGTAGCGCACGCCGACCGCGCGCTTGCCCTCGAAGATGATGCTGGTCGCATGCGCATGCGTGCGCACATCGACATTGGCGCGCTTGCTGGCGGGGTGCAGGAACGCGGTCGCGACGCTGACGCGCAGGCCGTTCTGGATGGTGCGCTGGGCGTAGGAGACGCCTTCCTGGATGGCGCCGTTGTAGTCCGGGATTGCGCGGAATGCCGAGGCTGACGGCGCCCTCCATGAACGCCTCGCACAGCGGATCCTTCCAGTCCATGGTGGTGACGGTGAGGCTGCCGTCGCGGCCGCGATAGGCGTCCTCGCCCTCGCCGATCCGCTTCTCCATGCGCTTGAAATAGGGCAGCACGTCGGCAAAGCTCCAGCCGCGATTGCCGATCTGCGCCCAGGTGTCGAAATCCTGGCGCTGGCCGCGATTATAGATGTGCCCGTTGATCGAGGACGAGCCGCCGAGCGTCTTGCCGCGCGGCGCGTAGATGCTGCGGCCGCCGGTGTAGGGACCGGGCTCCTGCTGATAGCCCCAGTTGATGCTCTTCATGTAAAAGGTCTTGATGAAGCCGGCCGGCAGATGGATGTAGGGATGCCAGTCGCGTGGGACCTGCCTCCAGCACGCAGACCGCACGTGCCGGGATCTTCGCTCAGGCGATTGGTCAGCACGCAGCCGGCGGAGCCCGCCCCCACGATCACATAGTCGAACGTTTCCATCTTATCTTCTGCGTTTCTTGCTTCTGGCGTCGTCTTGACGTCCGTTTAGCACGAACCGGTTCACGCTTCGCTCAAAGTCGCCTAAGAGCTCAGCGCGCGGCCTGTCGTTCAGCTGAAAGTTCAGATGCGCCTTCACCGTCGGCCATTCGCGCGGCAATGATGCTGAAGACGACGGTGTCGCGCAGGGTGCCGTTCGGCGCAATCTGGTGGCTGCGCAGGATGCCGTCCTGCTTCGCGCCGAGCCGCTCGATCGCGCGCCGGCTCTGATGGTTGAGGAAATGGGTGCGGAACTCGACCGCGATGCAGTCGAGGTCTCGAAGGCATGGGTCAGCAGCAGCAGCTTGCACTGGGTGTTGAGTGCGCTGCGCTGCACGCGCTTGGCGTACCAGGTGGAGCCGATCTCGACGCGGCGGTTCGGCGTGTCGACGTTCATGTAGGTGGTCATGCCGGCGATCCTGCCGTCGGCATCGATCACGGTGAACGGCAGCATCGAGCCCGCGGCCTGCAGGCCGAGCCGGCGCTCGATCTCCTTGGCCATGTTCTCGGGCTCGGCACCGAGGTGTACCAGAGCTTCCACAATTCGCCGTCCCGGACCGCCTCGACCAGGCCGTCATGATGTCCGTGCGCCAGCGGCTCCAGCCGCGCATGCGGGCCGTGGAGGGTGATCGGTTCGAGAAAGGGCATCTGACACTTCTCCTCCTCACCCTGAGGAGCGCTTCGTGAGAAGCGCGTCTCGAAGGGTGAGGCCACAATTCGGCTCATGGTTCGAGACGCGCCGCAAGTGCGGCGCTTCTCACGATGAGGATCCTCTAAACCGCGTGTCGTCATTTATTCAAAAAATTCAGCGGCAGCCCTGGCCGCGGCCAGTCCATCGCCACCAGCTCGCCCTCGCCCGACAGCGTGATGTAGGCGGTCTTCAGCTCAGGCCCGCCGAAGGCGATGTTGGTGGTGACGCGGTCGCCGGTCGGCACCTGCTCGACGACAGTCCCATCCGGCGTGATCACCGTGATGCAGCCGGTGACCAGCGTGGCGACGAGACGTCGCCGCAGGCCTCGACCGCGAGCGAATCGAACATCTGGAACCGCCGAGACCCGCGACCGGATGGCCGCGCTCGCCGCGATAGATCATGTCGTGCGGCTCGACCGTGCCCGGCGCGGAAAGATCAAACGTCCAGAGCCGCGCGGTCGGCGTCTCCGCGATGTAGACCGTGGTCTCGTCCGGCGACAGGCCGATGCCGTTGGCCGGCATATCCCGCGCACGGCCTCGACGATCTCGCTCATGCTGGGCTTGAGATAATAGAATGCGCCGACATCGATCTCGGCGCGTGCGGCGTCTGCCAAGGTTGGAGAACCATAAAAGATGTGATGCTTGTCGAACACCAGGTCGTTCGGTCCGCGCAGCTCATGCTCGCCGCATCGCGTGGACCACGGTTTCGAACCTCGCCGCTTGCGAGATCGACGCGCTGGATCGAGCCGCCGAGATAATCGTCGGGCTCTGGGGGCCCCGGCATGATCAGGTCCTGTCGGGTGGGGATCCAGGAGAAGCGGCTGATTGTTGCAGATGTACATCTTGCCGTCGGGGCCGAGCGCCGCGCCATTGGGACCGCTCGGGACCCCGAAAGCCACCACCTCCTTGCGGCTGTTCGGCCAGACCCTGGTCAGCCGTGGGGCCGCGGATCTCGACGAGCAGCACCGAGCCGTCCGGTATTGCCACCGGACCTTGCGGAAATTCGAGATCGGTGGCGAGAACACGAATATCAGGCATCGGAGGGCCTCCCGCTTTTTCATTGGCGCAGGCGGCTTGCAATCTCCGATCCCGCACGCGAACGTTGTTGCGTGCCGTTATGGCAAACTCACTGAGCGCTTGCCAAGCAGCCGCCGATCCGCGCAAGGCTGCGTTGCGAGCGCAGGCTCCATTATCGACGCATTTTCTTAACGCGAACCGGTACCCACTTCGCTTGAAAATGCTTTACTCCTTGATCGGCACCCAGATTTCGACGCCGCCGTTGCCAGTAGCAGGATCGAAGTTTCGTCGTAGCGTTCGAAGTTGGGCGCGTCGGCCACTTTCAGACCTGACGATGGCAACCACTGATTCCAGATCGTGTTGATGGTACGGCGAATGGTCGAGATGTGGTCGCGGTGGGTGAAGACCGCATACTTCTGTTCCGGAATCGCGTACGCGGCTGAATTCGCGCGGCAGATCGGAAAAGTCCGCCACCTCGACGCCGGCGATGTAGTCGAAATTGCCGGCATCATCGCCGTTGCAGCAAACGCCATAGGTCACGTTCCCGATCCGGCGCGGAATATCTTGGACGGACTGCTGAAAGCGGTGCCACTGGCCGGGAATGGCCGCACCGCTTTCCCAGGTGTAGCGCTCGCCGAGACCAGCGACCAGAAGCGGCTTGACGATCTCAAAGCGCGGCGCGGGGAGATTTTCGAGAAAGGTTGAATCCATCATGATCGGCTCCTGAAGCTTGAGGCGGCTGAGGCACGTGGTGGCGCGGACCATCTCGGGGGTGATGCCGAAGTGGTCGCGGAACGCGCGGGTGAATGCTTCGTGAGAGCCGTAATCCGCATCCAGCGCCAAGGTCAGGATA
>CAVZQX010000081.1:0-5275 GCA_963777475.1 uncultured Alphaproteobacteria bacterium
GAGAGGGCGAAGCGAATCGAACCCTCGTATGCAGCTTAGGAAGCTGCCGTTCTGCCATTGAACTATCTCGCCAAATTAGCCAATAAAACCAAATACTTCCTTCATTTTTTCCTTATTTTCGTCTTTCAACATTCTGACATCGTGATGACTGCTGCCAAATCCCGGCCCCCACTTTTATAGACCGCTCCCGTGCCCGGGCCGCCGTCGCCGCATCTCTGAGAGGAACGACCACATCGAAGGGATGACGGCAGTTCGGAACCTCTGGGGCGATCCCGTGGTCGCTAATGAACAGGTCACTGCAAGAGCTTAGCGTAGTATGGCTTTAAAATCTCGCTGACTTCCTCGAACAGCTCGGGCTTCAAAAGCTTATTCTTTTTGTTAGTCCTGATGACATGGCCATTATATTTGACGCCGTGCAGGCCCACAGTGCCCAAGATAAGCTGAGAACCCGTCGGTGCTTGACTAAGACAGAAATCGATCATTCGCGCGGCATTGGCCTCATCTTGATCCTGCTGCACGGGGGTGTCGACGACAATTGGACAGAAGGCTGATGTAGAAAATCGCTTCATCGTGTGAATGAACGCGAAATAGTAGGCCAATAACGCTCGCGGCAAATCGCTGCCTGTTTCGCGAATATGGCTATCGATTGCCTTGTAGTTTGCTTCGGCGAGGTTCGGGACCTGGAGGTGCTGCACAAAAGAATTCATTTTTTGGAGATAAAAGCCTTTGATGTTCTCTTGCCGTTTCTTGTCATCAAATGACTTCATGGTCTGAGCTGCTTCATCGGACTTCATCTCTTGAGCGCCGATTTGCGCGTCGATATCTTTTTCCTCCTCAGCAAACGTGACATCCATCAACTTTTCGCTTTCGCCCTTAATCAAATCGCGAAGCTTGAGTTCACCTCTTTGCTCATCAAGGATATTGTTGATCCGCTGTATGGACGCCGAAAACGAATGTAGCTTTTCTTTCTCCGCTGATAGTCGAGTGTCAATCGCCTCGATTTCTCTACGAACTTCGATAAGAAAGCCCCGGCACGTCTCCACGTCTGAGATCAGACTAAACTTATTGGCAAAATCATTGATATGAACCGTCCCGCATGTCGGGCAAATTATTTCGTCATCGCTTTCACGCCGCAGGAATTCGTAGTCGGCGTCGAGATCGGCGAGAGCGTGTTCGGCGATCACTGACTGTTCGACGAGGATCGCCTTTTTTGAATTCAGCTCCGACAAAACCCTTTGCAACTTATCTTGCTCGGTTTGTAAAAGCTGGCACTCGTAAACCAAAGCGTCGATTTGGTCGGAAAACGTGTCGGGCGAAAGGTCAAAATGCAGATGAGTGCGGTTTGACCGCAAGCGTTTGCTAGCGCGGTCCAACGCTCGCCGCTCAACTTTTAATTCTTCTCGGGTTCTATCCGACGAGGCCTTTAGTGCCTTCGCTTGATAATATTCGTTCGGCCGCAGACCGGCGTGAAAATTCGCCATGTCCTTTCGATGGTTGGCGAACATCGTTAGATTGGCGAACGAACTCCAGTTACTCGTCCAGCCGACGTCTTGATCCACGTAGAACGGCAGAAAGAGAAATGCTGGCGGGGGAACCAATAGCTCGTCGCCGCTCCGATCTGGCAGCGTTAGCTCGAAGCTCAACAGCCGAGCCAACTCCGGGCCGATACCACGAGTTATGCCGGTGCCCGACCAGATCACTTGGCCGTCACGATCGTATAACCCAAAATTGTTACCGGACCGCAATATTCTGTAGGTCGCTTCATCGACCATGAACTCGATGAGGATATCTACCTTTGCGTCGCGCCATGTCGGATTGACTATCGCTGGGTCGGCTCCAAAGGCGGAATAAATAGACTTGATAAGACACGATTTCCCAGTGTCATTTTCGCCCATTACGACGGTCGTCTTGGGATCGAACTTGACCAGTTGGGCCGCCTTCTCGCGGACGGACAAGAGAAGTAGCCTTTCGAATTGCAAGTTTTTCATGACTTCGCGTCCGCAGGCTCCTGATCAGCTTTTTGTACGCCTCCTGACGAGTAATCATGCGTCATCACCTCATATATGATCATGACCTTTGCGCGGCTTTCAGTAAGGTCAGAGATCGTGGCTTTCGCAATACTCCAGATTGTGTTGAACACATCATCTGTCAGCGGACTAAGTGCAGATTGCGAACCTTGCCGCTTTTGCAATTCCGTCCGAATGCGGACGCGAACACGATTGATCGCCTCGTTACCAGCACCCAATGCTAGAGCTCTATAGATTTTCCACTGCTTGGCAAGCTCAGCTTTTTCCATTGCACCATAAGCCAAGTCTCCGTTGAAATCTGACCAATTCGGCGGGCTGTGGCTGAGCGTGATCTCGGAAAGCCAGCTACTAACCTGGCTTTTTGTGATGGCCTTATGTTTGATCAAATCTGCGAAACTAGTGACGGAGCCTGTGTACTTCGATTTGGTCCGGCATTCTTCGACGATAGTCTTGTACAGGGTGTCGGGGCTGTAGCTTATTGTACCGAGCTTCCTCGTTACAAAGTCCTGCATCAGACCCTTTAGATGCACGGAAGCATCATGCAAGCTCAAGTCCGCCCGCACGAAATGCATCGAGCTTCGCCGTAGCGTCCGTTGCCGAAGGGCATTCTTGCTTCAATTTCACAAGAAATTTCGCGAAGTCTGCGGCGGCGCAGTCGGCGAAGCAAAAAAGCGTGGCTGACGCATCGAAAAATTCGCACGGGACATTGGAGACGAAACTAAGTCGCTCAGTCTCCGTGGGGAACAACTCATAGTTATCGTACATCTTTCCGATGAACGAGGGCAGCGGCGTTCCATCCTTGGACTTTTTACACTTGCTTAGGTCCGTAAGGGTCCAGTGCCCCTTGACCTTCGTCTTTACTTGATAAAATCGCGCGCTAGTTGGAGCTGAACTGCTATCCAATCTGACTATATCATCGTGGAATTCAAAGGCGATGGCGTAATCGTCGAGGTCATCGTGACTTTCGAAGATCAGCGCAAGCCCCCAGTTCGCCTGATAGTCGAACCGCTCGTAGCCTGTTTCGCCTGACTTTTCGCGTCGAGGCGTTTCAACGAACTTTTCCGCGAATGACATAGGACCCCCCACGGCACAGTAGCGAGTTGTATTTTAAAGACAACTCTCGTGAGAGACGCTGAGCGAGATTTTGGGAAAAGCCGAAGCCGTCGCCGGGTTGAGATCGGCGACGGCTTCGCTGAAGGGCGGGCGTGATACGCAACCGCCGGATAATGTCGCCGCATCCCGTGAGCAAAAGATTATCGTTCGCGCGGTACGCCTCGATAAAAATCGTGCAGCGAGGCATCGTTGCGGTTCGCCGAATGGGGAGCGGCGAAAGAAAGCGTCGCGGAAGCCGTGTGAGGCAACCAAGAAATACGATTGAGCGAGAGCCCTCCCACCGAGATTGAAACGCACTTGTGCGCAGCACTATGCGAGCGTTTCGACGGTTGCTAATGATGTGACGAGATCGAACGTCGAGAAGCGACGCAGCGAGTAGGGCGGATTGTAGCCCGTCGGGCCGCGCTAATCGAGGCTCGATGGGCGCAATCCGCCGCATCCAACCGCACGTTTAACGCGCAAAACGGTTGTGCCCGTGCGGCTCGCGATCATCGGCGCTCGCCGAAATCGCCCGTGGTCTCAACGTCGCCGCCCAACCGAAGGCGATGGGTCGCGCAACAGCTCAACCACGGCCGGATCAATCTTGAGAATCTCCGACGTGGCCCTACACTGATCAGCCATGCACACGATCGTTCAAGCCTGTCTCAACGGAGCGCGTCCTCGCGACTTCCACCCGCAACTCCCGCTGACGGCGGAAGCCATTGCGCAGGATTGTGCGTCATGTGTCGCCGCCGGCGCGGCCGAACTGCACATCCATCCACGCGGATTGCATGGACAGGAAAGTCTGGCGGCCGTGGACGAGACCATTCGTGCGGTTCGCCGCGCCTGTCCCGACAGGCTTGTCGGCGTGTCAACCGGCGCCTGGATCGAGAACGATGAGGCGCAAACCCGAAATGCCATCGCCGGGTGGCACGAACTGCCCGATTATGCCTCGGTAAACCTGTCAGAACCCGACGCGCCAGCCGTCATGGACCTGCTCAGGCGGCGCGGGATCGGAATCGAAGCCGGGCTCGCCTCGGTAGCCGACGCCGAACGCTTGTTGGATGTCCCCGATCATGGCCAAGTTTTCCGCATCCTGATTGATATCGCCGAGCAGGATATGGCGGTTGCACAGGGGATAGCCGATGGCATCGCCGCCATACTCGACGGCGCCGGCGTGCGGCGGCCGATCCTGCTTCACGGTTTCGATGCGACGGTCTGGCCATTCGTCGCCGTTGCCCAGCAACGGCAATGGTCCACCCGGGTTGGGCTGGAGGACGGCAAGCATCTCCCCGATGGCACCATCGCATCCGGCAATGCCGCGCTGGTGGCGGCCGCGGTCGCGATCTTCCGGAGCCCGCGAGCCATGTCGGAATCCTGACTGGCTCATCCGGCGTAGGATGGGTTGAGCTCTTGCGAAACCCATCGCGTCACGATGATAGCCGGTAGGAAGGGCGGAACACAGCGATACCCTCAGGTCATGGTAGAACCATGACATGACCGACTATCGCCGCAACTTCCTTGCCGGGGGCAGCTTCTTCTTCACCGTCAATTTGGCGGAGCGGCACTTGGCGTTGTTGACGGAGAACATCGACAAGTTGCGAACCGCTTTTCGCGAGACGCGGCGGCATCATCCCTTCACGGTCGATGCGATGGTCGTGCTGCCTGATCATCTGCACGCGCTCTGGACCCTGCCGGAGGGCGACGCGGACTTTGCGACTCGCTGGCGGCTGATCAAGTCGGCGTTCTCACGCCGCCTCGTGACGGGCGAGCCGATTTCGCTGAGCCGCGCGGCCAAGGGCGAACGCGGCATTTGGCAGCGGCGCTATTGGGAGCATACCATTCGCGATGCCAACGATTTCGCGCGTCATGTCGACTACATTCATATCAATCCGGTCAAGCATCGGCTTGTGGCGCGGGTCAAGGATTGGCCGTATTCATCGTTCCATCGCATGGTGAAACTCGGCATCTATCCCGCGGATTGGGCAGGGGATGTGTCGAATGAGGGTGAGGATTTTGGCGAGCGGCGATAACGAAGCGTAGCAAGGCGATGGGTTTCGCAAGGGCTCAACCCATCCTACGAGCTACGAGCTGCGAGCTGGAGTCGCAATCCGCGGCCGGCCCGCTCGCGATCGGATCGCATCCATCCCGTTGGC
>CAVZQX010000082.1:0-22478 GCA_963777475.1 uncultured Alphaproteobacteria bacterium
AGCAGCCTGCGAAAAACTGGCAGGCCAAGGCGATCGCGCAAATGGATGCCGAAGCAGCCCAGCTGGCGGCCGATCCGCAAGCCGCGGAAACGGCCCGCCGCGCCAGGAAGATCTGCAATTGCAAGACGGTGGACCTCGGGACGATCGAGGACGCAATCCACGCGCATCGGCTGACGACAACAGAGGAAGTCAAGCAACACACCAACGCGTCCTGTGGCATGTGGCATTTGCGCCTTCCGCATCGAGGATATCCTCGCCGCATTACGGGCATCGGCTGGCTCCTCGCCTGCGCCGTTGCTTCAGGCGGCGGAGTAAGGGCCGGCCATGGCGATCGTCACCGTCGGGAAAAAGGCTTGTGCGGTCAACCCGCTGAAGATGAGCCAGCCGATTGGTGGGGCGTTTGCCTTTATGGGCCTGCGCGGCGCGATGCCGCTGCTGCACGGTTCGCAAGGCTGCACCTCGTTCGGGTCGACGCTGTTCGTGCGGCATTTCAAGGAGGCCGTGCCGCTGCAGACCACGGCGATGAGCGAAGTCGCGACCGTGCTCGGCGGCTATGAGAATGTCGAACAGGCTATTCTGAATATCCACAAGCGAACCAAGCCCGAGATCATCGGCATCTGCTCCACGGGCGTGACCGAGACCAAGGGCGACGATGTCGAAGGCTTTCTGACGGCTGATCCGGGACAAGCACCCTGAACTCGCGAAATTCCCGCTTGTCTATGTGTCGACTCCGGACTTCAAGGATGCGTTCCAGGATGGCTGGGAGAAAACCGTCGCCCGCATGGTCGAAGTGCTGGTCGAGACGCCGGACACCATGTCCGCCGAGACCCCAAGCGGGTCAATGTTCTCCCCGGATGTCATCTCACCCCCGGCGATCTCGACGAGATCAGGACCATCATCGAAGATTTCGGCCTCGAGCCTTCCTTCCTGCCCGATCTCGCCGGCTCGCTTGACGGCCACATTCCCGACGAGTTCGTGCCGACGACGATCGGCGGCGTCGGCGTCGACGAAGTGGCAACCATGGGCCAGGCGGCCTGGACCATTGCCATCGGAGCGCAGATGCGGCGCGCCGCGCAAGCATTGGAGAAAAAGGCGGGTGTTCCGTTCCGCCTGTTCGAGCGATTGAGTGGTCTCATCCCCAACGACGAATTCGTCACGTTCCTGAGCGAGATCAGCGGCCGGCCGGTGCCGCTGAAATATCGACGGCAGCGCGGCCAACTGGCGGATGCGATGCTGGACGCGCATTTTCATATCGGCGGCCGCAAGCTTGCGATCGGCGCCGAGCCCGATCTGTTGTTCGATCTCTCCAGCATGCTGTACGAGATCGGTGCCAAGGTGACGGTTGCGGTGACGACGACCCAGTCGCCGATGCTGGAGCGGGTCAAGGCCGAGGAGGTCCTGATCGGCGACCTCGAAGATCTCGAAAATCTTGCGAAGGCAAGAGGTTGCAATCTGCTGATCACCCATTCGCACGGCCGCCAGGCCGCGGAGCGGTTGAAAATTCCGTTCCATCGTGCGGGCTTTCCGATGTTCGACCGGTTAGGGGCGGGACACCAGCTTTCGGTCGGCTATCGCGGCACCCGCGACCTGGTCTTCGACATCGCCAATCTCATCATCGCCGACCACGAGGATAATCACCAGCCGACGCCCGATACGTGGCGTATCGACGACGGATCAGCCGCCAGCGACGGCCTCGTGGCCGCGCTGCACTGACGCAAACACCAGAGGAGGACGAACGATGAAAATCGCATTCGCGACCCAGGACCTGAAGCGCGTCGATGCGCATTTCGGATGGGCAAAGAACATCGCGATCTATGAGATCGGTCCGCAGGGCCACCGTTTTCTCGAGGCCGTCCAGTTCGATGGCGACCTCAAGGAGGACGGCAACGAGGACAAGCTGGCGCCGAAGATCGAGGCGATCAAGGATTGCGCCATTCTCTATGTCGCCGCGATCGGCGGTTCGGGCGCGGCGAGGGTGGTGGCGAACAACATCCATCCGATGAAGGTCAATCAGCCTGAACAGATCACCGATCTCCTGGTCAAGTTGGAGGACGTGCTGAAGGGCACGCCTCCGCCCTGGCTCCGCAAGGCCATGTTGAAAGACCAGGAGCGAAGCCTCGATTTCGAAGAAAAGGAATGACCATGGCCGAGATTGCCGCAGTACTCGAACCCACTCCCGCGGCGGATGCTCCGTTCGTCAAGGAGCTCATCAAGATCTGGCGAGCGCAGGACACCCATGGTGCGTGGGAGGGCAAGAGCGACCTTACGCTGCTGGAGCCTTACATCCTGAACAAGGAGGCCCGCCGCGCGCTGCCGATTGTCGGTGATCCAGATCCGGATACGATCTGGCGGCTCGAGCTGTTCTTCAATGCGGTGGCGCTGTCGATCGAACGCGCGACCGGCGTGATGATCTCGCCCATGCTGAAGATGCACCATGAAGGTTTTGGCCGCATGGTCCTGATCGGCGGCCGGCTGATCGTGGTCAACAAGCAATTGCGCGACGTTCACCGATTCGGATTCGACAATCTCGGCAAGCTCGCCGAGGAGGGCGACAAATACGTCAAAGCCGGCGTCGAAATGATCGAGAAGTTCAGAGCCGTTGCGGATTATTGAGGTGAGCCGATGAGTGATCTGAAAATGAGTGACCTGGATACGCTGAAAGCCGAGATCAAGAAGCTGTCCGCGAAGGCGATACAGGCAAAGATGAATTTGCATGATCTTTCCGAGGAACTGCCGCTGCAATGGCAGACCATCCTGAGCGTAGCGCAGCAGGCTTACGATGCATTCGCGGAGCTGGAGCAGAAGCGTGTGGCGTTGAAGAGCCTCGAGCAAGCTTGAAACGAAAGCCCCGTCATCATGACCAATGCAACCCGCGACGGCCGCGACTGGCAGCCGGCCTATCTGCTCGCAATCGACGAGAAGAAATGCATCGGCTGCGGCCGCTGCTTCAAGGTCTGCGGCCGCAACGTGATGACGCTGAAGGGCATCAACGAGGACGGCGAGCTCGTCGCGCTGGAAGATGACGAGGACGACGAGATCGAAAAGAAGATCATGGTGATGAACGACGACGGCGCCTGCATCGGCTGCGGCGCCTGCGCCCGGGTCTGTCCGACCAATTGCCAGACCCACGGCCTGGCGGCGGCCTAGAGTCCGACCTCATTTCAACCGGTCGCGGATCTTGTCGATCCCCGCATGCGCGCAGGCGTCGTCGAGCTTGGCGCCGGGCGCGCCGGCTGCGCCGATCGAGCCGATGACCTCGTCGCCGAGCTTGATTACCACGCCGCCGCCGAAGAACATCACATGCGGCAGTTTTGCGAGCGGAGCGATCGAATCCTCGCCCTTGGCGCGCTCGGCCAATGTGATGGTGTCGCTCTTGAAAGATACGCTGGTGTAGGCCTTGTCGTGCGCGCTATCGAGGGTGTGGATGCCTGCACCGTCGCCGCGTAGCGCCGCGATGGTGGCGCCATCGGCGTCGAGGACGTACGCAGTTTCGCGGTAACCTTGCTTCGCGCAGGCGGCGACCGCCTCGCTCGCGGCTTCGGCCGCAAGCGCTGCGGGAATGCGGTGCGTCGGCAAGGTGTCGGCCCGCGACACCGATGCGCAGATGAAGGCGCCAGCCGCTGCCAGCGCCACTTTGGACAAACGTTTCATGATCCACCTCCCTTGACTGCCTGCTTCGCCGTTCGCGTGCGAACGACCCTCGTCGCCGCGGAACCTATCCGCCTTGCGATACCGATCGCTATGGGACTCGTCGTTTGATCACGCGTACTTGATCATCGCAAAGCGAGAGCAAGCCCTCGATATCGAGCGCGTCCGCATCCGGTCCGAACCGGCCACGAACATCCCGCAACTAAGATTTGCAGGCGGTGGAGCACTGCCAATATCGGCCAAGGAGCAGATCATGTGACGCAAGAGCCACCTATTCGCCATTACCATTCTCGGGCTGTCGATCGCCACGCCGGCGATGGCCCTCAATCCCCAGCCACTGCCCCCGGGCAGATATCTGCCGACCGGCGCGATGGTTCACACCGAGCACGGGGGCTCCGGCCTCTATCGTCCGCGCTGCCATTCCGTGCAGGTCGGCGATCCGCGCAAGCAGCCGTCCATGCTCGTCTGTCAGTGACCGGCCGTTCCGGCGGGATCGGAATTGCTGGGCGATCGGCGCCTATTCGATACCCTGCTCGCGGGCTTTCCACATCGCCGCGATCCGGAAGCGTTCGTTGATCGCGGCGGGGCTCGCGAGAATCTCGGTCTCCGCCGCCTTGAACGCGCCGATCACGATATCGGCCTCTTCGCGCGTCAGCGTCACCCTGCCGGCCATGTACGTGGCGTCGGGCGCAGCCGCCGAGATCGCGCGGCGGTTGGGGTGCATCTTCACCTCGATCAGCTCGAACGCCTCGAGCTCGCCGTCGAGACAGATCGCCAGTCCGATCACTTCCAGCTTGCGGCCGTCCTGCGTGGTCTTCACCAATGTTGTCATGATCACTCCGCCTCCTGCGCTGCGAGCCAGCCATAGCCGCCTTGATCCCAGAGCTGTGCCAGCGTCTGGTCCGGCTTCCAGGCCGGGAATTGCTGTTGGATCGCGTCATAATCGGCGCGAAACCGCGCCGCATCCTCGCCCCGCAAATGCGCCGCGGAGGAATCGGCCTTCGATCGAAGGATGAACGAGGCGCCATCGTCGGCGCTCAGGAGCTCATAATCCGTCCCCGCTGAAATCACGCCGGCCGATGCTTGATTTTCGCTCATGGACGCATCTCTCCGTTCGCGTGTCATGCGGCGACCGCCGGCGTATGCTCCGCCAGTCCCCATTCGGCCCAGGACCCGTCATAGACGGCAGCAGTTTTGTGTCCAAGCAGGTAGAGCGCCAGCGCCACCATGCAGGACGTGACGCCCGAGGCGCAGGTCGTCACGATCGGCCGCGTCAGATCGATGCCGGCGGCCGCAAATCGCGCAGAGAGCGCATCGGCTGCGAGGAAGGCGCCGCTCTCCGGATCGATCAAGTCCCCCCATGGTATGTTGCTGGCGTTCGGGATATGGCCGAGCTTCTTGAACGGGAACACGTCGTGCTGGGTGCCTTCGAATTTGCCGGGACCGCGCGCGTCGATCACCTGTTCGGCGCCGGTTGCGAGATTGGCGTTCATCTCGGTCAAGCCGCGCACCAGCGCGACGTTGAACGATACCGACAGCGATTTCGGCTCCGGTCGGACTGGGGACATCTCGGTCGGACACTTCTCCTTGGTCCATTTGCCGAAGCCGCCGTCAAGCAGCGCCACGTTATCGTGGCCGAACACGCGGAACATCCACCACGCCCGCGCCGCGGCGGAGCCGCCGTACAGCCGGTCGTAAACCACGACCCGATCGCCGTCGCCGATCCCGAGCAGGCCGACCTTCTTGGCGAAGTCCTCAGGGGTCGGCAGCATGTGGGGCAGCGGGTTCGAGCGGTCGGCGATGTGATCGATGTCGAAATGCATGGAGCCGGGAAGGTGACGTCCGCGATATTGCGTGCGTCCGTCGAGATTGGTGGAGACGTGATGCCAGGTGCAATCGAGGATCTTGAGATTCGGGTCATCAAGATGCGCCGCAAGCCATTCGGTGCTTACCAGCGCTTCAGGATTTGCGTAGCGTCATCTCGGATGATCTCCATGTCGGAAAGTCGACAAACGTCTCCAAAGGCACGTCTGACCGGAAGTAAACCGATTACTGCCGGTAGTTTGGTATTACGTCGTTGGCGTCGCATAGCCCGTGCGCGGCCGGGTGTCATAATATTCCGGCCTCTCCGGCCATCCGCCCTCGGCGATGAAGCGGAAAGCCGCAAGCTTCACGGACGCGCCTTGCGAGAATGACACTTCGCTGAACTTGATCTCGCGATCTCCGGGACCTGCGGAGAAATCAGCAATCACGGTGCCGTCCGCCTTGCGGGCGCGCGCGAAGCCGGGCGTGCCGACGCCGCTCGCCGCAACGGGATTTGCAACAAATATAGGGTTTTCAATGCCGTCCGGGGCGGCGCCGAAGGCGGGCGAAGCGAAGGTGAAGGTCGCTAACGCCCCGCTGCGCTCGACCGGCTGGTCCGCGGTCAAGGGGCGGGCGACCGAATAGACCGTCAACGTGCCGCCATCGAGCAGCGCTTTCAGCTCGTCCAGGGAACGACCGACAAGATCCAATGTGACATTCATGCCAATCTCTCCACACCAAAGGGCGTTGTGGATGGATTTATCAAGTTTTGTGCCAATTATCGGAAAGGACAGCCGAGCGGTTGATTTCCCTGAAGGGGTTAGACCTCGCGCGAATCTTGCAGAGCGATAGTCGGCGCAATCGATGCTGAGAGGACGTCGTCATGAATGAGGGCAAGATGGAACCTGGCGCGGCCTACGCGATCTGCAGGATGAGCGATATTCCAAGCCAGCAGGCGAGGGGCTTTCAACTGGCGATCGTCGGGGACGACGGCGCGGCGCGGCCGTGGTCGATCTTTGTGCTGCGGTGGGGCCGCCAGGTCTTTGGCTATGTCAACAACTGCCCGCATGACGGGGTTAATCTGGATTGGGAGCGCAACCAGTTTCTCGATCCGAACGGAACCCGCCTGATGTGCGGTAAGCATGGTTCATTGTTCGAGCTCGGCACCGGTCTGTGCGTCGAAGGGCCGTGCAAGGGCCAGAGCCTGACGCCGGTGGCGTTAACCTTGCTCGATGACGACATCTGCGTGACCGGCGTCACGCTGGTTGAGGAAGAAGAATCGTTCTGCGACGACGATACCTGATGCGAGCCAATCCATTCAGACCGGACGGTTTTCGTTGCGGTTCTTCACCGGCTCCATCCGCACCAAGCCCTCTTCGAAGGTGATGGCGTCATATTTTCCGTCAAAGCCCATCGCGGCATCGAGCACGTAGTCGAGCTTGCCGGCGGTATCGAGCTTCTTGATGTCGTTCTTGTCGATGCTGAGGAGGTCGAGCATCTCCTTCCACACCGTGGATTCGTCGCAGGGCAGCACATGAAACGTGATGCCGCGAAGGGTAACGCAGTATTTCGCCAGCAGATCGATATTATTGCAGAACATGAAGTAGGTCCCGCTCGGGCTCAGAAGACCGTCGAGAATCTCGGACGCCGCGTCCAGATAGGCAAAGGAGTGCAGATATCCGGCGAGGATCGGGATCGTGGGCTCGCCCTCCTTCGCGATCGTCAAAACCTGCTCGATCGAGAATTCCGGCGGGCGCTTTTCGTCGGCGACCTGGGCCTGGAATTTGAGAGCGATGTCGCCGCGGAACCCAAACCGGCGCGGCTCCTTCGTCGGTGCCTTGAGCACTGCGTTGAGGAGACGCCCCTCCCGGTCGAGCTGGCCAAGGGCAGTCTGCTCGATTGTCGTCTGTGCGCTTAGCTCGATTGTCGTCATGGAAAGTTCTCCGCTGTCAGACAAATCCGCACGGCCTGAAGCGCCGGCTCGACCCGCTATGCAAATTGTCTGCCGGTTCGGGTCTCGCGACGTTTGCGCGCGGTAAGTGCCGGTCGTTGGCTCATTCGACGGTTTTGCCGCGTCAGGTCGCCCTGTCGGAAAGCTGACATCGTCGCAAAGGTGACAGCCCGAATGCCCCAAAGGGCAGTCTTATCAGTGAATTGCGATATGGCATAAGTCTTGCCAATCCATTGTTCAAACGGTCCCATGCAACGAAGGGCGAGCAATGATCAATCTTACCGACAGCGCGATGAACGCGGTGCGCAACGCGATCTCCACGTCGCCAAAACCGGTCGACGGTTTGCGCATCATGGTCGAGGCCGGCGGCTGCGCCGGCTACAAATACATTCTCGGCCTCGTCGATGAGGTCGATCCGGACGACACCGTGATCGAGCGCGACGGCGTGCGCGTGTTCGTCGACAACAAGAGTCACGAATACCTCGTAGGCACGACGATCGATTTCGTGATTGCGCTCGAAGGCTCGGGCTTCACATTCGAAAACCCGAACGCGAAATCGAGCTGCGGCTGCGGAAAGTCGTTTTGCTAGATCCATGCTGAAATCCAACAGAGAGAATTCAAGATCATGCTGATTGAAACCGGGGATCTGAAGCAGTCGCCAGCCGCCGATACTGACCGCGTCGATATCATCAAGGCGGTGATCGAGGAGATTCGCCCGAACCTGCAGCGCGACGGCGGCGACTGTCAGCTGATCGAGATCGATGGCAACAAGATCATGGTCAAGCTGACCGGCGCCTGCGTGTTCTGCAAGCTCTCCAGCGCCACGCTCGAGGGCATCCAGGCGCGTCTGGTCGATAAGCTCGGCGAGTTCGTGCGTCTCATTCCCGTCGCCGGAGCAGCTAAGGCGCGGCATTGAACAAGTCGCGATACTGAAAGGGACGATCCGTGCGGCCGATCTATCTCGACAACAATGCGACCACGCGCACGGATCCCGCCGTCGTCGCGGCGATGCTGCCGTATTTCAGCGAGCAGTTCGGCAATGCGTCATCGACTCACGCCTTCGGCAATGAGGTCGCAGGCGCGGTGAAGCAGGCGCGCAAGAGCCTGCAGGCGCTGCTGGGCGCGGCCTTTGACCACGAGATCGTGTTTACCTCGGGCGGTACCGAATCCGACAATACCGCCATCCTCTCGGCGCTCGATACGCAAGAAGGCCGCGACGAGATCGTCACGACGGCCGTCGAGCATCCGGCCATCCTGGCGCTGGTGGAATACTTGCGGACGTCGCGCGGGATCAAGGCGCATCTGATCGAGGTCGATTCATGCGGCCGTCTCGATGTCGAGGCGTATCAGCGTGCGCTCGGCCCCCGTACCGCGATCGCCTCAGTGATGGCTGCGAACAACGAGACCGGAACGCTGTTTCCGGTCGACGAACTGGCGGTCGTGGCGCATCAGGCCGGCGCGCTGTTCCATACCGATGCCGTGCAGGCGGTCGGCAAGATCCCCCTCGATCTGAAGGCAACCGAAATCGACATGTTGTCGCTGTCGGGCCACAAGCTGCACGGGCCGGAGGGCATCGGAGCGCTGTACCTGCGCAAGGGCACGCCGTTCAGCGCGTTTGTTCGCGGCGGACCGCAGGAGCGGCGGCGGCGCGGCGGCACCGAGAATGTGCCTGCCATCGTCGGATTGGGAAAAGCGGCCGAGCTGGCGTTGACGCACATGGTCGACCAAGCGACGCGTGTCCGCGCGCTGCGCGACCGGCTGGAGGAGGGCATCCTGCGGCTGGGGCATTGCTCCGCGCTGGGCGATGTCGGGAAAAGGTTGCCGAACACCTCCAACATCGCCTTCGAGCATCTCGAAGGCGAAGCCATCATTCATCACCTGAACCGGACCGGCATCGCGGCCTCGCTTGGCTCGGCCTGCGCCTCGGGTTCGATGGAGCCGTCGCACGTCCTGCGCGCGATGAATGTGCCGGCGGCCTCATTGCGCGGCGCGATCCGGTTTTCGCTGTCGCGCGACACGACGATCGACGATGTCGTCTGCGTGCTGAACCTGCTGCCGGAGATCATCGCCAAGCTGAGGACGTCGTCGCCTTCGTGGCAGCAGCGCGCCGATGCCCAGACGAACCCATCCCTCTCCTCGGAGCTGATGCTATGAAAGTCATGATTCGCCGCGCGGAGACCGGACTTTCTATCTACGTTCCGAAGAAGGATCTTGAGGAACGGATCGTCGAATCCGAACGCGAGTTGCTGTGGGGTGGCTGGATCCGCATCGCCAACGGCTGGATCCTCGAATTGCCGGACATGGCGCCGGATACGAGGCTTCCCATTACGATCAACGCTCGCAAACGCGGCGGGGAAAGTGAAGACTGATGAATGCTCCTGTCCCGCCCATTGATTTCATAAGGCATGCCGATGCCGAGGCATCGCTGACGGAGCTCGCAGCGAGACTGCGCGCGGGAACGATGATACCTTATCTCGGCCCGGGTCTCGCCGAACTTTCGAAGCCCACCGCCCCGATGAACCCGGAGGCGCTGGCCGCCTTCTTCGGCGGCAAGGTCGCATTGCCGCGGCGCGCCAAGGGCAATGCCTGGGCCGCCGCGCAGCACATCGAAAGCAACAAGCACCGCTCCACGGTGACCGCGCTGATGGCGGAGGCGTTCGCCGCTCCGGTCGAGCCGACGGCGATGCATCGCTATCTCGCCTCGCTGCGCCTGCCAATGATTGTCGATACCTGGTATGACGGCGCCATGCGCGCGGCGCTTGCCGAGCGCAGCGACTGGGGCGAAGTGCAGGGCATCACGCGCGCCGGCATCGGTGAAGACCGCTGGTACCGCTTTTACGATGCTGCCGGCACTGAGACGGACCGCGCGGCAGCAGCGGGCTGGACCACCGTGCTCTACAAGCCCCACGGCAGCATCGCGCCGGCCAGGAATTTTCTGATCTCCGATGCCGACTATGTCGAGGTGTTGACAGAAATTGACATCCAGACCCCGATTCCGGAGGTCGTGAAGGATCGGCGCTCCCAGCGGAGTTTTGTATTCATCGGCTGCCGCTTCAACGACCAGCTGTTGCGGACCTATGCGCGCCAGATCACGAAGCGGTCATCGACGACGCATTACGCGATTGTCGAACTTGAGATGCTGACAAAGAACGAACTTCGCTTCCTGATCGGACAGGGTCTGACGCCGATCGCCGTCCCCCTCGGGCAAGCAGTGGAAATCCTGACCGGCGCTGCCTGAGGTCTCTTGCTTGGCAAAGTGTTGCGATCTGATGCGGCGCGCGCAATGCGCGATGCTATCCGCACGTTTGGCATCGCCAGCTCGTCGCATCGTCGCGACAAACACGGTCTGTAACGTTTCTAACATATTTCCAAGACTTTCGCCCTTGCGTGTTGGCAACGCGACAGCCGCGGGTGTTTCTCTAACTCATTGAAAAATTTCTGAGTTGTCGATTTCGCGAGCGTGGCACGCGAGTTGCTAATTGTCCCTTAGCTCATTCGTTTCGAAGAATTCCGGATTGGGCCAGCAGCGAGGATCGCATATGCACGTGTCAGCACAGCAAGAAGCTACCCCGGCCGGAAACGACGTGGACGTCGGCGAAGTGATGCAGGCGATCGCGGAACACAAGGGTTGCGGTACCAGTGGCGGCAGCGGCAAGGCGAGTTGCGGGTCGGCGGCGGGCCAGGGGGATTTGCCGACCGAGATCTGGGAAAAGGTGAAGAACCATCCCTGCTACAGCGAGGAAGCACACCACCATTACGCGCGCATGCATGTCGCGGTGGCGCCGGCCTGCAACATCCAGTGCAATTACTGCAATCGCAAATACGATTGCGCCAACGAGTTCGCGCCCCGGCGTGGTCAGCGAAAAGCTGACCCCGGAGCAGGCGGCCAAGAAGGTGCTCGCGGTTGCCTCCACCATTCCACAGATGACCGTGCTCGGGATCGCGGGTCCCGGCGATCCCCTCGCTAATCCGGAGAAGACCTTCAAGACCTTTGAGCTGATCGCCAAGACCGCGCCCGATATCAAGCTGTGCCTGTCGACCAACGGGCTGACGCTGCCCGATCATGTCGACACGATCGCCGGGTTCAACGTTGATCACGTTACCATCACCATCAATATGGTCGATCCGGAGATCGGCGCAAAGATCTATCCCTGGGTGTTCTGGAAGCACAAGCGCTACACCGGCGTCGAAGGCGCCAAGCTGCTGACCGACCGCCAGCTGCTCGGCCTTGAAATGCTCACCGAGCGCGGCATTCTCTGCAAGGTCAATTCGGTGATGATCCCCGGCATCAACGACAAGCACCTCGTCGAGGTCAACAAGGCGGTGAAATCACGCGGCGCCTTCCTGCACAACATCATGCCGCTGATTTCCGCCCCCGAACATGGCACCGTATTCGGTCTCACCGGCCAGCGCGGCCCGACGGCGCAGGAATTGAAGGCGCTGCAGGATAGCTGCGAAGGCGAAATGAACATGATGCGGCACTGCCGTCAGTGCCGCGCCGACGCAGTCGGCCTGCTCGGCGAGGACCGCAGCGCGGAGTTCACGACCGACAAGATCATGGAAATGGAAGTGAACTACGACCTCGACACCCGCAAGGCCTATCAGGCCAAGGTCGAGGAGGAACGCGTCGCCAAGGTTGCGGCGAAGCAGGAGGAGCTTTCGACGCTCGCCGGCGAGATGAGCGACATCAAGCTCCTGGTCGCGGTGGCGACCAAGGGCTCCGGGCTGATCAACGAGCATTTTGGGCACGCCAAGGAATTCCAGGTCTACGAACTTTCCACCGCGGGCGCGAAATTCGTCGGCCACCGCCGTGTCGACCTCTATTGCCAGGGCGGCTATGGCGAGGAAGACAGCCTCGAGACCATCATCCGTGCCATCAACGATTGCCATGCGGTGTTCGTGGCCAAGATCGGCGGCTGCCCCAAGGCGGACCTGCTGAAGGCCGGAATCGAGCCGGTCGACCAGTTCGCCCACGAGTTCATCGAGAAGTCGGCGATCGCCTGGTTCAAATCCTATCTCGACAAGATCCATAGCGGCGAGATCGAACATATCGAACGTGGCGATGCCGAAATCCGCCAGGGTGCGCTGATCACGGCGGCCTGAACCTACAGAAACTTGATGAGCTTCCAGGAGTAAGCGATGACGCTGAAGATCGTAGCCTCACAATGCACGAGCTGTTCGGCCTGTGAGCCGGAATGCCCCAACGTCGCGATCAGGGAGAAGAACGGAACTTTCGTGATCGATCCGAAGAAATGCACGGAATGCATTGGGCACTTCGATTCCCCGCAATGTGCCGCGGTATGCCCGGTCGATAACACCTGCGTCATCGACACGTCCTTCCCGCGCTACCAGGCTCCGGCCTAAAGGAGAAAACGATGAACTTCACCCTGACACCGGCAGCCACGAAATTCATTCGCATGATGCTGCGCGCCGATGGCGATGCATCCAGCGGTTTCCGGCTCGCGGTCACGCCCGGCGGCTGCTCGGGACTATCGGCGGATATCAGTGTTCGCCGCGAGCCAGCGCCGGGCGAGGCCGTGGTTGTGCGCGATGGCGTCAAGCTGTTCCTCCCCGCCGAGAGCCGACTGCTGCTCGACGGGGTCACGATCGACTTCGCCGACACGCCGTCGCAGACGGGACTCGTCTTCAAGGGTCCGAAGCAGGTCTCCTGTTCAAGCCACGCGCTCACAACCGTTCAATAGATGGGAGGCACCGATGATAGGGTCTGCGGATCGAGGTGAGCCGCAATCCGTCACGGACGCGGCGGTTCTGGCCAATGCGCTGCTCGGCGGCGGATTGCCGCCGGAGGCGGAATTCCATCTGTGGGAAGCCGGGCTCTCCTATCATCTTGACGATGTTGCCGAGCACCATCTGCGCCAGGCCCAGGCGTTGGCGCCGGGGCACGCCGCGGTGCTGATCGGCCTTTACCGGTTCTACTTCTACAAGGGCCGGCTTGCTGACGCGCTGACGGTCGCAAAGCTGTGCCTGGAGAAAGCGGGGCGCGAGAACAGGCTCGCCGCGGACTGGCAGCATGTGGCGGCCGATGATGCTGCGTTCAGTCATTACGAGAGCACGCTGCCGCGCTTCTATCTCTTCACCCTGAAGGGCTACGCCTATTTGCAGATGCGGCTCGGCAATCTCGAAGAGGGCCGCGCCGCGGTCGCAAAGCTCCTGGAACTCGATCCGAGCGACAAGGTCGGCGCCCGCGTGCTGCTCGAGGTTCTCGAACGGGTGGGGCAGGACGATGATGCCTGACATCGACGAGGCCCGGGACTGGCTCGGGGAAGAGGTCGATTGCAAGAGCTGCGCCCACCGGGCGCTGCTGAACGCCGGAGGCTGCCGTTTGAAGCACGCCTGCGTGAATGACCGCTATGCCCGGCGCATCGACCGCTTCTTCAACTGGAACCCAGGGCTGGCAAATTCCTATGTCTCGCATCCGCATTTCGAGGTGCGCGCGATCGCGGCCAAGCAGGCCAGCGTGTTCCTGCTGCCGCCGCTACTCGACGATCCCGAGGAAACCGTGCGCTGGAACGCGGCGCGGCGGCTGCCGAAGCGGCTGGTGCTCCGACTGCGTGTCGATGTTCACCGTGAGGTCAGAATCCGCATCGCTTCGGTACTCGACGATGCCGAACTGATGCCGATGATGGACGATCCGGATTATTGCGTGCGGCTGGTGATTGCCCGCCGCGTCGCGCCGTCGCTGCTGGCGCGCCTGATCGACGATGCGGAAGCCGAGGTCCGCCGCGTCGTGGCGCAGCGGATTCCGCGCGACTGGCTGCTCCGCATGGCCTGTGATCGCGACGCCGGCGTCAGGCTGGAGATCGCGCAACGGCTGACGCCGGAGCTGCTGTCGCGGCTTCGCTACGACCCGGACTGGCGCGTGCGCTACGAAGTGGCGAGCCGGATCGCGGTCGGCGAACTCGCGGAACTCGCCGACGATGGCGACGGCTTTGTGCAGGATATGGCGCGGTCGCGTGCGACCGGCAGGCAGGAGCGGTCAGGGGAGTTTCCGGCATGAGCAATATCGTTCGCGACAGCGAAGTGGTGGAGCTTTCCGCGCCGCCCTATTTCACGTTCGGCGAGAAGGTGAAAGCCAAGCGCACGATCCGAAACGACGGTACCTATGCCGGCAAGGAGATCGGGGAGATTCTCGCCAGGAAGGGCGAGGAGGGATACGTCGTCTCTATCGGCACGTTCCTGCAGCAATTCTACATCTATGGCGTCGAATTCATGGAGAGCGGCAACCGCGTCGGCATGAAGCGCAAGGAGCTGGATCCCGCGATTGCCCGCGACGAGATGACGGATCTGCCTTTGCCGGGAGCAACCGCATGATGATCGAACCCAGGACTCCCAGATACCAATGGGGCCAGCGCGTGAAGGCCCTGATCGACCTCTACAACGACGGATCGTTTCCCGATACGGCCGCCGGCGCCAGGCTGGTCGGCGTCGGCGATACCGGCGAGATCGTGCAGGTCGGAACGCAGACGGAGGCCAACCTCCCGATCTATCTCGTCGAATTCGGCGAGCGGCTCGTGGTTGGCTGTCTCGAAGAAGAGATCAGCCCTCTCTAGAAGGAGCGGAGACGATGCTAACGGCGACTCTGGAACAGGCGGCCAAGCTATTGGCTCACCCGAACGAGCTCGACCGCAAGCGGATCGAGCGGGCATTGAAGACGCGCAAACGTTATCGCTACGTCAAGCCGAGCGTCGTGACGACGGTCGGCGGCTATCGAATCGAAAGCCCGTGCTGCTCGCGAAATGTCGATCCTGACGGCGGTATCGTCGACGTCGCGTTGCTGCTGCATGACGCCGACGGCGCGAAATGGGAACTGTTTCGAAAGAACCACGCCCAAGGCGTGTGGCAGCTCGACAGCACCCACGAGCGGCTGCCGGCGGCGTTGGAGCGGTTGAGCGCCGATCCGGAGCGACGGTTCTGGCAGTGAGTTTTTGCACAAACAGGGCTCGCGGGTCCCGTAACGCAAGGTAACGGAGATGGCGCTCGGCGCAGAAGTATTGATGGAGATCGATCAGGCGCTTTCCGCGTCCGACATCGACGCGCGCGTCCTTACTGAGCTCAGGCGTCGGTTTCCGCATCTGTCCTGGACCAGATGCGATGCCGGCGATGTAACCGAAACGCCGTTCCGCAGCTATCCGCGGTTCGAGATCCATCTGGTGGACCGCAGCGATCACTGCGTGCAGATCACGGCCGATCCGCTGCGCGCCAGCGGCATCGTTCTGGCGGACAGGAAGGTGATCTCATGAGCGATCTCGCTCTGGCGCAAACTGCCGATCAGGCTGCCGACAACGTCGTTGTCGCCGACGCGGATGAGAGTTTTATCCCGCTTTCGGACCCCGACATCACCATGGCTGAGATCGAGGCCGTCGACGCCGTCATGCGTTCGCCAAAACTGTCCGCGGGGCCGGCGGTCGAAGCCTTCGAGGCGGCGTTCGCCGCCTATGTCGGCCGCAAATACGCCATCGCGGCTCCGAGCGGCACGCTCGGGCTTCTGATCGCGCTGAAGGCTTACGGGATCGGTCCGGGACAGGAAGTCATCGTCTCATCCTATTCGTTCCGCGAGACCGCCCACGCCGTCAGCATCGCCGGCGCCAGGCCGGTATTCGCCGACATCGACTATTGGGCCGGCACGCTGGTCGCGGAGAAGGCGGAAGCCCGCATTACCGCGAATACCCGCGCCATCGTCGCCTGCAACAACAACGGCCATCCCGCGCAGTGGTCGGAACTGCGCGCGGTGGCGAACAAACACGGCCTGGTGCTGATCGAGGATTCCACCGAGGCGATCGGCTCGAGATACGAGGGCGCGCTGGTCGGCAGCTTCGGTGACGTCGCGGTCTTTGACTTTTCGCAGCCTTCCGCCTTGACCTGCGGCGAGGGCGGCATGATCGTGACCGACGATATCGACGTCGCGGTGGCGGTGCGCCGTCATCGCGCGCATCGTCCGGAAGAGCGCGGCTCCGTCGTCGTTACCTCGACACCGGCCTACCAGGCCAGGATGAGCAGCATCGCGGCGACGCTTGGTCTGGCGCAATTGCGCCGGATCGACGAAATCCTGGAGCGGCGGCGGCTGACCGAGCAACTCTACGACAAGCACATGCAGTCGTTCGAGGGGATCAAGCCGCCCTATGTCGGCCCCGACGTGACGGAGGTGAACTGGTTTCTCTACGTCGTGCATCTCGGTACGCGCTTTACGCGCTCCAGCCGCGACGCAATCGTTGAAGACTTGCGGGTCGAGCAGGTGGAAGCCGCGGCCTACAGCCATCCGCTGCATCTGCAGCGGCATTATTTCGAGCTCGGCTATCGCCGTGGCGACTATTTCGTCACCGAAAAGGTGGCGGATCGCGCGGTCGCGCTACCCTTCCACAGCCACCTGACCGACGATCAGATCGAATTCATCGTCGGTACCATGAAGGATGCCTCGGTCAATGTCGGGGCAGGCGCGGCCATCTATTAGGTCATGATCCGAAAGAGCGGATCACAACACGAGGAACAGACAAATGTCGCTACTCACTGTCATGCCGTCAGGCAAAACCATCAAGGTTGCCGAGGGGACTAGCATTCTGGCCGCGCTGCTCGGTGCGGAGATCGGTATTCCCCACAAGTGCGAAGGGCAGGCCAAATGCGGAAGCTGCCACATCTACGTGCAGGAGGGACGCAAGGGCCTGTCGAAGATCGCGCGCGAGGAGAATGAAAAGCTCGACGCGATCGTGGGCGTCAGCTCCAAGTCGCGGCTTGCCTGCCAGACCAAGGTGCTGGGCACCGAAAACGTCAAGATCGAACTGCTCGGCTTCGGCTCGGGCCTGTAGTTGTTGGAGGCGACCTTGGAAAACCAGAACGTCCTGATCCACGCGCGCTTCGCGCCCAACGGCGCGGTGGTGGAAATCAGCGAGCGGCCGGCGGCGCTGAGCCCGCAGCAATGGTTCGACTATCTGAGCGACAACGCCGGCAACGCCTATCAAGCGCTTGCCGGCGGCCGCGGCGTGTTTCGGCTGACTAGGGCTGTAGTAGATGCGCTCAAGGCCGAGAGCGCGCCGACAGCGGCATGAGGGCCGCGATGCAACTGAAAGGGGCTGCACATGTCCTCCGAAGTGATTGAGCTGTTCGCCGTCTGCGCGACCGAGGATATCGAACGCGGCGATGCCCGGGCCTTCAGCCTCTCACGCATCGGCGAGACCGGCGAGAGCCGGCCGTTTCCGATCGTGATCGTAAGGACCCATGCCAATGGTCATTTCGGTTATGTCAATTCCTGCCCGCATGAAGGCATCTGGCTCAATTTCGGCGACGGCAATTTCTTCACGCCCGATCGGGCCTTTCTCAAATGTGGCAGGCACGGCTCGATCTTCGAGATCGAAGCCGGGCTGTGCATCGACGGCCCTTGCAAGGAGCAGAGCCTGCAGCCGCTCGCGCTCGCCGTGGTCGACGGCGACGTCTGCGTTTACGGCGTTGCGCTGGTCGAGGATGATACAATGCCCAATCCGTTCGATGATCTCGACGACACCATGGAAATCATAATTCATCCGGATTGACGAAGGCGGACGGGCAAGGCTTATGACGGTCGCACAATTGCGCCAGGCGCTTGCGAGGTTGCCAGAGGACGCGGTTGTCCTGATGGACAATGGCGGTGGATTGTCGCGCGTCGCCGGGTTTGATCTGGTCGAGGAGCAGGGAGCGGGTGCGCCGGCCGAGGTGATCCTGCTCCCGAGCATGGAAGAATGGCCAATCTTTGCCGCGCCTCACGCGGTGGCCTTCGGAGTGAATGATGTCTGAGATCGCTGCGGAACTATCGATGTTCGACCGGATCGGCGGCGCCGTCGCCGTCGACCGGCTGGTGGAGGCGTTCTACCGGCGCATGGACGCGTTGCCCGAAGCGAAAACAGTACGGGCCATGCACGCGCCGAATCTCGGACCGGTCAAGAATGTGCTGAAGCGCTATCTGACCGAATGGACCGGTGGCCCAAAGCTCTATTCGCCCGAAAAAGGCCATCCGCGGCTGCGGCAGCGGCATCTCGGATTTGCGATCGGCGATGCCGAGCGCGACGCGTGGCTGCTCTGCATGCGCGGCGCGCTTGAGGAGACGGTCACGGATGGCCGCGCCAGGGCAGAGCTCGACGGCGCGCTGACCAAGCTCGCGGACTGGATGCGCAACCAAGCCGGCAACCCCCACGACGCCCGCACGGGCCGGCCCTGAGCGGGACACCACGCCTGCTCTCTTCAATCAAAGCGGCGTGCCAAAATACTCCTCTTCAGCGCCGCCCCACGCTTTATGCAGCGCCAGGGCATTGCGCCATTTTGCCGCTTCGGTTTCGTTGGCGTTGCGATGGGCGATCTTGCCGTCGGGGTTCTCGGCAAGCAGATACTGCTTGCCGTTGCGAATGAAGCGATTGAGATCCTTCAGGTCGGTCGGCCGCACCACGCATCGCGGGTTGTCGTCGATCAGGATGGTTGTCGGAACCATGGTCGGCGCTCTGCCTGTCGTTCAATCCATCGAAGGTCCTATGTCGTCGGCGGCCTCTTTCTTCTTTTTCTTCTTGTCGACCTTGGCCTGGGCATAGGCGCCGGCATTCTTCAGGGCAATCGGAGGCTGGCCTTCCACATATTGCGATATCCACGTCAGCGTCCGCTTGAGCGCCTGTTTTGCCGCCTCGTCATGATAGCTGTCGCGTTCGTCGCAGTTGAAGGCGTGCGCCGCTCCCGGATAGGAGAAGGCGCTGACGTCTGGCCGGTGGGCGCGAAACTGGCTCACCTGTTCGCAGGGGATCAGCGGATCGTTCTCGCCGAAATGGAGCAGGGTAGGGATACGGCGCTTCTCGCGGTAATCGTCGACAATTCCATCGCCGTAATATCCGACGGCGCAGGCTACGCCGCTGACGCGGTTGGCCGATACATAGGCGAGATATCCGCCCCAGCCATATCCGACGATGCCAACCTTGCCCGCGCTCTTGACGGCGTCAACCGCCTGCTGAATCTCGCCGATCGCGCGCTCGGTGCCGACCTGCGCCATCAGCTCCTTTGCCTCGGCAAGACCGCTATCATCATAGTCGAGCGCGACGCCGGTCTTCACCGCATCGAACAGCGCCGGCACGATCGCCAGATAACCTTTGGCCGCGAATTCGTCCGCGAGCTTGCGGATGTGAGGATTGATTCCGAAGCAATCCTGAACGACTACCACCGCCCCTTTGGGGGGACCGTCCGGTTCGGCGCGATAGGCGGAGAGTTTGTGGCCATCGCCTGCGGTCAGCTCGATCATGATGTCCTCGTTTGTTGATAAAGCGCCAATCATCTTGCGGTCCCGAAGGTCAAGCGTTGCCGCACGTCGGTCATATCAAGCCAAGTTCCAACTGGACGTCTTCCGACATCCGCGATTTGTCCCAGGGCGGATCGAACACAAGGTTGACGTCGACGCGGCCGACGCCTTCGACGTCCGCGACCGCGTTCTCCACCCATTTCAGCATTTCGCCGGCAACCGGACAGCCCGGCGCCGTGAGCGTCATGTCGATCTCGACCAGGCCCCCCTGTTTCGGCTCGATCCGATAGATCAGCCCGAGATCGTAGATGTTCACGGGTAGCTCGGGATCGTGCACCGTGCGCAGCGCGGCGACGATGCGCTCCGTCAGCCCGCCTGAGGCGCTTGCGGCGTCCGCCGCAAGCGTCGGTGAGGCTACGTCCGTCGCGCGAGCATCAACCAAACTCATTCGCCCGTCTCCGCGTGTCGCTCGTGATTACTTGATGAGGTGCAGCCTCTCGCCGGTCTTTTCCGCAGGATTTGCCGCTTGAATCGAGGTGGCTTCCGCGACTGCGTTGGCGATCAGCTGACCGCGGCGGTCGATGCCGGTCCAGTCTGCCTGGCGCCCGCGCGAATCGATTTCGAGAAGCTTGACGCCCGATGGCACCTCGGTGCCGTCGCGAACGATGCCTCGTAATATCCCGTCAAACGGCGCTCTCACCGGTGTATTTCCGAGATGGCCGACGACGAAATCCTTGAACACGCGCGAGCCGATTTCAATCGCCGTCTGCCAGCGGCCGGCGAATTCCGAGCGCACGAAGCGCTCACCGCCATGATCGCCAAGAGGCTGCGAGACGCCGTCGGGCGGATCCGTCGCGCCGTGCCGTACGATCTGTCCGGCTTTGCCCGGCCGCGTTTCGATCGCGACATCGCAATTGGCACCACCGCAGAAGCCGGGGCCGAGGCCGATCGTCAATCGAGCAAGCCGGCGCAGATCGGGGGTGGCGAGATATTTCTGCATTCTCGCGTCCACCAGGATGTCGAGACCGCGCAGCACGATGAGATCGAGCAGCCCAAGCTCGGTGACGATGACGCCAGGGGCGCGGCTAAGGCCGGCGCGAATTTCAAGGCCGCTATCGACGCGCTGCGCCGCTACGCCGGCGACGCTGACGGCATCATCGAATAGCGCGTCATGGAAAGCCATTTTCCGGCGGATTACCGGCGGAAGCGGATCGTACGACAGCACCACGCCGTATCCATTGCGGCGAAGCAGCACGGCGACGGCGGAAGCGATCTCGTTGGTACCGAGGATCACGGCAAATCGATCGGTTGAGGCCATTGGCATGTTGAAGCAGTTCTCGTTGCAGTCCCGACGGTCGTATCCGTAAAGCAAGAGCCGGGCCGCAAGGACTCCGCGGAAAACGGCTGCTATCGCTGGGGTTGGCGCGGTAAGCGGCGCGATATGCGCGACCGGACACAACGAAGCTGGTCCGATCCACGACAGCTTGCGTCCAGCGTGTCGCAAACCCGACATCGAGCACAGCCTTCGTTTCGAAAATGCTGCGGTATGGTGCCGCGATCAACGGGACCGGAGCTTTGTCGGCCCGATTTGTGGGCATCGTCGAGTTGGTTTGGAGTTTGCATGACAGTAGCCGTTGCAGCAGGAGCGAACACGATGGCAATGGCCGGGCCGGATATCGAGCGCCTTCTCAAGGGGGCCTTCCCCGACGCGCAGGTCATCGTGGTGGACCTTGCGGGTGACGGTGATCATTATGGCGCGCGGATCACCTCGGCGGCCTTCGCCGGCAAGAGCCGGATCCAACAACACAAGATGGTCTACGACGCCCTGCAGGGGCAGATGGGCGGGGCCCTCCACGCGCTTGCGCTCGAAACGATCGTGCCGAAGTGATGGTCATCTTCAGCATCCTGCAGTCCAAACCCGACCATTCATCCAGGGGAAGCAAATGACGAACGTAACAGCCGAGCGGATCAAGGACGTGATCGCGAACAGTGACATCGTGCTGTTCATGAAGGGCGTGCCGGCATCCCCGCAATGCGGGTTTTCGCCGGCCGTGGTGCAAATCCTGTCAAGCCTCGCGGTGCCCTTCACGAGCGTCGACGTGCTTTCCGATCCGCAAATTCGCGAAGGTATCAAGGTTTTCTCGAACTGGCCGACCATCCCGCAGCTTTATGTCAAGGGGGAATTCCTCGGCGGTGCCGACATCGTCCGAGGAATGTTCAAGGACGGAGAGCTCACGGCGCTGTCGAGCGACAAGGGCATTGCGGCTACCAAGGCATGACGGGCGAAGTTGATCTCGCCCAGATATCCGCAGAGGTCGCGGCATTTTCTATGCAGGCGCGGACTTCGATAGCTGGAGAGGATCTGGACAGGACGTGGACGCATCTCTTCGGCTGCACGCCTCGCCATTTTGTCCGACAGGCCCGCCAAGCAGGGACGTGACGGGCTCGCGGTCGAAGCCCACGCATCTCTGACCGTCCATTTCCACGAGCGGCCGCCGGATCAAGAGCGGATCATCGAGCATGAGGGCGATGGCGCTCGCCGCGGTAAGTTTCGCTGGGCTGACTTCACCGGACTTCACACGCGGCGCGGCCGGATTGAACCATGCGGTCACCGGCGTCGATCCGAAAAAGCCGCGCAGGCGCTCTTCCGTCCATGGCTCCGTCAGCAGGTCTCTTGTGACGACGGTATGGCCCGCCGCCTCGAGTATCCGCTGCTGCCGGGCATTCGTCACACAGCCGGGCTTCTGGTAGAATTGAATGATCGCCATTGGCGGAATCCCCTAGCTGAAAACGCTGAGCTGGACCAGCGGAGCCGCA
>CAVZQX010000083.1:0-5665 GCA_963777475.1 uncultured Alphaproteobacteria bacterium
CGGCCGATTTGTTGAACTCCACGTGGTGGCCGCGATACCAGGTGGGCGTGTTGAGCGGCGGAAGGTCAAACGCGAAATAGGCGTCGGGATAGCCAATGAGGCGAACCGAGGCGCCTTCGCCTTTTTGGCGGGAAATCCCCATATCATCTTCGCCATCGACCATCTTGCGGCAGGCTTCTGCCACAGCCGAGTCGCCGCGCTCACCGATCAGGACCAGGGTAGGAACGGTCATAACTCCCTTGAAGCTATCGCAGAACGGAAAGAAAGCCGCCGCCGCATGAAACTTGTGTTCGTAAGCCTGTTCAATGGTGCCGCGCTCGACGGCTGCAAGTGTTTCCCAGGCGCCCCAGGCAAAGCCGACGAGTGCGACGCGTCTTGAATCGACAAACCTTTGCTGGAACAGAAAGTTCAAGCCGCGATATGCATCCGGCGCGAGTTCGGGATAGTCAGCGGTGACACTGTGACCGCAATGCTCGATTCCCCTGGACCGAAGCCGTCGATGGTGAGCGTGACGTAGCCCCAGGACGACAATCTCGCGCCCCAGTCTTCATCGAGCGGCTTGGCATATTCGCCGCAGGCGGGGAGCAGCACGACGGCTGGGGAACGGCCCACGCCTAATGGACGTCTGAGCAAACCCCGCAGAACAAACGGTAAAGGGCTCACTGGAATTCGGACCGTCTCAACCGGCGCGACCGCAAGTTGATCCGCGTCGCACGCAACCGATACGCCGATATAGAAAGATACAAGGAGCGCGATGATTTCAGGCAGCCGAGAGGATCGAAGAGCGGACATGGGAGGTCCCCGTTCGTCGTTCTCTCAACCGGCCGGATCTCGGTAGGTCCGGCCGGCCGCGGGTCGCAGTCATTTCTTGATGAGCGGGCACTCGCTCTTCTCGATCGGAACCGCGGCGTCTTCCGGCGAGATGGTGGCGACGAGCTTGTAATAGTCCCACGGATATTTCGATTCGTCCGGCTTCTTCACTTCGAACAGATAGGCCGGAATGATGCGGCGGCCGTCGGCGCGAAGCGGGCCCTTGCCGAACAGCGGATCGTCGGTCGGGATCTCCTTCATCTTGGCGACGACCTTGGCGCCGTCATGCGGATTGCCGCCAAGCGCTTCCAGCGCCTTCAGGTAATGCAGCACCATGGCGTAGTTGCCGGCCTGGGTCATCGACGGCATTGCATTCTTGCTCGCGCGTGCGGCAAACCGCTTTGACCACGCGCGGGTCTGGTCGTTCATGTCCCAGTAGAAGGATTCCGTGAAGGTGAGGCCTTGCGCGGTCTTCAGCCCCAACGAATGCACGTCGTTGATAAAGAGCAGGAGCGCTGCGAGCTTCTGGCCGCCTGCGACAATGCCGAATTCGGAGGCCTGCTTGATCGCGTTGTCGGTGTCGCCGCCGGCATTGGCAAGCCCGACCACCTTCGCCTTCGAAGACTGCGCCTGCAACAGGAACGAGGAGAAGTCGGAGGTGTTGAGGGGATGGTTGACGCTGCCGAGCACCTTGCCGCCATTGGCCGTGACGACCGCCGAGGTATCGCGTTCCAAGGCATGGCCGAAAGCGTAGTCGGCGGTCAGGAAGAACCAGGTATCGCCGCCGGCCTTGGTCAGTGCCTTCCCGGTGCCGGTCGCGAGCATATAGGTGTCGTAGGTGAACGAGATCGTATTCGGCGAGCAGGCCTTGCCGGTGAGGTCGGCGGTGGCGGCGCCCGAGTTGAGCAGGATCGCGTTCTTTTCGCGCACGAGATTGCTGACCGCGAGCGCAACGCCGGAGTTCGGCGTGTCGGCGATGGCGTCGACCTTCTCGCTGTCGATCCATTGCCGGGCGATGTTGACGCCGATGTCGGGCTTGTTCTGATGATCGCCGCTCACGACCTCGATCTTCCAGCCCTTGGCGGCCAGGCCGGAATCCTCGACCGCCATCTTGACTGCGACCACCGAATTGGGGCCGCCGATGTCGGCATAGAGGCTCGACATGTCGTTCAACACGCCGATCTTGACGTTCTTGTCTTGAGCCAGCGCAGGAGCAGCCAATCCCAGCCCCGCGCATGCCATGAGCGCGGCGATCTGCCGTGCGAGCATCGTCCTCATTGAATTCCCTCCGATGTGATTGCCGGGACAGCCTCTTTTGAGCGGAGCCTTGGCCGACGGACTGAATCTCCGATAGCCCTTCTCGGGGCAGGCGGCAATAGAGCATGATCCGGAAACGGCCTGCGCCGACGTCGGAGTGTGGTGGGCACCGGTTTTCCCTCGGGGACAAACCCAAGGCGTTTGCCCGGAGATCATGCTCGAGCAACAAGCAAAGCGCGATAGCGCTGATCGCATTGCCATTGTTGCTGATCGGATTCGGCGGTGGTCTGCGGACTCCCATGGCATCCGCCGTGATTCTGTCGACCGTCGGCAACAAATACTCGGGCATCACCTCAGGCATCTCAACGGCAACCGGGCAACTCGGAGCGTCAGTCAGCGTGGCTATTTTCGGCGCATTCCTCGCCGATCCACGTCGCATCGCCGATGGTACACGTATCGCGGCAAGCTTTTCCGCCGAGGCGAACGCATTGACGATCTTGATTATCCGGCATCTCCGGCGGGCAACGCGAACGCGTGTAGCGGATGACGCAGCGAGGTCTGACCTGCCGACAGCTTCGGCAGGGTGGTATCATACCGGCCGCGCAGGGCACGCCCTAGTGTAGCGCGTCCGAGGTCAGCCTGAATTTCTGGATGCGTTTTCCGGTATCGACCTCGGCCGTATAGACGTTGCCGAGCTTGTCGACGGCCATGGCGTGCACCCAGTGAAACTGCCCGGCGTTGCGGCCGTTGTGCCCGAAGCTGCCGACCACGCTGCCGTCCTCACGCTTGATGATACGGATTTCGTTGTTCTCGCCGTCGGCGCTCAAGAGATAGGTCTGCTTCGGGTCGGGCCAGATGGCGAGGTCCCACACCGCGCCGTTGCCCAGTGTGTTCTTCTCATAGAACCACTCTTTCACGAAGGTGCCGTCCTTCTTGAACACCTGGATGCGGTCGTTGATGCGGTCGCAGACGTAGACCAGGCCGTCATCGGCGATTTTCACGCAATGCACGGGGTTGCCGAACTGCTGCGCGACCGGCGCCTTGGGGTCGTAGGGGGGCTGCTTGTCGTCGCTCGGTGGCTTGCCGTAGGCGCCCCAGTGCCGCTTGTAGGCAAGGGTGGAGGCATCGAACACGATGACGCGGTGATTGCCGTAACCGTCGGCGACGTAGATTTCGTCCGTTCCCTTGTCGATCGCGGTCTCGGCCGGCTTGCCGAGCTGGGTGGTGTCGTTGCTGCCCTTGCTCGGCGCGATCTTGCCGATCTGGGCGACGTACTTGCCGTCGAGGGTGAATTTCAGGATCGCGTTGTCGTTCTCGGCATTGCCGCCGATCCACACAAAACCGCGCTCGTCGACCTCGATGCCGTGCTCGCGCCCGACCCAGTCATAGCCTTCGCCGGGGCCGCCCCAGGCACGCAACAGGTTGCCGTCGACGTCGAACTCCAGCACCG
This sequence comes from uncultured Alphaproteobacteria bacterium, assembly GCA_963777475.1. Lineage (GTDB taxonomy): Bacteria > Pseudomonadota > Alphaproteobacteria > Rhizobiales > Xanthobacteraceae > Bradyrhizobium. Next base: position 3,518 of record CAVZQX010000083.1, read on the forward strand.
GTGGCGCCGGGACGCAGCATTTCGAGCGCGGTGGATTGAGGGTAGCTCCCCTCTCGTCGTCGGTCAGCGAGCGCGGGCGATGGATCACCCAGATATGTCCCTGCCAATCGACGGTGATGCCGCCGACCTGGCCCAGGATCCAGTTATTGGGCAACTGCTTGGGCCAGGACGCATCGACCGCGAAGGTCGGAATTTCACCGGCAGAGGCCGTGCCAGTCGGAGCGAAGATGCCAAGCGACACGGCGCTTGCGATCAAAAGCAACAAGCTTCGCGAAAAACGTGCAATGGCACGCACCGAACGCTTGCAACTTTGCGCCCGCAACATGACAGCCTCCCCTGATTTTCTTGGTCCGCGTCTGCCGCTTGGGTGCCAGTCAATCGCGGGGAGGCAGGCGAGTCAATTGCGGCCAGTCGCATGCCCCGAGCGCCGCGCAGCGCGCCGCCCGTCAATTCGGCATGAGTTCGGATGTGCTGGTTCTTGCCCTGTTCAACCGAGGGTTTGTGCCATGGCTGCCTCTCCAAACGAAATCAGCCGTCGTGCCTTCTCATCCCACAAAGCCATCCGCACACAGCGCAAACTTTGCAGCATGGTAATTCGTCCGACGGCAGCGAGCTGCGGATGGTCTCGCAACACATCCGGCAGCCGGTAGCAGGGAATTCGACTGGATAGGTGATGGACATGGTGGATGCCGATGTTCGCCGTGAACCAGCGCAAAACCGCCGGCAGGTGATAGTAGGAACTGCCATGCAGCGCAGCTTCGTGAAAGCTCCAGGCGTCGTCACGGGACCACGAGGTTTCCTCGAACTGGTGTTGGACATAGAACAGCCAGACACCGATCGACGCCGCCAGAACCATGATCGGCAGGTGCACAAGCAGGAACGGCCCAAAGCCGACCACCCAGCTCATCGCGGCGGCCAGGATAGCGATGCCGGCGTTGGTGCCCATGGTACTTAGCCATGGCTCCCTGCCGCCGCGCATCATCCCGATCGGCAACCGATGCCGCAGGATGAACAAATACGTGGGACCGATGCCAAACATCACGATTGGATGCCGGTACAGACGATAAAGCAGCTGGCGCCATCGAGATCGCGCTTGAAACTCTCTCACGGTCAACGTGTCAATATCGCCAACCCCCCTGTGGTCGAGATTTCCTGAACTGGCGTGATGGAGTCCATGGGTATGTCGCCAGTAGTCGTACGGAGTAAGGGTCAGGACACCGATGGCGCGGCCGACCCAATCGTTGGCCAAACGGCCGTGGAAGAATGACCCGTGGCCACAGTCATGCTGGATCATGAAGAGACGGACGAGCAAGCCTGCCGCGGGTACCGCCAGCAGCAGGCCAATCCAATAGCCGTGGGCAAGAGCCACCCAGATCAGAGCCCACAGGACAAGGAAGGGCACGGCGGTGATCACCAGTTCGAAAACGCCGCGCGCGCTGTCCGGTTCGCGATAGCGGGCGAGCAGCTGTGCCAAGGAGCGGATTTCTGGTGGGCTTTGAACCATATCTAGCTTGCTTTCGAACATCTGGGTTTAAGAGGGCACGTCCACGCACGGACCTTTGGGTGAGCAATATTGTCAGTTTGAGATCAGACGGCCTTCACCGCGTGACGAGCAATTGAAACGATGGTAGAAATAGCGAATCCGTGCGCCGGATCCGCTGAATCTGGCGGCATCTGCCGCAGCGAAGTGAGCTGGTTGCCAGGGTTTTGCGGACACCAGCGTCGCCGCATTTCGTGGAATCATGTCTTGATCTTCTTGCTTCCCACTCGTTTGCGTCCTCACCCTCGGACAGGCAGTCGGTAGTGCCACCACAGATGTTCATAGTAGCCCTGAGCGAGGGCGGATACTGTGCAAAATTGCTCAGATTCGTTCGGCCCGCCTGCCGTAACATGAATTTCTGATGATGAATCTCTCTGCAAATTTGCTCGGCGACATCTGTAGATTACGCCGATGCACTGAGCGCATCTGAGTCGCGATCCGCTGGTGCGGGCGCCCGCCTATACGCTAGGCTATGCCAGCCGTAAACAGCCAACTTGGCTAACACCTTGGGCGCTAAACCTGCTATGCTGAAGCCCGTATCAGGTGGCGGGGGCTTCATGCCACAAGCGGCGAAAGCCTTGTTTGATCCAAAGCTCTTTCTCGCCAAG